>NZ_QZCH01000004.1 GCF_003596335.1 Motilimonas pumila
CGAGTAGGCGTATCGTATTCAACGTGAGAAGTGTTGATTGTGATACCGCGCTCGCGCTCTTCTGGAGCGTTATCGATAGCTGCGAAATCGCGTGCTTCACCGCCGTAAGCTTTAGCAAGTACGTTAGTGATTGCTGCAGTCAGAGTAGTTTTACCGTGGTCAACGTGGCCGATAGTACCTACGTTAAGATGCGGTTTTGAACGTTCAAATTTTTCTTTAGACATGATCGTCCCTCAGAGACAATTAACGGTGAATAATTTCACGCAGTTTAGTTTAAACAAGGTAAGAAGTATAGATAAGAGACTGGTGCTGATAGGCAGATTTGAACTGCCGACCTCACCCTTACCAAGGGTGCGCTCTACCAACTGAGCTATATCAGCAATTAGATTGGAGCGGGCAGCGGGAATCGAACCCGCATCATCAGCTTGGAAGGCTGAGGTAATAGCCATTATACGATGCCCGCTTCATGTTTCTAGTTGCCTCTCAAGGCTACTTCAAACCATAGAAAGTGGTGGGGGGGGACGGATTCGAACCATCGAAGCTTTCGCGGCAGATTTACAATCTGCTCCCTTTGGCCACTCGGGAACCCCCCCGAATTAAATGGTGCCGACTACCGGAATCGAACTGGTGACCTACTGATTACAAGTCAGTTGCTCTACCTACTGAGCTAAGTCGGCTTCATTTAAGTGAGGCGCATTCTAAGTAATAGTTTTGCTGGTTGCAACACTCTTTCGCAAAAAAAAGCCTAACTTTCGCTATTTGCTGAAAGTTCCAGCAATTTATACCCCTCTTAAGGAAATTTCACCACCAATGAAGGGTTTTACGACACCGTTTGCTTCTAGCAGCAAAGCGCCATTTTTATCAATGCCACGAGCGATGCCTCGAACCTCTTTTTCGGCAATCAAAAGCTTTACCGGTTTATTCGCAAAGGCGTCCATTTTTTGCCAACTTGCCAAAAATGGCGATAATCCTTCACGTTCATAAAGCCGTAATGTTTCGCGCAACGCCAAAATGACGTTGTGGGCAAGTTCATTGCGATCAATCTCCTTGCCTGCGACCTGCTTTATATCGGTCCATGGTTGGTCAATGGCCGCGCTTGCTTGTATCGGCATGTTCACATTTAAACCTAACCCTATCACTAACTGACACGGCCCAGACGCTTGCGCCGACATTTCAACCAAAATACCGGCCAGCTTTTTGCCTTCAACATAAATATCATTCGGCCACTTGAGTTTAACGCCCGAAATATTCATTGCCGTTAACGCATTTACCACTGCGATGCCCGTGACTAAACTCAAACCCATTGCCGCGGCCATGCCTTCATCTAGCTGCCAATACATCGACAAATATAGGTGTGAAGCAAAGGGGGACACCCAGGTGCGACCACGTCGCCCCCGACCCGCTTGTTGGCACTCTGCGATACAAGTATGGCCTTTTTCAAGCTGACCAATACGATTAAGTAAATGCTGGTTGGTGGAGTCTATCAGGGTAAAGATTTCAACCTCAGGTGCATCTATTTGCGCGTTAATGGCTTGCGCGTTTAATAATGAAATGGGTTGAGCCAGCCTGTAACCCTTCCCTTTTACAGAGTAAATGTCTAAACCCAACTGCTCCAACTGTTTGATATATTTAGCTATGGCGGCGCGCGAGACGCTTAGCTGCTCTCCTAGCGCCTCACCAGAAGCAAACTGACCACTGGCGAGCGTATTTAATAGGCTAATAATATTTGGGTTTAGATCACTCACGCGCTTTTATCCTCAATAAATCCGTTTCACCTTGCGCGCCAATGAAACGCACTTCATGCTCTAACGCAATGCCAAACTTCTGCCACACTGTTTGCCTGACTAACCAAGCCAAATCAACAATGTCACTGGCCACTGCTTGCCTCTTGTTGACCAATACTAAAGCTTGGTTTTGGTGTACCGCGGCGCCACCCACTTGCTTGCCTTTTAAACCGGCTTGATCAATTAACCAACCTGCGGCAACTTTTCGTAATTTCGGATCAGCTACTGGATATTGTGGCATAGCGGGATATTGCAATAAGAGTTGCTCGACCTGCTTGGCACAAATGGTGGGGTTCTTAAAAAAGCTGCCGGCATTACCCAGTGCATTAGGATCAGGCAGTTTCGCGCTGCGTACCTGGCACACTAGATCGTAGATTTGCTTGGCGCTAGCATCTGCTGGTAACGATTTTAAATCGCCGTAGTTGAGCTTGCCTTGCCACGCTTTCGGCAGTCGAAACGTCACGTTGACAATAATATGAGTGGCCTTGTACTGGTGTTTAAAAATACTGTCACGGTAGGCAAATTGGCATTCACTGCCAGAAAGGATGGCAAACTCGCCTTGCTGGCGGTCAAACACGGTCACGCTGTGGCAAACATCTTTTATCTCTACCCCATATGCACCAATGTTTTGCACTGGAGTGGCCCCGACACAGCCTGGGATTAATGCTAAATTCTCTAAGCCGTCATAACCTTGCTCAACGCAATAGGTAACAAAGTCATGCCAGTTTTCACCCGCTGCCGCAGTGATCAACCATGCATCATCTTGTTCTGCTACTTGAATGCCTTTAAAGTCTGGCTTGATAAGCGTGCCTTCAAAATCCTCACAAAACAGTAAGTTACTACCCCCTCCCAAAATCAATGTCGGAGTAGGTAAACCCTCTGGCAGAGCAGTCAGCTCATCCGGCTGTTCCAAAATAAGTAGACGACGACTCAAAGCAGAAATAGCGAAGCTGTTAAGGCTGGTTAAATCAGCCAAAGATTTATCTAACATACATTAATCTCATCACAAAACGCGACTCAGCGAAATTGGCAGGTATAATGGCCTGAGTATACCTAAAACCTTGGTTAAAATCAGAGTCATGTCTTGTGGGCTTTCGCAAAGTTTCTTTTTTAGTTCTCAGCAAGTGCAACTTCTGCCGCCACTGGAATACCCGCTGGTAAACCGCTTATATAAAAGTCATTACAAGCCAGGTAAGCTCAGTGGCAGCAATAGTGCCTACGTGCTGCGACACCCCGAAAAAGGCAATATAGTCGCCTGCGTCAAGCTCAATCTTTACCCTGAGTACTGGTTTTTGTCGTCTTTACTGGTGCTGCCACCTTACCGTCGTTTAGGTTTAGCAGGTTTGCTGCTAAAGGGGGCATTGTCTCAGCTGCCTTCTCATCATCCTGTTTATTGCTTTGCGCAGCCACAGCTGGCCCCGATATACCTGGCTCAAGGGTTTACACTTGTCGCAGATGATTTTTTACCTGCTGACCTGCGCGCGCGCATTGGTAAGTACCGCCGTAAACAATCACTGCATGCTTTTGTAAGGCCAGTTGACAATAAAAGTCATTAATAACTCTCCTTCGCGCATTATAAGTGAGCATTTCTTTATTTTATTGCACCACACCACAACAGCAACGCACCACTAAAGTGCAAAACACCTAACCAGAATGATGCAAGGGTAACGTTCTTGTTATGCACCCGCACCAATCAAAGCCGCCAAATCAGTGCTTTCGCACCAAGCTGCAACATTTTTTTAATACTTGGTTCGATCTTTGCTTAATGGTATCTAACAAAATTGAATTTGTATTAAACAGCTTGGATGTTGAGGAGACAAAGCAGTGGAAAACATAACGAGCGCAGTTGAGACGTTAACACAAAGCGCAAACACCCTATTTATTCTTTTAGGTGCCATTATGGTACTGGCGATGCATGCCGGCTTTGCTTTTCTTGAAGTTGGTACAGTACGCCAGAAGAACCAAGTAAATGCTTTAGTAAAAATCATCGCGGATTTCGGTTTCTCTGCCTTGGCCTATTTCTTCATCGGCTACTGGGTTGCTTATGATGTGACTTTCTTTGGCAGCGCTGAAGAGCTTAGCGCAAATAGTGGCTACGACTTGGTGAAGTTCTTTTTCTTGTTAACTTTTGCCGCGGCTATCCCCGCCATTATCTCTGGTGGTATTGCTGAGCGCGCGAAGTTTTACCCTATGCTTATCGCCTCAGCCATTATTGTTGCTACGGTTTACCCTTTCTTTGAAGGCGTTATTTGGAATGGCAACTACGGCTTCCAAACATGGTTAGAGACGACTTATGGTGCAGGATTCCATGACTTCGCTGGCTCTGTAGTTGTGCACGGTGTAGGTGGTTGGCTAGCATTTGCGGCGATCATCTTCCTCGGTATTCGTAATGGCCGTTACCGTAACGGTAAACTGGTCGCATTTGCACCTTCAAATATTCCTTTCCTAGCACTGGGGGCTTGGATCCTTACTGTTGGTTGGTTTGGCTTTAACGTCATGTCAGCGCAAACCCTTGACGGCATCTCTGGCTTAGTTGCAGTGAACTCGCTAATGGCGATGGTTGGCGGCATTGTGGTTGCGCTAATTGTTGGCCGTAATGACCCTGGCTTTATTCACAACGGTCCGTTAGCTGGATTAGTGGCTGTGTGTGCAGGCTCTGATTTAATGCACCCAATTGGCGCATTAATCACAGGCGGTGTTGCTGGCGGTTTATTTGTCGTGCTATTTACCGTGCTACAAAACAAATTCAAATTTGATGACGTATTAGGTGTGTGGCCACTTCACGGTATCTGTGGTGCTTGGGGTGGTATCGCTGCCGGTATCTTTGGCCTTGAGTCTTTTGGTGGCCTAGGTGGCGTGAGCTTTATGTCACAGCTAGTTGGAACGCTAGCAGGTATTGCAGTAGCACTGATTGGTGGCTTCGTGGTATATGGGGTCATTCACAAGTTGGTTGGCCTGCGTTTAGACCAAGAAGATGAGTACCAAGGCGCTGACCTTGCTATCCACAAAATTGGCTCTGTGAGCGAAGATAAATAGAGTTGTCCCATTTTGATGTGACACAAGGCAGCTTAGGCTGCCTTTTTTGATGCCCAAAAGTAATTGCTTAGACCTTAGCAAGAAACCTAACTAGTTGGCATTATAAGCATTTTCTTGTTTACCGTTTAAAGCCCATAACAATAGTCTGGTTTTACTAGCCTAAAGTCGTATATACCCCTAACGGACCGCAGTCTAAAGTTTGCTCATCAACACAAGTAACCGGAGGACGTATGCAAGCATATTTAGCTGCCATAGATGTATTAATGTGCCATTGCGGTGTAACGTTTGAACAAGCTTGCGATCAGTTAGGCATAAATTTAAATGAAGTGACTGAAACCGATGACCGTGAAAAGCTGTTATCTGTGAGCCTAGATCAAAAATAAATGCAACGTAGGAGCCCGCAAAGGCTCCTAGCTACTGTTACAGTTTTATCTCACCAACAACAAATCCGTAATTAGCTTCAATATCACTGATGCTTCCTTCAATCGTATACTTTTTACCTTGTTCTAAGTTTCGAAGTAAATCAAAAGGCATGTCTACAGGTAATTCATTCGTTGATATCTTTAAGGCCTGAT
Organism: Motilimonas pumila; assembly: GCF_003596335.1. GTDB lineage: Bacteria > Pseudomonadota > Gammaproteobacteria > Enterobacterales > CBDFNC01 > Motilimonas > Motilimonas pumila. The sequence goes on from NZ_QZCH01000004.1 coordinate 5,396, forward strand.
TGAGTTCGCCACTAAAAGTGTCCACCACCGCATTGTTCACATCTAACACTTCAAAGTAGTAGGAAATCGGATAGTTTTGCTCGATATCTGAAAAGCTCATATTTAGCGTTCCATTATCGAGTACAATCAAGCCCATCGGACCTTGATTCTCTACTTTAGCTGGCGCTAAGACGACCTGACGAGCATCATCACTAAGCTCATCATCCCCAACCACACCGTCAACATTAAATGTTGTAGCCTGATAAGTTGCAGCCGAGTCTTGATCAGTCAAGTTTACCAATACGTTGTAGTATGTATTACATGCAACGGGCGAGTTAAAAGAGCCATCCTCTTTAATGCTTTGATGAAGTGTAAGTTCGGTCATTCCTGCAGCAACCAAACTAACTGAAGACCAAAGTGGAGGAAAGTTATCACTTCTAGGCTGTTCTATTACGCCTGAAACAGAACAAGACAAACCAGGTTCCAACTCCACGATTTGTACATCGCCGCACCCGCTATTACTGTCAAATAGTTCAACTTCTTGTTGCAAACCAGAATAAGCTCCCCAGTAATTTAGTTGACCAAAAAAAGGGGGAGACACTAAAGCTGATTGAGGTAAGGATAACTGAACCACACCCGAAGAATCTGTAAGGCCGTAATCCAATTTAGGCGTGTAGTCAAATGACCGCAAGAAAACATTTCGGCCTGACTGTGGCACACCACTCGAATCGACCACTTCTATATTCGCACAAACTTGAAGTGGCGCTTCAGCTTCAGGGCCTAAACCTAGGCTCCACCAGTTGTTTGCGAAATGTGCCAAGTCAGCACTGATTTTTACAACCAGATCGTCGTGACAACCTAATTGATAACTGGTATCAGAAACCATTGCGCCATCACTTCTTTGGTGAAGATCACCAGTCGCACTCTGCTCCCAAAAGCCTTGCTTATCATTGTAAGTGTATACTGGAACTTGTAAGCCTTCTTTTTCCGGAGCTACGTCTTCTAAGATCGTATCGTAAGAACAATCGTTCGGCACATGTTGAGTAATGTGGGCCAATGTAGACAGGCCCACACTGTCCAACGCTTCATTTTCAGCTGTAACAATACTCATATAGGAAAAAAATAGTGGTGAGAATGCCTGTCCACTTCGAGTTACGTTTTGACTAGGAACAGAGGTATTTTGTTTTCCTTCAGAATGTAAATTCAGCGTTTTCAAACCAACATTGAGAGGCGATGTCGCAGCAAGCGCATCTGCGGCAAGAAAATCCACTCGAATAAACTCAAATTCTAAACCTGACGTTAAACTAGCATGATTATCCGTTATTTCTTTGCCTAAGGGGTTAACCGAATTACTTTCTGTCAGAGAAAAACTAAATGTCTCGCTTTCGTCTGCATCAAAAAGTCCTTTATGGACTGTTGCTGTAAGAGCTTTATCAAGATGAGAGGTTACGTTCATCTCAAAATTTTCAGGATCAGTGTAAGAATATGCTTTACTGTCTTTTAAGACACCAAGAGCACTAATATTGATGATGACTTTACCACCAGACAGAGCAAGCTTAGTTGGCACTTCAAACATGATAAGAGCAGTATTGTCTTGCGCGACATTTTTTTCATTTCGCTTTACGTGCTCAACGATATTGCCCATGTGATCTAAGGATATCACTTCGATATCAATTGCACTCGCTACCCCATCCGGGATTACAACTTGACCTGTTAAATTACGAGTGATGCGTTTTTCGCCGTTATCGGTTTCGATGACTTCCTGATCTAGATCAGCTTGATTTGACGAGTTTTCTCCTCCACAACCGGCCAAAACTAGTGGTAAGGCAGCTAAAACTGCCAGCTTCAAAGTACTTTTTCTAAACATTTCAATCCCTAACCTGATATGAATAACGAGCCATATTTTAAGAGAAAAAGCTGAAACAGCAATAAGTCAATCGTTTGTAATTAATAAAATTAATACTAATTGTACTTTTTGTCTCCCTCACCAAGCACACACTTTTCGTATAACTATTTATCTTAAAGGGATTTTTTAGCTGTTTGTACTAAGCTGATGATAGGCTGACAAAGAAGGAAAACACATGCAAGAAGCAATACTATCAAGGAAAGTAGCAATTATTGGTTTAGGCTATGTTGGCTTACCTCTCGCGGTTGAGTTTGCAAAACATTATGATGTCGTAGGCTTTGATGTCAGCCAAAAAAGGGTTGAAGAGTTAACACAAGGTATCGACCGCACTTTAGAGGTTGACTCAACAGAGCTACTTGCTTCTACTGCTCTTTTTTCTTCAGACATGGATGATATTGCGCAATGCGACTTTTACATTGTTTCAGTGCCCACGCCAATAAATAATCACCATCAGCCAGATTTACTTCCCCTCACCTCAGCATCAGAAACCGTCGCAGCCGTTTTACAGCAAGGCAATATTGTTGTATTTGAAAGCACCGTGTATCCGGGTGCCACTGAAGAAGTTTGTGTTCCATTACTGGAAACAGGTTCGGAACTTGTGTTCAATCGTGATTTTTTCGTCGGTTATAGCCCAGAAAGAATCAATCCAGGTGATAAAGAGCATACCTTGACCAGTATCACCAAGGTCACATCTGGCAGCACGACAGAAGCGGCTGTTATTGTGGATAGAACATACGCTAAAGTCATTACCGCCGGAACCTTTCTTGCCAGCTCAATTAAAGTCGCTGAAGCGGCAAAGGTAATCGAAAACACACAAAGAGACGTCAATATTGCATTAATCAATGAGTTGGCCTTAATCTTTGAAAGAATTGGCATTGATACACTAGAGGTATTAACTGCTGCTGCTACTAAATGGAACTTTCTCCCTTTCAGACCGGGCCTTGTTGGCGGTCATTGTATTGGTGTGGACCCATATTATTTAACTTACAAAGCCGAAGAGCTTGGATATCACCCCGAAATGATTTTAGCAGGTCGTCGCTTAAACGATGACATGGGGATATACCTTGCGGACAGGGTCATTAAGTTGATGTTAAAGAAAAAAATTCAAGTCTGTAATTCAGATGTACTCATTATGGGCTTAACATTCAAAGAAAATTGCCCTGATTTACGTAATACCAAAGTCATTGATGTGATAAAAGAGTTTGAATCTATGGACGTAAACGTCGACGTTTACGAACCTTGGGCCGATGCAGCAGAAGCAAAGCAATTTTATAACCTCAACATTTACCAACAACTACCGGAAAAACAATACGATGCTATCGTATTAACCGTTGCTCACCAGCAATTTTCGAAATTGACTGATGAGCAAATATTAAAGCTCTGCAAAACAGAAAAACACGTAATTTTCGATATAAAAGGTGTATTATCAGACCAAATCACCTCAGGGCGCTTGTAATTAAAACGCTCATCTAGCGCTCGCGAGTCGCCAAAAAATGTTTGAAAGCTAATGCACTATTCTTTAGCGTACGCTTTTGTGTTTGGTAGTCAACGTACACTAGGCCAAAGCGTTTATCGTAGCCTTCTGCCCACTCAAAATTGTCCATTAAACTCCAAGCAAAATAACCGGCAACGTTAACCCCTTGGCGAATCGCCTTATCCACTGCCAATAAATGACGCTGGTAATAGGCCATACGCTGCTGGTCATCGACCACGCCATCCACTAATTCATCTGCGGTAGCAGCGCCGTTCTCGGTGATATAAATGGGTGGCAATATATAACGCTGCTGAAAGCCTACCAGTAAGTCTGTCAGTGCTTGTGGGTAGACTTCCCAGCCCATATCAGTGAGCTCGACATGTTCAGCATTGGCGGCAACCACTTGATAGCCATGTTCAGCATCCGCTTTCACTCGATTACAGGTATAAAAATTGATACCTAAAAAATCGATAGGAGCATGAATGATGGCCATATCGCCTGCTAATACCAACGGCATATCTTGGGGAAATAAAGCTTGAATGCTTTGTGGGTAACTGCCTTCAAAAATAGGCTGCATAAACCAATGGCTGTTATCATCTTCCGCAAACTGTTGCGCGCCATTGTCAGCCTCCGAAATGGCGTAGTTAGGGGTGAAATTCAGTACAATACCGTGCTGAGATTGCGGCGCATTACGACGTAAAATAGGCATGGCCAAGCCATGCGCTAACAGTAAGTGATGGGCGGCTTGGTACCCTGATTTTTGATTTTTAATTCCCGGCGCGTGTATGCCAAAGCGATAACCTAAATAAGCGCTGCACCAAGGTTCATTAAACGTGGCATAGCTGTCAATCCGGTTGCCAAAATGCTGGCTGACCACATCAGCGTAATGAGCAAATTGATAAGCCGTTTCACGGTTAAGCCAGCCGCCTTTGTCTTCAAGGTACTGAGGTAGATCCCAGTGATATAAAGTGACAGACACTTTAATACCCTTATCTGATAGCGCTTGAATGATTTGGTCATAAAAGGCCAAGCCGGCCTGATTAGTTGAGCCATCGGCGCGAATAATGCGCGGCCAAGCAATAGATAAACGGTAAGCGTCGACGCCCAGTGATGCAATCAAGTCCACGTCTTGCTGCCACAAATGATAATGGTCGCATGCTATAGCACCGTTATCTTGGCCCTTTACCGCCCCTGGTTGCTGACAAAAGGTGTCCCATATTGAAGGCTCACGCTGGTCCTTATCGATGCCACCTTCGATTTGATAAGAAGATGTAGCGACGCCAAAGGTAAAGTGTTTTGTAAGCAGTTTAGAGTCTGCGGGTAGTTGGTACATTGGGTTCTCCCCCAATAAAGTAAATGCCTCATTGCCATCAATAAACCGTCCTTGTGCTTCTATTCACTGTATACTAAAGATGAATAAAATGAAGCCGTTATATTATGAACTTTGTCGCTCACGCACACTTAGCCGGCACCGAACCTGAAATCATTGCAGGCTCCGTGGTTGGTGAATACATTAAAGGTAGCCAGCTTGATCATTTACCCAACACTTTTGTCGCGGGAGTAAGGCTGCATCGAGCCACGGATGTGCATACCGACCAACACCCCTGGGTAAAGCAATGCATTACCAGTGTACCCGCTCAACATCGGCGCTTTGCTGGCATCGTATTGGATATTTGGTTTGATCATTTGCTCATTAAGCATTGGTCCGTTTTTTCTAACCAAGACTTTATTACCTTCACCGAGCAAACCTATCGTCACATTACGCCGTACATCCATCTAACAAAAGACAAACACCAAGTCATATTGCAGCGTATGAAACAATACAACTGGTTTAATGCTTACCGCCGCCCCCAAGGGGTGCAAGGCGCCTGCGAACGACTTCAACAAAGGCTTAAGGGGCGCGCGGATTTGGTGGGTATTTTTCAATTAGTGGCCAATGATGACAATATACGCCAAGGTTTTGAGGCCTTTTACCGTGATCAATTGGCATTTTGTCACCAATGGCGTGAGCAAAACATCACACCAGGCGAAGCTTAGGTTATGTATGAATCAAACTTAATCGCTTGATGACTTGCCAAGTGGCACTGAAACAGTAAAGTAATAAGCAAATTTTAAATTGATTAATGGACTAACAATGAACAAATTCAAAGCCCTTACCGCTAGCCTTTCTCTGTTGTGCTGCGCGGCCTTACCTTTGCAAGCAATGGCAAATGAGCAAGCGTCTACTTCAGAAGCAAAGACAACAGCGGCCAATGCCAGCCAACCGTGGAAGGGTCACTTTTTTCCCGACTTAAGTGGCCAGCCAAACGCTGAGCAGTTAAAAAAGATGATGCCTACCATCATCTTTACCGAGCAAGAAGTGATTGTAATGGCCAATGAAAAAGAAGCCGCGCGCGGCATCATCAGCGTGGAACAAGATAAAGCCTTAATTACCATTGGCGGTGCGACTAAACACGGTCAATTCAGTGATAACTTTGGCCGCTTTAAGTTTGATGACTCTGAAAGCGAATATGTAAGGATCAAATAAGGCTAACCAAAGGCTAGCCTTAAATTCTAATGTCCACTTGGCGCTCAGCGCCAAGTACATAGCTCTACTCGGTTACACCGATAATGCCACTGGCAGAGCCTTGATTACCCGTCGCATCTGTCAAGATTCCCGATACAGAGTAGCTGCCAAGGGGCAAATCAGTTGGCAGTGTAAATGGCGCAGCTCCCATATCTTCCGAATCATAATCAATCTCATTTGCTGCTGTGCCTTCGACACTGGCAACCACTGCACCATTCATATCTGTAAACTCTAACCGGTAGCTAACAGGGTAATCGAAGTCAAAGTCCATCAACAAAAAGCTCATACTTTGCCCCTGCGGCATAATATGACCCGTTAATATCGCCAATGGCGCCAAGTTCTGAATTTCTGCATCCTGCAAAATGGCCTTGTCGCCATCATCACTGGTTTCAAAGCCGGAAACGGTACCATTCACGTTAAAGGTTTTAGCCTGCGCTTCTTGCTCTGCGTTTATGCCTTGGTAGAAGTCCGAGAAAGTGTAAAATTGATAATCGATGTCACACTCAACATCCATGCTGTATTGACCATTTGCTTGGGCTTGGGTGAAGCCAAAGTTCATGTACCCTTCTGTGTTGGTAGGGAAAGCATAGAGCCAGCCCGAGTTCTCATCGGTACTACCGCCTGCAGCACGCGTCACCGTACCTGACACGCTACACATATCCGGTTTTTGCACCGTTATCACTTGCACTTCACCACAACTTTCTTGTTCAGAAAGTTGAATATCACTGGCTAGATAAGTGCCTGATTGATAACCCCAATGACGTAACGATGCGGTACGCTGAGTATTGTCTGGGTTGAGTAAGGTAGTGCTCAAAGCAACACTACCTTGACCATCTGTCACGGCATAAGTATCAGAAAAGCTGCGATTGCCACTAGGATCAGATAAGAAAACATAGCTGCCAGCAACCGGGTTACCACTTGGATTCAGTAACTTAACATTTGCACATAACTCTACTGGCGTATCAAAGAGTAAGGGGTAATCTAAATTCCACCAATCTCGTAAGAAATCGTCATTACTTACCACAACTTCTAAGTAATAATTATCCGCTGGACAGTCAAATACCTGTTGATTATCAGGCACAATAGAGTCATCCGCGGCATTAAACACATCACCATAACCAAGCAGGTCCCAGTCACCGGCATTAGGGTTATAAGTGTAAACGGGAATTTGAAAGCCCGCTTTATCGCTATTGGCATCTTGCAACTGCTCCAAAGATGCACAACTGCCAGCAGGGATTGTACGTGTAATCATGGTTGGCGCGGCATTGCGAGCAACTAACTCACCTTGCTCTGCAGCTCTTGCGATGGCCCCGCTTAGGGTTTGACCGTCTTGATCTCGGATCTCTGCAAAAGAAAAAGCAACCGATACTAAGGTATTGCCATCGCTGTCGCGGTAAGCGCCTGGGAAAGCTTCAGATTCTTCCGCGTCTGTCGGATCATAGTTAGCAATGCGACCAGATAATGCTGAAGTAGAGGCCGGTAAACTGTCCGCTGGAATATCAATTCTGATTTCTTCCATTAGGGAGTTACGTGGTACTGGACCATTACCATCTACCACAATGCTTCGGCCACTTGGCATTTTATGCACAGCAAAGCTAAACGTATCTTGACGTAAACCAGAGCGAGCAATGGTATTGCCTTTTTGCACTACAACTTGGTTCACCTGCTGTAAATTGACTTGCAGCTCAGAGTTAAAGTCACTTGCAGCATCAAAGTCAAAGGTTTTACTGTAACTGGCGTAGCCATCACTCGAAGCAGTCACCACTAAACTGCCGCCATCTGATGCCAGCTGAATAGCACTATCAAACAGAACTTGCCCCATGGTTTGTTGTAATTGTTCTTCAAATTGCTGCACAAGTTCACCTGCCGCATTTAAAGACACAAGACTTATCTTAAAGACACTACTGTCAGTCAGGCCAGGAGCATTTATCACCCCTTTAACACTGCGTGGTTCCGTTGCCGTTGTCACTGGCGCCGGTGAAGGAGTAACAACAGGCGCTAGCGTTGGCTCAACTGAAGTGGAACCTCCATCAGAATCATCACTTGAGCTACCTGAGCCACCACAACCTACTAAAGCGATGGCAGCTGACAACGCGAGGTATAGAGGTGCTTTTTTGAACATCAACATGCAAGTATCGTCCTTGTTATATATGAATAAGAATAAATATCAGTAATAAAAACGATAAAATCATAAACAAAAAGTCAATTAAGACCAATAATCAAACAACTCTCGCATGCGTTTTTGTTACCCTAGTCATTAAATAGCAGCATCTATTACCACCGTATTCCTTCGCTTAGTGCTTTTTAGTTGCGTCCTTTTTTGCTACATTAAGCCGCTTTTATTACCCCCGCATTCGAGAATAAAGCATGTCAGTTACAGGTACCTTATACATAGTGTCAGCCCCAAGTGGTGCTGGTAAGTCTAGCCTTATCAAAGCACTGCTTGAGCAAACCCAAGGAAATGCTCTGCAAGTATCTGTTTCTCACACCACTCGCGACCCTCGCCCCGGTGAGGTTAACGGTCAACATTATCACTTTGTAGGCAAAGCTGAATTTCAGCAAATGATCGCGCAAGATGATTTTTTTGAATGGGCAGAAGTGTTTGGTAATTTCTATGGCACGTCCAAAAAAGCGATAGAAGCCAGCTTAGCCCAAGGCATAGACGTATTTCTTGATATTGACTGGCAAGGCGCGCGCCAAGTGAAGCAGCTCATGCCAGCTTCAAAAGGAATTTTCATTTTACCGCCAAGCCGCGAAGCCTTAGAGCAGCGCCTCCAAAATCGTGGCCAAGACAGTGATGACGTAATAGCCAAGCGAATGGCAGAAGCGCAATCAGAAATGTCTCACTATAATGAATACGACTTTTTAATCATTAATGATGACTTTGAACAAGCCGTGGCCGAATTTGGCGCAATTATTCAGGGTCAACGCTTAAATACTGAGCGCCAAAGCGCTTTACACCATGTAAGCTTGGCTCAGTTACTGGCATAAAGCAGTATCTGGTGGTACTGTCTATACTCTTCATACTTGAAGCTGCAGCTTTGTTAACTGCGCCAATTTACCCTAATCACATAGAACACCTATGCTCATAGGGCTAAATTGGTATGTTGCCGCACTGCAACTCCAATTATCTTGAGTATAACTTAGGAAGTACAAATTAAGTCGAAATGGATCTAGATCTCCCCTGACTTAGCTTGTATAATTTTGCGTCGTTTTTTAATTTCGGAGTCCTTAGATGGCACGCGTAACTGTAGAAGATGCTGTAGAGAAGGTTGGCAACCGTTTTGATTTGATCCTAGTAGCGGCACGTCGCGCCCGTCAAATTGCGGTACAAGGTAAAGAGCCTTTAGTAGATGAAGAAAATGATAAGCCTACAGTCATTGCTTTACGTGAAATCGAAGAAGGTTTAGTGACTTCACAAACAATGGATGTACAAGATCGCCAAGAGCAGCAAGAACAAGACGCTGCCGAGCTAGCTGCAGTAGCAGCGATTGCTGAAGGTCGCGGTTAATCCCATCTTTCTTAAAAAAGCACCCTTTATGGGTGCTTTTTTGATCAAAAAACTCACCATTCGGTGCAGAGTTTAGTATCTTCAATGTAATAGCCTAGAAGAGTCGGGGACGAGTTTGTACATCTTTGAAAGCCTACAAACACTGGCAGCCAGTTATTTGCCTGTGGAACAACAACAGCAGCTGAAACAAGTTTATATCGTGGCACGTGATGCTCATGAGGGACAGTTTCGTTCTAGTGGTGAACCGTATATTACTCACCCTGTTGCCGTTTCTTATATCCTGGCAGAAATGCGGTTGGATTATGAAACCCTCGCCGCAGCACTCTTGCATGACGTTATCGAAGATACCGACACCACCCAAGAAGACTTGGCCGAAATGTTTGGCGAAACCATTGCTGAACTCGTAGAGGGCGTCAGCAAGCTCGACAAACTTAAGTTTCGCGATCGCAAAGAAGCACAAGCAGAAAACTTTCGTAAAATGGTCATGGCCATGGTGCAAGACATTCGTGTGGTATTGATCAAGTTAGCTGACCGTACCCACAATATGCGTACCCTTGGCGCTCTTCGCCCTGATAAACGTCGCCGTATTGCCAACGAAACCTTGGAAGTGTTCTCGCCCATCGCCAATCGTTTGGGTATTCACAACATTAAAAACGAATTGGAAGAACTCGGCTTTCAAGCCTTGTATCCAATGCGTTACCGAGTCCTCAAAGAGTCGGTTCGCCGCGCGCGCGGTAACCGTCGTGAAGTGATGGATAATATCCACGCAGAGGTCGCAGGCCGGTTAGAAGACGTTGGCATTGATGCGCAAGTATTAGGCCGCGAGAAAAACTTATTTAGCATTTACAATAAAATGCGTAGCAAAGAGCTGCAGTTCCATGAAGTCATGGACATTTATGCATTTCGTATTTTGGTTAACAATCTTGATACTTGCTACCGAGTATTAGGGCAAATGCACAGCTTGTTTAAGCCTCGTCCCGGTCGCTTTAAAGATTATATCGCCATTCCTAAAGCCAACGGTTATCAGTCACTGCATACCTCTTTAGTTGGCCCGCATGGGGTACCGGTCGAGATCCAGATCCGTACTGAAGACATGGATCAAATGGCAGACAAAGGTGTCGCGGCGCATTGGTCTTATAAACAAAATGGTGACGGCTCTGGCACAACGGCTCAAGTAAGGGCGCGCCGTTGGATGCAAAGCTTGTTTGAGCTGCAGCAAAGCGCGGGCAGTTCGTTTGAATTTGTTGAAAGCGTAAAAACTGAGCTCTTCCCTGATGAAATCTACGTATTTACCCCTGAAGGTCGTATCATTGAGTTACCTTTAGGCGCGACAGCGGTAGATTTTGCTTACGCGGTGCATACCGATGTAGGGAATGCCTGCGTAGGGGCCCGTGTTGACCGCCAACCGTACCCGCTGAGCCGTAAACTCAAAAATGGCCAAGCCGTTGAGATTATTACCGCACCAGGTGCACGGCCTAACGCAGCTTGGCTCAACTATGTGGTGACGGGTAAAGCCCGTAATACCATTCGCCAAATGTTGAAAAACCTGCAACTGGAAGAGTCCATTAATTTAGGCCGCCGCTTATTAAATCATGCCCTAGGCAGTAAAACGTTAGCCGATATTGCACCAGAGAACATCCAAAAGGTACTGTCAGATACTAAGCAAGAATGCTTGGAAGACTTACTGGCAGACATTGGCTTGGGAAATGCGATGAGCATCGTTATAGCCCGTCGCTTCTTGGGCAATGCCGATGAGTTGACGCCTACCGATAATGAGCAAGGCAAAATGCCCATTAAAGGTGCCGAAGGCATGTTGGTGACATACGCTAACTGTTGCCGCCCTATTCCTGGTGACCCGATTATTGCCCATATCAGCCCAGGTAAAGGCTTAGTCATCCACGTGGATACCTGTCGTAACATTCAACCTCACCTAGATGAAGCTGATAAGTACATGCAAGTAGAATGGGATATGTCGTTGGAAGCCGAGCACGAATATCGCACTGAAATCCGCGTCGAGCTCATTAACCATCAAGGTGTACTTGCCGATTTAACCAATGCGGTGTCGGCAACCGGCTCCAACATTCATAATATTGCCACCGAAGAAAAAGATGGTCGAGTGTACGTTGTCGATTTATTAATCACCACCAAAAACCGTATTCACTTGGCTAACATCATGAGAAAGATCCGTGTGCTGCAAGACGTGACCAAGGTGTCACGCAATCGCAACCGCTCTCTCAAGAAATAAAGCTAGTACTAAGAACCCGTATTTAGAGAAATAGTATGACTCCAGAGCGCTTCGCCAGAATTGACCAAATGCTTAAACGCCGCCAACCAGACCTAACGGTTTGCATGGAAAAAGTGCACAAGCCCCACAACCTCGCAGCCATTGTAAGAACGTGCGACGCCGTTGGCATCAGCGATATTCACGCCGTATGGGATGAGCCTAAAATGAAGCTATCGGGCCATACTGCGACGGGTAGCCAAAACTGGGTGAAAGTACATGCTCACGATGATGTGACAAATGCCATAGGCGCGCTCAAGCAACAAGGCATGCAAATTATCGCCACTAATTTGTCAGCCACTGCGGTAGACTTTAGACAAATCGATTACACTAAACCCACGGCCATTTTAATGGGCCAAGAAAAAGACGGCATCACCCCTGAGGCGCTAGCGTTAGCCGATCAAGACGTCATTATACCTATGGTAGGCATGGTGCAATCTTTAAATGTTTCTGTGGCAACAGCATTAATGCTATACGAAGCGCAGCGCCAACGTGAAGCTGCGGGCTTGTATCAACCCGCCGACAAAATTACCAAACAAGAGCGCGACCGCATCATGTTTGAGGGTGGTCACCCAATCTTTGCTAAAGTCTGTCGTCAAAAAGGATTACCCTACCCTGAAATTGATGATGAAGGCCAAATTCTTGCCCCGGACTCTTGGTGGAAGAAAGTGCAAATGAGTCAAAGTGCTTGGCAGCACATTGATGATGACGAGTAATCGTCGGCAATAAAAAGGCAGCGTTTAAGCTGCCTTTTTTAATTCCGTAATCAAGCTACTATCAATGGCTAAAATGGGCATGATGCACATGAATATGGCGCGCAGGGTTACGTCGCACATAACCTTGGCTAATGGTCGTTGGCATAACTAAATCATGATAATCCAAGTAGTCCATTTTCATGACTTGGTGGTGATTTCCAGCATTAAAATAGATGTGCTCTCTGAGGGTTAGTTCTCGGGCAATCATTACAGGCAAGCCATACAAAACCCCAAACGGTGGCGCAGCACCCACTTCACAATCGGGGAATTTTTCAGCCATTTTTTGTTCCAACCAAAAGCGCACTTTTTTTACACCTTGCGCTTTGCTCAAAGCCGCAATGTCAACTTCATAACAAGCAGGTAAGATAAGCATGACGTCGTCACCATCCAAGCTCAATAGCAGGGTTTTGGCAAAGTCGATACTGCTGACATGGGCATTCGCGGCAATTTCTTCGGCTTTGAACGCAGCGGCATGCTCCATCACTTGCACCGCAACGTGTGCGTGCTGTAAGTAGCTCTCTAGTCTTAATAGTGTCATCTCAGCCCCCAGTGATGTCGCTTACTATCATAGTGTTAGTCTGGTAATTAGCAGATTAGTTCGCCAACTGACGCTTTAATTTTTCTAACGCCTGTTTTTCTAACTGGCGCACCCTTTCATGAGAAATACTGAGTATTTCTGCTAACTCATGCAAAGTGGCTTTCTCTTCATCTAACCACCGGCGCTGAATAATAAGTTGGCTGCGATCGTCGAGTTGTGTGAACTTCTGCAACAGCTGCTGTTGAGCTTGAGCCTGCCAATCCAGCTCGATTAACGCCATTTCGGGAGAGGCTGTTTCGGCTTCAAGGCTGGACTCAAATACCCCCTGCCCAGAAGATTCATAGTCAGCGTCTTCCCCTTGCAGTAGGCTAACGTCTTGGCCAACCATGCGCGACTCCATTTCTCGCACATCTTGCTCGGATACTTGTAACTCAGTCGCCACCTCTTTGACTTCTTCACTGTTAAACCAGTGCAAGGATTTTTTGTATTTGCGCAGGTTAAAAAATAGCTTTCGTTGCGCCTTGGTGGTAACCGTTTTAAGCATGCGCCAATTGCGGAAAACGTATTCGTGAATTTCGGCTTTTATCCAATAGACAGCAAATGTCATCAAGCGCACACCTTGTTCAGGCTCAAACCGCTTCACCGCTTTCATTAACCCCACATTACCCTCTTGAATTAAATCGGCTTGAGGTAAGCCATAACCTTGGTAACCACGGGCAATCATAATGACAAAACGTAAGTTAGACATGATTAAGGTTTTGGCCGCTTCAAGGTCACCATGCTCTGCTAACTGGCAAGCCAGCTGATGTTCATGCTCTGCAGACAATATTGGAAACTGATTAGCCTGTTGAATATATGACTGTATATCAGCCATAGGGCTTAACGTTAATGCGGTTGTCATGTGTCCTCCATGTCAACTACAGTTGACATATTTACTAAAGTTTTTCACCACTGTTGCTGTAATATCTGTTTCAATATAGCAACTTGTTCCGGCCCTAAACGTTGTAATAACTGAGCTTCAATATCACGCCGAACCTGCTGATATTTCAGCCGCATTAATTGCCCCCTCGCGGTGACAATCAAAACCTTTGCAGCGCCGTTTTCAGGGCAGGTTCGCAACTGTATCAGCTCGAGTTCAACCAAACTGGCCACGGTTTTTTGCACTGCTTGGCGACTCACTCGCATTTGCTGAGCCAATTGCGACAAAGTGGTCACTTGCTCAAATGCCAAATTAAACACCGTTTGCTGAGCTGGAGTCAGGCTACAGCCTTGCTGCTGCAGCTTGCTATTTAACTGTTCATTTAGCCAATCAGACTTAGCTTGTAGCAATTGAGCTAAAATATCGTTATTCATATTCACCTAGCACAACGACAACCTAGGTTGTCATATATTTAGTTTGAATATAGTTGAATATATTGTGCTCAGCAAGGGGTTTTTCAAGCTTATAAGGGTAAATGAATATGTAACATTAACCGGGAAAGGCAGTAAAACAACAGAACAGGGGGCAATAAAAAGCCCCTCATTGAAGGGGGCTTGGGACAGATAAGCGCTAATCGGTAGGCTTATAATACGTCATTAATAGCAATACCTATGCCCACTGTATTAGTGTAGTGATTGTATTCGGCTAAGCTATTGCCGTAACCAGAAAATACTTGTACGTAACCCTTGATTCGCTGTCCCATAGGAAAGCTCCAAGTACCTTGTACTGCACCTTCAGAGAAGCCACTTTCAATATTATTACGGCTCATGGCTGTAAAAGTGTGTTGACCCCATTTGTAGGCGACGCCGAGCTCAGTATGGCCCATGTAATCGGTCAAATCAGGGTTGTTATCGTCTTCAAAGTCTTCTTTAATACGATACCAAGATGATAAGCCAAGGGCCCAATTGCCTTTTTCAAATGCAAAACGTCCTTCAATTCGGTTCCAGCTGCGAGAAAGTGGCTCACCACGCCCATTCGACTGGTGCACAAAAGATAAGTCGATTAGGCGCAAATGCCAATCTGAAATAAAGTTGTAATCGGTATACCAAGTGGCAAAAAGCTCAGGTTCATAGTTGGTTTCACGAAACGGTGAAGACTCATCCCCGTTATAGGCTTGCCATAATGACACTTGACTATATGCAAAAGAAACCGCCCAAGGTACATCACCTTTGGATACCCAAATTGGCATCTTCAAGCTGATTTGGAATTTCACTTCAATATCTTGTAAATCTGTATCACCATAGATATCTGGGTAACCATGACTGGTATAATTCACCGGTAGAATATAGGTCGGTTTAAATGGTGTGATCACAAAAGGGTTTGCATAACTGTTCACTTCATCAATTAAGCGCTTATCTAAGGCTGAAAGATCCTCCTCCGGAGTATTGCGCAATTTGTCCGCTAATTCTGATGATGACGCCTCTACCGCTGAGTCTGCAGTATGTGGTTCACCTGTATCGTGAGCACATACCATGGTCGGCAACAGCAAAGCGCTGACCGCTAAAAAGTGTTTAAACATAACATTCCCTGTGAAAATTCCGCTTGGTATAGCGGTTATATAGGTATTAAAGCAGGCGGCACTTCCGAATGCAAATGCCTGCATAATAAAAGATTATAACTTGAAACGGCTCACTAACTGGTCTTGCTGAGCCGCTAATGTTTCTAACTCAGTACTGCTGTTAGCCAGTTTTTCAATATCCTGGTAATTGCCGTCACTTAAATCTGAAATACGAATGATATTACTGGCGATTTCACTGCTGGTAGCTTGCTGCTGTGACGCAGCGCTGGCTATTTGACTACTCATATCAGAAATCTCAGTTACTAGGGTTTGGATTTCAGTAATGGCGTTATTGGCAGCTTGGCTGTGTTCACTTGAACTTTCCATTTCATGTTGGCATTCGTTGACGGCAGTCACCGCTTGACCTGTACTTTTTTGCAAACCTTCAATCATGCTATTTATCTCGCCAATTGAGTTGCTGGTTTTTTGTGCCAGCACCCTTACTTCATCAGCCACCACAGCAAAACCTCGGCCTTGCTCACCGGCACGGGCTGCTTCAATGGCCGCGTTTAAGGCTAATAAATTAGTTTGCTCGGCAATAGAGCGAATGACATCTAAAATTCCGCCAATGTTGCTGCTCATTTTCTCAACGTCGCCAATCACCCCGACTGTATCTTCAAGCTTCCCAGCAAGCTGCTGAACCGTGGTGATGTTCGTGGCCATCACGTCTTGGCCAGAGTTAGTGCAGGACTCTACCTCTAATACCTTCTCTAAGGTATTTTGCGCCGCAGAGGTCACTTCTCTCACCGACTGCTCCATCTGCGTCATGGCTGCCGCCACGCTTGACGTTTCATGGCGTTGCTCGGCAACGTCTTCTTTTGCTGCTTGTGCTGTTGTTTGGTTACTATTAGCCACGCTAGAAAGCTGTTTCGAAGCATCTGCCATTTCTTCAAGCATGTCATGCATTTGCGCAACGAGATCATTCACCTGAAGCGACAAGCGACCAAACTCATTACGGCTTTTGTAATCCACTTTCGTGGTCATATCACCATTAGTGACGGCAGTCAGTGCCTGCAACAAGGCGTTCAACGGTGTTTTAATTGCACGGCTAATGGCAAAGGAAACGCACAAGGCTAACCCCAAAGAAATGCCTAATAGTAGCCAGGTACGACGCTCTAGTTGCGCGATTAGATTATTAGTATCAGTGACCGAAGCTGCTACTAGCCCCTCAGATGCGAGGTTTATCTTCTCAATCAGAGCTAAACTGATATCCACATCTTTGGCTACATGCTCTGACGCTTTCTCAATGTTAATTCGTAACTTCATCAAATTGTAATGTTGGTCTAACAGGCCGCCTTTTTTCGAGGAGTCTTCGATAAATTGATTAAACATGAAATCAATGGCTGCTTTAGCATCAGGAAACACCGCATAAAATTGCTTCAAGTCTTTATTTAAACTTCGAACTTGAATGCCGTTACGGCGCATCAACTTTTTAATTTCGCTGGGGTTCTGCCGATTCATGCCGTCTAAGGTGTTGAGATCCATGCCACCCAAAGTGGTTAGCATACCAGCGACCATTTGCTTCACCGACGAACTGTAATGGTCGCCGCCGCGATCAGAGATATTAGTGCGTAATAAAGGAGCATTAACTTGAAATTTCCCTAATAATCCGCGTAAAACTTGTGACTCTTTAAGGTAGTCAGCATGCTGAGAAACCAGCTTGTCAGCTTGCAAAAAGTAGTCGTTTTGCACCTTTTCAAGCTCTCTCAGCAATGGTCCAAATTCGCCCAGCCCCGCAGCTTGCTGCTGCAAACTGCGAAACTCAGCCAAATATTGTTTTTTACTGTTTTGGTACTGGCTTAGCACTTCAGCCAATGCTTGCGGATCATTAGTGGTGACATAATCCTTTAACCATTTCCCCGTAATCAGTAAGGCAACCGAGGTTTTATTGGCTTGTAGTACAATAGGAGTGGCCGTTTCAGAAATCTCTGAAAGGTTATTGTTAAGCTCTTTACCCGCATTAATGCTTGATAGGCTCATGACCAAAAGCAAAAGTACGATAATACAAAACCCAATCGTGACGCGTAACACGATCGACAGGTTATTCCAAAATTGCAACATGGTGGTGCTCTCTACTCTGAGGTTTTCCATAACACGTCGGCACATACCATCCTAGTATGTACTTTCTCACTGTCGTTAAGGCGCAACTTGTAGCCGTTCCTGCTTGCTTAGCTGTTGTAGCGCTGATGGAAAGGCATCGTCCCATTCAATCAACCCCATCAACCACATAAAGCAGTGGAAGCGCTGTTGTACAACTTGCTCATTAATATCAGCCAAGTAAATACTGCCCGTTTTACTCGTCATCGATTGGCTGTAGCGGTAATAAAGATCGGCTTGATCCAAGCATTGAGCCGGCGTCCTGATCTTAGTCCGAGCAGTTAATTCCTCGGCGCTACTATTTAACACTAGACGAGAGATACCTAAAATGTCACAAACTTGGTTCGGCTTGCTTAACCGCACGTGCAACTTCAGCGTCCATAGCAAGGTATTAATGGCTTCATACCGCCACACGCAGCTTTCTTTATCGGCGAGGGTCCAATTATCTTGAGCCAGCAATTTTTGTTCGTTGTGGGTAAACTGTAATGGACTGAGGCAGCGCTTTTGCAACATGCTCAAAGCTGCGGGATCTTGGTCTTCTGCTTTTGCACTGAGGTAAAACAATGCATAGATTCGTTGCCATATAGCGTGTGCACTCTGCAGGGTACACTGATGTACGCCAGGCAGACATGGCAAGGTTTTATTCACAGTTACGCCAGCGTCATCAAGCCATTGCTCAGACTGCACCTTTCTGGTTACCGCGTCAGCCTTAGAATCTAAGCCGGGGCGCTTTCGCCAGCGTTTAATAGTGTTTAACATTAAGCCTCCTTGCAAATGGCACAACAGCATCTCTGAACACAACAAAATGATGCCAAATCAGCCATATCGTTCACTCAAAAAACAGTATTTGAAGCACTTTATTCGCAGTGAACATTAATTTGTGGCGATAATTTAAACTAAAAGCAGGCTTGATAATGTTAAAAATATATCTAATCACATCATTTTTATTGGTTAGCTTTGTGGGCCAAGCTCAAGATCTAACTCCTTGTTTTGACCTACAACAGTGTCGTCAACAGATGCAGCAATTGATTTACCAGCATTGGTCTGCCCGTCATAGTTACCCCGAGGCCAAGGTCACTGTTCGTCGATATAGTGATCTTCAAGGTAAAGATCGGATCGAAATAATCAATAGCAGTGGCTACAGGGTTTTCGATGACTCTGCCTTAACAGCCATTAATCAAGCATTGATGCAATTGGATACTTCCCAGCTACCTGCCAGTCAGCAAAGTAAACTGCAGCATTTCCAACTGACGTTAACCGCGCAGTAAGACTTAATGAAGCCATCAAGCAACGGGAAGTCTGAAATGAGGATGAAACACGTATTGAGGGTTATTAAAGGAGTGAATCGCTAAGCGCAGGTAAATTTCAGGCAATAAAAAAGGGAGCAAAGCTCCCTTTTTTATTTGTCAGCATGTTGCCGCTGACCTCTTTCTGTTGGACTCGGTAGAGTCCATCTACACTCGCAATAACGCTTAAAATTTCAGAGGAAACAAATTATTTCCTAAACTGTGTGACTAAGATTAACAGAGCTTAATCAAAACCGTCTATGGCTTTGTGCTGCAATTACGTTAAGCGCTAAGCTGCTCTCGTCAATTTCTTAAAAAAAACCAATAAAAAATTAAAAATCAATATCTTAACAACAACAAAAATGGCTACAGGTAACGCTATCAGTGCGGATTTAAAACTATTAGTAGAATACTGCAAAGACGATGATAGCGCTACCACAGCGATTAAAATTAACATTTTTTGTAAAGTTATGCCGTAAGGTTTACTATTATCTGTTTAAATTTACAGTAAAAATAGAGACTTAAGTGAACCTAGATAAATTGCCCTTAACTACCCTTAAAGGAGTAGGAAGTAAGCTCGCAGAAAAGCTCGGCAAGTTGCATTTACATACGGTGCAAGATTTACTATTTCACTTACCTCTCAGGTACGAAGACCGTACTCACATTTACCCAATCCAAGACGCATTACCGGGTCTGCACGGGGCAATTTTAGCGGAAATTAAGTCTAGCCAAATCATTTTTGGCCGCCGCCGAATGCTGAGTTGTAAAGTGTCAGACGGAACTGGCAGCATCACCTTACTTTTTTTCCATTTTAATGCCGGCCAAAAAAATGCCTTGGCAACTGGTAAGTGGATTAAGTGTTTTGGCGAGTTTCGCCGCGGTAAGTTTGGCTATGAAATGACTCACCCTGAGTACAAGATCTTAAACGATCCTGAAGATGACTGCTGTGATGAAGCATTAACACCTGTTTACCCTACGACCGAAGGGTTAAAGCAAAATAGTTTCCGTCAATTATTACAACAAGCAGTGGCATTGTTACAACAACATGGGATCAGTGAAGCATTACCAGCCAGCTTGACTCAGCAGCAAGGTTCATTACAGCAAGCTTTGACTTACTTGCATCAACCGCCGCCAGACGCCGATACAGAGAGCTTACAATTTGCGCAGCACCCCGCGCAGCAACGCTTGATCTTAGAAGAGCTGATAGCTCATAACTTAAGTATGTTGCTAGTAAGACAAAAAACTACCCAATATCAAGCCGTCAGTGTCAAGCACCAAGGGCAACTTAAACAGCAGTTACTGGCGCAGCTGCCTTTTACTCCAACAGATGCGCAGCAAAGAGTTAATCAAGATATTTTTAGTGACTTACAAAAAAACACGCCAATGATGCGTTTGGTACAAGGAGATGTCGGCTCAGGTAAAACATTGGTCGCCGCGTTAGCCGCTTTAGATATCATCGAAGCAGGCTATCAGGTCGCACTCATGGCGCCAACCGAATTACTGGCAGAACAACATGGGAAGAACTTTGCTGTTTGGTTTGAGCCTTTGGGCATTAAAGTGGGCTGGTTGGCAGGTAAAGTCAAAGGCAAGCAACGGGAAGAGCAGCTGCAAGCCTACGCCAATGGCAGTATAAAAATGATAGTGGGTACCCACGCCTTATTTCAACAAGAAGTGGCGTTTGATAACTTGGCGCTGATCATTGTGGATGAACAACACAGATTTGGGGTTCACCAACGCTTAGCACTGCGAGAAAAAGGCCAGCTCGCCAGTTTTGCTCCGCATCAGCTGATCATGACTGCTACGCCAATTCCTCGTACTTTAGCCATGACAGCTTATGCCGATCTCGACACTTCGATCATTGATGCATTACCGCCCGGACGTACTCCGGTCACGACTGTGGCGATTCCAGATACCCGAAGAGAACAAATACTGCAGCGTGTACAACAAGCTTGCGGACATGAGAAACGACAAGCCTATTGGGTTTGTACTCTCATCGAAGAGTCTGAAGTACTGGAATGCCAGGCAGCAGAGGATACTGCTACAGAGCTGCAAGACACCTTTCCACAATTACGAGTGGGTTTAGTACATGGCCGTATGAAACCGGCTGAAAAACAATACGTCATGGACAGCTTCAAAGCCGCAGAGCTTGATCTATTAGTGGCGACAACGGTTATTGAAGTGGGTGTTGACGTACCTAATGCCAGTTTAATGATCATTGAAAACCCTGAGCGCCTAGGCCTGGCTCAGTTACACCAATTACGTGGAAGGGTTGGCCGTGGTGCCACCGCAAGCCATT
The DNA here is from genome assembly GCF_003596335.1 of Motilimonas pumila. Taxonomy (GTDB): domain Bacteria; phylum Pseudomonadota; class Gammaproteobacteria; order Enterobacterales; family CBDFNC01; genus Motilimonas; species Motilimonas pumila. The sequence continues at coordinate 26,622 of NZ_QZCH01000004.1, forward strand.
GTGTTTTATTATATAAAAACCCATTGTCGCAAACCGCTAATCAGCGCTTAGGCGTATTACGAGAATCCAATGACGGCTTTCATATCGCACAAAAAGATTTGGAGATCCGAGGTCCCGGCGAACTGCTCGGCAGTAAGCAAACAGGTCTTGCAGACCTTCGTATTGCTGACTTAAGTCGAGATCACAGCTTGATCCCACAAGTACAAAAAATGGCAAAGTTCGTTTTCACCGAACACCCTGAGTGCGTCAAGCCTTTAGTGACTCGCTGGCTCGGAGACAGAGAAGTCTATAGCCAGGCCTAAACCTTTAACCAGCTATCAGCACTTACTATGCTAGCCCTGTAATAAAGCGCCCTTAGCTGGCGCTCATCTCGGTTATTTTTTGGCGATTATCCTGGCGACAATTGTATTGAAATCAAATTAATCACAATTGAATCCCGTATCATATCCAAAATAGCTGAAATATCATCTAGCTAGCTTATACTTGTTTGGCTAAAGTATTGCCAAAGCACGCTCAACCCCCACTTGCGAATAGGAACGCATTCATGAACCCAGGTGTTAAACTAGCCACTCGCATTATTGCTGTGATATTCCTTTTAATTCTAGTCTGCGCGGTAGTGTTCGCGCTTTGGTTTGACGCGAATAATTATCGTCAACAGCTCAATAGCCTGCTTTCTGAAGCCACTGGTTATGACACGCAAGTAGGTAATATTGAGTGGCAGATGACTCGCCCAAATGTTATTACCTTTGAACAAGTCACCCTCAGTCAAGCAAAGCAGGTTGTGGCCAGTATTCCTCTAGTGTCTGCACATGTTGAACTGAAAGCGCTTTTAGACCGCGATATTTACATCAATAACTTGGTTGTGAGTGACCCAAACATCAAGCTTGCGATTGCAGCCTCAGCTGAAAACGCCGAGCAACAAGCCGCCGAGACTCATGCTGATACCGCTTTACCTTTTAATAGTTTTTATATTAAAAGATTTAGCATCAATCACTTAGAACTAGATCTACAATACGCATCGCAACAGATACAGCTGCAAGATGTAACTTTTAAAGTACACGACTGGGCCATTGCGCAAAACCAACAGTGGATAACAACCCAAGCACAAGTCAGCCTAGAGCTAGCAGCTAAAAGCTTGCGCTGGCAGCACCTTCAAGCTAATAAGGTATTTATAGCGGCAGAGCTTGCCGATCAAAATTTACAGGTGTCGCAACTGGCTGCTGAAATGTTTCATGGTCATTTCGATAGCCGCTTTCAGCTCAATTTTGAAAAGCAGCTTAAACTGGTCGTGGAGCAAGCATCACTGCACCAAGTACAACTGGAATATGACGAGCAAATGGCGAGTTTATTTGCGCCTTATCCTGCACCCGAAGTGGCTTCGATAGAAACCAAGCCGACAGAGCAACCGCTGTTTAGCGATATTATGCTGCAACAAGTGTCTTTCAATGAAGTCAGCTTCACCAGCTATCAAGCCGAGCTGCCTCTTACCTTTAATCGCTTGTCGTTAGAATTACAAGGCTTGCCTATTCGCCAAGCGAATCAATGGCTTAATTTATCTCAAAGCCAGCAACTGGCCACCCAATTTGAGTTAAACGCCGCCGAGGTTTTTTACGGTGGTACAAGCTTGTCTGAGGTCCATAGTCAGGCGGCTATCAATCAGGGCGTGTTATTAATTGAGCCACTTAAAGCCAAAGGCTTTAAAGGCCATTTAGATGCCAGTTTAACCCTTAGCTTGACCGAGCGCCCAGACGTAGTCGTCAACTACTTTGTCGCTGAAGAGCTCGACATTGGCATTCAGCCGCAATGGTTACCACAAGATAAGCAAGACGTTATCGCCAATAATGGAGAAAACGAGGCAACGCCAAACGAAGATGCCAACAATGAGCAAACCACGGCTCAAACCTTACAAGACGCACCAGAGAAAAGTGCGCCACCTACTGCACCATTGCCGATTAACTCCCTTTTAGTTAAAGAGCTTAAATTGAAGCACTTAAATGTCTTATCGTTTGCAGATGCGCTGCCGCTGTCGGTGCGTGGCATTGATATGACATTGACCGACGCCTGGCTGGTAAAAGACGGTCGATTGATTGAAATGCCACCAAGCTGGTCACAAGATGCAACATTTGAGCTCAGCATTAAAGAGAGCATTTTTAATGGCTTTAAGTCAGTGAATACTTACCTAAAAGGTAAATTAAACTTGGAATACCTGAATCAACAAACGCTGCAACGAATATTTCCATCGGAGAGCGTGGTTGTGGAGGGCGTTGTGCCGGAAGAAATTCCCACAGATAACATTATTAGACTGGACTAAATCTCACCCGAGGTAAGTTCTCACTGAGAACCTAATGGTAAATACCACAAAGTGAGTTATTACTCACTTTGTGGTGAGAAACACGCTTATTACTTCGGAAATAAAATAAATAAACCTACAAAATCAGCCGCTTCTACGTCGCCACTGATGATAGTTACAGTGACTTTCACTTTTACCTTGTGGCCTTTTTTGAGGCCATCAAAGCTGCCGTCTATGTGTTGTTGCAGGATCACCGCGCGAGGCTGCTCAATAACTGGCTGGCGGTATGAAATCTTGCCTTTCGCAACCACAATTTCACCTTGCAAACCTTGCTCTCTCAGCTTTAACCAGCATAGCCCCCAAGCGGTTAGCGTCGCTTGACTGTATATGCTACCGGCAAACATGGCTTGTTTGGTATTGACGTTAGCGTGCAAACTGGCGCGCGTTTCAAACCTTTGTCCCGTGTATTGATAAACGTTAATGCCCATTTTTTCACTGATAGGGATTTGTTCAGCCCACACAGTTTCCAGCTCGCTACACAACTCAGGAACGCGTAACATGCTTTTTGCAGGAGAAAGATCTTTGATCATCTGCAGCAGCTGGATGCCTTCCATTCGCGAAGGCTCTTTTTCGACGGCTTGATAATCAAACTTTTTGAAAAATGGAATCGCCTTAATGCGCGACAACAATACAATGCGTTTCGCACCTTCCTGTTGAGCCGCCGTTTCTAACGCACTCAATAACATGGCGCCGATACCTTCACCACGTCGTCCTGTGGATACCGCCATGTAGCGAATTTGAGCCTCGTCCGCATCATTTACGTACACCCGACCTACCGCGAGTGGCTCACCGTTTTTATCTTTGATCATTCGGTGCATGGCATGAGGGTCGTAGCCATCTTGCTCTGAGCCTTTAGGAAGCTGTAACGGCTTGTTTAACATTTGCCAACGGAAATCGAAATAAGCTTCTAATTCAGCGTCTGTGCGAGGTTCGAATATGTGATACAAAGTGTGCCTCCAAGGCTTAGCTGAACTCACCGTACGTTCAACCAATCGAATACATAAAGATAAATCAAAATAAATAATTGTCCATGTTATTTATTTTATAAAAACAGCCGGTTAAGCCACATTCCGAGTAATTTCAAAAGGCTAATAAAGATAAATATATACAACACTCAAGGAATAAAGTGACGGTTTATCTTATCTCATACGGCATCACTAACTAAAGGGGTCACTGCTATTAGCCAAGACAAAATGTTGATTGAGCGCTTACCGCAAGCTCAGCTCAAAGCTTATCGTCAAACTCCTTTTGGACCCTTGGCGATTTATGAAGATAACGATTACCTATGGCTGTGCCAAGATCAGCAAGTGCAAAGCTTGATGGCCAAGTCGCGACCAGATAAATTGCTGTTTTCATACCAGCAAGCCATTGTTGAATGCCTGCCCAGAGAGTTTAACAGCTTGTTAGAGTTAGGCTTAGGGGGCGCCAACCTACTGCGTTACTTGCTTTCACGACACCCCCATCTTAATTATCGCTGCATTGAACAAAACCCGGTGCTGATTGATTGGTTTGAGCAATTTTTTAACCCGTTACAACAAAACGCAGAAATTGTATGCCAAGACGCCATGCTTGCGTTGTCGTTGCAAAAGCCCTGCGATATCTTATTAGCTGACCTTTATGACGACTATGGCTCTCCCCGCTTTTTATTTAGCCATGAATTTTATCAGGCATGCCAAACCATAGTGTGCAAGCAACTGATGATTAACTTACTGCCAGCGAATGCCCAACAGTTAACACAAGTAACTATGCTTATTGAAAATACCTTCAACTGCCCCGTCGAAACGATGGCCTTTGCAGGGCTGAGAAATCGCCTATTAATTGTCCACACGAGGAGAGCGCAATGAGTAACTTTTATCGAGGTTTAAACAATTTCTGGGTTGGGCTTTGGTTTGGCATTCTGTTACCCGTTATTTTACTGCTCGTGCTTATTTTGATGTTGAGCCAAGAACTGACATCAGTCTTTACACTCGATAAAGACAGCCCCTTAGGTCAGCAAGCACTCACCACTATCAGCAGTGCAGATCGACTACTCAACTTGTTGCATCAAAAGTTAGCCGATAGTAACAGCGATAAAGAGGCCAGCGAGCTTCATCAAATAGCAAATATCCAGGGCACACTTGATGACATAGAAGGAGCGCAGCAGCATATTACACAATTAACTGAGGATAAAAAGCAAGCGTATATTGATAAACTCACGGTACAACTTCAACAACAATTGGCTTTGTTAACGTCGCCATCTATGGCGCAACAAATCAGCCAGGCTTTGGCGGTTTCTTTAGCTAGGCAAGCAGGTTTGCTCATTCGGCAACCATGCTCTGCTGATAATGCGCCGCCTCAAACAAGTTCAACCAACCCCGAGCTTCGTTCAGATAAAAATGACGGCGGGTTAAACTGGGATAGCGTGCCAGACACCGACACTCATAACTCAACAACTAGCCCGGGCGGCCTCGCATTACCATCAAACAATCAAAATAACTAAGTGCTAAATAAGCAGTATTAGGCCAGTGCCAACAAAAGCGGCGCTACAATCAGCGCCGCTCAAGTATAAACGATTTACTACTGCGGCCATTAATCCTGCTGTGGGCACATCCAGCGATAGACGAAACCAGCCAAAATCGCACCAACAATAGGCGCCACCCAAAACAGCCACAACTGTGACGTTGCCCAATCGCCCACAAATAATGCCGGCCCTGTGCTTCGCGCTGGGTTGACCGAGGTGTTACTCACGGGAATACTGATTAAATGGATTAAGGTTAGACCTAAACCAATCGGGATACCGGCAAAGCCAGCAGGAGCGAGCTTATGCGTGGCTCCTAAGATGATAATCAAAAAGGCAAAAGTCATTACCACTTCAGTGACTAATACCGCCTGCATGGAGTAGCCATTTGGCGAATGCTCACCATAACCATTAGATGCAAATCCTCCCGCTAAGCTGAAATCACTGTTACCACTGGCGATCACATACAGCACCGCTGCTCCGGCAATCGCACCAACGACTTGCGCAATGATATAAGGCAGTAACTCTTTAGCGTCAAACCGACCACCCGCCCACAAACCAAAAGATACCGCTGGGTTAAAATGCCCCCCCGAAATATGCCCTACCGCAAAGGCCATGGTTAGCACAGTTAAACCAAACGCTAATGACACACCTAACCAGCCAATGCCAACGTCTGGATAGCCAGCTGCGAGCACTGCGCTACCACAGCCGCCTAATACCAACCAAAATGTGCCGATAAACTCAGCCATCAGTTTTTTTGATAAATCCATCTTTTCACCTTTAATTTGGAAGTTTCCATCATTGACGTGATATATATTTGATATTAAGGTTTAGTAACTTGGCTATCACTAGCTTTGCTTAACCACAACCTTATTATCAATTTTGATTATGTACCTCTATGAATTTAGGTTAAAAAATTGCAAAGGCAAGTGTTGATTTTGGATATACTAAAGCAAGGTAACGTGAGGGTAATGGTGTGATACATTTTGTAACAGACGAGAGTCAAAAAGTTCATTACCTTATACATACCCATAAATTGAGTGATTCAGATCATTAAATAGTACGACAAAATAGGCACAATCATATCTGGATACTAGGGTTAAAAGACTGCAATAAATAGCCGCGTAAGTGACGTTATTTATCTTTAATATTCATCCCCTACACTCAAAATAATTCATCACTCCACATTCATTAGGGTAACGATCAGGTAATAATATGCTTAATACAACCAATCCCACTGAAACCCAAGCATGGCAAAAGCTGCAAGCGCACTTCGACCAAAGCGACATTCAACTTAAAGATGTTTTTCAGCAAAACCCTGAGCGCTTTCAGCAATTCTCAACCTCACTAGGCGAAGAGCTGCTCTTGGATTACTCTAAAAACCTGATCACTGAAGAAACATTAGCGCTGCTGACTGAGCTTGCAAATGAAGTAGACCTGAGCAGCGCCATCAAAGCCATGTTTAACGGCGAAAAAATCAACCAGACTGAAAACCGCGCGGTACTGCACATTGCCTTGCGTAATCGCAGTAATACGCCCGTCACAGTAGACGGCGAAGATGTTATGCCCGCAGTAAATGCCGTATTAGCTAAAATGCAGGCATTTTGCGCCAAGATACACAGCGGTGAATGGCGAGGCTACACTGGCAAAACCATCACAGACATCGTCAATATCGGTATCGGCGGCTCAGATCTCGGCCCATACATGGTGACGGAAGCCCTTAATAGTTTCAAAGTGGAGGGTATTAACGCTCACTTTGTTTCCAACGTAGATGGCACTCACATAACTGAAACGCTTAAAAAGGTGAACCCTGAAACCACCTTATTCCTGATTGCTTCAAAAACCTTCACTACCCAAGAAACCATGACCAACGCGCACTCCGCGAGAGACTGGTTTTTATCGAGCGCTAAAGAAAATGCTCATGTGGCTAAACACTTTGCAGCCCTTTCAACCAATGCCGCGTCAGTGGCAGAGTTTGGTATCGACACCGACAACATGTTTGAGTTTTGGGATTGGGTAGGCGGGCGTTATTCGTTATGCTCTGCGATTGGTTTATCCATTGCCTTAACCATAGGTTATGACAATTTTGAACAGCTGTTGGCTGGTGCCCACAGTATGGACCAACACTTTGCCAATACCGAGTTTGAAAACAATATTCCGGTGTTATTAGCACTCATTGGCATTTGGTATAACAACTTCTATCAAGCTGAGTCTGAAGCTATTTTACCATACGATCAATACATGCACCGCTTTGCGGCTTACTTCCAGCAAGGCAATATGGAATCTAACGGCAAAAACTGTGACCGTAGCGGTAGCCCAGTCGATTACCAAACCGGGCCTATCATTTGGGGTGAACCAGGCACAAACGGTCAACACGCTTTTTACCAACTGATCCACCAAGGCACGAAATTAATTCCATGTGACTTCATTGCTCCAGCGCAAAGTCACAACCCAGCCGGTGATCATCACGTAAAATTGCTGTCTAACTTCTTTGCCCAAACCGAAGCGTTGGCCTTTGGCAAAACGCAGCAGCAAGTTGAAGCGGAATTTATCGCGGCAGGCAAAAGCTTAGACGAAGTCAAAGATCTAGTGCCTTTTAAAGTATTTACCGGCAATAAACCTACCAACTCAGTTTTGGTGAAGAAAATAACCCCGCACACTTTAGGTCAGCTTTTAGCCATGTACGAACACAAAATTTTTGTGCAAGGCATCATTTGGAACATCTTCAGCTTTGATCAATGGGGCGTGGAGCTAGGCAAACAACTGGCGAATAAGATACTGCCAGAGCTTAATAATGATGCAGCCATCACCAGTCATGACAGCTCAACCAATGGCCTGATCAACACTTGGAAAGCTTGGCGCGGATAAAGGTTCTACTGGATTAAAGGTTTATTATTCCACTTTCTTCTCGTCAAAGAAAATAAAAAGCCCACCGTTAGGTGGGCTTTTTGTTGAAAATCATAATACAAGCTTAACAGCGCTTAGAATGGAATATCGTCGTCAAAATCTGCTGGCGGCTCATTATAAGTCGGTTGTTGAGCTTGCGGTGCTGCTTGTTGTGGTGCTGCTTGTTGCTGAGGCGCAGGAGCCGGCTGATTTTGGTTAAAGCCTTGCTGTTGACCCTGTGGCGCCATCGTTTGTTGCTGAGGTGCACCCCAGCTTGGGTTTTGCGGATTACCTTGTGATTGGCCTTGGCCTTGACCTTGACCACCAAAACCACCACCAGGCTGAGGTTGACCACCGCCTTGACGACCGCCCAGCATTTGCATTACGCCATTGAAGCCTTGTACCACTACTTCTGTCGAGTAGCGATCTTGGCCGTTTTGGTCTTGCCATTTACGGGTTTGCAGCTGGCCTTCAATGTATACTTGTGAGCCTTTTCGCAGGTATTCACCCGCCACTTCAGCTAATTTGCCAAACAGCACAACTCGGTGCCATTCTGTTTTCTCTTTTTGCTCACCGGTTTGCTTATCACGCCAGCTTTCTGAAGTAGCAATAGTAATATTGGCAACGCCGCCACCATTGGGCATATAACGTACCTCGGGATCTTGCCCTAAGTTACCCACTAAAATCACTTTGTTAATGCCACGACTGGCCATATATAAACTCCCGTAGTTACCTTTATTTCAACAGGGCATGAGCCTGTTCAAGATTAAATTCTGTATGTTTTACTTTGATGTATGCGGTTTGTTCGCCGGGCACTATCACGGCTTCGATTACGCCACTGAGCTGTGATACTTGCTCAGCTAACTCGTCAATTTGATGGGCATCAAATGGCGCAATACTAACAACATGAGTACGGATTTGACTTGGGTTGCTCATGCCGAACGCTATCAAAAGCCAGCATATCACCAAACCGAATAGAACCATAAACAAACCTTGTTCCCCTGCATAATTATATGCGCCGCCGCCCAATACTCCACCTAAAAACGCACCTAAAAATTGGCTAGTAGAATACATTCCCATGGCTGAGCCTTTTGCTCCAGCAGGTGCCAGCATGGAGACAAAAGCCGGTAATGAGGCTTCTAAAAAATTAAATGCAACAAAAAACAAAAAGATAGAAAAAACCATTAGCCAAAGTGAATCACTCGCGAGAGAAAAGAGCACTAAGCTAACGGCCAACAGCGCAATGGACCCAAGGTAAATTTGTTTATTCTTTTGCTTACGAGCGCCAATAATCAGCAGCGGGATTATCGCCAAAAATGATACAACCAAAGTAGGCAGGTAAACCCACCAATGCTGCGCAGCAGGCAGACCATTCTCAATTAACTGCAAAGGGATATAAATAAACAGCGCAGTCAAACAAAGGTGTAAAATGAAAATGCCACTGTTAAGGCGCAACAGCTCTTTTTTATTGAGTAGCCCGAGCAGTAACCTTGGCACAGCCACGGTATCACCCAAGGGCGCTTTGTAAACCACATCAGGCACCCAGACTTTAACCAAGACCATACCCACTACTGCCATCACCGCGGTGAAAAAGAATAAGCCCGACAAGCCGATAACCGGTGCCAAAACAGGCCCTGCAACCATGGCTGCGGCAAAGGCGACACCTATACACACGCCGATACTGGCCATTACTTTGGGCCTTTGCTCTTCACGGCTACTGTCTGCAGCCAACGCTAAAATAGCACTGGCAATAGCGCCCAGCCCTTGAATTGCTCGGCCTAATACCACGCCATATACTGACTCCGAGATCGCGGCAATCAGACTACCGCAAGCAAATACCAGCAAGCCAATGTAAATTACAGGTTTACGCCCTATCTTGTCAGACAAGAGTCCCATGGGTATTTGCATCAGTGCTTGCGTTAAGCCATACGCCCCTATCGCCAGTCCAACCCAAAAAGGGGAAAAACCATCCAGCTGCTGGCCATAAATGGCAAACACAGGCATGATCATAAATAAGCCCAACATGCGAAGACCAAATACAATGGCCAATGATGAACACGCTGTTTTTTCCGTGGCGTTTAATTGACTGCGACTCATGATAGATAATAACGGTGTAAAAATTGCTCGCGATCATACCATGACAGAGCAGTAAACGTAAAAAGCACCTGTGGAAGGAGTAATCTCAGCTTTTTTGGTGACAATTAAATCGACAACCTAAAAGTTGATATATTAATTATAATTAACAAACCGTTAAAAAAGTCGATTTTAACTATAAAAAACAACAGCTTAAATCAAATATATTCCATCTAATACTATGCTAATGCTTTTTTAGTACTTCACATGTTTTTGATAGATGTATTAGTCTAGCTTCGCTGTAAAGCTATCAGGGAATGACTTTATGAACAAAAACTCGCATTTATACCTTATCTCGGAAGATTCTATTGAGTCTCTCGCGTTGGTTCACTTTTTAAAGTCCCATTTAGATGTTGGTGTTGAGCTGTTAAGCCAACCGCAACAACTTGAAATGAGTCAAGATCTAGAGACTAATTTTTATTTCTTAGTTAACCTAGAATACATCTCTGGCGACCTTGAGCAGGAATGGCACCATAGTATTAATCAATGGACGAATAATACTAGCTTGATCTTGTTCAACACAGACCCAGAAATGGAAAGCCACCTTTTACAAAACTGGCCATTGTGTGCTGGCGTTTTCCACAAAACGGCACAAAAAGATCAGTTAATCAAAGGCATTCAATGTGTTTTCAACGGTGAATACTGGTTTAGCCGCTCAACTATGACGGCACAACTGGCTAGTCTTCGCACTCGCTTGCATCGTCAATACCAACCTTACGCGAAACTCACCAATCGCGAAGTGGAAATTCTAAAGCAAGTGATGACTGGTGCATCAAATATGCAAATTGCAGACGCCTTGTTTCTCAGTGAGCACACGGTAAAATCGCATTTGTATAATGTATTTAAAAAGCTCAAGGTGAAAAACCGACTGCAAGCAGTGAGTTGGGCGAGAGAATACATTTAAGCCTTGATTAAAAAAGCCAGTATCACGCTGGCTTTTTTGTTTTTACAACTGTCTATTCATACAGTTTATACTGTGCGATACTTTGATCATTGCTGACCCAAAGATTAGAGTAGCCAACATGCAAAATATCGAAGTGCGCGGCGCCCGCACCCATAACCTAAAAGACATCAACCTCACCATTCCACGCGACAAACTCGTGGTGATCACAGGTTTGTCTGGCTCAGGTAAGTCTTCGCTGGCGTTTGATACCTTATATGCAGAAGGTCAGCGCCGTTATGTTGAATCTTTGTCTGCTTATGCAAGGCAGTTCTTATCTTTGATGGAAAAGCCGGATGTTGATCATATCGAAGGCTTATCCCCTGCGATTTCAATCGAGCAGAAATCCACGTCTCACAACCCTCGCTCAACCGTAGGCACAATTACCGAAATTTACGACTACTTACGTTTATTGTTTGCGCGTGTAGGTGAGCCACGCTGTCCCACTCACGATATTCCTTTGAATGCGCAAACTGTCAGCCAAATGGTAGACAAAGTATTAGAGCTACCTGAAAACAGCAAACTGATGTTATTAGCGCCTATCATCAAAGAGCGCAAAGGTGAGCACATCAAGACGCTGCAAAACCTTGCTGCGCAGGGTTTTATTCGCGCCCGAATTGACGGTGAAGTATGCGACTTATCCGATCCACCGACCTTAGAATTACACAAAAAACACACCATTGAAGTCGTTGTAGACCGCTTTAAAGTGCGCGACGATATCCAACTTCGTTTAGCTGAATCGTTTGAAACTACCTTAGAGCTTTCTGGCGGAACCGCTATCGTGGCGTGGATGGATGATGCCGACCAAGAAGCCCTTATTTTCTCGGCCAACTTTGCTTGCCCACAGTGTGGCTACAGCATGCAAGAATTAGAACCCAGGATCTTTTCATTCAATAACCCTGCGGGAGCTTGTGGAACCTGTGACGGACTTGGCGTTCAGCAATATTTTGACGCCGATAGAATCATTCAAGACGACAGTAAAAGCTTGGCCGATGGTGCAATTAAAGGCTGGGACAAAAAGAACTTTTATTACTTTCAAATGTTAACGTCTCTTGCTGAACATTATCAGTTTGATGTTAACACGCCATTTAATCAGCTCACCGACGTTGCACAACAAGCCATTCTTAACGGCAGCGGACGCAATGAAATCGAGTTTAACTACATGAATGACCGCGGCGACGTAGTAGTGCGCCGACACCCTTTCGAGGGCATTTTGCCCAATATGCAACGCCGCTATAAAGACACTGAGTCCAATGCGGTTAGAGAAGAGCTTGCCAAATACCTCAACAGTCAACCGTGTCCAAGCTGTGGGGGCAGTCGTCTAAGAGAAGAAGCAAGACACGTATTTATTGGCGCAACGAACTTACCGAAAGTGGCGCACATGTCGATTGGCGAAGCGTCTGCATTCTTCAGTGAACTAAACCTTAGTGGTCAACGCGCCAAGATTGCGGATAAAATTTTAAAAGAAATTATTGAACGGCTGAGTTTTTTGGTCAACGTAGGCTTAAATTATTTAAGCCTAGAGCGAAGCGCTGAAACGCTCTCTGGCGGCGAAGCCCAACGGATCCGATTAGCCAGTCAAATTGGCGCAGGTCTGGTCGGTGTGATGTACGTGTTAGATGAGCCTTCAATAGGTTTACACCAAAGAGATAACGAGCGCTTGCTCAAAACCCTCAATCACTTACGAGATTTAGGCAATACCGTGTTAGTGGTTGAGCATGATGAAGACGCCATTCGCACTGCCGATTACATCATAGATATCGGCCCTGGTGCCGGAGTGCACGGCGGCGAAATAGTTGCTCAAGGCAGTTACCAAGACATTCTCAAAGCAGAGGGCTCGTTAACTGCAGATTACCTCAGTGGCCGTAAAGAAATCGCGGTACCACAACAACGCACCCCACTGACCAAAAAATGGGTCAAGCTGAAAGGCGCGTCGGGCAACAACCTTAAAAACGTAAACCTGGATATTCCTGTTGGTGTAATGACGTGCATTACCGGCGTTTCTGGTTCAGGCAAGTCCACCTTAATTAATGATACTTTCTACCGCATTACGCAAAAAGAACTCAACGGCGCCACCACACATACGCCAGCGCCGTTTAAGAGTATCACCGGATTACAGCACCTCGACAAAGTCGTCGACATAGACCAAAGCCCGATTGGCCGCACGCCGCGCTCAAACCCGGCTACCTACACGGGCATTTTTACCGGCATTCGCGATCTATTTGCCGGCACCCAAGAGGCTCGCAGCCGAGGCTACAAACCCGGACGCTTTAGCTTTAACGTTAAGGGGGGCCGCTGTGAAGCTTGCCAAGGTGATGGCGTCATAAAAGTAGAAATGCATTTCTTACCCGACGTCTATGTACCGTGTGACGCTTGCCATGGTAAGCGATATAACCGTGAGACCTTAGAAGTTAAATACAAAGGCAAGAACATCAACGAAGTGTTAGAAATGACGGTGGAAGACGCGCTGCACTTTTTTGAGCCCGTCCCCGCGATTAAACGAAAATTGCAAACCTTGCTTGATGTTGGCCTGTCTTATATTTGTTTAGGTCAAGCAGCCACCACACTATCAGGCGGTGAAGCTCAGCGCGTTAAATTAGCCAAGGAATTGTCTAAACGCAGCACAGGCAAAACGCTTTATATCTTGGACGAGCCAACTACAGGGTTACACTTTCACGATATTCAGCATTTGCTTGAAGTACTAAATAAGCTTAGGGATCAAGGCAATACCATTGTCATCATCGAACATAACCTTGATGTGATTAAAACTGCTGATTGGATCGTAGATCTGGGGCCAGAGGGTGGTAACGGTGGCGGAGAAATATTAGTCTGCGGCAAACCTGAAGACATTTGTTCAGAAACCCGCAGTCACACTGCCCGTTTCTTAACACCATTGTTAATCCCGAATAAAGAAAAAGACTAATTTTAAAGAAGCAGAATATTTAGCGCTTATGTACCCGCACGACTGTTTTGTTTGATGCAAGGAGTAAGGTAACAACCCTGACTACAACTTTCTAGATGGCGTAGTTTATGACATATTTGTGCATAAGTACAAAAAACCATCAAGCATTTGACGGCAAAAGTCTACTTTTTCACCAAAATCAGGTAGACTGCCGCGGGTAATGGGTGACCTGATAAATGGATTTAGTTGTCGTGATTCGCAGTAGTATTGTTATCATTAGTTTAATCTTCTCTTGGCCTAGCTTCGCCGATGTCTATACCTGGACTGACGAGCGCGGTGTGACGCATTTTGCCCAAAAGAAACTCAACAAGAATTACAAACTGCTGATGCGCACCGACAACAAGGGAAACCGAGCCAGTTTTGGTAATTGGCAAGATAAACCCAGCAAACGTATCCGCATTTATAGAATTAACAAGCAGCTGCGTGATCACTATCACCCGACGATTGTTGATGTCGCGCAGCGCCACCGCTTAGAACCCGCATTCTTGCACGCAGTGATCAGCGCAGAGTCTGGTTACAACCCACAAGCTATTTCGCGTGCCGGCGCAGTAGGCATGATGCAACTTATGCCGGGCACCGCCAAAATGCTTGGCGTAACAGACAGCTATGACGTGTTACAAAACATGGAAGGCGGTGCTAAATACCTCAGCGGCTTGCTCAATAAGTTCAACAACAAACGCTTAGCGCTGGCCGCGTACAACGCTGGCCCTGGAGCCGTGCGTAAGTACAATAATCAAATCCCGCCCTATAAAGAAACCCAAAACTACGTTAAAAAAGTAATGGGTTACTATCAAAGCTACCGTTTACAGATGTAACCTGGCAGCGGATCCACGATAAACTGGCCTTTGCTACTTCATTTCCAGCGCCAGTGTCTTTATTATGGGCAGCTAATTACTCAATTTTCAGTTAAACCGTCAACGGAGATGTATTAAACATGGCAAGTTTTTCTTTGGCCTTCGGCACCGCAACCAAAAATAACAGCGGCAAGATTATCGAAGCTTATTTTCCAAACCCTGTGCTAGCGCCAAGTGATGAGTTAACTCAAGCGTTAGCGAGCCAAGTAGATTACCAAGGCGGCAATGAGTTTTTTGAAGTAGCAGCAAGCCAAACAGCGGCGATTGCAGCAGCGTTTGAGCAAGCTGGCGATGAAGTCAACGCTCAATTCGCAAAACTAGCCGCAGATTCAGAGCAACCGCTTGTATTAGTCCTACTGGCAAGCGATGAGAAGCCGGCTTCTGTTGCAGAAGGCTTCCTTAAATTGCAACTTATCTCGCACCGTAAAGTAAAACCTCACGGTCTAGTACTTGATGGCATCTTTGGCTTGTTGCATAACATCGCATGGACCAGTGAAGGACCAATCGACCTGCCAGAGCTTACTGAGCGTCAAATGAAAGCGCGCCTTGAAGGCCGTGTGATTTCAGTTAACTGTGTGGATAAATTCCCTAAGATGACTGATTACGTTGTGCCAAGTGGCACGCGTATTGCGCACACTGCACGTGTACGTTTAGGGGCTCACGTAGGTGAAGGCACAACCATTATGCATGAAGGTTTTGTGAACTTTAACGCCGGCACTGAAGGCGTAAGCATGGTCGAAGGTCGTATCTCTGCAGGCGTGATGGTCGGTAACGGCAGCGATATTGGTGGCGGCGCATCTATCATGGGCACCTTAAGTGGCGGCGGCAACGTAGTAGTATCGATTGGTGAAAACAGCCTGTTAGGTGCTAACGCAGGCCTTGGTTTCCCACTGGGCGACCGTTGTACTTTAGAATCTGGCTTGTACGTAACGGCTGGCACTAAAGTCACCATGTTAGACGCACAAGGTAACGACGTTGAAGTGGTTAAAGCCAGAGATTTAGCAGGCAAGAGCGATTTGTTATTCCGTCGCAACTCAGTTTCTGGCCGCATTGAGTGCTTAACAAATAAATCTGCGGTAGAGCTTAACTCAGAGCTGCACGCGAATAACTAAGCGCGCGGCGTCAAAGTGAGCAACGGCGCCCCATGTAGGCGCCGTTTTTGTATCCGCTATTACAAGAGCATCGTCTCACAGCTCCCAGCTGTGCCTCTGACCACTCCCCCCCGTTTGTACCAGGTTATTTCGGCGTAAAAGCCTGTTTCGCTAACGTTAAATAACGCAGTGAAAATACCGCGCTCTGCGAGGGGCACCATGCTTTAGACCACTCAATTTGCTGATACCAATGCGCATTTTCAGCGGGTTCAGCTGCAAAGCTATCCGCTTGCTTGTTCTGCCTAAAACGCTCTAACACTATGCCACTTGGCTGGCCTTGCTCACTGGCACAAGAAAATATCCCATTAAAATACATTTCTCGCTGGGAATGGCTCAACGCACCGGTACCAACACCGTCTTGTAGCCACACTTTTAGCTTGCCTTGTAAACTAATACGCTGCAACAGATGCCGAGCCTTAACCACAGGTAAATGCCCCCCTAGGTAAGCTGAAATATACACAGGTGCCTCAGGCGTCAACTGTTGAAGCTGCTCGTAAGATGCGCTTAAATGCTCAATAAGCAGCTGATTTTTTTGGTAGTCTTGCCAGTGATAATCGTCTATCTCTTCACTTATATACCAACCAGCAAAGGCCGGTGTTTGACTAAAACCTTGCCAGTGCTGAGCTTGCTTAAGGGACAAGGCTCGGTGCTTATTAAGGTAAAAAGGCAAACTCGAAGAAGCTTGTTTAATTTGCTCAAAATAGTTGCTGTCCAGGTACAAGCCTACCATCACCTGAAGACCTGCTTGAGCAGCAAACTCTGCTAGCGTGCTAAGTTGCAGTTCATGAGGCTGCCCGAAGGTGTTGTCACCGTATGCCGTCCATTGCAACACGAGCCCTTTAGCACCGGCTTGCTTCAACGCCTTCATCACACCTTGCCACTGCAGGCGCGTAATCTGCTTGTCTTGCTGCTGAGGCTGATAAAACACCCAGCTTTGCGTTGGCAGTTCATTTGCCAACGCAGTGCAAGCAAACAAATAGCAACTAAAAATCCACTTTACCATGCCAACCTCAAAATCAAACTGACGCCATTATTGCCGTTTAAGTAGGTATCGAATGAATGGTGATACTCTACTTCAACGCTGCTTTTTTGCTTATACGCCATGCGCTCAGTACCACCGCTCCAAAAATTATAAGAAAGGCCTGCTCCAGCTCGTACGTCTTCCCCTAAATTAGAACTAGAAGCTTGCGCCATAATATACGGCCTCAATGAACTTGCTCGTGCCAAAGAGGAAGATACTTTAAAGTGCGGGCCAACACTGTATTTAGCAAGCAAGGCGTAACTGTCATCATGAGTCAAGTAGGATGCGTCTAAATACATATCTTGCTCAAGCCAATAATTATCTTCGCCTGGATGCCAGTCCCCAGAGAACTCGGGATCCGAAATCAAAGATGCCGTGGTACGTAACATTAAGTCACCCACATCTTGATCAAACCGATACATAGGCTCAAAGTAAAAGTTCCAATTAACATCACGAAGCGGTTGATACCTAACACCAAGTGATAACGAATCGACCCCGCCCGGCTTAAAGACAGCGCTATTACTTTCAGCTTGACCAAACACACGGCCATACATGACCCACTCCCCCCATGGGCCGCTTTGCCTTTTATCTAACCAATCCAGCTCTATGTTCCAGTAGTTAGAGTACTTTTTTCTGGCCTCGTTGGCACTTATCACTAAATGACTCGGCACGGCGTTATCACCCGCCCAATAATCTATTCGCAGGGCGTACTGGCGTTGCAACTCAGTATTAAAGCGCTTTAAATGATACAGCTGTTGCTCTGGGTTCTCGCGATCCTGTAAGTAAAAATCTTTGGCATCAATAGCTTGCTCTAAACGTTGCCGCGCTTGCTCGGTTTGCCCTGCAAATTGATGATAATAGGCAAGCTGTTCATAGAGCGGGTAATTATCTGGCGTTTGTACCACTACTTGCTCGAGGTATTTTGCCGCGTTGACATAATCTTGCTGCTGCGCCGCAATTAAACTGAGTCGACTAAGCACTTCTATGTCATTCGGTAACCAAATAAGACTGCGTTCAAGTATTCCTTTTGCTTCATCAGCCTCAGATAAACGGGCAATCGCCAATACGTTTTGTCGTGTTGGATTAATCTGATATGACTTACGCCAAAGCACTAACGCATACGCCGACTGTTGATTTAACTCATACACTTGCGCTTGGAGCGTGAGGTATTGCGCTGTTTCCTCACCGTTCAACGCCTGATATTGCTCTAACCAACGCTGCCCCTGCACTCCTTGCTGCAATACAATCGCGGTATAAGTTGCAGCGAGATAATCTGCTGCTGGCATGGCTTGCTTACTGAGTAGCAACCAACGTTCATAGGCCTTAGAAAAATCGCCATACTTTGCGTCATAGTAAGCTAATTGCGCCGTGCTGGCCCGATCGCTTTGCAAGGCTTCTGCAGCCAAAAAGTAATCGTATGCAAACGGAGAACGTTGTTTTTGATAACAATAAGCTAAGCTCATCAATTGCGAGCGGCGAGGAGACTGTGACATTAAATCTGCGGCAGCTTGGCAACGCCCTTGTTCAGCTAATAGCCCAGCGACTTGAGCTTTAGCTGAAGCCGGCAGATGAGAGCTGGCGGTTTCTATTTTTTGCCAATCTTGCTTGCTCAATTCAGACTCTATCGACCATAGCCGAGCCAACAATTGACTTTTCAGCTTATGCCCCGCTGATATATATGGAAAGTGAGCCATTAACACATGTTTAGCGTCTCGACGCTTACCTTGCTGCAGTAATACATAGCTGTAAGTATTGAGCCTTGTTAACTTGGCCTGACCTTGAGCTTGCTGATATTGCCGCTGTGAAATGACGTACGCTTGAGGCCAATTTTGCTGGGCTAAATAAATATTGAGCAGCTTTTGTTGCTGTTCTGGGCTTGTCGTTTGCTGCAACAGCGCTTGGCGAGCAATGTCGTAGTCATGATGATGCAAAGCGATATTAATGACTTTATTTCGCCATAAGGTTTCGTTTTCCGCAAAGCTTACCTGGTAGTCGTATGCTCGTCGCGCTAAACGCGCACTTTTTTGCGCTAACTCACTGGCCATCCGGATCAGAATTCTTTCTTGTTCGGCATTGGTCATCAACTGTACAACCTGACGCAATGCTCTCGCAGCACCAAGGTCTTCCTGCAGCGCCAAGTCAATAAATGCGAGCTGAATTTGCGCTTCAATATTTTGCTTATAAGGCACTAAACGGCCCGCAGCAGCATTGAGGTCCCCTTGCTCAACTAATATGTTGGACCATAGTAAGTTATCATGCACCGTTAACTCACCGAGGGACTCTAGGCGTTGCAGACTGCGAATCGCATTTTGCTGATCGTCTCGCGCTACATATGCCTCAAGTAGCGCCCGCTCAATTTCTATCCCGGCATCTGATTGTGAAAACGCAGGCTCTGTTAGTAGCTGAGCTACCGCGCTTAAACGTCCAGTACTGAGCAACGCATAAGCATAACTTAAGTGCCATGTATAATTATCTGTGTCTATGTGTAAGTATCGACGTCGCAATTCAAACGCCTTGCTTATCTCACCTTTTGCCAGGTGGTAATTGAGCACAGCACTCAATAATCCAGATAGCTCATCCTCATTAAATTTACGGCTATTCAACAATTCAAAACTGCGAGATAGCAAAGCACCTTGGTTGGCATTTAGCGCTGCGATAACCACTGTCAACTGCAGTCGATTCCAAGCAGGATCGTCAAAGTAGGCCTGCCGCTCTTCTACTAGGCTATATGCTTGTTGATATTGCCCTAATTTCAAATACGTCCGCACCAACTCTTTGCTAACAACGGCATTATGAGGCGATACTTTGAGTGCATAATGCCAGTTTTCCATCGCGGCCTTGTAGTCTTCTTGTTCCATTTGTTTATATGCTTTGTCGACATACGGGAACAATAAAAACTGGCGATACTCCGACAACCCTTCACCCGCAGGGAAGCTAGCTTTAGCTAACACCACAACAGGAAAAATAATCGTCAACCAACTTAAAGCTCTAAACACGAAAGCTCCCCCATTGTGCGATGACTTGCGACCATGGCAACTGCCTCTGTTGCTGCAGTGCAATAGCTTGTGATAGAGACTCAGGTGCTATCACCCCTTTGTCTAGTAAGTAATCGGGAAATCTTAGTTCACTTTTCTCAAACCCAATTAACAGCTGATTCATCACCTGCGGCGCAATTTCGCAGGTTTCTGCAAGCACTTCGGCTAACGGCCATTGCCGAGATAAATACACTTGCCACGCTTGCTCTGTTTGCACTGGCGTTAGGTCCATATTAGCTGGCGGTGCCATCTCTCCATCGAATTGGCTGTAGTGGCGCTTTAACAGGTAGCTAACGGCTCCCGGGTTCACCACAATGTAGCGCACCCGTTGTTGCATTTTCCTTGCGATTGCCGCGAGGCTCACCGGTGATAAATACTGCTCACTGGCCAGCACTATGGTGGC
Source organism: Motilimonas pumila (assembly GCF_003596335.1). Classification (GTDB taxonomy): domain Bacteria; phylum Pseudomonadota; class Gammaproteobacteria; order Enterobacterales; family CBDFNC01; genus Motilimonas; species Motilimonas pumila. Next base: position 46,854 of record NZ_QZCH01000004.1, read on the forward strand.
GTCTTTATCTTTCAGTAAAGGGAATACACCATATCGCCAGGCTAAGCCTTTGGACAATGTTGGGAATAATGACTCATCAAGTTTCGTTATTGCCACGGCTTGATAACTCACCCCAGCTTGCTCAGCAACAGCGCGTCCTATAGCCTCTGGCGTTAATATATTTTGCTGTAATAAATAACGTCCTAATCGTTGACCTATCGGTTTCATTTTTAACGCCTGCGCTAAATCTTGTTCCGATAAGGCACCTTGATCCAACAAAATTTCCCCTAGAGGCCGACGGGTTGAGCGCTCTTCGCCTATATGCGGAAAATCATGGCTGGTTTTGTCCCAAGCCACCCTTCTGGCATCGCCCATTTCAAGCACTTGTCGCAGCGCCCTGACATTGGCAAAGAAATTAATCACGTTACCCCATATCATTCGCGGCAATGATAAAAATCCTTGGGCAAAGCCATAATAAGCACTGACAAAAATAAACCGCTGGCACATTCGATTAAGCAGCAAAGCACCATTTATGATTAGCAGCAAAGCAAGCCACTTTTCATCGCCGTAGATGGATAAAAAGTAATAGGGATCATCAACAAGGTGTTGGATCAACCAAAGTAAACCAAGCTGGGTGAAAATCAACACAGCGACAAAGCCAACCAAGTTGGTTAAACCGCCTTTGCGATCGCGCCACAAAAAGTAGTTTAATTTTTTGTTACTGCTCCAAGAGTGGTTTTTAAAACCCTGAAATACAATGCCAATGATCCAGCGAGATTTTTGCCTCACCGCGGTATGAAAGGTATCGGGAAAGTACTCTCGAATACATATTACACTGCTCTGTTTTAAGCTTTTGCCCGACAGGCTGACGTGCTGGCGTTGATGATCTTGGGTGACCACAGGAAAGCGGACAAATATCTCTTCCATGCCATGTTGCTGCAAGCGAATACCTATGTCGTAATCTTCCGTCAAACTCTGCACGTCAAACGCAATACCGTCCCCTTCTTTGATCAATAACTCAACCGCGCGGCGACTAAAGCACGTGCCTACGCCTGCGCTCGGTACTTGTCCCACCAAAGCCTCACGGATCGGCACGTCTTTACCATGTAACTCAGCAAATTCATCTAAGTAATGGCCACTGGTAAAATCTGTCCAGCGTCGCGCAAATGGATACACAGGCAACTGGATCAAGTCTTTGCGCGCGACTAAGTGATTAAAAAGCCTAAGCTCCATCGCGCTTAAAACGTCCTCTGCGTCGTGCAGAATAAAACCCGCGAAAGCAAAGTTGGCTTGTTGTTCAAACTGAAAAATGGCGGCGATAACGTTATTTAAACAGTCCGCTTTGCTGGTTGGCCCAGGTTTAGCGCACACCACTTTATGCACATTCGGAAAACGCGCACAGACTTCGTCAACCTCGGCTTGGGTCTCAGGATCATTGGGGTAGGTACCCACAAAAATATGATAATTCTCATAATCGAGGGTGGTTGCAGCCAATTCGGCCATTGGCCCAACCACGCCGTGCTCTTGCCACGCAGGTACCATGATGGCAAACGCTTGTTCGTCTGCTTGCTGCAAGTCTTGATAATGGGTTTCAGGGTGCTTGCGATAAACAAACAGCTTACGATAAACAAAACGGAGCCAATAACAAATATCGATGAATAAATCATCGATACCGCTGATCAATAAGATAATCGCAAGTATGTAAACCGTGTATTTTAAAGCAAAGAGGTAACTGGATAAGACGTCTATCCAAAACATCAGGCCACCTGTCAGTAAACAAGAGAGTTATGAATAGGTTAGCACAGCAAAGTAGAGAAAACAGAGAAGGCTTACATACGAATACAGTGAAAATTAACCACGCGCGAGCCGTCAAAAAAACAATTAACACAAAGGTGTTACCTTGCTGCAGCGATGGTGCGCGCCGTCAGCAAGGTGGAGCTGGGTGAGACTAATGGCTTAAACTCGGATCCCAGTCTTTCCATACCACTTCATAGCCCAAATCTTTGACCATATTGGCCACCGAAGCAGGGCTGCGATCATCTGATATTTCAAACTGCTCTAGCGCTTTTTCAGCCTGCTCAGCATAACCGCCCGGCTGCGTGCTCGAGCCTGCACTCATCGTCGTGATACCCAGAGGCAAGACGTGGTTACGAAAATGCTCTGATTCGCGCGTCGACAGTGATAGCTCAACCTCAGGGTTAAATAAGCGATAGGCACAAATAAGCTGCACTAGCTGTTTATCTGTCATCACGGATTTAGGTTGAAAGCCGCCTTCACAAGGTCGTAGCCTCGGAAAAGAAATGGTGTATTTAGTTTGCCAATATTGCTTTTCGAGGTACGCCAAGTGCGAAGCCACAAAAAAACAATCAGTGCGCCATTCTTCCAACCCGATTAAGCTGCCGATGCCGATTTTATGCACGCCAGCACGCCCAAGACGATCGGCAGTATCAAGGCGATACCAAAAGTCAGACTTTTTGCCTTTTAAGTGATGCTCTGCGTACGTCACAGGATTGTAGGTTTCTTGATACACCAACACTGCATCTAAACCGAGCTCAATCAGCTCTTGGTATTCATCCTGTTCAAGTGGCTGCACTTCAATCGTAATATGAGAGAAATACTGCCTGATAAGCGGGAACGCTTGGCGAAAATATGCCATGCCCACTTTGCGCTCAGACTCGCCGGTGACCAATAAAATATGGTCAAAGCCCATCTTTTTGATCGCTTTAAGCTCTGCTTCAAGCTGTTCCATGTCTAAAGTGGTACGGCGAATTTTGTTGCCCATTGAAAAGCCACAATAGGTGCAAATATTGCTGCACATATTGGACAAATACAACGGAATATAAAACTGCATGGTTTTACCAAAACGTTGCTGGGTTAAACGCATCGACTTTTGCGCCATTTGTTCTAAGTAAGGTTCAGCAGCAGGCGAAATCAATGCTTTAAAATCTTCTGTCGTCAACCGTGATTTACTCAGTGCTCGCTCAACATCGGTGGCCGTTTTGCTGTAAATGGACATGCGTACATCGTCCCAGTTTAACGCCTTTAACTGCTCGGCGAAGCTCATGCGCCCTCCAAAAATGCCGTCAGTGGGCTTGACGCCACCGCTTGTTGCTCTTGCCCTGCTAAACCCGCCTCATACGCCTGACGTCCTGCCGCGACTGCTTGAGCAAACGCTTGACTCATTGCCACCGGATTACCCGCAACCGCAATGGCGGTATTGACTAATACCGCGTCCGCGCCCATTTCCATCGCCAGCGCCGCGTGTGAAGGGCTGCCTATTCCAGCGTCAACTACCACAGGTACATTAGCCTGCTCAATGATGATTTCCAAAAAGTCTAACGTGCGAATGCCCTTGTTCGAGCCTATGGGGGCGCCTAATGGCATCACCGCAGCGCAACCTACTTGCTCTAAACGCTTACACAAAACGGGGTCAGCATGAACATAAGGCAACACGATAAACCCTTCGCGAGCAAGCTCTTCTGCTGCCGCTAAGGTTTCGATAGGGTCCGGTAGTAAGTACTTAGGATCTGGGTGTATTTCAAGCTTAACCCAGTTTGTTTGCAACGCTTCTCGGGCCAATTGCGCCGCAAAGACGGCTTCTTTTGCGGTGCGCGCACCAGAAGTGTTCGGCAATAAGTTCATGCCATTGGCAATCAATGGCGCCAAAATATCATCGTCGCGATTTTGCATATCTACGCGCTTAAGGGCCATGGTCACAAGTTCTGAGCCAGAGGCGGCCAAAGCGTCCACCATACTTTGCTGGTTCGGAAACTTACCCGTGCCGGTGAACAAGCGAGATTTAAATGTTTTATCACCTATGGTCAGCATAGCTTAGCCCCCTGCAATGGCTTGAAATAACGAAATTTCGTCGCCGTGATTGATGATATGAGCTGGCCACTCGCTGCGAGCAATAATGGCTTGATTCACCGCCAGAGCAACACCTTGCTCTGCGTTACCGATTTCAACTAACAATTGCGCAATATTGGTATTGGCGGCAATATGGCGCACTTCGCCGTTGATGCTGATTTTAATTTGTTCCATGACCACTGCATACCGGACACGCCGGATCTTTTGATATGTTAAAGGTTTGCCAGTTTAAGCTGACGCCATCAAACAGTTTTAACTGGTTCTTGATACCACTGGGCAAACCCACTAAATATTTAATGGCTTCCAACGCTTGTAAGCTGCCTATGGTACCAACTATAGGCCCAAGTACGCCTGAGTTAGCGCAATTTAATGCCTGTTCTTCGGTAGAAGGAAATAAGCAATGGTAACAAGCGCTGTCGGGTTGAGAGAAATCAAACATCATCAGTTGACCTTCTAATCGGATCCCGGCCCCCACAATTAAAGGTGTACTTTGACGGTGGCAGACTTGGCTTACAAGGTGGCGTGATTCGAGGTTATCGGTGCAATCTAACACCACATCCGCTAGCCCCACTTCCATTCCCAACTGCATCGCTGACATTTTCTTTTTTATTCCCCGAATACGAACTTCCGGGTTAAGCTCGCTCAACCTAGCTTTCGCGGCGTCCACTTTATGTAAGCCAACTTGACTAGTGTCATAACAAACCTGTCGCTGTAAGTTGCTCACGTCCAGCTCATCAAAGTCTGCTAATACTAGGTTGCCAACACCGGCGGCGGCCAAATATAAGGCCACAGGCGATCCTAAACCGCCCATGCCAATCACTAGCACAGTGGCAGCTTTCAGTTTTAACTGGCCGGTTTCACTGACTTTATCCAGCAATAAATGGCGACTGTAGCGCAACGTTTCCGCGTCGGTCAGCATAGTTAACTCGCCATTATCTCATTAAACGCAGTAACCACTGCTTGCGGATCATCCGCTAAGGTAATGGCCGTGACCACGGCAATACTGCCAACGCCTGCTTGCCATACAGCTGGCGCACGCTCAAGGTTAATACCACCAATCGCCACGGTCGGCATTTCGGGAACAAGAGCCGCGTATTTAGCGAGCCGTTCTAAGCCTTGTGGGCGTGAAGGCATGTCTTTTGTTTGAGTCGGGAAAATATGGCCTAGCGCAATGTAACTGGGGCGGATTTTCTTCGCTCTTAGCATTTCATAGTAACCGTGGGTACTGATGCCTAAACGTAGGCCAGCGCGGCTAATTTGCGGCAATACGGCATCGTTAATGTCTTCTTGGCCTAAATGCACCCCATAAGCACCATGCTTTACAGCCAACTGCCAGTAATCATTAATAAACAATCGCGCTTGGTATTTTTTACCCAAGGCAATGGCGTCAATAATATCTTGCTCCACCTCGGCTTCAGGCTGATCTTTAATGCGCAATTGCAAAGTGGTAATGCCCATATCCAGCAGCTTTTGACACCATTGCACACTATCCACCACGGGATACAAACCTAATTGCAGCGTGTCACAGCTTGCAAAGCCTTCGCCTTCTTCGAGCTCACCTTGAAGGTTGAGCAAACGGCCAAGCTCTGAGCCCGGCAAAATCACTTCAGGGAAATCTTGCGGATTCTCAGGCCAACCTAAGTGAGCCACGGGGCCAGGCCCTTGCCCTTTACCTGTTGCCGCTTTTAAGCCTTGATTCAAATACGCTTTTGCGAGTACTAGCGCATCTTCTATTGGAAAGTCTTGAGCCAGTGCAGTGGCAATAGCCGAAGACAAACTGCAACCTGTGCCGTGTTTATGGTCGCTATCAATACGCGGCGAACCTAGAACGATCTCGCGTTCACCATCGGTCCAAAAGTCCATGCATAAGTCGTCCACCAGCTCCAGGTGCCCGCCTTTGATCAATACGCTGCGACAGCCTTTATCAAGCAACACTTTGGCGCTGCGACGAATATCATGACTGGAAGTGATCACTACTTGTGTGAACTCTTCTAGTTCATCCGCATTCGGCGTCAGCAAGTCTATGTAAGGTAAGAGTTGATTAATGACCGCGTCTTGCAAGCCATTATCGGCCATGCTCTGACCACTCGAAGCCACCGCGATAGGGTCATAAATCACGTAAGGCTTGTTACCCGACTCACTCATACCTTGTAAAAATTCAGTCAAGATATTTACGTGACTTACCGTAGACAATAAGCCCACTTTGATAATTTTCGCCGGCATGTCTTGGGCTAAGACTTGTAACTGGCTCAAAAACATTTCATCCGACACTGCTTCCACCAGCTTCACAGCCACCGAATTTTGCGCCGTTACTGCGCTTATCACGCTACAGCCATAGCCGCCTAACGCGGCAATGGTATGTAAATCAGCCTGAATGCCCGCACCGCCGCCCGAGTCACTGCCTGCGATGGTCCACACGATCGGAGTATCTTTCATTGCTTATCGTCCTAGTCTTGCTCACCTTAATGCCGCAGGCGCAAGCCTGCGGCTGGCTTTTTTATACTTGCGGCTGATAAATTTCAGCGCCTTTTTCTTTAAACTCTTCTGACTTTTGTTTCATACCCTCTTCCGGCGACACTGTCACTACTTCATCCAGCAATTTCACCTGAATTTCACCGGCTTCTAATTTAGCGGCATAGTTACGCACGTCTTGGGTAATCTTCATCGAGCAGAATTTTGGACCACACATCGAACAGAAGTGAGCCACTTTGCCAGATTCTTGCGGTAGGGTCTCGTCATGGAACTCTCGAGCCGTATCTGGATCTAGACCCAGATTAAATTGATCTTCCCAGCGGAATTCAAAACGGGCTTTAGATAAAGCATTGTCGCGAATTTGCGCACCAGGGTGACCTTTCGCCAGATCGGCAGCATGAGCAGCCAGTTTATACGTCACCAAACCTGTCTTCACGTCGTCTTTATTTGGTAAGCCTAAGTGCTCTTTGGGCGTCACGTAACACAGCATGGCACAGCCATACCAACCAATTTGCGCCGCGCCAATACCAGAAGTGATATGGTCATAACCTGGCGCGATGTCAGTTGTTAGAGGGCCTAAAGTGTAGAAAGGTGCTTCATGACACTTCTCTAGTTGCTCTTCCATGTTCTCTTTGATCATTTGCATTGGCACGTGACCAGGGCCTTCAATCATCACCTGAACATCGTATTCCCAAGCAATCTTCGTTAGCTCACCTAAGGTTTTAAGTTCAGAGAACTGCGCTTCATCATTGGCATCAGCTACCGAGCCAGGGCGCAAGCCATCACCAAGTGATAAGGCAACGTCATACTGGGCACAAATTTCACAAATTTCACGGAAGTTTTCGTAAGCGAAGTTTTCTTTGTGGTATGTCAAACACCATTTGGCCATGATTGAACCACCTCGAGAAACGATACCCGTGAGACGTTTCGCCGTCATAGGTACGTAACGCAATAATACACCGGCGTGAATAGTGAAGTAGTCCACCCCTTGCTCGGCTTGTTCAATCAAGGTATCGCGGAAAATTTCCCAATTTAAGTCTTCCGCCACCCCATTCACTTTTTCCAGCGCTTGGTAAATAGGCACGGTACCAATTGGCACCGGTGAGTTACGCAAAATCCACTCGCGGGTTTCATGAATGTAACGGCCGGTAGATAAATCCATGACCGTATCGCCGCCCCAGCGGGTAGACCAAACTAATTTTTCTACTTCTTCTTCAATTGAAGAAGAAACCGATGAGTTACCAATATTTGAGTTAACCTTTACCAAGAAGTTACGGCCAATCACCATAGGCTCTGATTCTGGGTGGTTGATATTCGAAGGGATAATCGCGCGGCCTTCAGCCACTTCTTTTCGAACAAACTCAGGCGTAATGTTTTCTGGCAGGTTGGCGCCAAAGTTTTCACCTGGGTGTTGGAATTTCAGTAAATCACTGCGCACACGCTCACGGCCCATGTTTTCACGAATCGCGATGTACTCCATCTCTGGCGTGATAATGCCTTGGCGAGCGTAGTGCATTTGTGTCACGTTTTGACCTGGCTTAGCGCGTAGCGGTTTTGGCAAATGCTCAAAACGAATATGATCTAAACCTTCATCGGCCATGCGTTGCTGGCTGAACTGCGAGGTTAAACCTTCAAGTTCTTCGGTATCCGAGCGGTCTAAGATCCATTGCTGACGCAACTTAGGTAAGCCTTTGTGCACGTCGATAGACACATTAGGGTCGGTGTATGGGCCAGAAGCGTCATACACTGGAATGGGCTCATTGGGTTCAAATTGTGGGTTTTCTTCAGTACCACCGATAAAGGTATCAGCTTGATGAATTTGGCGCATTGCCACTTTCACACCCGGCAATTCACCTTCAATAAAAATCTTTTCTGAGTTAGGGAACGACTCGTTACCTAAATTTTGAATGTATTCTTGCGCGGCTTTGCGCGCTTCTCTTCTGCTGATAGCCATAAGCAATCTTCACCTTGATTCCAATGTAAGTGTGACGAATGCTTGTCGAGAGGTGGAGGAGTAAACCTTTGATTATTTTTAACCTTTTAAGATTTAGCCTTGTTCCCTTCGTAGGTCTTAACCCAATCAGGTTCCACGGATCCTGCAACTGCAGTCTCAGCCTAGGTAAAACTTAATTCACCCTAGCGCTCCGACAAGATGCAGCCAGTATAATCAAGCAAGCAAATAAACAAAAGCAATGAATCAATTTTGCACGATTCTGCTAAAAGTACGCCCAAAAAACGCATTCACCACCATCACGTCACTGTCAGCAGCGATTATAATGAGTAATACGCAAGGCACTAAAAGGTGATGAACTGTGGTCAGGATGAAGCAAGAGTGTGATAAACCGTGACTAAAGCGCTCTCACGTATCGAGTCTCCCTGTATTCGACATTGCTGTTTAAACCAGCAAGATGTCTGCATGGGCTGTTTTCGTACGTTAGCAGAAATTTTGGCGTGGCATCAGTCCAGCAATGATGAGCGCCTAACGATACTCAGCAACGCCAAACTAAGAGCAGAGCAAAAAGCTCAAGCAAGGTTCGCCACGACTAACGCAAACAAACAAGAATAAACGAAACTGGCCAACGCGGTTTGCTTTAGCGCTGCGTTCAAACGCTCACCGTCCTTAGTAATCGTCAAGGAGTGGGCTGCTTGGAGCAAAGGAATTAACGCCACTAAAAAGCTGTAGTGCCACCACTGAAAAGGCCACTGCTGTAAATACAAGGTGCTACTGCCTACTGCGGCAAACAATAATGCATACTGATATTTGCAAGCGTTATTGCGACCAAGCTTTAGCGCCAGCGTCATTTTTCCGGCTTGTTTATCGGTTACCATGTCACGGGTATTATTAATATTGAGCACCGCGGTGGCTAAGCAACCACAGCCTATCGCAGGCAACAGCAAAAGCCACTGTAAGAACTGGCCATACAAATAAAAGCTTCCCAATACCGCTACGAGCCCAAAAAAGATAAAGACTGAGATATCACCGTAACCGCGATACCCATAAGGCGTTTTGCCCATGGTATAAGTAACGGCCGCTAGCATGGCCACTGCCCCTAGTAATACAAACCCGAGCAAACTCCACCAATTGCTGGCAAAGGCCACATACAACAATAGCAAACCTGAAATAATGGTTAATACTGAGGTAAACCCAATGGCTTGTTGCATTTGTTTAGCGGTGACTAATCCCGCTTGCATCACGCGCTGCGGACCTATGCGCGCTTCATTGTCTGCGCCAGTCACCGCGTCACCATAATCATTCGCCAGATTAGAAATCACTTGCAGTAAAATAGCGGTAGTGAGACACAAGGTTAAAATTAAACCGTCAAACACGCCATGTTGAAAAGCCAACCCCGCCGCTAATAAAATTGCACCGCAAGCTAAGGGCAGCGTGCGGGGGCGGATAGCAGGAAGCCAAACGGCAACAAAACGTGAGCGACTCATGACAATATTTGACCTAAAATTCTTGGTAGGCTGCATTTTCGCTAACTTTCAGTTAAATTAGCAAGCCTTAAAATCAACAACTTGAAATGGCATTAAGTGTAGGTGAGCGATTGTTACAAACAGCTAAATTTTTTCTTTTCGCCTTTAGCAGCGCAAGATAATCCATGGAAATACTGGACGATTTAAAGGCGATACTGCGCCAACTGCCTGCAAGCGATGAAACTCTCATGAGCTGGCACTTTCCTATAAAGGAAAATAACCTACTGGCTTGGTTACACGCACAAACCGAGTTTCCACAGCTTTATTTCAGTGATAAAGACGACCAAGCCGAAACCGCGATTTTGGGCTGCGCTTGGCAAACTAACAGCGCAGAGATCCCGCCGGAGCTCAAAGACGTCACTTTATACGGTGGCCAAGGGTTTGACTTGCGCAGCCAGTGGCCTGAATTTGGTCATTGCCGTTTTATTTTGCCTCGGCTTAAGCTCACCCGCCAAGGCAAACACGTCGTATTAACGTGTTACCTATGTACCCTGTCTCAAGACCTGGCCACGGAAATTTCAGATTGCTTAACCTTACTGGAAAAGCTACAACAAAAAACACCGCTACACTGGCAACCACCTGGCATTGCATCGCGTACCGACAGTCCCAGTTTTGAACAATGGCAACAACAGGTAAACACGGTTTGCAGCCCAGCATTTCAGCAACATACTGCTAAAGTGGTGCTATCACGTAGTACCGAGCTGGTGTGTCATCATCAAGTCGACCCGTTTTTATTACTTGCACGATGGCAAACCTTAAACGCTAACTGTTTTCAATTTCTATTTCGGTGGCACGACGGCCCGGCTTTTATTGGTTGTACGCCAGAACGATTATATTTACGCAGCGGCGCGCGCCTAACCACCGAGGCGCTTGCCGGAACAATGGCCCGAGGCCAGTCATCTCAAGAAGACGAAACCATTAGCCAAGATTTACTTCATGATCCCAAAATACACCGTGAAAACCAGTTGGTGCTTGATGATATCTTGCATCACCTAAAAAGCGTCAGCTTAGACGTGGGGATCGACAAAATTGGGGTCTTAAAGCTCAATCATATTTTGCATCTCAAGCAACGCATTCACGCTTACTTAAAGCCGGAAGTAGAAGACCAACATTTACTCAATGCTCTACACCCAACTCCCGCAGTCGGTGGCACACCACGTCAAGCCGCGCTGGACTTTATTGCGGAACAAGAACCCTATTCAAGAGGCTGGTATGCTGGCGCTATTGGTATGTTAAGCCGTAAGCAAAGCCACTTTGCTGTCGCCATTCGTAGCGCGTTAGTGGCAGGTAATACAGTACAACTGTTTGCTGGAGCAGGCATAGTGAAAGGCTCACAGCCGGCTGAAGAATGGCAAGAGTTAAATAACAAAATTGCCACTGTGTATTCACTATTGGAGCCAACATGGCGTTAATGCAAAGTAATAATATCAATTTAGTCTGGGCACAGTTGATCATTGAAAGTGTGGTACGCGCAGGCGTAAACCATATATTTGTCGCTCCGGGTTCACGCTCAACGCCACTCGCCTTAGCCGCTCATCACCATCCTGCGGTTAGCTTACTGCGCCATTTTGACGAACGCGGTTTAGGTTTTATGGCGCTTGGCTGCGCCAAAGCATCGCAACAAGCCGTCGCGATTATCACTACCTCTGGTACCGCCGTCGCAAACCTGCATCCGGCGGTGATAGAAGCCGAATTAACCCAAGTGCCACTCATCATTTTAACGGCTGACAGGCCCGTCGAGCTGCTGCAATGCGGAGCGAATCAAGCCATTGAGCAAGTGGGCATATTTAGCCCCGCGGTGAAGTTAGATCTCGCGTTGCCGACAGCAGACAAAGCGATAGACGCACACTTTGTATTAAGCCGCTGTGCCCACCTTCTTGCCAAGCAACAAGCTCAGCCACAACCAGTGCATATTAACTGCCCATTTCGAGAGCCGTTTTACCCAGCCAACTTCGAGGCAGAGCCCACGCTCGACTTTAACCTTGAACATGCACTGAGCAATTGGCTTGAGCAAGATAATGTTCATCAAAGCTTTGGCAAAAGGTCAACCCATAGCGAAGCCATGTTGGGCTGGGATAAGCTGCAACAAGGCAAAGGGCTGATCATTGTAGGCCAACTTGACGCGGGCAATGAACAAGTCAACGCCATCGCCGATTGGGCACAACAGCTTAATTGGCCTTTATTATTGGATATTCAATCCAGCGGTAAAGGCCATATCCATAGCTTGCATTATTACGATGCCTGCTTACAGCAAACGGCCTTTGCTGAGCAACTGAACCAAGCAGAAGTGGTGATTCAATTTGGAGCTCGACTAGTATCTAAACGCCTTAGTCAGTGGCTTAACCATTATCAAGGCCAATATCACCAAGTACATATACTGGCCCCTCACGCCACTGATGTCAGTCAACGCGCGCTTGACCCTTGGCATCGCAGCGCAGTGCACCACATAGCTTATTTGTCAGAGTGGCTCAACGCTCACGCCGTCAGCGTGATCCATCCGCATTCAGATTGGTTAGCACGATTGCGCCATGCAGATAACCAAATGTTGCAAATGGTCACTGATTTTGTCGACCAAAGCAGCCACGCCTGCGCGATTTCAGAACTCTCGGTTTGCCATAGCTTGAGCCGCTTAGTCCCCGCCATGAGTAAACTATTTATTGGCAACAGCCTGCCAGTGCGGCTAATGGACATGTTTGGCACGGCCAACAGTCGCCAACCGCAAGTCTTTACCAATCGCGGTGCCAGTGGCATTGATGGCCTGCTAGCCACCAGCGTTGGCATACACCAAGGCAGCCACATGCCATTGACGTTATTGATTGGGGATACGTCATTATTGCACGACCTAAATTCATTGGCCCTGCTCAAAGACTTAACGCAAGCCTTGGTGGTTATCATACTGAACAATGATGGCGGGGCTATTTTTAATTTATTGCCAGTACCTGAAACGGACAATATTCAACAAGACTTATACCAGTTGCCCCATGGTTTAGATTTTGCGAGCGTGGCGAAAATGTTCGCCATTAACTATATGCGACCTCAAAACCAACAAGAGTTTGAACTCGATTATCAGGCGGCTTTAATGAGTCATCAAGCCTGTATCATTGAAATAAATGTGCCTCCAACACAAAGTAGCGAGCATATTCAACAGCTGGCACAACGCGCCCGTGACCTTACTTTATTCTAATTACCGTAAGGCTACGCCGGCCCCTAACACCTCCTCATCGGCTATCCCTCTGGTATTGCTGCACGGCTTGCTCGGCAGGGGCGATGACTGGCAACCTCTGATTCAATCGCTACCTGGACAAGCTTGCCTGACCATAGACCTACCCGGTCACGGCAACAGCCCGTTTCGCTTACACACTGTGCCTATCAAACCGGGTAAGCGAAAAACCATCAATGAGTTACTTGAGGACGACGACGGCTTTGTGCAAACCGCGCAACTGATAGAGCAAGTATTGGATCAACACGGCATTTCTCAGTGTCACTTGCTGGGGTATTCATTAGGCGGACGTCTTGCGCAATACTTTGCTTGTCATTACCCACACAAGGTCAAGCAGCTCATTATTGAATCGGCTCACCCAGGCCTCACTGAGCACTCTGCCCGCCAGCAGCGGTGGCAACATGATTACCAGTGGGCGCAGAGGTTTGACCAAGAGCCGATCCGCGATGTCTTGGCAAAATGGTACCAACAGCCAGTGTTCAGCGATCTCAGCCAGCCGCAAATGCAAGACTTGATTGCCCGACGCTGTGATAACCGCACCTATGATATTGCAGCGATGCTGTTAGCCACCTCATTAAGTCGGCAAGCAGACCTGAGCCAAGCATTGCGCAAGGCCGCTTTTCCTGTGCATTACCTGTGTGGCGGCCAAGACAAAAAATTTAGCGCGTTGGCAGATTCACTTAGCAAAAGTTCTAACTCGATCACAAAGCACATTTTTCCTGCTTCAGGTCATAACATTCATCGCTTTGAGCCCCTAAAATACAACCAAACCTTGATGCAATTGCTCGCTGCGTATCAATAACTTAACGACTGTTCTTAGTTGTCATTTAAAGCAAGTCAGCTTGATCTGCAGCCGTCTTTAGCATTGTATTTTTATCTTCATCAAGACGAGTTACTAATGACTACAAGCATTAAACCAGGCCAACAATGGCAATCAGCAGAATTGAAATTTGACGATATCCTTTATCACAAAGCCAATGGCATCGCCAAAATCACCATCAATCGTCCTCAAGTGCGCAACGCTTTTCGCCCCAACACGGTGAAAGAGATGATGCAAGCCTTGTCAGATGCCCGTTATGACGATCAAATAGGCGTCATTATTTTAACCGGTCAAGGCGACCTTGCTTTCTGCTCAGGCGGCGACCAAAAGGTACGCGGTGATTCAGGCTACCAAGACGACTCTGGCGTACATCACTTAAATGTTCTGGATTTCCAACGCCAGATCCGCACCTGCCCGAAACCGGTAGTGGCGATGGTCGCAGGTTATGCTGTCGGCGGAGGTCACGTATTGCATATGATGTGTGACCTGACCATTGCGGCTGAAAATGCGCAGTTTGGTCAAACCGGTCCTAAAGTGGGCTCATTTGACGGTGGCTGGGGAGCCAGCTACATGGCACGCATTGTTGGCCAGAAAAAAGCCCGTGAAATCTGGTTTTTATGCCGTATGTATGACGCTCAGGAAGCCTTAGACATGGGCTTAGTCAATACTGTTGTGCCACTGCCCGAGTTAGAAGTAGAAACGGTGCAATGGTGCCAAGAAATGCTGCAAAATAGTCCAATGGCGCTACGCTGCTTGAAAGCGGCACTAAACGCCGACTGTGATGGTCAAGCGGGTCTGCAAGAGCTTGCGGGAAATGCCACCATGCTATTTTACATGACCGAAGAAGGCCAAGAGGGTCGTAATGCTTTTAATGAAAAGCGTCCACCGGACTTTGAAAAATTTGGCCGCAACCCTTAACGTCGATAAAACGCTAGCAATCTAAGGTCTTGTGACGGAAACCGAAATCATAGAGGCTGGAAAATGGCGATACTACGAATAGCTATCGCCGTTGTTACCAAAGTAAGGCACCGGCTGGACAAATAGTTATAGACCCTGGCGCGAAACGTCAGCCTGTATAAAAGGATACAAGATCGCCAACTCACCTTATACCTCCACATCACTCAGTCCTCACTGTCCTTGGCAGCAAATTTGGCTATTCCAATGCCATTGGCCATTACGTCAAAGCATGGCATTTAATGGCCATTCACTCACGAGTAGAGAAGTGGCATATGCGCTGGTAAAAACCGAGCGGCAATATCATCTAGCCGAAATTGCGCCATTACCCGGTTTTAGCCAAGAGACATTAGCACAAAGCGTACGGGCATTTTATCAAGCCTGTACTGGCCTAGTTCCGTCTCTTCCACCGAGTGCGGCATGGGCTTGGGATACATTATCACAACCACCATCACTGACAACGCCAGCTGTTGACGCCGCGTTATTGCATTTGCCTGCAGGGTTATCTCCCGCCGCAATGCATCAATACATTCAACAGCAAGCGGCCCAGATACATCAGAGCCGCTCGATTAAACTCAAAGTAGCTCGCCATCAACCTCACTATGAAGCTTTTGCTTTGGCAGAAATACTTACGATGAATCCGCAACTTTCGATTCGCTGCGACGCCAACCAAGGCTGGCAAGAGCAGCAGTTTATCGAGTTTGCCCAAAGACTCGACCCTGCGCATAAGGCGCAAATAGAATATATTGAAGAGCCTTGCAGCAATCTTCCGGAAGCATTAGCCATCGCCAAACAACAAGGCCTAGTGCTCGCCCTTGATGAACATTTACAAGCCCCCAGTTTCAAGCCATTTTATCACCCCCAACTGGGCGCATTTGTCATCAAACCCAGCCTAGTAGGTAGCCATCAACGCTGTAAGGAGCTGATTGACTTTGCCCATCAACAAGGTTGGCAAGCCAGTTTAAGCTCAAGCTTTGAATCCCCCCTTGGCCTTGCCATGATTGCCGCCATGGCGCAGCGCCTTACGCCAGACCATTCACCGGGCTTAGATACCGCTAAGTATTTCGAGCCAAACACAAAAAGCGATTTACCGCGAAACAATGACTATCAAGCCTGGGTAAAGTGGATCAAACATCTACCTTTGATATGGCATGCGACACAATAAAACGGTGCAAAAAAGAGGCAGCCTTATCTTACGACGCCACTTCATACTCTGGCTTCTCGCGGTGACTCTGTACTATGATTGTCTTGCCAGCGTCATTTTTAAATACCGATTCACACCTTGATTGAAGTAGCTTGATTATGTCAACCCACGCATTGCCATCGGCTGTAAAACCCTCATATCCCTCAACCATGAATGTTTGCCCTGTCGCGTATTTCGCGCAACATCAGCCCTTGCACCGCGCTTTGCAAATGGATGCGCAGGGCGTCACATATCAAGCATTAGACCAAGAGGTAACGGCGTTATCTGAAAGCTTATACCATCAAATCTCACAGCCTGGCTCGCCACTGGTTGTTGCGATCATCAGCCAAGATGCAACCGAAATTGTTCCTCTGCTGTTTGCCTGTTTACGATTAGGTTATGTCTTGTGCCCTATTGCGCCGCAATTACCGGCCAAAGAGATTTTACAACGTTGCTTATATAGCGGCATTCGTTATGTGATTGACGACCAAGCTACCTTAACCTCACAGCAGCTCCAACAAGCCGCACTAAGCAAAATAACGCAACAGCGGAACGCAATAAAACCCGCCCCTGCCATTGCTCCCCCTCAACCATCGACTAAAATTGTCCCAGCGCGAGCTTGCACCGCAGTGTTTACCTCAGGCAGTAGTGGTCAAGCCAAAGCGGTAATACACAGTTTTAGTAATCATTATTTTAGTGCCGCCGGCTCACAGCAAATACTGCCTTTTCACAATAAGCATGCATGGTTACTGAGCTTGCCGCTTTACCACATTGCTGGCATCGCCTTGGTGATGCGAGCCATGTTAGCCGGTGGCACCTTGGTGATTTCAAAGCAAAATTTTATTGCTGCTTTACAAAACCACTATGTTACCCATGCCTCTCTTGTGCCGACGCAGGTTTACCGTTTATTGCAAAGCCGTAAACTGGCAGGTAAAGCCTCGGACAGTCACTTACAGCATGTATTGGTTGGCGGCGCGGCGTTGCCTCAGTCCTTATTACAAGAATTAGCCACGCAACCCTTCGAAAGCTACATCAGTTATGGCTTAACGGAAATGAGCTCACAAGTCGCGACCGTCTCCGTCGCCAGTCTGTTGGCCAGTGATGCCAAGTCTTACCAGCTTTTACCTTTTCGCCAAGTTAAAGTATCACAGCAAGAACTGCTGCTTAAAGGCGAGACATTATGCTTGGGTTACCTCAGTGCCGATGGCCTACAAACATGTACCGATGAAGCGGGTTGGTTTCACAGTAAGGATCTCGGTACTATGCATGGCGATGCATTAACACTGAAAGGTCGTAAAGATAATATGTTCATTTGCGGCGGGGAAAATGTTCAGCCCGAAGACATTGAACAGTGCTTGGTGAACTATCCGGGTGTAATGCAAGCTGTCGTCGTCGCGGTAGTTGATCCTGAGTTTGGTCAGGTTCCCTGCGCCTTGATTCAATGGCAACATCACAAGCAATGGCAAAGCCTTAAGCTTCATTGCCAAGAGCACCTTGCTCCTTGGCAAAAACCTAAATATTTCTTAGTATTACCTAAACAAGCTGGACTAAAACCTCAACGAGCTCAGTTACAAAAATACGCTGAACAACAACTCGCGGCTCCTCTTTTATAAGCAACAATTTTGACGGTTCCTATCTCTTAAAAATGCCATTCATCTTATCTATCTGCTAATCATCATTAAGCAGTTGCGAGGAAAAAATATTCAGCTATAACTATACTAGTCAATGTATCTCTGTGGCTTTTAAACAAAATAAATAATCTAGCCAGATGTCGTCATACTGACATATTTCTTTTATAGCCTTTGCGGCTACCATGTGGGTCATATCTAACATCAAATTTCTGCGAAATTGCCGGTTTGGCATTTTTGCTACTTTTTATCGACACAATTTTTGGAGAGAAAAAATGAACGACATACACAAGTTAGAAATCATTCCCGATAACCAAGCACTTATCTCTGTGGCTGCTTTCCACAACAAAATGAGCTCTGACTTACATGACTACCAACTGCAACTAGCAAAACTGCGCAAAACCATGCAAGACTCTGGCTTCAAAGTTGACGTTGACGCAGCCGCTTGGGTGAAAGACAGTGGCCGCGATTACCTGTCTAACCCTAAGTTGCTTGAGAACGCCCCGCTGACTTACGTATGTACCCTACTGTGTGAGTTATTCAAGCACAAAACGATTGAAGAAGTGAGCGTGGTAGTAACGCCAACGACCATTACAAAATTACTTACTCGATTAAACAGTTTCAAATTACACTAAAAACGACACTCTACACCGCGAACGTAACGTTCTTCTTGGCCGGATTTTCCGGCCTTTTTTATGCCATTTATCCTTTTATATTGCCTCTTAGGCGCAATTTTGATGACTTTGTCACCAGCGCTATTTTTTTATAGGTTTCATAGTGTAAGAGATCTGCCATTGCTGCTGTAATCTTGCTTCGAAAAATCTCGCAGAGAAGCCCGCAACCGTCACGTTAGCATCTCCCAAGAAAAGAAAGAATAACAATTAAAAACAACAACTTGAAAAATCTAAACAATAGTTAATATTGGAAAACCCCTATTTTTTTTGATGCAGTGTCTTTTTCTAAACGCTAAATAGCCTATATTTAATCACGCAAGGAAGCACAGAGGCACTAACAGGATGTTGGGTCTCATGTCAGATAGGATGTCTGGCAGTCAGGATGACAAATGGAACCGCTACAGGATGTAGCAAAAGGACACCTCCAGGATGGAGAAAGAAGCAAATCAGGATGGTTTGTTTAGATCAGGATGATCAATAAGGACTCCCCAAAGGATTGGGAAGCGGAAAAACCTAGGGATTAGGTGTTAGTCAAAATTTTGCATGGAGCAATATAGCGTCAAGGAATGATGTAACGACTACATAAGGCAATACTCTTTGAGTATTGCCTTTTTTCCTTCTAAAGCCAGTTTATTTATTCTTCCCTTTTTCCTCCTCTTCTACAGATTGATTTTTTATTGATTTTGATTAAATGAAATAATCAGCGCCAAACGGTCAATAATGCCGACAAGCGGCATAGCTCACATTTTAAAATCACCTCCTCTGTGAGATATTAACCATAAACCTTGTAAGCAATCACCTTCAAATCAATAGGAAAACGCTGTTTAATACTTATTGATATCACTGAACAAAATACCATCAACTCATACAAAACAATCACTTACAGAGGGCAATAAAAAGCACATACAGGAAAACCTATATTTTTTTCTACTTTGACGCTTTTTCGGCCACTAAAAATCCTTATATTACTGCCTCGCAAGGAAGTGAAAGACACGAACAGGATGTTTGGTCTTATGTCAGACAGGACGTTTGGCAATCAGGAATGATGCAAGGACACACAGCAAGAAGCTGTAAAAGGACACCTCCAGGACGGAGACAGAAAACAAACCAGGACGGTTTGTTAGACTAGGATGGTCAAAAATGGACACCCTACAGGACGTAGGAAGTGGAATAGCCTAAGGATTAGGTATAGTCAGGGAGCGCAGGGAGCACCAATACATCACGGATCCGATGTTTACGACTATAAGGGGCAATACCTTCGGGTATTGCCCCGTTTTTTTATCTGCAGATTTTCTCACCATCAAAGCCATATCTTGTATTAACTTTGCTTTTCGCTCGCTAGGGCGCCATCACGAGCAAGTTATCTGAGGTTAAGCTTTCCTCTCCAGACCAGCGATAAGCCGCTAATTGCTTATTACCACTAAAATCTACGCACGCGACGTGTCTATTATCCAAGCTTAGATTGGTCTGATGCATCGAATAATGACCAATGAATACCCTTTGTCGAGTCTGATGTAACACCACTTTTTGTTGTAATGGTATATCTGGAATTTTCATGATTTGGCTATAAGGCACGGCGGCTAAATCTCGATAACTCGAGCCTTGTCGCGCCCACCACTTCAAGCGAATATCATTACGCTTCACACCGTGCTTATCATTAAAATGATAACCCGCCGGTAAGGTCAACTCAGGACCTTTAAGCAGTAACGCCATTGTCTCGTAATGAACACTGTCAGGACGATTAGCGCTTAATAATAACTCTGGGGTCATACTATTATCGAGGCTGAGATAAGGTTGGAGCCCAGTAATAAGGTCCGGCCGCCAGCAAGCATGAATAAATGCCACCCCTTGCTTTTCAAGGTACAAAGGCAAGCCGGATAGCCAGTCAATAGCGTCTTGGTAAGCTTTGCCGTGGGGAGGAAATTCATCCAAAAAAGCCCGATGATGACGGCAGTTTTTCACATTGTGGACGCGTAAATATCGCGACGGATCCGCCGGATCTAACGTTGCAAAACTAATGGCATTAAATTCATGATTTCCCAAAATCGCCAAAGCAGAGCCCGCGTTAACCATGTCTCGGATAATGCGCAATGTTTGCCGCTGCTGATTGCCTCCATCTATCATGTCGCCGATAAACACCGCTTGGCGATTATCAGCATGTTGATAAGCCCCCTGCCTCATCTTGTAGCCTAACGCTTGCAGTAATTGCAGTAATAAATCAGCGCGACCATGGACATCTCCAATGACATCAAAACCCGTCAAAGACACTTCCTTAAATCAATACCTTACCTAATAAGTTTAGTTAAACTTGCCAACTTCGCCGAAACAAGGCATTTTTCTGTTTTTCTACTTCATTAGTCTGTTAACATCACTTTTTACTAAATCAGCTATTACCATCACACAATTCAACTGAATGACATAAAATATCCAGAATTAGTGAAACAGATCAAGTCCAGCAGCATAGGCTTTTCACCGCCTCAGCTGTTATTATTTACATTCATTTTTTATCGCGCTGAAAAACGTCTAGGAAGCCCCACAATGGATTTAAACGCTGTCTTTTCTAACCTTAAACAATTGCCAGTAATTCCGACTTTACTCGCCGAATTAATGGAAAGTTTTGGAGATGAAGATGCCCGCATTGATGTGCTTGCTAAAAAGATTGCCATGGATCAGTCCCTAAGCGCTAAAGTTATCAAAATGGCAAACTCCGCCGCTTATCGCCGCGGCAAAGAAGTATCTTCTATCGAGCAAGCTGTGATCCGCTTAGGCTTTAACACCATGCGCAGCATCGTCATTGCTTCAGGAATTGGCTCTGCTTTTCCTAATACGCCGGGTTTTGATAAAAACCAATTTTGGGCGGACACATTTAAAGTAGCCACTATTTCTAAGGCGCTCGCAAAGCACACTAAAATTGAGCCAGAAACTGCGTTCACGTGCGCCATGATGCACAATATTGGCGAAGTATTGTTACAATCGAGCCTGCCAGAAGAAATGGCCTTAGTCGCGATGGCGATGGAGAATGGCTCTAGTCGAGTTGAAGCACAACGCGAAACCTTAGGCTTTGACTACAGTCAAGTGGGGGTTGAGCTCGCGCGACGTTGGAATTTCTCTGAAACCTTCATCAACGCAATAGAACAACAATTAGACCCCTTGTCGTTTGAGGACGTCTCTGGTGCAGCCATTTTGATACGTCTATCTGTATTTGTGAATTTTGCTTGGAACGCAGGTGTTCCTGCACAAGCCATAATTGGACGCTTCCCGAAAGCACTCGCACAGCACCTAGACATTAATCCAGAATCACTTGCCGGTCAGTTAGACGATCTGCAAACCCAAGGCAATGAACTTGCGATGTCACTCGTGTAATCTTTTTACTCTGTTGGTAAGGTTATAATGGATAGTCAGTCCTTATTTGATAATCTTGAGCAACTGCCCAGTATTCCCAGTGTACTGCAAGGCCTGATAAAGGCCTTTGAACATAATGAAGTGGACATGATGGCCGTCGCCAAGATGATTTCCTTAGATCAAATCTTTAGCGCAAAAGTCCTTAACATGGCGAACTCCGCCTATTTTGGTCGTGGCCGTGCAGTGGCAAGTACCGAAGATGCCGTCATTCGCCTTGGTGCGAATACCATACGTAACCTGGTTATGGCATCTGGCGTCAGCCAAGCTTTTAGTCAATACAAGCAAGTAGAGCAGCAAACGTTTTGGTTTCATACCTTATACGTGGCAACCATAGCCAAAGCCTTAGCAAAACAGGCTAAAAGCTCTCCTTCAACCGCCTTCAGCTGCGCCATGTTACACAACCTTGGAGACTTGCTGATCCGCGTAGCGATGCCTGAGCAAAGTCAGCAAATGGCAGCTAAAATCAGCAATGAGTCTGACCGCGCTTACCAGCAGCAACAAATTCTCGGCTTTAGCTATGTCGATGTTGGCGCAGAGCTGGCTAAACGGTGGAATTTCTCCAAGCTATTCCAAACGGCCATCCATCGTCAGCTAGATCCTATCAGTAGCAGGCCTTTCAACCATCAAGCCGGTTACATACACCTTGCGGTATTGTTAGCATCGGGTTGGCAAAATAACCTGAGTAATGAAGCCATCAACGCTGAGCTAGACGAGGTGTTACTGCAATGGTTAAAGCTTAATCCAGTAGAAATATTGACGGTTCAAGCTCAATCTAAAGAAGAAGCTGACTCACTGATGCAAATACTGCAGTAATACTCTGGTGAGAGCACCCAGCTCATGCCCAAATAGCATAATCAGTAACCTTAAATTGCAGCAAAGCCGTGTAGCTTTGCTGCAATTTTTCAACCTTACTCAGCAACGCTTAGCTTGACGCAAGCCTGTTGCTGACACCAAGCCACAAAATCATCATGGCTCATAGGTTTGGCGACCAGGTAACCTTGCATGTGGTGACAACCAAGCGAAGCTAAATAATCAAAATGCGCTTGTCGCTCCACGCCTTCTGCAACCACTTGCAGGCCCATTTTCTGGGCTAACTGTATGGTCGTTTCCACCAGTAAATGATCAACCTCAGAAGTTTCAATATCTTGAATAAAGCTGTCATCCAACTTGAGCAAGTTAACAGGAAACTTCTTCAAATAAGAGAGCGACGAGTAACCACAACCAAAATCGTCCAGCGCTACCTGTAGCCCTTGTTGCTGCAAATGTTCAAATTGCAGCATGACCTCATGCTTAGCGTCCAAGATAAAGTGCTCGGTGATCTCCAAAATCAACTCACTTGGCGCTACTTGATAGGTTTGCATCATGGCTTTTAGATGGCGGAAAAAGCCCAAACTCTTTAGCTGTACGTTAGAAATGTTCAGGGCAAGGCGGCGATAATCACAGCCAAGCGCTCGCCATGCCACCATTTGCGCGAGTGCATGCTCACATACCCACTCACCCATAGGGTTAATCATGCCAGCAGCTTCTATCGCGTCGATAAAGTCTTCTGGCTTTAATAAGCCTCGCGCAGGGTGACGCCAGCGCAATAAAGCTTCTACCGCCACCAACTCCCCCGAGCCTAGGTTTACAATTGGTTGGTAACAAAGCTCAAACTCATTGTGCTTAAGCGCTCGGCGCAGCTCATACTCCATGTTGATCTTAAGTCGATTGGTTTGCGCCAACTCATTGTTATAGCGCAAAAAGCGCGATTCGTTTTGTTGCTTGGCTTGGGTCATCGCCAAGTAAGCTTTACTCAGTAAGTCGCCGCTCTGTGTTGCATCTTGCGGCCCACTCGCTATGCCGATATGACAACTGAGATAAATACTCTTATTATCAATTTCAAACGGCTGCGCCATGCGCTCTAACAAAGCTAAACACACCTGTGTTTGCGCAGTAATGCTAGTGCCATCGGTCAGTAAAATGGCAAATTCCGCGCCACCAAAACGCGCAGATAAATCTTGTTGGGCGGTCACCGCTAGCATCCGCAGGGCAATTTCTTGCAGGATTTGGTCCCCCACCGAGTGACCCAAACGATCGTTGGTTTCTTTGAAGTTCTCAAACTCCAAGAACAATAACACTCCGGGTAAAGACTGTGCCATGCGCTCTTCTAAAAACGACTCAAAACGCTGGCGGTTAGCTATCCCCGTTAGCGCGTCATAATTGGCTTGTCGCCAAATACGTGCTTCGTGGCGCTTTTTATCGGTTAAATCAGAGAATAACGAAACGTATTTATTCACCCTTTTGCGTTCGTCGTCTTGCACTGCGGTAATGCAAAGCCAGCCGGGAAATTCACTGCCATCTTTGCGCACCCCCCACATCTCTCCACGCCAAAAGCCGTGTTTATGAATGTCTCGCCACATTTTGCGTAAGTTGTTTTGATTGTTGCGACTCGCCCCCAGCAGTACATTGCTGCGCCCAACCACATCACTTTTACTAAAACCTGTTATATCGCAAAAAGCTTGGTTGACCGATACGGTGCGCTGCTTCGCATCCTCAATTAAAATGGCGTCGGCCACGTTATCAAATACCGTACTTGCTAATACTTTGGCTTGATCCGCCATCACGCGCTCAGTGATGTCCCGCGCACTGACAATGACGCCTTGCCATTGTGCCGCGTTCGTATAGGGACTATAACTGACTTCTAAACAACGGCGTTGGCTGCCTTGGTCAAGCCAAAACTGGTGAGTACACACTGACCCCTTGGCCACTAGCTTTAAGCGCGGTGCAATATGTAACTGAAATAAATTCGATTCAAACAACGCACTAAATGGCACATTGAGTTGGCTTAATTCAAAGAAGCGACGGAAGCTGTTGTTAGCAAGGACTAACTGATGCGTAGGGTCTACGTAGGCCATCAAGTCGCTGGCACCGGCAAAAATACGTTGATACAAAGGGCTATCTAGCAACTCGCCAGCGCTAAGGCGTACGTATATCAAGATAGCGCCGTCATGCTCTAAAGATTGTAAGTTCGCTGAGAATACCTGGGCTTTGCCCGCTATCACCAATTCGATGTCTTGCTGCACTTGTTGTTTGGATTTCACCAAATTCCATAAACTGACCCAAGCGATACTAGACGATAGTGCCATGCAGCATTGTTGAATATTAGCCACATCAACTAACGTCGCGGCGGCGATATCATTGTGTGCTGATATACAGCCTTTTTGATCAAGACAAAAGCGCATATCTGCGCAGGTTTGGTGGCTGAGACTGACGAGTAAATCAGCGTTAGGAGCAAGGCTAGCCATGAAGGGTTTTCTTCCTTGAGCGGTTTAGCAAAATATTCAATCGGCTATTTTACTCGGCGCAGTAAAAAAGTCTGAAAATTGACCAGTAAATACCAAAGAGATCACACTATCAGCTGAGAAATCATCAAGTTTTTGAACTGGGCAACGTCATCAAAACGCTAAATTTTATCGCACAAAAACATAAAAACTGACAATTCTGTCTTGCAGTTAACGATTGCAAGCTAAGCTGTATATTAGACTAAGCGATTCGCTTCCATGGCTAACTACTTATACGGTAAAGCGTTTTATGGCTAAATTAATCACTTACTCAAACGATGCATCAGCCCAGCTTACCACCCAAAGTGATAACCCTGAGTTTTACCAGCAACTGTTTAAACTTAATGAAATTGCCATTGAGTTAGGTAAGGCGCCGACCTTAGATGACTTGTTCCGTCTCGCGGTAGAAAACTGCCTCAATCACCTTGCCATCGACCGCATGGGTATCTTGATGATAGAGCAAAAGACGGACGGCCAGCAGTGGATGCGAGGAACCTGGGGGACAGACGAAGTAGGTAATGTTCGCAGTGAAAGTCACGATACCGCCCCAATCTTGGATAAAGTAAAACAGGTTATTCATGAAGTATCGACCCAAGGCAAGGTCTGCGTCTGGCACGATCAAAGCTTATACGAATTTACCGAAAAGCAAGGAGAAATCATTGAAGTCGGCCACGGTTGGAATGCCGCCATCGCCATATGGGATAAAGATGTAGTCATTGGCTGGGTCGCGTGTGACAACTTATTACAACACAGGCCTTTTGAAATTTACCAAAGTCATATTTTACGCCTGTTTGGCTCATTACTCGGCGAGTTAATAAAACAAAAGCTGGCAGAGCAAACCCAGCAACATTTAAATCAGCAACTTAGATCAACCTTAGCGCAATTACAACATACTCAAAAAGAGCTTATTGCGGCAGAAAAACATGCAGCACTCAACGACTTAGTCATTGGCATGGCGCATGAAATGAATACCCCTTTGGGAGTGATAAAAACCGCAGCCAGTTTACAACCAGAAGTTTTTAAAGAGTTACAACAAGATTTATCTTCAGGCACTATTTCAAAAAATAAGCTAGTGCACGCTATCAACGTAGGACTAGAAAGTCAGAGCCTCATCGATGTTAACATCGACAAAATTGCCCAATTAGTGTCACAATTTAAGCGCCTCTCTGCGCTACAACACAGTCAAAACCGCAACGATAACATAGTGCTGAATGACTGGTTAACGGCCAACGTAAAGCTGTACCTCACCCCTTATCAACAACAATTAGCGCTACTGAACATTAGCGTAGAAGCGCCAGAGCAAAGCGTAATCATAGACAGCCAAATGCTGGGGCAAGTGTTAGAAAGCTTACTGCAAAATGCGATGGAACACGGTTTATGCGATGCGACTCAAGGCCAGCTCAAGGTCAGCGCAAAGATACTCAATAAAAACTCAGCAGCGACACAAGGTGAAGCTCACCAGCAACCTACATCGCAAGCCGTGCTGGTGCTCTTAATAGAGGACAACGGCCCCGGCATTGCACCGCACTTAGTCGACAAAGTGTTCGACGCTTTTTACACCAGTAGCCGGGGAAAAGGCAATAAAGGCCTTGGCTTACACATGGTCTATAACCTTGTGAAGCAAGGCCTGAAAGGGGAAATTAACCACTTTCAGCCAGCTGCGGGCGGCTGTGGATTTAGCCTAACCCTGCCCATTGCGCCAAATCAATAAGACGATTTATACCTTAGTGACCGCGGTGCCAAACTGGTAAGCTTTAAATCGACTCAACGCAACTTTTAAGTCATGCAATAACAGGTAGTTCACTGGCACCAATAGCAAGGTAATCATGGTGGCAAATAAAATGCCAAAGCCAAGTGACACCGCCATCGGGATCAAGAACTGCGCTTGGGTACTCTTTTCAAAAATCAAAGGCATCAAGCCCGCAAACGTGGTGATTGAAGTTAACAATACGGCTCTAAACCTGGCAACCCCAGCACTGCGCACCGCCGTTCTCACATGAATACCTTTCGCTCGTTGGCGGTTAATGTAATCCACCAGCACCAAGGAGTCGTTGACCACGACCCCCGTCAGCGCCAACATGCCCATCATCGACATAATGGTAAGCGGCATATCCATGATCCAATGACCCACAATAGCGCCTATGCCGCCAAAAGGAATCACCGACATCACCACAAAAGGTTGAGTGTAAGACTTAAATGGGATCGCCAATAAAGCATAAATAGCAAACAACACAAAAAACAAGCCAAATGCCAAGCTGGTAAACGACTCGCTTTGCTCTTTTGCCTCGCCTTCAAGAGAATACGTTAAGCCTGGATATTGTAATGAGAGATCTGACATCACCTGCTGTAAGTCACGCTTTATCGCTTCAATATCAGCGGTTTCTTTTTCTGCATCGGCGGTTACATTCAAAATACGTTTACGATCTTTACGCGTAATACTGGCCGGGCTTTGGCCTATGCTAACGCTAGCCACTTCCACAAATGGCACTTGCGCGCCATCACGGGTGCGGATCATCATGTTGTTTAGATTGAACAAAGACTGTCGCTCCGCTTCCGGGTAACGAATAAATACTTTAACGTCTTCCCTGCCTCGCTGGATCCTCTGTACTTGATAACCATAAAAACCTTGGCGTACCTGCTGCGCTAAATCTGCCAATGTCAGGCCAAGGGCTTGGGCTTGCGGTTTAATATTGAGCTGCAGTTCAGTTTTACCTTTAGCCAGACTATCACCGATATCAAATACCCCAGGATAAAGCGCTAATTGCGCTTTTAAGTCATCTGCTGCTTGGCGTAAAACGGAAAAATCTGCTGCACTCAATTGCACATTGATAGGATCGCCGCCGCGGCCAATTTCAGCCCGGAAGGTTAAGCTTTCTACTCCAGGAATAGGGCCAATCAGTGAGCGCCACTCTTTTACTAACTGGTTAGTTGAGACCGTAATCGTTCGTTCTTCAGGGGGTTGAATTTCAAACATGACTCGGCCTTTGGCTGCATTACCGCTGCCTTGGCCACCACTTGATCCCGTGGTTGAAAAAATGTCGAGAATCACGCTGTCGCCGGTTTCAGGATCGCGGTATTTATCTTGTAGTTCAATCGCAGCATCCAGCATTTTTTGCACGTAAAAATCCGTACTGGCAAACGCGGTGCCCGCAGGCATGGTCACGACTGCTCGGGCAGTCTCTGCCGGTACCCGAGGGAAGAAAATAAAGCGCGTCCAACCACTGAAAACCATGGTAAAAACAATAATCGCAATGCCTATCGCCACTGACAACGACAAGTATCTGCGGCGAATCACTTTGGCTAAAAATGGTCGATAAAACCGTAAGATAAAGCGTTCAAACCCGTTAGCAAAGGCTTCTTGCCAACGACTAAAACGGCTAGGCTTAGCTTGGCGTAGTTGAATGTTTTTTAAATGCGCCGGCAATACCAGCTTCGACTCAATCAAAGAAAACAGCAAAACAGGGATGACGATAAGGGGAATTTGCGCAAAAATTTTGCCTCGCGTGCCTTCTATCATCAACAATGGCGCAAATGCAGCAATAGTGGTCAAGATGCCGAATGTGACCGGCACAGAAACTTCTTGCGTGCCTTCTATGGCGGCTTTTAACGGTGAACTGCCACGCTGCTGGTGGGCATAAACGTTTTCTCCGGTAACAATGGCGTCATCCACCAAGATGCCCAGTACTAATATAAACGCAAATAAGGAAATCACGTTTAAGGTGATATCTAAGGTGGGCATCATTAACAAGCCCCCCATAAAACTCACAGGAATGCCCAAGGTCACCCAGATGGCGATAGAAGGGCGCAAAAAAATCGCCAGTAAAATGATGACCAAGATACAACCTTGGATTGCGCTATCGGTCAAGGTTTTGATCCGCGCTTTCACCACCTTAGAGCGATCTTTCCAATAATCAATACTCACGCCATTGGGTAAATGAGGGCGCTTTTCAGCGATGTAACTTTTGACTTTTTCAGCTACCTCAATCGCACTTTGCTGCCCTACCCGATAAACTTCAATCATGACGGCAGACTCGCCATTAAAGCGAGATTTAATGGGGTTTTCTTCGAAGCCATCCTTGATGGTTGCAATATCCGAAAGCAGCAAGCGTGAGCCGTCCGCAGCTGTACGAACCACTATGTTGCCGTATTCATCGCCGCGATACGCTTGGCCCTTACTGCGCAGCAAAATTTCACCACCCAAGGTTTTAATGCTACCTCCCGATAAATCCAGCGACGCCGCTTTCACCGCATCGCTGACTTGCGCCATGGTGAGGTTATATTCCCGTAATGTAAGCTCCGACACTTCTATTGAGATTTCATAAGGCCTCACCGACTCAAGCGCCACGTGAGAAATACCAGCAATAGACTGTAAATCGTCGCGAACCTGCTCACCCAACTGCCGTAATTCTAGCTCAGACAATGCCCCAGACAGTGACACGCTAATCACTTCTTTCTGGTGAATGGTTTGGCTGATCATCGGTCGCTCAGCATCACTGGGCAATGTATTCAGTGCATCAACACGGTTTTTAATTTCGTCTTTTACCCGAAAGGTATCGTAATTAGGATCGACTTCTATGGTAACGCGACTCGCGCCTTCGTTAGATGTAGAAGTAACCTCTTTAATGCCCTCAACATCGAGAATGGCCTCTTCAATGGGAATTGCTAAGCTTTCTTCGGCGTCTTCCGGCGTTGCACCAGGCAGCGCAACGTTGACAGAAACCAAATCCATCTCAAATGAAGGGAAAACTTCAAGAGGGATCTTGGTTTTGAGGGAATAAAGCCCGGAAGCTAAAATCAGCACCATCAATAAATTTGCGGCGACATGATTGTGTGTAAACCAACGAATTAAACCATGCATTAAGGTGACTCCGTCGCGAGTTTCGCTTGGGTGCCCGAAATCACGTTGCCCAATGGCGTGGTGACCAGCATTTGCCCAGCCGTTAAGCCGGAGTCGATAACAAAGTGTTCATCGTCGGCCCAGCGAACAGAGACGTCTTTACGCTGCAAGGTGCCATTTTCAAAAACAATCACTTGGCGGCTTTGATACACCGCATGGCGCGGTAATACGAACACATTTTGCAACGTTTTACCGGTAATTTTTGCGTCGACAAACTGGCCGATTTTTAGCGGTGGTTTGTCTTGATTAACCACACCGTAAGGGTCATCGATACGCGCAATGGCATACAGCTGACGAGAGTTGGTATCTAGGGCCCCCTCGGTGCGCACAATTTGTCCTTGCCAGTGAAAACTGTCACGGCCAAATTGCGCGGCGATGGTCACCTGCGGTTGTGCTGGTTCGGCTTGGCCTTGACGGTATAGCTCAGGCAAATCAATCACCGCCTGCTGACTGCTATTAAGCGGTAAGCGCACTTCCACATAGTCAACGGCATAGATATTAGCTAGCTGAGTGCCGCTATTAATAAACTGGCCTAAATCAACATGCTTTTGTAGTACTCTGCCCGCGTATGGCGCACGTATCACGGTACGCTCTAAATCCAACTTGGCTTGTTCAAGTTTAGCTTTGGCAGAACTCACCGCGGCCTGAGCAGCAGCTAATTGCGGCTTACGCAGCACCAATTCATTGGCTTTGCTTCCTTTGCCTAACCGTTGCCAGTCTCGCTTAGCTTGGGCAGCTCGCGCTTGTTCTTCAGCAAGGGCCAGTTTCGCTTCTACTAAACTGGCATCAGCAATGCTTTTAGCAGCTTTAAAATCGCGCTGGTCAAGAGTGAGTAAGACGTCCCCTTGTTCAAAAAAGCCGCCTACGGCAAAACTGTCTGACAAGCTATTTACCGTACTCGCTACTTGGCTAACTAATGCTCCCTGACTACGAGGGGAAATGGTACCAAAACTTGCAACCTTTACTTGGTAAGGCTGAGGAGAAAGCGTGACTACTTCCACTTGTACCTTGGCCGACTTCGCCTGTGGACGTTTCTTAGCCTCCGGTTTGTTAGCCATTAAATACTGCGCCACAAACACACTGATGGCAACAATAATAAGAGGCAATATAAAACGGCCACTGCGCGCTAACCACGGCGAGATAGCAGAGTTTTTCATGGTGTTACTTCCTTGGATTCAGCCCATCGTGGGGCTTGCGGTAACCCGCCCCCTAAAGCTAGTAGTAGATTGATGCGGTTTTGCAGCCGTAGGTTACGAATATCAATACGGGTGCTTTGACTATCAAATGAGCGACGTTGCGACTCCAATACCGTCACGTATTCCACCAAACCCGCTTGATACTGCTCAAACGCTAATTGTTCGGCCTGAATAGAATTGTCGGCGGCCACAATGACCCTATCGAGTTGCTCAACCAAAGACGTTTCAGCATTTAAAGCAGACTCCACTTCTGCAAACGCGCTCAATACTTTGTTGCGAAGCTGAGCGGATGCCGCTTCCGCTAAAGCTTGTTTTTGTTGTTGCTGAGCTTGTAAACGACCCGCATCAAGTAACGGCGAAGTCAGGTTGGCAAAGACATTCCAAACTAGGCTTTCAGGCTGCAGCAAATCATTCAGTTCGTTAGAACTGCCTCCTACGCGGGAAGTTAAGCGCAAACTGGGAAACTTCTGTTTGTAAGCGACCGCAATTCGCGCATTCGCTGCGCTCAAATTGGTGTACTCCGCTTGAATATCAGGTCGGCGCTGCAGCATTTCAGAAGGTAAGCCGGCAGGCAATTTAGCAATATTGAGCGCCAACTCTCCGGTTGCCCGTAATCGTCCGCTAGGATAACGGCCGAGGCTTAGCTCTAACGCCTGACTGGATTGGTTAAGCTGATCTTGCTTACCTGCCACATTAGCTTGCGCGCCAGCGACATCAGCCCGTGACAGAAACACGTCGAGAGATTGACGAATACCCGATTGATAACCGTCTTCAATAATGGCCAAGTTTTGCTGTAAGTTATCTCTGCGTTGTTCGATTAACGCCAGCTGTTGCTGCGCGGTGAGCAGATTAAACCAATCTTGGCTTATTGTTGCCACCAAGTTTTGCTGTGCGGCTTGATATTGATGCAGCTGTGTTTTGGCGTCTAATAATGCTGCCTGAGCTTGGTCATCCAACTTTCCCCATAGGTCAATTTCCCAGTTGAAATCGATTCCCAGCTGAGCGGAGTTAGCGATATTATTACCATTATCTTGCCGGCCTGCCGTTAAATAAGCCGAAATTTCAGGCCACATTTCAGCCTGCGCCAGCTCTAACAGCGCCACGCTGGCTGCCAGTTGGCTTTTACTTTGTTGTAACTGCGGGTTATTACTTAAGCCCTCATCTACCAAGGCTTTTAACTGGGGGATGTTTTCTAACTGACTAAAGAGATCCGAGCCTGATTCAGCCAAATGCTCACTCACCCATTGTTCAGGGTTCAACAACACAGGGGTCGGTTCCGAAGGGGACTGCACAGAGCAAGCCAATAATAAAAAACTGCTACAGCCAAGCAAAAGAGCGCGCATTGATCCATCAACTTCTAAAAAGGTTACCTACATGATACTGGCTAATGGCGACAATGGTTCAGTATTTACACTGATTTACTGCTAAATATCAATGAAATGATAAACAGCAACAGGGCTATTTCTTAGTTTGATAATAGAGTTAAAAGAAGTTTAAAAATTGATATTTGGAACAGGAAAGGTCACAAGTAAGAATGGGGCGAATGACGAGGATTGAACTCGCGACAACCGGAATCACAATCCGGGGCTCTACCAACTGAGCTACATCCGCCACTAGTTTGATGTTTTGCGAAGACATGGCGCACCCGACAGGAGTCGAACCTGTGGCCTTTGCCTCCGGAGGGCAACGCTCTATCCAGCTGAGCTACGGGTGCCAAACATCAGAGCTGGGAATAGTACGGATTTGTATTATTCGAGTCCAGTACTTTTGACGAAAAAATCAAAAAATCCATTGCTTACTTCAGCTTATAATTTTGGTCTTAACCTTAAGTAGGAAGCGAATCTGGGCACACCTTGTGGAGTCAGGCCATAATGTTTGTATTGAATACGGCTGCCAATCGGCGGTGGATACTTTCGCTCTTGTTCGCTAAAGCCTGAGCCGATCTTAAATTGTAGGCCTTGTGGTGTTGTCACGAGCAAGGCGCCTAATAAACCTTGAAACTTGCCCTTGCCAGACAAGTGGCCTACCACGGTTGCTTCTGCATCTTGGTAGCGCTTCACTTTGAGTAAACTGTTGCTGCGGCCAAACTGATAAAGACTGTCTTTTTTCTTGAGCATTAAACCTTCACCGCCCTTGGCAAGTACATCATCGAGGTGTTGCGTCAATGCCTTAGGCGTTGCAATAGCGCGTTGCTTAACAAGGCGAATATAGGAGTTATCTGAAGCCTCTAGCAACTTAGCCATTAACTGATAACGCTCACCGAATGTCATCTCGTATTGGTGAACATCAAATACCAAAAAGATGACCTCACGCCAACGTTCAGTCTTTGCATTATGACTGCGAACCAATCCGGATACTTGATCAAACCGGCCATAGCCAGCCCAAAGTTCACCATCTAAAGGTTGAGTAGGAAAGCCATCAGTAAACCAAGACGGCGTAATAATAGGGTGGCCACCTCGAGTAATCAGACGACGGCCGTCCCAAAAGGCTCTGACACCGTCAAACTTCTCACTGACAAAATAATCTGATAGAACTTCATCCCCTTGATAAGTTTTAGCCAGAGTAATGGTTGGCGGCTTGGCAGCATGAGCAGACAGCGTAAAAAGAAATAGCATGCTCCAAAGCAAGGTATATGGCCGCATCAATATGGCCCTGTTTGAGATAAGGGGTATGGTTAACCATAGCTTGGGATAATAAAAATGAAAGGGGCTCAAACCCAACCGTCAAAGCGCAGCTATCGTTAAGAAAGAAGCACCAATTATTGCTGTTTTATTGCTCACTGAATTTTGGCTGCTAATCTTAAAGGATACATCAATAATGTGAGGCTCTCTCGGTGAAGGAAAACCCGCAATGGCACACGGACAGGCAGCCTCAATCGCCTCTGCAATTTGATTTGCATACCAATAAACACATGAGTGAAGCCCTGAGTGAGCTATTTCAAGTTCCCTTACCGCCTCAGTACGCTTCTAATATCGACAAAACAGACGATAATGCCCAAGCGGTGAATACCCTGCTGGAATTTTGTTTCGATTTTTTGAGTTTGGTTGCCAACGTACAACATTGTTTTCTGATGGATTTTAGCTCAGAAAGGCCAAAGCAATACGTCTATCAATTAGCTCTGGGCAATCATGAAGACAGCTTAGCGATACAAGCCATTACCCATAGTCAAAGCAACGCAGCAGACTGTCTGTCGATGCTTCGCCAATACAGTGCGGAGTCTCAAGGTCATCAATGGCAACAAATTAAGCTGCCTTTGAATAACTTGAAACACCCTGAGTTATACCTTTTTATCGAGGCGGAATTTCACTTTCCGCAGTGGTACGCACTGATTATTCAAATTATGCATGCCCGGATCCGCGAAATCTCACAGTGGTCGAACGAACGCCATACTCGCTACAACATCTACCGCCAGCTAGCCATGACAGCCGCTGAAAACTTGGCTACAGACCAGTTGTGCCAACAATTGAACGCTTATCTTATTAATTACCTGAGTGACGTACAATTGCATGTGATGCTGCAGCACGACGGGCATTTAAGTATGCAATATTCAAGTGGCAAAGTTTGTGCGACGGCACTGCACAAACAACTGGCAGAAGCCATTATCAAGCACGGCACAAACCGCTTATTCACCCCATTAATGTTGAACAAATTAGATCCGAATACGCAACAGAATATCGCTTGGTATGGCACGCCGCTGACGCATCAAGGCAATATAATTGGCGTGTTTGCTTTATCAAGCCAAGACAACAAACATAAAATAAATACAATTATTCAAGAGCTTATCAATTACACCGCCGCGCTTTGCAGCCTGGTCATGCAGCAGCAAATGCTGCAGTTTTCGATTGAAAGTGAAGTAAACCTTGAACAACAGGTACAAGAAAAACTTGAACGCCTGCACCAAACAAATCAGCGCTTAGAGCACGAGCTCAAACAGTATCAAAGTGCAACAGAACAACTAAGCTATGGCTCTTTGTACGATTCGTTAACTCAATTGCCGAACCGTGCCTTATTCGCGGAGAAATTAGACCAAGCGCTGAAACGCGTAAAACGCCACCCAAGTGAAACGTTTGCCGTCGTCTTTATAGATTTGGATCAGTTCAAAACCGTTAATCAAAGCCATGGCCATCACATTGGCGACCAACTGCTCATTGCTATCGCAAGGCTACTTAGTCAATGCATCAGGCAAAATGATATTGTCGCCAGGTTAGGCGGAGACGAGTTTATTGTATTACTTGATCGAATTAGCCAGCAGCAAGACATTTTGGATATAACTGAAAGAATCATTCAAAGCTTCAGTCAACCATTAACCGTAAAAGGCTTGCAAATTCAGTCCAGCTGCCACTTGGGAATTTGTCAGGTAAATGCCAGCTTTCATTCTGTTGAGCAAATATTGCAGCAAGCGGACATGGCCATGTATCAGGCTAAATCCCAAGACAGCGAGTTTTGCTTTTATCAAGAAATGCAATATCAGCAACAAGAGCAAATCCAGCAGCACAAGCTATCAAACGCGCTTGCGAAAGGCTTAATTATTCCACACTACCAACCTATGATCCGCCTAAGGGACAACGCGTTAATGGGTTTTGAAGTAGTTGCAAGGTGGCAAGATAAAACCAGTACATTACGAAGGGCGTTAGATTTTATCCCTTTTGCTGAACGCAGCGGGTTAATTATCGAATTAGACCGGCACATACTGCAGCAAGCCTGCATTCAATTAAAGAAATGGCAACACTTAAACCCCAGCAACAAACATATCCGCGTAGCGGTTAACCTCTCGCCGAAACATTTGCTGAGTGAACCGGCAGTGAATGAGCTCATTAAAACCATTAAGCGCTGTCGCATTGCACCTAATAGCTTAGTATTTGAATTCAGCGAAAAAGAGTTTGTGAGGCAAAATCAAACCGCGTTTGATTCATTAGAAAAGCTCAGGCAAGCAGGCGTCAAAGTAGGCATGGATGACTTCGGTACAGGGTTTAGTTCATTGAATGCATTATTTGAGTACCCCATAGACTTTATAAAAGTGGACCATTCATTTACACAAAGAATGCTAAGTTCAAAGAAAGACCTATCACTGATGCGCGCGGTGAGGGATATCAGTAATGACTTGGGATTCCAAGTCATTATCGAAGGCATTGAAACCATGCAGCAGCATGAAAAGCTCGTAGAGATTGGCTGCGAATACGGCCAAGGTTACTACATCTCCAAGCCTATGAGACCAGGAGAAATACAACACTTATTTGAGGTGTGACCTCATCTACATCCATGAAGTGTTTCGAATAATGCCAACAGCTACGCCTTCTATGTCAAATGATTCATATTGTAAATCGACGACGATAGTTTCAAAGTCAGCATTTTCAGGATGCAGCAAAACATCTTTCGCTGAGCCCTCTCTCTCATACCGCTTTACTGTTACCTCATCTTCAATTCTAGCAACAACGACTTGTCCATTTTTTACATCTTGAGTTTTGTGAACAGCTAAAAGGTCACCATCTAAAATCCCTATATCTTTCATGCTCATACCAGTGACACGCAGTAAGAAATGGGCTTCGGGGTGAAACATTGTAGGATCGATTTTATAATCGCACTCAACATGCTCTTGAGCCAAGATCGGCTCACCTGCGGCTACTCGGCCGACAAGAGGAATAGTGTCATCATTTGCAGTTGGGTTATCAACTAACTTGATACCTCGAGAAGTCCCTGGCAAAATTTCTATCGCCCCTTTTTTGGCAAGGGCTTTTAAATGCTCTTCAGCAGCATTGGCACTTTTAAAGCCTAGAGTGCGTGCTAACTCAGCACGTGTTGGGGGCATACCTGTAGAGTTAATTTGATCTCGAATTAGCTCTAGAATCTGTGCTTGTCGCTTCGTTAAAGGCTTCATAATAATACCTGTATATACTAACAGTTAACTGTGAGTATATACAGGTTTTCTCTGCCTAACAAGCAGTTAGACTAAACGTTAAGCGTTATAGGCCTTCAATCATGTAGTCAACGGCCACTTTAATTTCGTCATCACTACAGTCCATACATGTTCCTTTGGCAGGCATAGCGTTGAAGCCATTAATGGCATGAGAATAAAGGGTTTCTTTACCTTGACTGATTCTCGCAGCCCACTGTCCCGCATCGCCTTTAATCGGGGCTCCGGCCGCACCTGTCGCATGACACGCCATACACTTTGTATTATAAACAGTCGCACCGTCTCTAGGCTCAGAGCTTGCTTCCGAAGAGCTTGTAGCCGCAGCAACATCGGGCAACTCACCATCTAAATAAACATTACCAACCGGTTTAACCCTTTCTGCTATTGCGTCTTCAGACATATCAGCAGAGCTTGCTAAGCTTTGAATAGAAAAGGCTGCAACGAATAAAATCATTACTCCACGAATTAAGTTTATGGTTTTAGCTTTAATCACATTGAACTCCAAATTTTTGCCATCCTATGGCTATTAGTTTTAATTTTATAACAATTATATCCATTTAACCCTAAGTGTTAAACAACATTAGTTAAAGCTTGCTCTCACCTTTATAACGCAACATTTGTCAGCTCACCGTGACTAATTACTTTTGGTGCACCTCAGGATAATTTGCTGTAAATATTGACTGAAATCGTGGCCGTGGTTAGCCAACATCTTAGGAAACATAGAGGTTGCAGTCATTCCCGGGAAGGTATTTATCTCGTTCAGTAAGATGCGATTATCGTCGGTAAGGAAAAAGTCGATGCGTGATAAGTGACGTAATTTCATGCCCCTGAAAACGGTTTTTGCATACTGCTGCATTTGGGCAACTTGCTCTGCCGATAAATTTTTCGCGGTGACTTGTGTTAACGAATGACTGTCGGCGGCGTATTTCTCTTCGTATGTATAAAATGTGTCGTCTGGGCAAATAATTTCACTTGGCACTGTGGCAATGATTTCACCTTGGTATTCATAGGCCGCAATTTCTAATTCTCTGGCTTTCACCGTTTGCTCTACCAAGACATAATCTGAATATCCGAAAGCCAGTTCAAGCTTGTGTCTCAGTTCAGCTTTGTCATTCACCAGGTAACAACCCACCGAAGAACCTTGAGAGGCGGCTTTGATAAATACGCTGCCCCATTGCTCAAATGCTTGCGTTATTTCTGCTAAGGCTGCTTCATCGCAACGGGTTAAAAAGAGAGATGGCGTGTTGGGAACTTGTAACGCGTCAAACCACATTTTTGAACTGATCTTATTAAAGCAAAGGTTGCTCGCTTCGGGGCCACAACCTAAATAAGGCAGTTTTATCATCTCAAAGTAAGATTGGATTGTGCCGGTTTCACCTGGGTAGCCATGAATACAAGGTATGGCAAAGTCGACTTCCACAGAGTCGCCGTTTGATAAGGTTAAACGACGGTCCATGCTTAACTCACAAAACTGGCCCTGACTATCGGTAAACTGCCCTTGTTGGTTAATGACCACTTCGGTTACAGCAATCTGGGGCAAACTGGATAATGCGGATGCAATGAATTGCGCGGAGCGCAAAGAAACTTCGTGTTCGGCACTTTCTCCGCCGCTTAACAGCAGTACGTTAATAGCGTTCATAAGGTATTTTTTTGGTGACTCTGACAATGGCTCAGATATTACCTGTCAGGCAGACATAGGGCTAGGCTGAAAGCGTGATTTCAGTCTTACACTCAAGACATTTGCCTGATTTTGAGCGCTTATGGCAAGAATGCTTAGCGAAAAAATCAAATTTAGGTTAAATTAAAAACTGCTCAAATATGAGGCTGTGATGATCTTCCGACGTTCCCTAATGCAACAAGCACCTGCATACCTCTTATCAGTCTCTGTGTTACTGATGACTTTGGCTGCCTCGTCCTCGGTTGATAGCAATGGTAAACACGTCTTCATTTGTGGCCAAGCGGGCTTTTTCCCGGTTGTGCTCGCTGACACTGACGGCGCTCAAGCCATCAGCAGCTCTTATTGCCCTATGTGTTTGGGCTTTGCTTCCGTTTTCATCTCTCCTGCTAAGCTCTCTCAATTAGCGGCGCAATCACAAATTGATACCCTGTCTTTACCTTATATGGCAGTGCCTTTGTGGCATAACCAAATTGAGGTAAAGCCGCCTTCACGCGCACCGCCAACGCAGCCAGAGTTAATTTTTGGCTAAGGCAAGGGGTGGCTCCTCTTGCCATCCTGATAACTTCTTCCTGCTAGCTTATTCCCTACAATTATTACTGTTATTCACCGACCCCAATCCCGTATACTTGTTTGATTAAGTGCTGTGTTATGCCCTCGTAACGGTAAATAATATGGCCTGTTGTTTTGATAACTAAGAGGATCTGTCGATGCAGTGTCACCGCGTAAATGAAGTGATTGAATTACTCCAACCTTATTGGCTGAAGCACGCTGACTTAAGTCTGGCTCAAGTATTGGCAAAGCTGGCGCAAGAAGCCGGATATGAAGGCGATTTACTCGAAGTGCCAGATGATTTGATTATTTATCATCTGAAAATGCTTGAAACCCCTGAAGGAGACATGATCCCAGGCATTAAAAAAGACTGCGAAAACGACTTTAAAGCTGCGCTGTTAAAAGCTCGCGGTATAGAATAAAACTAATACTGCATAAGTCGCTCAAAGAAGCAACGCAGCGCAATGTGAGGATCCGGTTTTGTCAGAAAAGAACTCCGTCAACAAAATTGACGTCAAAGAGCTTCCCTCAAAAGGGACGAAAGCAAATAAAAAAGCCAGCGTGGATCGTTATGATCCTGGTAGTACCATTTATGTTCGCAGTGTAAAGGGCGTGTTTCAACGGCTGCGAAAGGTAATTGGCTGGTTTCTACTGGGGTTATTTATCGCTTTGCCTATGCTGCGTTGGGACGGTCGCCAAGCGGTGTTATTTGACATCGACCAAGACAGATACCACATTTTCTGGCTGACTATTTTCCCACAAGATCTGACCCTGCTCGCCGGGGTGTTCATTATTGCCGCGTTTGCTTTATTCTTTTTCACCACCTACCTTGGCCGTGTCTGGTGTGGCTACACTTGTCCGCAAACGGTATGGACCTTTATATTTATTTGGTTTGAAGAGTTGTTTGAAGGCAAAGCAAATAAACGAAAAAAACTCGACCAAAGTCCCTGGAGTGGCAACAAGATTTGGCGTAAAACGGCAAAACATACTGCGTGGTGGGCAGTGTCTATTCTCACCGGGCTAGCATTTGCCAGTTATTTTGTGCCTGTAGAGCAACTTTATAGCCGCTTTTTCACTTTTAACGCCAGTTTTGCGGTGACCTTTTGGGTGCTATTTTTTGCGACTTGTACCTATCTTAATGCGGGTTGGATGCGCTCTATCGTTTGTACACACATGTGTCCTTATGCGCGTTTTCAATCATCGATGTTTGATAAAGACACCTTTATCGTTGGCTATGATGAATCGCGCGGTGAAACCCGTGGCCCTCGCTCTCGAAAAGCCGACCCTAAAGCATTAGGTTTGGGTGATTGCATTGATTGTGACCTTTGTGTGCAAGTGTGCCCGACCGGTATCGACATTCGCGATGGCTTGCAATACGAGTGCATCAACTGTGGTGCGTGTATTGATGCTTGTGATAATACAATGACGAGAATGGGCTATGACAAAGGGCTAATTGCTTATACCACTGAACATAAATTACAAGGACAGAAGACCGACGTTGTTCGACCGAAAATCATTGGCTACGGTTTAGTATTATTGGCGATGTGTGGTTTATTCGTTTGGAATTTAATGAGTATTTCCAGCATCGGCTTCGATATCTTGCGGGACAGAAACGCGCTTTACCGTGAAACTATTGAAGGGTTAGTGGAGAATACTTATACCTTTAAAGTCATTAATAAAACGCCGCAAACGCAAACCTATCGGCTTTCGGTGACCGGATTGACGGACCCACACTGGGTTGGCCCGACAGAACTGACGATTGCTTCTGGTGAAGTATTTAGTCAGCCTATCTCTGTGTCTGTTGACCCGTATGACCTTAATAAATCAGTTTCCAAGGTACAATTTACCATTGAACAAGTGGGTGCTGATGAGCGAGTGAGTAAAGAAACCAGCTTTTTCAGTGGTGGCCGCTAATGACAGAGCAAAAGGATTTTGCCTACGCCTCTCTTACGCCTGACCTGATCTTAGACGCGATTGAATCTCGCGGGATTTACCCTGAATCAGGCTTATTAGCACTG
Source organism: Motilimonas pumila (assembly GCF_003596335.1). GTDB lineage: Bacteria > Pseudomonadota > Gammaproteobacteria > Enterobacterales > CBDFNC01 > Motilimonas > Motilimonas pumila. The sequence goes on from NZ_QZCH01000004.1 coordinate 88,099, forward strand.
AACTCCTATGAAAACCGGGTGTACCAGTTCAAAGCAGACGATCAACGTCGGTATGTGGTGAAGTTTTATCGCCCTGCACGTTGGAGTGAAGCGCAAATATTGGAAGAACATCAATTGGCATTCGAACTAGCAAAGAGTGAGGTGCCTATTGTGGCGCCGATGCAGTTCGATGGGAAAAGCTTGTTTAATTACCAAAGCTTTTGGTTTTGTTTGTTTCCCAGTGCTGGAGGTCGCGAGTTTGAAGTCGACAACCTTGAGCAATTAGAGTGGGTCGGCCGCTTTATGGGACGTGCGCATGCGGCGGTACAGCAAAGTCAATTTCAGCATCGCCCAACAATTGATATCGAAAGTTATATGCTAGAGCCAAGAGAGTATTTACGTGCCTCTGGCTTTATTCCAAGCCATATCGATTTGGCATTTTTTACTGCCTTGGATTTACTTATCGATAAAGCGCAGCAACAGTTGACCCCTCATCAACAAATACGTCTGCATGGTGATTGCCACCCTGGCAATATCTTATGGCGCGATGAACCCATCTTTGTTGATCTTGATGACGCAAGAATGGGCCCTGCAGTACAAGACTTATGGATGATGTTATCGGGTGATAGACAAGAAAAACTATTGCAACTGGATACTCTGTTAATGGGCTATGAGGAGTTTTGCGAGTTTGACGTTAGCCAATTATCATTAATCGAACCGTTGCGGGCTATGCGAATGGTACATTATATGGCATGGTTGGCAAAGCGCTGGCAAGACCCTGCATTTCCCCATAACTTTCCGTGGTTTAATACGCCGCGATATTGGGAAGATCAGGTGCTAGCAATAAAAGAACAGCTTGCTGTGATGGATGAGCCGGTGCTCTCTTTGCGCCCGGGTTATTAATTATTAAACCGAAGCATTACTGTAACAAGGGATAAAGGAATTTAAAATGAAATACTTGTTAACACTGTTTATAACTGTTTTTAGCTTTCTGCCGTTGGCTCAAGCTGCAAAATATGAAGAAAACACACACTACGAAGTGATCAAAGAAGTGGCGACACAAGAGCCTGAAGTAATGGAGTACTTCTCTTACTTTTGTCCTCATTGTTATAAATTTTACCCGTTTGTGGCACAAATTAAAGAGCGCGTAGATCCTGGTGTTACCTTCAAAAAGAACCACGTTGAGTTCTTAGGTGGCGACATGGGGCCGGAGCTCACTCGTGCATTCGCAGTGGCAGAAGTGCTTAAAGTGGAACCTGAGCTGTCGCAAGCTATGTTCTCTGCAATCCATGACAAAAAACAACGTATGGCGAATGTAGATGACGTCAAAGCCGTATTTGAAACCATAGGTATTAACGGTGAAAAATATGACTCAGTAGCAAAGAGCTTTTCGGTAAACGGCAAGCTTAAGCAAATGGCTCGTAATACAGAGCAAGCCGAGATCCGTGGCACACCTGCGATTGTGGTTAATGGTAAGTACAAAGTAATTGCCCGCTCAGTGCCTAGTCTTGAAGAGTACTCTGCGCTGGTTAATTACCTGGTTAAAAAGACCGACTAGTCGCTAGGCTAACCGGCTCAAAAAATGCACCTTTCATAAGCCGCTCAATAGAGCGGCTTATTTGTTTATACTCTGAGGTCGATAATGGAGAAAGTACTCGTCAGCGCTTGTTTGTTAGGTGCCCCCGTGCGCTATGATGGCACCAGTAAAGCGGTGCAGCACCCTCTTTTGTCTCGGTGGCAACAGGAAGGACGATTAATCGCCCTTTGTCCTGAACAAGCGGGAGGTTTATCGACACCTAGAGCGCCAGCTGAAAGGCAAGGTGAGCGTGTTATCACGGTGCAAGGACAAGATGTAACAGCGGCATTTTTACGAGGTGCTCAGCATGCACTAAGCACCTGTTTACGCCATAATATTAGCTTTGCCATCTTAAAAGAAAATAGCCCTTCTTGCGGAGTAACTCAGGCTTATGATGGCAGTTTTCAGGGACAGTTAGTCACTGGTGAGGGAGTCACAACTGCATTACTACGTCAGCATGGTATTGCGGTATTTAGTGAACAACAGCTTGAGCGATTAGAGCAGAGGTTAAAAAAAATCCTTTCCCGGTGAATGGGCCTACACCGGGAAAGGGCTCCTGGGATCAGTGGAGCAAATATAGCTGAGCGAGGAAAACCTCCCTTGCAACTATTTGGTTTTGTGGCCAAGTCCTTTGTTCATCGCTTTTAACAAAGAGCCGTCATCCGAGGTGATTTCCCACGAATATATGCCACCGTAGCCTTTATCGATTACAAATTTTGCTTTTGCTTTTATCGATCTAGGGTCGTCAAATGTAATGAAGCCACCGTTATTTTTGTTGTAAACATATGCTGCTTCAGCGTCTTCATCATAACCGTATTCATAACCACCTTGGTCCATGTAACGGCGCATGATTTCCTTGTAAGTAAACAGTCCCGCTTCACCCCCATTGGGGTTCGCTAAGGCTTTACCTTCGGTACCGCTTTCTGGGAATTGTTCCGGTTTTTCCCATTTAGCGCCTTCCCAACCTCGGCCATAAAATGCTGCGCCGATGACAAGTTTTTCTTTCGGAACACCTGCGGTTTCTAACGTAGTCAGCATGCTTTCTACGCTGATACCCCATACGGTGTCTTTCGTTGCGTGTAAGTTGGTTAAGTGGCCCACCTTAGGCCCCCAACCGCCGAAGAAATCGTATGTCATGGCAAAAACGTAATCTAAGTATTGTTGTGTTTCTTGCCAGTCAATTGCTTCGACCTTGCTACCCGCGCCGCTAACGGCAGCCGATAGCTCGTATTTTCTACCCGTTTTTTTAGCCAGTGCATCCAATTCTTCACGTAGCTCTTTCATTAGCAAGGTATATGCTTTGCGCTCATTGGCTTTTTCTTCATCGGTTAGCGATGTACCACGCCAAGCAACATGAGAATTACCTTCACCGCCAGGGTACTCCCAGTCAATGTCGATACCGCCAAAGAAGTCATATTTTGCGATGAGTGCCACGGCACTTTTTACAAAATTCTTTCTGCCTTCTTCTGATTTAGCCATTTGGTGGAAAGGTTCAGACAAAGTCCAGCCACCAAACGAAGGTAAGATAACCAAGTCTGGGTTCTGCTGGTATATCTTTTTCAGCTCACCAAAATGTCCGTAGTACTCTTGCTCAGCTGGCTTTTTATCAAACTTAACTTCGAGCGCGGCTTCTGTGTCTGCGATAACCGCACTGAAAGGCGGCTTATCTTTGCAAGTTTCCGCAAGAGACTTTTTAAGGCCTTCAGCAACGTAGTTATGTTCACCACAGAGAGTCAGGAAAGCATAAATTACATGGGTCATGTTTTTAACCGGCATATTGCGAACGGTATAAACTTCACCTTGTAAACGCCAATCTGGGAAGTAGGTAGCGACTACTTTACCAGAGGTATTGTTGTATTCTTTATAAGGACGGGTTTTGGGTGCCTCTACATAACGAGAGTCTGCGTAGGCAAATGAAATAGAAGAAGCTAATAGTGCACCTGAGAGCGCTGATAGCTTAAAAATATTGGATGTCATTTGCATCACCTTCCTTGTTTGACGTGGTTGAAATATTGTCAGATTTTTATGGTTAATCATAGTCGGCCTAATTTAGGACATCATGGTATGTACAATAAACGCATGAATAACAGTATGTTACCGCTATCTTTCCTGCAAGTCGTCTTCATTGATGGATCTCAGAAAAGTGATATAGATATGCTATTTAGCTGTTAGATATGGCTACAAACCGTGTTACTTACAGACATACTAAGCCAAGGGTTCATAGGTATAGAATAGAGTTAAAGTGAAACCAAATACCAAATTAAAACAATCACTTGAAAGCTTACAAGGATAATTGATAAATGTTGAAATGATCCGTTAACCGTATCTTTTTAACGGTTTAACTGGGTACTATTGGTCTATTTCTTTGACTAAAAATGTAATATCGTTGCATAAAGATTGAATGTGACGTCGCCCGCACAAATAAAACATAGTACATAAGCCTGTTTTATGACAGCTTGTCACGGCATTAGTTTTATAAATGCAGCGGCTTCCAAGGGCCCCATTGTGATTGGCTAGGAGGTTCGCCTTGAGTCCACCATTTTGCTTGCCATTGCTGATCTTGGTAGTTAACTATCTCCCCAGATAGATAAATACGATTATCGCGCCAATCTTCCGCTATGGCTGGTGTAGGCAAAACGATAGGCTCGTTTAATAACTCTGAGGTTGCAGTATGGACTTGGGGTGGAATTGCTACAGGGATGAGCGTGGGAGGCAAGGTCGCTGGATAATCAAACACTTCGCGCCACGGTCCCCACACAGTGGTGCCCGGTTCGGTACCTTGAGTCCACCACTTTGCTTGATAAGTGATATGGTTGTGGCGGACACGATCTCCGCCTATGTAAACCTCATTGCTTTGCCAACGTGCCTCTTGGGGAGGAATACTCGGCGCTGTAGTTGGGGCAAAGAGTATTAGGCTGTCATTACTTTCACACAAACTATTGGGCTGCTGATTTAACTCTGCGTGAATTGCGCTTAACAGTGACCACTCTGTTTGTGCATCTTGACTGAGTTCCCACAACATAATGCCGCCACCTTTAGCTTGGGCCAGCGCAGTTTTTTTCCGTATGGTGGTTAATCCATTATAGAAATTACCGTTAATTTCGTCGTGACACGCAGCCGCAGGATTAGCGGCAATAATATCGTTATAACTCTGCCAACTTGGCCGTGCATAAAGGGGGACTCCAAGTACCAGTTTACTCGGCTCAACACCTCGTTGTGACCAGTAATTAAGGCTAGCCTGAGCTATCTCCATACTTGAATGGTGATGATCGTTTGCATCGTATGCCATCAGATTAAAAAAATCGATGTGAGGTAACGCTTCTTTAGCTATCCCCGCAGCTGTTGGACCATATGCGATTACCGCGGCACTTAAGTATTTATTGTGTGGCTTTAATGCTTGGTTTAAGGCGTGTACTAATAGCGTATAATTAGCGCTGCTAACGCCCGGATCCGGGTATTCCCAATCTAAGTCGATACCGTCTAAGTCATACCTGTGCACCAAGGCTAATACTTGGTCAACAAACACTTGCCGGCTTGATGCAGATGCGGCTAAGGTCTCGAATGCGCTATCATTACCTTGATTCCAGCCGCCGATAGCCACGCCAGCTAGCTTACCAGCACTGTGAGCGCGACTGACCATTTCTATCAGTCGTTGTGGTTGCGATATTGGCTGTAACGTACCATCCGAGTTGGGTAATACAAACGCATAATTCAAGTGAGTAAGTTTGTCGTATTGTACCGCGTCTAAGCTGCCCTGCCAGGATGGCAGGTAACCGACCACTTTAAATTGCTCATTTGCTGCCGCGACATGAATACTACTCAGTAACCATGCGCTCGCTAAAAAAATCAGTCGCTGTAACATTCCTGTCGACCCAGTACGTCATCCTTGAAGGTGGGTAAATACCCAATTTGGAGAGAATAATGACAACTTCTCATTGAAAAGTGAATGACTTATCACAATTTTCATTGAAATTTATTAATTCGAATGAGAAGAAAAACGCTTTGCTGCGCTCAAAGGCGCAGCAATGGCCTAATAAAACCAGTGTGGGAAATGTTGCTTCAGCACGGGAATGTAAGGTCGCGCGATAGGGATTTTCTGATTATCCACTTCAACCTCATATTTCAGTTTGCTAATTTGTTGTATGCGAATCACCTTTTTCGGGTTGACCAACCATGAGCGGTGAACTTGTAATAAGGCGTCGTCATCAAAATACATTTTGATGGTTTTCAGCCTTAAGGATAAATAAGTGGGATCAGCTTGGTTTGGCATGTAGATGCCGCTGTAACCATTTTCAGCTTTAATATAAGACAGCTTATCTTTGCGAGATGCAATTTCATATAGCTCGGACAATAATTGCGGCTCTTTGGTGATTTCGTGTAGCTGACGACGAACCATCTGTATTTGCGCAACTAAGCTGTGGTAGTAATAGATATCTTCTTCACCCAATGGCTCGCGACTGTAAAGCTGGAATTTATAGTCATCAAGGTCCGGGTGAGATATAGACACTCCATCATCTACTTTATCATCCTCTTCAGTATTACTGTGTACCAGGTTATCACCGCGCATCACTTCTACTTTCGGATGTTTAGGGTCATTGACAAAAACATCAAATGCCTCTTTTACTAACTCATTGATATCTTTTATTTTTGTTGCTTGGGATGAAAAGTGCTGCAAGGTCTTCAAGCGTTCTGCAGTTGGCTCTAATGAGGTTGAATCAGACGGTTTTTCGGCTGTTTGAACATCACGGGAAGAAGCTTGGGCAGTCGGTGCTTGTGTGCTTGGAGTCACTTGAATCTCAGGAAGTTTTTCAGGCTCTTGCTTAGAGCTTAGCAAGGTTAATACGCAGCTCTGTTGCTTATCACTCGAGTGATAATGAATCTCTGCTCCTAACAGGTTTACACACTGTTTAATAGCCGTCATGTTGGGTAACTGCGCTATGCTGATGCTTGGTGCGGGGCCATTCACCGCAATCGTTAAGCTAACGTGGCGCGTATCTAGCTCAGTGGTGAGAGTGATTTTTTCGTGCTTATTAGCGCTGTCTGCTGCCCATGAGAGTAATGTGATCAACAGCTTTTGTAAGTAACTCGGGTCGGCAATGACCATGGTTCGCTTAGCAATGCCTAAATTAGACAGCTGAACTTTTTTGCTTTCAAAGTATGGGGATAATATATTGCCACATACATACAAGCTGTCGTTAATATCCACGCTTTCTGGTTCAGGTTGCCGCGGGCTATGAGACAAGGTAGTGTCTTGCAGCAAATGGTGTACTAAATAATTCAGTTGCTGACCAGTTTGGCCAACCTGCAACATTTGCGTATAGCTAGGTTCGGTAATCGACTCAGAGTGCTGAGGTAATCGCTGGGCTAAGGCAGCAATGCCCTGTAAAGGATTATTCAGTTGTTGCAACTGCGACTTTAATTTTAGGTATTGATTACGATCTCGAAGGTCGAGCTCTTCTTCTTTTCGCTGTAAATATATCAAACGCAGCAAAATACTCGACATTACTACCAAAAACGCCACGGTTAACCAGATTCGAGCTTTATAAGTTTGATAAAACAGCTTGCCTTTGAAGGCAATGGCCTGCCAAGGGTACATTATGGTGTGCAACGTGCGCAGCAATGAATCTTTGCCTTTCACGTCGTTGTGTATTTGCCTTAACGCAATGCCAGCCAAATTATTGCTTTCAATATAGGCCACTTTCGCGGTAAGGGACTTTTCGTTTTCAAAAGTAATAAAATGGCCATTATTTTTGTTCGGGTTATAAAGCCAGTTCATTTTAGCTTCATCGTCCCAGAATAATTGGTACTCGGGATCGTCCATAAAGCCGATTAAATGACCTCGACTATATAAACCTTGGCGTCCGGTACCAGATGAATCCCAGCTACCCCAACTTACCGCGCCAGCCTCTTCAAATAAGCCGTTATTAGTTTGCTCTACTTGGTCCCAACCGGTGGCAAACGCGGCGGCGTTCAAGACTACTTTATGGCTGGGTGCTCCGGCATCAAGTACACTTTGAATCGCTTGGTTAATTGAATTTTGTTCCGTGTCAAAACCTTGCAGCTTTTGTCGCGTGCTTGGGCCAAGGTAGAGCGGTCCAATGTGGTTGGTTACCTGCTCCCACCAACCATGCATGTAAGCAGTTGTTAAACTTATATAATCTAAGTATTTAGAAACGTCTCTTACCAGCCATTTATCGGTGTACTCAGGTGCCGCGGATACTGAAGCGATTAATAGGAACTTTTTATTTCGGTCATTACCGAGCAGATGAAGAGCGCGATTTAGCTCTATCATCAGCTTGAGGTAATTCGCTTTGTCTGCCTCAAGACCTTGTTGCTCAACACGTTTTGAAGCAATAGGATAAATCCAATCAATTTCGATGCCGTCAAACTGGTACTGAAGCATGAATTCAAGAGCGCTCTCTACAAAGTTAGCTCTAAGCTCGTCATCGGCAGCAATGTTGGAAAAATGGTCGGAGCGACCCCAGCCGCCGATAGAAATAAGGGTTTTTAACTGTGGGTTAGCTTCTTTGGCAAGCACCATTTGGCCAAAGGTGCCAGCAAAGTCGGCTTCTTCTTCAGAGCCCGGGTAGGCTTGTGAAATGTCAGCGAATTCATCGCCCACGTCGACATAGCCGTCTTCATCTACTTTGGCAGATTTATAGACTAGATGAGTCACCTGAGCTAAGGGGATATCATTAATATGATAGCTAGGGCTGTAAGTTGCCCATTGATTGTAATAAGCAAAGATGACTTTCTCTTCTGAAGCGTAAGAGGCACTTGAAAAAAAACAGCTAAAGGCGCTCAGAAATAGCAACAAAAAACGCATGGGGTGTATCAAATCCTTTATATCTAGGCCATTCTTTCGGCACTATCGCTCTAGTCATGACGAAGCGTTCAATTAGAAACCAGCCGTGTTCCAGACGCAAACAGCATCTCACTTGGCTGTGATCTCCATATCGAAAACTAATCCTTTAGTTTAACTCCCCACGACCACGCGCTATTCGAAAAATAATTAATTAGTCAAAAAACAATACCGAAATTTAAATAATAGCCACTAAGTTAAAGAAGCCGGCTTCGGTAGAATGCATTGGCTCATTGTATTATATAGCGTATTGTAACTAAACTTTTGTTAATTCGATCCTTATTGTTATATTTTTTATTCAAATTAAGATCGCACCTCACTTTTACTAAGGGGTTATGATGATGTTTGAACATCCTTTACTCGCACTAAAGCATTGGTCTGAAACGAATCCTAACGGCGTTTATCTACGCCAACCAGTGGCAGGACAGTTTCAGGATTACACGTGGGCAGAAGTTGCAGAGCAAGCGCAAAAGATGGCATCTGCCCTACAGGCCATGGGCTTTGAGGCGGGTGATCGCGTTGCTATCTTATCGAAAAACTGTGTTCAATGGTTTATTGCCGACTACGCCATCATGCTCGCCAACTTGGTCAGCGTGCCTATTTATGCTTCGGCCAACAGCGATACCATTCATTATGTGCTCAAGCACAGTGAAGCAAAAGCCATTTTTGTGGGTAACTTGGATAATTGGTCTGAACAAGCAAAGGGGATCGAAGCTGACGTGTTACGTATCGCATTCCCTTTCGACACCATGCCCGCTGCCATGCATTGGCAGAAATTATTGAAAAATAACCAGCCGCTGGCGTTTGCTGAAGAATATGATCCTGCCGATAAAATGAGCATTATTTATACCTCCGGCAGTACGGGTGAGCCGAAGGGCGTTGTCATGACGTGCGGTGCCTATGCTCAAGCCGCCAACAATATTTGCAAGGTATTAGCAGTAGAAGCGGGTGACAGAGCAATGTCTTATCTGCCTTTGGCGCACATTACCGAACGCGTGTACATTCAAGGTACCTCCTTGATGTCAGGCTCGATTCAAGTCGCATTTGTCGAGTCGTTAGCCACTTTTAACGACAACCTTAAGTTTATTAAGCCTACTTTATTCTTGTCTGTGCCAAGGCTATGGCTTAAGTTCCAACAGAGCATTCTTGAGAAAATGTCCCAACAAAAGCTCAATATTTTGCTCAAAATACCTTTCATTAACGGCATGGTGAAAAACAAGATAAAACAAGCGCTCGGCCTTGAAAAAGCCCGTCTGCTAGGTTGTGGCTCTGCTGCGGTTTCCAGTGAATTATTACTCTGGTATCAGCGTTTGGATATTAATATTTGCCAGGCATGGGGCATGTCTGAAACGTTGGCCTACGGCACCTTAAACGTTCCATTTAATAAGGCGCGGATTGGCTCAGTGGGACGCGTCGGCCCCGGTGCAGAAATCAAGCTGTCTGAGGCAGGAGAGTTGCTGTTTAAAAGTGACGCCATGACGTCAAAATACTATTTGCAGCCTGAGCTCAGCAAAGACTTGTTCACCGAAGATGGATTTATTCGCACCGGCGATAAAGCTGAGATTGATGACGAGGGCTTTATGACTATTACAGGCCGGGTGAAAGATATTTTTAAAACCGCCAAAGGTAAGTACGTGATGCCGGTGCCAATAGAAGCCAAGTTTGAAGACTCGGCTTTGATTGATCAAGTGTGTGTCACTGGGGCAGGTTTACCGCAACCCATCGCGTTTGTGGTGTTGGCTGATGAAGTTAAACAGCAAGAGAAAAGTACACTCGAATCGGCTTTGACTGAACTATTAAATATTATTAATGGTAAGTTAGAGTCTCATGAGCGCTTAGACCGAGTAATCGTAATGGCCGAGCCGTGGACTATCGAGAACAATTTATTGACCCCCACCTTGAAAGTGCGCCGCCATGTAGTTGAAGAGACCTACAAGCATTTGTTTGAAATGGAGCAAAAGCCTGTTTATTGGAGCGAACACTAATTTAATAAGCTAGGGGCTCACTCCCCCTAGCGAAAGCATGAAAATGACACCTGCCTGCACAAAATACTTCAGCACCCTTTTGTTATAAGTTATTAGAATATGAAATTAAAGATCTTATTCTTTTCTGTTATAAATGACAGCATAGTTTACGTTACCAAGTGTCGTGTTTGGATTTAGGAATTATTACTATGAGCAAGTTGTACGCAGACAATTCACTCGCTATCGGCAATACGCCGTTAGTTCGTCTCAATCGAGTCACTAAAGGCAATGTCTTTGCAAAAGTAGAGAGTAGAAACCCTAGCTTTACTGTGAAATGTCGCATTGGTGCGAACATGATTTGGGATGCTGAGCAAAAAGGTAAGTTAAATCAAGAACAAGAGCTCATAGAGCCTACTAGTGGCAACACTGGCATTGCATTGGCATTTGTAGCAGCTTCTAGAGGTTATAAACTTACTCTTACAATGCCTAGCTCTATGAGTTTAGAGCGCAGAAAACTATTGAAAGCATTGGGTGCCAACTTAGTTCTGACGGACGCTGCGAAAGGTATGAAAGGTGCAATTGACAAAGCAAATGAAATTGCCAGCTCTCAACCAGATAAATTTGTTCTGTTGCAGCAATTTGATAACCCAGCAAACCCCGCCATACATACTATGACGACAGGACCTGAAATCTGGGATGCGACTCAAGGCGATGTTGATGTTTTCGTGGCGGGTGTTGGAACCGGTGGTACGATCACTGGCGTCAGTCGTTATATCAAGCAACAACGTGGCAAAGACATCACATCTGTTGCAGTAGAGCCAGCTGAGTCCCCCGTAATTACTCAACACCTCGCGGGTCAATCGATAAAACCTGGTCCTCACAAAATCCAAGGTATTGGTGCAGGGTTTATTCCAAAGAACCTAGACTTACGTATTGTTGACCGAGTTGAGACTGTCACAAGCGAAGATGCTATTGCCATGGCTCGGAGGCTGATGAAAGAAGAAGGCATTCTAGCCGGTATTTCATCGGGCGCAGCAGTAGTCGCGGCATCTCGATTAGCTGAGCAAGACGAATTTAAAGATAAAAATATTGTAGTAATACTACCAAGTTCTGGCGAAAGATATTTGAGTAGCGCTTTATTTGATGGCATTTTTGAAGATAAAGAACTTGTTCAATAAGTAGTTTTTATGAACTTTGATGCATGTGCTGAGTGTCAGTTCATGCATCACACTGCCTCTTCTCCAGTTGATAAATACTGGTAGCTTCAAATTCAAAGCTTGAACAACCCAGCACAAACGACCTGAACCTAATCAGGCAATAAATGAACCGGGATCACAGTGTCATAGCGCTCCCCACGATCAAGGGCTTGATACCATCTGTAAGAAGAGTTTTGTTGTGCTATCCACTGAATTCGCGCTTCACTAGCACAATTTAAAGTTCTGGAGTTCAGAAAGTTGATATTTTTACCTTGGAATTTATCGACATTACTCGCATACAGAGCTAACAAACCATCGTAAATTCCGATTTCATGCTCCTTACTATACCTTTTTGCAACTTGCCAAAAGGTCTCAGAGCTGGCTCTTTCTATCGAGCAAACCTTCCCAACATTAGCTGCTGGAGGTGCTTTTTCACTTAATGGAGAAGGTGTGATCAGCTCCGGTGATAATTTCTTTAAAGCCAAGGGTTGTGGAGAAGGTGTCAAAGCTGCTACCAAGATAGGCTTAATCACTCGATAGGCCTGCAATTGGTGCTGTTCTTGATTAAAAACAAAACTATTTTTGCTAACCCTAACGATTCCATTCTCAGCACTAACATGATCTAACCAGATTACTTTGTCACTACCAATCATAGTGATAGCAAACATCAATTCAGAAGTTGATGGCTCTTTTGCAGAAACACGAATATCAGCTTCAAAAGGATCTGTAGATATAATTCTGATTAACTCTACATAAGGCAACACCGAGGTTTGTGTAGCGGCATTTACTATTTTAAAAGTAGTAAATGCATACGCAAAGATGAATATAGTTAATAGATGCTTAAGCTTCACGGTAATATCCTTTTCCGTACATCAACAACGACTTAACCATGGAGTAGCTTTCATGCATTCCGTTGCACTTTAGCTCTCATATCGCGGGCATTGTACCACCTTTTCGGAGAAACTTAAAAAAACCTAAAACTTATTTCAAAACAGATTGTTACGCAATTTTTTTATAACAATTACTTAACATAATTAAGTTTATGAACGAATGAGTAATGTGACGTTCAATATCATCCAACTCATTTCCTTCGAGCTTTCTATGGTGATGCATTATACAAGGATGAGGGAGAAGAGTAACAACCCGGCAACGGCTCAGCCTAACTGCTTTAATTGCTCAAACAAGCTATTATTTAAGTCTGCAATATCAGGACTAAACGCGGGAACACCTTGTTTACCTATGCTGTTTGCAAATATATTGGAACCAAATTTTTGGTCGTATGAAAGGTTACAAAAAGCGAATACTTTGGCGAGCACAGACTGCGGTTGAGTGACCAGTTGTTCATAATTTACTACAAGAACATCTGTTTGATTTGCCAGATTTAATTCAAATAATAAACTATTTCTTACATACCATTGCAAAGCAGCAGCATCGGTATCACTAATGTTATCTGTCACCACAGTCTGTAACAGTAATAAGTTTTTCGGGCTTAGTCCTTTCCCCCACCAAGAATCATCAACACCACTACTCAATCGTTTAATTTGTTTTGCTTGGTTGCGAAACGATTTCAACATTGAGTTAACTACGTCACGATAATCTCGATAAATCCAAATCACTTTGACAGGAGCTAACTGCTCTTGTAAGTGTGGTATGGTTTCAAGCTCACACAAGGTTTTAATCACAAATGTCGGCGCTTGGCTGTTTTCTTTTAAGGCTTGAATAACCGAAATATCTCGCATTTGATAATTGGCAAAGGCGCGCTCGTCACGTTCGTGAAATACGTCAGTTTGTAAACTAAGATCTAGCATTTCCATCAACATGTTAGTTCCCGAACGCTGACACCCCGCAATTAAGATCGTTTGCTCTGACTGACAGGCATGCAACTTTTGGTAGGCTTTTTTGCCGACGGCACTGCCAATAGCTTTGCCCTGTTTTAATAACCCGGTTATAGATGGCATGATGTCTGTTCCTGTGACATGTTGTGCTCCTGAGGGTCCGCTGTCATCTGTTGAAATTGTTCAACCAAGACCTCAACCCGGTAAGACCAGCTATTATCCTCGGCGTATTGAATAAGCGCTGATTTATCCCAATCTTGCTGACACGCTTGGGCGATACAAGGCAAAAGCTGCTCTGGCTGTGTAAAAGGATAGATGCTGCCCAATTTAGCATTCGCGACAACTTCAGCGTTACCGCCAACGTCGCTGGCAATTACTGGAATTCCGCAAGCCATGGCTTCGAGAATAACGTTGGCCCAGCCTTCATTCGCGCTAGCTAAAACAAATACGTCAGCCGCAGAAAGTACATGCTTAAGTTCAGCAGGAGCCTTTGCGCCCACAAAAAGTACTCGCTCAGAGACTTGGTGTTTGGCTGCAAGCTGCTCAAGGTGCTGGCGATAGTCTCCTTCGGCAGAAGCGCCGCCAACAATGACGTATTTCACTCGCTCCGGCAATTTAGCTAAGCACTCAATAACCAAGTGAAAACCTTTGCGAGGAACCAAGCCGCCAACGGTGACGAGAACTTTATCAGTCACCAACAAACCTAAATCATGGCGAGCCTGACGTTTATCGACAGGACGAAATATTTCAGTGTCCACACCATTGCCCACCACTTGGATCTTACTGGCATTTATACCCTGAGCAATCGCCACCTGTTTTAAAGAATCGGACACAGAAAAAATATGATTGGCGCGTGACCAAGCCTGCATGAGCTTTTTTGGCCATAAAGCTAAGTGAGGCACTTCTGTTCCTCTCAACGTGACAGAAAAGGGCTTGCCACACCACTGGCTTAAGTAGCTAGCTGCTAAGCCATCTGGAAAAGTAAAATGCGCATCGATGAGATCAAATTCAACCTGCGGGTGCCGTTTTAACCACTTGCGACACGCCAGAGCCATAAAAAAGCCATCGAAACGCCGGCCTATTCCAGGTAACGCAAGAAATCTCGGATAGTACACCTCAATGCCTTCCACTTTCTCCTGTCGCTGAGGTTGTGGCCGATAATGCGGTCGCCACCAGCGGATAACACTTTGTAATGGAAACCAAGGCACAGGGCTAACTACAGTGATAGGTAACTGTTTGGCGACGCTAAACATGCGCTGTTTAATAAACAACCCCGCCATTGGCCTCACGGAACTTGGGAATAAACTGGATAAGACTAGCAGCTTAGGCTTTTTCATTTTGCATCTCTGCCGTGTACCCTTCAGGCCATGGGTATACCTGCTGATAATTCGCTACGCTCACCGCCCAATTCCTTTGCTCTCGCACAAAGTCTAAACCGTGTTGCCAAATCTCAGGCCAGCGAGATTCGTCCTCGAAACAGGAGTGAATAGCTTTTGCCAGGGCCGGAACATCGCCCGCTTTAAACAAAAATCCGGTTTTCCCGTGATCGATGAGCTCTTGATGCCCGCCCACATCTGACGCCAATACCAACTTACTTTGCGCCATGGCTTCTAATGGTTTTAGGGGGGTCACCGTTTCCGTTAAACGCATGCTTAGTCGTGGAAACACCAAGAGATCAATCACACTGTAATAGCGGTTGACTTGATCGTGAGGAACTCGTCCCACAAAGGTCACTTTTCCCCCTAGACCTAATGATTTTACCTGAGCTTTTAAAGCTCGCTCTTGCGGCCCCCCCCCCACCAATAAAAGGTGGAAAGGCGAAGCAGATAATGCTTCATCGGCGAGAGCGCTGATCAATAAGCTCAAGCCTTCATAACCGTAATATGAGCCAATAAAGCCAAGAACCTTTTTACCTTGCAAAGATAAGCTCTGTTGTAATGGTTCATCGGCTTGGGTTAACGACTCAAACTTATCAATATCAACCGCATTAGGGATTAAAGTGATTTTGTCAGCTGCAATCCCTCTGTGGATCATGTCTTGTCGCAAACCATCACAAATAGTGGTGACCTTATCTGCGCGTTGTAAAACCCAAGTTTCAAGGGCTTTGGTGACTTTATATTTGACGCCATTTTCACTAGCTGTGCCGTGATCAACCGCGGCATCTTCCCAAAAGGCACGAACCTCATACACCAGCGGCAAGCCACTCAACTTAGCTTGCCATAACCCTGCTAAGCCATTTAAGGCAGAAGAATGAGCATGAATAACATCTGGCTCAACTTGCTTCACCGCTCGATGCAACGCCCACATTAAACTCACGACGGTAAAGAGTTGATTCAGCAATGGCACCTTCATCAGCCACTGAATGCAAGGTGAGCGCATAAAAATCGTTTCACTGGCCATTTCTTGCCAATCTAGCCTTGGGCCTTGCTTAGCAGAAGTGAGGTGAAACGTTTTCCAACCTCGGCGCTGTTGCTGGCGCAAAATTGCCAAGGTGCGAAAGCTGTAACCACTGTGCAAGGGCACCGAATGATCCAGTACGTGGAGAATACGCATTTATCCTCTCTAAGCTCTTGAGTCGAGTTGTTGTTGCGGCTGACCCGCTTGTTTTTTTAAAAAGGCTTCGAACATCAGCAAGGTCCAGAGCGCGGCGCTATGATCGCGCCGTCCGGATAAATGCTGCTCCACCAAAGTATTCAAATAATCTTGATTAAATAGCTGGGTTTGGCTCATTAAGCCACTTGATAAAGCTTGCTTAAGCTTGCCTTTCAGCGGACCTCTAAACCACTTTGCGAGTGGCACCGCAAACCCCATTTTTTTACGATACAGCACATCATTTGGCAAATAAGGCTCTAATGCCCGTTTAAAGATGGCTTTACCATTACTGCCTTGAAGTCTTTGCTCAGGTTTAACTTGGCAAGCCCATTCAACAAAGTGATGATCTAACAGCGGCACCCTCACTTCTAATGAATGCGCCATGCTGACTTTATCTACCTTAGTTAAAATATCGCCCGGTAAATACGTCTTGAGATCGAGGTACTGCACCAAAGACAAAGCATCGTCACCATCAAATGCCTCTGCATGGTGCTGAAACACTTCGATGCTGCGATATTGCGCTAACTGTTGCTTTAGCTTATCGCTAAAAAGCTGCGATTTTTGCTCTTCGGTAAAAATGGAAAAGTTATGAAAGTAACCCTCTAAAGTGTCTCTGGCGAGGGCTTGAAAGGTCGTTTTAGCTCGCAGCACCTTGGGCGCCCAATCCGCCTTTGGGTACCACTGGCCAAGCGCCGAAAATACCGGCTTGCGCGCGGATTCAGGCACTAAGCGACGCATTTTTTCTTCTTTCATATGCCATTGATAGCGCCGATAACCGGCAAAGACCTCATCGCCTCCGTCCCCAGATAACGCGACCGTGACTTGCTTCTTAGCCAATTCGCAAACTCGATAAGTGGGCATCGCAGAGCTATCGGCGAAAGGCTCGTCGTAAAAATAGGCCAACTCATCAAGCAGTTCAAAATCGTCAGCCGCTACCGTCTCTACTTGATGAGCTGTGTGGTAATGTTTGGCTACTTGCGCAGCAAAGTCAGTTTCATTGTAGTCTTTTACGTCAAAGCCTATGGCACAAGTGTTCACCGCCTCAGGTTGGGCATTCGCCATCATGGCCACCACCGCGCTAGAATCAACGCCACCGGATAAAAAAGCCCCCAGGGGCACTTCCGCCACCATGCGAATGTCGACAGCTTCTTTAAGCTTCTCTATTAGGGTATGCTCAGAGGTATCCACCGCTGCAGAAGGCTTGAACGAAACGTCCCAATACTGTCTCGGCATGGGCAGTGACTCCCCTTTTACAACTCTCAGACAGTGACCTGGACTCAGTTTAAAAACCTGTTCAAAAATGGTTTTGGGCTCCGGAATATAACCAAAAGAAAAGTAATCTGATATGGCGGCAGCAGAAAGCTC
Organism: Motilimonas pumila; assembly: GCF_003596335.1. Lineage (GTDB taxonomy): Bacteria > Pseudomonadota > Gammaproteobacteria > Enterobacterales > CBDFNC01 > Motilimonas > Motilimonas pumila. The sequence goes on from NZ_QZCH01000004.1 coordinate 105,468, forward strand.
GCTCGGTAGCAAAGGGTGAACCTGCAACGACTTCAACTCAGACGCAAAAATAAATTCTCCCGAATGCAATAGAGCATAATGAAGTGGCTTAATGCCTAGACGGTCACGGGCGATAAACAGGCATTGCTGGTTCTTATCCCAAATAGCAAACGCAAACATGCCTCTAAGCTTATCAACAACTTGCTCACCCCAAGCTTGCCAACCTTTTAATATAACTTCGCTGTCACTTTGACTACTAAAAACATAATCAAGCTGTTCAAGTTCTTGCCGTAACGATTTAAAGTTATATATCTCACCGTTAAATACCAAGCCAACGTCTTGCTCAGGCGTCAGCATAGGCTGTTGCCCAGAAGAGATATCGATAATGGATAAACGCCGATGCGCCAAGCCAACCCCAGGGCTCAAAAAGTGTCCACCTTCATCCGGGCCACGGTGAAATTGCACCTGATTCATAGCTTGCAGAATGTCTAGGTTAACCTCTGCTTGCCCCTGTGAATCAAATATCCCTGCTATCCCGCACATGTAGCCTCCTGCTAACTAGACACTTTTTGCTGAGCTTCGCGATGGCTTAATTGCTGAGCCATGGCAATTTGGTGGTTTTGCTCAAGTAAATCACCGTATAGACGCTGATACTTACTCACCATGATAGGTAACGTGAAACGACTCTCTACCTCACACCGGCCCTGTAAACCATGGCGATTAATGCGTTCAGGTGACAATAAATAGCCTTGCATGGCTTGGCACAATTGCGTCACGTCATCTGAGGGCACTAAGACCCCAGTTTCACCGTCTTTGACAAGTTCATCGTTTCCCCCAACCCTTGTTGCTATCACAGGTTTAGCGCAAGCCATCGCTTCTAAAATAGTGTTACAAATACCCTCAGCTAACGAGGGCAGCACAAACACGCTAAATTGATTTATCCAATGGGCTACGTCAGTTTGCTCACCCACCAGCTCAACTTGCGGCCCAATTTTCAGTCGTTCTATTAAGGCTTGTAATTCGCTGCGACACTCGCCCTCTCCTACTAATACTAGTCGCAGATTCTGCGAAGCAGTAGCCAAGGGCAATAATTGTGCAAAAGCTTCAATTAATAGTCGTTGATTCTTAACTTGCGCCAGCCGCCCTACAGTGCCAAAGGTGACTCTATCTGTATCTGCGACGTGACTCGCAGTGTTAAAAGGAGAAAATTTGTGATGGTCTACACCGTTGCATATCTGATGTAACTTACGCTCAGGAATACCTACTAATCGCCGTAAATAGTCGTGAGTATGTGCCGAGAGCGCCACAATGGCTGCTAAATGAGTTGCCGTAAGCCGCCGTAAGTAACGGTACTTCTTGTTGCCACCGGTTAAATCCGCAATATCCCAGCCATGCTCACCGTGGCAGCGAATCGCCTTTGAAGTAAGCGCGGCTACCCACTGTAATTCAAGCGTCGCCAAGTTACGGCTGTGTACTATGTCTGGCTGTATTTGCCTTAATAACTTGGCAAAACGATAAAAAACAGAAGCATCTACACCCGGCTTTTTATGTAAATCAAAAACTTGAATCTCAGGCTCAATTCGGTCGATAAAATCATCGTGGTCGGTTAAACATACAATGACGTGCTCAACCTGCTCCGGCGCCATGTGATTAATGATGTTAACCATGCCATTTTCCAACCCCCCAGCATAAAAACGGTACACCAAATGCATAATGATAGGTTTAGTTCGAACCTCGGTAACGCAAGGTGATATTTCAGAATTCGACATCAGGGCTGCCTCGCAGTAAGCAATGGTGATGGTTCGCTCGGGTATTGCAGGTGATATAAGCTCTGTACCAAAGGCTGCCAATGAGCTGATAAAAAAGCGCTAATATCTTCTTCACTGAGAGAGAGCGGCGCCGCGACTACGATCGCAGCGCCAAAAGAGGGCCCCAAGGGCGCCGCTAATAATTGATTCAATTTTGTCTTCAGAGTACCTGTTGAACTCTTTTGTGCCACTTGATACCAACTAAATAGTTGCAACTCTTGAGTGTGCCGGGTGACCACTGAGCGCAGCACAGGAATCACTCCCACAGCCAGAGGCAGTTGTTGATGCTGGCTTTCTAATAAACGCCAGTGTTCAGGGTTATATAAGCGATTGTTAAACGTAATCAGTTCTTTCCCTGAAGCTTCCGATTGATACCAGGCAATGTAGAGCTCAAGACGTTGACCATGGTGTTCAAAACCTTGATGCCAAATAAGGTCGGCATTCACAAACTTAGCTTGCCAGTTAAAACTTGGAGCGAGCGGTCCTTGCCAACTTTGTTGTGGGGCGACAGAAAAGTGTATTTGCTGAGGAGTTGGCATGCGCTGCTGGTTCAACCAGGTGCTAACTGGTATCGCCAATAGCATTAGCGCAGAGATACACACTGGCCAGCAAGAGTAACCCTGTTGGTTAGTTGATGCCTGAGGAATGTCTTCTTTATCTAAATCAGCCGCTGTCAGCTCGAGAGGGTCGGCAAACCAGCGCCCTACCGCAAACAAGCTAAAAATGAGTACTCCAAAAAATACCCAACCATAGATAATATGATCCATTTCACCGGCAATACGCGTGTCCACATGATAATAAATCATGATGATCGACCACGCCCTTACACCATTTGCAATGATAGGAAAGACAATGGCGAACAAGCAAAACAACATGCGTTTTTTGAAGTGAGCAAAGTTTAAATAGGCAAACAAGTTACCTAAACAAAATGTGGCAATCAGGTAACGAATTCCCGAACAAGTCCAAGCAACTTCAAACGTGGCACCAGGAATCAAGATATAGTTACCTTCCTGATAAATAGGCATGCTGGTTAACTGCAACAAATACACGCACATTAACGCGGTAACGTACTGTAGGCTGGGAATTAAAAACTCACCGAAAGGCACCGCAAAGAGTAAAAACAGCAAAGGGAAACACACGGTATAAGACCATTGAGTCCCCATGACCAGCCACACCAAAACAGGTAGCATGGCCACGACACTAAATTGCATGCCTACTTGTAACCCTAAACGCTGACTCAGTGCCCACGTGAAAGTTAGCAGCAGCAACACAATTAACGCGCGCGGCTCGCTTACCAATGGCTGTAAAGACAGCTCCACTCGTTTCTGCCAAATAAGGAACAAAGCAATGGGCGCGATAAAAAAGCAATGCGCAAAGGTATCTACGGTTTGCCACACCGTCACCATTTCAGCTAACGTGCGGGAAAAAGCCCAACCCCAGAGTAATAAAAGCAGCGCCAAAGTGACGCTTGCGAGTGTGGCTAAGCTCAAACGCGTGTCGCGAGACAAACTAGCCATTCAGCTAGCCCCCTGCTTGGGCGATAAGTGCACCTAAGCGGTCAAAACTCGATTGCCAACTGAACCTTTCTTCGACCCAAGCTCTCGGCTGCCTACCTTGCTGTAGAGGCTGTGACAACTGGGCTAAACAATGCTCACTAAAACGTCCCGCATCTTCCGCCACCAAGGTCGACTGGCTTTGGCCTATGCCGACAAAAGCATCTGGGCTGCCCACGACGATTTGATTCATCGCCAAGGCTTCCAACACCTTGTTCTGAATGCCTCGACTGATGCGAAGGGGGGCCACGACACACTGCGCAAATTTAAGATAAGGTCGAATATCAGGAACCCTGCCCGTGACAACCACATTAGTGAGTTGTTGTAATCGCAGCACCTCTGCTCCAGGATTAGACCCAACGATATAAAATAAACAATCCGGCCTTGCAGCAAGTAGGCTTGGCCAAACTTGCTCAGTAAACCAAGTCACCCCTTCTACATTAGCCCAATAATCCATTGCCCCAGTAAAAACAATACAAGGCTTGGCCGCAGGATAAGGGCTCTCTAAACTGGGATCATCCGGGTTAAAATAGTGAATATCTACACCATTTTGCACCCAATCAATGCTGCTGTGAATATGCTTGCTTTGCTTACGCTGAAATTCATCGGCCTCTGCGGCAGAAACAAATAAGCTTAAGTCAAAACGCTGCGCGACTTGCTGCTCATAGCGTTGCAAGGTACGAAACTCACGTTGATATAACCATGCCATAAAGCCTTGTTTCTTTTCGGCGTACTGCAACCACTTATCGGAATCAATATCGACAAAATCCATCACCGCAAACTTGGCATGGTCCGGAACATATTGCGCCATAGAGGAAGAGAAAGTAAGCACTTTAATATCGGGGTGCTCAGCAAGAATAGCGTCTACCCAAGCCTGCATTTTATCACTTTGATAATACGCTAGGCTCAGCGGTTGATCGCCCAATAATGCGGTCAAACTTTTTGCCTTATGCAACCATGGGTGACGAGCCATCAACTGGCAATCTTGGGTACCCAGAGACACTTGCTCTTGGTGCTGCCAATCTTGTTTATCATCAACAAATGCGCCCAAAAAAACCTGATAATGCTGCTTTAAATACTGTAACCAATGATAAGAACGGATCTTGTCGCCTTTATTTGGTGGAAACGGAATGCGGTGACACAAAAACAATACTTTTTCCATTAGCCCAAATCCTTAGCCAAAATAGGGCCAACAACCTGACTCACAGCAAGGGGCAGTTTTTGCCACACCTTTATGAAAAACTTATATTTTGGGTTATTTGGATTGATATTGGCGAGTTCATCGCTGGCCACTAAATCATTTTCATAGAATAAAGGCTGCGGCTCAAAACCCCAGTGCTTTTTATAAGCATGAGCACCACTGGCCACTTTGCTGCGACCAAAATCAAACTCCAACATACCTCGACGTCGGGCGTGGCACATCAACTGATAATACATAAAGTCATTACTTTTCAGCCCTCTCGCCTGCCGCTTTCCCCCTCCATAAAAGGGCAATACTTGCTGTTTAAAGTAAAAGCTCATAACACTGGATACCGCCTCTCCCTGATGATAAACCGTTAGCACATCGACTTGATTAGGAAACACCTGCAGCAAAGTTTGAAAGTACTTTTTTGGAAATACCGGCGTTCCTAGATTGCGCACACTTTCCGAATAAATAGTAAAAAATGGCTCCACCTTATCTTCAATTGAGAAGGTCAGATCATTTTTAAGAGACTGTCTCACCACCGCTCTTTGCTTCTTTTTTATCGCGGCAAGGATGGCATCGGAGTCATCGGCTAATGACTTACAAAAATTGTCATGGCTATGACGAGACTGCCAATGTGGCAACTTGAGCTCTCGGTGACGCAATTCAAGCGAATCAACTTTAAGGTCTCGCGCCAATTTTTGCGCATGGGTTAGCAGCAGCTGACTCGCTTGTTCATTTTCACTCAACAGCCCTGCACTCACAGCAAAAGGCAACGAAATAAGTTTATTTCCGAACAACCAGCTTTTGATTTGAGCCAAAGGCAAGACCGCTACAATTTGACCTTGTGACTCAACGTAGTAATACCAACATGTATGCTGATAAGCGTCTTGTATCACCTTACGCCAGCCTGATAAATGGAAAAAGCTGCCGGCTGAATGTTGGCTTACAAAAGCGTCCCAACGTGCGCTGTCTTGTGGTTGTAATAACTTTAACTGCACAGACGTCTCCCTTGTCTGGTTAAGCTAATGCTTGCTCGCCTGAGACTTCGATAGCGGCAGAAATGCTCGTGGTGAATAACTGATCCATACGTTGCCATTGATACAACTGTAGCAGTCGCTCTAAACGTTGATAGGTTTTATCGAGATTGACGTAATGACGAAAGCGGGTTTTGATGCCTACGTCAAATAACCTGGGTTGATGAGGGTCCAACTCCCAAGGGTGGATATAAAAAATATAAGGCTGTTGCTCTTGTCGATGAAATTGTTTTAAAAACCAGAGGCTCAGCCACTGCGGGTAAAACCGAAAGTAGCCGCCACCACCAATGGGCACGTTTTTATTGAATACACTACCCCATTGCATCTTAAGGGTAGATATTGGAATTTCGAGGCACTGTGAATGGGAGTGAAATGCAAAACGAGGTAATAGCGGCGAACCATAGTGATCATGCTGTACAGGGTAAACACTCGAGCTGTACTGGTAGCCCGCCGCGACCAAACAATCATAAACCCAGGGAGTCTCATTGTTAAAGGAAAAGCTGGGCGCTCGATAACCAATAACACGGCTACCGGTAATGTTTTCTAATAAGGCTTTACTGCGACTAATATCCTCTAAAAACGCCTCTTGTGACAAGCTCGTAACGCGTTGATGATGGTAACCATGACTGGCAATTTCATGTCCTTGCAAAGCAATCGTGCGAATCAAATCTGGGTAACGTTCCGCGATCCAACCGAGAATAAAAAAGGTCGCTTTAACGTCGTAACGTGCAAATAAATCCAGCAATGTGTGGGTGTTCTTCTCTACCCGGCAGTCAAATTCATCCCACTGTGATAATGGTGAATGCTGAGAGAATGCAGACACCTGAAAATAGTCTTCTAAGTCCACCGTCATGGCGCAGGCTGCCATATACTTTACCTTGAACCTTGGGCAAAAAAGACCACTTCCACGGTGCGAACAAAAATGCTCATATCAAACCAAATATTTCGGTGCTTAATGTAGTACAAATCGTATTTGAGCTTCTCAAGGGCGTCTTTATCACTGGCACCATAAGGATAGTTAAGCTGTGCCCAACCAGCCAAGCCTGGTTTAACGTTGTGACGTTCAGAGTAGTAGGGCAACTGTTGACACAAACGGTCGACAAACTCGGGTTGCTCAGGGCGAGGGCCAATAAAGGACATGTCACCTTTCAAGATGTTTATGATTTGGGGCAATTCATCGATGTGATAACGACGAATAAAGCGCCCTATGAAAGTCGTGCGCTCATCGTCTTTTTGGGCCCACTGCGCGCCATTGGCTTGGCTGTTCACCCGCATGCTGCGAAACTTTAATATTTCGAACGGTTTTCCGCCGTAGCCTACGCGCGTTTGGCGGTATAAAATGGGGCCCCTGTCTTCAAGGTAGATTGCTACCATGACAAATAAAATCAAAGGCCAGGTGACAAATAAAATGGCCGCAGCAATGGTGATATTGAGTAAATTAGAGCTGATTGCCCGAATGCTGTCTGGACGTGAAAAACCGTTAGAATAAACCAACCAACTTGGGTACATCTGGTTGACCGCAATTTGGCCAGTTTCTCGCTCAATAAAGTTGAGCACATCCATGACTTCGACGCCGTGAATTTTACAACTAAATAGAGACTTCACCGGGAGCTTTCCGCGTCGTTCATCACAAGCCACAACGATTTCATCAACCTGATTAGCTTTTACATAATTGAGTAAATCACGGTCTATGTCTAAATCTATTTTATTGCTGCCTAAGTCAGCCTCTTTATCACCCGAAATAGGCACAAAGCCAAGGATATCGACTCCTTTCTTGTCAGACTCACGGCGCATTCTTTGCCAAATAATTTGTGCCCTTTCACCGCCTCCTAGCACTAATACTTTGTGCCGAAATGATTCCGCAAATCGTCTTGAAATCACATACCTAAACGCCATTAATAGGCACAGTGAAAGTACCACCGAATATAACGTGATTTGAAAATCCAAGCTAAAGAAGTCGAGGTTTGACAAAGGAAAAGCCAGTAAAAGCACCAATGCAGAAATGATGAGTAAGCGGCGAAAGACACCTTGTTCGTCACATCTAAGCCTTGGATTATACAAACCCAATGACAGCATTAATAAAATAATCACGATCGGTAAAAAAGGAATATCTAACAATGAATAGACCTTTTGTTGTACTTCCTCGCTTGAAGTGAAGTAAAAGCTGGCTAGTACGCAAATAAAGCCAAGATATATAATGACAAGCTCAGAGATGGCAAGTAAGCGACAAGACTTACCAGTGCTAGCAAACGCGAATTTGGACATAAGGCGGATTCCTTCTAGCCTTCACAGATTACTCTATCTCTATTGAACATAGTTGATATGGAAGGTGCTGCAACTAGATTGTCATAAATTTCACCTTGATATTTCTGTGACCTTTTAAGCTTTGACAAACAGTACAACCACTTAGCTATCATTTCGTATTCTCCACAAGCAAAATTTATTACGGCAATAAATATTTCTTCGACTAAGCTGGATAATTGAGAGAGAAATAACTTACGTCATAACTTTTCATGACAATGTGCAGTCAAAGTTCAGCCGCGTCATCCATTCATTAAAGAGAGAGTTCGCTATGGAAAGCATATTGAAATCCCCCATTTGGCCTATTTTCTGCCTAATGTTGTTTGTTTCAGCTTGTTCTCAAAATGATGCTCCTGTTGCCAGCTCTGCCAGCTTTACAGCCTCGAGTACCGCTGATCCCGAAGAATACAAATACCTAATTGGGCCTGGAGACATACTCAATATTTTTGTATGGCGTAACCCTGAGATTTCTGGCAGTTTCACGGTACGACCCGATGGGATGATCACCACCTCTTTAGTGGAGGACATACCTGTCACAGGTAAAACGCCGACAGAGTTAGCTCGAGAAATTGAAGACGTATTGTCTACCTATTTAAGAGAGCCCATAGTTACCGTCACAGTGAGTGGTTTTACCGGTCCATACACAGAGCAAGTGCGCATCATTGGTGAAGCCTCTTCTCCACAAGCGTTAAATTACAGCCAGTACATGACGGTGCTTGATGTGATGATTCAGGTAGGGGGATTAACGGAATTTGCCGATGGTAATAACACTTCTTTAGTTCGAATTGAAAATGGACAACAAAAAAAATACCGCGTCAGGCTCGATGACCTCGTACGAAAAGGGGACATCACTGCCAACACCAATATGCTCCCCGGCGACATTTTGATCATTCCAGAAGCTTGGTTCTAAGCCAGAATATAGAACCCAAAGCCAAGGAGGCGGGAATGAAAGAACTGCTCGACAAGATTCTATTTTACGTCAAAGGCATATGGCTAAAGCGCCGTTACATCGTGATAGCAGCGTGGTTACTTTGTCCCATCGGCTGGTTTTACACCATGCAACTGCCCGATCAATACCGTGCTTCTGCACGTGTTTATGTGGATACCGATTCACTGCTTCGCCCTTTGCTGCGCGGTCTCACCGTAGAAACCTTTAAGGACAAGCAGTTAAATTTGATGGTTAAAACTCTTTTAAGCCGGCCTAACCTTGAAAAAATAGCGCGCATGTCAGACCTCGATATTCACACTAATAACAGCAAAGAGTTCGATGCCTTAATCGACTCCTTAGGCAAACGCATTAAAATCGCCTCCACTCGGCGAGAAAAAATCTTTACCATCAGTTACGAGAATCAGAGCAAAGACGCAGCCATACAAGTCGTAAAGTCTGTACTCACCATTTTTGTAGAAGATACGTTAGGCGAGAACCGCACCGACACCGATAATGCGCAACGATTTTTAAACCAGCAAATCAAAGATTTTGAACAACGCATGAAAGTCGATGATGCTGCGCTGACCGAGTTCAAACGTAACAATGCTGATTTACTGCCGGGAGAAGGCAGTTCGTATTACGGTTTACTCAAACAAGAACAATCAATCTTAGAGCAAACCGAATTGCAGCTTAAAGAAGCCGAAACTCGCTTAGCATCCGCCCGCTTACAACTGGAAGACGAGCAAACGATTCCGTATTTCTCAACTCCTGACGGCAACAGCTTTAATCCCTCAATTACCACTCAATATGACAGTCGTATTGAACTGATGCAGCAAAACTTGGACGAACTTTCATTACGATATACCGACCGCCATCCTGACATTATTGAGCTGAAAAAACAGCTAAGTAACTTACGTGAAAAACAAACCCAAGAACGCACAGAATTAATAACCCTATCGCAACAACAAAAGCAACCTGCTACAGAAGATGAGTCGCCATTCGTCCAGTCTCTCAGGGTAAATGTTAGCGAATTAGAGTCTGAAGTGGCTTCTCTCAAAGTCAGGCGGCAAAACTTTCAAGACAAAGTCGATAAACTGCAACAAAAAGTCCATTTAGTGCCACAGATTGAAGCTGAGCTGGCTGCACTTACTCGAGGCTATGGCATCACAAAGAGTCAATACAACCAATTACTAGAGCGGCGTGAAGCCGCGATCATGTCGCAAAAAGCAGGTCAGTCTGTGGACGGCGTCGAATTTAAAATTATCGAGCCACCTCGCGTACCCAGAGAGCCAGTGGGCCCTCATCGCGTTATCTATTTAACCGTGGTGACGATCGTCGGCTTAGGCGTCGGCCTTTTTGTGGCCTTTGCTTTAAGCCAACTCAACCCTATCGTTACCGGTAGCAGAGAGCTATCGAGCATCACTAATTTACCTGTACTGGGTTCTATTTCTCACGCCAACGCTGACCAAGTGATCAAAACACGGCGCAAACATAACATTGCCTTCAGCGCGATAATCGCGGCACTGTTTATTACCTATGCAGGTCTGATTGTCAGTCAGAGCTCACAGTTGCCATTGCTGCAAAAAATGAAAAATTTGGTGGCGATGAATTCGACGGAGACGCTATGAGTATTATCGAAAAAGCCCTGGCTAAAAAGCAGCAACAACCGACTCAATCGTTACCTGAACGAGCGACGGAGAAGCTTGCAGAAAAAGGTTCGCAGACCACAATAGGAACGACTAATAAAGCATCACAAAAAGGTGATGCGATACCAGTCCAAAATTCAACGAATACTACAACACCCTCCCCTGAGGCTAGCAAGTCTTCCCTCGAAAAAGACGTTCCTTCGCCTGAGAAAATTGTTAAAAATGATTTCCCTGATAGCACGAATGACAAGGTTCTCAAATTAAATATTGAAGGCCTAAAACAACGCGGTTTCTTAGTTGACCCCAACGAGCGCAGTCAACTGCATGAAGAGTTTCGATTCGTTAAAAGGCGTATTCTCAAAACAGCCTTTGGCCCGCTCAATGACACGCTTGAGCACTCTAACTTGATTCTAGTAACCAGTTCGAGAACAAATGAAGGGAAAACCTACAATGCGATCAACTTAGCACTCAGCATCGCAATGGAACAAGACAAGACGGTATTATTAATCGACGCAGATGTACTGAAGCCCTCTATATGCAAAGAGTTAGAAGTTGAAGCTGAAGTCGGCTTAGTGGATTACCTCTTAGGCCAGACCAGTGATCTTCAAGGGATAATTTACAACACTAATGTTCCAAACTTACGTATTATTCCCGCAGGTGCACGCCACCACCTGACCAGTGAGTTGTTAGCCAGTACCAAAATGGCAGAGATGACTAAAGAGTTAGCAAACCGCTACAGTGACCGGATCATCTTATTTGACGCCCCCCCATTATTAGGCATCAATGAAACACAAGCCTTAACCAGCCTAGTTGGCCAACAAATCCTCGTTGTCGAAGAAAATAAAACCCAATTGAGTAGCTTAGAAAATGCCATCAGCCTACTAAATAAAGACAGAGCAATAGGCTTAGTGTTGAATAAAACAGTACAGCACAGAAATCTATACGGCCAATATGGATATCAGTATGTCGAATATTAGGCAAGTCGCTTTCTTTTTTGTCACAATGTCATCCGCTCAAGCTTTTTCTGCCCAGTGGGATGCTTCAGCCTCCGTCATCACTATGATTGAATACAGTGATAATGTTGAGCAAACCGAGCGAGGAGAAGAAGACCTTATATTATCTCTGACGCCAGGTTTTGGCCTGACCGGTAAAGGTAAACGAGCAGACTTAAATTTGCGTTATGATGTTCGAGGACAGCACTACGTAGGCAATACAAAAGACCACGAGTTTTTTCATAACTTTCTTGGCCGCTTCGATTACAGAGCTATCCCTAATAGACTCAATTTCAATGCTGAAGTAGTCGTAGAGCAAGAGTTGGAAGACCTCAGTCGTGGTCTGATCCCCGATTACGTCACAGGCTCTGATAACTTAATCACTGTTGGCCGATATCGCCTAGGCATGGATTACCTGCAACCTTTGGCGAATTACGGCCAACTGAGTTTTCTAGCCGGTGTATTTCTTACCGACGAAAGCGGCGGCAACCAAGATACTAAAGGTTACGATTTTCAGATAGCAGGGCAAGACGGCAGTGAGTTTAAACAAGGTTTGTGGAATTTTAGCTACAGCCAAGGCTATCAAAAACCGAATGACGCCGAATATAGTTTTACCCAACTGGCAGATGCCACTTTAGGCTATGGCCTCAATCAACACCTTGCTCTGATGATGAACTTCTTTTGGGAAGAAAACGACATTCAAGAATCTGTCCGCCAAGAAAACTTAGACAGCGCCTCTTGGGGCCCGGGTTTACGTTTCTCTCCCAGCGACAGAACCAGCTTTGAAATCAATTATAACTTCAGCTTAAAAGAGACCAACGAAGATTATTGGGGCGGTAAGCTGAGTTGGGTACCCACGAGTCGAACTTCACTGAAAGCAAGCTACGGCAAACGTTTCTTTGGTGACGCTTATGATGTGCAATTCAATCATCGCATAAAACGTTTGAGCAATACCCTCACCTACCAAGAGTCCATCGAGTCATACAGTACCGAAGTGTATAACGCTTCCACCAATAATACAGGCTCATTAATTTGTCCTGCTGGGCCAGTGCTCGATTTAACCCAATGTGAATTCTCTAATGAAGTAAACCCAGACGTCGCACCTGACAAACAGGTAATTACTTTTTACACGCCTCCTCCTGCCGTGGGTGACGAGCTTTATTTGAGTAAAGCCGCCAACTGGAGCTCAACCCTAAGAACAGGAAAAAGCACCTACACTCTCAACCTGTTCTATACCCAGCGATTGTACTTTACCGAAGTCAAAGATGAAGACGACTACGGCTTAAACTTTAATTGGGGCATTAAGATTGGCAGAAAAACGGGCTTACAACTGGGCGCGCAATGGCGTGAGCTAGAAGAGAGCTTAAATGACTCGGGTTTTGTGAGTGATGAAACGGAACAAAGGTACAACATCAATCTAAACCATAAACTCAGCGCCCGATCTTTCATGGTACTGGGATACCTTTACACCGAACGCGATGGCAGTACCTCAGACTACGATGAAAACCGCCTGCAACTCAGCTATCAAGTAGTTTATTAGGACGTAATTTATGTATCAAGATTTTTTTGGCCTTAGTGCGAAGCCCTTTCAATTGACACCAGATCCCAATTTTTTTTATGCCAGTAAAGAACATAAACGGGCCATGGCTTACCTGCAATATGGCTTAGAACAAGGCGAAGGTTTTATCGTAGTTTCGGGTGCAATTGGTACCGGAAAATCGACCATTGCGAAGCATTTAATAGCCGATTTAAATACCCAACAAGTCTCGGCGATACAGTTAGTAACCACTTGCCTAGCGCCACTGGATCTACTGCAATTAATCGCCAGTGGTTTTGGCATTGTCACTGACAACCTGCTTGATAAAGCCAGTCTATTGCAACAAATTGAACGCTTTCTAAATCATAACTTTGATCAAGGTCGGCGAACATTATTACTGGTTGATGAAGCGCAAAACTTGCCGCCAGAATCGATTGAAGAACTGCGCATGCTGTCGAATATTCAACGAGACAATCAGCCTTTACTGCAGAGCTTTTTATTGGGCCAAGAAGAGCTAAGAGATACGCTCAAAGGCAGCAACATGGAGCAATTTCGTCAACGAATCATCGCCTCTTGCCACTTACCGCCTTTAACGGAGCCGGAATGTCAGCAATACATTCAACACCGCTTAAACCACGTTGGCTGGCAAAATAACCCCTCGTTTGAAGCCGCTAGCTTTGCGCTAATTCACCAAACTACCCGAGGTATCCCACGTTTAATCAACTTATTTTGCGACCGTTTAATGTTATTTTGCTATTTAGAAGAAAACAGCCACATCAGTTGTGAGGACGTCGACACGGTAAGCCAAGAGTTTATTCAAGAGCAAGAGTACGCGACCTTGCCGCCCAAGGCCGAAACTGTCGCGACGCAGAGCTTAAACCACGATAACAACGACGACGCGGCCGTTTTTCGGCATCACCTTGAAGAAGTTCTGCAATACCTCGACAAAACCATGATGGAAAAGCTAAAACTGCTCAAATACCTCGATAAAGTGCTAAAAGACAAAAATAACCAAGCGAAATTCGCCAACAAGACCTAGCACTTTAAGCTTAATCGAGATCGGGATCGCTCTGCGTCATTTTGGCCATAGAGCCTACTCACGATTTCAGATATTTACCCTTGCAAGCCCACAAGCAGTTTATAAACTGGTCAATAGGTATCCTTTTTCTGTCACATTTCATGGCTTCTATTTCTGATGTAGCAAAACTGGCGGGGGTTTCAAAATCCACCGTATCACGTGTACTCAACCCTGGTAGCAGTGTTTCAAATCAAACCCGAGAGCGGGTAGAAAAAGTCATTAAAGAGTTAAATTTCAAGCCAAATAACTTTGCTCAGGGGCTTAAAAAAAATCGCTCTGGCATGATAGGCTTGGTATTGGTTGATATCTCTAGCCCCTTTTACGCCGCTTTGCTTGGAGGGGTGCAGAGCCGCATTCAAGATAAACAGCAAGAGTTGATCCCAATTAGCAGTTTTGGAATTCAGAACAAAGAAATAGAAACCATCAACACGCTTTCGGCGTACCAGTGCGATGGTTTATTAGTTTACCTAGAAAATGCGCTAACCCCGCAGCTATTACAGCAGCTGCACCCTAACTTGCCGCCTATTGTAACGCTTGGTCAAGCTGAACCTTTGCTCAGCAACAACTCGGTCCAGGTCGATCACGAACTTGGCGGCTATCTAGCAGCCAAACACTTGCTTGAAAATGGTCATACACGCATCCTATTTCTGGCAGGGTTGCCTCGCTACCCCGACGCGAGTAAACGCCAACGCGGTTTTTTACGGGCAATGCAAGAGTACGATGTCAACGCCACTGATTACCGTATTCAAACAGGACCATTTAGCGAACACTTTGGCTATGAAACGACATGCGAATTATGCCAACAAGGTCATAATTTCACCGCTATTTGTGCTGGAGACGACGATATTGCAGCTGGCGTGTTACTGGCTTTGCGTCAATTTAACATCAAGGTACCTGCACAAATTTCCGTCATTGGCTACGATGACAGCTTTCACGCTAAGCACACTTTCCCAGCGCTAACCACTATACGCCAACCCACGTTTGACCTAGGCGAAACAGCCATGGAGCAATTACAAAATATGATTTTAATGCCGTCAAAAATCGCCAAAGAAATTTTATTGAAACCCGAGCTAGTGATCCGCGATAGCGTAACAAATATTAAATAAAGACTAGCCAAGGCATAAATTACCTGTTAAGAATATTAATGTAGTATTTACGAGGAGTAGACAATTTGAAACAATGGCTGTTAATTACTGGCACCCTCTCAACTTTACTGTTATCGGCCTGCTCACAGGTATCTAGCAGCAACAACACTCAAGTCTATATATCCGATGGTTATGTGCAATGCGAAGCTAAAGCACAGTCTATCGCAATAACTCAGTCACAATTAGAGCAAGCTGGCGTAAAAGTGCTAAAATCTGAATGTGCACAAATTTCTGAACAAGCCACAATAGCAATGTGCGGGGCCGGCGGCCCGGGTATTCATGTCCTTACAGTCAACCGATATGACGTTACCAAAGCAGAGCAGCTCGGGTTTGCAGAAGTCACAGAGCTCGACCAGCAAGGCTTACAATTTAATCGCATTTCTTGTGAGGAGTAATTCTCACCCTTAACCATATTGACCCTGGATTTAGTGATATAGATAAATACCTACAGCCCTAATAGTAACTCTGTATAGGTAATTTAAATCAAACAGCTACACTAAAAACATCCAGTAAACAAAACGTTACATGACTTAAAGTCTTGTACAAACATAATGATGGAGAGGAACTTCATATGAAAATAAATGTCACTGGCCACAACACAAAAATTACTGAGAACATAGTTACTCACTTAGAAGAGAAATTTGCCAAAGTAGCCTCACACTTCCCTAGTCTTATCTCACTTAAGGTTATTTTATCTGAGCAACACAACGAGCATCATATCGAAGTCAGTACCACCTATGAGGGCGCACAAATTTCTGCTCGTGGTACCGATGAAATGCTTTATCCGGCTATTGCCAATGCTGAGAAAAAACTGCATTCAGCGTTAAGTCACAGAAAAGGCCAACTAAAAGCAGACAGACATAACAAGCCTGAGGCAACCACGCCAGAGATTGCGCACGAAATCATTCAAGAGATGAAGCTAAATTAAGCTCCACTTCAATGATAAAAGCCGGCATCTGCCGGCTTTTTTTATGCTTATTAAAACCTAAACCTTACAGGCCTATGACTAACTCGCTGTCACTTCTCGGTTTATCACTATCTGGTATTTTTCCACCAACGAATACAGCGTAGGTCGAGTAACCCCCAGCAGTTCTGCAGCTTTCGACATATTATAATTGGTAAAACTAAAGGCCTGCTTAATCACCTTCACCTCTGCCTCTTCTCTTGCCTGGCGCAAATTAAACACGGCCAGCGGTGCTTCTTGTGCCATTAAATTCAAATCAGCAGCGGTGATATTACTGCCTTCCGCCATGATCACGGCGGACTTTAGTTTATTTTGCAGCTCTCGAATGTTACCCGGCCAAGAGTATGCCGTTAACGCTTGTAGCGCGCTTTCATCAAACCCTTTTACTTGGCAGCCTAAGTCTTGATTAAAATTAATCAAAAATGCCCGCGCCAGTAAAATCACGTCGCAGCCACGCTCTCGTAATGGCGGGATATTGATCGTCATCTCACTGACACGATAGTACAAATCTTCCCGAAAACTTTGTTGCTGGGACATGAATAAAATATCTTTGTTGGTTGCGCAGACGACTCTTACATCAACCTCTATTTCATGTCTTCCCCCCACAGGCTCCACAACTCGCTCTTGCAAAAAACGCAGCAATTTAGCTTGCAACGGCAAGGGCATGTCACCAATCTCATCGAGGAACAAAGTGCCACCTTGGGCGCACTCTATTTTTCCTTTGGTTTTTTTATGAGCGCCAGTAAACGCACCGCGCTCATAGCCAAACAACTCACTCTCTAATAAATTTTCCGGAATTGAAGCACAGTTAATCGCCACAAAAGGGCCTGAACGGCGATCACTGCATTCATGAATAGTATGAGCAAACACTTCTTTACCCGTGCCACTTTCACCTAATAAAAGCGCCGTCAGTTCAGTGTTGGCTATCTTTTCTACCACTCGGCATATCTTTTGAATTTCTGGACTGTCGCCAATCACTCGACCTAGGTGTAGAGTTAATTTGTCGTAGGCTTGTTGTTGTTGTTCAAGCTGACTCAGCCAATAAGCTCGCTTTAAAATAATGCTTAGCTCTTCTGGCTCTATCGGCTTTTGATAATAGTCATAAGCGCCATGAGCGATCGCATTAATTGCATCTTGTTTGTTGTCGCTACCAGTAATCACGATGATTTTAGTGTGCGGTTGCAGGGCTAAAATTTCAGACAGCGTCGCTAAGCCTTCGGATGAGTTAGACGGGTCCGGAGGTAAACCAAGATCGAGAGTCACCACCTTAGGTTCATATCGCCTTAGCTGTTTAATGGCAGAGGCTCTGTCATCGGCAAAAATCAGCTGGTAATCATCTAAGCTCCACTTTAGCTGCTTTTGCATTCCTGGATCATCTTCAACCACTAACAGTGGTAACTTTGCATCACTCATTGCGCCTCCTGCTCGGTGATTGCGTCATCCTGCTCCGGTAAGCACAATGGCAAATATAAGGTAAACGTACTGCCTTTATCTAGCTGACTAGAAACCGTTAAACGCCCCCCCAGTACGGTTACAAACTGTTTCGCTTCATATACGCCGATGCCCATGCCTGCGCTGCCTTTAGTGGTATCAAATGGGGTAAACAAACGTTGCTCAATAAAGGCTTGATCCATACCGCAACCATCATCCTCAACGCACACTTGCGCGTGTTGATGGCACCGCTTTAAGCTCAACCTGACGTTGCCACTGGCAATGGTGGCTTCTTGAGCGTTTTGCACCAAATGACACAAAATATCCTTGAGCTGCTCTTGTTGAGCGTGCACTTCTGCGTCTGCGTCTATCACTAGCTCTGGCACAGGTTGGCGTCCAGCGCATAATTCCACTACTTGTTTGAGTAACTCAGCTAAAGCTATCTTTTGCTGAGACGCTGGCTCCGCTTGACTTCGCTTAAAGTGCTCTACCACTTTTTTGATCCGTCCAACCGCGTTTTCTATGGTCACTAAGCTGTCGTCAATAAACTCAGGATTATGCTTATGTTTTAGAGCATTACTTGTTATTAATGATAGCTGGGCTTGGGTATTTTTCAGGTCATGAACCAAAAAAGCTGACATTTGATTAAAAGCTTGAAACTGTTTCGCTTCTGCCAGCTCGCCGTGAGTTTGCTGTAGCATCAGATAATGGGCTAATTGCTTTGCTATCACCTTAATATAGTCTCGGTCTTCCCAGTTGATGTCGCTGAGTGCGTGGGAGGGGCCCGTAATGATCATTCCCGTTAATTGCTGACGGTAATACAAAGGAATTATCAGATTTATAGTGCTTTGACGCAGCACTTCGGGCGGCATCACCAATTCTGGGTAAGACTGCGGGTGATCTCGGTAGCCAGGTAAACTAATCAACCAATCTTTTTGATTAAAGTATGCACTTAAGTGCGTTAAGGCCTGATCAGATAACGCCACACGCATTTGAATGTTAGCGGTAAGCATAGTGAGGGGGCCTTTAACTTGGTATAAGCAGCCTGTGTCACACTTTAATCGGGTTAACATTACAAGCAACGCGTGTTCGGCTGGATTGTTTTCTGGTTCTTGCTCCATTAAGTGCTGAGTTAAATTTAACCATTCGTCACGATATTCATACCGATTGGCAAAAAAGTGCTTAGCGATAAACACCTTAGTCTTTTGCCGAAAAGACTCTGACATAAAGGTCGCCGCCAACATCACAACTGCTAAAGCCAAAAATACCCACTGCAGTAGTTGTCCCCAATGGCCTCCCACGTATTTAATGTAATACGCCACCGCAGCCATAAGAATAAGGTATAAACCTGCTAGCATCAGAAGGCTACTGTGAAACACTATGTCTCTAGAAACATAAATGCGCACCGACCAATGGGTTGTGCGCTTGGTTGCCATCATCAACAAAGGCAACGCCAAGGCGTGGATAACCCCGCGCGCTTGCCACAAGTCAGCATCAACTTGGCTTAATAATGCCGCTTGACCGTAAAAGAAAAAGTCATAACCAAAAATCAATCCCAGATACAGTGCCAACGGCTTAACTTTCCAGCGATTTTCATCTGATAAATTACGGTAGACTCGCTCTAAGTTTACTAGCACTAAAACGGCCAACAAAATATTGAGGTAATAACAACTACTTTGCCATTCACTGGCAAAAAATTGATATAACAAGCAAATACTTAACCAGACCAGCACCGCGAAAGAGCAAGATTTAGAGCGCCAAAGCTGTTGCCAAACCCCTTCTTGTGGCTGGGTTAAACACGATAGAAATACCAGCCATAACAAAGCCCTCAAGCCATCTAACATGATGAAATCAGACAGTACTCCCCATTCGACTTCAAAATAGACCAATACCTGTAGCGCCCAAACTACGCCCAATATCGCAACAGTTAGCAGTAAACGGGCTAACTTAGACGTCGCCCCTGTCGCCAGCACCAAAGCGGCAAAAAAGAGGTAACTCAGCCCAGCAACAAGGTAACTAATAAATGCCATTTAAGTTTCCTTTTGTTGTAACCGAATACGAGCCTTACGTATTAAGTGTGGCAGCAGCAGGCGCCAGGGCATCCGAAGATAGTGACCATACAGGTAGTAAGCATTCTGCGCATGATTATCAATAAGAGAAAGTCGATATTTTGTGGGGATTAATGCTTGTTGCCACAACTTCTGCTGCCAATTAAGTCGAGAGCCGCCCATTTGAAAACTTCGTAAGGCAATCTGTTTGACCGTCTCCACTTGCTCTAAAACGCCAAGCTGCAGTGCTCTTGCCCGCAAGTTCTCATCCGTAACTTGCTGACACAATAAGTGCACATCGCGTAAATCTCGCCAGCCTTTTATGCTTTCCCCACTTAGTAGTAAATGTAAGCAAGCGTGGATGCAAAGATCTTCCAAGCAAGGTACCTTAAAACCTGTGATTGGACTTTTTGTCGCTCTTTGAAGAACATTGTCGATGTTTAGCTGCCAACGACAAGTTTTAGGCAACCAATGGTGATGTAAGTCGAGGACCGCTCCCGATTGACGATGAATAAATGGTGGCAACTCATGCATCCAACGACGGTAATAACTCTGATCGTAATCAGATTTTCCTCGATTATCCCAACCATGTAACCAAAGAGCACGCTCAGCAGATGCCAACTCTTGCTCTGGCAATAAGATATCAATATCAGACATCACCCTTCCAACTGCATTATCTGTTTGCAACACCTGATAAGCAGCGCCTTTTAAAAGTACCGGGTGAAAGGGTGACAAGGCTTGTTGTAGGCTCTCCAGAGCAGCGTGCATAGAACTCAACTGTTGAGTCGCCAAGGTATTGGCCCATTGCATACGTGTCTGAGCGACGCTAGGGACTTGAGTGCATAGCTTCAGCTGCTCATGCCATACAGCTAATAGCTGTGCTTGCTCAGCTCGTTCAAGTAATTCATTCCATAGTCTTGGCCGCAAATTGGCCACCGCTAACTGTTGATCAGAAATGGGGGCAGGCTGAACGCTTAGACTGTACAAGTAACTCCATAGCCCTGATTCCTCAGCCATGTTGCAACTCCAACTGATTCAACGCTTCGTTAAAATCATGATAATCCAACACCCAATGTTGTGCGTTATCAACCAATGTTGTTAAGCAATCAAAGCCGGCTTGCCCTAGTAATGCAAAATTAAAGCTATTTTCAACTAATTGCATCAATGATTGTGCCTTTGATAAAGCACGACAGTTAAAACCGGGTTGCTGAAGGTAATGAGGATAAACAATTTGCTTAATAGGGTACGTTTTACGAGTGTCGGCATGGACAGCCTTAGGCAGGGCTAATAGCTGGATATCACCTTTACTTGTACCACTAAACTGAGCACTAAACTGAGCTGAAATTTGTTGCTTAGCTACAACTTGCTTCAAGACATCAATGGAGCTATTTTTTAAGCTAATAGGCCTCGGAAAAGCTTGTACCCGCTGATTATCTAAATCAATCAGGGCAAACTCGTCAGAAAGAAGTTGCCAACCATGGCAGCATAACAATGCGCATAATGTACTTTTTCCTGAACCTGGTGGCGCAGGGATGACAACAGCTTGCCCATCTTTTAAAACAACAGCAGCATGGATCGTGAGATAGTGATGACATTTGGCAGCAACACAATAATTCAGTCCCCATTCCCATAGAATCGCACTGTGATGGCGAGGCATAGCTAAGAAAGGAGCTTGCTGAGATTGATAAAACCTTACTTGAGGTGACAACCATTGTCGCCACCAAGACTCAGCTTTTAACTCTATATCGAAATGCACGACTTGAGAATCAAGGCAAAAACTTAGGTCTTTATAAAAGAGGGAGAGATATTGAGCTAAGTCATGACTTTGACTACGAAGCCTAATGATGAAGGGAGGTAAATAAAGATATATACCTTCTTGACGTAAACATTGTAAAAGAGAGTTTGAATGTTCTTTAACGAGTAGCATCCTTGCTTGTGTCATACTTCGATGTCGTTCCTTAGCCAGATGACAGAGTTGAAGTTGGTCTGATAATGTTCGCTTGTAACCACTGTTGCCATAACTGCTCAGCGAGAGACTCATCAATCAGTAAGTCCAAAAAGTCATCTAAGGCGAAAGCATCCTCTTGAGCTAATCGTTCAAAGTATCGTAACCATTGCGAAGACACTAAATGCACGCAGTTATCGAAAGGATTAAACAACACCAGTTCATGCTGCCAAATACGCCAGTTAATTCCTTCAGATAGACAATATGTCTGTTGCTTTTCCATCGTCATTAAGCTTAAACATACAAGCTGTCTAAGAAAACCTTGATAGAGCCGCCGGAAAAGTTAGGTAAATGATACTCGTCATCTCGTCCTTCTAGCATTGCAGTGATCAGCTCACACGCAAAATTGTAATCGATTGGGTATTCTAGGCTGCTATCATGTAACGCATGCACCGTATTAAAATAGGTAGCAATAGCAATAAATTCATCAGATCCAGGGTGGCGCCATAATACTTCCATAACGGATAGCTCAGACAATGCTGAGCTTTGAAAGCAAGGAATGCTGCCTAATAAAGTGATCTCAGTCACCGCGTTAGGTGCTTTCACGCCTTGTAACGTGCCTTTAAACCAATTTTTAGCATTTTTAGTTAATTTGCCGTTTTTATTAATGCCTTTAAAGGTACCCCCATCAATTCTGGGTATGCCTTGCTCTGCTCCGCTAAGATATTTGTGTTGATTAAAGCTAACACCAGACCAGCTCGCGATACTGGCACCACTGTATTGCGGCCAGCCCAAATTCCAATGACCACCAGAGTTTGGTAAAACATGGGTTTTGTAATAGCCAGGACTCCGACCAGAAGCGATACAAGAAGTGTTGAATTGCTGAGCAGAGGGAGTGATGGACTGGGCAGCACTAGCGGTATAACACGTACCAGTACCTCCCATGGCTGAACGACTAAAAAAACTTGCCATCAGAGGTAAGCCTGCGCCAATTTTTGTGGTATTAACCAGAAATTTGCGTCTACTATCCACTTTGGCTTGCTTACGTTGATGCGGTTCCATTTGCCACCTACCCATATCAGTTAGACGAACTAGACGAGAGTTCAATGCGCTCTCATTTAACAAGTATAGACAGCATTTCTCCAATCGTTTTGGCAATTTCAATACACAAGCAAATGAGCTGCACTCGATCTCATTGGCTAGACAGCTAGCCTCTCTAACCAGTATGGATTTGATAAAAAACAAACTTGTTCGCTATATGCCAATAAATACGATTGAAATGAGCGCCATTGGGTTTATACTGAAACGGAATCTTCGGATGCAAAACAAGCAACTAGGCGTTTTTGTACTGCCGTCAATCCGTTACAAATAAGGTGTGATCGAATGGAATACAATACTTCAGAGTTATGCGATACCTATGCAGATACCATTGATGTAGTTGAACCAATGTTCGCGAACTTTGGCGGCAGAAGCTCGTTTGGCGGTGAGATAACCACCATCAAGTGCTTCGAGTCTAATGGCTTAATCCGACAAACATTACAAGAATCAGGTTTAGGCAAAGTATTGCTGATTGACGGGGGGGGCTCTTTACGTCGAGCACTATTAGACGCCGACTTAGTTGAGCTTGCTACTGAAAATGATTGGGAAGGCATCGTAGTATACGGCGTAGTCCGTGACGTTGATGCTCTTGAAGAGTTTGAAATTGGCATTCAAGCTTTGGCTTCTATCCCGGTCGGTGCCGATGACTCGGAAATTGGTGAAGTCGATGTCCCGGTCAACTTTGGCGGCGTTAGCTTCTTACCAGAAGACCACCTTTATGCTGACAGCACTGGCATTATTTTGTCGCCAGAGCCGCTCGATATTGAATAGCGCCTAAGGCCACAATAGACATAAAAAAGCCCAGTTTTTAAACTGGGCTTTTTTGTCACAATGGCAGCGGTATTATTAAACCGTTTCTTCCATTTCGTCCATCTTACCTAACAGGGTACGCAGACGTTCTTGCCATAACTGATGCTCACCTTGCAACTGGTCATTCTGTTGCTGCAATTGCGCATTGGTTTCTGTTAAACCAGAATTGGTCTGCGCAAGCTCACTGTTACTTTGCTTAAGCTCGTCAATTTCCATTTGTAAAATTGAGATAGTATCAACTGCGCTTTGTACTTTAGCTTCTAATTTTTCTAATACTTCAAAAGACATATTATAAACCCTTAAGAATCACACCTGTCCGCTTTATCAGTCCGAGCATAAGCCTTAATTTAGTCCTATTCAAGGGCTCGCCCACTGTAACGGCATAAAAAAGTAATAGAATAATGCTAAGCCATCATATAATGGCATTTTAGTGCTAGGAGGATGCTATGAAGCCACCATTCACGCCGGGTAAATACCAACATTACAAAGGCAATTTTTATCAGGTAATTGACCTCGCTTGTCACAGTGAAAGCGAGCAATGGCATGTGGTCTACCGCCCCTTGTATGGTAGCGGTGATTTATGGGTGCGCCCTTACGATATGTTCTTTGAAGCCGTTATCACACCTCAAGGCAAGCTGCCAAGATTCACATTGATAACACCCAGTGAGTAAAAAGCCCAACAGCCCACTGGTATCATTAGGCTGTTATGCATAGAAGCTGGCTTAAAGGTTTTGGCTCATGTCTAACGAAGGTTTATCGCAGCTTGGTGTGCCAACAATTTTAGCCGGTACGCCCGTCACTGTAGTATGTGGCGGTACTGGCTTAAGCACGACGCTACCCGCGCCAACTTTGGCACCTTTGCCCACTTCAATATTACCCAATACCTTAGCGCCTGCGCCTATCATGACGCCTTCACGGATTTTCGGATGACGATCACCGCCATCTTTACCCGTTCCGCCTAAGGTTACAGACTGTAATATTGACACGTCATTTTCAATCACCGCGGTTTCACCCACAACGATACCCGTCGCATGGTCAAACATGATGCCTTTGCCAATTTTTGCAGCAGGGTGAACATCAACCCCAAACACCACTGCAATTTGACTTTGAATGTATCGAGCCAGCGCTTTGCGATCCTGATGCCATAACCAATGTGCCACCCGATATCCTTGAATAGCGTGGAAACCTTTTAGGTAAAGCAATGGGGTAGAAAAAAGCTGAACCGCAGGATCTCGATCTTGCACTGCAACAATGTCTGCTTCGACGCATTCAAGAATACTCTCGTCAGCGGCAAGTGCCTCTTCAATAATTTCCCGCACTAAGATAGCCGGCATGGTGGCACTGTCTAAGCGGTTCGCAAGTTGAAAGCTCAACGAAGCTTGCAAGGTATCATGATTTAAAATAGTGGAATAAAAAAAGCTTGCCAGCATGGGCTCTTCTTGCGTCATGACCTTGGCTTCTTCACGAATGCGCTGCCAAGTAGTTAAATTTGTATCGTCCATGTTTTTACCTTGCTATCGTCAGCATTACGGCAAATTACGCCGAAGCCGGTTTAGATATGCGACTGCTTGATTTGACCACCGAGACTGGGTCAAGGTGAATAATAATATCCGAATTGATAAAGGCAGCAGCCAATTTTCCCTCTACTTTATCACCAAGCTCGTGGGCTTGAAACAGGCTAAGGTTATCATCTAACTCTAAATGCAACTGCATAAACTTAGTACTGCCGGATTGTCTCGTACGCAGGTCATGTACGCCTGTAATGCCTGGTTGCTGAAAAACAATTTCTATAATTTTTGCTTCTTCTTCTGCCGACAAGGTTTTATCCATCAAAGAGTCAACCGACTCTTTGCCAATTTGCCAAGCACCATAGAAAATATAAAAGCCAACACCCACTGCAAAAATGCCATCCGCGCTGTGAATACCTTGCGCGGCTAATACGAGAGCAAGCACCACGGCCGCGTTCATAAACAAGTCTGACTTGTAATGCAATGAGTCAGCCTTGATAGCCACGCTGCCGGTACGTTTAACCACATAGGTCTGAAAAGCGACTAAGGCCAAAGTGGCGACAATGGATAACACCATCACCCATATCCCCACACCTGCCGCTTGCACCTCATTGCCTTTGATAATGCGCTGAACCCCACCAAGAATCAGTAGGCAAGCACTGCCCGAGATAAACGCAGCTTGAGCCAGGCCAGCCAAACTCTCTGCTTTACCGTGGCCAAACTTATGGTCTTCATCGGCAGGGGTTAACGCCACCTTAATAGCGTACAAGTTGATTAACGATGCAGCTACGTCCATCAAGGAGTCGGTTAAAGAAGCTAAAACACTGGTGGAGTCGGTCCAAAACCAGGCAAATAACTTGCTGATAATAAGAAAGGTTGCGGTACCTGCAGCAGCCCAACCTGCTACAGTGACCAATTTTGAATATTGTTTATCTTGCACGGTCGCCTATTAAACCTTCCATTGCTGGCGTAATAGGCAAATTATACCCGTTTTTTAACGCTTACCGCCACGCCCTTTTGGCTGTTGCATTAACTCAATGAATTGTTGTTGTTGCTCCGCCGTTAGTACGTGATAAATCTTATGCTGCACTTGCAGCATTTTGAGTTGCTTCTTGGCCATATCTTGTTGCTGCGAGGCGATCAGTTGCTGCGCCTTTGCGCTATCAAAACTCTCTGCTTGTAACAAAGCAAGCCGATCCTGCTGAGCTTCTTCACGATTGGCGCGGCGGTCTTCGCGCTGCATACCTTGGCGTGCATCTTTCATGATATCTTTGATTTGCTGCTTCTGTACTTCCGACAAGTCCAATGCTTGCATTACTTGTTTCATACCACCACCTCGCGGCATGGTATTTTGCTCGCTCGGCGATGCCTGTGCCGCAGAAAAAGGTAATACTAAAGATAACGCGGCGACTTTTAAAAACTGTTTCATAATGCTCTCCTGTGAGTTAAAGAAAGTCTATCAGCTGCTTTGCAAAGCAAAGAACTTTTTATGTAAAAATAGGTAAAGCAACAAGGCAGGCCAAAAAGCACAAGGTATGCTGGCTAAAAAAGAGGTTATTATGCACCAACTACTATTAATTGATGACGACAAAGAGCTTGCGGCTTTATTAAAAGAATTCTTATCGTTAGAAGGATTTAACGTAGAGTTGGCACATGACGGAGAAGCCGGTTTAGCAAAAGCGAAAGATAAACCTTACGACTTGGTTTTATTAGATGTAATGATGCCAAAGCTTAACGGGTTAGATACCTTGAAACAGTTGCGCCAATACAGTGAGCAACCCGTATTGATGCTTACCGCCAAAGGCGAAGAAATTGATCGCGTCTTGGGGCTAGAAATGGGCGCTGATGATTACCTAGCAAAACCATTCAGCGACCGTGAACTGGTCGCCAGAATCAAAGCCATTTTACGACGAACCAGTCAAAAAGCGCCAGAACAACAAACGAGTCAGTTGGAACATTTAGACATTCAACTCAACACAGGTACACAAACCACCACTTGCCAAGGCCAACCTGTCGAGTTGACGGGCACGGAATTTTTACTGCTGCAAGAATTCATCAAAAAGCCCGGCCAAGTGATTTCAAAAGCGGAACTGAGCGAGCAAGTACTGGGGAAAAAACTCATGCCGTTCGATAGAAGCATTGATATGCACCTCAGTAATTTACGTAAAAAGTTACCCGCACGCTTAGACCAACAAGATAGGGTAAAAACCTTGCGCGGTCGGGGATATATTTGGCTTGAAAGCGACCATTAACATATGAACCTTATTAATAGCTTATTTTTTAAAATATTTGCCGGGTTTTGGTTACTTATTTTAATTTTGGTGGCCATTTTGGTGACATTACCTAAATTAGAACAAAGCCAACCACAACTGCTCGATTTATACGGCATAGAGCTACTTGATAAAACCAGTCATGCATTGTTCTCACAAATTACGCGCCACCCTGAACGCAGTCTAAAAGAAGCCATAGATAAGTTTCGCCACCCTAGTCGATTTAAACTTTATGCCATGCACCCAGACGGTCGTTTTTTAAATGATCATGTGCCCAAACCCATTCGCCGATTTGTTATTGACAGTGAAAATATATCCAAACCTATGATGTGGAAAAGTCATAAAGGCATTGTGGTTGGGCCCATTTCTTTTTATTACAACCAAGAGCCATTATTACTTTACGCCTATAAAAACTTAAACCACGAGACTAACCGTTTGGTTTTACGCTGGTTATTGGATAACCCTGGATTATTAATACTCATTACCCTGCTGGTGAGCACCCCGGTCTGTTTATTATTAGCATGGCATTTAACCTCGCCATTACGGCAATTGCAAAAGGCGTCCGATCAAATAGCCAAAGGGCAATTGGATACACAAATTCCGCAGCAGCAACGAAAAGATGAAATTGGTGAATTAGCCAATGGCATGGACCATATGGTGCTGTCATTAAAGAACATGTTGGCAGGCCAACAACGTCTATTGAGCGATATTTCCCATGAACTGCGTTCGCCACTCACCCGACTACGGCTAGCATTGGCTATCAGTAAAAAAACCCAAGGTGAATCGGCAGAGCTAGCGCGCATTGACGTAGAAGCCGATCGTTTAGAACAAATGATCGCCGACCTGCTTGGCCTGGCACGCAATCAGTTTCAACCCCAAGACATTCAAACCGTGCAACTTGATAGTTTGTTGGAAGAGTTGTTAGCCGACGCCCACTTTGAAGCCGAACAAAAAGGCAAACAATTTATTTATACCGAGCCACCGGCAATAGAATTAAGGGCTTACCCAGGACTGATTTCTAGCGCCATTGAAAACGTCATCCGCAATGCTATTAAGTATGCATCAAGTACTATTAAATTCGATTGCCAGCTTACCCATAAGCAAATCGTGTTCGTCATCGAAGATGATGGCCCTGGGATCCCCGACCATGAAATAGCCCATATATTCAGGCCTTTTTATCGCGTATCTGAAGCCAGAGACAGAGAATCTGGTGGCACGGGATTGGGACTGGCAATTTGTGATAACGCCATGCACAAACACGGTGGTTCGGTGGAGGCGCATAACGGTGAACCCGGTTTAGTCGTCACTCTTACGCTGCCAGTTTAGCGACCTGCTCATTCTGGCCAGCTCATCGTTACCTCTCTATTTAATGAGCGCTCGTCACTGTGCGGGAGGGTTAGTAATGCTGGGGTCATCAGTGAGCTCTGAGGCTTCGTTGGCAGGGGTTTGTAAAATGCCTTGCTCGGTCATTTCTGGGAACATTTTTTCTGCTTTTCGGCGCGCTTCTACACGGGCTTTCTTTTCTTCATAAAGTTGGGTGTCAAGGCGGTCAAAATAGATGTTAATCAGAAAATTCAAACTGATCGGAAATACGCTTAATAAAATAACCGCTGGCGCTACCCATTTAAAATTTTTCATGTCAGACCTAAAAGCTATTCAAACGCGGTTATGATACCGCAATTTAACCGCAAATTTGTTATGCTTTTGCACTTTGTTATGACCTGAGTGAAAACCATGCTAGAAGTCGCTTTGTACGAACCCGAAATCCCACCTAACACGGGTAATATCATTCGCTTATGTGCCAATACAGGCTGTAAATTGCACCTTATTGAGCCACTGGGTTTTGACTTGGATGAAAAAAAGCTTCGCCGAGCGGGGCTGGATTATCATCAAATGACCCATGTCACGCGCCATAAAGACTTTGCTGCCTTCATGGAATACGTAGGAGAGCGCCCACTATACGCTTGCACCACAAAAACCACCAATTACCACAGTGATTGTGAATTTAAAGACGGCGACATTCTACTATTTGGCCCTGAAACACGCGGCTTACCTAACGATTTACTCGACAGCTTACCGAGCGCACAAAAACTGCGTATACCAATGCACCCAGATAGCCGTTCAATGAACCTGTCTAATGCGGTATCGGTATTTGTGTATGAAGCTTGGCGTCAATTAGGCTACCCTGGCGCAGTGTAAAGCTAACAACCAACCTGACTTAAGTGCTCTATCAGCACTCAGTCAGGGGCACCGCCCGCTTCATTTTAGATCACAGCGACAGGGCTAGTTAACGTCTAAACTCTCGTTGAGACTGTATACGCCCAGTTGATTGGCAGCTTTGGCGGCAAGGTAACAATGATAACGGTTATTTAGAAAACCTTTTTCATTCTTAAATTGATCTTTTTCAATGGCTTGATAAAACTCTAAACGACACGCGGTAAAGTCCTTCGCCAGCACTTCTTTGTTGGCTAAATAGCGAGAGATAGCTTCTGTCTTTTGCTGCCGCATGGCCACGGTGGCGGCATGGCACACGTCTTTATTAAAGCTAATGCCGCCACGGCACGCTTGACGTTGATATTGATCCATTTCAACGCTTTTAAAATTGAGTTTTAAACGGGCGATCTCTTTCGCGAGCACCGCCTCTTTTAACTCATTTAATGCCTGACATTTAGGACTCAGATCAGACCAGCTACAAGCGTCAGCTTGCTGCAGAAAATCACGGTAAGGCAATTTAGAAAACTCGGCAATGAAAGCTTTATACTGGGTCTGCTGCTTAGCAATCACTTGTTGCTTGATGCTATAAGCATGCTTGACCGCATACTGATCCACCGCCACTTTTGCCGCATAGCATTCGTTATCGTTCGTTTCCGTTGTCAAACGGCAACTCAGTAGTTTTGCTTTCGCATCTTCAATATGCGTTTGGTAAAACGCTAAATCATTTTCAGAACAAGCACTCAATAACAAACAAATGGCACTCAAGAAAATCGGTGGTTTCATGGTTGAGCCAACAACAGTTGAAATATCAAATTAAAATCAAGCTTATTTTAGTAAACATAAGCTCAAATGCAATCAACTGATATGATTAGATTCCATAAATTTACATTTCTTTTTTAATTGCCAATATATGTACCCCAAACAAACTCCTCGCCCTAACATAAACGCATTCATGGCTAACCATAAACTGTGGTTACCGTAATCAGAAAATAACCACCAGCAAGGAAAGAAAAACACCAAGGTGGCAACAAGCATACTATTTCGCATTTGTTTTGCCCGTGTAGCGCCAATAAAAATGCCATCTAGAATAAAGCACCAAATAGACGTTAACGGAATCAATATTAACCAGATTAAATACTGATTGGCTAATTCTCTTACACTCTCAATATTCGTTATCAAAGCAATGATGGCTTCACCAAAGATGGCAAAAATACTTGTCATGATAACGGCAAGAATAAAAGCTAATACAAATGTGACGTTAATCCAGCGGTTTAATTGCTTTTGCTTTCCTTGGCCAATTGATTTTCCCACTAATGCTTCAATGGCATACGCAAATCCATCTAGTCCAAACGCAATAAACATAAGAAAATTCAGTAATACGGCATTGGCTGCCACAATGTCTTGCCCTAAACGGGCACCGTAAAACGTCATAAAGGCAAAACAAGCTTGCACACACAAAGTGCGAATAAAAATATCCCGGTTAAGGGCAAAAAAAATGGCTAACTCAGATTTATTCCACGCTAACAATAGATACTTTTTAACATCGCCCACATGCCAGTAGGGTTGCAATAACACACTGACAAAGTACAACCCGAGGGCTAAACCTACGTAGTCAGCGATTAATGATGCTGCTGCAGCGCCTTTAACTTGCCAACCAAAGCCAAAGACAAACAGTATATCCAGTAAAATGTTTACTATGTTGGTAATGATTAATAACCACATTGGTGCTTTGGCATTTTGCATGCCCAATAGCCAACCTAAAATAACGAGGTTAGCCAGCGCCGCAGGCGCTGCCCATATTCGAATGAGAAAATACTGACTGGCATATTCTTGCACTAGGCCTGTCACACCCGAGAAATATAAGCCCACGCTTAAGATCGGCTGCTGCAATAAAATTAACAGCCCTGCCAAGCCAAATGCGGTGAGTAAAGATTGGCTCAATAAACGTTTAAGATGGTGGCCACTGTGCTTACCACGAGCTTGCGCAACAAGGCCGGTTGTGGACATACGTAAAAACGCCATCATCCAAAACGCCAACGTTATACACATGGCTCCTACCGCAACCCCTGCCAAATAATAAGATTCTGATAAATGCCCCAATACCGCGGTATCAACCAAGCCTAATAAAGGCACGGTAACATTCGACAAAATCATCGGCAGCGCTAAGGCAATGACAGACTGGTAATACCGTTTATTACGCCACCAAGGTTTCATTTGTTTTCATTGCATCCATAAAAAATCGAGTGAAATCTTACACTTTGCTTAAAAAGTGAAAGAAGTATGAGATAATGTAATAAATATGTCACATTAGAATTGGGAATATTTTCCCAATCAATGTCGGTAGATCACATTATTAAAACACAAAAATTGCGACTTGTTAGGACTTGGTTAGATTGCTCCGACGTTTAAGTAAAACGCTTAAAACGCATTTGGTGACTCCCTTGGCTTAGGCCATCACCAGTTTTAAATATATGGAGATATTATGTATAACAAGATCGTAGCAGCACTTTTCGCGTTCGGATCAATCAACATGGCCCACGCTGATGACCAATCAGACCTATACCTACAACTTGGTCACCCAGTACTTGAAACCGAGTTATCATCTGCTTCAGGCTTAGTGGCAGATGGCAACAAGCTGTATGCAGTAGGCGATGACTCACCTTGGTTGTTCACTCTCAACAAACAACTCAATATCAAAGACAAATACGTAATCAAAGAGTACCCTTTACGTGAAGATGGCAAGCGCATTCAAAAGTCTGTAAAACCTGACTATGAAGCCATGGCAATGGTTGAGTACGAACTGGAAGATTGGTTCCTTGTATTAGGCTCAGGCAGTAAAGCCGAGGTACGTGAGTGGGCATACATGATCTCTAAAGATCAAAGCCAGTCTATCGAGTCTGACTTATCTGCTCTGTACGCGCAGCTATACGCAGCAGGCGGTTTCTACGGTGACCAAGAGCTAAACATCGAAGGCTTAGCAATCGCAAAAGACAAAGCATTCATCTTTAACCGTGGTAACTCTGGCGGTAACCTTATCTTTATCTTAGATAAAGCAGAGCTAGTTGCATACGTTACAAACCAAATTCAACAAGTATCTAAAATCGATACTTACAAGGTTACCTTGCCTACGGTACAAGGTTTTGAAGCAGGCCTGTCAGGTGGTGAGTTTTGGACAGATGCTGAAAGCTTAGTGTATACCGCGTCTGTTGAAGCAACGGGTGACGCTTACAACGACGGTGAAATCCTAGGTAGCTTCATAGGCCTACTACCACTTGAAGCGTTTGAAGAAGGCACTGATATCGACTTGACTCAAGGCGCAGTGCCTCTGCTTGATTACTACGGTAAGCCTATCATCACTAAGGTTGAGTCTGTTGCTATCACCAAGAGCGACGATGATGACATTAAAGGTGTGCTAGTAAGCGATAACGATAACGGAACCAGTGAATTCTTCAAATTCAGACTGTTCAAGTAATCGTCAAAAAATCTTAGCGGATTTTATCCAGCCATGACGCCATGGCTGGATCCCTTTCTTCTCCCTCTTGACCTCTGTCAATAAGATAACTTCGTTCCCGATTTAAAACTGGCTATGATATAGCTAACCCCTCGAAAAGAAAGTGAGCCAGATGCTCAATATTGTTGATAAAGCGCAAGAGGAAAAAATCTTGCCGGTGTTTCGTTTAGGTTTTCGTCCCTTTTTTTTACTGGCAGCAATTTATGCCATCTTGTCTATCCCTACCTGGCTTTGGCTGCGAAGTCATGGCTCGGCTGAAATCTTAGCGGTGCCCGCCTTATGGTGGCACGCACACGAACTATTATTTGGTTTTGCCTTAGCGGTGGTGATGGGCTTTGTGCTTACCGCAGTACAAAACTGGACCGGTCAAGCAGGCACCAAAGGCATACGGCTCGGCTTGTTAGCTGGGCTCTGGCTATTGCCTCGGGTATTATTTTGGACCGCCGCGCCGTTGTGGTTAATCGCCACTATAGAGTGTGCTTTTATTGGGGCTTGCGCCTGGGAAACCGGTATAAGAGTGGTGCGAAGCAAAGGCTGGCGTAACCTCTTTTTTGTGCCATTGTTCCTTGCCGCTATGGTGCTCAATTTACTCAGCTATCAGAGCCTATCAAGCGAACCCTGGCTATACAGTGGTCATATTTGGCAAGCCATGTTGTGGTGGTTCGTATTATTGCTCTCCATCATGGGGGCCAGAGTAATTCCATTTTTTACCGCCAAGCGCCTTGGCTTCACCAAGCCAGAACCCATAAAGTGGTTAGAGTATGCTGCTAATGCGCCCCTGCTGGCATTACTCGTTTTAAGCTTTATACCTGCTTGGTATCTGCAATTTTCGACTCCGCTATACCTAATGGCGGGGTTGTTGCTACTGGCTCGCATGATGAGATGGCGTGGTTACCTTGGGTACAAAGAACCTTTGCTTTGGTCACTGCACTTGTCTTTTGCGTTTATACCTCTAGGGCTGCTAGTGTTAGCCAGTGGTTGGTTTGCCGGATTATGGATGGTGCACTTGCACCTGATTGCGATAGGTGCGGTAGGCGGTTTAATCCTGGCCATGATCAGCCGAGTGACCCTTGGCCATACCGGCTATAACATCTATCAAGGACCAAACATGGCGCTGGCCTTTGCGGTCATTGCCTTAGCTGCTCTGGTACGCACGTTTGCGGTATTGTTGTGGCCGCAGTGGCAACAAGAACTGCTCTGGCTAGCTGCGGGGCTATGGTGTTTAGCCTTTGCCGTGTATTTATGCTTGTTCGGTGCTAAGCTTTGTCAGCCTAGGGTGGACGGCCACCCTGGATAAACCTACGTGATCTCTGGCGCCGACGCAAAATGGCGGCGCCACATTGACTTACCCTTTAGAAATCACCGCTAAATCTTTCACCAATTGCTGCATATCCACACTCGGCACCGTACCTTTCTCACGCTCTGGGCGGAACGCTTGCTCAAACTCTGGGCGGAACACCCCTTGCAACTTACCTTCGGGATTAATCAGCGCAATTGAGGCGCTATGGTCTACCAAGTAATACCCCTCAGTGCCTTGCTCCACGATGCTATACACCATGCCAAGCTGGCGGGTAAATGGGAACAGGGTCGTATGTTCGGCGGTTAAACCAATAAAGTCAGGATTAAAATAATGCGTATACTCGGTGAGTTTACCCGCTTGGTCTCGATTGGGGTCGACCGAAACAAACAGTACTTGGACCGGTTCTTTAGCAGGGTTTGCAGCTAACTGCGGAGCAATACGGTTAAGGTCAGACAAAGTGGTCGGGCAAACATCGGGACAGAAGGTGTAGCCTATGAACACTAAACTCCACTTACCTAAAAGGTCCTTGTTGTTAAAGCTACCACCACCTCGTTGCAGTTCAAAAGGCTCGATCACCTTGGGGGGATCATATACCGTTGCTTTTACCTCAGCTTGAGTCGGCATAAATTGCTGCGCCGCCCAAACACCTGCAATCAGGGCCAATAAACCGATAAAAATCCATGAAGCTTTATTTTTCATAACATCCAATGATCAAGCAGTAATGCAATAAACAAGATCATGAGATGAATGATGGAAAATTTAAAGGTTTTTATTGCACTATTGGGTTGCGGGGCAAATTTTAAGTAAATGGCATGGCGAATAAACCACAGATTGAGTGCTGTCACCACCACCCCATACAACCAGCTCGACATGCCAGTCAGTAGTGGTAATAAACACACAACAAATAACAACAGGGTATAAAGTAAAATACAGGTTTTGGTGAAGCCAATACCGTGGGTAACCGGTAGCATAGGAATATCCGCTTTGGCGTAATCGTCTTTGCGGTGAATCGCCAAGGCCCAAAAATGCGGCGGCGTCCAAGTAAAAATAATCATCACTAGCAGCAACCCATTAGGATCCACGCTGCCTGTCATTGCAGTCCATCCCAGCATTGGCGGCATTGCACCGGCAATGCCACCGATCACGATATTCTGCGGTGTTGCCCGCTTTAAAAACACCGTGTACACCACGGCGTAACCTAACATGCTTAAAAAGGTGAGAACGGTCGTTAACAAGTTCGCCGCAAGTAATAGACAAACAAAACCGAGTACGGCCAAAACCGCAGCAAACTGACCGGCTTTCGTCACAGAAAGCCGACCTTTAGGTAAAGGACGGCCTTGAGTTCGCGCCATTTTATCATCGATATTACGATCTAAAATTTGATTAATTGCAGCGGCTGAAGCGCATACCAGGCCAATACCTAGTAATGAAAAGATGGCTTTTATGGGCGGCAACCAAGATGACTCAGCCAAGCACATGCCAACCAGCGCGGTCAGCATCAACATATAAATCACTTTCGGCTTAGTCAATTGATAATAACTGCGCCAATTGACCGCGGGCAAGTGCTCGGAATGTGGGGTGGATATCACTTTAGCCATTATCGTGCTCCTTGTGATGAAGGCGGTTGCCAAATACGGTACGCCAAACAAGTCAGGGCCAGCAATAAAATCGCCGCCACCAAGTTATGAGCCACCGCAACCGCGATGGGTAAATGAAACCACACGTTGCTGACCCCAAGGCCAACTTGGACCAGTAGAATAACCAGTAAACTCTGCGCCAAGCGACGTGACGTTAAATCACGGCTGAACTTCCAGCAGTAAAGCGCGATACCCAATACGCACAATGCAGTTACACCGGCCCATAAGCGATGGCTGACATGAATGGTTAATCTCGCGCTGTAATCTAAAACACCGTATTGATAAGACTCCGCACTCGGCATGCTGAAGCCTTTGGCAAAATTGATCTGATTAAGCCAGTCCCCTTCACAAATAGGTAAACTGCTGCACACCACGGCCGCATAATTGGATGATGTCCAACCACCTAAGGCAATTTGCGCCAATACCACCAAGCCCACCATGATTAAATATGGCTTTAATGCGCGCTGGTCATAAAGTGCTGCAGTGATCCACGTGGCTAAATTCAAGTTCAGTAATAACAGTAAAACCAAGATAAAAAAGCCACCCAGTAAATGCGCCATGACAACCAATGGCATTAAGTTTAACGTCACCGTCCACATGCCAAGCAGCGCTTGCATCACGACCAGAGCAGATAGCCCGGTACAAAGCCAACGTTGGCGACGAAAGTACAACGCTTGAAACCACAACACGGCAATCAATAAGCCTAAGCCAGCAGCTAAATATCGGTGGACCATTTCATTCCAGGCTTTGCCTACTTCCAGTGGCGTATCGGGGAATTTAGCTTCGGCAATAGCAATCTCGGCGGCGGTTTGCGGCACCAAATTAAAGCCGTAACAGCCCGGCCAATCTGGGCAGCCTAAACCAGCTTCGGTTAAGCGCGTGTAAGCCCCCATACCTACCACAATAAAACCCAACAATAATGCCAATAAGGCAAGGGCTCGAAATTTAGCCATGTCGATACCTCCCTTAGCTGACACCTGACATTTTTATTAACTTGCGCAAGTCGTATTGCATGGCTTTGGCCATTTTTGCTTGCTCAGTAGTAGACTGAGGCAAGGGGTAGCGCAGCAACACTTGGCCTTGTGGGTTGACGATGTAACAGTAATTCGAGGCATCAGTGAAAGAGCGCTCCAATAAAGGAAACTGCTTCGCTTCTATCGCCGCGACTTTTACTTGCTCACGCCCAAGCGAACGAATCAATTGCGTCATCAAGCGTGATACTTGTTGTGGATGTGAAGCATGCTCTTGATACAGCAGTACCCAATGTTGATTATCGGGCAATTGCAAAGCCACTTCCGTTTGCAAGAACTCGCCCTTGTTTAAGCTGCCACTTTGATACCATTGCTGCGATAGCAACAACTTAGCAACCGCAATGGGTAATATAAATACCGCTAAGATTAGAATTAATGTACGACTTTTTTGCATCCTTGCTCTCCTCGCGGCAGCCTTTGCTGTCGAATAAAAACGCTCGCAACTATGGCTAAAACGAATGCCATGGTGAACCACTGCCATGCATAAGCCGTGTGCTTCGCAGCTGGCATAGTGAGCCACTGCCATTGCCTCACAAACCCAACGTCGGTGTCTGGATCTAATCGCAAAACAGGCGCCATCAAATGTAAATGCTGTTGCGCAAACATTTGCTGCAACTGCGCCATTGGCAGGTATTGCAAGCGTTGTGGAAATACCTGAGCCAAAGGTTGCTTCGCTAATTGAAAGCCTGCCTCTGGCCACTTTAAGCGCCCCGTAAATGACCGCTCATCCAGCCAGTGTTGTAATTCCGCTAGCGATGGCAGTTGTTGCCGTGATTCACCTTGTGCCACCCAACCTAAATTGACCAAAATAGCATTGCTGCCTTGCACCAATGGCACCACCACGTGGTACCCTACTTGACCCTGCCATACCTTGTTATCTAGCAGCATGGCGTGCTCTATATCCAATGCTCCGGTCAGCGCCACAGTTTGATACTGCGCATTAAGCTTTTCCAGCTGGGTAACTTGTGACCATTGCTGCAAAGTGGTATCCGCTTGCGCTAGCTGGCTAGCAATGTGTTGCTTTTGTGCGGCTCGATCAAGTTGCCATAGCCCCGCCTTGACCATTATCAAAATCAGCGCCAAATTTATAATGACAAAAACCCAAGTCATTCGCCTCATAAGGACCTTATTATGCTAATCAAACTTCTGGTCATCGGTGCTACCTTACTGGTTATCATTAGCCTCGCAGCCAGTTTGCCGCAATTTCTCAGGGCCCGTGAAAATAATAAAATGACGCAACTCTTGGGCCGTAGGTTACTCTTTTCGGCGTTGATCCTAGTGTTAGTCATCGTGGCCATTGCAACAGGCTTAATCCAACCTAACCCTTCACCTTGGCTATCTTCCCAGCAGTGAGGTTATAAAATGTAGACAAAGACAAACAAGCACAGCCAAACCACGTCTACAAAGTGCCAATACCAACTGCCTGCCTGAAAACCAAAATGCTGCGCCGGGGTAAAGTGCCCCTTTAAAATGCGACAAAACAAAACAAACAAAATGATGGTGCCTAAGGTGACGTGCAAACCATGAAAACCAGTAAGCAAAAAGAAAGTGTTCCCATATACCCCTGATGACAACGTTAGGCCCATGTCTTGGTATGCATGGATATACTCTTGTACCTGCAAGCCCAAAAATATAATGCCCAGCAACACTGTGAATCCCAAGCCTATGGTCAATGGTCCACGCTGGCCCTTTTCCAAACTCACGTGTGCCCAGTGCAAAGTGATCGACGAAATCAGCAAAATGACCGTATTAATTAGCGGTAAACCGGTCCAAGGCATCGCAGTAGTCGAAGTGCCACCTGGCGTCGAGATTAATGGCCAGTGGGCTTGAAATGTAGGCCACAAGACTTCGTGAGTCATCACATTATTGCCTGCCCCACCGAGCCAAGGTATGGCTATCATACGGGCATAGAACAAGGCCCCAAAAAAAGCCAAAAAGAACATTATTTCCGAGAAAATAAACCAACTCATGCCTTGGCGAAATGAACGGTCCATTTGCGCGCTATAAAGCCCAGACATCGACTCTGTGATGACGTTGCCAAACCAACCAAACAACATAAAAATAATCACCACACAACCGGCAAAAAAGATCCAACTGGCTTGTGCGTTATCGCTGCTTATCCACGTCGCGGCGCCGTAACCAATTAAAAATAGGCCTATCGCGCCAACAATGGGCCATACGCTTTGCGCCGGAACGTAATATTTATCTGTTTGTGCCATCTTGCCACTCCAAGGTTATCCCGCCGAGTCACTCGCTGAGATGTCATATAAGGTGTAAGACAAAGTCAGGGTTTTCACTTCTGCTGGCAGCGCATTGTCCACAAAAAAGCGCAGCGGCAACTCGGCTCGCTCACCTGCTTGTAAGGGCTGTTGATTAAAGCAAAAACACTCTGTTTTATTTAAATATGCCGCAGCTTGACCTGGCGATACCGAAGGCACAGCTTGGCCAACTTGCGCGGAGCCAGCTTGGTTATGGGCAATAAAGTTGACCTGGTGTATTTCGCCTGGGTGCACCTTCATAGTTTGCACCTCTGGTTTAAATTGCCATTGCATACCCGGGCTCAGATATGTAATAAACTCGACCGTCACGGTGCGGTTACGGTCTACATAATCAGCAGGTTTAACGCTCGCGCTGGTCGCTGTTTTGCCGTTGAGTCCAGTGATTTCACAAAACACCTGATACAAAGGCACCAGCGCAAAGCCAAAACCAAACATGGCCACCACCACTGCGCTTAAAGTCCATACCAGAGGTTTTGTTTGCGCCATATTATTTAATCTCTGGCGGTGTTAAATGCGTGTGATACGGTGCCGGAGAAGGCATTTCCCACTCTAAGCCTTCCGCCCCTTCCCAAGGCTTGTCAGGGGCTTTCTCGCCTTTACCCCGCATGCATTTGATCACTACCACTAAAAAAATAAGTTGTGACAGACCAAACGCAAAACCGCCGATACTGACGATGGCATTGACGTTAGCAAATTGCAGCGCATAGTCTGGGATCCGCCGAGGCATGCCGGCCAAACCAAGAAAATGCATCGGGAAAAACAGCACGTTAACCGAAATGAGCGAGCACCAAAAATGCAGCTTGGCCAAGCCTTCATCAAACATTACCCCCGTCCACTTAGGCAACCAATAATAGCTGGCCGCCATGATGGAAAATATCGCGCCGCTGACCAGTACATAATGAAAGTGAGCGACAACAAAGTAGGTGTCGTGATATTGAAAATCTACCGGCGTAATGGCTAGCATTAAGCCTGAAAAGCCACCAATGGTGAACAGCACTATGAACGCTATAGCAAACAACATGGGAACTTCAAACGTCAGTGAACCACGCCACATGGTGGCAACCCAGTTGAACACCTTAACCCCAGTTGGCACCGAAATAAGCATGGTGCAATACATAAAAAACAATTCAGCGGCAACCGGCATGCCCGTGGTAAACATATGATGCGCCCATACCAAAAAGCTCAAACCGGCTATCGAGGCAGTGGCATAAACCATAGAGGCATAACCAAATAAAGGCTTGCGAGAAAAGGCCGGAACAATGGCCGAGATAATGCCAAAAGAGGGCAAAATCATGATGTACACTTCAGGGTGACCAAAGAACCAAAAGATATGTTGGAACATTACGGGGTCACCGCCACCGGCTGCATCAAAAAAGCTGGTACCGAAGTACTTATCGGTCAAAACCATGGTAACCGCACCGGCCAAAACAGGCATCACGGCAATCAGCAAAAATGCGGTGATAAGCCAAGTCCAAACAAACAAGGGCAACTTCATCATCGTCATTCCCGGCGCCCTAAGGTTGACGATGGTCACAATCACATTAATGGCGCCCATGATAGAGCTGATGCCCATCAGGTGTACCGCAAAAACAAACACCGCTGTACTGTCAGGGCTATATTTAGTAGAAAGCGGCGCGTAGAAGGTCCAACCGAAATTGGGACCGCCACCTTCCATAAATAAGCTCATCAACATCATGGTGAAAGCAAAAGGTAAAATCCAAAAGCTCCAGTTATTCATCCTCGGAAGCGCCATATCCGGCGCACCTATCATCACGGGTAACATCCAGTTGGCCAATCCCACAAAAGCTGGCATAACCGCGCCAAAAACCATGATTAAGCCATGAACCGTGGTCATTTGGTTGAAGAAGTTAGGCTCGATCAGCTGCAAGCCGGGTTGAAATAACTCAGCCCGGATCACCATGGCCATCGCCCCACCGGTTAAAAACATGGCGAAGCTAAACAGCAAGTACAGACTGCCGATGTCTTTGTGGTTCGTAGTCAGTACCCAACGAGCCATAAAACCGCTGGGTTTGTGGTCATGGTGCGGCCCATGCTCTGTCATATCTGGATTGGCAATACTCGACTCCATCGTCATGGTTACAAGTCCTTCTGGTCCATCACAGCTTTGACTTGGGCAGGTTGCACCAAGTCACCGGTATCATTGCCCCAAGCATTGCGCTCATAGGTAATGACGGCTGATAACTCTTTTAATTTAAGTTGCTTCGCAAACGCTTGCATGGCAGTCCCCGGCGCGCCGTGAACCACTACGTCAATGTGTTTCAAGACATCTTCAGTGGCTATTTTGTTGCCTTTTAATGCCGGAAATACCCCAGCTAAGCCTTCGCCATTCGCTTGGTGACACGCGGCGCAGCTTTTCAGGTAGACCTTCTCCCCAAGCGTCATCATCTCATCCATGGTCATATTCATAGATAATAGCGCTTGCTCGGCAGCTTTTTCTTCGGCAATTTTTTGCTGCTGCGAAGCCAGCCAGGTATTAAACTCTTGTTCCGGCTTTGCAATCACCACAATCGGCATAAAACCATGGTCTTTGCCGCACAACTCAGCACACTGCCCTCGATAAATGCCTGGCTCATTAATCCGCGTCCAAGCTTCGTTGATAAAGCCCGGGTTGGCGTCTTTTTTCACCGCAAAAGCCGGCACCCACCAAGAGTGAATTACATCTTCAGAAGTGACTAAAAACCGAACCTTTTTGCCGACCGGTAATACCAAGGGGTAGTCCACTTCCAACAAATAGTTATCGCGTTTGTTACGCTCATTATTGATTTGATCTTGGCGAGTCGCCAATAAGCTATAAAACTCAACATCTTGCCCAAAGTATTTGTAATGCCATTTCCACTGCGAGCCTGTAACTTGAATGGTGATATCTGCATCACTGGGGTCTTCCATTGCGATTAAGGTCTTGGTAGCCGGAATCGCCATTGCGATTAATATCACAAAGGGAATGGCCGTCCAGAGTATTTCCACTTTAGTATTTTCATGAAACTGAGCGGCTTTTGCGCCTTTGTCTTTCCGGTGATGAATGATGGCCCAAAACATCACGGCAAAAACCAAAATGCCTATCACACAGCAGATATAAAAAATGGTCATGTGCAAGTCGTACACTTGCTGACTGATGTCGGTGACGCCTTGAGTTAAGTTAACAGGCATACTTTTGGCGACAGCTGGGCTGGCGCCCCACGGTAGTAAAGTGATTAGAAAAGCAAAACTCGGTGGTTTCAGCTGGCTCACATGACTTCTCCTCTGTCATTGCCAACAGCAGCCGCCTAGCGATGGCGCCTCCTGATAATATATGCCCAGAAACTACAACCAAACACAACACAGACTTTTGAGACTGTTTCGTTGCTTAATATTTCGGCTCTTATCAGAAGTAAAGCAGTTAATTACGTTTTGTAAAATTTTTGTTAAAAACCCTTAAGCATAGAGCTAACGTTCTGAATTAAATATTAAAGAGATCTTGGCTAGGCTCGCGTCCATCAACACACTGGTTTCAGTCGTAAGCAATAAGGTTTGGTCATCTTGCCACACGATGGCTTCCCATTGTGCATATTGCGGCAATACAAAGCGTTTACCCGCTGTTATGTCAATATTGCCGCCAACCACAGGGAACACCCAAAGAAAACCATGACCAAACACCCTTTGCTTGCTGTAGCCTAATAAGGCTAAGTAGCCTGTTTCTGGGCGATAATCGGCTGCTGTGACTAACCCTTGTACATTAACGGTGTCCGCCACAGACAAGGCTTGCTGGGCTTGAGTGGGATCAATAATGTAAAGTTGGCTTTGCTCATCAGCCCAATTTTTGCTGAAGAGCCAAAGTTCGTGTTCAACTTTGGTGATCGCTTCGCAGTCATAATTGTGCTCATAAGCTTGATATTTACCTTGCTTGGCTTGATAACTAAACCGTAAGGTGTCGCCAGAAACATAGTCTTGAGATCCGGCTTCATCTATTTGCTGCCAAGGCACACGGTAAATTTGAAAGTCATCACGGTGGCCGCTGTTATTGCCACAATCAGCCACATAGAGGTATTCATCATCTTGTGCGAGCGATTCCCAATCTTGATTGCTGGCACCACGGATCTTATGGCGTTTTTTGATTTGAGTGGCGCCTTGAGTTAACTGGTAAATATAAGGCTGATCGCCACTGTCATTAATGGTCCAAAGCAGTCCATCACGACGAGCTAACCCGGAAGTTTCACTGATACCGGCAGGCAAGGTTTGCACCACTTCATAGCTTATTTCGGCTTCCCCTAATGCCACCGCAGGTGCAGCTGTCTTGTTATCTCTGTCCGAAGTAGCTTGTGGTGTGTGGTCGTTGCTTGGCTCAACGCTTTGGCTTGCTGATGAAACTTCATCAGTATCAACTGTATGCTCAGGAACGGCTTGCACTTTTGCTTGCGTTGGCGCATGTTCTACTTCTTCAACCTGAGGCTGGGCACAACCCAATAAGATAACGACGGGTATGACTTGCATCACCAATCTTTGATGCGATTGCAACCATTTGCTGGGCCAACGCTTACACACTGTCATTGCTATTCCTTTTATCATCAACGCATTGCAGTATACTAAGCGGTGTTGATTGACTAAAGATGAAGATGGAACCAAAAAATGGCCGTGACCGTAATTTACCCTGGCACCTTTGACCCCGTAACGAATGGCCATATGGAATTGATCCAGCGGGCTGCAAAAATGTTTGACCGAGTGATCATTAGCATCGCGGCTAGCCCAAGCAAACAACCCAAGTTTAGCCTTGCGCAACGCGTGGCATTGCTCGAGCAAGCTTGCCAACATTTAGATAACATCAAGATAGTGGGCTTTTCAGGGTTACTGGCGCAGTTTGCTAAAGAGCAAGACGCCCAAGTATTACTGAGAGGAGTAAGAGGCAGTAATGACTTTGACTACGAACTGCAACTGGCCAACATGAATCGCAAGCTCAACCCAGACCTGGAAACCGTGATATTAACGCCAAGTCCAGAAAACAGCGCAATATCCTCTACCTTAGTAAAAGAAATTGCCCTGCACGGCGGCGATATTACTGACTTAGTGCCCCAAGGCGTAATGGAAGCCTTTACAGCCCTTACCCAAGCGCAATAAAGTACTGCGCAGTGGCCACTATTTCTGACATTGGCTGCAGTAGACTGTAGCCCGTTGCCCTAGCTTAATTTCAGAGAGGGTATGACCACAGCCATGGCAAGCTGCACCGCCACGGCCATAAACAGCAAGTTGCTGCACAAAGTAGCCAGGCTTGCCATCACTGTTGGTAAAATCTTTGAGCGTCGTACCACCTTGCTCTATGGCTTCGGCCAACACTTGTTTTATATTTATGGTTAAACGCTCATATCTGGCCATCGAAATATTGCCCGCTGCACGTTTAGGGTGAATGCCGCTGCGGTATAAGCTTTCATTTGCATAGATATTACCGACCCCTACCACGTTTTTATTATCCATGATAAACAGCTTCACCGCACTTTTACGGCCACGCGAGCGCTGATATAACCTAGTAGCATCAAAAGCCTCTGTTAAAGGCTCAGGACCAAGCTCAGCGAGCAAAGGGTGCAGCTCAGGCTCACCTT
This sequence comes from Motilimonas pumila, assembly GCF_003596335.1. Taxonomy (GTDB): domain Bacteria; phylum Pseudomonadota; class Gammaproteobacteria; order Enterobacterales; family CBDFNC01; genus Motilimonas; species Motilimonas pumila. The sequence continues at coordinate 150,289 of NZ_QZCH01000004.1, forward strand.
TTACCCACAAGCACGCACCAAAGCGTCGTGGGTCATTTAATCTAAGACACTGGCCAGAGTCTAAGACAATATCAATATGATCATGCTTTACCACCGGCGTCGCCGCATCCAGTACCCGTAAATGACCTGACATGCCCAAATGCAACACAATAGTGCCCACTTGCGTACGTAACAGTAAATACTTAGCACGGCGTTCAACGCGTTCAATCGTCTGGCCGCATGCTTGTTGAATGCTATCAGGCACCGGCCAACGCAATTGGCTTTGGCGCACAATGACTTGCTTGATGGTATGCAGCTCTAAATGGGGGCGAATGCCTAAACGGCTGACTTCAACTTCTGGTAATTCGGGCATCGTTTACTCTATTTGGGTAATAATTTATGCAATTGCTCTTCTTCTAAGCGCAGCAACTGTCCTTGCCAGTTTGTCATAACAAGGCCCGAGTCCAACTGGTACAAAGTCAACGTCAGCGGTTCGGCAACACCGGCCAGCCATACTTGATATTGCTGGCTGTATTGACTCACCGGGAGCTCACCGTCTGCTAATTGCAATTTGGCTAACTCGTGATGACTCCAGGCTTGCATCATTTGCGCAAGCTGCTCTGGGCCTAAACCAATATCAGGGCGACTACGCCAACTGTGACCGATGCGCTCAACCACGTAGTCTGGGCCTTGAAAAGTAAGCACCATGGCTTGTTTGGGCAATAACGTCAGTTTAGCGCTACTAATGCGTTCATTGTTTAACGTTTGCTTGTGGCTAAAGTTAAAAATAAAGATCATCGCTAACACGGCGAAAATCAGTACGTTGTTCCAGCCTTTACGGGTCAGTTTCATTCAGGTTTATTCTTCGAAAAAGATCTCGAAGATCATCATAAAACAATTTACAGAGGATTGCTGCGGGCTTGATAACAGGCATAAAAAAACCCAGCCGAAGCTGGGTTTTTGGAAGTAAAATCAAATTACTTGATTTTGCCTTCTTTGTACATTACGTGCTTGCGAACTACAGGATCAAACTTTTTGATCTCGAACTTCTCAGGCATGTTACGCTTGTTCTTGTCAGTTGTGTAGAAGTGACCAGTACCAGCGCTTGAGTTCAAGCGAATTTTTTCGCGACCGCCTTTAGATGCCATCTTTTAGTCTCCTAAACCTTTTCACCACGAGCACGGATGTCAGCTAGTACTGAATCGATACCCTTCTTATCGATGATACGCATACCCTTAGTAGAGGTGCGTAGTTTTACAAAGCGGTTTTCGCTTTCAACCCAGAAACGGTGCGTTTGTAGGTTAGGTAGAAAACGGCGTCTTGTTCTGTTTTTTGCATGCGATACGTTGTTACCTACAGCTGGACGCTTACCGGTAACTTGACATACTCTAGACATGTCATTCTTCTCCAAATATAACTTTTTGCTCGAGCAATTATTAGTGCCTCGTGTGGCCGTCGCCCGAGGCACTACGAGGGCGCATTTTATACAGCAAAGCCAAGGCAAGATCAACAAATTGTTCAAAATCGCTGGAAATTACAGCTAAATCCACCCTCTTTCAGCAAAAGAGGTGCATTCCCCGTCACCCACGATAAAATGATCCAACACTCGAATATCCACTAAAGCTAACGCCGCGATCACCTTCTCGGTGATCTGACGATCAGCACAACTTGGCTCTGCAATGCCAGACGGGTGATTATGCACTAAAATGAGCGCCGCGGCGTGAAATTTTAACGCTTGCTCTAAAATAACTCGCGGATAAACCGCCGCGCCATCCAAGGTACCGTGAAATAGCTCTGCAAATTGAATCACGCGGTGCTGACTATCGAGCAGTAAAATGGCAAAGATTTCATTGGTTTGATCGCGTAGTTGCGCCAGTAAAAATTGCGCAGTGGCTTCTGGGCTAGTGAGCACATCGGTTCGCTGTAACTTTTCTGCCAGGTGTCGCCGAGACATTTCCACAGAAGCTTGCAGTTGCACAAACTTTGCGACACCTACCCCCTTAGCGTCACAAAAACTGTCAACATCGGCATTAAGCAAAGCTCGCAGTGAGCCAAAGTGCTGTAATAATGCTTGTGCCAACTGCACAGCATCTAGCCCAGCGCAGCCCGTACGCAAGAAAATGGCCAGCAACTCTGCATCTGATAATGCTCTGGCACCTTGCTGCAGTAACTTTTCTCTTGGTCGTTGGTGGGCAGGCCAATGTTTAATCGACATCACGGCTCCTCGCAGTAAACTAACAAAAAAGTCATTAATTAAAAGCTAGTCGATTGTCATGATCTAGAAAGCGTAAATTAAGATTAACTTGTGCTATCGTTGCGTTTTATTTTTTCTTGGGTAACCCATGAGCCTGCACAATAAAAACATTTTATTAGGCATCAGCGGTGGCATTGCCGCGTACAAGTGTGCTGAACTGACCCGTCGTTTAAAAGATCACGGCGCCAATGTCCGAGTCGTGATGACCAAAGGTGGCAAAGCCTTCATTACTCCGCTGACGATGCAAGCGGTATCAGGCAACCCAGTCTCTGACAGCTTACTTGACCCTGCCGCAGAAGCAGGCATGGGCCATATTGAGCTGGCCAAATGGGCAGATTTAGTGCTGGTGGCGCCAGCCAGTGCTAACACCTTGGCCAGACTAAGTGCAGGCATGGCGGACGATTTGCTGGGCACATTATGCTTGGCTACGCCGGCTCCTATCGCTCTCGCCCCGGCCATGAATCAGCAAATGTATCTCGCGCCGGCCACGCAAGAAAACTTAACCCGCTTAGCGCAACGTGGCGTGCATATCTGGGGACCCGCTGCAGGCGAACAAGCCTGTGGTGATGTGGGCCCAGGACGTATGCTTGAACCTAACGACTTGGTCGAGCGTTGCTTGCAACATTTTCAAGCCGGCAGTGCCCTTGCTGGGCTCAAACTATTGATTACCGCCGGCCCTACGCGAGAAGCGTTAGACCCGGTGCGTTACCTGTCGAACCACAGCTCAGGAAAAATGGGTTACGCCATTGCTGAAGCGGCGCTGGCAGCGGGAGCTGAAGTCACTTTAATAACAGGACCAGTAAATATTACCGCGCCAAGTCAGGCTCAAACCATTGCGGTTTGCAGTGCGCTTGAAATGCATCACGCGGCCATGAGCCAAGCGCCAGAACATGATATTTTCATCGCCTGCGCGGCAGTGGCGGATTATCGACCAGAGACGGTGGCAGATAACAAAATCAAAAAAAATGATGACGGCTTAGTCGTAAAAATGATCAAAAACCCTGATATTTTGGCCGATATCGCCAATAGTGATCCGCGCCCATTTTGTGTGGGGTTTGCTGCCGAAACGCAAGATGTGGCGCATTACGCCAAAGGTAAGTTAAACCGAAAAAACCTCGACCTGATTGCCGCCAATGACGTGGCCAAAGCCGGCCAAGGTTTTAATACCGATAACAACGCGTTAACCGTGTTTTCGAAAACGCAGCAATTTGACATTGCTTTCGCCAGTAAAGCAGACGTTGCCAAGCAACTGCTTAACATTATTCATCAGCAATATAACAAGTAAAAAGAAAGACCTATTCAATGAAAAAGATCGAACTAAAAATTCTCGACCCACGTATTGGCAATGAGCTGCCATTACCCACCTACGCAACCCCAGGCTCAGCGGGGCTGGATTTGAGGGCTTGCATTGATCAAGACCTCGAGCTTAAACCTGGTGAAACTCAGCTGATCCCGACAGGTATTGCTATCTACATTAACGACCCTAGCTTGGCTGCTACCATTTTGCCGCGCTCAGGTTTAGGCCACAAACATGGCATCGTGTTGGGCAATTTGGTCGGCCTGATTGATTCAGATTACCAGGGGCAACTCATGGTGTCTTGTTGGAACCGTGGCGACACAACATTCACCATTACGCAAGGTGAACGTATCGCACAGTTAGTTTTTGTGCCTGTAGTGCAAGCAGAATTTGAATTAGTTGAAGAGTTTGCCAGCAGCGAGCGTGGCGAAGGTGGTTTTGGCCATTCAGGCAGCCACTAAGCTCTTTGGTATAAGGAAACGCCATGCCAGCGAACAGTAAAGTAAATCGTAAAGAACAAATCTTACAATGTTTGGCGCAAATGCTAGAAACCGCGCCAGGGCAACGCATTACAACCGCTAAACTTGCCAAGCAAGTGGGTGTATCGGAAGCAGCGCTATATCGCCACTTCCCCAGTAAAGCGCGTATGTTTGAGGGGTTAATCGAGTTTATAGAAGAATCTTTACTCTCACGTATTAACCTGATTTTGGAAGAAGAGAAGGATACTTTTAACCGTATTCATCACATCTTGCATTTAATTTTAAGTTTTACCGAACGCAACCCTGGCATCACTCGGATTTTAACCGGTGATGCATTATTGGGTGAAAATGATCGTTTACGCAGTCGTATTCAAGGTTTATTCGAAAAGCTAGAAACGCAGATAAAACAGGTACTCAGAGAAAAGAAACTGCGTGAAGGCCAAGGTTTTAATTTGGATGAAGGCGCACTGGCGAATCTACTTTTGGCCTTTGCTGAAGGTAAAGTGAATCAATTTGTTCGTACCGAATTCAAGCAAAAGCCGACCGCCGACTTTGACGCCCAGTGGAGCTTTATTCGCAATCAACTGCTGCATAGCTAATTCTCCTCGCTTTACTTCATAACCCTTATGAAATGAACAATAGGCAACGAAACAAGTTGCCTATTGTTTCTACACACTTTTCAGCTAGTATATGGGCAAATCACGAATCCCTCATATTAAGCTAATATGAATCACTACCACTTTGACCTTACTAAGGGCTAATTTATGGATGAAATAATACAAGAGTCAGGCACTTGGCTACAAAACAACCAAGCATTACTGATTGAATACGCAGTCAACATTGGCGCAGCTGTGCTTATTTTGTTTTTCGGCTTTATCGCCGCCGGCATGATCTCCAATGGTTTTGGTAAAGTCTTAAAGGCAAAAAACCTTGACAAAACCATCGTCGATTTCGTTTCAGGTCTAGTGCGTTACGGCGTTTTGGCCTTTGTAATTATTGCAGCTTTGGGCCGTGTGGGCGTACAAACTGCGTCATTTGTCGCGGTTATTGGTGCAGCCGGTTTAGCCATTGGCTTAGCGCTACAAGGCTCATTGTCTAACTTTGCCTCTGGCGTATTGTTAATACTATTTCGCCCATTCAAAGCCGGTGACTACGTTGAAATTGCGGGTGCCGCGGGCAGTGTTGACTCGATTCAAATCTTCTCGACCGTGCTTACTACGCCAGACAACAAAGTAGTCGTTGCACCCAACGCAGCAGTGCTTGGTGGTAACATCATCAACTACTCTAAGATGCCCACTCGCCGTATCGACATGGTCGTGGGCGTGAGTTACAACGCGGATTTAAAACAAACTCAAGAAGTATTAACACGCATTGTTAAAGCTGACGAGCGTGTACTGAAAGACCCTGCTCCAACCATCGAAGTGGTGGCGCTGGCCGACTCTTCAGTCAACTTCGTGGTCCGCCCATGGGTGAAAACGGCCGATTACTGGGACGTTTATTTTGCCCTGCACAAAGCCATTAAAATTGGTTTGGATGAGGCAAGCATTGAGATCCCATTTCCACAAATGGATGTACACGTCAACAAAGTGGCGTAAAGGTAAAGAAGATACAGCCCAACTAGGGCTGTATTAGTTAGGCTATCGCATTCAGTACTTCAAAGCAGGCACCTATGGTGTGATAGTCTATTTTTGCCCCTGGGCTAGCAATCAGCTGGTCGGCAACTTGATTATCTCGGGTCAATACGCGCCACCATGGTTGATGTTTTTCACCACAAAAGTGCTGCCAACTGTACTGCCATAGTTGATCATAGTGCTGCCAGTATTGTTCATTGCCTGTTACCTTCGCCAACATAGCCGCAGCCGCCAATGATTCGGCTTGTACCCAGAAATACTTATCGTCATCACAGACTTTTCCATCCGGGTCAAAACCATACACCAAACCGCCATATTGCTCGTCCCAAGCAAACTGCCAAGCTTGTTGAAACAAGTGTTCGGCACTGGTGACCAACCAATCTAACTGGCTGTGTTTATTTATCTGTAACAGTAGCTTGGCCCATTCGGTCAAGTGACCAGGCTGAAAACCCCACGGTTTATATAAGTTTTTCGGATCGTTTTTGTTGTATTCCCAGTCCACTTGCCAATTTTGGTTGTAATGCTCCCAAATCAAGCCATTGGTGGTGGCTGTTTGGCGACGACAGATGTTGTCAGCAATCGTAATCGCGCGTTGTAAAAACTGACTATCTTGGCTTGCCTCATACGCAGCAATCATAGCTTCACAAGCGTGCATATTCGCATTTTGACCACGATAACTGTCTAGAGATAGCCAATCTGGGCTGGCTTGATCGGCATACAAGCCATGTTCCGGCTGCCAAAAGCGCTGCTCCATAATATCAAACGCCTGATACAGCCCTTCTTTAGCGCCTGCTAACCCAGATTTAAGACACCCTGCGTACATCAGCACCACAAAGGCTAGGCCATAACAATAATTGTCTTGCTCTATTGGGTGTTGTCCATCCATGACCCAATTAAAGCCTTGACGAGTAGCATCAAAATGTTGCTCTGCCACATATTTCATACCATGCTCGGCTAAGGCGAGCCACTCTGGCCGTTGATAATGCCTGCCCGCAGTAGCGAATACCCAGGTTAAGCGGGTGGAGCTCACAAGCTGCTTTTTACCTGCGTCTTGGTGCTGACCGTTGGGAAATAATGATTGAAAAAACCCACCTTGGTTATCAATGGCATACGTTTGGTAGAACTCGGTCAACTGTTGAATATGAGAATCAATAAATTGCGGGTCGCGAAAAGGCACCGTGGTCATATACACTCCTGATTAAGCTTGTCTAAGATTGCTAGGCATGTCAGCAACGGTAGGCAATGCGGTCCAAGCACCTTGAGTGCTCACCGCATAGCCGCCGCAAGTTACTGCAGTGAGCATAGCTTGTTGTAACTGTTCTGGTTCGTTAAGAGTTAACTGTAAAGCGTGACGAGAAGTAATAGCTTGCGCCAATAGCCCGTATAACCAACCGCCCATAAACGCGTCTCCTGCTCCTGTAGTATCAACCACATTGACTTTAGGCGTGGCTTGCTGAAGCTGCAACTGCTTAGAGAAAAGTTGTACCGGATTGCCCCCGTCTGTAACCAGGATGATACTTGGTCCCAGCTTTAACAAATCCTGAATAAACTCGGTAGAGCTGCGCTCGGCCGCTAAATACTCAACTTCTTCAAGACTTAACTTAATGATGTCGCAGTGAGAAATACAGTCCATCACACGACTTACAAGGGCACTGGTGTCGGCCCATAAAGGCAATCGAAGATTGACGTCAAAACTGTTGATGTAGCCACATTTTCGAGCTTGGTGTAGCCCTGTTAAGGTCGTCTCAAAAATACGCTCATCGGTTAAGGTGTTTGAGCAAATATGAAAAATGCCCTCGCCATTGAATAATTCAGAGGTGAAGTAATCAGCAGAAAAATGTAGGTCAGCACTGTTATTTCGAGAAAATGAAAATGAACGCTCACCGTGCTCGTCTAGGCTGACAAATGCCATTGGCGTAGGGTGGTCAGCATCCGTCAGCAAATGTTGCGTATCAACTTTAAACTGCTGTAAACACTTACGTAAAAAAATACCCGCGTCATCTTCACCCACAGCACCTACAAATTTGGCATCCTGCCCTAAACGTGCCAATGCAACCGCTACGTTAGCAGGGGCACCACCGGGAAATTGCCCTTTCACAGGAATTTCCAACTCACCAAATGCTTGGGTTTGCAGCGGGATCCAATCAATCAACACTTCGCCAAACGCGATCAAACTTGCCATAACAACTCCAGCCAAAATAGGAATGCCAAAGATACTAGCACTCCAGCATTTAAATTAAGTGAAATAATTCACGATAAACAAATTTAAAAACATAAATAACCACACAAATCAATTTTCATCGTCATTGAAAGATAATCACTCTGAATATGGCGATGAATCATGCTTACCTGCATTTATCCTAACGGTAAACTCGCCATCAAAAAGCGCAGCCTTTTACATTCTTTAAGGATAATAGTATTTGACTCAGAGGGACGAAATGAATGGAGGTTAGACCGACGGGGCTACGCAGTGGAATAAAGAAGCGTTGAGCCTAATTGACTGCTCTTGAAGCGCGGTTAAGCCGAGCGCCAAAGAGTTCAAACGGCTTTTTCCAACGTGTGATGACACAAGTATCAAAAGCTAGGTAAACAGCCAACCAGCAACGCACTGGTTGGCAATATGACTTAAGCAGAGCGTTTAGGGTGATCTAAAAACGCGAGCAATAAGCCCACGGCTAGGCCGAATAAATGGACTAAATTGGCCATTGAGGGACCAATGACGTCCATAAAACCTAATGCCAACCAAAACAGCATAAAGCCCATGAGTGGGTTTGGTAGTCCTAAGCCTTGTTCAGGATCGCGTTTACCCGCTAACCAGACGTAACCGGCCAAAGCATACACTACGCCAGATAAGCCACCGAAGTTAGGCCCCACCATAATGAATTGCACCGTATTAGGCAAAATCGAAGCGATGATAAACAAAGTTAACAGCTTGTTTGAGCCTTTGCGATCTTCTATCAGTCCACCCAAGTGCCACCACCACAGTAAGTTAAACACTATGTGCAGCACGCTAAAATGCAGCAAGGTGGGACTAAAAAATCGCCACACTTGCATGGATTGCATATCAGCAAAACTTGGGAAAAAGCTCAAAGCTTCATAAATTGGGCGAAAGAAGCCCATGTTCATCAGTAAATATAAGCCTAAGCAAGCCGCAAATACCACCAAGGTTAATGGGCCGGCATGAAATAAAAAGTTACGAACAATTAACCAACCGCCGCCTTGGTAATTCAGATCGCCGCGGTCAGTTTTTCCTAAATCCCAACTGGCTTGGTGGTATTTAGGATCATTAGGGTGCTGCACAAAGTGTCGTAAAACAGTCAGCGCCTGCTCGGCATCGTCGTCATTAACCACAAACACTCGAGCAGCATCTTCCTCACGTTCCATAGTGCACGCAATGCCTTGGGTTTGCATATAATCCAAGTAAGCTTGGGCAGCTCGGACGTTTTCTAATACCGCTAATTCGCGCAATCTTGTCTCCTAATTTTCTTATCCGCGATACCTATATCACGCTAGGCTTCAATTTGACGACGCCACAACTCCATGCCGCCATCCATGCTATAAACCGCATCATAGCCTTGGTTTAATAAGTACTGCGCAGCGCCTTGGCTAGAATTACCGTGGTAACACACCACAACAACTGGGGTGTCAAAATCCACTTGGTCCATAAACTGTACCAGGCTGTCATTGGTAAGGTGAAACGCACCTTCAATATGGCCTGCTTCGAATGACTGCGGATCACGGATATCCGCAATCTTAGCTTCACCTTTAGCAAGCAACTCTGCGGTATCCACTACCGAAATGTGTTCAAATTGGTCCATCAATACTTCCTTTTAATTACTTCACAGCCAAGCTAGGCCAATCAACTTCCGTAGCCAATAAGCGAACATCGGCGATGTAATGAATATATTGCCCGGCGCTAACTTGAAAATCGCTCGCGGGGTTTAACTGCATGCCGTTACCATTTTTATAACTGGCAATCCCCACCACCGTACACCTGTATTGTTGTCGAAAACCTTGTGCAAGTGATTCAAAATTTCCGCCTGTATAACTTTCTGGCACGACCATGCTATAAAGCGTGGCACCTTTAGTCACTGAAAATAATTGCTCAGCTACTTGACTGGAGCCCGGGTCTTGCATGCTTCTTACCAACATTTCAGCTTGATGAGAACTGCTACATTCAACGTTGTCACAATGTAATTTCAGTAACTTAGATTTACTTTGATCAATAAAGTAAGCTGAAATATTCGCATTTTTATCCGCCACGGCACCCAGGGCTAGCGCGGTAGTGAGCGTTTCGTCATCATGCTCCCCGTCAATGATGATCCTAGCGGCTTTGTTAGCTGCGACTCGCGCTAACTCTGTCGGCTCAGTAAATGAGCGCATCTTGGCAAATTCAATGCCAAATTTGTCCGCAAACGGATGCTGCATATCACGCGTCACACACAGTATTATTTTCCGCTGCAGACGCTTTTTATCGGCCAGAATATACTGAATGACTTGCTCTGTTTTATCTGCATTCCAACCAAATACCAAGACATGGTCTTGATAATCACTGTAATCACCTAAGCCGTTCATACCTTTCCTTAAAATAGCCAAGGCTAATTGGCTGAATTTACCGATTAAGGCGCCAAAAACCAATAATCCAGTAGGAATTTGATATAACGCCACCACATATTTACCTGCACTTGTCACAGGACTAAAATCACCAAACCCTACGGTAGAAACCACCACCATGGAATAATAAATAAAGGTGTCTGGGTGAATTAATTCGGTTTCACCACACAGCCACAATAGCACCCAACTAGTAGATACTTGCAGCAGTAAAATTCCAAATAAGCCAAACCAACTTAGATCTTCAGTCAGCCGCTGCACTACGTGAACCAGACGTTGAAAAATTGGCATGTTTACCCCTTATGCGCCAGAAATAATTGATACGCAGGGTTGTCAGTTTCTTCTTTTGCAGCAAACCCTAGCCTATCAAGGTACTGATTAAATTCCTGTTTTTCACCTGCTGGCAACTCAAAACCGGCCAGTACACGGCCGTACGCGGCGCCATGGTTACGGTAATGAAATAGCGTAATATTCCAACGGGTGCCCAAGGTTTGTAAGAACTTACTCAATGCACCTGGTTGCTCTGGAAACTCAAAGCTAAATAGGCACTCTTGCAATACTTTATGCGGCCGTCCACCCACCATATAGCGTACGTGCAATTTAGCCATTTCGTTATCTGAGATGTCTTGCACCGGATAGCCGTCATTCATCAAAGCGTCGGTTAATTGATGAAGCTCATCAAACCCGCCAGGAATGCGCACTCCGACAAAAATATTGGCTTGCGAATCGTTGGCATAACGATAATTAAACTCGGTAATAGATCGGCCACCTAACATGTTGATAAAGTTTAAGAAAGCGCCCTTTTTTTCCGGGATAGTCACCGCTAACACGCCTTCTTTTTGCTCGCCTAATTCACAGCGCTCAGACACATACCTTAAACTGTGAAAGTTGACGTTGGCACCACTTAAAATAGCGGCTAAGCATTGTCCCTGTAACTCATGTTGCTGAGAATAGGCTTTCAAACCTGCCAGTGCCAACGCACCAGACGGCTCCGAAATCGCTCTGGTATCTTCAAAGATATCTTTTACCGCGGCACAAATTTCGTCGGTACTAACCGTTATCACTTCATCGAGGTATTGCTGGCACAAACGAAATGTTTCTGTGCCTATGGTTTTCACTGCCACGCCATCTGCAAATAAACCGACTTTTTCCAGCGCAGTAGGTTGACCCGTTTCCAGTGCAATTTTTAAACATGCAGAATCTGCGGACTCAACCCCGATGACTTTGGTCTCTGGCATCAACTGCTTAACGTATACCGCCACACCCGCAGCCAAGCCGCCGCCGCCAACCGGCACAAAGATATGGCTCAACTGGCTTTCTTGCTGTAACAATTCTTTGGCGACCGTACCTTGCCCGGCAATCACTTCGGCATCATCAAACGGCGGGATCAACGTATAACCGTGTTCAGTCGCCAGCATTTTGGCGTGCTGACTGGCCTCATCAAAGCTATTACCCACCAGCACAACATTCGAGCCTAATGCTCTGACCGAGGTCACCTTAATGTCTGGTGTAGTGGTTGGCATGACGATGGTTGCTTTGATGTCCATTTTAGCCGCCGACATCGCGACACCTTGAGCATGATTACCCGCCGAAGCGGCGACCACACCACGTGCTTTTTGTTCAGCACTTAAACTTGCCAGTTTGTTATACGCGCCGCGCAACTTAAATGAGTGCACCGCTTGCTCATCTTCTCGTTTTAACAGCACTTGGTTGCCTAAGCGTTGCCCGAGTTTTTTCATCGGCTGTAGACGAGTGACAACTGCAGCGTCATAAATGGGAGCCAGTAAAATTTTCTTTAGGTATTCCGCCGCCGATAATTCAGCTTGCGCCATGTTGCACCTCAATCTGATTATTCACGTTTCAAGCCTGGGCGTTAACCCAAAACAAAAACTAAAAAAGGCCACAAAGGGCCTTTTTGAATCATATCATTGATCCCTGATAAAGGGATCACAGCTGATACTGAGTCGATTATTCGAATTTCGATTTATCACGCACCGCACCTTTGTCAGCAGACAGTGCCATTGAACCGTAAATTTTCAGCGACAACGGAACGTTACGCTCACGGCTCAGTGGTTTCCAAGCATCTTTGCCTTTTGCTTCCATCTTAACGCGACGGGCGGCAAGCTCTGCTTCAGGCACGTCTAACTTAATGGCACGAGTTGGAATATCAATGTCGATAATGTCGCCATTTTCAACCAAAGCAATTTCACCACCTGAAGCCGCTTCAGGAGAAACGTGACCGATAGATAAACCAGAAGTGCCACCAGAGAAGCGACCATCGGTGATCAATGCACACTTAGCGCCTAACCCCATCGACTTCAAGTAAGTCGTTGGGTACAGCATTTCTTGCATACCAGGGCCACCTTTAGGGCCTTCGTAACGAATAACCACTACTTCACCGGCTAATACTTCACCGCCTAAGATGCCTTTAACCGCTGTGTCTTGGCTTTCAAAAACGCGCGCAGGACCGCGGAAAGAGAAGTTATCTTCTGTTACACCAGCCGTTTTAACAATACAGCCATCTGCTGCAACGTTACCTGTTAATACCGCCAGGCCACCTTCTAAGCTAAAGGCGTTTTCAATCGAACGGATACAACCGTTTGCACGATCATCATCAAGGGTATCCCAACGACAAGCTTGGCTAAACGCCACCGTGGTACGAATGCCCGCAGGGCCCGCACGGTAGAATTTTTTCACGTCTTCGTCGTTTGTCACGGTAATATCGTACTGAGCTAACTGCTCCGCCATAGTAATACCTAACACAGTTTGCTGGTTGGTATTTAATAAACCGGCGCGGTCTAGCTCACCCAGAATACCCATCACACCACCGGCGCGGTGAACGTCTTCCATGTGGTAAAGCGGCGTTGATGGCGCGACTTTACAAAGCTGTGGAATGCGACGAGACATTTCGTCCATGTCAGACATATCAAAGTCAATCTCGCCTTCTTGTACTGCAGCAAGTAAGTGTAATACGGTGTTAGTAGAGCCGCCCATAGCAATGTCTAACGCCATCGCATTTTCAAATGATGCACGACAAGCAATGGCACGAGGCAACACAGACTCATCATCTTGCTCGTAGTAACGCTTAGTTAATTCTACAATGCGCTTACCCGCAGTAAGGAATAACTGCTCACGATCGGCGTGAGTCGCCAGCATAGAGCCGTTACCAGGCAAAGAAAGACCTAACGCTTCAGTCAAACAGTTCATTGAGTTAGCGGTAAACATGCCAGAACAAGAGCCACACGTTGGGCACGCGCTACGTTCAATTTGCTCACTTTCTTCATCCGATACCGTTGGATCGGCACCTTTAATCATGGCGTCAACCAAGTCTAGCTTGATAATGTCTTCTGAAAGCTTGGTTTTACCCGCTTCCATTGGGCCACCAGAAACGAAGATCACAGGAATGTTTAAACGCATCGACGCCATCAACATTCCCGGAGTAATTTTGTCACAGTTAGAAATACATACGATGGCATCTGCACAGTGGGCATTGACCATGTATTCAACTGAGTCGGCAATAAGCTCGCGTGATGGCAAGCTGTACAACATACCGTCATGCCCCATCGCGATGCCATCGTCTACTGCGATAGTGTTAAATTCTTTGGCAATACCGCCTGCTTCCTCAATCGCACCCGCTACCAATTGCCCCATATCTTTCAGGTGAACGTGGCCAGGTACAAACTGAGTAAAAGAGTTGGCTACGGCAATAATTGGCTTGCCAAAATCGTTATCTTTTACACCAGTGGCGCGCCATAAGGCACGGGCACCCGCCATATTACGTCCGTGGGTAGACGTTGCACTGCGATACTTAGGCATAGTATTACTCTCATTAATAAATATATTGACTGCATAACCAAGGTTGTACTTGGCTATTTTAATGTATTAAGCGTGGCGACAAAGACGCTTCTTAATGGCATATAACCATAATCGAAGCGCCGCGGTTTGTCTTTAACTAATCTTATGACCGAGCCGGTTCATTGACCGATAAGATTCGTCGCGCCGCTAAAATGGGTTTAAGCGAGCTTTTGCTCTGTGGTGACTTGGCTTAACCCCGTCACGCTGTTCACGTCGACCAACTTTGCTAACTGCGTGGTAAGTAGAGGCAAAGCACGCGTGCTGGCTACGGTGACTTGTAAGTGTACTTGTGCGTTCGCTTCGTCTAATTGGGTCTGTAGAGTTTGCACGCTAAAACCACGATGGCGAATGACTCGAAGCACTCGCTCCAGCACTTCTGGCGTGTGACGAGTGGTAATTTCTAGGTGGTGTATCATGATTCGCAATCCTCCATCATTTTGTCATTGGCAGCGCCTGGCGGAACCAATGGCCAAACATTTTCTTCTTCACTGATGGCAACATGCAATAAATACGCGCCTTCACTGTTTAACATCCGTTGTAATGCAGGCTCAACTTGCTCTTTTACTACTATGGTTTCGCCTGGAATATCAAATGACTTCGCCAAATTCACAAAGTCTGGGTTGTCGGTCAAAATAGTTTCACTATAACGTCCTTCAAAGAACAGCTTCTGCCACTGTCTTACCATGCCTAAACGTTGGTTATCGATGAGTAAGATTTTCACCGGTAGTTTGCGACGCTTAATGGTGCCAAGCTCTTGCACATTCATCATAAAAGAGCCATCACCCGATACCGCAACCACAATATCTTCAGGTCGAGCAACCTGCGCGCCCACTGCTGCCGGCACGCCAAAACCCATAGTGCCAAGACCTGAGCTAGACAAGTGATCTTTTGGGCTATCAAATTCAATATGTTGGGCTACCCACATTTGGTGCTGGCCCACGTCGCAGGTCACCACAGTGTGCTTAGGCGCTAAATCTGAAAGCTGCTTTAACAACAATGGCGCGTAAATTGCTTCACCAGGGTGGTCATAGCGCCAACCGAAGTCTTGTTTCATTTGCGTACAATGTGCTTGCCAAGGCGCAATAGACAAGGTTTGTGCTAATTGTGGCAATACTTGCTTAAGGTCAGCAGAAATGGCAACGTCAGGTTGACGTAATTTACCCAGTTCAGCCGCGTCGATGTCCAAGTGAATCACTTTGGCATTGACCGCAAATTCGTCTAGCTTACCGGTGACACGGTCATCAAACCGCGCTCCTGCAACAACCAATAAGTCAGCTTCTTGCACAGCAAAGTTTGCTGCTTTGGTGCCGTGCATGCCCACCATGCCAAGAAAACCTGTTTGTTCTGGAGCTATAGTGCCAATGCCTTTTAACGTGGTCATACTTGGCATCTCAGTGACGGCTAAAAAGTCACGTAGTTGGCTTTCTGCATCCGCCAAAGTAACGCCACCACCAACATATAGAAGGGGTTTTTCTGCTGCAGCCAATAAAGCTTTCGCCGCGGCAATTTCATCTGCTTGCGGCGCTTCAGGTTTAGCAACCATGTGCTTAATGCACTCATGTTCAATTTCGGCTAATTGAATATCTTTAGGAATATCCACTAGCACAGGACCAGGGCGACCAGAGCGAGCCACTTCAAACGCTTGTGTGATAACAGAACCAAGCTCTTCGGCATTTTGCACCATAAAGCTGTGCTTGGTACAAGAGAGGGACATACCCAATACGTCTACTTCTTGGAAAGCATCTGTGCCAATTAATGGTGTCGCTACTTGTCCTGTAATAGCAACAATTGGCACCGAGTCAAGCAAAGCATCTGCAAGGCCAGTGATCAAGTTAGTGGCACCAGGACCAGACGTAGCGATACATACGCCAACGCCACCGGTTGAGCGAGCATAACCAATCGCAGCCATTGCTGCGCCTTGTTCATGACGACACAATAAGTGGTCAACACCACAATCATATAAAGCGTCGTATACCGGCATAATGGCACCACCCGGGTAACCAAAAACTTGTTCAACTCCTTGTTGCTGTAAGGCCTTTACAACAAAATGGGCACCATTCATAGTTATCACTTCCTAGTAAAAAAAAACCCCCGGCTGATTAAGCAACGGGGGTTTAGCTTGTTTGAGTCGACGACCGTTTGCCAGCTAAAAGCCCCTGTATGATGGCCATAAGACCACCAGCAGGACGGGAATAATTCGGCAAATCGTTGTCAGCATTCGGACTCAACAAATAAAAACTTCAAAAACTGCACACATAACTACCATAAAGCCGTTATGTGAGCAAGTTCAACAACCTTACATTGTGCTAGTAAAGCCGACATAAACAGAAACATCATCTATACAAAACCCATCAAAACCGGATTAAATTAGATTTATATACTATTTATTCTGATTTATGCCGGATTAAAAAACAGTGAACACATCATTTGCAAGATCTCTTACCGGTTAAAAAAACAGCGCCAAAAACATCATTTTTTTATTTCCCCTCCACTTAAGCCTTCTACCTAAGCCAACAGGGGGCTGCTGATTAAAAACAAAGCGCCTCGCCGCATTCGTTAAATTGATAAATTCGGGCAGTTTTCCGCCACTCGTTAATAATAAACTTATCAAGGAGAAAATATGTCACTGGCCATTTTACACTGTCGCAGTCTGCTGGGCGTCCAAGCCAGCGAAGTCCAAGTAGAAATTCATATCGGCAGAGGTTTGCCCGCATTTAACCTCGTCGGATTAGCTGAAGCCAGCGTAAAAGAAGCCAAAGAGCGCGTGCGCAGCGCCATTCAAAATGCCCATTTTGAATTCCCATGCCAACGCTTAACCGTTAACCTTGCGCCCGCTGACGTGCCGAAACACGGGGGCCATTTCGATTTGGCGATTGCCATCGGCATTCTGGCGGCGTCAGGCCAAATCCCTGCAAAACGCCTGGCACAATTTGAATTCTACGGCGAACTGGCATTATCTGGAGAGTTGCGCCCTTGCCGAGGGATGCTGCCGATGACGATGGCTTCGGCAAAAGGTCAGCGCCAAGTCATAGCACCGCAGGACAATCAACAGGATATTGCCAGGGTCAGTGGCCAACACTTACTGGCGCACTCGCTATTAGAAGTTTGCCAGTTTTTACAAAACCAAACGAAGCTGCCAATTGCACAGTCGGATAACTCTGCTGCAGCATCAAAACCCAGCCCAGAACTGAGCGATATCATGGGCCAACACCAAGGTAAACGAGCATTAGAAATTGCAGCGTGTGGCGGCCATCATTTTTTACTGCTAGGGCCACCTGGTACTGGTAAAAGTATGCTGGCAAGTCGCATGATAGGCATAATGCCGCCCCTCAATGAGCAACAAGCACTAGAAACCGCCTGTGTTTATTCACTAACAGAACAGGTTATACCTTGGCAACAGCGTCCTTTTCGTCAACCGCACCATAGCGCATCAGCGGCCGCTCTCGTGGGAGGGGGTGGAAAGCCAAAACCCGGGGAAATTAGCCTAAGCCACAATGGCGTATTATTTTTGGACGAGCTGCCCGAGTTTTCTCGCGCGGTACTCGATAACCTCAGAGAGCCGATGGAGAACCGCAGTGTGACCATCGCCAGAGCCAATGCAAGATTGCAGTTTCCCGCAAACTTTCAACTCATAGCGGCGATGAACCCCAGCCCTTGCGGACATGCTCAAGGGCCACAGCGACGTAGCACGCCAGAGCAAATACAGCGTTATCTACATAAGCTTTCAGGCCCCTTGTTAGACAGGTTTGACTTAACCGTCATGTTGCCACAACTGCCTGCAGGCAGCCTCAGCCAAGGCCATCGAACATCGCAACCCAATGAGCCCAGCAATCAACAAATTCAAGCCAAGGTAATTCAGTGCCAACAAATACAGCAGCAACGTCAAGGAAGCCTCAATGCCCATTTATCAGCTGCCAGTATTAAGCAAATGGCACCACTGCAACGCCAAGATGCCGAGTTTTTAGAGCAAGCTATTTGCAAACTGGGATTATCTATTCGTGCATGGCATAGCATCATTAAAGTGGCGCGAACCATCGCCGATATGGCACACAGCCCGCAAATACAACGCGAACACCTCACCGAAGCGCTAAACTACCGCGCCATGGACAGGTTATTAAGCAGCTTACAGTAGCTATACGCTAGCTTGAATGGTTTTTCAGTGCCAAAATTTGTTGGAACGAAATCAAGCGAATACCTTGTTGTTTAATATAAGCTTTAAGTCCCTTATCCAACATGGCCTGATAGTCTGCCACCCTTATACGCCAATCCATATCTGGGCAAATGCGTTTAAGTTCATCGTCTTCAATGGAAGGATGCAACATAAAAAAGCTCACCCCGTTTGGCAGTTGCTGCAAGCATTGTTTCACAGCTTCAACCCGGTTGCTGTCATCTTGATAAGGCAAGGAACACCAGTGATCAAATAATGGCTCAGCGGCTTGCTCCATTTGCGCAGTGGTTGCAGCTACACTGGCATGCTCTGGACACAGCGGCGTCTCAGTGAGGGCCATTTCGGTATGGTTAATAAACCTCGGAGTTCGGTTTAAGTAATCACTGTGCATGGCAAGCATAGGTAATTGATACTTCTGCGCGACTTGATAAAAAACAGGCAAGGTTTTAGCCGACATCATGCTTAGCATATGAGAATCAAGGTGACTCACCGTAATGCCCGCTGCCAATGCTGCCTCTACTTGAGCGCATGCTTCAGCAAATACTGCTTGCGGTTTTGCCTGTTGCCAACAGTCGTATTCGCTGGCATGAAAAAAGCCCAGTGAGTCTACCAACCCTGTATTAGCTAGACCTGCCGTTAGCGGTCGCCAACGATAGTGCTGCCACTCAGAAGTCAGCGTCAGGTGAACCCCCATATCAGCGTCAGCTTGTTCACGACACAGCTCAGCCGCTTTTAAAAACCAAGGGCATGGCACCATGGTTGACCCAGACAAAGCAATGCCAAAATCTTTTAAGTCTTGGTAGGCTGCTACACTTCCTTGATTCATACCAATATCATCGCAGTGAAATATCACCACTTTTTCATCAGACTCGAAACCTAACCGGTTAATCAGATCATTTGTCATTTAACACTCGATTACATCTGTAGTTAGAAAAACAAAGTTGAGAACACCCGCACACTGAATTTACCACTCACTGTTATGCTATGTCATTGTTTACACAATGGTAGAAGGTAACCACGGCTATGTGAGCTAACACTGACTTTTCTATTGTACCTGTATTACTCAGGTTGAAATCCCGTCGATGCCCTTAGCGCCAAGTTTGGGTAAAATAGGGCAGCAAGGCTTGCTCAAACCGGTTTGGCCAAAGCGCTTTGGTTGTGCCGGGGTAACGATGGAATTGATGCTCAAAGTTGGCCAAGGTTAACTGCTGATGAAATTGATCAATGGCGCTGCCTTGATGGCTAGGATCAGATTCTGCATTTTCTAACCAGAGCGAGAGCGGCGAGCCCAGTCGATAAAACAAGTCGATTTTCTGCGGCCAATTGGCAATGCCTTGCATCCATAACTGCTGCAGCGCCAGATCCGCTTCTGAACCATCAAAGTTTGGATACTGGCCATACTCTTCACCACTGATTGGCGCCACCGATGCGCCATAAGCCATGCGATAAGGCTGCGGCCAAGCGGTAAGTTGGGTTTTAAAATCCGTACTTTGCAACATGGTTGGTCCTGCCGAAAACGCAACACCAAACACATTTGCGTATTGCAAGCTGATGTTTAACGCCCCCAAACCACCCATGCCAAAACCCGCCACCCCGCGTCGTCGCTCAGTAATAGTAAGGTTATAGTGTTGCTCAATCCAAAACGGCAGGTCAAACACAGTATAATCTTGCCACAAGCCGGTTAATTCAGAGTTAAGATAAAAACTGCCGCCCAGCTTATTGAGGCTAGGCACCGCCACTATCATATAATATGCTTCTGGGTGAGCTTTGAAGTACTCGTCGAGCATTGGCTGTAAACTGTTCATGACGTATTTATCTTGGTTGAAGTCTAGCAGCCAATACACGACCGAAAGCTCCCTACCCTTTTGTTTTGGTGGAATATAAACACTCACTTCCTGTTTAGTCGGCGTGCCTAAACCGTTACTTTTTAATGCTGCCACTTGGGTCGACAACTGTTCAACCTGACCCGCCGCAACGGCTAACTTACTGGCCAACAGTACACTGATGAGCACACCACTGATAATGCCTAAAGCGATTTTCATATTCGCATCCTTTCCTAACCGCAACTATGCTTGCTGTATTAACTAGGTGTAGCCTAATTGCGTCTCGATGTGGATAGGGTTTGACGCAATTGACGATATTGACGGGCTACATAAATATGACTCATTAAAATCTCAACTTTCATCAAGATTTAATATTCAAATTGTTTTAGATCAGAACTTTAGCAAATTGTTTTAGATAGGCTGGTAGGGTGGCGATGATTTCATTGGCACGACCAAGCACCTAAATTATAGGGGGATATATGAATACACAATTTATGGCGACCATCGCAGGCAGTGATCGACCTAACTTATTAAAAATACTCGCCGAAAAAACCCACAATTTAGGTGGTAAATGGTTAGACAGTAAAATCAGCCGACTCGAAGGACAATTGGTAGGCATCATAAAAATTGATATGCCAGAAGAAAATATGTCTGCCCTTAAGGCTGAGTTTAATGCCATTGCCGATTTTCATGTCAGCACCTCTGCTATCAACTTGGTCACAGTGACCGAGTGTGAACAAGTTGAAGTGCGAATAGAAGCTAAAGACAAACCTGGTCTAATCAGTGACATTACCAACTTACTGGATCAAAAAGGAGTCACTATTGAGCACATGGAAAACCACCGCTTAAGCGTGGCAGAAATGGGCACCATAGTATTTTATGCCGATATGAATTTATTAGTACCGGTAGATTTGGGTACTGAATTACTGCTCGATGAATTAAAAAATATTAATCAAGATTTAAGAGTTGAAGCCGTGGCATAAAAGCCGTTGGTAAGAGTTCAAGCAATGTTCTTCTTGGGATAATCAATTTTTCATAGCAGCACTCAATTAATTGAGTGCTGCTTTTCATACTTATGCGGCTTGCTCTTGGCTCAGGGTTTTCTGGCCATTAATCGCAATGCTGCGCGGTTTCAACGCTTCAGGTATGCGTTTTTCTAAACGAATATTCAGCAAACCTTGGTCAAAATCTGCGGCAACCACTTCAACGTGTTCAGCTAAGGTAAACTTGCGCTCAAAGTTACGGTGTGCAATGCCTTGATGCAGAAACGTTCGCTGCTCACTGGCTTCAGGTTTACGCCCAGTCACTTTTAAAACTGCGTTTTCAATTTCAATGTTTAACTCTGACTCGTTAAAGCCTGCCAACGCCAGCGTGATGGCGTACTGATTTTCAGCCAATACTTCAATATTATATGGCGGGTAGCCCGAGCTACTATCAGATTGGCGCAGCGCACTATTGAGTATACGCCCAAAGCCATCAAAGCCTACACTATTGCGGTAAAGAGGGGTTAGATCAATCGTGTTCATTTGTATTCTCCTAAAGAAGCAATCATCTAAATTGACTCACTCTCTTTGAGACATGAGCCTTCACTCTTATTCGTAGGGTGCCTTTTTGGCTTTTCAAATTTTTTTTTGAATTTTTTTTAAAATGCCATGGTATCCTGCCCACCTCGCTCACTATCAGGAAGCCAAAATGTCTCTATTTCCCGACCTCGCCGCCTTTGCTAAGGCCCACCCAGCTTGCCACGGCAACATTCTGGCATTGGCTTATGACATCAGTGAACAAAGCCATCAAGAAGTGGCTTTTTTTAATCAGCAGCTAAATCAACATAAACTTGCGCCTGCGAAATGGAGCATTACTTTAGCGCCACAAGCCACAGCGCAATGGCAGCTGCAAATCAGTGCCCAAGAAGCAAACCAATTTGTCCTTAACAACAGCATGAGCTTAGCGGCCAGTGCATTATCCGTAGTGCTAGAGCTGCAACACCTGCAAGACTGCGCAGAACAAAATAAGATTGTTAAAACTAAATTAGGAAGGCAAGAAACCAGTTTAGACAAGTGGTTTAGCGATAAACAAAACGCCGATGAATTTGCGACAACGCTGGCGCTGGACACCAGTTTGCTTGGTTACTTTCATCAAGTTTCACAAATTCTATTTGGCCACTGCAGCCTACCGGAAACGAGTTTAGTTGAACGCCGAGCATTGATAACGGATGCAGATTTTAACGCTGGCAGCATGTTTTGCTTATGGTTGCAATATCATCAAAATGAGCAGCGCAAACCGGTTTCTACAGAGGCTGCGTTACATCGCTTGGTCAATGCGGGTTATCTATTAGGTGTGATTCAAAAAAGCCAGAGTAAAAACAAAAATGCGCTGCATTATGCCGCCCACCGGGTCAGCTGCTTAGCCAGTGGAGCACAAGCTGCTGACCAAGTAGCTTATGAGGAAGCGAGTTTACAGCAATCCGTGAGCGATGCTAGCCAATGGATAGAAGCTGCGCTGAGAGACTCAAGCTTAGCTGATTCAGTAGGAAGCGAGAGTGAACTCAGCGATGACGCCGATAAACTCGAACAAGAAACGGCACCTTGCCGAGCGCAGCTTAAATCAGGCCCATTGCAACAGCTGGCGTTTTAACCACGCCAACTTGCCCATAGTCTTTACACTATGCCCCTTGCGGCGCCAACTTGGCGCCCTTCTTCCATTTCCCACTGAATGCCGTATTTGTCTATCCAGTAAAAAAAACTAATAGGAAAACCGTCAAGCTTGACCGGGTGATAATCCTTATCCGGATTAATCATGGTGACGCCCTCTTGATCTTTTAAGTACCTAAAGACCGCATTACAATTTGAAACTTCCAACGCAATATGACGAGGTCCACCTAGATCATAGGTCTTAGGTTGCTTGGGTAATTGCTCGGTACCATGAGGAGCGTGATAGCGCATTAGCTCTAAGAAAATGCCAGCTTCAGGGTGTTTAACAAATAATACATCAACGTTAACTTGGTCTTGGGGTAAACCCGCATCTACGGCAAAAGCCGCCATGGTTACGCCACGGTAATCCATCGCCGAACCATCATGATCAATGGCACGCTCAAAACCCAATACTCGTTGGTAGAAGTCAGCAGCAATATCCACGTCTTCCACAATCACGTTAATGTGTGAAAGGCCCAGTACAAATGGCGCAATTTCATGGCGACACAAGCGCTCCATGCAGGTGGATTGCACTGCAGGTGTCGATTCTACACAATACTTTGCGTTCGTTTTTGATTGCACTTGAGCATTACAGATTAAGTAGGCTTTATCTTCTCCTTTAGAGGTATCGCTGGGGCCAAATTGCACTTCATACGGCCACTCTTTGACGCTGAACCACTCAGGGTTAATCACGTAAGCGGCGGCTACCATATCAAACGGGTTAAAACCATTAGCGCCAAAAACCAATTCCCACTCCGCTAACCAGCCTAAGGAATGGCTTGCTAAGTAACGTCCTAAACGATTAGCTAACTCTAGACGAGCAATATCATGAGGTTTAACCCAAACGTCTTTACACGCTGCAAATGGCACCATGGTGAATGCTACCTGGTGCTTTGCCAAGACTTCAAAAGCCAACGTATCAGCTTCAAAATTTAAATCACGAAAAGGTTTTGGTTGATGATGGCCGGAAATAAAATGCTCTTGCTGGCTTTGTCGTCCAGCCACAATCACTAACTCGGTTATATTCGCCACCAAATCAGGCCGCAATAACGCCAGCATGGCAATATTGGTCAATGCACCAATGGCTAACACCGTCATGGGCCCTTCTTCTAAAGCCGCGGCAAGCGCATTAACGGCCGCAACCTGGGTGCTGGTTATTGGCGCATCGTTACTTAGTGGTTCAGGAGAACCAGCAAACACCTGCAACGATGTGGCACCAAAGCGAGTTACAAACTGCTGCGCCTTAGCTGTCGACTCTGCAATATCTTGAGTATTACCAAGGGTGGAAGAGATGCCAGATATCAACACTTCAGGACTACGAAATAGCACCCCAAGGGCATACCCATCATCGACGTCGCAATAGCTTAAAGGACTGGCTTTATCGCCTATGGTAATGTCGGTATCAATCCATAATCGTTTTTGACTGCTGTTGGTCATGACGTTTCCTTGTACGAGTTATATTGGCTAAAGATGACTTGGTTACGGCCATTATTCTTCGCTTGATATAAAGCCTTGTCGGCCATTTCAAACAGCTGCGAAAAAGCAATGCGTTTCGAAAACTGGCGCAGATCTACCGCCAGAGCGCCCACTGATAATGTCACAAATTGATGTTGTTGATTGCCTTTGTGCGGAATTTGCTGCTCGAGCATTGCCCGCCTGACCCGTTCAGCAAGACGCTGTACGTCAGTTGCAGCTGCGACGCGAACTAAAATCACAAACTCTTCGCCACCAATACGAAATGCGCCATCGGTCTCGCGCAAGGGCTGACGTATGGCTTGTGCAACGGAAGTTAATACTATGTCCCCCTGACCGTGGCCATATATATCGTTGTAAGCTTTAAAGTGGTCTACATCACAGATGATTAAGCCAAAATAATCGGGCTGCTGACGGCTGGTTTTTATAAAGGCCTCTACACTTTGAGAATACTTCAAGCGCGAGCCCAAGCCCGTTAACGGATCGACCTCAGACTGCTGCTTAAGCAGCTGCAATTGCAACTTGCTGCGGGTAATTAAGGCGGAGAAATCTCGTGCTAAGACGCCAATTTCGTCTTCTCGCTTCAATTCTGCGATGGCTTCTAATTCTATTTCATTGATATCTTGCGCCATGTGCTGAGTCAGCCGTTTCAGCGGTAATACAATCCAACGAGTACTGATAATAATGATCAAGCTCGACAACATTAAGGCAACAAAAGCTTCGCCATAAATACTTTGTAATACTTCTGCACGTAAGGAATACAACTCTGATGCATCAAACACAGCCCAAACCGCACCACCATTTTTATTCCGTAACGGCAAACGGGTATGTAAACTGCGCGTTTTTGAGTCGAGGAAATAACCGTCGAGGGCTATTTCAGGTTGCTTCCAAGGGAGCTTAAAATTCAAACTCAACTCAAAGCTATTGATTAAACTAAGGTAATTCTGCTCGGCCTTGTTTAATAGAAAATCGACTTTTTTAGCATTGGAATGCTGCTTGACCGCTTTAAGACGATCCACCTTTGCCAATGCATCCATCAATACTGCTTCGGTAACCTGGGTTTGCCACACCTTGCCAGAACGCGCTTCATTATCAGCTAATGACTGCTCACGAAAGTACCTCAGTCCATAAGGCTTGGTGCTGTAATCCGAGTAACCACTGACATCAAAAAATCGCAATGAGTTAATATTATTAAACTTGTCCACCGCTGAGGGCATTAACATGGTTGCGTAGCTGTTGCCAGACACCGCGGTGGAAATATCTCCTACCACATCGTTCATGGCCAGATTGGCCAAAGCCGCGGCATGGGCCACCCGAGAACTCCACTCACTGTGGTAACGCGCCCAACTCAAACCGAGAATAATCACCAAAACCAACAACAGGTGCGAAACAAACAGCACCTGATTTAGCTTCAGACGGTTAATCAGCGAGAGCATCATTGGCCGCAAACGGGCTCTGAATTACTGCTTTTCATAGACGCCAAGGACTGGCTCGGTACATGTGCCATTAATACAGATATCTTTGTACGCGTCATGGCATTGATGACAAAAACTGGCTTCCAGAGAGGGGTGCATACTGCTAATGTCTTCACCCTTGCGATTGTAAGAACCATAAATGGGTAAACCCGATAAATGCTCTGTCACCCAAATAATGCCTTGCACTTCAGATATAGCAACCACTGTGGGGCCGTCGGTATAAGGGCCATGAGTTTTGTATTGTTCTAATTTTTCGGGGTTGACGCGGATAGTCAAAGGCGAGCCTAAGCCGTTGTTAATCCAATCGTAAGCTTTCACTGATTCTTGAATGAAGAGCGAAGTGTCTGGCGGCAATACAGTATCAGCGGGCAAGTTTTGAGATTCTTTCACTACTGGCCAGGACTCCCACCCAACGGGGTAACTAGCGACTGATTCAGCTAAAATACTGGGTGAAACAAGTGCTAATACAGCAATGCCAACTTTAATGGGGTTAAACCACATGACTCCTCCTTGAAACCTCACAATAATGATTGCCGACCTTGGTTTAGCAATCACTTTTTTATTATGCGCGAGGCTAGCCGCTAAAGATGGACAGATGATGCATTTACCATCAAATAAATATAAAACAATTCATATATTAGACCTTAAGCTCATTGGCCATACAAATAATAAGCCTACTGCCTCATCGTGTTATCACTCTGATGACTAGATCTTATTTATCAACGAGATCCAGCTTCTTTGCTAAGGGTTCAATCAAGCTACCTTGCACACAGACCGAAAATAGCACCACAAAAAAGACCATGTGTACCATATTCATCGAACCTTCTACGCCCGCCGTGGCAGGAATTAACGCAAAAACTATCGGTGTAGCCCCTTTTAAACCTATGCTGGAAATAAACAATCGCTTGCGCCAACTTGCGCGCCAAAACGGCAAATAACATAGCTGCACCGCCAGCGGCCTTGCCACGACACAAAGTAACACCGCTGGGAATAAAGAAACCCAGAATACTTCTGCCAGAGATTGCGGAAATATTTGCAAACCCAAAATGACAAACATTAGGCTTTGTGCCAGCCAAGACAGGCTATTGTAAAAGTGTTTGTTCACTTCTCGGCCACGTGAAATGCTGTTGCCTATCACCACGCCACCAATGTATAAGGCGATCAGCACATTACCGCCGAGTAATTCCGTGCTTTGCATGATCATCATAAAGCACGCCAGCACATAAACGGGAATTAAGCCGTATTCTTCCAGCTTAATGCTATTAAGCGCCACGACGCTTAGCCAAGCCAGTAGGCCACCCATTGCGATACCCACCACAATTTGTTGCGACAAAATGGTGGCAATGCTCCAAGCATCCGTTTGCCCAGCCCCTTGGCTCATGATGATATCCGTTAACAGAATAACCATCAGCAAGGCTACGGGATCGTTGGTGGCCGATTCAAATTCTAAAATGGTATCGGTGTTTTCTTTTAGCTTCAGCTTCTTAGACTCTAAAATCGAAAACACAGCAGCAGCATCAGTCGAAGACACCACCGCAGCAAAGAGTAAACACCAGAGCAAATCGATAGCAAAGAGGTAATGCATCAGCAGCGCGAAGATAATGGAGGTAAACAATACGCCAAAGCTAGAGAGCACGCCGCCTTCACGCCACGCAAGACGAATGCTTTGAGTCGAAGTATTTAGGCCACCCACAAATACAATCATGTTCAGCGCAATACTGCCGACTAAGGAAGTTAAGCCTAGGTTGTCGTAGGTAAAATCAAACTCACCGTTGCCAAAAGCTAAACCGACTCCCATGAAAATCAGTAATGAAGGGATCCCTAACGTTTTTGAAGGTTGATGTAACAAGATGCCCACCGCTACCAATATAGCCAAGCCCAGCATGCCTATTTCTAATGTCACATTCGCCTCTCTAAGTGCTAGTTATATCGCTTTATGCTAAACCATCTCTTTGATAAAGCTACTATAAAAAAGGCAACCTTGAATTAACTTGGTTGCCTTTTATAGAAAATGTGAAGGACTCGCCCTTGAAATTAAATGCCCATCTCTTGTTTCATCGATTTCACCGACTGCTTGAATGAAGCCATTTGGCTTTTGGGTACTGAGGCAGAGTAAGGCAATTTCACCTTCAACGGGTTAACTTGACGGCCATTAATGTGGAATTCGTAATGTAAATGTGCGCCTGTGGAACGCCCAGTATTACCAGTTTTAGCGACTTTCTCACCCATTGAAACCCGTTGGCCTTTGCGCACCAGGATTTTGCTTAAGTGTAGGTAGCGAGTGGTGTATTTACGGCCGTGTTTGATAACCAGGTACTTACCCGCAAGCGGGTGATTCGCCACTCGCTCTACTACACCGTCACCAATTGAATATACCGAAGTACCAATAGGCGTGGCCCAGTCAGTACCATAATGAGGCCTCACTTTACCCGTCACAGGGTGCTTACGATTTAAATTGAAGTGAGAGCTAATACGGTAGCGACCATTAATTGGAGATTTACGGTAAGCCTTGGTCAAGCCTTGGCCTTTTTCATCGTAATAACTACCATCTTGGTTGATAAACGCGCTGTAGGTATTATTGCGACTTTTAATCACTACCCCCAAGACCTCTTCCTGGTAAACATCATCACCGTTAATGCGCTGCTCGTTAACCACCATGTAAAACTTGTCACCCGCTCGCAAGTTTTTAAACTTAAGTCTGTTTTCCAGTAACTTAGTAATATGAGCAACGCTACTGCGCTTTACTCCACCTTTGCGTGCGCTGGCTTCAAACGAGCCGCGGATCTCACCGCTAACCGCTCGCTGTGACCACTTACCAGGGTTAGTGTAAAGGTCTGCCACATAGTTGCCATCTTCTAACTTAAAGGTCAGTTGGTTGGCAATGTCGATGTTTAAAATCAGTTGCGTGAGTTTGTTATCGTCATCTAGCGTGGCTTTAATAGACTGGCCTGGTTGCACGTTACCTAACTGTAAGTGCTCTTCATCTGCAACCAATAGCTCCATTAAGGTTCGAGGCGGAATATGTAAGCGATCGAAAATATGACTAACGGTATCGCCCCGTTTAATTTCAATAAAATGCTCAGTGACCCCCGACATGTCTTGCCCCATAGCGGCATGCGCACGCACCACATCAGCGGGGTCTTGG
The DNA here is from genome assembly GCF_003596335.1 of Motilimonas pumila. Classification (GTDB taxonomy): domain Bacteria; phylum Pseudomonadota; class Gammaproteobacteria; order Enterobacterales; family CBDFNC01; genus Motilimonas; species Motilimonas pumila. The sequence goes on from NZ_QZCH01000004.1 coordinate 179,169, forward strand.
GTTGGTTGGCCGACGTATTGGTTAGATTTTGCTTTATCAAGGTCAAGGGTTAATGGCTTTACTATTTTGCTGTCAGGTCCAGCAGCAGTAGAGGTTCCTGAGTCATCGGCAGGCCAAAACAAAACCAATAAGGAAGTAATGCACACCACCGCAATAGCGGTTAGGTGGAATTTAGGTAAACGTCGAATCATGAGCGCCAAAGTAAAACGTTATAATATAACAAAACAAAGCAGTGTATAAGAAAAAGTCATTAGAATATAGCCACCGCCCGCTAGGAACAAGGGATTGTGCTCATTTAACCATACAACGGGTAAGGTTTGAGCACAAAAGTGCGTACACAGCGCTTTAGCATCGGAAATATGCTGTCAACGTCACACGCTATTAGCGCCAAACTAGACGCCAGGACGAGCGCCAAACTGACCTTGGTTTTTGCGGATGGCGAAAAACATAATAAACGCCATGGCTGTGCCAAGTGGTACCGCCATCAAACACGTCGCACAGGCGATGTAGCCCAATACTTTACCCCACGACGTGCGCAACAATAAACCGATGCCAGCAGCCACATACAATACTCCCAACACGACAAATAAGCGGGCAACGTACATCACCTCAGACAAAGGCGTACCTTGTTCAAGCGCCGGGGGGGTTAGCCAGCCAAACATAATCGCACTGCTTTGCAAGGCCAGAAAGCCTCCTACCAACACCCACACGGTGGCTATTATCTGCAATGCTCGCCACCATGGCTTGCTGTATTGCTCTGTTGGGAAAAATTTCATCTTGATATCTATATGGGCTTTAAAGGATAACGGGAAAGGTAACACATTACGGCAAGAATTTATTGATATTGCACCTGATTTCTACCGCTATGCTTGGCGCTGTATAAGGCTCGGTCAGCGCGGTTAAGCAAATCCGAAACCGTATCTTGGTCGGCCTTGGAAGCTGCACCTGCACTGATGGTGATATTCCTCCCTGGCACTAAATCAGCCCAGTCATAATTTTGAACTGCCAGTCTTAAGCGCTCTGCAGTCTCGAGGGCTTGAGCTTTATCACTCACCGCGAGTAAAACCACAAACTCCTCGCCGCCATAGCGCGCCACGGCATCATCTTGGCGAATATTATGAGAAAAAATGCTGGCTAAACACTGGAGCACCTGATCACCTATTTGGTGGCTATAATTATCATTCACGCCTTTGAAGTGGTCTACGTCAATTAATAATAGAGCATAGCTTTTCTGCTTTTCTGCCAACGTAATATCAAGCCAGCGGCGATTGTGTATACGAGTCAGAGGGTCGATGTAAACGTCGCGCTCAAGTCGGTTTACCATGGCTTTTTGGCTTTGTGTTTTCGTTTTAAGCGCCAGGTTTTCGAGTTTCGTTTTCTCCGTTTCTAATTCAGGCTCCCAGCGTTTAAAGCGGCGGAAGCAATTCTGCCCGAGTTCACTAATAGGCACCTTTTTGAGCAACTCGACCTCGATTGCATGGGCCTTTTTTTCACATTCAAGTGCCGATTGAAAATCGCCTTTATTGCCAAAAGCTAAACTCAGAGCATCATAGATTTCGCTTTCTAAAATAGGCAAATTAGCTTGCTGGACTTGCTCCAAACTGGCCTGCAATTGCTCAATCGCAGGGTCATGTTTGCCTGACAAAGTGCTCACCACGCACTTTTCAAATTGAACCTTGTTAGACACCCAGACGTACCCGGCCAACTGACTATGATGCTGCGCTTTGACCAATAAATTAGCGGCAATATCTAACTTACTTTGCGCACGGCAAATTCGGGCATGATAAAGATAGAACTCGGCCCGATAACCGGCGTCTACGACTCCCGCTTTGACCGCCTCTTGCTCGGTGCGGTCTAATAACTCACTGGCTTCTGGGTATTGTTCAAGAAAAATCAAACAGGCGGCTTGGCACAAATTTAACCTAAGCTTTAAAGGCGCAGAAGTAATGCCTTCACGGTGGCTTTGGGCTTTATTATAAAAACGCATCGCCCGCTTATGATCATTCACTACTTCAAGCAATACCGCGATACCAATTAAGGCTTCGACAAAAGCATCTTCATCACCAACACTCGCGCCAACAGAGCCAACCTCTAGCCAAGCTAACATCGATTCTTGATAACGGGTATCTTCCTCGTAGCAACGCGCCAAAAATTGTTGCGCAATAAGATAATCATGCTTATTTTTACTGCGAGATAATAAGCTTGTCAGCTTCTCCAAGGTTTTTATTGCAGGGCTTAAATCGCGTAACTTAAAGTGCAATTTTGCCAGTAGTCGCAAACCCAGCTCGTGTTCATGCTGCTCTTGCGCATCATGCAAAAAACTCTGAGTTAGTTGCAGCGCTTGCTCCAACTCCCCTTGATTAAGCGCATGGTGGGCTTGAGTTAATAAATCGATATCATAACTCAACGCTGTACCTCCCATTGCTGTAATTCATCAAACAAACATAATTCAGCTTTAACGCTACACCCTTCAATACCTTGTAACCACCAAGGGTAACTGCTGAGTAAGTCTTGAATATGTCGTAATAATTTTTGATGTTTGTCAGGGGCAACTTGCACCGTTAGCAATAATTGGTTTTGTTGCCATTGCGTAATTCGATCATCTGGCTGCAATAAAGCATACAAAACATGCAATCCAAAATGCGTAGCGCTTGGCTCACTGAACGTAACCCTGACAATCGCCCAATCCACTTGATCGCGGCGTAATTGCACTAAGTGCAGCCAGGATTGTGGTAACCTAAACTGCGGTAAATGCTCTATTTGAGCGACGTGGTCGGTAATATTTAACCGTCGAATCAGACGCTGTGAGCGCGCATCGAGCTGGCCGCGGGAAGATAAGTATTGGTCGCGGCCTTTAGAAGCCGATTGCTCGCGCAGTAAATTGACCGAATAATTACGGTATCGTTGATAATGATTGAGGGCATCAAGGTAGACGCCTAACCGCTCACAGATATTGGCACGCTCGAGGCAAATTTGCGACAACAATTCACCTTCATCAAATTCCAGCGCCATGGTTTCTGCTTGCTGCAAATACTGGTTGGCAGCTTCTAACTCGCCGGTCTCTTTGGCGACTTTAGATAATGAAATGGAAGCGTGCGCCGACATCCATTTGAGCTCGTGTTCAGTGGCGATATTGAGAGCAAGGTTTACTTCACTCTTGGCCGCTTCAACATCTCCTGAATATAACAGTGCCAAACCTCGAAAATCATGGATCTCAGCGTGCCAAGTTTGGTCAGTACAATCTTGCAGAAGTTTGGAACCACGATCTAAGTAAGGCAACATGTCGGTAAATCGTTGCTGCAAAAATAAGGTCCAAGATAATAAGATGGCAGCCTTACCACCTAACCATTCAAACTGACAATACACTGCCAGTTCCAAGGCAAACTTCAGCGCAGACTCCGCATCATGCAGTGAATCTGTGATTCGCCAAACATTACCTAACCCGACGAGCGCTTCTATTTGAAACTTAAACTGGTTACTCAGGATTGACTTTTCCAGGCATTGATTCCAGTAATGTTGGGCAGAGCGATACCTCGCAAGGCCCCAATTGAGGGAAGCGTATCTGTGGTACAACTCTGGACAGAATTCGAATTCAAGCTCGATGGTGAGCAGCGACTCAACGCGGCGGCAGACTTTTAGTCCCGCGTGATAATCCATGGTATGCCAGTAAACTTCAGCCATTTTGAGTAACGCTTGAACATAACCATGGTCGTGATTCGTTGAGCGTACTTGATTGACTATTTGGGTGACTTTTTCGAGGGCGTCAACCGGCCGCTCAGTGATGATATTATCCACTGCAGCCAATGCTTGGGCTAAATCAGCATCTTCAAATCGATACGTACGCTTTATCTCCATTCAAATAGTCAACCAAATAATAATTGAGGAGCCATAATATCAAAAATCAAAATCTACAGTTGATTTCAAAGCAACAAAAACTTAGAAACATGAGTCTTTCCACCAATTACACCCTCTGACACAAGCCTAAAAACTCGTAGTACCAAGTATAATGTACCGACTAAAAAAGCAGAATGACACCCATTTCTCTTCATCAACCACCCAAATACGCCTTTCTGACTGCTTCGTTGGTCAATAAGTTACTGCCGCTGTCTTCTAATACAATACGACCATTTTCGAGCACATAACCGCGGTCAGCCAAGCGCAAAGCTTGATTGGCATTTTGCTCGACCAAAAAGACGGTAATGCCTTTACTTCGCAGCGTTTCAATAATGTCAAAAATCTGCTGAATAATGATAGGGGCTAACCCGAGTGAAGGCTCATCTAAAAACAACAGCCGAGGTTTACTCATTAAGGCCCTGCCCATCGCCAACATTTGTTGCTCGCCGCCAGACATGGTGCCCGCACGTTGCAATTTTCGCTCTAACAAGCGTGGAAACAAATCATAAACTTCTTGTTCTAAACGCTCAAACTCAGCTTTGTCTTGCAAGAAAAAACCGCCCATATGCAGGTTTTCTTCAACCGTTAAGCGCGAGAAGATCCGCCTGCCTTCCGGTACAATGGCAATGTCTTGGCGCATAATGGTAGATGTAGCCTGGTGGTGGATGGGCTGACCTTCAAAGAGAATTTCACCACTGCTGGCTTTAGGCTCACCGCACACCGTCATCAATAAGGTCGTTTTACCGGCTCCATTTGCGCCAATTAAGCTAACAATTTCACCTTCGCCAACCTGTATATTAACGTCATGTAACGCTTGAATTTGACCATAATGGGCATTGACGTTTTTCAGCTCTAACATTAAAACTCTCCCAAATAGGCTTTGATCACTTCAGGGTTAGACTGAATTTGCTCTGGGGTGCCGTCTGCCAATGGACAACCTTGGTTAACCACATAAATGCGATCAGAAATGCCCATCACTAGCTTCATATCGTGCTCGATGAGCAAGACCGAAACTTGGTGTTTATCTCTCAGCTCCACAATCAATTCATCAAGCTCCGCAGTTTCAGCCGGGTTCAAACCTGCGGCTGGCTCGTCCAACATCAATAAGTTAGGCTGCGTCATCATGCAGCGTGCTATTTCCAATCGCCTTTGCTGACCATACGCCAAATTGCCGGCTTCTCGATTGGCAAACTCACTGAGACCAATGCGTTCAAGCCATGCCGACGCCCTTTCTACACCTTGCTGCTCAGCTTGGCGAAAGCTTGCCGTTTTAAACAAGCCCGCAAGAAAGCCAGTGTTGAGGTGGCGGTGTTGCGCCACCAGCAAGTTTTCAATCACCGTCATATCTTTAAACAAACGAACGTGCTGAAACGTACGCACCATGCCTTTGCGCGAAATAATATGGCCAGGCAACTGCTGTAACGGTTCACCGCGATATATGATCTGGCCTGCGGTGGGCTTATAAAACCCTGTTAAGCAATTAAATACGGTCGTTTTACCCGCACCATTGGGACCAATGATCGAAATAATTTCTTTTTCGTACACATCAAGGGCAACATTGTTGACGGCTAACAATCCACCAAAGCGCATGGTCAAACCGGAGACATGTAATAGCTTATCCATTGCGCATCTCCATTTTCGGGCGAGTCATTGGCAATAGTCCCTGCGGCCGCCAAATCATCATAAATACCATCATTAAACCAAACATCAGCATTCGGTATTCATTAAACTCTCGCGCCATCTCTGGCAGAATGGTCATAATAATGGCCGCTAAAATCACCCCAACCTGCGAACCCATACCGCCTAATACGACGATGGCTAAAATGATGGCAGATTCGATAAACGTAAAGGACTCCGGACTGATAAAACCTTGCCGAGCGGCAAAAAAACTGCCGGCAAAACCTGCAAACGCAGCGCCTATGGTAAATGCGGATAACTTAATGACGGTGGGGTTTAACCCTAATGAGCGACACGCAATCTCGTCCTCACGCAGCGCTTCCCACGCTCTCCCCAAAGGCATTCGCAGCAATCGGTTGATCACAAAGATGGTGAACACAACAAGCATAACCGCCGCCAAATAGACAAAAATCACCTTGTAAGTAGAGCTGTAATCAATGCCAAAGAATTCATGAAATAAGCCATTGCCTTCCTCTTTAACACGACGGCCAAACTCTAACCCGAACAGCGTGGGTTTGGGGATCTGACTAATGCCATTTGGCCCACCGGTGAGCTCCGTCATGTTGTTGAGCAAGATACGAATAATCTCCCCAAAGCCCAAGGTGACGATGGCAAGGTAATCGCCTCGCAACCGTAACACAGGAAAGCCTAATAAAAAGCCAAACAGTGCTGCCAGGCCGCCTGCAATAGGTAATGCAGTCCAAAAGCCGACACCAAAATAGCTGTTTAAAATGGCATAAGAGTATGCCCCTACGGCGTAAAACCCAACGTAACCGAGATCAAGTAACCCCGCTAACCCCACCACCACATTTAACCCCAAGCCGAGCATGACGTAGATTAAGGTTAAAGTGGCAAGGTCAACCGCGCCACGCGACGCAAAAAATGGCCAAATTAATAAACCGGCTAGTACCGCCACGGTTACAAAGCGGTATAAGGTCGGCTTTTGCTCTGGTGCAGGTAGTTTAAAACCCACGCCACGGCTTTTAGTTTTAATGCCTTGGGTGAGCTGAGAAATAGGCGCTTTAAATAACTGGGTAAAAAACACCAAGGTGACACCGGCGACTACCCAAGCGACGTGTTTACTGTCATTGAGCACTATGGTGAGGCCTTCAGGTTGATTTTCCAGTTGCAGACCAAGCAACCAACTGGAAAGTATCAGCATGACCACAGACGCAATTAAGGCGTCGATTAAGCTTGATTTACTCATACTTTTTCAACCTCTGGTTTACCTAAAATACCCGTCGGCATAAACAGTAAAACAAAACACAATAAGCCAAACGACACCACGTCTTTATATTCGGTACTGAAATAACCCGCCGTGATCGCTTCTGCAATACCCAGCAGTAACCCCCCTAACACCGCACCGGGAATGCTGCCAATGCCTCCGAGCACCGCCGCAGTAAAAGCTTTAAGGCCGGCCATAAAACCAAGGTATGGGTTGATAACACCGTAATACATGCCCAGTAATACCCCCGCCACAGCAGCAAGCGCAGCGCCGATAACAAAGGTAATTGAAATGACTTTATTGGTATTGATGCCGAGTAAGTTCGCCATGCCAATATCTTCAGCACAAGCGCGACATGCTCGTCCCATTCGTGACTTTGAAATAAACAGGGTCAGCGCAGTCATCGACAAAAAAGTCACGACAAATATCACCACCTGCATATAAGAGAGGGTGATGTTAAACCCATCCGCTGGGCCTATGGTCCACCCCCCAGTGATCAAACTCGGCATCGCTATATCGCGAGAACCTTGCGCCAAGCGCACAAAGTTTTGCAAGAATATCGACATGCCAATGGCAGAAATGAGCGGGATTAATCGATTGCCGCCACGCAATGGCCGGTAAGCAACCCGCTCGATACTCCAGCCATAAGCACTGGTAATGATAATGCTCAAGCTGAACGCGGCAATAAGCAGCAAAGGTAAACTGTCAATGCCGACCATCGCCAAGCCCGCTAACACAAAAAACGCGGCGTAACTGCCCAGCATATAAACTTCACCGTGGGCAAAGTTAATCATGCCGATGATGCCGTACACCATGGTGTAACCAATGGCGATAAGCGCATAAGTACTGCCAATGGTGACGCCGTTGAGAATTTGCTGAAGGAAATAATAAAACTGCTCAGACATAATATTACCAACCTGTCGCGGGTGGACGCTTTAGATCAAAAAAAGCCGGGCAAGCCCGGCATCAGTCATTTAATTTTGGCTTGAAGTGCCGTCTTTATGCCAAGTAAAGACGCCAAACTCAAAGCCCTTGAGATCGCCTTTTTTATCCCACGCCAGCTCACCCATTACGGTGTTAGTTGGCGTGGCTCTAAGATATTCGGCTAAATCCATCGGATCAGTCTTACCGGCTTTCAACCCTTGAGAAATGGCTTGAACAGCGGCATAACCTGTCCATACAAAGGGTCCTGTAGCGTCTCCACCTTTGGCGACGATGTGGTCGACTACAGCTTTGTTCTCTGGCAGTAAGTCGTACTTCTTCGGTAAAGTAACCAACAAACCTTCCGAGGCTTCGCCAGCAATAGCCGAAATGTCCTTGTTACCCACGCCTTCTGGTCCCATAAACTGCGCGGTTAATCCTTTTTCTTTTGATTGGCGCAACAACAAACCCAGTTCAGGGTGGTAACCGCCGTAATAAACAAAGTCGACATTCAGCTTTTTCAGTTTTGCAATCAATGCCGAGAAGTCTTTATCACCCGCGGTGACACCTTCAAATGCCACTACAGGAATCTTGGCTGCTTCAAGACCCGCTTTCACAGATGAGGCAATGCCCTCACCGTATTGTTGTTTGTCGTGGATCACCGCCACTTTTTTCGGCTTTACATGATCGATAATATAGTTAGAGGCAGTAGGGCCCTGGTCACTGTCTAAACCTATGGTGCGAAAAATCAGTTCATAACCTCTCGCAGTAATGTCTGGGCTAGTCGACGCAGCAGTGATCATTAAGATGCCCTCGTCTTCATAAATATCAGATGCCGGCTGAGTCGCACTTGAACACAAATGGCCGAGAACAAACTGAGCCCCATCGTTGACGATTTTATTGGCTACCGCCACCGCTTGCTTGGGGTCGCACGCGTCATCATATATCACGCCTTCAAGCTGTTTGCCGTTAATACCACCAGCGGCATTTATCATCTCAATTGCGGCATTACCGCCGGTAAATTGCATATCACCGTATTGCGCGACTGGCCCGGTGACTGGCCCAGCCATGGCAATTTTAATGGTATCTGCAGCTTGGGCTAATGTTGATGCGCCAAATAAAGTCATTGCCGCTGCTACGCTAGCCGCCGTTTTTGTCCACTTGTTCATTTCGCCTTCTCCGTGTTCTTGGCTGTAAAGAGCGCTAGTAAAGCCGCCTTTCGCAAATTGAGTTAACTTTCTTGTAACACTCAAAATATTAGATGAACAAGGTGGATTACGTGAAGTTTGTGACGGATCAGGTTCGCAGTCTTGGCATAACTCATGGTAAATAAACATAAAAACCAACAAAACCTCTACTGCTGAGATAAAAGTAAACCACCAGAGCCAACAGATAAAAACCTAAGCAGCATAAAACACTAAGTTCTAATTCAGTGAGAGATTGCTCATGCTGTGAGGTTACGCCTTTTTGGCCTAAAACTGATTTAACCTGCCGTTTATGGTCAATAATGTTATTATGGCGACGGCCCGTATATTTAACTTCCTTCATAAGAGTAACTTACATGATCATAGTCACAGGTGGCGCAGGCTTTATTGGCAGCAATCTTGTTAAGGCATTAAACGACTCAGGTTATCGTGATATCTTAGTCGTAGACGACCTCACCGATGGTACAAAATTTGTCAATTTAGTCGACTTAGATATTGCCGACTACATGGACAAAGAAGAGTTCATTGGCTTAATTTTGTCCGGCGAGAATTTAGGCCCAATAGACGCAATTTTCCATCAAGGCGCTTGCTCTTCGACTACAGAGTGGGACGGCAAAATGATGATGGAAAATAACTATGATTACTCAAAAGATCTACTGCATTACTGCTTAGACCGTCAAATCCCATTCTTATACGCTTCATCAGCAGCCACTTATGGCGGAGGCGGCGTATTTAAAGAGTCTCGTGAATACGAGAAGCCGCTAAACGTTTATGGTTTCTCTAAGTTTCAATTTGATCAATACGTACGAAATATTTTACCAGAAGCTGAATCGCAAATTGTTGGCTTTCGTTACTTCAACGTTTATGGCCCACGAGAGCAACACAAAGGCAGCATGGCCAGCGTGGCTTTTCACCTTAACAACCAAGTTAAAGCGGGCGAAAATCCCAAATTATTTAAAGGTACCGAAGGCTATGAAGACGGCGGCCAAAGCCGAGATTTCATCTATGTTGGTGACGTGATTAACGCCAACTTATGGTTTTTAGAGCACCCCGATCAGTCTGGTATTTTCAATCTAGGCACGGGTGAAGCTGAGCCATTTCGCGCCATTGCTGAAGCCGTTATCAAACATCATGGCAAAGGGGAAATTGAATACATTGATTTTCCCGAACATTTAGTCGGCCGCTACCAAAACTTTACCCAAGCAGACTTGACTAAGCTAAGAGCCACAGGGTTTGATTTACCCTTTAAAAATGTAGCTACCGGCGTTGCCGAATATTTAGAGATTATTAACCAGTAATGAGTCAGCAAGATCCACATTTTGATCCCAAAGCGTACAACCCAAGCTTTGAATGGAGCTTTTTACACCCTAAATATTGGGGCACTTGGCTGTATGTCAGCGCGGCGGCTTTGGTCAGCTTACTGCCCAATACCTGCCGCCGTTGGATTGCAACGGTGCTCGCGCGTGGAGCCTTAAAGTTAAACAGTAAAGCCAACCAAAGGGCGCGCACTAACCTTGAGATGTGCTTCCCAAATAATACACAAGAGCAAAGGGAGGCAATGCTACTGCAAAGTTACATTACCGCGGGTACTTTTTTGCTGGGCTTTCCTTCATTAAGTATTCGGCGCAAAAAATGGCTTGAGAAAAACTCTGTCATTCGCGGCGAAGAACACCTTTTTCGACTGAAAGAACAAGGTCACTCGGTCATTCTTTTAGTGCCTCATACTTGGGCAATTGACGTGCCAGCGGTGCTATTAGCTTCCCGTGGCATCCACGTTTCTGCCATGGCAAAGAAACAAAAAGACCAAGTCGCAGATTGGTTTATACATCGTCAACGCGTGCAATACGGTGGTCGAGTATATGAGCGAAAAGGTGGCGTAAAACCTTTTATTCGTTCCATCAAAGATGGCTACTTGGGCTACTACCTACCGGATGAAGATTTAGGGCCTGATAGCAGTGTATTTGTCGACTTTTTTGCCACAACTAAGGCAACAATCAGTGGTTTAGGTAAATTATCAAAAGTCAGCCGGGCAAAAATAGTGCCTTTATTTTCAATGTACAACGTCACAACCGGTAAATACGAGATAGATATTCAACCAGAACTGGACCCGTTCCCACTAGAGAGCGAGGAGCAGGATGCTCGATTAATGAACCAATGCATAGAAAACTATGTCAATCAGCATCCTGAACAATATATGTGGATTTTGCGCTTATTAAAAACCCGCCCTGACGGTGAGCCAAACCCATATCATAAAAAGTGACTATGAATAGAATTAAACAACTCTCTGATTATGACTATACTACTGCTCTAGTCTGTCTGTTTCCGATTTTGTCTCTGGCTTATGGCAAGGGGTATAACCTCGCGGCTTTACTGCTCTTTTTATTCTCTCTAATATCCATAAATAGTTCTAAGGCTTGTTGGAAAATCCAGCAAACTCGCCTTATTTGCTACTGTTATTTAGCATACTTTTTTATCTTTACTTTCTTTATGTTTCTCCATGGTGAGAAAGCAAGTTATATTGATCAAACAAGTAGAATAGTAATGGTTATACCAATACTGCTGCTCATTATTCATCGAGGCGTGAAGTTTCAGTACCTTGCGGCAGCGTTTGCTTTGGGAGCCATCATCGCAGGCTTAGTAGCAACTTATCAAGTATACATAGTGGGGATGGAAAGGGCATTTAGTCGAGGAGTTGGGCTCTGGGGGAAAGGTTACATGCCGATTCAATCCGGCAATGCCGCAATCGTTCTTAGTATGATTAGCTTGTGCTTTTTCATTTACTTTTGCCAAGTAAAAAAGTGGTCTTATATTACTTTAACTCTTTTAGGCACAGTACTTGGACTATTTGCAAGTTTACAATCCGGTTCACGTGGCGGCTGGGTATTTTTACCCTTTGCATTATTCTACCTTGCCATTCAAAATCGAAAACTGTTTAGTGCAAGAGTGACTCTCGTGTTAACACTATTCATTTTGGCTCTTATTACTGTCACAGCGTCTACTGATAACGCTGTCAGTTCACGCTTCGAACAAGCCTTCCAAGATATTGAAAAGCATGAAAACAACGACACTAACACATCGATAGGCTTAAGGTTGGAGCTGTGGAAAAGTGCAACATACTCAATCTCGGAAAACCCTATATTAGGGAATAGCCTTGCAACAAGGTTAGAACAAAGACAACAACAAATTCGCGACGGCAATATTGATTTCAACCCTAACTATGCGGACTGGCATGCTCACAACGAATATTTGGAAGCTTTAAGTTTGAGAGGTGGGATAGGTTTGTTAGCCCTATTGAGTATTTTTTTCATCCCGGCATACATTTTAAATGCAAACAAATCGGAAAGTAATTTACAACTACAAACAATTAACCAAGCAGGTATGACTTGTTTGATTATGTTTTCAGGCTTCGGTTTAAGCCAAGTTTATTTCAACCACAACTCGGGTATGATTTTTTACTCTTTCATTATCTCTTGCTTTATCGCCATTAGCATTAAACTGAAACACAATAATTAAAGGTTTACTTCGTGAGAATATTAATTGCTAGCTCTTACCGCCATGCTTGGAACAGCGTAAGACCAGAAGCTGAAGTATTTATTGAAATGGTCAAACAAGGTCACACCGTTACCCTGATGACTCAGGATAATTGTGAATATTTACCTCGATTTAATGAGCATGGCGTTAAAACCATTGCTTGTTACCCTACGAAAAAAATCTGCCCAACGACGATTAAAGCCATGCGCAAAGAGTTGGTTGAGGGCGACTACGATATTTTTTATGCCTTCAATTCAAAAACGATTCCAAACGCTTTGCTTGCCAGTATTGGTCACCGTACCAAAGTCGTCTTGTATCGAGGTACAACGGGTGGTTTATACCGTCACGATCCCACCGCTTACCTGACCCACTTAAGCCCTCGGGTAGATGGCATTATCTGCGTGTCTGACGCAGTCACCCAAGATGTGAGAAAGCGGGTATGGAAAAACAAAGATAATGTCGTCACTATCTACAAAGGCCATCAACTTGATTGGTATTTAGTCCCACCGACGGATCGAGCCGAATTTAACCTCACAGAACAAGACACTATTGCCATGTGTGCAGCCCATGTAAGGCCCAGTAAAGGCATCGACGTACTCATTACTGCCACCCACCATATCGATAACCCAAACTTTCATTTGATTCTTGCGGGCAGCGGCTTTGAGCCTTACTTTGAAGCAATGAAAGCCAGCCCAATGGCAGAGCGTATTCACTATATAGGGCATCGCAGTGATGTGCCTTCGTTAATGGCAATGGCCGACTTTCAAGTCCAGCCATCGAAAAGCGGTGAAGGTTTGCCAAGAACGATTATTGAAGCCATGGCTAACGGTACGCCATCAATTGTCACGACTACTGGCGGCTCACCTGAATTGGTTGAAGACGGCAAAACGGGATATATTGTGCCTACAAACGACCCTGTCGCTTTTGGCCAAGCAATGAACAAGCTCATTGCAGATAAAAGTAAGGTTCATGCATTCAGTCAAGCTGCGAAGATAAAGCTGGACACCGAGTTCAATGCCAGTGAAACGGTGAAAAAGCATATCGCTTTTTTTGAGCATCTATTATCCGAGCAATAAAATCACTGCCTGGCTGACTTTGTCACCATCGCTAGTTGCTGCTGAGTAATACAATGAAAATCAAGCTGTTTGACGACATCATCACTCGGCTTGATCGGTTGCTTATCAAACTGTCTGATTTTTTCTGCTAACAATCTTATGTCGCCTTTCGGCACGACCCCTTGCAGCAGTTCTCCAGTAAGAATTTCAGTAATCGGGCCACAATCAGTTGCTACGACAGGCACTTGTAGTGCCAGCGCCTCATTCACAACCAATACAAACCCCTCAAAGTCTGAGCTCAAAATAAAGAAATGTGAGCGCTTCATCCATTTAAAGGGGTTTTTGTCGAAGCCAACTAAGAACACTTGCTGATCCAACCCTAATTCTTTAATCAGCTGCTCAAGTTCTTTGCGCTGGTGCCCTTCCCCTAGGATGACAAGCTTTTTATCTATGTCGGCTATTTTATATGCCTTGATAAGAACATCAAAACGCTTCTGTTTTGTTAAGCGACCGACTGACACCACGTAATCATCTTCAAATGGCACAGTCTCTTGCGCTAAACGAGATAATTTTTCACCGTCACAAGGGTTGTGGATGACAGCTAATTTATCAATCGTCACCCCCAAAGACCGGGCTTTAGTTGCGATATCCTTACGAATAAACTCAGAAACACAAAATATTTTCTTGCCAGAAAAAAGCCGTTTAAACAAAAAACGGAAATATCGAGAAGAAGGCTTTTTCGCTAGTGCATGGGGTAAGTGCAAACTGTAAACCACATTATCTTGTGAAACACTGGCCAAACGATTCATAGAACGAATACCATTGACAAAGATGGCATCAAATTTTGGTTTCCCCTCTAAGAACTTGGTAAAGGCCTTCCCGTAAACATAGCTTGCCCATAAAAACTCACTATTTGGCAACAGCTTTCTTAAGATTAGTTTGTAAAAGCAGTAGTACAGCGCAAGCCAAGGTCTTGAAATAAAAAATGATTTCATATCTAGAGTATGAAAATGACAATCAAAGTCTACAGGTAAGTCAATACCTTTCTCTAAGCATAATAATGAGACATCATTCCCTGCTTCAACGTGGTACCTTGCAGTATCTAGGGTAATTTTTTGCACCCCACCACCTTTTAGGTTGTGAGTCACAAATAAAATGCGTTTTACATTACTACCTTCAGAAACCATATTGCAAAAGCCTTTAATTACAGCGTTCAGAATTGCTCAATTGCGAGATGCTAAATGACTCACAACGAGATAAGTTCAGTATTCAACTCTCTTGTTATTAAACCTATAATAACAAAGAACCTACTCCAAACGTAAAAGGAAAAACTAGCCTAGTATGAAAAAGCTTATTGTCGACTTAGACGGCACGATCACGCTCGGTGATACCAATGATTATGCAAATGTCAGCCCTAACCTTGCAGTGATTAAAAAATTGCAGCAGTACCATCAAGAAGGCTTCAGCATTGTAATCCATACAGCGCGAAACATGCGCACTTACAAAGGCAATGTAGGTGAAATTAATATCCATACTCTGCCCACCATTACTGCTTGGTTAGATAAGCATGGTGTTCCTTATGATGAAGTAATTGTTGGCAAGCCTTGGTGTGGCCATGAAGGATTTTATATCGATGATCGCTCCATACGTCCGTCTGAATTTGCCTCATTGAACTTAGCAGAGATAAACGCGTTATTGGAGAAGGAGAAAGCATGCTGATAATAATGTCAGCAGCGTACATCGATAAAGAGCTCGCCTCGGAGTTTGGCGATATTCCTCCCACATTTTTACCGCTAGGTAATAAGCGATTATTTCAACATCAAATTGCTGCAAGCCCAAAGCAAAAACGAGTGTATTTATCTTTGCCAGATGACTTTACGCCGAACCCCGCCGATCTAGATTGGTTACTGCAGCATAATGTTGCAATTTTAAGGGTGCCCGTTGGGCTGCCTCT
This sequence comes from Motilimonas pumila, assembly GCF_003596335.1. Lineage (GTDB taxonomy): Bacteria > Pseudomonadota > Gammaproteobacteria > Enterobacterales > CBDFNC01 > Motilimonas > Motilimonas pumila. The sequence goes on from NZ_QZCH01000004.1 coordinate 194,631, forward strand.
TGGAGCTTCACTGGTATCAAGTTTAAATTTGATAGAAGACAACATACAAGGTCCCGTTAGTATCTTATTTGGCGACACCTTAATCACTGATATCCCCAGCGATAAAAACGTTGTAGCCGTGTCCGAAATAGAAGATAACTACAACTGGTCAGTCATCAGCCAAGAAAAAGACAAGCTGATTGAACCAAACCATCAACGTAGCTCTGCAGATAACCAAAATGTTGTGGCTGGTTACTTCAACTTTAGCCAGCCGAAACAGTTAATTCGTTCCCTTACTCATCAACATTGGGACTTTGTTAAAGGCCTCAATGATTACCATCAACAAGTAGGAATGTGCAGCGCTCGGGTGAACAATTGGCTAGACTTTGGCCATGTGAATACTTACTACCACTCAAAAGCTAAGTTCACGACACAGCGGGCGTTTAATGAATTAGACATTAACCCCCCCGTAGTGACAAAATCAGGCAATCAGAAGAACAAAATTGAAGCAGAGGCTAATTGGTTTAAGCATTTACCAGGCGATTTAAAAGTGTTTACACCACAGTTTTTAGGCTCATACGTAAACCAAGAAAAAGCCAGCTATCAATTAGAGTATTTGCATCTTACCGCCCTGAATGAACTTTATGTATTTGCACAGTTACCTGATATGGTGTGGCAACGCATATTAAACGCTTGCTTCGCTTTCATTGACAAAAGCTCAGAACACCAAGCCCTAGCGGATGATAAACAAGCGTCTCTTGGAGGGTTGTTCCAACAAAAAACCCTCCAACGTGTAACATTGTTTTGCAAAAACAATCAGCTTGATGCAGATAAAATATGGCAAATCAACCAAACAACGCTGGTCTCTATCAATCAATTATGTAAGTTGAGTGAACAATACTTGCCAGCTCCAAAAGCCGCCAGCCTAATGCATGGAGACTTTTGTTTTAGCAACATTTTGTATGACTTTCGTACCAATAATATCAAAACCATCGACCCGAGAGGGATAGATCACAACGGCAATATGGCCAGGTTTGGTGATATACAATATGACCTCGCTAAGTTAAGTCACTCTGTGCTTGGTATGTATGACTGGATCATCGCGGGCTATTTTAGCTTAACTTACCAACCTTATCAGATAAGCTTTGAATTACATCACCAAAGCCATAATGACGCAGTTCAAAATATCTTTTTACGTGCTGTAAAACAAAGGTACCGACTCAACGCAGCCAATATATATGCTATGCAGATACAGTTATTTTTATCGATGTTACCTCTGCACAGCGATCAACCTGAGCGACAGCAAGCGCTATTGGCTAACGCATTTCGTTTATTTGAGCTATTACAACAGGAAGTCTCATGATAGTTATTCCCATGGCAGGCCTCAGCTCCCGATTTTTTAAAGCTGGTTATGAAAAACCCAAATATATGTTGCTCGCGCATGGGGAAACGCTGTTTGCCCATGCTGTGAAAAGCTTCTCTCGTTACTTTAAAACAGAAACATTTGTGTTCATCATTCGAGATGTTTACGCTACCGCAGAGTTTGTAGAAGAGCAGGTTAAACTGTTAGGCATCGCTCATGCAGATATCTTTACGCTCAGTGAGGCGACTCGTGGGCAAGCCGAGACCGTGTACTTAGGGTTAAAAGATCGCGCAGCTCCTGATAGTGAGCTTACTATTTTTAACATTGATACTTTCCGACCCAATTATCGCAAGCCTACATTTAACGGTACAGTAGATGGTTATTTAGAAGTTTTTAAAGGCAGCGGTGATAACTGGTCTTTTGCTAAGCCACTAAACACTGACTCAACACTGGTGCAAGAAACTGCAGAAAAACAAGCTATTTCAGACTTATGCAGCACAGGGTTATATTACTTCTCACGCTATGCTGATTTTGAATCCGCTTATTTGAAACAACTGGCGGAACCCACTGAAAACTGGGCTAAAGGTGAGTTGTATATCGCGCCTATGTACAATACATTGATTGCGATGAACAAGCAGGTACACTACCAACTTATTGATAAGCAAGAAGTCTACTTTTGTGGTGTTCCTCAAGAATACGATGACTTTCTTGCAAATGGATATACTAAGTAACCAGATTATTCCAAAACGTTTTTGACTCTAGGCCACATATGAATTTTCAAGATATTACAGTTGTTGTTCAAGGGCCTGTTCAGGCTTATGATGAGCGTTCAATAGATGAAGGTATTACGCATCACTGCCTAAAGTCTGTGAGACAGTACTTGCCTGGCGCCCACATCATATTATCTACTTGGCATGAACAGGACCTGTCAGGCCTTGATTATGACGAGCTAGTTTTAAATGACGATCCCGGCCGAAATATTCGTCATTATACCAAAAACAACAAGCCGAGAATTCTAAACAACAATCGCCAAATCGTATCAACCATCAATGGTTTAAAATCGGTAAAAACGCCTTATGCGATTAAGCTAAGAACGGATAACTACCTTACCTCAAGCAATTTCTTGGCGTTATTAGAGCAATATACCGAACGGGCAGAGCAAGATAAGGTGTTTGATCAGAAAGTAGTCATCACCAATACCTTTAGTCGAAAGCTTGCTAAAGGCCTACCGGTTGCGTACCACCTAAGCGACTTTTTTTATTTTGGCTTAACCCGTGATCTTGTGAAGCTTTGGGATATATCGCTATTGGAAGATTACAATTTGCAGCAGCAAGGCCTTCCTAACCCTCACTATCCTTATTTTCCCATCGACTGTACTCAGCTATTTTGGCACTTAGGTCTAAAAAATTTCGACTATGATACAAAATTAAAGCATTTGCATGATCTTAGTGATAATAAACAATTAGCCCAAGACAAGTTCATCGCCAGTAATTTAGTTATTGCTAGTCCAGAAGAGCTCGGCCTCGGGCTATGTAAAAAGTTTTTAGGAAAAGCGCGGGTGAACCGTGTAACAGGTGTCGCGAGCTTTTATCAACAAGAAGATCTACGATGGCTTATTAATCAATACTGCCAAGGTCGATACCACATAAATAAACAGAATGAGATGAAGCGAAAGCTTCAAAGGTGGCTACTTATCCGCCCTGTGGGAATCGAGACTAAATTGAAACTTATCAAGCGACTTCTGGCATTCAATGAGTTGCACTGCAGTTCAAAATCATGATGAATTATCAAACTCATCGATGTTCATACTTGAATCCACTTTATTATCAATAATATAAGGTGAATACTTGCAATCCTTTACCAACATTAGTGTCGTCGTCCAAGGCCCTGTTCAGAATACAGCCACACGTACCCACCATGAGGAAGGAATTACAATAAAGTGCCTTAATAGCATTCGTCAATTCTTGCCCGGCGCTACAATTATCCTATCGACCTGGCAGGGACAAAATATTTCGGGGTTAGACGTTGATAAGGTGTTGCTGAATGACGACCCTGGGCCTGATGATGAGCGCTTTTTACCACTTAACTATCATCGCCAGCTTGTGTCTACACGAGCTGGCCTCGCGCAAGTGGAAACGCGTTACGCATTAAAATTACGCAGTGATAATTTTCTTACCGGTAATCAATTTGTCGACCTGCAGCAAGCATTTTTGAAAGGCCAAGATGAAGCAAAATTGTTTGAACAAAGAGTGGTTGTGAATGCTAACCTCTCTCGGCGAACCTCTCATGGCCGACGCGTAATAATGAGCCCGAGTGATTTTTTCTACTACGGTTTAACGCAAGATTTGAAAAAGATTTGGCAACAGCCAAACTTCTGCCAGCAAAGTTTCGCCACTGATTACCAACAATTAAGGTTACAAGCCAATGAGGTTAATAAACTGGAAGCCGAACAGGTTTACTGCCAAATATGGCTCAAGCACCTAGATCCTAATGCGCCTCTGCTGGCAAACCGGTTCGATAAAGCCAAGCAATACCTTAGTTACTGGGAACGTTTCTTGGCTAATAACCTGATTATTGCCGATCCAGAAACCATGGGGCTGGGCTTAAGAAGAGTATCTGAACGAAAGCAAAAACGCGCCAATGAATATAGCCATGATGACTGGCTAGCCTTGTACAAAACTTATTGCGACGAAGATTTCACCATTCCCTTTAGCCTGCAACAAGCATGGCTCACCACCCGCAGGCTAATAAAGCTGCCAATAAGTGGCAGCTATTTCAAATTAAGACATCCACGCTCTTGCTAGGAAACAATTCGTGTTAAGGCTTTCGGTTTTGTAATAACCATAACCCCATGTGCTTATTATAGTTGGCTTGGGCGTAACTCATTGCCACAATAAACCCGATAGCACCATCCAAAAAGCCTCGACGAATAAAGTAGATAAGAATAAAAGTCCACCCACCGCCTAATACAATGAGCGGGAACGGTCGCGCTTTTTTCCCCTTTCGATGATATTTCTGTGCGCCGAGCCAAGCGTATTTAGCTGTTTTTTCAAGGCCATGGCCGTAATGACGTTGCGTATAATGCAGCAGCAACCCCGCTAGTTTGCCCTTTTTACCTTCTGCCGGCACGACGGTTTCATGCACCTCATCCAAGGTATAACGGGCACCTTCGCGTTGAAATAAACGCAGTACCGAGCGTGCGCTGCGACCATACTTCAAGGTTTTACCGTAAATCGTCACCCCCCAAGGCAAACGATAGGAAGTACATTCAATATCTGTTTGGCAAAGCAGTTGCGTCATGCTCTGCTGCATCACTTCATCAAGGGCTTCATCCGCATCTATCGACAATACCCAGTCACACGTTGCTTGCTCCAGCGCACGCTGCTTTTGCTTACCAAAGCCGGGCCAGTCAGTAATAGTCACTTTGTCGGTATAACGCTGACAAATAGCCACGGTATCGTCGGTTGAACCGCTGTCTAATACTATAATTTCATCGGCAACGTGGGCGACAGACTGTAAACACTTCTCAACTCTGTCCGCTTCATTTTTGGTTATTAAAATCACCGACAAACTGTGTTGTTTCTTCATATTAGAGCTTCCAGTAAGCTAACTTTTTACGCATTTTTAAGTGGCGAACAATATTACTTGGCTTGGCTTTTAAGTGCGAAGTCCCCTTTGCCAGTAACTCATCAGTAGCAGCGAGCACTCGCTCGCTTGAGTGCCCATCCGTATAAGGATGAATATGCTCGGTATATTGCTTAATGGCATTGATTAACTCCGGCGGCTGCATCAGCACATGGGTCAATGCTTGATGTACCTTGGACTCATCCGTAATGTTATAGAGATGCGGTCCTGGCATTTTGTTGTTAAAGGTCACCACAGGCTTATGCTGCATTAAAAACATTAAAACAATCGACGACGTATCACACAACATGGCGTCAGCCGCGGTCAATAAAGGTAAAACATTGTCGGTTTCGATAAACTGACAATGTTCGCTTTCAAGTGACCGATACATAGCGACTACTTCGGGGTCCATTTTGGGATGAAACTGAATCAGCCAACGCCACTCCCCAGAAGTGGTCAAACGCTTTACGGTATCAAATAATTGACGAGCGCAAGAGATATGCTTTGAAAAAGTAGAGCACATTAAAATTGTTTTGCGGCCATCTGTACTGTCAAATGGATTGCCTGACTGAGTTTGAAATAAAGGGTCTAAGGCTGCCCACCCCGTTTCTTTCACTTCAAAATGGCCATGCTGCTGGGCTAATTCTTGAAAACGCGCGGTGCTACTTGGGCCCTGAGTGCAGTAAAGATCAAAGCAATCGCGGATCGCAAAGTGGCCCTTGTTGCCTTCACTTTTACGTTTACCGGTGTCAAAACCATGAAACAGCGCCACTTTTAGGCCAGGAATAAAGCTGGGCACCACATTACCAGGTACAAACACCGCATCAGGCTGCCATTCAATCACTTGGTTAACACTTTGCCAGCACAGTTCGTCGCCTCGTAAGTGTTTAGGGTCAACCTCTGAGCCTTCTAAAAACCAATAAACCGCATCACCTCGCGCTTTGATTACCTGCTGCAAGGGTCGTAGCATCGCATACGCATAATTCTGGGCAATATAAAATAAATAACGCTTGGGACAAACTGGCACAAGATGCTCTCAGTTGACGGTAATAATCAACATGATAGCAAAAAGCCTAAGCAGAGATAAAACACTATGCTTAACACTCGTAATCACTTGATAGCAAAAATGTGGGCCGTTACCATAACTCAGCCTCAGCTAAATCATCACTTACCACGGAGCATTATGATTTATCGCCTTGTTTATACCTTGATCATGCTACTGGTTTGTCCCTTTTTATTGTTTGGCTTATACAAGCGCAAACCTGGAAAACCCGCCTTTGGCTCGCGTTGGAAAGAACACTTTGGTTTTACGCCAGCACTACTGCAAAATGATAAGCCAGTGATCTGGGTACACGCTGTATCTGTCGGAGAAAGTATTGCCGTCACACCGGTACTCAAAAGTTTGCAACAAAGCTATCCGCAATATCAAATCGTGGTGACCACCACCACCAGCACAGGCGCAGAACAAATAGCCAAGCTTACAGGGGTTACTCACAGGTACATGCCCATTGATTTTAGTTGGTGCGTCAGACGTTTTTTAAACGTTATCAAACCGCAAGTTATGATCATTATGGAAACCGAGCTCTGGCCAAACACCCTCGCCAGCGTTGCAGCAAAAGCGATTCCTATCATTTTGCTCAATGGTCGTTTGTCCGCTCGTTCGGCGCGGCGTTACGGCAAGTTCAAAGGCGCTTTTGCACAACTTGGCGGTAAATTAAGTCATCTACTCACCGTACATCAGGATGATGCATCACGGTTCATAGCGCTTGGGGTGCCAGCAAATAAAGTGACCGTTACCGGCTCGATTAAATATGATATTCAACTGCCTAAAGAAACCCTGCGCCAAGGCGCTGAGCTAAGGCAACAACTGGGACATCAGCGCCCGGTGTTCATTGCAGCCAGCACTCATCAAGGGGAAGATGAACAAGTTCTTAGCGCATTTAAAGCCGTGCAGAAAAGCATTAAAGAAGCATTGTTGATTCTAGTGCCACGTCACCCAGAACGGTTTCAAACAGTTTTTGAACTGTGTCAAAGCCAAGGGTTTAACGTACAAAAGCGCACCGAACCTCAAACCATCACCTCGGATCTTGAAGTTTACCTCGGTGACACAATGGGCGAAATGTTGACATTAATGGCAGCGGCAGACGTTACCGTTATGGGCGGCAGTTTACTCGGCGATAAAGTCGGCGGACATAACTTATTAGAGCCGGCGGCACTCGCAAAACCCAGTATCATTGGCCCCAGTTACTTCAACTTCAGCGACATTACCGAGCAATTGCAACAAGCAGGCGCAACACACGTTTGTGCAAACAGTCAGCAACTGGCGCAGCAATTAATCGCTTTGCTTAAAGACAAGGATCAGCAGCAGGTAATGGGTAAGCACGCCTTGAATGTGGTGAACCGCAACAAAGGCGCGGTTGACAAAAGCATCACGCTTATCGGCAATTACCTGACCCCATCATGATAACCTTTTAACAAGGCTTGCCAGTTCTCATCATTAAAATGGATTTGGCGCTTACCACGCTCTTTAATAAATGAGCGTTGTAAGCGAGCAAGATTACCGCCTTGCCAATTGTGCCCTCGCTTTTGGTAACATTTGTCAAAATCAATCAACCAAACCTGCTGCGCTTGATCAATTAAAATATTATGGGCATTTAAGTCCGTATGGCATACCTCAAGCAGGTGCATTTTTTTGATCATTTGGCCGATACTCGCCCATAGGTCGCCGGTTATCGCGCTTTGTTGCAACAACCCAACCAAGTCTTTAGCCCCAGCGACTTTCTCTACCAAAATATCGGCGTGATAAGTCAATCCTGTTCTTTGCGTACGCGCCGCAATACCCCGAGGTACATTGACCCCTCCAGCAGATAACAATTGCAACAACCTGAGCTCTGCCACGCTGCGGCTGTTTTGCCATCCTGTAAACCAATAACTGTCAGCGACAAGTTTGCCAAATAAACCGCCGCGACGATAATGGCGCAGCGCCATGGCCAGTTTCTCACCTTGCACAAACCAAGTGGTTCCGCGCCCTTGGGCCGAGCCTATCACCTTGTTTTGACCTGACCAAAACTCGCTTTCAAAGCATAACAAGGGTGCCTCAGTCAGAAATTCAGAGTGATACAGAATTTGCTCTGCACCATTATCAAGCAAGGTAAAAGGGTCTTGCGGCTTCTGCGTCATAGGCTTCTCTTGGTGAAATATAACATTGTCACTATTTTACAATTACCTAAGGCCGCTGCATAATTCAAATTAGTTTTTTGCCCCGCATTCAATTCTAGGTAAAGATTTATGGCTTTGTTTACTCACGCGCCACATTCCCTGTGCATTCTGCGTCTTTCTGCGATTGGTGATGTTTGCCACGCCATCGCGAGTGTGCAAGCCATTCAGCAACACTGGCCAGATACCCGCATCACCTGGATTTGTGGAAAGATTGAAGCCCAACTGATTGGCGACCTACCTGGCATTGAGGTGGTCATTTTTGATAAAAAGACGGGTTTTAAGGGCATGCGAGCCTTATGGAAAACGCTTAAACAGCAACGCTTCGACGCCTTACTGCAAATGCAGTTAGCCCTACGGGCCAGCGCGTTGTCTTTCGGCATCAAAGCAAAATACCGCGTCGGCTTTAGCAAAAGTCGCAGCAAAGAAGGCCAGTGGCTGTTTACTAACCGTCACCTGCCTGAATCAGATTCAGTGCACGTACTCGATAACTTTGCCGACTTTGTGAAGTACTTAGGCGTGCCATTTGATAAGCCCCATTGGCACATTCCGTTAAGTGAATCAGATCAAGCTTTTGCCAAGCAAGCCATTAAACAACGCCCTTGCCTTGTCATTTCTCCCGCTGCCAGCAAAGACGAGCGCAACTGGCTTATCGAACGTTATGCCGCTGCTGCAGATTATTTCGTCAGCAAGGGAGGCCAGGTTATTTTATGTGGCTCACCCGCACCGCGAGAAATTGCCCTGGGCCAAGCCATTGAGCAAGCTTGTAGCCAACCGATAGATAACCTTATTGGGCAAACCAGCCTGAAGCAATTAACGGCAGTGATTGCCGCTGCGGATGTTGTACTGGCTCCAGATTCAGGCCCGGCACACTTAGCCACCACACAAGGCACTCCTGTCATTGGCTTATATGGCCACAGTAATCCCAAGCGCACCGGCCCGTATAATGATTTAGATAAAGTGGTCAGCGTTTACGAACAACACGTAGAAGCGCAGCACGGTAAACCCATCACAGAGCTACCATGGGCAACGCGGGTCAAAGGGGAGCATATAATGCAAGACATTAGTCTTGAGGCCGTCATCTCCAAATTAGGACAATTTGTAACTGACTAGCATTGAACTTTTCAATTGAGCTCAATGCCCGCTTATTTTTCTCAAGCGATAAAGAAATGGGGCGATACATTGCTGTATCGCCCCATGGCCTTACACATCTTCCGTTAATGTTTTGTGCTCCCTGCGCTCCCTGACTGATCTACTCCAGACCGATTCCACTTCTCTTCCTGAGGGGTCCTGTCGTCCTAACAATAAATCATCCTGATTTATTCTGCTCAATCCTTAGAGGTGTCCTTTTGCATCATGCAGTTACGCCTTCCTAACGCAACCAGCGTCCATTCTTAGTCCTTCATCCTTATTAATTGACATCCTATTCAATTCTGCTCAACTCCATGGAGGTGTCCATGTTCATCCTGAGGGCTAATATCCCATTTCACCCATTCATCCAATGAATTCATCCTAAATGGCTTCCTGCAGATAAACCATCCTCGTTTATCGTTTCGATCCCTGAAAAGTCCTGTGCGTCCTGCGATAAGTCCTCATGACTTATGCTTTCGTTCCATGAAAGGTCCTGAGCGTCCTGCGATAAGTCTTCGTGACTTATGCTTTCGTTCCGTGAAAGGTCCTGAGCGTCCTGCGATAAGTCCTCATGACTTATGCTTTCGTTCCGTGAAAAGGCTTGGCCGGGTATCCTGCTCAAAAGCGTGTAGCGCTTATGCTTCAATCCGTGAAGTGTTTTGCTGTGTTCTTGTTACGTACTTTACCTATTTCTATATGGGAAACTACCTACTGCGATCACAAATCGAACGCAAAACAATATCAAAACAAGATATAAAACAATGGGATCATCTACTTATTGAGGTTTATCATATTATCTCTGAGAATCAAATTTGCTTTTTCATCGCTCTAAATAGCGATAATCTCAGCCTCTTAATGGCGAATGTCTTACAGTTAAAAATAGGGGAGTTAATCGATTTTTAACGCCATCAACAAGACCGTGAACGCCATCACGCTTTATGAGACCTAGACCATGGCCGCAGGTACAGCGCAAGAGTAGGTTAATACATCGGACGATTTTTATGACACTTACAATAAGCTTTTAATTTAACTCAGGTAAAAAATTGTGCCATGTAAATCCATGGTATAAGCTTAATTTGCTTTGTTTATGCAATCACGCAGATATTTTATCTCAGCTTACGAAACTGCTTTGCCCTCTATAGCAAACCCCAGTTATCAGTGAATAAACATCGCACTCGAAAGACTGCCAGCTTGCTGGTGATAATACATGCCTACCAAGGCGCTAGTTAAGTAAAGAGAGTAACAATGTCAGATCAAGTTAAAGGTACAGTTAAGTGGTTCAATGATGAGAAAGGTTTTGGTTTCATTGAGCGTGAAGATGGTAAAGATGTGTTTGTTCACTTCAGTGTGATCAATGGCAATGGCCGCAAAACATTGCAAGAAGGCCAACAAGTCACTATGGAAGTAGTGCAAGGCCAGAAAGGCCCACAAGCTGAGAATGTTACCGTAATTTAATACGGTTGCCGAAGCCATGCCAAATGGCTTCGGCCTCTTTGCCTACTCATTCGTTATCAAGTAAGGCCCCAGCACCGTATTCAGCTTTGCTTTCAAAATGCCTGTTTCTACTTTTACTCCGGCTTCCTCTAATACCGCAATACCTCGCCCTTGGTTTCTACTGTGTGGGTCAATCAAGCCAACATAGACGTGTTCGATCCCTTGTTCAACAATTGTGTGGGCACAAGACGGCGTTCGGCCAACAAAAGAACACGGCTCTAAGGTTACAAATAAACTCACGCCAGATACATCTCCAGCCAATTGGGCAAGGACAGACGCCTCGGCATGATGCTGCCCAGGTGGCAGGGTAAAACCCGAAGCGATAATTTGTCCTTCTCTGACCGCAACGCAGCCCACTGGGGGATTGGGACGACAAGCAGGTAAGGCGCGTTGTCCTTCATTCATTGCGGCAGTCATAAACTGCAGTTTTTGTTCAGGAGTCATGTGTTAACCACTTTGTTATATCAGGGTAGGTGAATTGATAGTTAAGGTCCGCCATTAGCTTATCACTGTTGACTCGACACAGGGGCAAGCTGTTGTCTGTACTAAACTGTGGCGCGGGTAAATCCGCTTGGCGGGCCGCTAAAGTATAAAAGTCTTGTCGCGTAGCTTGAGTGGCTGAACTCACGTTGTAAGTTTTGGGCTCTGTTTGTTGCGCCAGCACCGCAAGTATGACGCCAATACAATCTTGTTGGTGAATCAAGTTTACCGGGGTCAAGCCTGCATCTAATTGCTTTCCTGCCAAAAAACGTCCGGGTATTCGCGCCGGCCCCACTAAGCCAGAAAAGCGCAAGGTACAAGTAGGGCGCACTGACTGAATGACTTGCTCTGCGTAAACCAAAGCTGACTCAAGCACTAAAGGAGACGTTTCGGTCAGTGGAGTATTGTGTTTTTGATACACGCCAGTACTGCTGATAAATATCAAGCGTTGAACGTGGCTCTCTCTTAACCCGTGACATAAGCTGTCTATTTGCAGGCGATAACGGTCAGGGTGCTGACTTTTGCTTCGCGGCGGTAACATCACAATCATGCTAGTGACTTGTTCACAAAACCCTTGCCACTGCCCTTCTATGCCGACTTCGGTAATATCCAGCGCATAAGCATGCAACCCCTGTTGACGTAATTCGGCTAACGCGTTGGGATCGCGCCGTGATACCTTCACCCCATAGCCCGCATTTTGCAATGCAAGTGCCAGTGGTTGTCCCAACCAGCCGCAGCCCAAAATGGCAATTTGCTGCATGTCTTATCTTCCTTAACTAATACTGGTAGCAATTTGCTAACCCGATTAAAGTATCATGTTAGGCATATCGCTTGGCTTCAATAATAAGGCCCAACCATGGCACACTCTCATATTCTTTTTTCGATTACTCACCATGGCTTTGGTCACGCGGCGATTGCTGCCGCAGTGATGGCGCAAATACAAAAAACGGCGCCCGCCATCAAGATTACCATCATGTCTAACGTTCCAAAAGACTACTTTGACCAACGATTGAATGATCACTTTGACTACTTGGCTGTTGGCTCTGACTTTGGCATGCAAATGCTCTCCCCCATTAAGGTAGATGTCACCGCAAGCCATCAACAATACCTTGAGATGGCGGCACAATGGTCAGATTTAGTCGCTCATGAGCAAACCCACTTAAAGCGGATCAAACCCGATTTAGTGGTCAGCAATATATCGCCAGTCAGCTTGGCCGCAGCAGCAACACTGGGTATTCTTTGTGTCAGTTTAGCCCCATTCAATTGGCGTCAAATTTATCAGCGTTATTGCGCCTCTTTGCCTGACGCAGAAAAAGTATTAGCCATACTTGAGCAAGCCTATCAAGCGGTAGAATGCATACTAAAAACCACGCCTCACGTAGCGGATCCGCTGAATGCGTCGAAAGAAGTCGCCGTAGGGCCTATTTGTCAGCTGGGTCAACCGCAAGCAGATATATTGCAACAGCGTCTGCGCAACAGCAGTAACAGAGTATTTCATCGTGTAGGGCTGATTGCATTGGGCGGGTTAACAGAGCCTCTTAACTTAAACGCGTGGCCAAACTTACCCGGGTGGCTGTGGTTGGTCGATCAAACACCGCCCAGCGAACGCTGCGACATGCTGCACTTTACAGCAGCCGAAATGCGTTTTTTAGATTTAGTGTTCAGCGTCGATTTAGCGCTGACCAAACCAGGTTATGGTACCTACACAGAATTAGCCTGCGCCGGCACTAATGCGGTAACGCTAGCTCGGCCAGATTGGCCGGAAACGCCGTTTCTCAACGCGTTTTTACAACAGCATGTTAATTGTGTGGAAATCTCGCCACAAGGTCTATATAACGGCGAGCTAGCACTGGCGATCGAGCAGGTCTCAACACCGCATCAGAAACCGCGCGCGCAGGCAAACGGTGCAGCTAACGCGGCTAAGCATATTTTGGCGTTACTTTAGGACGCTGTCGTGGCGGGTAATGGAAAGACTTGGTCGACTTGCTCATGGATATAAGGTCTACCACGTTGGTTAAGCGCAGTGCCTATAACCAACGCCTGCAACGCAATTTTACCATCACTGACTCGCACTACGGTTTGGCGAAAAGCAAAACGGGTTTTACTTGGCCGCTCTGGTACAACTTCAACATAGAACTCATCGCCGCTGCGCAAAGAGGCTTTATAATCCATTTCCGCACGTACCACCACTAAGTGAATGCCTGCCTCCGCCAACTCTGCAAAATTTACCCCTTTCTGGTGTAAAAACTCATGTCGTGCGTGTTCAAGGTAATTAAAATAAACACCGTTATTGACGATACCTTGCATATCACATTCGTAATCACGTACTTTAAAGTTCAGTTGAAAGCTGCTGTTGCTCATCTTGTTCCTTTTGACGTTGGCTGCGAAAGCGCAGGTAACGTAAGGTTAACCTTCGCTTTACGCGTTTATTCACTTTTTGTTTGCGTTGATTAAACTTCACTGCATTCCTTAGTGGTGAGGCCTATGGCTTGGCCTGATAATACTGACATGGCCTTGGCTCACCCCGTGATTATTTTGCGCTGGCATCCGCCTTCAATTCGTTAATGGCTTCAGCAGCGGCAATTTTACGCCCAAAAGTCGCGAAGTACTGCAAACTCTGCGGTAGATCTTGATACACCTTACCCACCGTTGGGATCTGACTTTTATCGGTGTCTTTGAGCATGTTAGGCAGTTGCGGGTGCCCCGACAACACCATTGCACCAAGCAAGGTTTGTGAAACTAAATTTTTGGAATCTGAATCTAGCTTGGCGAGTCGATCTTGCCACAAATCAGATAACCAGTGATAGCCTTGCAAAAAACCAGCACAAAACGCCATTAGCTCCACGTTTGCATTGTCATCTTTGCATTCACACACGTCTGGAAATTGAAAACCTTGCTCACTCTGAACGCTGTCTACCGCAGCTTTAAAATACGTCATAATTTGTTGCAAGAACTCGTCTCGAGCACCTGCGTCAATCTCAGAGCTAATCTTCTGTTCAACAAACAGCATTGGCCACCAATCTTCGGTAGCAATAAGAGCAGGCGCGCTAAGAATGGCAAAGGTAAAACCTTGCGCCTGGGTTGGCCCCATCACTTTACCGGTTAATGAAGGGTGATTGATGGCGGTTATCAAGTTAGCCGTAGAGTAAGCCATGGGAAATCCTTGTAAATTTAAATTGCCCCTGATGATAATGCATCACACCCAAGCGCCAAGCGCCACACCATGAGTCTGTGAAGAGGATCGCTGGGAAAGCGCTGAGGGCGACAAACATGGTCTATTTTAAGCCATTTAAGGGCATATAGTACGGTCGTCAAACGCCGCTTGTAGGTGATTAACAAGCGACGTATCCAGCCAACTAAGGTTGGCAGAACCTGGTTGCAGCACAATATCAATACTCGGTAGCGCTTCTAGTTGTGGGCAATCCAAAATTGCCAAGTCGTCAGGAACACTACTGCGGGCTAACACGGTGACAGCCAATCCTTGGCGTGCCAAACCAAATAAAGCAGATGCTTGTGAACTGGTTGCAACTAGGTGAAACCTTTGCTGAGCTTTGTTTAAAATCGCGATGCTGCTTTGATGAAACTGGCAATCGTCTTCAAATAGCGCCAGTGGCCAAGACCAGCTCGGATCTCGTTGCCCTATCTGTTGTTGCAGTGTTTGTTTAGCCACCCACACACCATAGTCACGAAGTAATAAGTGACCTTCGTGGCTAGCGGGTTTTCGCGTAACAACAGCTAAATCTAACTGACCGTCATCCAACATGGCTAATAACTGATAGCTAGGCAAACAACAAAGTTTGAATTGTAATTTGGTGTGTTGGCTAAGAATGGATACCACTAAGGGCAAAATGGTTTCAGCGTAGTCTGCGGGGCAGCCAAGGCGAACCACATCGGGCTGGCAATGTTGTAATTCAAGCAAGGCAGCGTCATGCAGCTGCACAATATTTTGGGCATGACTTAGTAGCCGCAACCCTGTAGGGGTTAATTTAAGTTGCCTCCCATGCTGCCGATAAAGCGGTTGGCCGACTTCACCTTGTAGTTTCTTCATTTGCATACTGATGGCAGATTGGGTTTTAAACCGCAACGCTGCAGTACGCGTGAAACTGCCTGTTTGCGCGAACGTAATAAACGTTTTAAGACTTTCCAAGTCCATCTGTATCAAACTCCTAAGCCATCACAGATTGCCAGCTATCAAAAATTATCATGCCTTGCATTCATATTATTGGCTAGTTTCAGCAACGCCTTGGCTGCACAATGAAATGCCTCTCACTCACAAGGAATACCTATGCGTTTGCACGACTACCTACCCTCAGGCAATGGCTATAAGATTCGACTACTGCAGAGTTTCTTAAGGCAACCTTTTCAGTTGTTAGAATACGATATTATACGAGGAGAAACGCGTACATCCGCTTTTTTGGCGTTAAACCCAAATGGCAAGGTTCCAGTGCTTGAAATCAGCCCCACTAAGGCATTATGTGAATCAAACGCTATTTTGTATTACCTGGCACAAACTACTCCATACTGGCCAGTAGACACTTGGCATCAAGCACAGGCGATGCAGTGGTTAAATTTCGAACAATACAGTCATGAGCCTAACATTGCGACGCTACGCTTCTGGCGCAAGCTACCAAGCCTTACCCAGTGGCAACAAGATAACATTCACCAGAAGCAAACGGCCGGTTATGCCGCCCTTGCGGTCTTAGAACAGCACCTTGGTAGCCAAGACTTCTTAGTTGCTAATACTTTATCCATTGCTGATATCGCCTTGTACGCATACACCCATGTGGCGTCAGAAGGAGGCTTTGACCTGAACCGCTTTCCTGCAGTTAAAGCCTGGCTACAACGAATTGCCGACCACCCCCACTATATCGATATCCACAGTCGCGAAATCGCCTAATAATCGGGGTCGAATGTGCCTTACCATTCGACCCTGCTCGTTAGTCGTTGCGGGCTAAGTTTTTCTCCATCGTTAAAGGACTGTCTTTTAGGGTGAAACTTGCCACAAAGAAAAACGTCACCAAACCAACATAAGCGGCCAGCAATTCAAAAAAGTTATTTTGATAGCTTAGAAACTTGGCGATGCCAAAAAACACAGCAATTAACCAACCCGCTAAGGAGACAGCCACCGAAAACCGAAACAAAGTCGCTTCATTTAAAGATTTGACAAAGGGACGCTGCTCAGATAATCCTCTGATACAAGGCAAAACACGCTTAGCAATGTAGTAACCATTAATTGTGACTATGGTGACTATTAACATTTTTGCCCACACTTTTTGGTTCATAACGTAATCAGGATCTTGTTGATAGCCTAGGATTAAAAAGCCAATTCCAGAACCCCATAACGCCAACAGTGCCCAGTTAATCGTATGATGAGCTAGCTTAATCACTTCAAATAAATCGTCACTAAAATTACGAAACCGCCGTGAAATCAGGTATTCAGTCATGATCATGGCACCAATTGCGGCGGCTAATGCGATGACATGGGTATATAAAAGTAAAGTCTTCATGTTTGCTCCTTGCATAGTAATCAATGGCATCCTGCCAACACAGCCAAGCCAGCTGTGAGCAAGCATGAGAACCGAAATCAGATCAAAAACACAAATGACTTTTTATTTATATTTCTTATTTATGACAAACTCAGCAAAATCCCACACGAAAAGCAGTGCTATTTCGATATAAACAGTCAAATCAACACGATAGAAAGCAAAGAAATAATCAATTGAACGCAAAGTGAAAGCGTTGCGGGCGAAACCCTGTCGTATTTATAGGGTAAAGAGTGGGCTTCGCCTTGTTCAGGTCGCAGATCTAGGGGCTTAGAAAGATATTAACGATAATTCATCGCATTTCACTGGCAAAAATAAATGCAATGGCTATGAAAACATGCAAGTCAGCGGATTTAAATTACACTTAAAGCCAACAAGAGGCGTATTGGCAAAGTGTGAAGGAAGGTTTAAACACTGAAATTCACTGGGTTTGCAGACTAAACCTAAAATGAGCTGGAATAAACGTCACATTTAAAACTTTTTTGTGACGAAGCGCATAAATAACGAGCATTTCTTGACATTTTGGCATAGAATATCGCGCCGTTTCATCATCCACACAAACTTAGAGGTTACATGTCCACAGAAACTCCATTATTTAGTGATTTACACCTACCTGAACCAGTACTAAAAGCACTGGTAGAATTAGGTTATGAAACACCTTCTCCAATTCAGGCTCAGTGTATCCCACTATTACTGGATGGCAAGGACGTGTTAGGTATGGCACAAACAGGTACCGGTAAAACTGCAGCGTTTGCCTTGCCTTTGTTAGCCAATATTGATCTAAAACTGAACAAGCCACAAGTACTGGTATTGGCACCAACTCGTGAATTAGCAATTCAGGTAGCAGAAGCATTCCAAGCTTACTCTCGCCACCTGCCTAACTTCCACGTATTACCAATTTATGGCGGTCAAAACTATGGCTTGCAGTTCAAGTCATTAAAGCGTGGCCCTCAGGTAGTTGTTGGCACCCCAGGTCGAATCATGGACCATTTAAGCCGTGGTACCCTGGATTTATCGGGGCTACGAGCCATGGTATTAGATGAAGCCGACGAAATGCTTCGTATGGGCTTTATCGAAGACGTTGAAACTATCATGGCTGAAACGCCAGAAGAGCGTCAAACGGCTTTGTTCTCGGCAACCATGCCAGATCAAATAAAGCGCATCACTAAGCGTTACATGCGCCAGCCTACTGAAATCAAGATAAAAGCAAAAACGTCAACCGTAGAGAACATTGAGCAAAAAGCATGGATTGTTCGTGGTGCCAATAAGCTAGATGCACTTACACGCATGTTAGAAACTGAAGAGTTTGACGGCGTGATCATTTTCGCTCGTACCAAAACAGCCACGGTAGAACTGGCTGAAAAATTGGAAGCACGTGGTTATCGTAGCTCCGCATTGAATGGTGACATGAACCAAGCCCTGCGTGAACGCACTGTCTCTCGTTTGAAATCAGGCAGCTTGGATATCTTAGTTGCAACTGACGTGGCAGCTCGTGGTTTAGACGTTGAACGTATTAGCTTAGTGGTTAACTATGATATCCCAACGGATACCGAATCATACGTTCACCGTATCGGCCGAACAGGTCGTGCAGGCCGCCAAGGTAAAGCTATCTTGTTTGTGGCGCCACGTGAGCGTCGTTTACTTAAGGCCATTGAACGCGCCACTCGTCAACCTATCACTATGATGGACCTGCCAACGCGCAGCGAAGTGACGCAAAAACGTATTGAGTCATTCCAAACAGAAGTTCAAAAGGTACTAGAAGCTGAAAAACTGGAGTTCTACCTAGAGTTAGTCGGACAACTGACAAATGAACTTGAAATCAGCCAAGAAGACATGACTGCAGCCTTGTTATACATGGCTCAAAAAGACAAGCCTTTCCAATTACCGGAAGAGCCTGTTCGTGAGCGTTTCTCTGACCGTGACGGTCGCCGGGAACGCGGAGATCGTGCAGAGCGAGGAGACCGCGCACCAAGAGAACGTGGTGATCGCCGTAAACCCGAAGGACCTTTGGATACCTATCGTATCGAAGTAGGTCGTGAACACGGTGTGCAAGTTAAAAATATCGTTGGTGCGATAGCTAATGAAGGCAATATGAACAGCCGATTCATTGGCGATATCGTGCTACACAACGACTACTCTACCGTGCAGCTACCACAAAATATGCCTGCAGATTTACTCAAGCACTTCCAAAAAGTGTACATTTGCCAACAGCAAATTCGCATGCAAAAGGTCGATGAAGCGGGCACTTACAAGCCTCGTCGTCGCAGCCCTAAAAAGCGCGACCATCGCAAAGGCTAATAAAAGATAAAAACCGGCTAACAAGCCGGTTTTTTTCATCCCCCACCAAATTTCCCACCAAAAAATACCAGCAGCTCAAAACAACACCACAGTAAAAAATAAAATCACCACATTAATTTATCAACAAGCCGTCAATATCTATAATTTAGTAAAACTGCTTAACCAAAATGTGATTATGGCTAAAACAAATCTTTTCCGACTACGTCATCATCAAACGACAACTAGTTAATGGCGAATAAGTGAACACATAGGAAGCAGACATGGTTATTGACCAAACCGGTTACATTGAACTCATTCAGTACCTCACCGACAACCTTAATATCTTTGAGAAAAGATCGACGCAACAACGCGGCGACACTTTGGCAGAACTGGTATCAGAGCAAATTTCAGAAAATATCATGCGAGTATGTTTGCAACATGAACATCTCGATAGCCATCACAGGTTCGAAGTAGTCAGGGAAACGGACGCAATCGTGCATGACTTAGAAGAAGTCTTATCAAACGTTTGGGAAAGTGTGCCTACAGAAGAACAAGCAGAGTTTATAAACGAGTTTATCGGTTTACTTAAAAACCTTTTTGATACCGCCTTGTGTGCTTATGACTAGCATGTTGCCAGTCATAAGCAATGACTGACTAAGGTACAGAGTGCCCTGTCGATGCCTGCCAAATGCTGAACCATTGTTGTCGATCAAGCTGTAACGCTTCT
The DNA here is from genome assembly GCF_003596335.1 of Motilimonas pumila. Lineage (GTDB taxonomy): Bacteria > Pseudomonadota > Gammaproteobacteria > Enterobacterales > CBDFNC01 > Motilimonas > Motilimonas pumila. Next base: position 214,465 of record NZ_QZCH01000004.1, read on the forward strand.
GTTGCAACGGTAGAACGTGTTCGCTCTATCCGCCCCGAGCCAATAATTGGCAATACTTGTGCTGGTAAAGCTAAAATCCAAGCGTAAATCACCTGGTCTATATTAGCCGCGCCAATCTCCGCTGCGACTTTAATTAATACTTCACGTAAACGCTGCGCTTGTTCTGACTCCCCAGTGAAAATTTCTCCTCCGGCTAGACAAGACCAAGCCATTGCCGACACTTTATGTTGTTGACAGTAATCCAATGAACCATCATGCAAGGCGGATATATTAACGGGAGAAATTTCGATTTGATTCGTGAGTAGCGGCATCTCGCAGGCAGACTGTAATAATTCAAACTGTGAGTTAGTGAAGTTAGAAACGCCAAAATGCTTCACCTTACCTTGCTGCTGCAATAGGCTAAATGCCGCAGCGACTTGCTCCGCATCCATCAAAGGGTCTGGTCGATGAATCAGTAACATGTCTAAAGATTCGACCTCAAGATTCAGCAAGGATTGCTCAGCAGAAGCGATGATATGCTCTTTAGACGTATCATAATGGTTAACATAACGTTCCGGTCGCGTATCAAACGCCGGCTTGATACCACACTTTGATACTATCTCGATCTTATCGCGTAAACCAGGTTGCAACTTGATTGCTGCCCCGAACGCTTTTTCACATTCACCATCGCTGTATATATCAGCATGATCCATGGTTGTTACACCCAGCTCTACATTTTGCTCGATAAATGCTAACAAATCTTGTGGGCTTTTTTGCCACGACATGGCACGCCAAAAACCGGCGATAAAACGTGAAAACTCTGGACCTTGGGGTGAAAGCTTGACTCTAGAAACTGTCATATAGATACCTTATCGAGAAAAATTCAACAATGTTACTTAAGTACATAAGCCATCGTAATCAACCTAATGAACAAGCACTTGATTAACATCAACTGACACGCACCTCAATCATAGGATCAGGGACTAAAATATAAAGAGGAGGTGTGATATGAGATTCAAACCCATCCACGAGTTCCTACTGTATGTGGAGCAGTGTCACGCTGCATTTGCCAGCTTGTATAGAAGAATAGCAGAGCAACAGCAAAGTGATCGTAACATATTGTTATTGCAGTTCATGCAGCAAAAAGAGCGTTTAGCTGTCGAGGAGATTGATAAATATATCGAAACGGCTGATCCGCAATTACTCTCTACCTGGTTGAAAAGTACGTTTGATGAAAACATTCCCAATGAGTGTGCTCAAATGGAACTAAAACCCAATATCAGCATAGAAGAAGTCATTGCTTTAGCCATGAAACTGGAAAATCGACTGATTAACTTAATGGCGCAATTAGCGGCGCAAAGTACCACGTCAGAGATACATGAAGCATTAGATGGTTTGGTAATGCATGAGCAACAGCAACAAAAGCAATTTATTCACAATGTAAATCGATTGGTGGATATTTAATGATAGAGAGGTGTTTACTTTTCTTCAGGCATAAAAAAAGGCCATCCGTCAGGATGGCCTTCTCTCTAATTCAAAGCTTGGCGGTGACCTACTCTCACATGGGGAAACCCCACACTACCATCGGCGCTACTGCGTTTCACTTCTGAGTTCGGCATGGGATCAGGTGGGGCCACAGCGCTATGGCCGCCAAGCATAAACTTTAATTCGGAAAGCCGCTATCAGTTCTCAAACTTCTCGTTCACAAGCACTTCGTAATTCTTTGGCTTCAACACCGCTTAGGTGTTGTATGGTTAAGCCT
>NZ_QZCH01000040.1 GCF_003596335.1 Motilimonas pumila
GACAAACGATACTTTCAGCGCCATTTGGTGATATAACGCCGTTTATCTGGGTCGGTATATATAACTGCGCATTATGTATATTATGTTAAATAGGGTTTATTTATAACAAATGACGTCTGGCCTAAACCCTTGCCCTGCGGCGCTGCGCACTAAGAACCTTACTCTCAAGGTTGAGTTTAAAGTTAGCCGTAACTCGGTGTCGGTATCTGCAATCAAATTCGTTGGCGAATACTCGGCGCATCTTCGAGACCGTTCGCCTTTTTCTGGTAATAGCCTGAGCGATCAATAACCGCATGCGATGTTTCTCTCGCTCCAGTGTTACTCGCTCAGTTTAACGAACGCCAACACTGCTTGAATAGTTTCATCTGAAAATTGAATAACGAAATGGTCTGCTTCTATGTGTCTTTGCGCTGCTTTTGAAGGGTTACAATGTTTTGATCTGTTACACCGTAAATTTCACCGCCATTAGGTTTACGCTCACGGGCTGAACGTGTGCAACATACGTAAAATTAGTGAGTAGCTCAATGTTCTCAAAGGTGGATCCACTCGTAAGCTTTAACAAGGCGCACTGGTCATAAGCGAATCTTCGAATCAAAGCTTAGGATTAGCGAACACCATCTAACTGATTGGCGTTGGAGATTGCGTATAAAACGCCAAGTGCAGCGATTAAGGCAATACAGATTGTTTTGTGCTGTGCTTTCATAAAGTACCTATTTTGTTTAGTGTGAAATTGCGTTTTAATACAGATGAATTTTAACATTAAGGTTTTGGCTAACTTCAATCATGCAAGGCTATAACTTAAGTTTAAAGTTGAAGAGAAATAAAGTTATCGAGAAAAAATATTGTTAAATTTAACAGTAAATATTCGACACCTTCAAACACTGCTACATAATTGATATACCTATAAGTCATCAAGTTTTATAAATAGAATTATTTATCTCAAAAAGAGATATAAAAATCATTTTTTAAGTAACTCAAATATTGCTATTGAGTCGTATAAAAGCATAGCGATTAAAGCTTTTCAAAATTTAAAATGAAGTGCAAAAATAATGAGTATGAACATAATGTTAGGCGTGACTTGTAGGTAAAGCCAGCTTCAGTAGTGCTTGAAACTGGCCAATACGCCCTAGTTGATAACAATTAGCACAGTGTCAGCTAGCGTCAGTCCACTGTTAAGGTCAACTATTGAAAGTATTAGTGTCGCACCAAGATATGTGAAGTAACTCTTGTTCATTTAATACCTCCAAATAAATAATTTCAAGATGCAATGAAAGTGGAAAATTAAAATACAGACTGCTGGAAATTGTCTATTAACGACCTCCATCATTGCGTTGCTCAATGCATTGATGGTTGGCATTAAAGCATACTTTTTTTAAAAATCATGCTTTATAGATCATGATAATCGTTCAAACTTTTCTAATAATATATTTATCACTATAACTTTATCTTTCGATACGTACCCAAGATAAGCTTCAAATTTATTCCTACCATGTTAGAGAACTATTTATTATCGTAGGTGGCATCATGTCGGTCAGTTCATTCACGGCAGCTAATAAAAATAATGGTTTTAGGTACTTCCTGACCACGTTGAAAAATACTATAGCGAAAAATGATAAACTTACGCCCTACCCGTATATTTTACCGTGATCCCCTTTGGCTTTGCCTACGGTTTCAAGATGCTCGGCCACTTACTCATAAACTGCATGTAATGGCTTGGTGTGTTTGCCATTCCCGTGTGACCAAACGAGTTACGAAAACAATTCAAAATCTTCTGCTTTAAAACCTTGGGCAATTTTAAAACTTGCTGCCAGAGCTAATTACTATGGGAAATGGTAAGTTTTTTACAAATATTAGATTTGACTAATACGACGGTGTTGGATAGTTTAATATCTTTTCGATCATGGAAGATGTATTTAATGAGAGTCTTTTATGTCCCAGTCTGTGTTTCTTACTCTATTTGAACCTTTCCTCTTTTTTATCTTCTTTTGTTACACCGGTCATTATTGCCACCATTATTTTAAACGTCGTCACAGCCTCGCCGTAACAAAACCCGATGACGGCTACGCCCATAACATGCAGCGTGAAAGTTATTATTGGTTGTGCGGTGGTTTAGGACTTTTTGGCATGTCTGGAGTGTATGTATATTCTGAATTAATCTCAAGCCGGCTTTATGCGGTGGTCGCCGTAAGCTACTGTGTGCTTTTTTTGCTGGCGTATTTATCAGTGAGAAAAATTCGCCAAACAGCACATTTTTCAGATTGCTAAGCGGCTTACATGTACACAAGTCGTTTTGGGGTCGCCAGCATCTAAGCTTATTAGCTCGTTCAGTAAGCAAACATGCTGGTGTTTAAGGTGTTAAACACTACTTTTAAATCTTTGATTCTGGCTAACAATGGCTATCGAGTAAAAATTGTCCGAATAATCGGCTTTTTTGACTAAATATCACTCAAACATCACCAAAATAACGCCCAGTAAAAAAATGTGACATTGGTCATTACGCGTCGCTACGTGAAATCTGAGGGAGTTATGTGTAACAATACACACTTACAGGAACGGGAAAATAGTAGCACCAGTATGTCAGCGGTAATGACTAAGCGTTAGTATTTTAAAACTACCTGATCAGTTTTCATAACCGAGCATGCGCCCTACTCGGCATTGATTTTTTTGCTCATGGCTATAACTTTTAAGCCCCTAATTTTTTGATGAAAACCTTTTGATAGACACCTTTTGACAAAAACCCGTGAGAGACGTTGGTCTAGCAAAGAGAGTGTTAAGTTACATAGGCGTTTATCTTTTTCGCGAAACTTAACGCACGGATGCGCAGTAATCAGCCAACGCCGGTTAAGGTTTGCATCGCCCTTCAGCGATAAATGCAGAGATAACAATACGCACTTATCGCTGCAGCAGGAACAACCAACCCCGCGTTGTGAATATTGCGCATGGCTTCAGGTTTGATGACATGGGCAGAATAATATTGCCTTAGCTGTGAGTAGCAAAATCAAACCGCTTTGTATTGTTTAGTGTAAACAAACCCCGGCGACAACGAAGGCAAAAACCAGTAGTAAGATAGGAGGCTTAAACATGCGTAACATGGCAAAGCCCAATAGAGCCAAAGCAAAGTCTTGCGCGCTCAATACTGCTGATACAAACACAGGTTGAAATAATGCGCTTATTAACAAGCCAACCACGGCGGCATTAATTCCCGCGGCCGCCCCCGCCACTTTGGGTTGACTGGCTAAGGATTCCCAACTTCGATAGAAAGCTATCAATAATAAAATGCCCGGTAAAAATATGGCTAAGGTTGCCGTCAATGCAGATAAAAAAGTTTGCTCACTCATTTGTGCGCCAAGGAAAGTTGCCAAAGTGAACATTGGCCCAGGTACTGCTTGCGCTGCAGCATAACCGGTTAGAAAATTGTCGGCGGATAAATTGTCTGCCACTATTTGTTGTAGTAATGGCAGAACAACATGGCCACCGCCAAAAACAAAACTACCTGCGTAATAAAAATCAGCAAAAATGGTCCCTAGTGGCCATTGATACAATAACGGCATTAATGCAAAAACACTGACAAAAGACACCAGTATTAATACGTGCAAGGTTGAAAAATGCTTGTGTTTTAAGTCTGTGGATTGTGGGTTGAGCGGGGCTGATTCAGTTTTACTCTGACTGATGATCATCCCTGTCGCGGCGGCAAACACCAGAAGTAAGAGTTGTAGCCATAAACTCGGAAAAACAAGTAACGCCACAGCGGTAACAACGGCAATGAGTTGGCTGCTTTTTCGCTGGCAAAAATTTTGAAACATACCTAATGTTGCATCTGCAACCACCACCACGGCGAGTAATTTTAAACCATGGATAATTCCAACTAACCAATGAGACTCAGTGTTCAGTGATGCGACAGATAAGCCATATAAAATAAGAAATGAAGGCAAGGTGAAACCTAAAAAAGCGGCAATGCCACCAAGGATACCCGCTTTTTTCATGCCGATTGCAAAGCCAACTTGGCTGGAGCCTGGACCTGGCAAAAACTGACTTAACGCAATTAATCGGGCGTACTCTTCGTCCCCAAGCCACGCCTTTTTATCAACAAAGGTGCGCTTAAAATATCCAATATGTGCGGCGGGGCCACCGAAACTAACACAACCTAATAGTAAAAATTGCCAGAATACAGCTGCAATTTGATTCACTTTAACACCTTTTTCGTCGTATTTCAGGCAGGATTACCTGTTGTAAACATACAAAAAAGGCATGACAGTATTGTTACAGCTACACCGTGTTTATATTTATTTAAGGTTTTAAATCAATTGGTTAGTTATTTCTTAGCTTGAAGCTCTTCAATTTTTATTGCTAATCGATAACCGGCTATGGCGATACGCTTTTGTGATATTCTCAGGCCAAGCCTTTTATATGCAGGACTTGGTGCGCTGTTTTCCAAACTGCTGTATATAAAGTCAGCCAACTTTATGTGCTCTTGAGACCAAGACTGCGGGGACCATTCTAAGTTGCGACTGCGTGACTGGGGGAAAAGAATTAATAATTTATCCGCATATTGTTTTACATCATCGGCATCATTAATGGTATTCATGCCACTATTCCAATAATGATATAAACTGGCATCAATTGGGCATTGCTGATTAGCATCAATATTTTCGAGGCAATAGTCTTTACCATTATTATCGGACACACATTGGCCATTCACCTCTTCAGTTTTGGTGAAGTTGTTTAATGGTTGGTGTAAATCTGCGGTTAAATGAGATAAATACGCGAGTGCCAACCCTTGCTCTGCAGGGGATTGCGCGGTGCGATAGACATTAGGCATTTCTTTAATGCCATCAAGCAAGGTGGTTTGTGTAGGTAATTCGCAACCATCGTCGTTCACCGAATGAGTCAAGGCATGCCAATCGTTTAAACTGACTTCCTTATACAGCTCTGCCCAAGATGGTACATTCTCAGCATAAAGCTCAAACACTTCACCGATACTGGTCAGCTTTTCCATCTCTGGGATCAGGGGAATCAACGCGAAATCACTGACGCCTTGGTATTTCTCTCTAATTTTTTGCAGCTCTTCGGTAGAAAAATGTGCCAAAGCAGCGCTGGCTTGAGTGTCTAATATTTGCTGGGTAGATGCGTTAACACTTTGATAAGCAATTTCATTAATGATGACGTGACTGGCGTCGTTCCAAGCGAACGCTTGAGAAGACAACAATAAGCCTGAAATAGCAACGAAGGCACGCATAACAAAGTCCTTTTAAAGATGAAGATGGATGAAAATTACACAGCGCAATATTCGAGCGTTAGTCTAACAATTACCCAGTTAAAAGCGATTAATTCCGAATAAAGCTTAAATCAAATTATTATCTCCATAAATATTCAACCCACTGAGATTTTTCTTTTAACAAATAATCATGGTCGAAATAAATAAATCAATGACTTCAGATTGTTATATTCACACCCCTGCCCTTTACTGTATTCATATGTCTCTCGTGGTATATCACTCATACCCTCTGAGGCATGTATTTATTTTTGACCAAACCTATAATTATTTTACCAACTAAGGGCAACAGAGGTGCTAAATGAAAAAAATACTATTTAACTTATACGCGGCGGTGTTGGCATTTGTTGCTATCTTTTGTGCAATTCTAATGACCGAGCCTGGCCAATCGCTAAATGTACCGAGAGATTGGGTGCTGGGCTATTACCGTTATGCTGGCATTTTTATTGCTATTCAGTCTGTGTTATTGATGGGCCTGTGGTTTTTGAGTGAAAAATGGGGCATGTGGAACCGCAAATTAATGGCGCTCTCTACCATTGGCGTGTGTTTCACTTTTTGGGCGTCGATGAATGCTATGCCAACGGCCTTTCCTACCGAACAATTTACCGCGCAATATATGCCTGTTGATAAGGCAGATAAATATATTCCAGAAGATGATCAACGCGTCTATGTGGTGGAGTTGAATAACGAAGTGCGAATTTTTCCCCGCTATCATGTGCAAGTGCCACATGTAGCAGGTTGGGAAAGTAATGATACCAATTACGCGGTCACTTTTTGCGGTCTGTCAAATCTGGCGATGGTGATAGAAACAGATTACGGCATGGGTGAAGCTGACTTACAAGTATTGGGCCAAGCCCATAACAATTTAATATTCAAAGATGTTAATAATGGTACGGCTATACAGCAAATTACCATGCAATCTGAATTTACTGACCATGCCACTAAGGTGCATCCCAACACCATGATGGACTGGCAAGAAGCGAAGGTGCGTTATCCCGATGCTGAAGTGTATATCTATGCAATGGATCGCTTTATTGACGGCATTTTACTCGACTTGTTTGAAGAGCCATTAAAAATGCAGCGTAGCAAAGGTGAGCGCTTTATTTTTCCAACCTTAGATTTAGCAGACAACAGAATGGAGTTTAAAACTGAGATATTCGGTTATGACAATGGTAAAGGACAGGTTGCGATCCACCCGGAGTTTGCACGCACTAACAATGGCTACCAGTTTAACCTGAAAGGTGAACAACTTGAAATTCAAACGGACGGTCAAGTCGTGAGGTTAGTGAGTGTTGATACGGGCGAACAAGTTGCAACCCATAACGGTGTGCACTTTGGTATTTGGTCTCAATTCTTTACCGATTCAGAAGTATTACAGTAAACCACCTCGGTATTTCATCAAAGCCTGCCCATTGCAGGCTTTTTTTGCGCCCTTTTTAGTCTCAAATGAAGTACACTACGCCCTTTTTTAGAATTAATTAGGCAATATTTTGCAGACGCTTTCCCAGTTACAACAAGGCCTGTTACGCGGCGCTAGCCAGTTGAAACTCTCAGAATCATTGACCGAGTTTCCGATGGAAATTCTCACTCTTGCAGACACTTTAGAGTTGCTTGATTTATCGGGTAATGAGTTGCGAGAATTGCCGCCAGAATTAGCCCAGTGCCGAAAATTAAAAATTCTATTTGCATCAAATAACCCATTTGAAAAGTTACCCCGTGTCTTAGGCCAATTACCTGAGCTAGAAATGGTTGGTTTTAAAAGCAATCTGATTAAGCATGTGCCTAGCGAGGCCTTGCCAAAAAAATTGCGGTGGTTAATTTTAACCGACAATCAAATAAGTGAACTGCCAGAATCCCTTGGCGAATGCCATAGATTACAAAAGCTTGCCCTAGCAGGAAATCAACTTACGAGCTTGCCAGCGTCTATGGCAAAGTTACAAAACCTAGAACTATTAAGAATATCAGCCAATAAGCTCAACGCATTTCCCGAGCAGTTACTCGCGTGTGATAAATTGGCTTGGTTTGCTTTTGCCGGGAACCCTTTTGGCGGAACTCACGCTTCAAAAGCAACGGTGCCTGTTATTCGCGCAACAGACTTCACTTTAGCTGAACAACTTGGACAAGGTGCATCGGGTGTAATTTCCCGTGGTCATTGGATCAATAAGCCGGATAATTTGCCCGATGACATTGCTGTAAAAGTATTTAAAGGTGAGATGACCAGTGACGGATACCCAAAAGATGAGTTAAAAGCTTGCTTACAGGCCGGGCGTCACCCAAATTTAGTTGCTTCGTTAGCGTTGGCAGATGAGCCGGATTATTTAGCATTGATAATGGAATTGATACCCGGTCACTTTAATAACTTAGGTTTACCGCCAAGCTTTGCAACGTGCACACGCGATACCTACGCCCAAGAGCAAGTCATTTCAGAAGATGCTGCTGAGAAGATAATTCAGCAAATGCACTGTGTGTTTAATCATTTACACGATAACAAGGTTTGCCACGGCGATTTATATGCCCACAACACCCTTTATGACGAGGCTGGTCATATTATCTTTGGTGATTTTGGCGCAGCGAGTACTTATGAAATGCTGCCGCAGCAACAGCAAGCAAAGATCAGAGAGATAGAACAAAGGGCCTTAGCCATCTTTTGTGAAGAAATACGCGCATTAGTCAATAATTAGCATATTGCCAAGAGTAAATCATAGATCCAGGCTGTTGAACTTCAGCCTTTTTCCTCCAAGGCTACTCCAGCAGATCATCGGGCATCCCGAGTTTAACTTGCACTTCTGCATTCCATATTTACGTTGAAACACCGATATATAAAAGCCTGTTGTGGATTTTAAAATTTGACAGTGGAACCCACATGCCTCTTACAACTGGACAAAGCGCAAGTAAATTGCGTTCTGATTACAGTGTGCCTTGATACGTTCTCATGCCCTTTTAAATTCAAAGGCTTGTTACTTGGTCAGCTATTTTAACTCAAGCCAATTTGCTTAAACCAACGTGTCGCTTGTTAACCGAGTGACTGCTTAGTTTGAGAGTTGGCGCCGCAATCTAGAGTGCTGAGTTTACTGTGGTTTAAGTCAAAACTGAGAAAATAGTAACCGATTTGGCATAAGCGGGTATTTACGTCATGGGCGAGAATGGTGCAAACGGGGGAATGAAAGCTTATCAATCAGACGCTTTTATTAAATGACGATACAAAAAAGCCAGTCCCTTCGGACTGGCAAAATTGGAAGTTTGACTCAAGTATTATTGTTTACGCAGAAAGCATCAGTGAGTCAGCTTTAGCTTCTAAGTTTGAGCCGCCCATTAGGAAGGCATCAATTGCGCGTGCACTTTCACGGCCTTCGTTGATACAACGTACCACCAAAGACTGACCTGTGCGCATATCGCCTGCAGCGAATACACCAGGTTGATTTGTTTGGAAATCGTTAGTTGATACGTTACCGCGATCATCCAATTCGATTTCAAGCTGGGCCAGTACACCTGTTGGCTCTGGGTGTAAGAAACCCATTGCCAAAAACGCTTTAGTACAAGGAATTGAACGCACAGAGCCTTCAATTTCTTTAAAGCCAGGGCGCTCGCCAGGTTTCGCTTCTTCCCATTCGATGTCAGCGATTACCAGCTCTTTTACGTTACCTTCGTCGTCGCCAATGAACTCTTTGGTCAAGATAGACCATTTACGATCCACACCTTCTTCATGAGAAGTGGTCGTTTTTAGGATCATTGGGTAAGAAGGCCAAGGCATGTTCTCAGTACGCTTCTCTGGCGGAATTGGCATGATCTCAACTTGCGTGATGCTTGCAGCGCCGTGACGGTTAGAAGTACCCACACAGTCAGAGCCAGTATCACCACCACCGATAACAACAACGTGGTCATCTTTTGCGTGAATTTCTTCCGCTTTAAGATCCATGTTGTTAGCGCGGCGGTTGTTTTGACCAAGGAATTCCATGGCGAAATGTACACCTTTCAGCTCACGACCTGGGATTGGCAAATCACGTGGCACCGTAGAGCCACCCGTTAGCAATACTACATCGTGTTCAGCGCGCAATGTTTTAGCATCAACGCTTACACCAATATGGGCGTTCACTTCAAAACGTACGCCTGCTTCACGCATCAGGTCAATCTTACGATCAATCACTTCCATGCTTAGTTTGAAGTCAGGAATACCAAAACGTAACAGACCACCTACTTTCTCGTCACGCTCGTAAACAGTCACAGTGTGACCTGCGCTGTTTAGCTGCTCAGCAGCGGCCAGGCCCGCAGGGCCTGAACCAACGATGGCAATTTTCTTGCCTGTACGAGACGTTGGGATTTTAGGCTGTGCGTAGCCTTTCGCGTAAGCGGTCTCAACGATGTTTTTCTCGATGTTACAGATAGTGATTGGGTCTTGGTTAATACCCAATACACAAGAGCTTTCACAAGGAGCCGGACACACACGACCTGTAAATTCAGGGAAGTTATTGGTTGAGCTCAGAATGTTCCAAGCTTCTTCCCAGCTGTCACGGTAAACCGCGTCATTGAATTCAGGAATAATGTTGCCGATTGGACAACCGTTATGACAAAACGGTACACCACAATCCATACAGCGTGACGCTTGAGTATTGATTTTGTCACCAAACTCTTCGTCTTTAACAAATTCTTTGTTATTTTGAAGGCGCTCTTCTACCGGCAGTTTACCCGGCAGTTCACGTCCATGCTCTAGAAATCCAGTTGGCTTACCCATTATACGGCCTCCGCTTCTTTCTGCTCTGCTTCCGCTTTTCTACGTAGTAAAACGGTTTTGTAGTCCCTTGGCATTACTTTAACAACTTGCTTAAGGTTGTTATCAAAATCACTTAAGAACTGCTCAGCGACCGCTGAACCAGTTAGATTCTTCTGCTTAGTGATCATGTCTTTTAGTAATGCGATATCTTCAGCTTCCAATGGATCAAGGTCAACCAGCTCATCGTTCAGTTTTGACTCAAAGCTGCCGTCTTTGTTCCATACGTACGCGACACCGCCACTCATACCTGCGGCGAAGTTACGACCTGTGCTACCTAGGATAACCGCGATGCCGCCAGTCATGTATTCACAACCGTGGTCACCGATACCTTCAACAACAACACGCGCACCAGAGTTACGTACACAGAAACGCTCACCCGCCATACCACGGATGTAAGACTCACCTGACGTTGCACCGTAGAAACACACGTTACCTACCACGATGTTTTCTTCAGCTACAATGTCAGACTTAGCGTCAGGGTATAGTACCAGCGTACCGCCAGATAGACCTTTACCCCAGTAATCGTTCGCGTCGCCTTCAACTTCGAATGTCACACCTTTAGCAAGGAACGCACCCAATGATTGACCCGCGCTGCCCTTGAACTTGACGTTCATTGGCTGAGGTAGACCTTTGTCTTTGTAAACTTTAGAAATTTCGTTCGACAACATAGTACCACACGAGCGGTCTGTGTTGATGATGTCAAATTCTGCGCTAACAGCTTTACCTTCGGTAAGTGCCGGCTGCGCTGCTTCAATCAGTTTACGGTCAAGTACGTTTTCAAGACCGTGGTCTTGAGCGCGTTGACGGTATAGGCCATCTTCTTCACGTGCAAATTCTTTGTGTAGAACCACGCTAAGATCAAGGTTTTTGTATTTCCAGTGGCTTACGTCATCACGTACTTTCAAGATTTGCGATTGGCCAACCATTTCTTCAATGCTCTTGAAGCCTAGTTCAGCCATGATTTCACGCAGACCTTGCACCATGTATTCAAAGAACGTCACAACGTCTTCTACACGGCCGTCAAAGCGCTCACGCAATGTTTTGTTTTGCGTAGCAATACCCACAGGACAGGTGTTCAAGTGACACTTACGCATCATGATACAACCTTCAACCACCAAGGCTGCGGTTGCAACACCCCACTCTTCTGCACCCAATAGCGTCGCAATGGCTAAATCGCGTGGCGTTTTCATCTGGCCATCAGCTTGCACTACGATACGGTTACGTAAACCATTTTTCAGTAGCGTTTGGTGTGTTTCAGCTAGACCCAGTTCCCACGGCAAACCCGTGTGACGGATAGATGAAATAGGTGATGCACCTGTACCACCGTCGTAACCGGCAATCAGTACCACGTCAGCTTTTGCTTTAGCAACACCTGAAGCGATAGTACCTACACCTGCTTCTGATACCAGTTTCACGTTAACACGGCCGTTGCGGTTAGCGTTTTTCAGATCGTAGATAAGCTGGGCTAAATCTTCGATTGAGTAGATATCGTGATGCGGCGGAGGTGAAATTAGACCTACACCTGGCGTTGAGTGACGAGTCGCACCAATCCAGTCATCTACTTTGTGACCTGGTAGCTGACCACCTTCACCCGGCTTAGCACCCTGCGCCATCTTGATCTGGATTTCATCACAGTTAGATAGGTAGTAAGACGTTACACCGAAACGACCTGATGCTACCTGTTTGATAGCAGAACGTTCCCAATCGCCATTCGCTTTTGGCTCAAAACGTACTGGGTCTTCACCACCCTCACCTGAGTTCGATTTAGCACCGATACGGTTCATGGCAATCGCTAAGGTAGAGTGCGCTTCGTGTGAGATAGAACCAAATGACATCGCACCCGTTGCGAAACGCTTAAGGATGTTGGCTGCCGGCTCTACTTCGTCAATTGAAATAGCTTGTGTCTTTTCTGCGTTGAAAACGAACTGGCTACGTAGCGTTACCGCGTCGTCACCTTGTTTGTTCACTGCGTCAGCATATTGTTGGAACATACCGTAATCGCGGTCACGGGTAGATTGTTGCAACAAAGAAATCGTTTCTGGGTTAAATAAGTGCTTCTCACCACGTTGTTTCCACTGGTAAACACCACCCACGTCTAGCATTTTCACTGGAATATCACGCAGTGGGTATGCAAAACGGTGACGTACTAAGGTTTCATTGGCGATATCGTCAATCGAGAGACCTTGAATACGCGTTACTGTGCCAGTGAAGTACTTATCTACCACAGCTTTACTTACACCAAGTGCTTCAAAGATTTGCGCACCGTGGTAAGACTGAACCGTAGAAATACCCATTTTCGAGAAGATCTTCAGTAGACCTTTATCAACCGCTTTACGCAGGTTGTCGAATAAAGAATCAGCGGTAACGGTTGGATCAAGCTTCTTACGCTCTTGCAGAGAAACAATCGTCTCTAGAATCAAGTAAGGGTTGATGGCGTTAGCACCGTAACCAATTAAGGTTGCAAAGTGATGCGTTTCACGTGCGTCACCGGTTTCAACAACGATGTCAGCTTTGGCGCGAAGACCGTTGCGAATAAGGTGGTGGTGCACAGCGCCAGTGATCAGCATTGCTGGGATCGCGGCGTGGTCCGAGTTCGCGTTGCGGTCGGACAAGATAATGATAGAGTACCCTTCTTCTACTGCATCTTGTGCGTAACGACATACTTTGTTTATCGCTTTTTCTAGTGAACCCGCTTCACCGTTCGCAGTGAACAGAATATCTAACGTCTTAGCTTGTAAGTGCTTGTGGTCAACCGCGCGAATTTTTTCTAACTGCTCGTTAGAGATAACCGGCGACTCAAGCTCAATTTTATGACAATGCTCAGGCGTTTCTGCAAGCAAGTTCTGATCTTTACCTAGGTATGTCTTAAGCGACATAACCATACGCTCACGAATCGGATCGATTGGCGGGTTGGTTACCTGAGCAAATAACTGCTTGAAGTAATGAGAAAGATGCTGTGATTGGTGAGACAGTACCGCTAACGGCCAGTCAGCACCCATTGCGCCAAGAGGTTCACCGCCGGTGCCCGCCATGGTTACAATGATTTCATTCAGTTCTTCTGACGTTAGACCAAACGCTTGCTGCTTGTGTAACAAGGCTTCGTCTGTTGGTTGTGCGTGCTTGTTTGAAGCCGCAGGCAACGTATCAAGCTCAAGCAGATTGTCTTTAATCCACTGCGGGTATGGCTGTGCGTTAGCAATGCCGTCTTTTACTTCATCGTCAGAGATGATGCGACCTTGTTCTAGGTCAGCAACGAAGATACGACCAGGCTGTAAACGGCCACGGTATTCAACGTTTTCAGGTTTAATTTCTACTACACCTGACTCAGATGCCATGACGAGGAAGTCGTCTTTCGTTACTGTGTAACGAGAAGGACGAAGACCGTTTCGGTCAAGGGTTGCACCTACTTGTACACCGTCGGTGAAACAGACTGATGCTGGGCCATCCCATGGTTCCATGATATTAGCGTGATACTGATAGAAAGCACGACGCGCAGGATCCATGTTTTTGTTTTCTTGCCAAGCTTCAGGAATCATCATCATCAATGCATGTGGCAGGCTACGACCTGACAATACGATTAATTCTAACGCCATGTCGAAGTTTGATGAATCTGAAGAGCCATCTTGACAGATTGGCAATAACATCTCGATTTCTTCTTGAGTGAATAAATCCGATTCTAGGATTGCTTCACGCGCTTTCATCCAGTTAATGTTACCGCGAACAGTGTTGATTTCACCGTTGTGAGCGATGTAACGGAATGGTTGCGCCAAACGCCATCTTGGGAAAGTATTCGTTGAAAAACGAGAGTGAACCAAAGCAAGGGCTGTTACCATGCTTGGGTCTTGTAAATCTAGGAAGTACTGAGGTACTTGCTCGGTCGTTAACTGACCTTTGTATACGATTGTTTTGTATGAGAATGAGTTAATGTAGAAGTTATCTTCAATACCAGAAACTGATTCTAAACAGATGCGTACAGTATAGTTACGAAGCACGTACAGCTTACGTTCTAGCACTGCTGGGTCACAATCGTCACCGCCAGTAATGAAAACGTGTTCAAACTGTGGCTCGGTGCTAAGAGGATCTGCGCCTAACATAGAGTTGTCTGTTGGCAGAACACGGTAGCCGATAACCGATAGGCCTAAACGCTTGGCGTTACGCTCTAGGATTTCACGACACTGTTCACGTTGGTTTTCGTCTTGTGGGAATAAGACAACACCCGTACCGTATTTGTCAAAAGCAGGAAGGGTAATACCTTCTTTCTGTGCTTTTTCTACCAAAAATTCGTGCGGCTTTTGCAGTAAGATACCTGCGCCGTCACCACTACATGGATCACAACCTTGACCGCCACGGTGCTCCATACGAGCTAGCATATCAAGTGCTTGAGTGATTACTTCATGTGATTTGCGATTTTTAAGATGAGCAACGAATCCGATACCACAGGCATCATGTTCCATTTCAGGCACATATAGACCTTGTGCGCTCTCTATTCTATTTGTCATAGACACGTCCTTCCAATTAAACAGGCAAAAGCCAACCTAGGTGGCTGTTACCCAAGCTTTTTTGTATTGAAATTGTTACACCTACTTACTTCTATCAAACTTGCGTTTGGATTTCGGTGTGAATTCCTAAAATTTATCCGCTAAGTGACAAAAGCTCACCGCGCTAAATTAAAACTCCGTTGTTTTGTCTTATCTAGACTCTATACAGCGGTTAGTTAAGGATGGGATATACATCACTTCTAATATTATTCTTATTTAATTAAATCTTAACCAAAGGGGTCAAAATTCTTCGCTATCCTACAATTTTAGCCGTCTAAAAGCCAACAAAATGTGGTTAAGAGAGATAAAAAAACTATGATATTTTACATATATCCTCACTTCTTGTGAATATAAATTCACATCAGGAAAAATATTGTTTACATATCAATAACTTATAAAGCATAGACTAAAGTCGTACTCAGTATGAGTGACGACTTAATCATCAACTATCTCAT
Organism: Motilimonas pumila; assembly: GCF_003596335.1. Taxonomy (GTDB): domain Bacteria; phylum Pseudomonadota; class Gammaproteobacteria; order Enterobacterales; family CBDFNC01; genus Motilimonas; species Motilimonas pumila. Next base: position 15,034 of record NZ_QZCH01000040.1, read on the forward strand.
TTCTTCTTTAATTTCATTTACTAAGTGCTTGACCCTTTTTGCTGAAACAGGCACCGATGTGCCTAATTGTTGTGCAAAAAGAGACACTCGCAACTCTTCTAACATCCAACGAAGTTGAGTCACTTTCTCAGGCTTTGGTTGATTATCAGGCAGTTGTTTTAAAATAGCTTGATAACTTTGCTGTAACTCTTCCATAACGAGGGTGTGCTGGCGGTCCTTGCTCGGGTCAATGGGTAGCTTTTCAAGGCGACGCTCAACCGCTTTAAGATAACGCTCCACGTTCGCTAACTTGTCATAGCCAATGTCAGCCACAAATTGAGGGTAGACTAACCCAGCTACTTGGGACTTAATGTCGCCATGGGCCATGATCCTGTCTAAGCTCACTTTGCCTTTTAGTTGCTTATTCACTTTGTTCGCCGCGGTTAACACTTTCTCCACCGCAGTGGCAACCGATAACGTAGCGTCGTTTAAATTCTCACGGATATAGTCTCTGGCTTTAGCAAAAGCCGCTTCATCTCTTGGCATCGGCTGCTCTGCCATCAACTGATCCACCGCGGCGGCAATACAATCGTCGATTAAGTCATTCACCTTGCCAAACGGGGTAAAATACATGGCTAATTTGGCTTTGTTTGGCAATGATTTTTGTAGGTATTTGATGGGTGATGGCACATTCAGTAGCAATAAACGTCGAATGCCGACTTGGCTGGCCGCTTGGGCGCGCGCTGGGCTATCAAACAGTTCAATGGCCACGGACTTACGCTTATCCACCAATGCTGGGAACGCTTTAACTTCGTAGCCACCGTGATCTTTTACAAACTCTTGCTCGAGTTTGCCAAAGTCCCATTCGATAATGTCGGTTTTTTCGATGCCTTTATCGGCCACGGTGGACAGCGCCGCCTGCACTTCCCCTTGCAGCGATTGTTGTAAAGCCGAAAAGTCTTTGCTGTGTTGCAACACTTTGCCTTCTTTATTCACAACCTTGAACTTCATTTTCAGGTGTTCAGGCAATAGGGATAAGTCCCACGCGTCTGGCTCAACTTTGGTGCCTGTCATGCGCAACAATTGTTTACTTAAGGCATCAATTAAGCGGCCGTCTTGCGGCGACATATTTTCCAGGGCTGCTTGTGCGTAGTTAGGCGCAGGTACAAAATTGCGGCGTAAGGTTTTTGGCAGTGATTTAATCAAGCTGATCACAAGCTCTTCTCGTAAAGCGGGAATCAACCAATCAAATTCAACGTCTTGCAACTGGTTGATGATGGCGAGCGGAATGGTTAGCGTAATGCCATCGTCACTGCTACCAGGCTCAAAATTGTAACTCAGGCCTAAGGTAAAGCCGGCTTGCTGCCAAGTGTCTGGATAGGCGTGTTCGGTCACAGTATCTGCGCCGTGCGCCATCATTTGTTCACGTTCAAAGTTTAAAAATTCTGGCTGTTTCTTGCTCAGCTTTTGCCACCATGTGGTGAAATGCTTGGCAGAAACAATTGATTCGGGCAACTTTTGCTCATAAAAATCAAATAAGATTTGATCGTCCACCAAAATATCGCGGCGACGGGACTTGTGCTCAAGCTCTTCTATGTCTTGGCGCAGCGCTTGATTTTGCTTAAAAAACGCAAATTTAGTGTCAAACTCCCCTTCTACTAAGGCGCTACGGATAAATAGCTCACGACATACCTTGGGGTCGATGTCGGAATACAAGACTTTGCGTTTTTGAACGATTGGCAATCCGTACAACATTTGCTGCTCAAGGGCATACACAGCCCCTTGTTTTTTAGACCAATGAGGTTCGCTATAACTGCGTTTCACTAAATGCTGCGCTAATGGCTCTATCCATTCCGGTTTAACCCTGGCACCAATGCGACCAAATAGCTTACTGGTTTCAACCAGCTCTGCCACCATTAACCATTTTGGCTGTTTTTTAAAGATGCCTGAGCCTGGGAATAACCAAAACTTGGCATTACGGGCCCCAAGATAGTCTTGGTCTTTATCTTTCATTCCCAAGTGGGACAGCATGCCGGCAATCAAGGCTTTGTGGATATCGTCGTAATGAGCCACTTGGTCATTAATCTTGATGTCGAGCTCTTTAATAACCTGTTTAATTTGGCTGTAGATATCTTGCCATTCACGCACCCGCATATACGCTAAAAATTCGCGCTTACACATTTTGCTAAACTGGCCACCAGAAAGCGCTTGTTGTTGCTCTTTGATATAGTTCCAAAGGTTGAGAAAGCCAATAAAATCAGAGTCTTTATCATGAAAGCGTTGGTGCTTTTCATCGGACGCTTGTTGTTTTTCTAACGGTCGTTCACGGGGATCTTGAATACTCAGGGCTGCAGAAATGACCATGACCTCGTTGACACAATTGTAGTCTTGAGCTGCAATAATCATGCGCGCCAGTCTTGGATCAACGGGTAATTTGGCTAATTGCTGACCGACGCTGGTTAATTGCTTACGAGGGTCTTTCTCTTGTACATTGATGGCCCCTAACTCTTGCAATAACGTCACGCCATCGTTGATATTTCGCTGATCCGGCGCTTGCACAAACGGGAAGCGCTGTATTTCACCAAAGCCTAACGATAGCATCTGCAAGATAACCGACGCCAAGTTAGTACGAATAATTTCTGGATCGGTAAACTCGCTGCGCGATTCAAAGTCTTCTTCGCTGTAAAGCCGAATACAAATACCTTCGCTGACACGACCACAACGTCCTTTGCGTTGGTTGGCACTGGCCTGCGAGATTGACTCAATTGGCAGGCGTTGTACCTTAGTGCGATAACTGTAGCGACTGATTCGCGCCGTGCCCGGGTCAATCACGTATTTTATGCCTGGCACAGTTAGCGAGGTTTCAGCTACGTTAGTCGATAAAATAATGCGGCGACCACTGTGGGCACTGAAAATCTTGTTTTGGTCGGCGGCGCTTAGTCTGGCGTACAGCGGTAAGATTTCTGTGTGTCTAAATTGGCGCTTCTCTAACGCGTATGCGGTGTCTCGAATTTCCCGCTCGCCGTTTAAAAACACCAATATATCGCCATTGCTTTCGCGGCCTAATTCCTCAACGGCTTCAATAATACCGTCGATTTGGTCTTGATTGCTAACCTCGTCGAGTGGGCGATAGCGCACTTCTACCGGATAAGTACGACCAGAAACTTCGATCACAGGGGCGTTGTTAAAATGCTTTGAAAAACGCTCTGGATCTATGGTCGCTGACGTAATAATAACTTTAAGATCAGGTCGTTTAGGCAATAAACGTTTTAAGTAACCTAATATAAAGTCAATGTTTAAGCTGCGTTCGTGGGCTTCATCAATAATGATGGTGTCGTACTGATTGAGAAACCTATCGTGTTGAATTTCAGCCAGTAAAATACCGTCGGTCATCAACTTTATATAAGTTTCATCGCTCACTTGATCGGTAAATCGTACTCGGTAACCCACTGTTTTCCCAGGCTCAGAGCCAAGCTCTTCTGCAATCCGGTTCGACACGCTGCGAGCAGCAAGACGTCTTGGCTGCGTATGGCCAATCAAGCCTTCAACACCACGCCCTAACTCTAAACATATTTTAGGTATTTGCGTGGTTTTACCTGAGCCTGTTTCACCGGCAATGATCACGACTTGGTTATCAAAAATGGCTTGAGCGATTTCGTCACGTTTTTGAGTAACAGGTAACGCGGCCGGGTAATCTACCTTAGGTAGATGTTGCAATCGCCACTGTCGGTTTTGTTGCGACTGAGTAACTTCTTTGGCGATTTTTTGCAGAATATTCACCGTGCTTTGATTTGGCGTTTTACGGCAAGCCCCTTCAATGCGACGCTTAAACCTAAATTGGTCTTTGCTCATGCATGAGTTGAGTTGTTTTTTAAGGTCAGTCGATAAATCAGCGACTTGCTGGCGTATTGCGTCTGTCAAAACAGGTTTCCTTCCACTATCTAGTGGCGGCAATGCTAGCAGAAATGTTTTTGCGGATAAATAAAAAGGGCCGCAGCCCTTTAATTAAGCTATTTGACGGGCGTGACTATGCACTTTTGCTGAAGCATGAAGACAGATGTGCATTAATCGCGGTTAATACGTCACGTCGCGTAATAATGCCAACCAAGCGTTTGTCTTCCACTACCGGGTAAGCTTTTGGTTTAGCTTGGAGCATTTGTTGGCCTAGCTCCAAAATACTGGCGCTTTCATTAATAGATAACACGTCAGTACGCATTATGTCTTCTACCAATGCCGCGCTTTCACAGTGATAACTGGATTCTATCATTTTGTGTAAGCAGTCTTGCTCTGAAATCCAGCCAATCACGTGCTTGTTCGCGTCGAGTACCGGACCGCCGATTTGGTTTGAGCGCAGTAATTTTTCTACGGCCTCTGCCACTGGGCTGTCTGGTTTAAAGGAAACCGGTCTTTTGTTCATGTAACTGGCGACGGTTAAAGATTGCATAAGCACCTCCTGTGTCTGTTTCTTTTATCTTAGACCTATCAATACGTTTCTAGCTACTGATTTAGCCCACATTTAACAAAAAAAGTGCAGAACTGTTAGCATCAGGTATGATGACAAAAATTTTTGCTCCAGGAAATCTCATGCATAGCGATGCACCAACCTTACTTTGGCATGATTATGAAGCGTTTGGGCTGAGCCCGAGTTTAGATAGGCCATCACAATTTGCGGCCATTCGCACCGACCTAGCACTCAATGAGATCGGTGAGCCAATGGAATGGTTTTGCCGCCCACCCAGTGATTATTTGCCTCAACCTCAAGCGTGTTTGATCACCGGCATTACGCCACAATATGCCCATAAAAAAGGTTACTCAGAAGCCGATTTCATTGCTCGAATTCATCAGCAAATGAGCCAATCCAACACCTGTGTTGTGGGTTATAACAGCATTCGATTTGACGATGAAGTGACCCGAAATTGTTTGTACCGTAATTTTTACGACCCGTACGAACGAGAATGGCGCAACGGAAATTCGCGTTGGGACATTATCGACATGGTGCGAGCCTGTTATGCACTGCGCCCTGAAGGCATAGAATGGGTAATTGATGAAGAGACAGGCGTGCCATCGTTTCGATTAGAATTATTAACTCAAGCTAATGGCATTAGCCATGACAGTGCCCATGACGCCGTCTCTGATGTGCGTGCCACTATCGCCATGGCGAAATTAATTAAAGAAAAGCAGCCCAAGCTATACGATTACTTATTTCGAATACGCGATAAAAAACAAGTGCAAGAAATGGTCAATCAAGCACTGAGCAAACGTGCCCCTTTGGTTCATATCTCTGGCATGTTTCCCGCATTACAGGGTTGCGCGTCTTACATTGCCCCTGTTGCTTGGCATCCCAGTAACAAAAATGCTGTGATAGTGTTGGACCTTAACAAGGACTTGCGTTGTTTGGCGGATTACTCGGTAGAACAAATCCGCCAATATTTGTATGCCAAATCGGCCGAGTTACCTGAGGGCGTGGTAAGGCCACCGCTAAAGTTGGTGCACATAAACAAATGCCCCGTGGTGGCAACGGCCAAAACGTTAACAGAAATCAGAGCCGATGAGCTGGGCATTAACCGCCAGCAGTGCCGAGAGTCTCTTAACTGGTTAATGCAGCACCCCGACATAAAAGATAAACTGCTTGAGGTGTACCAGCAAGAGCACGGCCCATCGAGCAGCGCGAACCCAGATACCATGATCTACAGCGGCGGCTTTTTCTCCCAAGCTGACAAAAATCTGATGCAAGACATTCGCAATCTACAACCCGAACAATTGGCGCAGCGAGATTTTGATTTTCAAGACTCACGACTGGCAGAGATGCTGTTTCGTTATCGCGCCAGAAATTTCACCGAAACCTTGGATGAAGCAGAATTACAGCGCTGGCAACATCACTGCAAAGCCTACTTTGATGAACTAGGCCCTGGCTTTATTGCGGAACTTGAAGCTCTCGCGATTGAGCATCAGCAGAACGAGCAAAAGCTGAAAATTATTCAAGCCCTTTACGATTACGCCGCTTCGCTGTAATGAGGATGTAAGCCAACATTATTGTGTTGGCTTATGCCATTGCCGACAAGGCTAAGCTTGGTGTTGCTGAGCCAGCACCCGTTCTACCGTTGTCACTATGGCTTGCGTTTGTGGATCTATTTCCATGTTGAGTTTATCCCCAAGCTTTTTTTGACCTAGCGTGGTGGCTTGTAACGTTTCGGGAATAAGATGCACCCAGAAATCCTGCGCCGAGACTTCACCGACAGTCAGGCTGATACCGTCTACCGCGATAAACCCTTTTGGTAAAATAAATTTATGCCATTGTGCATCAAACGCTAAGCGCATTGCCGTGTTGTTGGGGTTTTGTTTGATTTCGACCAATTCCATCATGGCATGGATGTGACCTGAGGTGACGTGACCGCCAATTTCATCGCCATACTTGGCAGCACGTTCAATATTGACACTATCCCCTATTTTTAACTCACCCAAGTTAGTTAATCTTAACGTTTCTTCCATCACGTCAAAATAAACATTATAATTATCCTGCTTGGTGACGGTTAGGCAGGTGCCATTATTGGCGATACTGGCTCCTATAGTGATTTCTTTTGTTAGCTGTTCTGGTAACTGGATCACTATGCTGTGTAACCCCTGCTTCTTGTCTATTTCGACAACCCGCCCTATTCCTTGCACGATTCCGGTGAACATATCTGTTCCTTTTATATTTTGGAGTTATTTTGCAACACTACTTCCAACAAGTTAAGCAACTCGTGAAGTTAACTTGGCCTATTTTAATCGCTCAAGTCGCAATGACAACCATGGGCTTTATTGACACCGTGATGGCAGGTAACGTCAGCGCAACTGACATGGCCGCTGTTGCTGTCGCTTCCAGCTTTTGGGTACCAGGCATATTATTGCTACAAGGGCTGACGATGGCCGTGGTGCCAATTGTATCGTCACTCAACGGCGGCAAAAAACGCAGCCAAGTTCCTTTTACTGTTATTCAAGCGCTATGGCTAGCTGGGGCAATGAGCATTTTGCTAATGTTTATCTTGTATCAAAGCTCACAGCTATTTCATTACCTGGATATTGAACCCGAATTAGCACGCCTGGCCGAAGGCTATTTACATGCTGTTATCTGGGGCATGCCGGCTTTTGCGCTGTATTTGGTGTTGCGTAATTTTTGCGAAGGCTTGTCTCGCACCGTGCCTTCTATGGTCATTGGGTTTGTCGGGTTGGCCGTCAACATTCCCGCCAACTACATCTTTATATTCGGTAAATTTGGCATGCCGGCTTTGGGCGGCGTAGGTTGTGGCGTCGCCACGGCAATCGTTTACATAGCAATGGGTTTAAGCATGCTAGCCTATGTACTGATAGACCGCGAGTTAAAAGCGCTGCATCCTTTTAAACGATTTATTGCGCCCAATGTTAAACAAATCAAACGCCTGTTTGTATTGGGCTTTCCCATTGCAGCCGCGACATTTTTTGAAGTGACCTTGTTTGCAATGGTTGCCTTGTTATTGGCGCCGCTGGGAGCAGACATAGTGGCCAGCCACCAAGTGGCTATCAACTTTTCTTCCATCATTTTCATGATCCCGTTAAGCATTGGCATGGCGGTATCGATTCGCGTCGGACATTGTTTAGGGGCAAGAGATCCCCAGCAAGCCAAACTTGCCGCTAATAGCGCGTTAGGATTTGGTTTAGTGGTGGCACTTTTTACCGCTTGTTTTACCTTGTTTCTGCGCCACGAAATTGCCGGCTTTTATACCAGTGATACGACGGTTGTCACGCTGGCTGCCCATCTGTTGATGATTGCCACTATATATCAGTTTTCTGACACGCTACAGGTTGTAGCAGCCGGTATTTTACGGGGTTATAAAGATACTCAAGTGATTCTTTACATTACGTTAGTGGCTTTTTGGCTGATCGGTTTCCCGATTGGCTACGTTTTATCTCTTACAGACTGGCTTACCCCTGCTATGGGAGCACAAGGCTTTTGGATTGGTTTTATATCTGGCCTGACTTCTGCTGCAGTGATGTTATGCTTGAGATTAAAAACGAATTATGACAGAACCCTGGCTCACTCACATCATAAAATTCCTTCTCGCGGCTAGCGTTGTAGCCGTCACCTCGGCTTGCTCTCCCGCAGAGCAAGCCATGTTTACAGAATACAATGAACGCTTAGCTCGGGTACTCGATACACAAACCGGCGCAAGTGAAAGCAGCAAATCAGATTTACTTCCCGCCAATTGGCCCAGCCGAAAAGAGCTGTTTCAGTCAAACGCTGCGCCAACCATCAGTGTCATTGAGCTACTCGCTTTACCCGATTGCGGGTTAAAATATCTGATTAGTCAACGTAATGAGATTTTGGCTAAACACATGAACACGGCAGCGCAATTACATTACGAAATAGACATGATAGTGGCTTTAAAGCGGTGCCAGAATGAGTTCGCAAATAAAATGACGAGCGCGGATATTAGTTTACTGACTAAAATCGAAGCAGAAAAACAACAGAACATTACCGGTCACTTCCTAAATTTACTCTTTGCTGAGCCAGAAACCCACCTTGCACTCAAGCCCATTACAAAAACGGTTGCAGGTCGCAGTCACCAACATGAACAAGACGTTATCGAAGCATTTGATTATTTTAAAGGCTTGTCTTTGTTGGTCTCAAACCTACAGCAAGGGACAGATATTACCTTAGAACAAAGGGCAACATTTTCCCTTGAGCATACCCAACAAGCCCTATCACGGTTATATAACAACCGCTATTTTTCAGAGTTAGTTTTTAGTATGCAGTTTGCCAAAACTCAATTAGCCCAGGCTACCTTGTACATACAAACCGTCAGCGATAACAACCATTGCCAACAATTTAGCAAACAAAAGATAGCTATTTTAAAAAATGTGCTGATGCTTTTTTATATACAGCAGCAGCAACCGTATATGGTTGAGTTAATTCAATCTTACCAACAGATACGAGCAGCCGTAATCGGTAGTTTACTCACCCAAACTAACCTTACCCCAAAACAGAGCCAGGTGGTCATTTATTACAACTCAGGGATAGATATCGAGCTCAAAAAGAGCAGCCAAGAGCACGCTCGCGCCTGGCAAACATTGCTGAAACAATGCAATATTCAAACCCAAAGCTTAGTCTCAGGAAGGAAGCTGAATACTTTGCAATCAGTTGTTGAGTGATTTTTGTTTAGCGAGTCACAAAACTGTGGTTCGCCAAGTTGCCCAAGGATAGACTCATGTAACATAGGCAAAAAATTAACTCTTGTTTAAGGATGAACATGAGATTTGACTCACTCGATGGTATCCGAGGCTTAGCGGCTTTGGCGGTTGTGCTGTTTCATATACAACCCACTTTCCCCGGCTATTTAGCCGTGGATTTATTCTTTATTCTTAGCGGCTTTGTCCTCAGTTTTCGCTATTTCGATAGCACTCGAACCCGAGATCTCAGCCTTGCCGACTTTGTGGTAGCGCGACTTAGTAGGCTCTACCCATTACATTTTTTCACCTTGTTGGCTATTCTAGCGGTTTACCTCTGGTTTGACAGTTTTCCGGCTAGCGGCGAAGGTTATACCTTTACCTTTATTCTCAATCTTCTTTTGATTCAAAACACAGGCATCAGCAATTGGTGGCTGGCTTGGAATGAGCCTAGTTGGAGTATCAGTGTTGAGTTATGGGTTAACATTATCGTGTTTGCTTACCTTGCGATAAAATGCAATACGCTAACACTATTATTGCTTTCACTTTGCAGCTACATCTTGTTATTAGCTAACAATCAGCACTTAGACCTGCATATCCATATGATGTTCAACTTCATCAATACTGGACTGCTACGCTGTTTTGCCGGGTTTTTCCTTGGCATGGTGTTATTTAGGATGTATCAAAGGATCCGAGTGTTCGACGTCATAAAACCTACATGGCAATGGTTTGTAACGTTTTCAATCCTTGAAGTAGCCGCTTTTGCTGCCAGTGCATACCTTTTATTTATCCCTGGTAAACAAACCATCATGGATTACAACGCACCGTTTGCTTTTGCCGCATTGGTGCTGATTTTTTCATTCCAATTGGGAATATTGAGTAAAGTCATAAATCTAACTCGGCTGACGGTCTTGGGCACCCTATCGTTTTCTATTTACCTGAACCATTTCTGGGTGTTAGCGATGATGAAGCATTTGCACATTCCCCATTACGGCTTTAATAGCGAAGTGGTCATCAATGTGTTTTCAATTTTATTACCGATTTCCATCGCCACCTATTATTTGATTGAAAAGCCAGGTCAAGCATACAGCCGCAAGCTATATGCTCACGTTAAACACCATTTCAAACCAATTTAGATTTCCAAGGAAGGAGATAACATTGAACGCAAGTAATCGCTGGTACCAAGTTGCCAGCCAAGACAAGTACCACTATTTGTATTTGGTACTGATTGTATTGGCAACGACCATCATTTTTTACACACCATATTGGTTAGATGGTACGTTTGATATCATTAAACGTCACTGGGACGGTCCTAATTACGCCTACGTGGCTTTTACTTTATACGACATACCCGACAACCATCCCTTCACCCCTTATAAGACCACGGCTGCTTACTTTGCTTGCCACCTGCCCTTTTATCCAGTGTTTATTAAGCTGTTCTCGTTTATGGGTTATTCCAACAGCATGCTGTTTACAACCATGCTGTTCACTATGGCGGCCAGCGTTACTCTCTACACCCTGTTAAAAGAAACCGGCGTGGTAAAAAGTGCGTTTTGGTCTTCTGTGGTGGCCTTGTTTATTCCATTTCGTTACATCATTAGCCAACACATTGGCGCGACTGAACCGGCATTCTTATTTCTTACTTTTGCCTCTATGCTGGCCTATCACAGGCAGCAATACTTTCTGGCATTTTTGCTTGCGGGCTTTTCCGGTATTACACGCATTGTCGGTATTTTGATTGGCGGTGCCTACTTTTTAATGCTTGCGAAAGAGAAGAAGCTGTGGAAATACATTCCTCTTTTAGCCTTGATCCCTTTGCCACTGCTACTGACATTCACCTTCTATCATTTCCAATATGGTGATTTTTTTGCCTACTTCAGCTGGAACTCTAAGCTTTTAGCAGACGCGCCTTTCACCTTATTTGAGCATTTTAACGAAACCAACAAACGTCACAGCGCCGAGCTACACCTGATTATGTACGCGGTATACGGCTTGGGCGTGGCTATGCTGTGGAATATTAACAAGGTGTTCTTTTGGTATGCCCTAACTCATTACGTATTTGCGCTGTTTATTTTTCACGATGACGTTAGCCGCTACTTAATTCCGCTGGCACCTTTTGCATTGGTTGTAGCTTACGATCAAATTCTGCAAAAAACGGCCGCAAAAATAGCGTGTATTCCTATTTTCATTTTGGGTTACGTGTATACCTGGGGCATGATCCCACACAACGTGATTGTTGAATGGGTGTATGAGAATGTACTTAAAGTGATTGGCAGTTAACGAGTTGTTCTTTAATTGAGCGAGTGCTGTTTAAACTGTGCGCAACCAAGCCAAAAATGGAAAAAAAACCTTGCGGCTAAATGCGTGTTTGATAAACTAGCGCTCGCTTTGAAGGCACAATACAACCGTAGCTCAGTTGGTTAGAGCACCACCTTGACATGGTGGGGGTCGGTGGTTCGAATCCACTCGGTTGTACCAATATATACTCGCGTAGCTCAGTTGGTTAGAGCGCTACCTTGACATGGTAGAGGTCGGTAGTTCAAATCTACTCGCGAGTACCAAACATAAAAAAGCCCGCTGATTAGCGGGCTTTTTGCTTTTCTAGAATAGATATATTCCTATTTGCTTTTCCCATTGTGCTTGTCATGTGAAGCTAAGATTACTCAGCGAGTCTTGCCCAGAGTGTCAGCCAAAAATACGCCTTTATAAAGCTAGCAAGGCATTAGGAAATTGCCGCGGCTTCCATGATTAACTACTTTCCTGAATTAGGCTATATCAGCAACAAAGAAGCCATTTCATTGCTCGGGGTCGCACCTATGAATAAAGAGAGTGGTCGTTATAAAGGACAGCGAAAAATCCAAGGTGGACGACATCAAGTCCGAACTGTTTTATACATGGCAATGATGTCTGCTATTCAATCAAACCCTGTTTTCAAAGCAACGTATCAACGCCTTGTTGCAGCAGGGAAACCCAAAAAAGTAGCGATTATTGCATGCATCAGAAAGATGATTGTTATCTTAAATTCAATGCTGCGGAATGGAGCGTTATGGGAAGCGCCAAAAGTGGTAAATTAACTATTGACGCCATAGTCTCTTGTTAGGTGATATTTTTATATACCACTTCTACTTCTCCCAATATGTCAGTTTTAGACATAGATAGGAACATATGCTCTAGTGTTGAATAATAAACTACTAATAACTTATTAGATTCCCACTCTAACCTTATTTCAGCTCCACAAGTTGCAGTAAATAAATAATGGTGATGAATACTCTGTTCCGTTTCGACACTGAATGGAATTTTCTCAGGACTAACTGCCACACGTTGTTTACACCAACCAGTAACACCACTCTTCATTGCAACATAGTATGTAGCTATATACTTTTTATTGGGAGAAGCAAGTTGCTCTTCAATTTCAAATGATGATCTACTGGAGAACACCACAAGTAAATAAAGAAAAGATATACATAAAGTTATCGCTCCGATACCTGATAAAAAACGTGAAATCACTACATCACCTAGACATAATGATTCCCTGTGCACAGGGTCGACCTCCTGCATTTATCGTGGGTTAGCTAGGCCAGTGCCACACTGTTAGGTAAACGCCATAACAGATACAGGAGATCGACATGAATAATCCTAGCACCCTTTTTATCGGCCTAGACGTACACAAAGAAACC
>NZ_QZCH01000041.1 GCF_003596335.1 Motilimonas pumila
CTGAAAGAAAATCAGCGGTCTGAAATGTGAACAGCATGAGCCTTTGTCGCACTGAAAACTATTTGATCAACAACGCCTATATGTTGGAAAAAAGTCTAATTGTGGGCGAATATCATATCGACACAAGTCAAAATAGTTTGATTCATAACAACCGTAAGGTTTACTTGGGTCCATTACGTACTTCACTGTTACATTTTCTATGTAAAAATTTGAACTCAGTAGTGACTCGCGAAGATCTTGCGCAGCATGTATGGGGCCGTTTGGTAACAGACCACACGATCAACCAGCACATCTCTCAACTGCGTAAAAGCATTGGCAACATGAGCATTCATGGTTTAAATATTTCGACGATTCCTAAGCGTGGCTACATTGCTCGCCTAGAAGGCGCTGAAGTAAGTCAACCTGCACCATTAGTCGCTAAGCCAGAAGCCGTGACAACTAACCTTAAGGTGTTAGTGGTTGAAGCCAATACCGCAGACCGTGAAGAATTTGCAACACAACTAGAAGCGATGAACGTGGCTTACGTTGAGTCAGTTGCAAGCGTAGAAGCAGCAGAGAAATCGTTTGCTCTACAAGATTTCGATTTACTTATCATCGATGCCCTACTGAACGGCACCGAAGGTATTGAACTTGTGAAACGCATCCGTATGGGTGAAACGTCAGCAGCTGCCGATATTCGAGTATTGGTTACGCACTTTGACGTTCAGCGTGAACTATTAGGCATCAACAGCTTACTAGACATCCAAGGCCTGCTTCTTAAGCCGTCTGAGGAAAGCCGTCTGAAGCAAATGCTAATGGTAGCAAGTAAATCTTCAGTATTACTGAAACCACAAGCTGCATACGAGCTTGTACCAACTCATGTGTTAAGTCAGGAAGTTCAGCTACATACAGCTGCTTACTAATTTGACGACATGGGTTACCAGAGTTAGCTAAGGACGATGCTGTCTGGTTGTACCAGAGACTCAATGTTTGAGCTCTTTATTCAAACTATACAGACCAACTTAGGTTGAGTACGTCTGACAACAAAAGGCCTAAGAGTGGAGTTTGAATTTAAACGTGACATGTTTGGCGATACTGTCAAAGCCCAATTCTCAATGGGGCATGAGGCAGTAGGCGCATGGTTGGAGCAGGAATGTGTAAACCAACCCGAGCGTGTAACACGTTTGCTGAAACAGATTAAGTTGCTTCAAGCTAATGAGCTTGAGCAACTTGAGCTGCTTGGCGCGGAATATTCGTTATTCCTCAATCAAGAAGAGGCGAAAGTGATTGCTAACCACTTACTGCATCAAGTGGAAGACGAGCTGGAGCCTGATTTTCACCTTTATCAAGATGAGAGCATGGCGATGTCTGGGCTAGAAGATTTCCAGGTGATGCTTGAGTCTTTTCAACAATTTGCGTCTAAGGGCTAATTATCTCGTTGGTATCTCTCTTTATCGCTAAAGCAAAATAAGCTTTTCAAGCCTTGTCCTTGTGGTGAGTATTGTTAAAAGCTGACCTTTCCTCGCATTTTTTTTACCGCACCTTTTTTAGTTTTGGTGTCCACCCTTCGTCGTTGTGAGCCTTTTGTTGGCTTTGTAGCTCGACGCGCTTTTTGCACCTTAACGGCATCCAGAATCAACAGTTTCAGCCGCTGCAGCGCATCCTCTTTGTTCATTTCTTGGGTTCGGTGGCTTTGCGCTTTAATAATAATGACGCCATCTTGGCTGATTCGGCTATCAGAAAGCTGCAGCAAGCGCTCTTTGTAAAAAGCAGGCAGACTGGAACGCTTGATATCAAACCTAAGGTGGATCGCAGTGGCAACCTTATTCACTCTTTGGCCACCGTTTCCTTGAGCGCGGATAGAGTTAAGCTCAATCTCCCATTCCGCTAACGTGACGCTATTAGAGATCTCCAACATCGTTTTCACCTTGTGCATTGAGAGTACATTCCACTAACCCACAACCGCAGGCATTTTGCCTTAGGTCGTGCGTAAGCGTTGTTGTGCTTTGACCGCTGATTTTACCATGGCGTGAACGAGATAGCATCGCCGTATTAACAAGCCTGCTCGGCCCTATTATGAATAAGCGTGGCGAGTATGGCGCGTGCATGCACCGCATTGAGGCGCAATATTGAGAGGATTGATAATAGGGCTTTGTTAGGGCACTCAGTAAAATAAATTGCACTGTAGTGGTGCATTGATAATTCTTTAATAAATGAGTATTTACGTAAGTTGTTGTTTATTAACAATTAAAATTTCTGGCACGATGCTTGTAATACCTAAGGTAAGAAAATTAAAAAATACCTTTCAGGGAGTAAACAAGATGAAAATGATCAGTGCCATCATTAAACCGTTTAAGTTAGACGATGTGCGAGAAGCGATTGCCGAGGTCGGCGTAGAAGGTTTAACCGTGTCGGAAGTTAAAGGCTTTGGTCGCCAAAAAGGTCACACCGAGCTATATCGCGGCGCTGAGTACCAAGTCGACTTCTTACCAAAAGTGAAGTTAGACATTGCGACGCAAGAAGAAAACGTTGACCGTTTAATTGAGGCGATTACTGGTGCTGCTTATACCGGCAAAATCGGTGACGGTAAGATTTTTGTTTACGACTTATCACAAGCGGTTCGAATTCGAACCGGTGAATTAGACAACGAAGCGCTATAAGGAATTACGACCATGGAAAGTTCAGTTATTGAGTTGCGCTTTGCGCTAGATACTTTTTATTTTTTAATGTCAGGTGTATTGGTTATGTGGATGGCGGCAGGTTTCGCCATGTTAGAGGCTGGCTTGGTGCGCTCTAAAAATACCACCGAGATCTTAACCAAAAACATCGCCCTGTATGCCATCGCTTGTACCATGTACTTGCTTATTGGTTACAACATTATGTACGTGGACAATGTTGAAGGTGGCTTCTTGCCTTCATTTGGCGCCTTGATTGGCACACAAGCGGAAGGGGCTGATCACTCGTTAGAGTCTGACTTTTTCTTCCAAGTAGTATTTGTTGCTACGGCAATGTCAATTGTCTCTGGCGCAGTTGCTGAGCGCATGAAGTTGTGGGCATTTTTAGCCTTCACGGTAGTATTAACAGGCGTTATTTACCCAATTGAAGGTTACTGGACATGGGGCGGTGGCTTCTTGTCTGCAGCGGGTTTCTCTGACTTCGCAGGCTCTGGCATCGTGCACATGGCTGGTGCGGCAGCAGCATTAGCAGCAGTATTGCTATTAGGAGCGCGCAAAGGCAAATACGGTAAGAACGGTGAGGTATATCCTATTCCTGGCTCTAACATGCCGCTGGCAACTTTAGGTACGTTCATCTTATGGATGGGTTGGTTTGGTTTTAACGGCGGTTCGCAACTGCTTGTATCCGATGTTGAAAACTCAACTGCAGTCGGTCAAATCTTTGTTAATACCAATGCCGCAGCCGCCGCTGGTGCGATTGCTGCACTGCTGGTAACGAAAATCACTTGGGGTAAAGCGGATCTTACTATGGTACTTAACGGCGCGTTAGCCGGTTTAGTTGCCATCACGGCCGATCCATTATCTCCAAGCCCACTGTTCTCTGTGTTAGTGGGGGCGCTAGGCGGTGCTTTGGTTGTGTTCAGTATCGTTGCGTTTGATAAAGTTAAAATCGATGATCCAGTGGGTGCCATTTCAGTTCATGGCGTATGTGGTTTGTTTGGCTTACTGGTGGTGCCTTTCTCTAACTCTGAAGCCACCTTCGGTACGCAGTTGTACGGCGCAGCGGTAATCTTTGGTTTTGTCTTCGTGGCTTCAGCCATCGTCTGGGCAGTACTGAAAGCAACAATGGGCATTCGTGTTGGTGAAGAAGAAGAAATGAATGGCATGGACATGCACGACTGTGGCGTTGATGCTTACCCTGAGTTTGTTACGGTTCGTCCAAACTAATAATTCTCGTTGAATAAAACATAATTCAAGCCCTGCTATGCAGGGCTTTTTTCGTTGCGGCTTTGTCAAACTGTAGGCATGAATAACAAATGGTGACCACCGAGCAAACCCAGAGAACCGCTTCGAGTCATCTATGACGCGCAGACTAAATATAAAATTATTATAAAACGAAAGCGTAATGAAAATGATTACTAAAAACAGGTGACTTTAAGTCAAATTTTCTTATACTAGCGCCTAGGAATCATTATCATTAACACTTGTGGAGTTTACAGTGAAGAAATTAGTACTAGCCACTTTGGCATTAGGCTCAGTTATTACATCTGCTAGCGCAGTTGCAGCGGAAGAAGTGAATGTGTATTCATACCGTCAACCTTTCTTGATTGAACCTATTATGGCTAAATTCACCGAACAAAGCGGTGTTAAAGTTAATATTGTCTTCGCTAAGAAAGGCTTAGTTGAGCGTTTAGAGCGTGAAGGTAAATTAAGCCCAGCTGATTTAGTACTGACAACTGACATCAGTCGTTCACTTGAACTGGTAGAGAAAGAGCTAGTACAACCTATTCAAAGCGAAGAGCTTGAGAGCAACATCCCTGCTCAATACCGCGATCCTGCTGATCAGTGGTTTGCTTTAACAACGCGTACGCGTAACGTCTACTCTGCAAAAGAGCGCCTAGGCAAATTACCTGAGCTAAGCTACGAAGACCTCGCAGATGCTAAGTACAAAGGTAAAATTTGTACTCGTAGTGGTAAGCACCCGTACAATGTAGCCCTTGTTTCTTCGATGATTGTTCACCACGGTGAAGCAAAAGCGAAAGAGTGGTTAGAAGGCGTAAAAGCAAACCTAGCACGTAAGCCACAAGGTAATGACCGCGCTCAAGTAAAAGCGGTTTATGAAGGCGTATGTGATATTGCACTCGGTAACAACTACTACATGGGTAAAATGCTGAACGATGAGAAGCAAATCCCGTGGGCAAACTCGGTAGAAATTAACTTCCCGAATCAAACAAATCGCGGCACACATGTGAACATTAGTGGTGTATCATTAACTAAATATGCACCGAACAAAGCTAACGCAGTGAAACTGATGGAGTTTTTATCTGACGATGTAGCACAGCAGATGTACGCAGAAGTAAACTACGAATACCCTGTGAAACAAGGTGTTGCGGTTTCTAAACTGGTTAGTTCTTGGGGTGAGTTTAAGTCTGACACTGTTGCATTGGCAGACATTGCAGCCCAACGTAAAACAGCACTTAAGCTGTTAGACGAGGTTAAATTCGATTTATAAGGGAATTATTCCCTTGAGTGAATAGATGTACTCAAGATTATCGTTTTCTTGGACAGCCAGCAGCTGGGCGTTTGCCCTCCTGCTGGTTTTTCCTATTATAGCTCTGGTCTATGAAGGCCTAAAACCCGCTGAAGAAATCTTTCAGCACTTGATGGCAACCGTGATGTGGGATTATATCCTCAACACGGTTTTGTTGATCTTGGGTGTTTGTATTGCCAGCTTACTGGTGGCAGTACCCGCAGCCTGGTTGATGGCCATGTGTGAACTGCCCGGACGTAAACATTTACAATGGGCATTGATGTTACCATTGGCCATGCCTGCTTATGTGGTGGCATACATATACACTGACTTGTTAGAGTATGCCGGACCATTGCAAGGGGCATTACGAGACGTGTTTGGTTGGCAAAACAGCCAAGACTATTGGTTCCCTGAAATACGCAGCCTTGGCGGCGCGATATTTGTCATTACCAGTGTGTTATATCCCTATCTTTATTTATTAGCACGGACTTCATTTCTTGAACAGTCTGTGAGCT
Source organism: Motilimonas pumila (assembly GCF_003596335.1). GTDB lineage: Bacteria > Pseudomonadota > Gammaproteobacteria > Enterobacterales > CBDFNC01 > Motilimonas > Motilimonas pumila. The sequence continues at coordinate 5,700 of NZ_QZCH01000041.1, forward strand.
TGATGCAATCAGCTCGGTTACTGGGCAAAACCCCGACCCAAGCATTTTGGCGCATATCTTTACCTTTAGCACGCCCGGCTATTGTGGTGGGCATGTCGCTGGTGGCCATGGAAACGTTGGCCGACTTCGCCACGGTGGATTTTTTTGCCGTAAATACCTTAACCCGAGCGGTATACGATACCTGGCTAGGTTATGGCAGTCTGCAAGCTGCGGCTAAAATATCCGTGATGATGCTTTTTGTAGTGGTGCTTATTTTATCCATAGAGCGCTACAGTCGGCGTAAGCAAAAGGTCTTTCAAAAAGCCTTAACTCATGAAGATGACAGCCGCTTTGTGCTGCTTGGTTGGCGTAAATGGGCTGCCAGTTTATATTGTTGGTCCTTGGTTGCAGTGGGTTTTATCTTGCCCTTTGCGATTCTTATCAATTATGCAAGGTATTATTTTGCGGCCTCGTGGACGGCTGAGTTTTTTCAATACAGCGTGAACAGCTTAGTGATTGCGACCATAGTGGCGCTTATTGCTACGGCAATTGCGGTGTTGGTCGGTTTATATCGTCGCCTTGATACGCGACCAAGTACCGTACTGCCTAGCCGCTTAAGTTCGATGGGGTACGCGGTACCAGGAACCGTGCTGGCGATAGGCGTGTTGATTCCTTTTGGTTGGCTCGACGTTCAAATTAACGACGTGATGCAGTGGCTAGGCATGAAAGGCCCGGGACTCTTGTTCAGTGGCACCATGATAGCCTTGATTGCCGGGTACCTTGTGCGCTTTAGCGCGATTGCCGTTGGCGCGGTTGAGAGCAGTATTAACAAAGTCTCACCTTCGTTGGATATGGTGTCACGTACTCTGGGGCAAACACCGGTAAAAATGGTGCGACGAGTACACATACCGCTGATCCGCAAAGGCTGTTTAGCCGCTATTTTATTAGTATTTATTGAGTCGATGAAAGAGTTACCGGCTGCGCTTATCTTGCGTCCGTTTAACTTTGAAACGTTAGCCACTTATGTATATCAATTTGTGTCTGATGAAATGTTAGAATACGGCGCGTTGCCGGCTATCGTTATTGTATTGGTCGGCTTGGTACCTTTGATCTTTTTGAATCGCTCTTTGGAGCAAGCGCACTAGCTGCTCTGAGCATGGCGCGCATTAAACAGCATTTGGGAATGGCAATTGGCGATACCGGCATTAAATATTGAAAAAGTTCACTGTAGCTACAGTGGTAAAGAGATTCTGGCTGACATGAGCATGGCATTGGCGAGCAATGAAATATTGTGTTTGCTGGGCGCCAGCGGTTGCGGTAAAACCACCATGCTTAAAGCCATTGCGGGCTTGCTGCCACTTAATGCAGGCAAGATCACGATTAACGGCCACGTGGTTAATAATGGTCGTGTTTCTGTGCCACCTGAGCAACGTAAAATTGGCATGATTTTTCAAGATTATGCACTTTTTCCTCATTTGACGGTCATGCAAAATATCATTTTTGGTATTGAGTCATTACCGGTTAAAGAACAGCTCGCCAAAGTGGCTGAGGTGCTCGATTTAGTCAATTTGAGTGAGTTTGCTGATCGCTACCCACACCAGCTCTCTGGAGGCCAGCAGCAACGAGTGGCGATTGCCCGTGCGATAGCCTATCAACCCGACTTGTTACTGCTTGATGAGCCTTTTTCGAATATTGATAGCCAAGTGCGTTTGAAGCTGATTGCTGAAATACGCCATATCCTTAAGTCTGCCAATATTAGCGCTGTGTTTGTGACTCATTCAAAAGAAGAGGCGTTTGCATTTGCAGATAAACTGGCAGTAATAGATCAAGGTAAAGTGGCACAAATAGGGCGTCCAAGCGAATTATATCAAGCGCCGGCGAATCCGTTTGTAGCCGACTTTTTAGGCCAAGGTAATTACTTGAGCGCGACCGTAGTCGATGACTACCAAGTAGACACCCCTATCGGGTTAATCGCGAGCTCTGTGCCGCACCAGTGCAAAGTTGGTGATACCAAAAAATTATTTTTACGGCCGCATCAAATTGACGTTTTTGAACAGACGGAAGGCGAGGGAAGGGTGCTCAGTAGCCAGTTCTTAGGAGCTGTTTCGAATTTACAATTGCAGTATCGAGACGTCAACTTAAAGTGTCACGTATCTGGACACGTTAATCTCGAACAAAAGGTCGAGATCAAAGTGCCTGTTCATCCGCTGATTTTATTCTAACGAATTTCAAATAACGCTTTAATTGCGTTGAAGGTTTGAGCTATTTCTTGGCTATGGGTTGGCGTGATAAAAATCGTGTCATCACCGGCGATAGTGCCGAGTATACCTTCTGGTTTACCAAGGGAGTCGAGCAAGCGGGCAATCAATTGCGCGGCACCTGGGCTGGTTTTTATGACCACCAATGAATCATTGTGATCGATGTCGATGACCAAGTTCTTCAAAGGGCTACTGGTGGTCGGAACGCCTAGCTCGGCAGGTAAGCAGTACACCATTTCGGTTTTAGCGTTACGCGTGCGCACCGCGCCAAAGCGACTGAGCATGCGTGAGACTTTTGACTGATTAATATTGTCAAAGCCTTGGTCTTGCAGCGCTTGGACAATTTCCCCTTGAGAGCTAAACTTCTCTTCTTTTAACAGGGCTTTAAAAGCGCTGACCAAACGTTCTTGCTTTTCGTTATTTCTCATAAAGTTAAATATTCATGCAAATTTCATAGTTAATTTTGCATAAAAAATCAGTTTTCAGCAAGTTGATTCCAATTTTATTGAATATTTATAAATAGAGTTTGATGCGGATCCGTTTTATTGTTCGCTTTATGCTTAAGTTGCGAAACTTCATCGTTAAATGCTAATGAAATGTTAATGCTTGCGCTAGGATGTAAGAGGTTTTATACCGCTGCTCACATCTTAGTATTTCACTGGTGTTAACAGATTGTGTTTTTTGTAACTTTGCCATAAAATCTGCGCCGATAATAAGACGATAAAACTTCCCCACTTGTTACGGAGATAACCACATGAAAGTTGCAGTATTAGGCGCAGCGGGCGGCATTGGACAAGCCCTTTCTCTTCTTCTTAAAAATGATTTACCTGCGGGCTCTGAGCTGTCTTTATACGATATTGCTCCAGTTACGCCAGGTGTTGCTAAAGATTTAAGCCACATCCCAACAGACGTTGCGATTGAAGGCTTTGCTGGCGAAGATCCAACTCCAGCACTAGAAGGTGCTGACTTAGTACTTATCTCTGCAGGCGTTGCTCGTAAGCCTGGCATGGACCGTGCGGATCTTTTCAATGTGAATGCTGGTATTGTTAAAAACCTGATTGAAAAAGTAGCGGCAACTTGTCCGAAAGCGTGTGTTGGTATCATCACTAACCCTGTTAACACTACCGTTGCGATTGCGCGTGAAGTGCTTAAAAATGCAGGCGTTTACGACAAGAACAAACTGTTTGGTGTGACTACGCTAGACGTTATTCGTTCTGAGACTTTTATTGCTGAAGCGAAAGGCCTTAAAGCAACAGACATTAATGTTAATGTTATCGGCGGTCACTCTGGCGTAACTATTTTACCATTGCTTTCGCAAGTTCAAGGCGTTGAGTTCAGCGATGAAGAAATCGCAAGCTTAACTGACCGCATTCAAAACGCGGGCACAGAAGTAGTAGAAGCGAAAGCGGGTGGCGGCTCTGCAACACTTTCAATGGGTCAAGCTGCAGCACGCTTTGGTCTGTCTGTTGTTGCTGCACTTAACGGCAAGCAAGGCGTTGTTGAGTGTGCTTACGTAGACGGTGGCAGCGAACATGCTGAGTTTTTCGCCCAGCCTGTGTTACTAGGTCTCAATGGCGTAGAGCAAGTACAATCATACGGTGAAATTAGCTCATTTGAGCAAACTGCATTAAATGACATGCTCGATACCCTCAAAGGCGATATTGTGAAAGGCGTAGAGTTCGTTAAATAACAAACCTTTACATATCGACTAAACTTAAGGCTGCTGTTGCAGCCTTTTTTTTGCCTATTTACATGGACTAGGGTCTTTCCAAGTTACTGTTTATCACTTTCTCATCGGTATCTAATTTAAACCGTGATTTTTGTTATCTCGCAAATCAAAATTGGCCTTTCTGCAAAGGGCTATGCCGAGCCGAAATGCAAGTAAAGGTCTCTGAAATGCTAAGTTTAATCGCAAAATTTGAGCTTAAGCCTCTGGCTAATAATTATTATATTTACTCTTGAGTGGACAGCTAATAATATGGTTTTCTATTTATCTAACTAGGACGTAAAGATATGAAACACACATGGTTATTTGCAGCGTTAGCTTCTTCATCACTACTATTAGCAGGGTGTGGCTCTAGTCCTGCAGAGAAGCAAATCGAAGCACAAACCGAACTCATTGAACAAGAAGCTGAGCTTACAGTGCAAAAGCAGGAAACCGTTGAAGAATATAAACGCTGCGTTAAAAACAGCGACGGTGAAGAAGACAAACTTCGCATGTGTGAAGCCTTGTTGAAAGTATTAGATACACCAGCAACTAAATAATATAATCGCAGCCAGTTTTACTGGCTGCGCCATGTCCCGTTTCCTTTGTTTGCTCACCCCGCCACCTTTTCTTACTTAAAAATCAACTAAGATTAGCCATATATGGATGTCGATTGGTGTTGTGTGAAGCCACATCACGATAACACTTGCAGCAAATGAAGAGGGCTAATCGTTGGAATTAAGTAAAGTCAACGTATTGATTGTGGATGACATGGACGCAATCAGAAAAATCAGTACTGAGCAGTTAAAGCGCTTTGGCGTTGGCAATGTCATTCAAGCAGAGAATGGCGCGAAAGCATTGCACGTATTAAAAAGCCGCCCTATTGATATGATTTTATCTGATTGGAATATGCCCACGATGACAGGCATAGAGTTACTTCAAGAAGTGCGCGCGAACTCAGACTGGAGCCATATCCCTTTTATCATGATCACTGCAGAAGCGGAGCGAAGCAAGGTTGCAGAAGCCGTACGCTGTGGGGTGACAGACTTAATCATCAAGCCCTTTACCAGCGCAACTCTGCAAGAGCGTGTGACCGCAGCTGCTCGCGGTGAAGTTCGCCGCCGTGTCAATAGCATCGACCAAACCGCCTCTGAGAGTACAAAGAGCAATATCAACAAAGTAAATCGAGACGAAAAAGCCTGTATTTTGGTGGTGGATGACACGCCAGATAACTTGACCCTAATGGCAGGTTTATTAAAGCATGACTATCAACTAAAGCTTGCCAGAAGCGGTGAGGCGGCGCTCAATATCTGCCAATCTGATAGTCCTCCCGATTTAGTATTATTGGATATCATGATGCCCGGCATGAACGGCTTTCAAGTCCTAGAGCACTTAAGGCAGCACCCGCAATCAGAAACCATACCGGTAGTCTTTGTCACCACGCTGACGGAACTGAATCATCAAACTCAAGGTTTACGACAAGGTGCCGTGGACTATATTACCAAACCCGTCAACCCAGACTTGCTTAAGTTACGGATTAAGAACTTTATGCAGGTCATTAAATTGCAGAAGAATTTACAAGCCGATATCGACGAAATGATTGCCATGGCTAAGCTCAAGCAAGACGTTGAGCAAATGCTAAATCATGATTTAAAAGGGCCGCTCTCTGGCATTGCTGCCATTGCGCAAAGCATGGCTACGGATCCCTCTCTTAGCAAAACAATGCTGCAAAATGTTAATCTGCTCGATGACATGTCGATGCAACTTGTTAACATGGTTAATCTGTCCGCCGAAATGTACAAAATTGAATCAGGCCAGTACCAGCTAACGCCAGAGTCCTTCTCTATTCACCAAGTCTTGGGACAAATCGTACAAGTGTTAAAAAAGAGTTTTCAACACAAAAAACAAGTGATCTTTATCGACCCAAGCGAAGAAGAAAGCCAACGCCCGCTTAATGTGTACGCGGATCCCAACCTGACTTATTCCATGTTGTTTAATTTACTTAAAAACGCTTGTGAAGCTGCACCAAGCCGTTCTCGTGTCTCAGTCTCCATCAGTGTTGGGCAAAGCGTCACCATAGATATTCAAAATATTGGCAGTGTACCTCAACAAATCAGATCTACATTTTGGGACAAATACGTCACATCAGGAAAGAAAACGGGGACAGGCTTAGGCACCTACTCTGCTATGCAGCTCTCGCGAGCCCAGAAGCTTGAACTGAGTTTGGTATGCAATGATGAAAAAGATACCACGACGATTCGCTTGATGATGCCGGTACCGCCCCATCAAGCAGATGTTGAAAGACATTAGGTAGTTAACTCATCGTGTATATAACCTTGACGGTCGCTTATGGCAGCGTTAACCATAGCGCGGCGTTGTCTGTGGGCACCACTTTAGGCATCACGGGGTTGCTCAGCTCAAATACCTGGCTGTCTTGCCACTGAGATAAGGGGAATGCGCGAGCGCTACTAGAGTGCTTTTTAAGCAGCTTTAGAATGTCCCCTGTTTGTTGCAGCTGTCGCAAACCTTTTTCAATTCGCCCCGCTAATTCAAAGTTATCATGGCTTGTATAAAACATCACAGCCAACGGGTAGCGCAGCAGTACTTTATCAAAAGCAATCAGTTGCCCTGAGAGTTCCGGGTTATGCTCATTAAACGCGTGCAATTCACCATAGCCCTCGGTGATACCTCGAGGAAAGTAATCACATTCTCCGGCGAGCAGTAAGTCAAACATCTGCTGAAAGTTGGCCGCTACCCTGACTTTAAATTGCGCTTGCGTTAATACTTGAGTGCCGGGCCAATATTCGGCACTGCAAGCGGTTAATTTTTGCAGCTGATCCGTCTTCGTTATCTGTTGGAATGTTTCAAGTTTATCCTCGCGAATTAGAAACATACGATAGCTCAATAAGCCCATCAATAATGGCACTCGGGTCGAGCGAAAGCGCCGCTCTCGCTCTGCGGTTGGCGCAGATGCGACTACGTCTAAAATGCCTTGATGATTAAGCAGGCTTAAAATAAGACGTTGGTCATAAGCCGTCGGTAATACTTCAACTTCGGCTTTTCCATACTCTTCCTCGGTGGCTGCTAAACTGGCAGAAAGTAAACTGACAAAATAGCTGTGCGTTACGTCGTCTGCCGATTGCATTGGCGGAAAACGTACTTTTTGTACATCCTTAGCGTAAGCTATTGATTGAAATGTTAAAGTTATAGTGGTCAGTAAGGCCAACATTAATGCGCTTGCTTTATGCATCAGGTTGCCCCTTTTCAAGTTGTGCCATCATGGTGTCTAAAGCTTGCTGTGCCTGCTCAAAGTCATAACTATCTAGGGCTTTAATCAAGCTCTTCATGTGTTGCTGAGCTTGCTCGTCAGAGATCATATTCAATAACTGATGAGCCTCATCTTGAGCGTTAAAGTTAAACGCTGCAATGCTACTGCTTAATGCCGTTAAGTGTTGCTTGATCTCTGCCGTTGATAGCACTTGGGATGTGCTGGTTTTGAGTTGTGGTTGCGATTCCATCACTAAATGAATATCGTCAAAAGTCGCTGCCAGCAGTGGCTCTATCGCTAACAGCTGTTGGTTGACTTGGTGGCTGGCATGTTGCTGGCAGCCAAGTTCTAAGTCGGTGGCTAAGTCGGCAAGAGGCTCTGCACCTATGTGACCGGCAGCTCCGCGAAGACTGTGAGCATGACGTTGAGCATCTGACCATTTCTGCTTATCGATGGCCTGGCTTATACGCGCTAAAAAATCATCCTGGCTATTGCTAAAGCTCTGACATAAACGTAAAAACAAGCTGACCTGTTGCTGACAAACCGTGAGCCCTGTAGCAATATCAATCGCCGATAAATTTAGTTGATTTAGCCAATCTCCCTCATCGCTTAGAACTGCCTCTGGGGGATTATCCAATGTCGCCGGCTCTGCTGGAGTAATCCAACGACTAAGAGTGTGAAACATTTCGTCAACTTGAATAGGCTTGGCGATATGATCATTCATGCCTGCTGCGAGCACTCGTTCTTTATCTCCTACCAAGGCATTAGCGGTCATTGCAATTATGACTAAATCAGGCTCAGTGCGACGAATGATTTTACAGGCTTCGATACCATCCATCACCGGCATCTGTAAGTCCATTAACACGCCATCGAATACTTCTTTGGCAACCGCTTCGACCGCCTCTTGGCCGTTATTCGCCATAACCACGGTTATTTTATTTTGCTCTAATAAATCGCGGGCCAAAATTTGATTTAGTGGATTATCCTCTACCACTAGCAATTTAGCCCCAGCCACCATTTCTCTGTGTTGCTGGGCTAATAGTTGCCTTTCTTGACGCCTTTGTTCGTTTGATTTTTTCTCGATTAATTGTTTGAACGCGAGCAGCACCTTATCGTTATCCAAAGGTTTTTGAATAAAGCTATCAAATCGCGATTGGATCTTATGCAAGCCAATGGCTTCCGCCGTAAAGTTAGATAGCAATACTAAGTGTTTAATTTCTGGGCATAACTGAGTGAGGGCGTCGTAGGTTTCTATGCCATCTAAACCAGGCATATTCCAGTCTAATAAAACGATATCAAACGCGCTGACGCTGCTACTGACCAACTCTAGCGCTTGCTCGCCCGAATAAGCGGTTTTCACGCGGCAACCGTATTGGGTCAAAATAACACTGACCTGCTCGCTGGTGGCCATGTCATCTTCAACAACCAACACCCTTAGTCCTTCGAGCATGGCTTTATTGTCTTGCTCTAACTGATGCTGTTTTAATTTATTCACGCGCAGTTGGGCGGTAAAAAAGAATTGTGAGCCTTGTTCCAGTTCGCTTTCGACCCAAATTTGCCCTTGCATAAGCTCAACCAAATTTTTAGAGATGGATAGCCCCAGGCCTGTGCCGCCAAATTTTCGCGTGGTGGAAGAGTCTGCTTGTGAAAAAGACTGAAATAGCTTTTTCATTTGCTCTGCGCTCATGCCAAGTCCTGAATCTGTGATGGTGAATAACAAGGTAATTTCTTCACCGCGTAACTGCTCAACGTTGATTTTTAAGCTGACTTGGCCTTTTTCGGTAAACTTAATGGCATTGCTGATTAAGTTCGTTAATATCTGACTTAGCCTGAGGGGGTCGCCTATGTAGCATTGTGGCAGGTCCGACGGCATATTAAGAGCAAGCTTTAACCCTTTTTCATCGGCCTTAAACCCTGTCACTACTTTGATATCAGTTAACAAATCACCGAGGTTAAAATCGATGTTTTCCAGCTCTATTTTACCCGCTTCAATTTTGGAGAAGTCTAGAATGTCATTGATGATGCCAAGAAGGTTGTTGGCAGAAAAGTGCACCTTCTCAATGTAGTCCTTGGCTTTTTGTGAGATTGCTTGCTGCGCAGCCAAGTGAGATAAACCGATTATCGCATTCATCGGCGTTCGTATTTCATGGCTCATGTTAGCTAAAAAGTTCGACTTAGCCTGGTTAGCCTCTTCAGCCATTTGACGAGCTTGTAGCAATGTCTGACGCGCTTCATAGGCCGCTTGTACATTACGAATGGCTATCACTACGCCCATGACTTCACTGTTGTCCAACACCAACGGACTGATGTTGACTTCCACCATAAAGCTCTCGCCGGCCATGTTATGAATAAACAGGTTATCGAGCCGCTCTGGTTGACGCAGGCGCATCACTTGCTCAACAATGGGCTGCAAGAGGTAAGGGGCGTTTTCACGATAGATTTTTACCCGCTCTAGCTCTCTTGGTTGCTTGGCTTGTTGTTCATCAATCTGGAACAGCTCACACGCTGCTGGGTTAATAAAGTTGCAGTTATAGTCTTTGCTAAGCCCAATAATGCCTTCAGATACAGAACTTAAAATTAGGCGGTTGTCTTGTTCTGAAGCTTTTAAGGCTTTTGTTCTCGCAGCCACTTCATATTCTAAATGCTGCCGAGATTCTTGTTGATATTGATAGGCTCTACGTCCGACTAAGAGCATAAAACCAGACACGGCCATAATAGACAGAATGCTGACTAAGCAAAATAACCAGATGTTACTTTTGCTCTTGTTATGATCTTCGAGCACTTCGGCTAATTCAATCTCGGCCACGATAAGCACGTTAAGGTATGGGTGCCAGATCCAGCGACCAATCACCTCATCATCAAGGTAATTGAGGTAACCATTAAAGTTCTCGCCACTTTTTCTGTGTTGCAGACCCTTAAAAGGTACTTCGCCGGCTCGGTCCTCGACGTTAATATTCAAAATGCTCGTTTGGCCTTTTTTCAGTAAACGTTTAGTTCGAAGCTCATTTCGAAAACGGCTGGCACTGATCATATTGCTCTTTTGATCGAGTAAATATACCTCGCCGGTAGCGCCAAAACGTGAAGTAGCCAATAAGCGAGAGAGGTCTTCATTCGGGTCAAAAGTAAACGCCAGCACCGCTATCACTTGATGGTTTAAGTCATACACCGGGCTCATAATCAAAAAGACACTTTCTTTCTCTACGCTAAAAATTTTGCCCGCTTTATCAACATCAGACCAAAGCGGAGGAACAAATACCGACTCCCCCATAAATGCACGCTTTAATAGCTCTCCTGCTTGCAGGGTAATAAAGCTTTGCTCTCCCACAAGCTTGTTGTATTTAGCGCCAATATTGGTACCGTCTTTGGCAATTAAGTAATAATTTTGCGAGCTAAGACTGCTACTGATGCCTTCAACTGAACGCTGAAAAGCGGCCAGTTCCTTGGATTCCACTGCCGGGTATCCTGCTAGATAAAGCTGATTAAGTACCCAAGCGATATCTTTTAAGTCCGAATTATTGGCAACGGAGTCAATCAAATCGATTTTGTATTGATACATGTCCATTAAGATTTGATCTGAATTGGCGAGATTAACGGTTAAAGATTCAGCATATGACTTCAGGGCGTTATTCATATTCTCAGATAATATCAGGCTTGATAACAGCGCTAGTGCGGCGCATAAACTGCCCACTCCGAACACAAAAAGATAATAAAACCTGTCATTACTGTAATTTGAAACGATGGTTTTGCGCTTTTTTAAGGCTATAGCTAAGACGACAAAGGCCGTTAAAAACAACCCTAATAGTAACCAAATGGGTAACCCTAAGGTGCTCCAGCCACTTTTGAACTCACTGATTTGCTCTACCGTAAGATAATGCTCCAGCGCCCAAGCGTCGTAAAGTTTGGCAAGGTTGAGTTGGCCTATTTGCGCCAACCCCCAATTAATCCAGTTAAGTAGTTCAGGTAAGTTTTTGTTAATGCAAAAGTGCAGCAGCATAGGCCGCGTTTTACTTAAATGCTGATAATCCAATCCTTTTAAATCTAACTTGTCTTGCCAAAAGCCGGCTTGAGAAGGGTCTGCAATTAGCGCGTCGAGTCGCCCGTCTAGCACCATGAGCAGGCCTTCTTTGATGCTGGGCACTTCCACAAACGAAGGCACTCCAGAAATATGACTAAGAAATGCTTGGGTGGCATAGCCGCTGCCATGCCCTACTTTTTGATGCGGCTTAAATGAGGCAAGAAAGTTATTCTCCGCATCTTGACGATAGATGAGGCTGATATCTTTACTAAAAACTGGCGTGCTGAAAATCAGCGTTTTCTTTCTCGTTGGCGTTTTTGCGCACAAGGAGAAAACGTCAGCTTGACCTGATTCCACCGCTTTGAGCTGCTGTGAAAAAGGCTTGGCAGGGCCGTGTTTCAGCTGAAATGGAAGTACGAGATTTAATTGCTCAACTAGCTCCTTGCCTAGACCATCAAATTCCCCATGTTCATTGAGGTAGTCAAAGGGCGGTAAGTCAGGGTCGGCCAGTAAAATGACCTCGGGGTGCTGCTGCGCCCAAGCTTGCATCTCTGCGGTAATTGTTGTGTCAGACTGAGAAGCGTGGCTTACTGAAGCGCACAGTAGCCACCAGATCATTAATATAAGCCGGGCCATCAAACCAATAACTACTCAAAATTAACCAAGGATTAACCTGATACTAGTCAAAGATGAGCATTTATGGTGTCGATAGCCTGAGTAAGCAAGAAAACTGCTGGTTAAGCCTCAGAATTTAGCATGGTAAAAACTAAAAATATCCTTCAGCGTTAAATCAATCGGGTTCGCCCTTTGATTTTTTACTTCACAGCTTGGTAGATAGTGAACTTGTTATTTTTGGCTAACGTTTGGCAATTACCAAATATGCGTTTTAGTTTTTCCCCATATCCCAATTGACGATTTCCAATCACAATAATACGCCCTTGAGCATGCAAGGTGCGTTTTGAGTCGGTAAACATTTGCCAAGCAATATGGTCAGTGATGGCATTTTGTTGGTGAAATGGTGGGTTACACAGCACTAAATCTGCGCTATCTGCTGGCTCATTATCCAAGCAATTATTGACTTTGGCTTGCAGCTGCTTCGGATCACTCAGATTCGCCTTTGCATTGAGTTGGCAAGACGCCACCGCCATGTAGCTTTCATCAACACAGGTTACCTTAGCTTGCGGGTTCAACTTTGCAGCTTGTATACCTATGACACCATTGCCACAGCCTAAGTCGATAATATGTTTGAGCTGAGGCTCTACAGGAATGTGCGCCAATAAAAATCGCCCGCCAATGTCTAAACTCTCCCCCGAAAAAACATTGGCATGGTTGGTCAAAGTCAGCTGATACTCTGGCACGTCCCAAGTGCGCAAAGTGGGCATATTTACCTGCAATTGCTTATTAGGTTGGCAATAAATCAAACGTGACTTTTTCACCGCTAAAGACGTGTGCGTAGGGCCAAGGTACTTTTCAAATAATTGCAGCGTCGAGGTATGAATTTCTTTTACTTTACCGGCTGCAATCACTTGTGTATCGGGACCCGCAATGCGGCAGATTTGGTGCAATTGCCAAGCTAATAAGCGTGAGTTTTTGGGTACTTTGAGCAAGACCCAACGCGGCGCGACTGGCTGTTCATCTAGGCTGCTTAATAGACTGACACCGGCGAGTGAGTTGGTCGCTAAATTGTGTAAACACGCCTGCTGCGCTATCCAAGAATCGCTGACTGAAGTAATTTGTAATAAAGGCGCAAACCAATTAGCCAACGCGCCAAAACCATCATTAAACAGCAGCATGCTAGCGTGCTCATCTAGCGTTTGCGATTGCAAGGTATTAATCAAATACTCGTCGGCAGAATCCCACGCTTGCAGCGTTTCATTATTGCGAATGGGATAACGTTGCAAAGTCAGCTGGCGCTGATGCAGACAAAGTTCAATATTCATGTTGGCTTTTCCTGTTCGAGAGGGCGGTATTGTCGCAATTCATTCCGGCAAGTGCAAAACAGAATCCAGGTCATAAGCGCGAATGGTTCAACATGGCGCAAACTGGTAAAAGCCTACCTCAAAAAAGGCTCAAACTAAGCTCATGATGTATCTACAACCGTGAGTAAATATGCCGCAATCTATTCCTCTTTCCAAACAGGCGCTCTTTTGGCAGCGCCACAAAGTAAAGCTACTCTTCGTCGCCGTCGTGATTTTTATTGCCCTCGGTACAGTGATAATGGCTGAAGCATTTACCGTGCACCATAAAGAACTCGCTGACGACTACTGGACCACGACTTCAGTACTCAAACATAAATTACTGGATGCAGAATGGTTCATTGGCCTGTTAACCATGATGACAGTCACGACTCTGGGTCTTGTGGTTTGGGGGTACTGGAAGCTGCATGCATTACCCAAAAAGCACGCGGCTCATACCGGCCAACCTAAGTTAGTTTTTTGGCTTTGTATGTTGGGCTTTTTTTATAACAATTTATGGATTGCAGCCGTGCTGATTGTGGTGACGGACTGGAGCAAAATCAGTCAATGGCTTAAGCGGGGTCAAACAGCATGAAAGAGCTACTATATCCTTACATTTTCATTTGTTGGCTCTTACTCAAAACGGGTTTAGTCAAGCGCACAACCGCCAATTATGCAGCCATGATTATCGTTGGTATATTCATCAATGTTGCCGTTTTTTTTGCTCACCGTTTCTACTCTCCGGTCGATTTCACTGACTCTACCGTGGTTAGAGCGCAATCTGCCATTTTAAGTCCTATTACGGAATCTATTGATCAGTATTACGTTACCCACAATCAACAAGTGAAAAAAGGGCAGCTGCTTTATACCTTGGTGAAAAATGAGGAAGACAACAACCTCACCAAGTTAGACGCGGAGATCAGCAGTTTAGAGACAAGCATCAATCAAGCCCAAGATGATCTATCCCGAATGCAAGCCTTGGCAGACGCAGTGCCATTAAGGGATGTGGCGAAAGTAAAGTCTCAATTAATTGAAATGCAATTTGACCGCAAAGCCTTACAAGCGCAGCGCCAGCAAGCCCAGTTCGAAGCCTCGCAATTAGCAATCAAAGCGCCTTTTAATGGCTCTGTAACACGCTTAGATACCGCAGCAGGCTCCAGAGTTGGTAACTTACAGCTGTGGAATACAGACTCAAAAATTCTGGAAATGCGGGTTCCTGATCAGCTTTGGTCTCGCATTAAGCCCGGACAATTTGCTGAATTTTATGTCGATGCTTACCCGGGACATATCTTTCGAGCACGGGTACATTCAATTGCAGGGGCAACAGGCGAAGCAAGAGGAAGTCATGGTAGCCAAGAACGGCCTGTGTCTGAACAGCTTGCCCTTAATTCTCGCAATATCGGCCGCACAGTGCTCTTGGAGTTTGATGATCCAGCCGGCATCACCATTCCTATTGGCGCAAGAGGTTCGGCATGGATTGCTACCGAAAAACCTTTCGCCATGTTAGAGCCAATTGACATGCTTGGCGCTGCAACCCTTAGATTAAAAGCAATGAAAAGCTTCTTAGGCGCTTTTTAGCCTCATTTACCTAGATAGAAATACGCTGTCGCACCTTTGTCATGTGCGCCAGCGCATGCTGTCCACCTGAGGTGGTTAGGCCTATGACTTAACCAGGCAAGTAATGCTGTGCTCACATTCTGCTTACACGCATTGATATTGTCCAGTTGCATCATAAATCGCCCAATGGTGTATTAAGGAAAACAACAAATCATCATTAAAACAATTAGTTAAAAAACCAGTTTATGTTAGGCTTGGTTATCACTGTCAATAACCCTATCAAGCGTTTCAACCATGTCTGATTATACTATTTTGGATTTTTCTGCTCCTAGTTTAAAAGGTGCTTGCTTAGTTGAATCATTACAACGCCAAGCTTTAGTGTATTTACCCCCGAGTTATGGCAAAGCCGATAAAAAATACCCTGTCGTGTACTGGCTACACGGGTTTGGCGGCCTTGCCAAAGGGTGGTTTTCAGCGCAGCCCGACGAGCCAAATTTTGGTCGTATAATGGATAGCTTATTGGCGCAGCAGCGCTGCCAAGAAATGATCATTGTGGTGCCTGATAACAGCAGCGTCTTTACCACTTGTGCTTACGTCAATAATTCCGTGCAAGGTCATTGGCTTGACATGTTGGCCATTGATTTAGTTACCGCGGTAGAGCGAGAGTACGATTGTTTACCGGGGCCTCAACACCGGGCAATAGCGGGTCATAGCTCTGGTGCAGACGGTGTTTTGAATATGTTGATGCATAAACCGAGCCTGTTCCAATGTGGCTTTGCAATGAGCCCAGCTAACCTGCATCATGAAATGATGCCTTTTTGGCAAGACCTACTGACGCAGCACTTATCACAACTGCGGCTTACTGCTGCTGGCGAGTTAGCAACCGAACAGTTAGATATTTGGGCCCATATACTGCTTGCCAAACTGCAACAAGCTTGTCCAGCACCACAACAGCCGCCACTATTTTGCCAGCTTGAATCGCAAAACCAGCTTTTATCCGCGATGGCAAGCCTAAGCTTAGATATCGTGTCTCCGAATTATTATGAGTCCCTCAAGCAAACCCGTATCGCGATAGACATGGGCACAGAGGAAGCAAAAGTGATGCCTTATTGTTTGCGCTTAATCGCGCAGTGGCAAAGTGCTGGTATCAAGGTAAACTTCACCGAGTTTCCAGGTGGTCATGTTGACCATATTGCAAAAAGTTTGCACTATGTGCTGCCTTGGTTATCACAGCAGCTTGATAACGCGTCTTAAACTTTTTGAGCAGTTACAATGAAGTCTAGTTATACCGGCATTGCCCTTTCAAATCCCAAAAGCGCCACCAATGTTGGCGCCGTTATGCGCGCAGCGGGATGCTTTCAAGCAGATCAAGTCATGTACAATGGCGATCGTTACGACCGCACAGTAAAGTTAAATACAGATACCAAGCGAATTCGCTCTAAAATACCGCTGCAAAATATCAGTGACTTTGTCAGCGCTAAACCTGAGGGCGCTAAATTGGTGTGCGTAGATTTAGTGCCAGGAGCCACCCCTCTTCCAGAATTTGAGCACCCAGACCAGGCTTTATATGTATTTGGTCCCGAAGACGGCACGATTAAACAGTCACTCATCGATCAAGCCGATCACGTGGTGTATATGCCCACTATAGGTTGTCTCAACCTTGCGGCTTCTGTGAATATCCTACTTTACGATCGCAGTGCAAAACTCAAGAGCATTGAAGCAAGTGATGAGTTGGTTTTTTCGAGCCGTGATACGAATAATAAAGTGAGAATAAAATAGCGGTAATGTAAATGGTTGATTTATAAAAATAGATTTTATTAGGTCCCCTTGCTATTTATTACTTGATGGAGTTGATTTTTTAAAATTGTTAATTTTTAGAATTTTATGTAATAAGATTTTTTTTTATAGATTTCACCGTTGTAAAAAATAAGATTATTTCGATGCAATCAATAAATATTTGTCTTTGAAAGCCATCTTTTAATTTTTTCAATGGTTACCGTGTAAAAAAAGTGTGAGTTATTACCTATATTGAAGAGTGGCTTTTGTTAAATTCTTTTGAGGTGATACATGTTAGCTAAGTTAAGAGTTAATCACCTTTTTTTGTTAATTTCCCTCACTATTCAGTTGGTTGGCTGTGGAGGTGGGGGAGGTTCAGATTCTGCTGAAGCCGATTATATTGATATTACCCCAGCCCCAATACCCGCAGAGCCTGCCATTGAGCCTGAGCCGTCCACTCCGATCAGCGTTCCTTCAACCCCAATAACTGTTCCTTCACTTACTCCGACTGTATTAGTTTCAGAGGCACCAACAGAGGAGCCAACAGAGGAGCCAACAGAGGAACCAACAGAGGAACCAACAGAGGAACCAACAGATGAGCCTTATGCTGGTGGCGGTGGCGGTGGTGGAGTAAGAACCCCACAACAAGAAGAAGAGAGAGCTGAGTTTATCAGTCAAATTTTAGGTTCTTGGTTTAAACCTTGCAGTGACTTCCCTTTTGATGAGTTAGGTAATGTGTTGTACATAGAAACTACCCAAACTTATAACTCAGACAGCACAGGTCAAGCAGAGCATAGCATCTTTGCTGATGTTAATTGTACCCAAAAATTGGCCGAGGCCACTGTAGACGTTGATATTTTATTTGGCGATGTTGTCTATAGTATAAATAGTATCCCGGTGCTTCAAATTGATGCAATTTGTAGAGTCAACTCAGAAGTGTGTCGAGATGATTTTAATATTATTTATTTTGACGGTACGGCAATTTTCATGGGGCTATATACACCGGAATACCCAGGTACATTAAAAGATAACCGACCGGTTGAAATTAGTTTTGATGAACAATTTGAGAAGGTGTCTCGCTAGACTTTACTGTGAGTATCACTTTGGTTTTATCTCTAATCTATAGTTAAGCTTTAATCTATTTTTTTAAAGCTTTTTCATGAATCTCCAAAGTACCCAAATTGATACTGTAGTCATAGCGATAACACCCAATTGTAGGCATAAAAAGAATAAATTTAGTGCTTGCATGTTAACCTCGCCAGTTATAACTATAACTCTTATTATCAATTAACCATCTCTTGATTCCTATCTAGGTATACCCCAACAACGAATTAGCATTTATATACTCGTCTCGATAGTTTAGTTGGTTACTTGCTGCCTCATTCAGGGGGCAAGCAGTTGATTATCTTATAAGTAGCACTCACAGACTCCTTTGCTGTTCTCGTGAATGACTTTGAGATCTAGTTCACCTTGTTATTGTTTTTATCATTAGTGGATGTGCTAGTTTTAAGTGAGGGGCTTGAGGGATAAGAAGAGTGGTGAAGGTATGCGGGTGTTGGTTTATGTAGAAGTTGATGATCAGATTTGGTTTGTGCTTGAGGATGGCAGTTGGCACTTGTTTACGCCAGATATGAGCTTTCAAGAAAGTATTCCTATCATCTCGACTGCCGATAAAGAACATTTCTTTGTTGATTCAGGTATTTTATTTCTTGAAATCAATGGCGTAAAAGTTACGGCTCCGAGTTCGGTCGTGGAGTCACATTTTTCGCAGTGGTTGACAAGCCCTCTCTCACCGTCAGTGACAAACTCTGAAATCAGTTCTGGTGGCTTCTACGTTGCACGAGTTCATGTTGATGGTAATGAAGTCATCGCAAAATCTGGTTATGAAACCAGAGCTGGCAGTCGTTATGATAACGAACCTAATGTTGAGACAAAGTATCAAGACGTCAGATACGTTAGCCCGGAAATTATGGTTGCCATAGACAGTGGTGAAGACCGCTATATTAACCGCTTTGAAGCACCAAGTACTTTAATCTATGGTTCTGTCGATGGCGTGAATAATGGCGATCTAATATACGTCACTGTTGTAGATATAAACGGCGTTGTTGACTAAATAGGGAACCTTTCTCGAAAACTGCGATCAGATCATTGAGCACGATACATGGAAGTGATTCT
>NZ_QZCH01000042.1 GCF_003596335.1 Motilimonas pumila
AGAATCACTTCCATGTATCGTGCTCAATGATCTGATCGCAGTTTTCGAGAAAGGTTCCCTATTTAGTCAACAACGCCTCATTAATTATGAAAAAAACTGAATTCTATTTTTATGCCACTGCTCTAAATCAGTTAAATCGACAAGACTAAGGTATTAGGCTTAATTTTTTGTGTGATCATGAATCTGTTTTTGAACTTCTGCATTTTTAGTAAAACCCATAAAAAACAATGCACTGGAGATTTTGTTGTTTTTTATTTTACTTATTGTGATGAAGATCGCTATGTAAAGTATTAGAAAAGTATTAGATTCTGCCTGTCCGGTAACCTGATGCTATTTTTGCGAAGTTTAAATGAGTAAAAATTGTCGGGTATCTCAACCATAATATTTACGATGGGCTGCACAACTAAAGGAATTAGAAAAAGGATTTAAGGCCGATTGTTTCATTGTAAGAGGTTCTATAATGAACAATGTAAAACTTTTTATAGCAGGTATATGCACTTGTTTCGTTTCAACTGCATCTGCTTCCACTCTATCTAATTCAGACGAAAGTAATAACTTAAATGTGATAAATGTGGTGGATTTCGGAATCTTTCCTGATGATGGAATCGACGATACTAAAGAATTCGAATCTTTGATCCAGCAGTTGAAAACAGGTGATGTAGTTAAATTTCCAAGTGGTGAGTTTGATTTTTATAAAGAGGTGAAGTTTAATCATTCATTTCCTGATGGTGTTAAAATTCAGGGGACTGGGAATACCTTTATTAGAAAAACCGGCAATTACAAATATGCCACTCCTTATTCTGGAAGCTATGTATGGTCATTCGAAAACCCAAAAGGTTTAATTATTGAAGGTTTTAACTTTAAAGGCTATAGAACAAAATTGAATAGCGTTGACAGTGGGTTTTTTTTCAATGGTGGCAGTGATGTGTTGATAGAGTCTAATAAGTTTTCAGGTTTTAATGATGACTGTATATCGATATCAGCTTTAGAGTATGATTCTGAAGGTTTAAATTTCGAGAATAATGAATTTTACGAATGTGTAGCGATAAATAGAAGTCAAGAGGACGATGAAGAAGCAAGTATTAACAAAATAAAAATTGCAGGCAATACGTTTGTTGCTAATAGTAACAGTATCGTTCTTAAATCAAATGTCATTAATAGATTTGTAACTATATCTAATAACTACTTTTTTAATAATACGGCAGATACTATTACTAGCCAGTCTTATGACGCGCTAGAAGTTACAGGTAACTACTTCTTTTCAGGGAATAGAGCCGCCGTTAATGTAATACCTTCTTCATTTGGAGAGAAAGAAAATTTTTACTCTATGGTTTTCGATAGTAACACTATTGTGGACCATAGATATGGTTTGAAATTAAAACCATATGATCAAAATGATGTGTCTTATCCTTTGGTTAATCCTATGTATGAATTGGTTGTATCTAATAATCACTTTGATGGTTTGTATTTTGATACAAAAAGCAATGGGGCTAATGATTATTTTTATCAAGCTATTAGGTTTAATTTGTACGCCAAAGGAAGTTATAAAAACATAACGTTAGATGGTAACACTTTTTCAAACACTTACCATGATGAAAAAAATAACAGTCAAATAGTTGTCGGCGAGATGATGGATGAAACTATGGTTAAGGCTGTAGCGGCTGATATAAAAAATGGCTTTATTAAAGAGGAAGATCCCGGATTATTCATTGGTGATAACGTCACTCTTCCTAACATACCTTCGTCGCTTCAATCAGGCAGTAAACTGCCTCTTAAGGAAATCCCATCATTTCCATTAAGCAATGTTTTTTGGACCATTAATTGGGATAACAGTTGGCCTGACGACACTGAATTTGAGGTATTAGAAAACAAGCCTATAGACTATTCAGTTCGAACCGTTGCTGGCCAATACGCTCGCAGAGGTTGGTTTGCCGGTGAGTTTAACTTAAAAAGTTTTGATGACTTTACTGACAACTTAGTTCGAGGCTCTTATCGCTCAGAGATTGTGGGGCCAGTAAGCAAAGAGAAAAATTATGAGCGTTGGTATTCTTTCTCTAGTCGGTTACCTGGCAATTACAATTACAGCCAAGGACAAGAAAGTATTTTCCAAGTACATACTTATCCTAGCGATGGTCAGTGGAGCAGAAAGATATCAACCCCTTATGCATTAATGACGGATGCTGGTAGGTATACTTTCTTTGTTTCTGGAACCGCTGAGCACTCACCAATACCTATGGTGAAGAAGCATTATATTGACCTCGGAGAATACGAAAAAAATACGTGGGTCGATTGGGTTTTCCAAGTGAAGCATGACACCAAAAATGGGTTTGTTAAAATTTGGAAAAATGGTGAGCTAGCTGCTGAGTATAATGGCCCTGTTGGTTATCATGAAGATTCAAGTAATCATTGGACTTACCCTAAGTGGGGTTTATACCGTTGGAGTTGGGCTGATTACCAACATATCACCTCTAGAAAAGTTTTTATCGATGAAATGAAAGTGGGTAGCGAAGGCGCGACTTATGAAATGATGAGGCCTTAGCTATATGAGAAAAGGCCAAGGCAAATGCCTTGGCCTTTTTGTTATAGCACTATACCTGGGCTTTCAGGCTCTGCTTTGGGCTTGGATTTACTGGCCTTGCGGCTTTTGCGTTTGACCGGAGCGGCTTTGGCTTTACGGGCAATTTGCTTGGTCGCAACGGCGTCAATGTCGCCTTTTATTAAGGTGGCATAAGACAGCTTAGGCAGTACGCTGGTGACCTTGATTTGGCCAATTTTGCGCTCAACCGCGCCTAGGCTTTCGCCTGTGGTGGGGTCGATAATGGTTTGCCCTGCTGAAAATACGTCGTAAATTTCCCCTTCTTTCACCGTATCACCGCCAGAGTTGAGCATGATGCTATTATCATCACCCTTGATGATTACGAGTGGGTAGATGTTACTTTTCAGTTGGTCGAAAGCTTTTTTAGCAGTGAGCTCAAGTAAATAACTCAAGTTTGCTCGGCTAGAGGTGGTCGTAATCGTGTCCGACCATTTCACTTGGTCATTGACCAGATCAATCACCTTAAACTCTACCACGACTTTTGAGCTGTAGTAGGTTTTCACGTCTTTGATGTATTCACCGGTGAGCTCGACAGTGCGTGATTTATCCACCACTTTTTTATGGGTGGCTGCAGTGAGCATTTTACCTTCGATGATGTAATCTAAGTTCGCGCTGCCAGTATCATTGAGCACGCTGAACTTGCGGTCTTTCACCAATAAACCTTCTAGCTCGGTGCTGAGCTGTTTGCCTTTGCTGCCACTAAAGTTGGCGACCGCAATGGTGCGACGGTTCTTATTTTGCTGCTTCATTTTTTCTTGGCGAAGCTCATGATGGCTTCGCTCAATTTTTGCAATGACTTGAACCTGACAACCTTGGTCGTCGCATTGCTCTGACATCACTTGGTAAGACTTAATCTTACCGGCAGCTTGTTTTTGTAAACCATTAACGCTGGCACTGTTAAATTCAGTGCCTTCGTTGTCTCTCGTCAGGGATTTTATCGACGTCTTGTTAGCGTCAATCGACACCCCTGATACTTGCTCAACCGCGCGCACTAACGCCGCATCAATGGCGGTTTCAAGGTTGGCGCCTTGGCCGCTGGCTTTTACACTGATGATTTCCGCTGACAATTGAGCACTTGCCAATAACAGTAGCAAGCCACTTAGGTATTTCATATTGGCTCCTAGAAATCTTCTGCGTCAAAGTGATTGATGGACTGTGAGCTAAAACCTTCGCCATGATCGGCTTCGTTTTGTTCTATGCTCGACTCGCGACCAGCTTGAATGTCTTCATGATTTTGAATCGAGACGGGATGCCAAACCAAGACGACACCTACCATCTCTTTGCCAGTAAGTGGGTGAGTTTTGCGCCAGCGGTATTCCACATTGACTCCGGTAATATCATGTAATGAAGCGCGCATTTTCGTGCTTTCTTCCACAGTGTTGAGCATGGAGGTTTCTATGCCCGCCGTTTCAGATTTACGCACGCCGCCATTAATGAGTTCAAACAGTTGTTTTTTCTCTTTTTGTTTGCCTTTGGTTGCTTCTCTGGCAAAGTCACCTGCCATGTTTAAAGTCCCTGCCAGTAATGACCAAGCGCTGTCTTCAGCATCACCCATGGCGGCTTCTCTTTCTACGTCGCGCTCGTCATCATCCTGCACAAAGCGTACGCCAGATTGACCAAAGGTAACCAGTACGGGATAGCCTTTCTCGTCGTACCAAAGCGTGGTGCCATATTCGGCGTAAAGGTGTTCGTCCATATTGGCTAAACGCTCATAGATATCGGCATTAGCGGGATTGGCTTTCTCTGGAATAGGTTGCACATTGCCCCGGGCATCATGCAAGGTTTGCAGCTCTTGGCGCTTTTTATTAGACAATACCAATACAACGCCAATAGCACCTTTTCCATCGCCTTCAATGACTTCAAAGATCTGTGCCACCGCCATGCCGGAAAGATCGCCATAGGCAGAGCGCATGGTTTTGGTGCCAATAAACTCTTTAAATAAAGTGCGCTGCTGGCTAGGCGGGGCAGCGTTAAACTCGTTGACGTCCATGCCCATTTCACTGAGCTCTTGGCTGAGTTTACCGTCGGCAACGGCAACAGCTTTATCCAGCAATTGTTCTAATTTGTTACCCGTTTTAAAATCATCTGCGGTAGGCTCTGGCAAACCAGATGCTTTAAAGTAATCTTTGACTTGCTCGGTGATCGTGTTGTTGTTTAAACTTTTTAAGTAGTTGGCTTTGGCTTTAAATACCGCCTCATTGATGGCCGCGACACGATATTCTGACCACAAAGGGTCGCTTTTATTGGCGCCAAGCCTGGCCACGCCCTCGTAGAAAAATACCGAGTTTTCCTTACCAGCAGCTTTGATTTGTTTACGCGCTTGGCGAGTAAATTGTTGCACCTGTGCTTCAACTTGATCTTTTGGGTCGACTTTAGGTTTGGCGACCTGCGTATTGTCCTCGCTTTTGCTTAAATCTATACCGTCATTATTTTTTAGGGTTGCTTCGGAAGATGTTGCCGCAGAAACGGACAATACAAAGCCCATGAAGCATGCGGCGAGAGAAAGTGCGATCTTATTCATATTTAAACCTTAAAACAAAAAAGGGGCGAAGCCCCTTTAATAAAAATGCCTATTACCAAGCGACCGTATCAGCCCCAGAGAGCTTGCCGATGACTTTCTCGCCTTCCCAATATGCCAAACCATTTTCTAGGTTGGTTAAGGTCAGTTGAAAGTAATACTCAATGCGAGTGTCGCCATTATCTAAGCTGGCATTGCGCTGTAAGATTTTGCCGCTGAGTGAGTAATCTGGCGCCAGTACCGTGCCACTTTTCTTCACTGAAGACTTCTTCACCATTTCTGAATCGCTGAGGCCACGAACGTCTTTTGTCATATTGTCTTCACCGTTAAATGCTGTGGTCACCACAAACTTACCTGAATTCAATAGGCGCACACGGATCGTCTTCACCAATTGATCTGTGTCTACACGTTGCATGGTGTCGTTGGTGATGTTGTTAACATGCAAAATGTAACGGCCACCTTGAGCGGCTTTTGGGTGTACTAACAAGGGTGATGCAATCATTTCATCGGCCATGGTTTGTGCCGCAAGTTGAAAATCTGCGTAAGACAAGCCCACGGTAATATTTTGCTCAGCATCAGCAGGATCGATGTATTGCGTATTCGTTTTACAACCGGTTAGCACCAATGCGGTGAATAGAGTGCCGACAATTAACTTTTTCATGGTACGACCTTAAATATTAATAATATCGATGCGTGGCTCAGTGGCAGCCGTGATAGCTTTGACATAAATAATATGGTGCTTGGCATCATCGCTTAGCGTTACAGGAATCGAATGTTGGCCAATTTGAAGCTCAAGTTGATTGCTGGTTTTCTCAAAGCGCGTTAACTGGTATTGCGCCGGTAAAGCAGAAAAAGTGCGAATGTCTGCACCGGTAGTTGCTGCTTGAGCAATACCTGCGACTAAGCCGCCGATGCCGGAGTCGTCATTTTTTTCGATTTGCGCTTGAGCCACGGTCTTGAGTGTGACTCGTGTGATTTCACGGGCTAAGATGTACGGGAATTCTTGGTCAAACTCGGCGCCAATAATTTTATCAATGTCAGCGATTTCTTGGGTTTTGTAGCCCGCTACTGTGATATTTTCATACGCTTTGCTACGTGCTTTAAGGCGAGGTAGAGCAATACCTGTGTACTTCACATTGGAGTTTTTGAAAATCGCTAACGGTAAGTCCAAACGTTTCTCTTCACGTACCGCAGATTGACCGTTTTCAAATACGACCCATACGCCGTGTTTAAAGTTGTCTGTGCTTTTGCCTTTGGCAAGAGCTTGGGCCATTTGCAGGTCTGTTTTAACAGCTGCTGACTGGGTAATGCTGTAAACGCGTTTAAACGACTCAACGGCTTTTTGGTAGTCAGCACGAGACTGGCCATTAAGCATGAAAAATAAGCCGTTAGAGTAAGTTGTGTAAGGGTTGATATAGCCTTCATAAGCTTGCCACTGCGGTGAAAAACCTTCTTGAGCTAAGATTTTTTTTGTTTCTGGCGAGCTCATGCTTTGTTTTACCGCATCAGAATTTTCACCGGCGTCATTAGCGATGGCCTCTTTTTGCTCGGTAATTTCATCGGCAAAGTACTGCGCTGCGCGACGTTGGCGGTCTTCAGCACGATTAAACTCAATCCGTGCATTTTGGGTATCGCCGGCTTGCCAAAAACTCCAGGCTTTGTAGGTATTAGCCATAATGCCGTCATACTGAGTTTGCTCATAATCCATCATGGCGTCGTTGCCCAGCATGGAGCCTGCCGTTTCTGCGCCTTTTTCTACTGCGCTTTCAGTGTCTTCGCTTTTCATGACGTGTTCGGCAGCGTCAAAGTACTGGATAGATTCTTGATATTGGCCATTAAAACGCAGCGCCGCACCGGTTTGCATTGCCCACAATAAATCGTCAACTTGACCCGTTTTATCATCCAGTTCTGCGTAATCACTGGCGATGATAGAAGCCTGTAAGTAATCGGCTCCGCTCATATGGGCCTCAAATGAGTCGTATTGGTTATTTTGCATGGCAGTGGTGACACAACCTGTTACTAAAAGAGAGGTCGCAATTATCAGTGTTTTTTTCATGGTCAAACCTATTTGTTTTGTGATGCCTGGGATTCTAAGTAAATATTCTTAATGAAGGCTGAACCAAGGATTCTGTCACTAGAGTGATTGCGTGGTGTGAATCAGTGTTTTTTTGTGAAATTATTTTTTAAGTTACTGTAATATATTGTGTTATTTTTGAGTGCTGAGGTAGGGGGAGAGGTGTCGGTAATTGTTAATGCTTTCAGCTTAGGTTCAGCTTTGCTCGTGCTTTTGTCATGCTTAAAGCCCAGTATGCTGCTTGAGTGATCCTACATGCTGGGCTTTGATTGCGTTGCCAATTACGCGTTTATGGTTTGATACTGGCTGGCGAAGTGGTTTTCGCCATGTTGAATAATATCCGTGATGGGTAAGTAACTTTGCTCGCGAATTTCGTTAGCTTGAGCCAATAACTCAGCGCCATTAATAGCCGCTTCATCAAAGCTAATGTGAGGAGTTGGCACAGCAGAAAGCAGCAGTTGGGTATAAGGGTGCTGCGGATTATCAATCACAGTGGCAGTATCCCCCCATTCCACAATTTGCCCTTGATACATAATGGCTATTTCTTCTGCAAAGTAGCGGGCGGTCGCGATATCATGGGTGATGTATAAAAATGTGAGTCCTTGTTCTTGTTTCATTTTTTTCATCAATTCTAAAATATCAAGGCGAATAGAGACGTCTAACATGCTGGTGGGCTCGTCTGCGAGAATCACTTCTGCGCCCACGGCGATGGCACGGGCAATGGAGACCCGTTGCCTTTGGCCGCCGGATAATTGATGTGGGAATTTGGCCATAGTGAGGTCAGGAGCTAACTCAACGCGCTGCAATAGCTCGGCCACTTTTTGTTTGGCTTGAGCTTTAGTCTTCACGTGGCCATGGGTAAACAATGGCCGTGCAATATGATGATAAATGGTGTGAGCCGGGTTCAATGAACCGTAAGGATCTTGAAAGATCATTTGGATTTGTCTTCGGTAATCGGCGAGTTTAGCGCGAGAGTTAAATTGCTCGATATTTTGCCCTTTAAATAGCACTTCACCGCTGGTGTGTAAGTGCATTTTAGTTAATAGGCGGGCCACCGTGCTTTTACCTGAACCACTTTCTCCTACTAGCGCCAAGGCTTTTCCTGGTTTTAATTCAAAGCTGACGTTGCGCAACGCGTGCACTTGTTTTTTATGGCGGCCTTTACCCGTATTAAAGGTTTTCACTAAGTTTTTAACGCTGATCACCGCGTTATTTGCGGTATTTATTGTGTTCATAAGCTTGCCTCTTCAACTGCCATGCTTTGCTCAAATGCGGCGGGAATACTGTGCCAGAGCTTTTGGGTGTAAGGGTGTTGCGGCTTGAGTAAAATGTCTTTGGCCTTTGCCACTTCCACGAGTTCACCTTGATACATCACCCCGATGCGATCGCACAGTTGGGTCATCAGGCTAAGGTCATGGGTGATAAATAAAACAGAAAAACCAAACTCCTTTCGAAGGGCATGTATTTGTAGCAAGATCTCCCGTTGTACCACAACGTCAAGGGCGGTGGTGGGTTCGTCCATCACCAGTAAATCCGGGTTAAGAGCCAAGCCAATAGCGATCACAATACGTTGACGCATCCCCCCCGAAAACTGGTGCGGGTAGTCTTTTAGCCGGTTGGCCTCAATGCCGACTAAATCCAGCAGCTGTGTAGCACGTCGCGCACTCTCTTGCTCGTCGTACCCCTTGTGCTTGTAAAACATGTCTCGAAATTGTTCTTCAATCGTGAGCACTGGATTTAAGCTGTTCATTGCACTTTGAAATACCATGCTGACTTTGTTCCAGCGCGTTTTTCGCAAGGTGGCTTTATCCATGGTGAGGGTGTTTTCACCGTTAAGTAAAATTTCACCTTGAGAAATGTAAGCTGGGGGTTTCAGCAGTTGAGTAATGGCAAATGCAATGGTGCTTTTGCCGCAACCGCTTTCGCCAGCCAGACCAAAGATTTCCCCTTTTCTGATATTAAAGCTTACCTCTTTTACCGCTCGAAACTCGCTGTCATCCAACAAGTAATCAACGCACAAACGGTTCACTTCTAATGTGTTATGGCTATCCATCGTAAGCTACCTCCGTTTTGGCTTGTGGGGTGGGCTCGCCAGCTATGGCTTGTTTCTGGCGTAATTGTTTGATGCGTTTGTTAAACTTTTTCATGCCGCTGAATGTTCTCAGGCGTGGGTTAGCAATTTCATCTATGCCAAAATTCAGTAAGGCGAGGCCCATGCCCAATATGGCGATAGCCAAACATGGCACTAATACTTCCCACCACGCGCCGACGGTCATGGCTGACGAATTTTGCGCGTTATACAACATGGTGCCCCAACTGACGGCGAGAGGGTCGCCTAAGCCAAGGAACTCTAAAGTGGCTTCAGTGATGATGGTATAGATGATAGAGCCCAAAAAATTTAACCCTATGATGGAGCTTAAGTTGGGCAATATCTCAACAAAAATGATGCGCCAAGCGGGCTCACAGGCTAATTCACTGGCGCGAATAAACTCTTTATTTCGCAGGGTAAGGGTTTGTGAACGGGTTACACGAGCGCCCCAAGCCCAGCTGGTGCACCCTATAATAATGGCAATGGTTAACGGACTGGCTTCGCCAATAAAAGCGGCTAAAACTAGCAATAAGGGAAGCTGCGGAATCACTAAGGCAATATTGGTAATAAGACTGATGATTTCATCCACCTTGCCACCAAAGTAGCCCGCTGAAACCCCCAGCGCGGTGCCTAAAATCACTATCATACAACCGGCTCCCAATCCTACCGCGAGAGAGGTTTTAGTGCCGTGCATAAATAAGTGATAAACGTCTCGTCCCATTCGGGTCGTCCCCATTACGTGCTCAGCTGATGGCGCTTGGTGGGGCCTCGCCACACGTTTGTTTGGTTCGTGACTGGTCAGTAATGGCGCCATTACAGCAATCATGATGTAGGTTAATACTATGGCTAAGCCTACGGCGACTTTCTTATTTCTGGCCAGCAGTTTTAAAAATCCATTCATGTGAAGCTCCTTAATCTCGGCGCAAGCGAGGATCTAAATAGACGTAGGCTAAGTCAGCCAGAAAGTTGGCGCTGAGCATGGCTAAGGTCATGATGAGTAACTGCCCTTGAATAACAGGGTAGTCACGATTAACAATGGCTTCGTACAAGGTGTTACCAAGCCCTGGGTAATTGAATACCACTTCGGTGATCAATGAACCACCTAACACCACGCCTACCGTCATGGCAAAAGCGGTAATAGAAGGTAATAGCGCATTGCGGGCTCCGTAATTAAGCATTACCCGTGTTTCTGATAACCCTTTGGCGTGGCCCATCACGATGTAATCTTCGCCCAGTAAATTAATTAAGTTATTTCGAATGGTCAGCAGATAACCGCCAATTTGCACTATGACCAGAGAGAAGATGGGCAGCGCGGCGTGGCTTAATACACTGTGGATATATTGCCAAGTCCAAGCGGGATCAAGCTCAATGTCGTAGGCATAAGAGTAGGGAAGCCAATTAAGGGCGACACCAAAGACAAACATGCAAAGCAGAGCAAGTACGACCGCCGGTATAGATTGCATCACCAGAGATAATGGCGACAAAAATGTATCTAACCAACTGCCTCGATACCAAGCGGCTAAGATGCCAGCAAAAGAGCCAATGAAAAAGCTGATTAAGGTAGAAGTGCCCACCAAAAATAGCGTCCAGATCATGGACCGGCTGATCACTTCATTAACCGTCAGAGGGTAGTATTTTACTGAGAGGCCAAGATCCCAAGTAAAGACGCTTTTTAGGTAGGTAAAATATTGTTGGTATAAAGGGCCGTCAACGAAGCCAAAGGTTGCTTTCAAAGCGGCCATGCTTTCTACCGGTAACGGGTTACCTTGAGACGCAAACATGACCGTGATGGGATCGCCCGGCATTAAACGGGGCAAAAAGAAATTAAACGATGCCGCAAAGAAAAAGGCTAAACAATAAAACCCTAAACGGCGTAGAGCAAAGTCCATAAATCGCTCCTACAAAGAGAGTGAGAAAAATGGGGGCTTTTTCAGCCCCCAAGGCTTGCCATGAGGAAAAGCAAACGTGAGGCCTTAGCCTTTGCTGGCGTTAGCTTTAGGTTTGAGGTTAAGTAGGTGCAGTAAGCGCTCTGGTACGCCAGGGTGGGGCTGTGGCTTGGCTACAGGATTTTCCGCATTGAAAAAGCCATCAAAACGCTCTGAGTTGTATTGATACCAGCTGGGGTTATTAAATACCGGAATAAACGGCATGTTCTCAGCCACGATCATTTGAATTTGATTCATGGTTTCTTGCTGCTGCTGTTTATCTGTAGTGGCGTAAAATTTATCCAGCAATGCATCTAATTCGGGGGTGCTAAAGCGAGTAGAGCTCATCCGCGTTTTGCCCTTCTGTGAGCTATGAAAGGCGGTGTTATACATTAAGTGTGGCGTCACTCCGGCGAAATACGCGTTAATGGCACCATCATAAGAGCCGTCAATCAAAGCTGAGCCCCAAGCGGGCGCTTCTGGTGTTTTCACTTTGGCGTTAATGCCCACTTGTTGCAAACCGTCCACCGCAATTTGCACAGTGTTCACCCAATCTGTCCAGCCGTTGGGTACCAAGATAGAAAACTCAATTTCACTGCCATCTGGGTTGTCTAAATAGCCGTCGCCGTCTTGGTCTTTGTATCCTGATTCTGTCAGTAATGCTTTAGCAGCTTGAATATTATAGCGCGAGTATTGGCCATACTTTTTATCCACTTCTGGGTTATTCCAAGCGTGATAGCCTGCGCCTAAGCCCGAGGGATATTCATTGATGGTGGGGTAACCATAGCCAGCAATGTTGACCATGCTGCCGCGGTCCATGGTTAAAGACACCGCACGGCGAAAGTTAATATCGTTAAAGGCTTGTTTATTACCTGGGTGCTTAGACTCTAAGTTAAGGTTAAACGCCACCATAGAGCCAGCAGGGAACCAGTATTTATGGTGATTGGAATCTTTGGCTACGTAAGTTTTATCTATGTCTGGTAAAAAAGATCCAAACCAGTCAAGTTCACCTTTTTGCGCCGCAGACAATACTTGGTCATTGTTGGCCAATTGAGGCAGGCGAACACAATCGACGGCTAAGCTGCTGTTGTCCCAATAGTGTGGGTTACGACATTGCACATAAACTCGTGAGGTAAAACGCTCAATTTCCGTTAATGGTCCTGTGCCTACCGGGGTTTCATTAGTAAAAGTAACGGGGTCTTTCACCGTTTTCCAAATATGTTCAGCCACCACAGGTACACGCACAATCTCAATACCTGCACCGCCGTCTGGTGTTGGAAGGTTGAATTTAACCGTTTGCGGATCAATCACTTCCACACCTGTAATGCGTTTCCAAATGGCGCGGTTATCAAGGGCAGGGTATTGTTTAACAAGATCAAAGCTGAATTTGACGTCATTGGCATCAAAGGCCTCGCCGTCTGACCACTTAACGCCTTTTCTTAATTTGAAAGTCACCGAAGTGAGGTCGTCGCTAAATGCCATCGACTCGGCAAGTCGGTAGTGTACTTTGCCATTTTGCATTGGATTATAGATGGCCAATGGTTCATAGATGTATTCATTGGTTGTGGGCAAAATGGTGGTTTGATTGTAGGGATTAAAATTACGAACCCAAGACGTTATTTGTGTAGGGGCAATGTTTAGCACAGCTTTGCTTGATTCAGCTTGCACATGTGTATTGATGCCAACACTTAATAATACGGCGGCAGCACAAGGAAGTAATCGATTCATCGTCTTCATGTCCTTTGAGTAGAGTGAGAGGTTGCTATGCCTATTACACTGATGCTGCTCAATTCAGTGCTGAAGCAATGACCTTATCTAAGCACTTTGCAATTGTTACAACAAAGTGAAATGTCGTTAATTTAGCCGTAAAAATCGACAAATTTAACATTCAAGCTACTGATTTTTAATTATTTTAGTTGCTGGTTTTACTTGGTTTCTTTTGTGCGGTGTTTCACGTTTACGGGCTGAAATAAGCTAACGTATTCATTTCTTAACCATTTTGTTTATGTTGTTATGAGAGGATGCGCGATTGATGAAGATGAGATTTGGCTCAAATAATTATCGCTTAAAACGCAATATTGCTTTGACTCCTTCACCGCCTCAATGACACTAGGGTGATGTTTTGTTGATAGCTTGGATGGTATGCTAATGCGGCCGATGAAGGACATCAGTTTTCGCGCCAAACTCAGTGTTGCGTTCTTGCTATTGTCTATTACACCTATTGCTGTTATTGCGGCAGTCTTTCACTTTTCATTTGTCAGCAATAATGAAAAACAAGCCTACGACACCTTGTTTGCCATTGCGCAAAATAAGCAAGCTACCTTGCAACAGCATATGCAAGGTTTGCGGCAACAAGCCTTACATTTTAGTAACACCGATTTTGTACGCTACGCCATGAGCCGATTTTATGGTTTTTCGTATGCGTTTGATCTTATCGACGATAGCCCAGATAAAGCGGCTCAGCTGTTACGAGATAGTTACACTCAATCGGGCCATTTTAAAGCGCTACCGTCGAAGCTTGGCATGACAGTAGGCAGTTACAATCACGTTTATGAAAGGTTTGATGATGGCTTCAGTGATTTTATTGGCTCGTCGGACTTTAGCGATATTTTATTGGTCAACCCTACTGGTCGGGTGGTGTACTCTAACAGTAAAGGGGTTTATTTTACTGCTGATTTAACGTCTACGGCTTACCGCAACACGCCTTTATCTGAGCTTTTTTTTCGTCTTTCCGAGAGCTTAGCGCCGAATTCTGCGCCAGAGGTCATAGTGTTCAGTGACTTTATCGTTGACCCCAAAAGCCATGATATTCGAAGCTATTTATTGTTACCGGTAAAAAATCATGAAGTTTTTTCTGGTTATATTGCTTTTGTTTTACCCCCCGACGCTTTGGCAAACATGATGGCGAGCAGACAAGGGCTGGGCGCAACGGGCGAGAGTTACCTGGTCAATCAAGCGGGGATAATTTTTAGTCATCGCGATAGCCGCGAAGCTGAGCGGGCGAAATTTCCGGTCGAGCTTAATGCCAGCATTCAAGCCCAAAAGGGCGTTAACGGGGTTATGAAGGCGGTTAATTACAAAGGACAAGCGACTTTTGCGGCATATACCTTTAGTGACTTCCTCAATACGCGTTGGAGTATTATTGCCGAACAATCGGCCTCTGAAGTACAAGCCAGTAATATTAAGTTTCGCAACCTTATTATTTTCATTGGCTTGCTTTCCGCCGCGGTGATGACGGTGATGATTTATTTGATTGCCCTATCACTTACTCGGCCATTGCATTCATTAATGCTTGCCACCAAAGCGGTGACAGAAGGCAATTGGCACAAAAAAATCCTTGGCACATCGCGGCGCGATGAGATTGGCCAGCTCGCCTCGCAGTTCAGTTTGATGCAGCAAGCTATTCGGCAACAACTGCAAGTGATTGGAGATACCAACCAGCAGCTGGAGCAGCAAGTCGCGTTGATAAACCAACAAAATGAACAGTTGGTACAAGCAGATAAAATTAAAGATGAGTTTCTGACCAATACGTCCCATGAGTTGCGTACCCCCCTGACGGGGGTTATTGGTATAACAGAGTCGTTACTAAATGGCGTTGCGGGTCCTTGCAATGAACAACAATCGCAGCAGCTTCATCTCGCGTTAAGCGGTGCGCAGCGTTTAGCCCATTTGGTGGATGACCTGACCGATTTTCATCAAATTAAAGATAATCGCCTGCGTATTCAATTGCAGCCTGTGGCTGTTTTGCCTGTGGTGCAGCGAGTATTTGAGTTAGCCAAGCACAATCTCAGCAATCCTTATGTTGAACTGCATGCCGACCTGCCAAAACAAGATCATGTGGTAATAGCCGACAGTATTCGCTTGGAACAAGTGCTGCACAACTTACTCAGTAATGCGATGAAATATACCCGCCGCGGGCAAATAACATTGACGGTAAAGGCTGCTCGCGGACATGTATCGATTGCGGTGACGGACAGTGGTATTGGCATTGCTGAATCTGATCTCGCCGTGATTTTCGAACCATTTAAGCAGGTAGATGGCAGTGAAACCCGTACTCAAGGTGGTAGTGGACTTGGCTTAGCAATCAGCCAGCAATTAGTGCAATTAATGGGTGGCCAATTGGCTTGCCAGTCGGAACTTGGCCAAGGCAGTCGGTTCGAGTTTTGTTTGCCCATGACGCAGCGGCCGGTATTAACAAGCTGTGAACAGGCGTTAAACCAACGCCAATCTTTGCTGGTGGAGCCTGTTTCTTTACTGCCAAGTGCCGTGAAAGGCGAGCTGCAATCGTTGGGGCAGGTGCTGGTGGTTGATGATGAAGCCATGAATCTACAGGTGATACATAACCATTTATCCCTCGCAGGTTATCAAACACAGCTATGCCAAGACGGCCAGCAAGCATTAACACTGTTGGCGCAGCAGCCTTTTGATTTACTGATCCTTGATGTCATGTTACCCAGTATCAGCGGTTTTGAAGTGGCCATTGCTATTCGTGCTCAGCAAGGTTTGGTTGATTTACCCATCTTAATGCTCACAGCTAAAACGCGGACTAAAGATGTTTTGCGAGGATTTCAAGTTGGCGCTAATGACTACTTGATGAAACCGTTTTTACAAGACGAGTTACTGGCACGGGTGGGTAGCCTGATCCGCGCGAAGCAAAGCCAACAGCACAGTGAAGAAAATAAACGCTTGAAGCAGCAAATGGCGAAACACATTGAAGTCGAACAAATGTTGCAACAAAGTCAGCAAAATATGCAGCATATGCTGGCACAAGTAGAAGACGCCATCATTAATATAAATCCTTTCCAGCAGGTTGTATTTTGCAACTATGCTGCTGTCAAATTACTGGGCTGCCAAGAATGCGAATTATTGGGGGCAGACATCAGCACCTTTTTTATGGCCGCTGAGGTGAATCAGTTACTGGCTAACCTGAATCAACGTGGGCAATTGGAGGCTAGGCTGACGCTACAACGAGGAGAGCAAGACGCTAGAGCCTTGCAAGTGTCAGCGTCTTTGATCAGTGCCTATAGCGACTACGCTGAAATTAGCCTGGTATGCCATGAACTAGGCGATGAACTGAGTACTTTGAGTGCCAAATCAAACGTTGACAATGGCCAAGCTCTCCACTGTGAGCAGCTAATTGAAAGCGATTATCGACAGGATTTGGTGACAGTGATGAATCATGCACTGGCACTGTGGAACGCTGCTGGCCACTCTAAAGTTGAGCTAGCTGAGCAAAGTAAAATATGGAGTGTGTACTTAGATCGCTCTAGTGCCCAAACGCGTACTTTGGATAAATACCTGCTATTAGAAACCTTGCCCAAAAAGCCGCGCTGGCGGGATGTGCTTCGCACTGCAACATTCGTGAAACAGAATGTTGCAGTGGCGTGCGGGGATAAAGAGAGCCAAGGTTACCTGGCGCAAATTGAAATAAGCTGCGAACAGATTAAGCGCTATATCAACTGTAAATGACGGCGACTATCGCTTTAGCAATTGCGGTACCAAAAACACAACAAAAGTGATTGAATAAACGGAGAAAATGATAACCAACCATTGCGGCATACTTAACCCCAAAAACTGCCAAGCTATTTCAGCACATGTTCCTGTTGGTTGAAACATCCATGGCATCCACTCATGCAATGGGATCCAAGAAGGAAAGTTAGGCACCAGGTCACAATGTGTTTCAGGCGTGTAGTTTGACTGCACGTAAACATGTGTTTTTGCTAAAGATACCCCTTGTAATGCACTGTAACCCCAAAGCATAAAACTGGGCCAGCGAATATACTTTTGCTTCGGGTTGATACAGCCAATTAAACCCGCACTGATCAAGCCCACCATGACTAGGCGCTCGTAAACACACATGATGCAAGGCTGCAATGACATTACATGCTGAAAGTAAATAGCAGTAAGTTCTAACATGAAAGCAGAGCCCGCAAGTAATAGCCATGATAAGCGCTTTGATGCGAATGTTTTAAGGAAATCCATAACCATTGTTTTATCCATTAAAAAACCATGAAATATATAGGGTTTTTTGAAAGGACTAAAATCGCGGTCACGAGAGAGATACTTTATCACTAATGCTTTTGGATGGGACTTGCAATGTAAAAGTATAACCTTTCGTTTACACTTGACTTCTGTCATTGGATAGAACGTGTGTTTTTTGTGAAGAAAATGTCAAAAATCACCTCTTTAGAGGTAAGTTGAAGTCATGATTAAAATAGTCTGGTTTTTCTTATTGTAAAAAACAAACTGTAAATTTGAGATTATCGATAGAGGTTGACTACTATTTTTCAGCATCGTCAGTGAGCTGTATTTCAAAGCTAAACTTAGCCGCTTCATTTCGCCTTGCGGCATTACGCATTAAATAGACTTGCAATGTGTATTGGCCACTTTTTTCAAGTGTTTGAGCCATGTGGTTGCCTTGGCTTGAGCCGATAAAAAAAGCGCCGTTATCGGGATAGCTGTCAGGTTGATAAAGGTTGAAGTAGCTTGATAGGTTATCGGTTTTAAAATCGACAACTAAGGTTTGCCCTTTCTTTGCATCGAACTGATAAAACACCATGTCATAACCTTTTACTTCGCCACTAATTGGGTGCGGATGCTGGCCGGAGATGTGAATGGGACCATTGCTAGCCGTGGCATAAGTGCTTAGCAGCAAGGTTGCGCTGCAGATAAAGTTTTTGATCAAGATGTAAGCTCCTTAAGACGGTTGAGTGGTTGCATGGGCTTGCTCAAAGCGGGTTCTAAACTGCCTTGGAGTCATGTGCTTGCACTGTTTAAATTGGCGATTAAAGTTCGATAAGTTCCCAAACCCCACTTTCTCTGCAATGATCGCAATGGCGAGCTCAGTGTTTAATAGTAGTTCACAGGCTTTACCTATTCGGTATTGTTTTAAATGAGTGGAAAAGCTTTCATTGAAATGCTTTTCAAACAAACGTTGAACACTGCTGGTGCTGCTATGTAAGTGCTGGCCTAACGCTTCAATAGGAAGCGGTTGTTGGTAATGCTGCGCAATATAAGCGGTGGCTTTTTCTACCTTGTCTTGTTCATGAGAAAGCAGCTCAAGGTCTACGGGTTTGGCGCTGGTGAGTAATGTTTGTTTTTGGCTTTGTGCCAGTGTTGCTAGCGCTTGAACAAAGCGGCTGGCTTGTTCAATGGACGGCAGTTCATTAAAGCCATTCAGTATTTGGAACATGGCCTCTGCGGTTTCTACGGGGAATAAAATGCCTTGGCTCGCACGTCTGAGCAGTGTTTGCAGTGAACTGAGTGCTGGCATTGTCGCGATAAGTTCACTTACCCACTGATGACTAAACCACAACACGATACTCACACCATGATGCTGCTCTATGTCTTGATGCATTGCCGAGGTATGCGGCAATCGTGGGCCAAACATGGCCAAGGTATTGTGGCCGTATTCTCCTATATAGTCAGCGACAAACAGTTGCCCTAAATTATTACGCAGTAATACCACTTCGTACTCAAGATGATAGTGCCACTCAAACTGGCAATTGCACTGGTAAGACTGTAACAAGTGCCACTTGAAGTTTTGCTCACGACTGACTTTTTCGATGAAAGGCTTCATGGAGTATTCTTTATAAATCAAAAGTAAACTTTCTATTGACCTAATAGTACCACTTGTTGCAATTAATGCATCACAACCTTGCGTGGTATCACATAAAATACCTTCCTGATTTGGCCAGAGTGGCCGTTATAGCCTGCGAGTAATCAAGATGTTTAATAAAACCCAGCTGACTTTTTTGGTCGCCACTTTGTTTTGTGGCTTAAGTACCGCCTTTATGTTTCCCTTGGTAGGGTTGTATTTGGTGGATGAGTTGTCTGCGAGCCCGGTGCAAATGGGCGGCTTTTTAGCTGTGATGGTATTAAGTGGTGTGGTGGCTTCGGCGTGGTTAGCCAAGTGTTCAGACCAAGGTATGAGCCGAAAATATATCGTGATTGCGGCGCAGGTGTGCTTTGCTATTAGCGCCCTCGTGCTAGCTGCCAGCCGTGACTTTTATTTAGCTCTGGTGACTGTAGTGTTGTTTTTAAGCATCAGTGCTTGCTCTATCCCACAAACGTTTACTCTTGGGCGAGAATATTCTGACCGTGAACTAGGCGCGAAAGGAACGGTGTTTTTATCTTACATGCGTGCCGGTATTGCTGCAGCCTGGGTTATCGGGCCGCCACTGGCATTTTTATTAAAAGAACAGTTCGGTTTTAGCATTACGTTTGTCATTTCAGCGGTGAGTGCATTAGTGATGCTAGTAATGGTGGCTTTTTTACCTGAGTATCGACAAAGTACTCGCGAGAGTGCCGCAGCAACCACTCGCGCTGACACCCATGGGACTGACCATAATTGGCTTAAAAATACCTCAGTGGTGTTGTTTCTGCTGAGCACCGTGGCCATGTTCTCTGCCAATAATATGTATATTACGGCGCTGCCATTGTATTTAACTAAAGAGTTAGCCATTGGCTCGCAATGGGCGGGTTATTTAATGGGGCTGGCTGCTTTGTTTGAAATCCCATTTATGATCTTGGTGGGGTACTTGGCGCCCAAGCTTGGCAACAAACGTTTGATGTTAGCGGGCTTGGTATCTGGCAGCATTTTTTATGCGGGCTTATTAATGACCGAACAAGTGTGGCTACTGCTTGCCTTACAGTTGTTCAATGGCGTATTTATTGCCATCAGTGCTTGTTTAGGCATGCTGCTAATTCAAGATCTTATGAAAAGCCGCATGGGCATGGCCACCACATTGTTTGGTAATGCCCAGCAACTGAGTATGTTAGTGGGTAGCCTAGGGGTCGGCTTAGTTGCGCAATATATGAGTTATTACGCCGTATTCGCTGTGAGTCTCAGCGCAGCACTTATCGCACTGTGTTTGTTAATGATGGTAAAAGAAGCAAAGCCAGCACCTATTTCAGACGATTTTGTCGCCCCGCCTTGCGCAGGGTAACGCAGACGGGGCTGAGCGTTTGCCCCGAGCGAAGTAGTAAAACGTTTTAGCCGTTATCTTGCTGGCGGGGAGAAAGTAAAATTTCTTCTTCATTAAAGGCGCTTGGCAAATCAATGGTGCTATCTTGGCTCAATGGCACTTCGTTAATGTCGTTTGAATTGTTGGGCATTGGAAAGTCGGGCTCAACACTGTTGCCAGAATGACAATGCCGTGCCTTAGCTACTTCTCCCCAATAACTGCAATTGGTCCGACAATAATGACAACCGTCTGAAGCGGTTCGCCCTGGGTGAGCTTGCAGTGATAAAGTTGTGAGTATCATGGCTAATGCTGCGAATGTTCGTATCATGAATTTGCTCTCGTAAGTATGGTGCCGGCAATTTAGCCAGTCGTTACTTGCTTAGCGAGAGCATTAATTAATCATGATGGATTTATAAGCCTTTACTGATTTTATTCAGGCTTAATTGATTTTTGCGGTAATAAAACCAAGCCAACCAGAGCCCTAAGCTTAAGCCTATAGCGGTAAAAATAGCCGGCTTGGGGTTTTCGAGGCTACTGATAGATCCGGCATATGCCGCTATCATGGCGTAAGGCACAGAGCTGATGGTCCAAGCGGTTATAAAGCGCATAAAAGGCATTTTACTGGCGCCAGCCATGCACGCCGAGACTTCGGGTAGAATAGGCATTGCCCGAGCGAGTAATATCATGATGATGCCATGACGACTAAACAAGTCGTGAGCTTCTTGCCGTTGCGCTGTATCTTTTACCAACAGGCGTTCAAACTTGCTACCGTAATAAAAGCTAAGCCAATACCCTGAAATACCCGCCAGCATGACCCCCGTAATTGCAGCTAAGCTGCCGTAGTGTTGCCCGAGAAAATAACCACTTAAAATCATGACGCTCAATGTGGGCATTGCGATAAATAAGTCGGCAAATAATAAGCACACAATCACCAGTGCTATGTAGCCTTGATGCTGAGTTTGCGCTTGGTATAACCAAGCTTTGATATTGTTTAGGTCAATGGCTCCGGAGAGCTTAAGAATAATAAAGGTGCTGGCAAAGATCAGCGCTAATACCAACATAATTTTTATTAATGCACGCATAAGGCTTCCTTAAGGATAAATCATTTTTAGTTGAATGCTGCCAGAGGTTTGTGAGTACTCTAGTTTTGCTTTAGCAAAACTGGGTGGGCGAAAACGCAAGGTGGCGCCATTTGAAAAAGCCAAGCCTTCAGCGGGGAAAATCCCGGTCCAGTTTTTGGTTAAAGAGTCAGAGTTGTTTTCATCATGAAAAGCTTTGATTGCAAAAACCTCGGGTACTTGGCGAAAACTGACACGCACGGGCTGGCTTGGCGTGAAAACTTGTTGCTGTAAAGCTTGCTGGTGGCGTTTAGGAAAGCCATCTGCAGTAAAAAGGTAGACTCGAATAACACCTGGCCGCTGGGTGTCAATGTTATTGATGGTGACTTCCAATGAATTAGCATGGCATACCGCCATAGATGTTGCTCCGAGTAAGCCGTAGAAGGCTGTACTTAACAGTGTGTTTGAATGAGGCATCAGTATTTCCTCATAAGCGATAGCGCGGCACTGGGCATAAGGCGCTGTAGCAGTCTTAGCCATCTCACCTTGCCAATATCACATTGCACTTGTTGCTGTTTAATGCCGTTAATAATGGCTAATGACGCCTGAGTTGCGGTCAGTTTGTGGGTGCCACGGCCTTGCGTCATGGCGGTGTCTACTAAAGGCAAAAATGCCTGGCAAACAGAAATGTTATAAGGCTTGAGTTGTTCGCCCAAGCTAATTGAAAAGTGATTTAAAGCCGCTTTGGTGGCGCAATAAACGGCAGAGGCGGTTTTTGGCACTAAGCCCAACCCGGAATTGATGTTTAATATTGTGCCTTGGGAGCTTTGCTTAAGCAGGGGTAAGCAAAGGTAAGTGAGGTGGCATACCGCGCTAAAGTTAAGGGAGATTTCTTGGTCTATGCTGGCGGGGGAGAACTGCTTATCGGTGAAGTAGTGGCAATGCTGCACCGCTGCATTATTGATGAGCACGTCGAGTTGTTGGCAACGGGTTAATAATATCTCAGCAGCGTGTTGAATTTGCTGTTGATTGGTGAGATCGGCTTGGATACAGATAAGGTTGGGGTACTTGTCACTTAGCTGATTGATTTTATGTTGGTTTCGGGCAATGATAATTAACTGATTATGTTCGTAAAGTTGCTCGACTAGTGCCAGACCAATGCCGGATGTCGCACCCGTGATGGCAATGGTTTTTTGTTTTAGCTTCATTATACGCTCCTTGGTTAATGACTATTAACTTAAGTCAGCGATGGTGCTAGGTCATTAACATAGGTTAACAAGATGGATTTTCAGCAAATGGCTATGCAGTTTGGTACTCGCCAATGCTATAGCAAAAAAGACTTTATCTTCCAGCAAGGGCAAAACTGTGAACACCTATACGTGATTCAAAGTGGTGTACTTAAGGGCTATTACAGTGATGAAAACGGAAAAGATTTTATTAAATCGTTTTTATTTTCAGGCGATGTGATTGCCAGTATGACAGCGCTTCAAGGAGGAAAGGCCAGCTTTAGTTTACAGGCATTACGTTCATGCGAAGTCGTGCGCCTAGCTTATGCTGATATAGCACGCCAAGCCGAAAAAGATCTTTCGAGTGCGAATCATATGATCAAAATATTAATGGCGTTTGCGATGAAAAAAGAACAAAGAGAATACGAACTACTTTGTTTAAGTGCTCAGCAAAGGTATCAAGCGTTGTTGGCGCGAAAGCCGGATATTTACGATTATGTTACGCAAGGTGATATTGCCAAATACTTGGGTATAACGCCCGTAGCCTTAAGCAGAATTATTCATCAATAACCTGCTTATCTCGCCGTACTTTTTGACGGTAATACATTGCAGTTAGAAATGAAATGATAAGCAAGGTGATTTCAATGATGCTGATAGGATCCAGCTCTATCGCAAAAACTGACCAGATACCGCTAAGGGACAGGTTGAGGTAGATGATTGGTACTTCTAGACCTATCGCAGGGCCTACCCAGCTCATGATAAAGTGACCGGCTTTTGGCAAGAAATTCGAAAAGAAAATCAAAAAGCAAATAAGATAACAGCGTTCTAGGTAGCCCCTAATAATTTGAATTGAAGAGAAATAGAGCGCTTCTTCTTTTAACTGTTCTAATCTTTCGGCTTTAAAGTCATTTAGCTGGTAAAGGGCAATTGCTGTCACGCCAATCAAGGAATATATTTTGACGAAATGTTCCATATAGAATGCGAATACAGCAGACACAACAAAGAATAGAAATGCTAGGCAAGCTACAGCTGTGTTTTGCTCTTCTGTGTTTCCTCTTAATTCATCAAACAGTATGCCAATGAGCGGCGTTGTTGACTAAATAGGGAACCTTTCTCGAAAACTGCGATCAGATCATTGAGCACGATACATGGAAGTGATTCT
>NZ_QZCH01000043.1 GCF_003596335.1 Motilimonas pumila
TCAGGCTCATATCATTTCCTTAATCTATTGACGATATTGTCTCAAAATTAAGTGTCCAATTGAATTAGACCAGAACAGTCTCGCTTTCCAAAGCAGAAAAGAAGTCCACTATTTACCGGGAGTTTGAAAGTTTAGACGCGAGGCAAATTTAATGAAATGTGACAATTGAATTGAGTAGGTCTTTCTCACGCCAACGAGTAAAACATAAGCTATCACACGCAGCATATAAACAGACAAGGTCTAAATTGGTAGAGCTGGGGAAGCTTTTGTAACTCTGGTGTTCATAATTACCAAAGCCGACTAACTCCACTTTGTCGGGGCAGAAACGTTTAAGCCCACAAACATCACAGGCGCATAGCCCCTGATAAGGTGGCGTTGACTGGCGGAAAAAAATATCACAGCTTCATTGGTGGGCTGGTCAGTGACAAAAAAAACCACTTCCATCGCTTGCCAAGGACTGATATTTTTCCCTCCAAAGCTGCTTAGGAATTCACGTGGCGTACCACTGTCTAAAGTAAAAGTAGCGATGCAATATTCAACCCGGCAATCGACAGTATAAATACTGGTCTGGTTTGGCGCTTGAGCAATTAAATTTTCTACTTGTTGCTCGAGTAATTCACTGCTTTCATCGGGTTTATCTTGGGCAGTGTAGTTAGCAAAAGCGCGATAAAATCGGCCGTCACCGTAATCTTTAATCAAACTTAAAAATACCGGGGCGACGGCTTCATGCTCTTGATTGAACGTATCATAAACAGAAACTTCGCTGGTTTTTCCTTCGTCAATACTGCGACTCACTGGAGTTTTTATTGGCTCCACGATGACGGCATCGTCACCTATTTCTGCCTCTTGGATTCGTGAAGTTAACAAGGCTTCTTCTGGCGGACTGTCGTTCGTTTTCAATCCCGTTTTTGAATCACTCTGTGGCACATCAGTTTGCGGGGTATTGGCGACTTCAACGTCAGCGTCGCTGGTTGACTGTGCCCAGTTGCCAGTCGTTAATAACACAAATACCAATACGATTAAGCCACAAAAGCTGATTAGCCAAGTCATTTTTAACCTATTTAAGTAATGAATTTAACAAGGAACTATGTCACTCATCGCCACATTACCAAAGAAGATTATTGATATTAGTTTTATCTTTTTGACATTTGTGAAATCGCTTATATAAAAAGGTAAAAAGCCGCGTAGGTTTCACCTACGCGGCTTTTGTGAACAAACAATGAGAATAAACGACACTTAGTCTTTGTGTTCTTTTTGTGACATGTGCGCCCCGACTAAACTCGCCACCAATACCGCCATGTAAAACTGACCAACGATGGCTTCAAGATACGCAAAAAAACGGGGGATTGGCAATGCCGGCGTGATTTCGCCGTAGCCAATGGTCGTTAAGGTGATAAAGCTGTAATAAATAACCCCACCCAACTGCTCATCCCACGGCGCGGGCTCTATGCCATTAAAAGAGTCGGGAAACACCTGCAAGTTGATAAGGTAAATAAAGCTCCAAATCAAACCAAACAATAAAAACAGACAAATACTGCCTACGATATTATTGCCTGTGATTTCACCACTGAACAATACCTGACGAAAGGCCGATTTTAAGGTGTAAAGTAAAAAGGCCAAAATCATTACCAGCTGCAGAATGTCTAGGTTTAACGAGTCCATCCATGCTGAAATCAAAGCAATCAGAAAAATGGCGCAAAGAATATATAGCTTACCCTTAGACACCACTTTGTTTTTACTGACGCCCAATACCGAAATGGACAAAAACACCACCAACGCACCAACAATGTAGCTTTGCTCTAGGTGCAGTAGCTGCTCTGAAATGGCGCTTAATAGCAAAACAGATAACAATGACGTCAACAAATAGCTAAAGTTATCTTGCTCTGTGACCGACTTTTTGGCCATGCAACGCTCCTTGTTATACGTCTTTATTTTCTACTGACGCTGCTTCTGGTGTATATTCATCGCCAAGCTCTAGCCACGCCATGAATAACTTGTAAGTCAAAGCAAAAATTACCGC
Source organism: Motilimonas pumila (assembly GCF_003596335.1). GTDB lineage: Bacteria > Pseudomonadota > Gammaproteobacteria > Enterobacterales > CBDFNC01 > Motilimonas > Motilimonas pumila. Next base: position 2,021 of record NZ_QZCH01000043.1, read on the forward strand.
GCCAACAAATAAACCGATAATGCCAGACATCATCATGCCGCCAATGGCACCCAGTAAAATAACTAACATAGGAATATCGACGCCCCGTCCCATCAAAATTGGTTTGAGGAAGGCATCAGACCCACTGACTAAAAGTCCCCAGATCATAAAGATAACCGCGGTAGTTGTGTCTTCCACTGAAAATACATACGCCATGATAGGAGCCAAAATCAAGATAGGTGGCAGTTGCACTATGGCTAAAATTAATACCACTAATACCCAAATGCCCGTGGCGGGTACACCTACAATAGCCATGCCAAGGCCAGATAACACAGCTTGAATAACGGCAACGCCAATCACGCCTTGCACCACACCTCGCACGGTAGCGGTGGACAAGCTGGCAAACTCAGCACCATGATTTCCCGCTAAACGCGTAGCAATACGGTCAAAGGCTGCGGTACATGCGGTTGAATTAGCCATAAATACACCCGCAATGATGATGGAAATAACAAACTGTAAGATACCGCCGCCAATTCCCCCTACGGTAGAGGCTACGCCTAACACCGAGTTTTTAATTTGAGGCGCGTATTGCTTTGCAAAGGCTTCCAAATTAGTCGACGCTTTGCTCCAACCTGCGTGCAACTTTTCGCCTACTAAAGGCCACTCTGCCACTTCGGCTTTCGGTGGTGGAATCTCCAAAGTACCTTCTTGAATGTGGCCAATAAACTCTTGCGAGCTGGAGAACAGCGCACTAGAAAAAGTAATGGTAGGCACCAATAAAATAGCCAAGGTTAACAAGGTCACTAGCGTACTCGCTTTGCCTTGGCCTAAGCCCGTTTTACCTCTTACCCAGCCGACAATCGGAAATAATGCCACAGCAATAATCGCACCCCACGCCATAGGTAGCATGAAAGGTCGAATGATATTGAAAGTCCATATTAGCATGACCAATACCAAGATTATCTTGATGGCAGCATCAATGGCTTGCGCTGAGAACGTCAACGAAGATGACGAGTTATTAGGTTTCATACCTATTCCTTTATTCAGTAGAGTTTGACGTATGTAGACAAATGAATATCTATATTCATCATGATATACAAAGTGTTATACCCAGAAGTATGTGGACATATTCAGAAAAAAACCATCTTGCTATGATTTTTTTTTAATTCTGTGCAATGTATAGAGTTTTATTGAAAATTGTTACCAATAAGTGACAGGTATATGTTTATAAAAGAAGCTGGCGCGCGGAAAAGTTTTGTGCAGTGGTAAAAAGCAAGTTGATATTGCCTCAAGGGCGCACGCCCTTGAAGCCCGTCACGGCTAGTGCAACGCCGCGCGAAATGGCAGTGCTGCGCAGATCTCCCCCTCGGCGATCAGGATTTCTTCTAATCGTTTGTCCACATCAGGTTTATCAAAGTATTCATAAGCCAGTTCAACAAATAAGTTCTTGTGCTTTTCTTCGGACTTTGCAATCGCATCATAGAAGTCTTTTTCTTTGCCTTCTGGTAACGCTTGAGCAACCAAAGCAAAGCGCTCATGGCCACGCGCTTCAATTACTCCGGCAACCAACAACCTATCCATAAAGAACACATCGCGGCCATGCCTGAACAAGGCTCTGATTTGTTTTACATAAGTGTCCTTAGCGTCATTGGCGAGCTCTATGTCTCTCGCCTGCATCAACTTAATGACTTGTTTAAAATGGATTAACTCTTCAATAGCTAGATCTGTCATTGCCCGCACCAGTTTTTTGCGATCAGGGTAATGCGACAGCATTGACACCGCCATGCCCGATGCTTTTTTTTCTGCTGCCGCGTGATCTTGTAAAAACGCATCAAAATCAGCCAGAACGGCCTCTGTCCAAGCAAAAGGGGTATGATATTTTAATTCAAACATGGCAATTCCATATATAGAGACTACGAGTGGCGGGATTTTACCTAGTAGTGAACGGAAAAAAAACCGTCATTTAGCACAATGTTTAACTGACACCGTCGACCCTACCGTTTCGTGTTGACGCAATCTTAAGCGGACTTTTCACTTGCTTCCAAGCTGTCACCTTACCGCCGCGATTAATATGCTCAAACTCGGTCACTGTGGCGTCAGTAACGCCGAGAAATGTTAGTAAACGGCCAAAGCTGTCCGCTTTTGCTACATCAATGCACAGCAAGTCTTTCTCCCGGCTTGCGAAGTACTGCCGTGCCTCTTGATAGTGGCGCTGATAACAAGCTAATAAGAAGTCATCACAGGCCAAGTTTTGTTGGTTAAGTGGCCAGAAAACTTGATTGTAACAACGTTTAATAACAGGGTTAAAGCCGCCGTCGTTACGCTGTAAGTTGGGCAACATTCGATTTAATAATTGACGAATAGAAGGCAACCAACGCTCTGGTGCTCGCTCAAGATAAATAAACTTCGCACCAGGGTATTGCTTATCGAGGTGTTGATAATCACAAAAAATAGGCGTATCGGCGATCACTTGTGCCTGTTCAAATGTGGCTTGAGTATAGGCCGTGTGGGCAGTAGTAAAGCCTAATTGCACTGTCGCCTGGCAAACGCTGGTTGTTGCGGTGCGCGGTAAACCAATAATGAAAACCTTGTTTGTTTGCATTTGCCATTGTCCATCTTTACTAAAAAACGGCTGTGTTATATCTCACTCGCGTCGCAAACGCCAGCAAGGAAACAATCAAGCACTAGAAAAAATCAGTAAGCTCAAATCGTTATAAAAGATTAAAGCGTTATTCACGCCGATTTTGTTTTCACTCGTAAGCATGAAAATCATGATGTTAAACAAGTTTTTGCCAATATTTCATATCACAACAAAATCAACTGCACTAAGATAATACGTGCAATCAATGGATGGTTGCACCCTATCAAAGGAATGGACAATATGAAGACTAAACTATCCGCCTTAGCGCTTGCGCTAAGCGCGTCTTTGGCTGGTCAAGTATTTGCTGCTGATGCCGTTGAATGGCAAGCGGGCAAAACTAAAGTAAGCAACGGCGACGTTGTGAGCTATCTTGGCAGCTGTTACCAAGCTCAAAACAACCCTGGTACTTGGGAAACCCCTACCGCAACTTCTACATGGTTTTGGAAACCTACGGAATGTAGCGGTACAACTACGCCAACAGGTGGCCCAGTTGAACCTACTCAAGCGCCAACTGAAGCACCTGTGACGCCGCCACCAGCCACTGGTGACGCAACGCCATGGGTAGCAGGCTCTACCAAGGTGAGCAATGGTGACTTAGTGATCCATCAAGGTGTATGTTACACCGCTAAAAATAGCCCAGGTAGCTGGGAAACACCTTCTAAAAACAGCTGGTTCTGGGACATTGCCGATTGTGGCACAACAAACCCAACGCCAACTCCTGAAGTAACGCCTTCGCCAACTCCTGAAGTGACGCCTACGCCAACTCCTGAAGTAACGCCTACGCCAACTCCTGAAGTGACGCCTACGCCAACTCCTGAAGTAACGCCTACGCCAACTCCTGAAGTGACGCCTACGCCAACTCCTGAAGTGACGCCTTCGCCAACTCCTGAAGTGACGCCTACGCCAACTCCTGAAGTAACGCCTACGCCAACTCCTGAAGTGACGCCTACGCCAACTCCTGAAGTAACGCCTACGCCAACTCCTGAAGTGACGCCTACGCCAACTCCTGAAGTGACGCCTACGCCAACTCCTGAAGTGACGCCTACGCCAACTCCTGAAGTAACTCCTACGCCGACTCCTGAAGTGACGCCTACGCCAGATCCAACGGCTAATCACGAAGCATGTCGCCCAGAAGGCCTGTACAAGACACCGGGTGTTGACGTGCCTTACTGTACCATTTACCAAGAAGGTGGTGCAGAGAAGCCAATCAATGGTACTTCTCGTCGCGTAATTGGTTACTTCACTAACTGGCGCAACGGTGCTAACGGTCAACCAACTTACTTGGCAACGGATGTTGCTTGGGACAAGGTTACACATATCAACTACGCATTTGCGCACATTGATAACAACTACCGTGTCTCTGTCGGTGAAGATATTTATCCAAATGAAGCCGGTTACAAATTAGACCCAACTAACCCGAACACGGGTATGGTATGGAACGACGTACCGGGAGCGACTGATGCCGACATGGATCCGTCAATGAAGTACAAAGGCCACTTAAACTTATTGAATAAGTACAAGAAAGCGAATGGCGTTAAAACGTTAATCTCTGTTGGTGGTTGGGCTGAAACCGGCGGTTTCTGGGGTCCAAACACTGGCTCTACTTGTCCAATGAATGACGCGCCTACAGCGGATGACGAGTGGGTAATGCCAGGTCAAGCTGATAAGAACGGCGTGATCAACAACGGTCCTTGTCCTATCGACAACCTTGGCCGTGTCATGAACGGTGGTTTCTACTCAATGACAACCAATGCAGATGGCAGCGTAAACCAAGCTGGTATCGACGCATTTGTTAAATCATCGGTAGACTTTATCCGTGCATACGGTTTTGACGGTATCGATTTAGACTACGAATACCCAACCGCACTGACGGACGGTGGTAACCCATTTGACCGTGCAGTACAAAACCCTCGTCGTAGCTACTTGATGAACTCGTACAACGTACTAATGAAGCAACTTCGTGAAGCCATTGACGTGGCATCAGCAGAAGATGGCGTGCATTACTACTTGACCGTAGCGGTGCCTTCTTCAGGTTACCTATTACGTGGCATGGAAGTATATTCTGCCGGCCAATACTTAGACTTCATCAACATGATGACGTATGACTTCTCTGGCTCTTGGGGTGAAGTGGTTGGCTTTAACGGTCCACTTTACGACAACGGTAAAGATCCAGAAATGAACTTGTACCAGGTTTACCAAAACTACGGTAACGTGGGCTACTTGAACATTGACTGGGCATACCATTACTTCCGCGGCGTAGTGCCAGCGGGTCGTATCAACGTTGGTCTACCTTACTACACACGTGGTTGGAAAGGCGTTGAAGGCGGCGTAAACGGTTACGGCGGTAAAGCCAAGTCAACGAACTGTGAACGCGGTACAGGTAACGGTACAGAGCAAGGTTGTGGTAACGGTGCAATTGGTATCGACAACATGTGGCATGACACAGACCCACACGGTCTTGAGTTAGGCGCAGGTTTCAACCCAATGTGGCACGCGAAAAACCTTGAAGCTGGCCAAATGCCAACTTACGCGGCCCAATACGGCCTAGATCCAGCCAACAACCCTGACGATGCACTTGTTGGAACATACACGCGTTACTACGACAACGATGCAGAAGCAGCTTGGTTATGGAACCCAACTAAGAAAGTCATGATCAACCTTGAAGACGAGCAAGCTATTGCGGCGAAAGCCAACTATGTAGCTGAGCGTGGCCTAGGTGGTATTATGTTCTGGGAAATGGCAGGTGACTACGACTGTTACGCTATTGAAAACGGCGTTCGTACAGAAACTATCGTTCCTGAGTCAAACTGTCTAGCGGGTAACGGCAGCGCCGAGTACTACGTAGGTAACAAGCTAACTGCACTGGGTCATGACATCTTAACGAAAGCGGGTAACCCTGACTTAAGCATGGCAGATCCTCTGGTTGTCCTACCACAGCAAAAGCTTGACGTAACAGTATCTCTAGTAGGTTATGTTACTGACGAAAGCGTAGCTTGGCCACAGACGTCTGAGTGGCAGTTCACTAACAACAGCGACAAGACGATCACTGAAATCCAATACAGCATTCCTTCTTCTACAGACCTGAGCAAAGAACTTAAGTCTCTGGGCACAGTGTTGAACAATGCTAATGGACAAGGTAACCAAGGCGCGCCAGGTATGGCAGACGACTTCCACCGCTTTGCAACGAAAGTTAGCATCGCACCAGGTGCCAGTCACACCCTGAAGGTTGATGCTCATCTGCCAATTGGCGGCGGCCCTTCTTCATTCATCTACAAAACCAATGCAGGCGATTTCGCAGCGCTATCTGAAGTGAAAGTTATCACTGATGGTTCATGTGAAGCACGTGGCATCGACGTAACCGCACTGCAACCATGGACAAGTGGTTGGAGCGCAAATTACGGTAAAGGTGATATGGCAACCCATAACGGTCAAGTATGGCAACGTGCTTGGGGCGGGAACGACGGTGAACCAGGCTCTGCAGAGAACTGGGTAACGGGTTGGAACCCTGTTTGTCCGCTTTAATATAAGCTGATGAATACCTAAATGAATAAAACCCGCTACGGCGGGTTTTTTTATTGGCTCAAACTTTCATAAAGAAACTGAAAGCTTGGTTGGTTAACAGTCTGTTACCAAATTAGCCGCTAGAATAGCGTTCTTTGTTAACCATGCAGTATCTATGGACAGACTGATAAAACGCCCACGCCTGAGCCTGGCCTTAGTCGTGGTCACATCTCTATTGAGCGCTTGTGGCGGCTCTGACAGCGCTTCGAATGACACTCAGCAACCTTTGCCCGTGCCTCCAGCAGTGATACCAACGCCACCGCCTGAAGACACTCCTCTTTACCCTAAAATGACGGGCGCTCAGGCCAGTCGCTTATTACACCAAGCGACCATGGGGCCGACAGGGAAAGAAATAGAAGTGGCAGCGCAAACCTCGGCCAATGCATGGCTAACTCATCAATTTACACTGCCGCCTACCTTACACAGCCCTGCGCTGCGCATTTCTCCTGGTAAAGAGCAAGCCAACTACAGCAACCGTATTGATGCCTGGTGGCAAGTCAGCTTGCATGCCCCCGACCAATTACGCCAAAGAGTTGCGTTTGCACTGAGCCAAATCTTTGTAGTATCCGATACGGGCAATAACCTGCGGGGCAAACCTGAAGCCATGGTCACCTACTATGACACTTTGCTACGCCACAGTTTTGGTAACTACCGCGAACTGCTCGAAGCCGCTACCTTGTCGCCGGCCATGGGCACCTATTTGAGTCACCTTGGCAATGAAAAAGCCAACGTTGAGCTTAATATTCGACCTGATGAAAACTATGCTCGTGAAGTCATGCAGCTGTTTACCATTGGATTGGAGCAACTCCATCTTGATGGCACTGCAAAAACTGACGACGAAGGCCGCACCATCGCGACCTATGACCAGGTGGCCATTGAAGGTTTCGCCAGAGTATTTACTGGCTGGACCTTTGCCGAAGCAGAGAACTGGAAATGGCCAACAAAGCATTACCTCGCCCCTATGCAAGCCTGGCCAGAATATCATTCAGAGCTTGAAAAAATCTTACTCAATAGCGAGCGAATTGCAGCAGGAACCGGGCCTGAACAAAGCCTGAAAATTGCGCTGGATAACTTATTCAACCACCCTAACGTTGGCCCATTTATTGGCAAACAGCTTATTCAGCGGCTGACGACTTCCAACCCAAGTCCGGCCTACGTTGAGCGAGTGGCCAGCGTATTTAACGATAATGGCCAAGGGGTTCGAGGCGACCTTAAGGCCACTGTGTACGCCATTCTAATGGACCAAGAAGCCAGAGACTTAACCTATGCACCAAGCCACTTCGGCAAACTCAAAGAGCCGCTGTTGCAAACAGTGCAGTTCTGGCGTGAGCTATCTGCTTACAGCCAATCTGGCTTCTTTTACACTTGGGACCTCGCTTCGAGCCATGGTCAAGCGCCACTGGGCTCGCCGTCTGTTTTCAATTTCTACCGACCAGATTATCAGCCACAAACGCTTGCCGACACTGAGCTGGTCGCCCCTGAAGCTCAAATCGCCAACAGCGTGACCAGCATAGGGTTAATGAATTACCACTACGCCAGTTTACTCTGGCGCATTGACAGTCTAAAAGAAGGCGACACAGGGAACCAGATCCTGATTGACTTATCCCAGCACCAACAACATCTGGCGCAACATGGGCCGCAAGGGTTGATTGATTACTATAACCGGCTTTTTTTCAGTGACCAGATGAGCTTAAGCATGATGCAAGAGCTATTAGCCGTGTTTGAATGGGCCGAAAACAAACAGCCAGAGTACCAAATTGCTTATTGTTTATTTCTTATTGCAATAGCCCCTGAATATGTAACACAAAGGTAACCCGATGGATCGTAGACGATTTCTATCAATGTGTATCAAAGGCGGTGTGTCTGCTGCGGCGCTGACTTCAACCCAGCTACAAGCGATGCAAAATTTATTAAACCAGCAAAACTACACCGACTATAAGGCCATGGTGTGTATATTTTTATTGGGCGGCAACGACTCAATGAATATGCTTATCCCGCTCTCAGGTGATGAAAAAGCCGATTACTTGGCGAGCCGCCAAAACTTGGCCATTGAATCACCCTTGCCGTTAAGCCCTGTGTCTCAGTTACCAGATACCGGCTTAAACCCTGCTCTTGCAGCGCTTCAAAGCCTGTTTGAACAGGGGGATTTTGCATTTATCGCCGGCGTGGGGACACTCAGAGCGCCAACCAGTTTGAGTGATTACCAAAACAAGCGCAGCCATATTCCTGCTCATTTATTCTCTCATAATGACCAACAAGGTCGCTGGATGCACGGCCAAGAAAAGCAGAGTTTAAATACTGGCTGGGGCGCCAGGATGCTAGAGTTACTAGAGGCTGCCCCGGGCTTTGCCAGCAACATCTCGCTGGCCGGCACCAACCCATGGCAACGTGGCCATTCTACCTCAGCCTTTGCCATGTCACGCTCTGGCCAAGCCAAAATTCATCCCCTTACAGGAACAAGTACCAGAGCGCAGCAGTTTGATGCCGCTATTTCACGTATGCTCCGTCAACAAGCTCACCCATTGGCAAACTCTTATAGCCAAGGACTATCTAAGGGTATTGCCCAAAGCCAAGCTATGAATGCCAGTTTAGAAGGCTTAGCGCCCTTACCCGGCTTTTCAGACATGCCTTTATCGCAGCAACTTCACACCATTGCCAAAGTCATAGCGTCGCAAAGTCAACAAGGAGGCGGCAGGCAGATTTTTTATGCCACCATGGGCGGTTTTGATACCCACGATGAACAAGTGACCAAGCACCCTGAATTGCTAAGCACTTTAGCCACCAGCATGAGCGAATTTCATCGGGCAATGGACTCTCTTGGCGTCAGCCAACAAGTCACTAGCTTTACGATGTCAGATTTTGGCCGTACTTTAAGCTCGAATGGTGATGGCACAGATCACGGCTGGGCGGGAAATCAAATGGTCATGGGGGGCGCTGTGAAAGGCGGTGATATCTACGGCCAGCTTCTGCCACAGCGCCTTGGCAGTGAATTTGACGTTAAAGGGGGCCGTCTAATCCCCCAAGTCAGCACAGATCAATACAGCGCGACATTAGCCAAATGGTTTGGTTTGTCTGATGGTCAGTTACTGGATTTATTCCCAAGCCTCAGCGCTTTTAATGATTTGTATTTACCTATGATGCGCAGCTAAATCAAACTGGCAAATCGTGGTGGCTATCCAGTGTGTGAATGGCCAAGCCAAGAGCGCGAAAAAGCAGTGTAAGGTTTAAGGTCAGAGTGGGCCTTTCTTTTAAGACATAGCTTGATTGAATTGCTTGACGTCAAAGCCATGCAACACTTGCTCGCCGATTTTCAGCGTTGGTACAGCGCGAGCCCCTAATGCAGCCAACTCTTTTCGGCCGCGTGGATCTTTAACGTTCGCAAGTCGGTATTTTATGCCTTGGCTATCTAAGTATTGTTTCGCGGTTTTACAGTGGGCACAATTATCACTGACATAAAGCACTACTTTTTTGATTTTAGCCATTGTGTTGATCCTCATTCACAAAAAACGCTACATGGTAACATTGTAAATGAGGAATGAGGCTATTTTTGAGCAAAGCGACTCTGGGGTGGCGGCGTATCGCCAAAGTATAAACGCGAGCCTGTCGCCATAATTAACTGTACCGCTAAGGCTAAATATGCCCATGTAATCAAACTTTGCGCAGCGAGCAAGCCTAGCACCGCCAAGCCAAATAGCAACATCAAGGAAATGGCAAAGCTCCGGATTAATTCGTGCCAGAAGATAAGTCCTTTTGGCGCCCAAAATGCTGCAAGAAACATTTTCATATTCTGTTCTCTTTCTTCAAATCTATACAAAGTATAGTTAAAGCAGGGTGTTACGCTATACGATTTATCTTTGAGGTGAACAGTATAGATCTCACTTTTAAGTTTTAACGGCTTGCCTTAAGGTACTGAAGCCTAAGTTCAAAGCTTGCACCCGCGTTCGATGCGGTTATCATAGGCGCTTCATCTTTTATGAGGCTCTCCTTGTGTTAAGTTATCGTCATTCCTATCATGCCGGCAATTTTGCTGATGTGCTTAAGCACCTAGTTTCCGTCCGTATCTTGCGCCACTTAAAGCAAAAACCAAAGCCTTTCATGTATCTGGATACCCACAGTGGTCCTGGCGCTTACTTGTTAGACTCGGCGCAAGCATTAAAAACCCGCGAATATGAAACGGGCATAGCGCCACTGTGGCAACATACACAATTACCCGAGACGCTGGCCGATTATATCGCGGTTATTCGCAGCTTTAACCCAACGGATACTCTAAACCACTACCCAGGGTCGCCTAGCATTGCTCAACATTTAATGGATAAAACGGATAAACTCAACCTGTTTGAGCTTCATAGCACCGAGATAGAGCTATTAAAGCAAACTTTTGCTGGCCAACGTCATTGTCAGGTTCATCATAGCGACGGCTTTCAAGGTTTACAGGCAAAGCTGCCCCCGCCGCAGCGTCGCGGTTATGTGTTGATCGATCCCCCGTATGAGATTAAGTCCGATTACGACAAAGTAATCAGCAGTGTTATCAAAGCGCATAAACGTTTTGCAACGGGGGTTTATGCCATTTGGTACCCTGTGGTTGAACGCCAGCGTATTGAAAAAATGGAGCAAGGCCTAAAGGAAAGTGGCATCCGTAATATTCAGTTGTTTGAACTGGGCCTACAGCCAGATACTCAAGAAAAGGGCATGACTTCTGCGGGAATGATAGTCATCAATCCGCCGTGGAAATTAAAACAAGAAATGAGCGAATGTTTGCCTTTACTGGCTAAAATTTTAGGAGAAGCACAAGGCGATAAACAAGCTCATTACCGCTGTGAACAATTGGTTGAAGAATAAACCAGTCATGTTGATGATAAAGGCTAACCCGGTGAATGATGCTGCCAGGGTTAGCCAGTTTAGTGTTTCAGCTAGTCAGCTTGCGCCGCTGGTACATTTCGCGTAATCCCTTGCGGCAAAATATTCAAAAGGCTGGCCCTGGCTTGTTGCCAAAATGCAGAGAGCAATAACAACACGCTGCCCACTACGACTCCCGTTAATGCCAAACTTGACGCAATACCTCCCATAACCTCAACAATGTTGGTAATGGCATAAATCACGTATACCAAAGAAGACAACATAAACGCACGTCGGTCAATGACCAGGGATACCAGAGTCATGACGACATACAAGGCCACAATCCAAATGGTACTGTAAAAATTATCTTCTCCCATTAATATGCCTAAATGACTAAATACTGGGTGAATAATCAAGGGCGCAGCCATTAAATGCAGCCAAAACGCCACGTCAGATTGATAATCCTCGCGCGCAGTATCAGCCCGGTCCCAGCATAAAGCAAAAGCAAAAATCACCACTCCGCAGGTAAACAGCATGGGCATGGCGTGTTCAATCAACTGTGGCCAGGCACTCACTATACTTGCCAGTACAAACAACACTGACGCCGCCGTCCCCGCAGCAATCGTTATCGGTACACGAAAACGCCACCAATGTAATGCTGCGCCTAGCGCTGCTACGCCTGTCGCTAGCACCCAAGTGTTCTTTTCATCTAACGGCATCCATACCAAACTGTGTGCGATTAAACTGCCGACAAACACCAACAGTAGAAAAATAGCAGGCAACGCCATTTTCCGCTTTCTAACAAAAAACTCTGCTAATCCCCAACTGAGTAAGGATACCAAGGTCCAAGCTAGGTGTTGATTGTTATCTGCCATGATCCAGTAACTGCAGGATAATAAAATGGCGCAGGTAATGACGATAAAAATGTCATTAAAGCCACCGATAAGTTTAAAACTCTCTTCATCGGCTTGAGGCGTGCCGCGTCTTGAGGCAACCAACTGCTTAAACTCGGCAACCGCATCGGCGCTAAAAATGCCTTGTTGCACCGCCTGTTTCAAATCTTCTTCTTGGTACATGCTCTTCCTTATGGGTTTCGGCGTCTTAGGCGCATGCCAGTCATAATGCCAATTAATAGATATCGCAACAAGAAGTAATCAAGGAAAAATCTTCGGCATGAGTTAAGTGCTAGGGAGGTCAAATAAATATGACGCTTGTTTCGGCAAATCGTGGATATTTTATGCAAAAAAACTTGATCTACGATTAATTTAAACATACTGTATGGATATACAGTATGTTTAAATTGTTTAGGATTAAGCCATGTTATTGAGTATGCCACTGCAATCAGCACCGACTCTGCCTGCCAAGGCAAGCCAAGCATCCAACCCAATAGAAGCGACGGAACACTACTTTCATGGTTTGCTACATAAGCTGACAAAACACAACCGAGATCCACGTTGGTTAGTGATCCTTGATGGCCCTAAGCAATTGGACAAACGCTTGCTCAAGCAACTTGGTATTAATACCGAAAAGGTATTGCAGGTTAAAAGTAGCGTCGCCAACAGCAAACTTGCATGCCTAATGACCTTATTAAGCGTTGGCTCATGTTGCGCAGTAGTGACAGATTTAAATCAATTAGAACAAGCCAGCTTAAATCAACTCAAACAAGCATCGTTGCAAGGCCAATGCCAAGGCATACTCTTACCCAAAACATGTCAGTCTCAACTGCATTAAGCGCAAGGATCTGTTGTTATTAAGTGGGCGATGCGAGTGCTAAAGAGCACGCTGATGGGCTTGTGTTGTTGCAATGATAGAAAATAGCCAGTGGCTAAGTATGAGGATAGAGCAGAGGCAAGCGTCACTGAGTAAAAAGTGTTGCAGCTTCATGATCAAACCAGAACATGTCCAATGCATTAAAGTGTCACAGGCATAAAATATTCAAACAAAAAAAACCAGCGCATGGCGCTGGTTTTTTATTGTAAGCTTTAAAGCAAATTAACCAAGAATATCAGCTAATTGCGCGCTTACGGCATCCACTGCTTGAGTGCCGTCTAACTTAAAGTACTTGCTGTTGCCTGCATCAGCATCTTTGGTGTAGAAGTCAACCAATGGTTTAGTCTGATCATGGTAAATCGCTAGGCGTTTACGTACCGTCTCTTCGACGTCGTCAGGGCGAATAGACAGCTCTTCACCGGTAACGTCATCTTTGCCTTCGACCTTTGGCGGATTGTAGACAACGTGATAAACACGTCCTGAGCCAGAGTGAACGCGGCGGCCACTCATGCGCTTAACGATTTCTTCGTCAGGCACATCAAACTCTAGGGTGTAATCTACGTCGATGCCATTTTCTTTCATCGCGTCAGCTTGTGGAATAGTGCGAGGGAAACCATCCAATAGAAAGCCTGCTTTGCAATCATCTTGTGCAACACGCTCCTTTACCAGGCCAATGATAAGCTCATCAGACACCAGCTGACCAGCGTCCATCACTTCTTTTGCCTTTAGGCCTAGCTCAGTACCTGCTTTAATTGCAGCCCTTAGCATGTCACCGGTAGAAATTTGCGGAATGCCGTATTTCTCCATAATAAATTGTGCTTGTGTTCCCTTGCCTGCTCCTGGCGCGCCTAAAAGAATAATGCGCATAAAATGACTCCCGCTATTTAGTGTAATTTTCAAACCTGAGCAATTTACACTGCTCGATTTGATTACTCAAGTCGAACTGGTTTGCTTCGTGCGTTTTACGCCATTTTTTTTGTCCTAGCATCCCGATAATGCTCGCGTTTTACTTGGTACATGTTTTGATCTGCAACGCTGTAAAGCATTGAAAAAATAGTATTGGCGGTGGAAGCAAAGCCAATACTGCAGCTAAAACCAGAATATCCGCCCATGACGTCAAACGCAAAGTTCATTTTCGGTTGCTCTTCAAGCAACCTTTTGTACAAAGTTTGGCTTTGCTTAAGTTCATCACCGGCTAGAATAATGGCGTATTCGTCGCCTCCTAAGCGAAAACACTTGTCGGTAATACCACCAGAGCAATGACGGATCAGTTCCGCCACTTTTTGTAATAAGGCGTCGCCCACTTCATGGCCTTTATTATCATTGACTTGTTTTAAACCATTCACGTCGATAATGAACAAGCCAACTTCTGTATCCAGTTGGGTTTCAAAGCCCTCTAACGTTTCGTCAAATAACTTTCGATTACCCAGTTGTGTCAAGGCATCTGTTCGCGCTAAAAAGTCTAACTCTGCTGTCAGTTTTCGGATTTCAAGATAGCTGCCCAGTTCTTTTACAAACATTAATAAGCAATGCTGAAATTGGGACGATGGCATCTGTTTCAACGCAAGACAGCCTAAGCCACTGCCGTTGCGTCCTAATCGCAATACAGGAGTGCCATCGTCAAGGGCACTCACTCCTTGATGCCATTGCTCTTCACCCAAGGCCATGGATTTATTTAACACTTGCTCAAGATCAAACACAGCTTGTGTTTGCTTCATTGCCGCTTGATGATAACGATCGCCTTGAATGATCAGCGCCATATCCATTTGTGGCAGGCTTTGCTTCAGGTATTTTAAGGTCAGTTCAATCACAGCAATATTGTCCAAGCCTTGTAACTCACGGCGATAGCGGATCACCCGCTCTAATACCACGCTGCTTTCTTCGACCAGTTTGAGGGTTTCTTCTAATGTCTGCGTACGTTCTTGTACCTTCTCTTCCAACTCTTTATTAAGGGACTCTACCTGACTTAGGTACTGTTGGCGTAAAATATCAGCTTGCTTTAACTCACTGTTCTTAGATTGTAGGTTGGATAATTGCTGGCCGATCGTCAGCTGCATTTTATTGAAAATTTGGTACAAGTTATGCAATTCAACCACCCAAAATTTTGGGTGATAATCGTCTTTAACCCCTGCTTGTAGGCTATTAATATGCTGATAAAAACGCGATAAACTTGCCGTAATATAACGGGCAATAAAGAAACTGAATAGCAAGGTCGCCAAGCACAGAGTCGCCCCTACCCCATAAATCGGCGTCATGGCTTCTTCCACGGCAAACATTAAGCGGTCAGCGGGCTCGGCAATGTGAATACTCACGCTCAATAAATTGCCATAATTTGGCAAACCTATGTCAATGTCATGAATGTAGTCGTTGATATCAGCGTTCGCTTCCCAGTAATCGCCGGCAAGCCAGCTTCCTTGATGATAAAAAGCGACCTTGAATTGTTTGCTGTGTTTACCAATCAGCTGAGGTAAGTCTTGACTTGGAATGATGGATAATAAGTAGCTGGTCAGCTCATGACGCTTGTTAAACACTGGGGTGATGATGGCTACACCATAAGGGTTTTCTACGCTGTGCACCAACTGACTGTTATCAAAAAATATAAAACTGCCATGGGGCTCAGGCTTAATACTAAACTCAGGTTTAGCCGCAAAATTTTCTTTAATGACGTGCTTTTTCGCCGCACCAATACCGGTTACAACCTGGCCTTTAGCGTCTAATAAATATAGAGAATTTACGATACGGTAAGTATTGAGAAACTGCCGCAAACGGTTATTAATTTCCCGTTTGGTAGAAAGCTCAAATTCCGCCTCTCCTTTTTCTCTTGCAAAAAGTGCCAAGCCAGACAATAGCACTTCCATTCGATAAGTCAGTTTCTCGCCGGTGAGGCTAGATTGCAGCGCAAGGTTTTGCTTTGTCGTCTGTTCCACCGCGATATGCATTTGTTGATAAAACATGTACGCCACGACACTCGCTGGCAATACAGCCACAGTCGCGACTAATAAGGCGATAAAAACAGATAATTTAATTCGCATAATTCATTTGTTGCCGTTCCGTCGACCACAAACCATATTGATTTGAGAGGTTAAGTGATAAGTAATATCACAGATTCCTTCATACTTTATCACTAGAAGGTCTGGCGCACCATAACAGTGCTGCTTTTTCTTGGCGTGAGATCACAGCAATAAAAAAAGGAGGCCAATGGCCTCCTTTAACATTCTGGATGTGTTGTCGTCGACTACTTCATCAATAGCGCATTGATGCGAGCAACAAACTCAGACGGATCATCCAGGTTACCCTTTTCAGATAATACCGCTTGTTCCAGCAACAAGTTGATCCATTCGCCGAAGCTTTCCTCATCTTGAATGTCTGCAACGTGCTTCACCATCGCGTGCTCAGGGTTAAGCTCAAACACAGGTTTTTGCTCTGGCACGTCTTGACCCACAGATTGCATCAATTTCATCATTTGTGTGCTCATGTCGTGCTCGCCAGCAACGATACATGAAGGCGTGCCAGTTAAACGATGGGTTAAGCGTACTTCAGCAACCTTATCACCTAAGGTTTCTTTTGCACGCGTTAAGAAGCTCGCAAACTCAGTTTCTTGCTTCTCTTTCTCTGCCTTGCTTTCTGCATCGTCTAAGTCGCCTAAATCAAGGTCGCCTTTAGTTACTGACACTAACGTTTTACCGTCGTAATCATTAAGGTGGCTGAGTAACCATTCGTCGATACGGTCACACAACAGCATGACTTCAATACCTTTCTTACGGAAAATCTCTAAATGCGAAGAGTTTTTCGCGGCATTGAAGCTGTCAGCCGTGATGTAGTAAATCTTGTTTTGACCTTCTTTCATTCGCTCAATGTAAGCGTCGAAAGACACGCTTTGCTCAGGTATGTCTGTTTCGGTTGACGAGAAGCGCAGTAGCTTGGCAATTTTTTCTTTGTTTGCCATGTCTTCTGCTGGGCCTTCTTTAAGCACTTGGCCAAACTCATTCCAGAAACTTTGATATTTCTCAGCGTCGTTTTTAGCCAACTTCTCAAGCATGGATAATACGCGCTTGGTACAGGCGTTGCGAAGCTTAGTGGTCACTTTCGTGTCTTGTAAGATTTCACGAGATACGTTCAGTGGCAGGTCATTTGAGTCCAGTACACCTTTCACAAAGCGCAGATAGGTCGGCATAAACTGCTCGGCATCGTCCATGATAAACACACGTTGCACGTACAGTTTCAAACCGTGTTGTTTTTCGCGGTTCCACAGATCAAAAGGGGCGCGCGCCGGAATGTATAACAAGCTGGTATATTCTTGCTCGCCCTCTACGCGGTTATGGCTCCACTTTAATGGATCTTCAAAGTCGTGAGAAATGTGCTTGTAGAACTCGTTGTATTCATCGTTGCTGATGTCATTTTTACCACGGGTCCACAGCGCTGTTGCCTTGTTGATCGCTTCCCACTCGCCCGGTACCGCTGCAATTTTTTCGCCTTCTGGGCTTTCAGACTCCGGTACTTCGTCCTTCCACATTTCAACGGGAATACTGATATGGTCTGAGTATTTGCCTATGATAGAGCGTAACTGCCAATCGTTCAGCAGCTCTTCTTCACCTTCGCGCAGGTGCAAAATGATTTCGGTTCCGCGGTCGGCCTTATTGAGATCTGCAACCGTGTAATCGCCTTCGCCAGCAGATTGCCACTGTACGCCTTGGGCAGCTTCAGTTCCTGCCGCACGTGTATTCACGGTGACTTTGTCTGCGACGATAAATGCCGAGTAGAAACCTACGCCGAACTGGCCGATAAGTTGCGAGTCTTTAGCTTGATCGCCCGATAACTGACTAAAAAATTCTTTGGTGCCCGATTTTGCAATCGTACCCAAGTGCTCAATTACCTCATCGCGGGTCATACCGATGCCGTTATCCGCGATCGTTATCGTCTTGGCTTCAGCATCGAAACTCAAACGAACTTTTAAATCGCCGTCACTTTCGTATAAATCAGCGTTTGAAAGAGCTTTAAAACGAAGTTTATCTGCCGCATCAGCAGCGTTAGATACTAATTCACGAAGAAAAATCTCTTTGTTGCTGTACAAAGAGTGGATCATCAATTGTAGTAATTGTTTTACTTCCGCTTGGAAGCCATGGGTTTCTGAATGAACTGCGTCTGTCATCTTTCGTCTCTGTATTCAGTGTTAACAAGGATACAAAAGACAATGGGGCTAGGGACAAACGCTTTCAAGGCGAGTAATTAAAAAAATTAAAACTTTTTTATTTAAGTGGAACACGGCCAGCAAAAGAATGAGACAAAGTAGTGCCATCTACCAGTTCTAATTCTCCGCCCACTGGGACGCCATGGGCAATGCGGCTAACATTGACCTGATATTGCGCCGCCATCTCAGCAATATAATACGCAGTGGCCTCCCCTTCTACCGTTGGGTTCGTGGCCAAGATCAGTTCTTCAATGCCTTCCTGGCTCAAGCGCTGCTCAAGAATGTCCATGCCAATATCATCTGGACCAATACCATCAAGTGGCGAAAGGTGCCCCATTAACACAAAATACGTCCCTGAAAATTGCGCCGTTTGTTCTATCGCTAATACGTCGGCGGGGGTTTCGACCACACATAACTGGCCACTTTGTTGACGCTTAGGGTTTAAACACAATTTACAAACATCATCTTCGCTGAATGTACGACATCGCTGACAATGGCCAATATCAGCGATGGCATGGGCAAGAGTATCACTTAGCTGCTGCGCGCCGCGGCGGTTTTTATCTAATAAGTGAAAGGCCATGCGCTGGGCAGATTTAGGGCCAACACCTGGCAAACATTGCAGGCTTTTAATCAGTTCTTCTAATAACGGGCTAAAGCTCATATCAGGCTACCTATATTGTTCAAGGCGCCAGTTTACTTAAAAGCTCATGGCTAAGCCAACGGAATATCCTTCAGTATTTGAGCTAAACATATAGCGTGCCACCAAACGCGTGCGGCTGATTATTTTGGTGTATGCTGACGAGTCAAGCTCTAAGCCTAAGCCCACCGAACTGAGGTATTTAAACCCTAACGCGCCCCGCTGCTCACCAAAAAACTGGGTATGAGCCCCTTCCATCACGTAGCGCAACGGCCGTTGCAACCATTCTACGCCAGTAGGAGCACGTCGGCGCAAATAGAGACTGAGGTTTTCCGCATTGGCTTGGCCTTTTATACCGTCCGGTGTTGAGCCAAAGCTTTCAAGGCGAATGTAGCTATAACGCAGCTCCGCATCAATGTCTTGGGCCTTTGAAAATAACTCATAATCCAGCATTAACGAGCCGCCATAGCCAAAAGCATCAAGTCGACCGCCATCCAAGAAATCAAGGTCAATACCAAGTTCTTCTTCAATCACCCAACCGGCAACCGTGATATCACTCATTACGGTGCCAAGCGCAATATTCGCGATGGGCCTTAAGACCCAATTTTCGGCAATAGGAAAGTCCCACCCTACACCGCCGCTGACCGATACGCTGTTCCACTTCAAAGGGATGACACTGGTTTTATCGCCCTTGGAAATCACAAAAGTAGGATCATATCGGCTAAAAGATAGATTGCCTTCAAGGTAGACAGGCACCTCTTTCGACATAGTCGCACCACCACCGACCTGGCTTAATAACAAATCGCTGCTTTCTCCATCCCCCTTGCCGATGGATAAGTTACTGGTAGTGACATCTGGCACCATGGTAAATGACATAAGTCCCAATGCCGCATTAGCCTTTTTAATAACTTCATCGTTGGTTTGAGCGACTAACTGGGCAGGTGAAAGTAACACTATAAAACATACCCATAAGCGGGTGAACAAAGCCATGGGATCAATTCCTTATGAAATGGCCAAATCAAAACTGTGGTTATCTTAACAAGATGGCTCAAGATATCTGCCATCAAAGTGGCAGAATGCGAAATTAAGGCAAAAAAAAACCTGACAGAGTCAGGTTTTTTTAATTTGGAGCGGTACACGAGGTTCGAACTCGTGACCTCGACCTTGGCAAGGTCGCGCTCTACCAGCTGAGCTAGTACCGCATCACAGACTCTGCTTACAGTGGAGTCGTACTGAATGAAGTGGTGCCCGGGGCCGGACTTGAACCGGCACGCTCTTACAAGCGAGGGATTTTAAATCCCTTGTGTCTACCAATTTCACCACCCGGGCGCCAAATTCTGTCACATTGTATGGAGGCGGAACCCGGAGTCGAACCGAGGTGGACGGATTTGCAATCCGCTGCATGGCCACTCTGCCATTCCGCCTTTTTCGCTATTGCGATGTTTGGAGCGGTACACGAGGTTCGAACTCGTGACCTCGACCTTGGCAAGGTCGCGCTCTACCAGCTGAGCTAGTACCG
>NZ_QZCH01000044.1 GCF_003596335.1 Motilimonas pumila
ATGGACTCGTTGCGGTACAAGCGAAGTGGCATTTTGACTTTCAAGCCAACACAATAAAACATCGCAGAGTGCTTTCCATACCCCGCTTAGGAAGGGAAGTTCGGAGCCATAGGCGGTATCAAATTTACGAGTCCCAATATCAATGGGCAATACTGGAATATCAACGGCTCACGCACAACGCTGGACTAGGGAAATTATGAGGGGATCCGTCAGCACCTTCCTAAAAGAGGCTTCAGCTCTCTTAATTCAGGACTCGCTCAAAGGTTCGCATTAATCATAGAGCTAAGCTGCCATCAACGGTCGCTTACCATTGTTAGCTTTGTAATCAGGGCGGGTGATTAAAATTGTTTATTTAAAGCTTCAATCAGGCTTTTTATCTGTTCTTTCCTTTAAGTTAGCGCTTTACACTTCTCAAACTCAGTGCATCTTATAAGCAATGAAATAAAATAAACCTTAAGCATGAGAAAAAGAACAGCACGTCATTATAAGGCACCAATTTGACTGAAATTTGATAATATTCTTGCGGAAAATTTATATCAAAAGTTCAGGAAGGAAACTGATGTCACGTTGTAAAATACTTACTTGCGGTTTTTTAAGTTTATCTGCACTCGCCTTGTCGGCATGTGGAGGTGGAGGTGGTAGTGACTCGTCAAGTGCTTCAGGAGATACTCTGCCTCCAGAAGTGCGACTCAATGGTAATGCCCAGCTTAATATTTCGTGGGGCAGTAACTACGAAGAATTAGGCGCTGTAGCAACAGATGATGTTGATGGCGCTTTGAGCGTGAATATCAGTGGTTCTGTTGATACCAATGTTCTCGGACAATACACACTGGTTTACAGTGCAACTGATACCTCAGGAAACACCACTTCAATTAGTCGTGTGGTTACTGTAGAAGATCTAACGCCACCCAATTTTGAGCTCATTGGTGGCGAAGCCATTACTCATTCGTACAATACCGACTTCATTGAACCTGGAGTATCAGCTTTCGACCTGGTTGATGGAGCACTCGAAGTAACCACTTCTGGCAGAGTGAATCAAGGCGAATTAGGCGACTATGTGTTGACTTACACCGCAGTAGATCATTCAGGGAACTCTGCCACTATTGAACGAACAGTGTCTGTAGTAGATGATTTACAACCCACTATTAACCTAATTGGTGAGAGGCATATTACCGTTAAAGCGGGTGCTGACTACATGGATCCTGGTGCAATCGCTATTGATAACTATGACGGTGATATTAGTGCCAGCATTGAAGTCACGAACAATGTTAACACTGCGGCCGCTGGCAATTATGACATTACATACAAGGTTGAGGACAGTCAGGGTAACTTTACTTACCAGACGAGAAACGTTGTTGTTATCGAACCCGTGTATAGCTACAAAATGCTTGATCAAGATATTACCTTGTGGGAATCGGGTTACGAGCATACCCTGGTTTTTAAGTTCGATGAAGTCTCTGCCTTTGAACGTCAAGTACGGGTGGAAGTATCGACTGATTCGACAGCAACTGAAGACGTTGACTTCAAGGTATTGACGACAAATCTATTGGTTGAAGCTGGCAGTTTAGAAGGTAAAGTGAGACTTCGCATACTTGACGATGCTCTTTACGAAGGCGAAGAAACAATCAACTTAGACTTGTTTGATGACCGAGATATCAATTTTGGTCGTGAGCAGATAATTTTGAGTGATGAGTCAGTGCCTGTTACAGAGCACGCAGAGCTTTCCGGTGAGTACCTTGCTCCAATGGTAGCTGCGATTGACCATCAATTATACGTGAGTAACTTAAGTAATATTGAAAGTTACAACTTGATAACTGAAGAATCCTTGGTTCTCAAGACTTCATACATCGGCAGTCATACTTATGGCGATGCAATTTCTTACAAAGGGGATGTTTACGCCTTTGATAAAGGTCAACTGTATCTACTGGACAGAGAGACATCTACTTTTAACCGAATTTCTACAGCACCTACTGAGTTAGATTGGAGCCCACAAATAGAAGTTGTTGGAGATGAGCTGTTTATCTTTGGTGGTATGCTGGACAGTGTTAATGAGAGTACTAACCGTGTGCAAATTTACAACTTCCTCACTGGGAGATGGCGTTTCGGTAAAGATTTACCATTTAGCACGAGTATGAATGCGGTGGCGCAAGTTGATGGTAAGCTATATGTGTTCCCACACAACACCTTTGATACAGCAGGAGTGCGCTATAACCCAGCTACGGATACTTGGTCTGAATTACCTTTACTGCCAGAGCGAAGAAACCTCTCTGGTGTGGCGGTTGCGAGTGGAAAATACATTTATGTTGTAAACGATACGGACTTAAATGATGAATTAACCACAAGTCTATACAGGCTAGATGTAGAATCATTGTTTTGGGAACTTTTCGAGGTTAATACCCCCAGTAAGTGGTATCAAGATGGGCTATTATACAAAGGTAAAGTTTACTTAATTGGTGGTAACAGAGATTCTGTAAATACAAAATCTGTTGTTTCACTTTATCTAGGCGATGATTAATATATATTAGGCATATAACCGACCTGACGGTTGTCTGTTTTTCAGCGGCAACTGTCAGCTTCATCGCCAAACTCGACCGTCACCACTATTACCAAAACAAGCGGCTAAAGCTCGAGTCCCTTGATCTATCGGGCATTTCGTTCTTATCTTCATGATATAACATGCTTGGTCTTAAACTGTTCGGACAGTCTGAATGTGACCGCCGTGGTTTATTAAGTATATTTATTTGACTTTTTTATGCATTAAGAAGACTCTCTTGTTACCCCTTCTATTGATGCTATCACTGTGGCTATACCTACTTTCTCTTTTCTTCAAAAAAATCCAAGTCAACTAATCATTATCGCTGTTTTGCTTTTATTTCTATCAGCTTGTGATGGTAGCGACTCTTCTGTCGTCGCTACGCCTACTAGCGATAAAACAGAGTCAACACCTACTAACGATAAAACAGAATCAACACCTGCTAGTGATAAGGCAGAATCAACAAGCGTTACTTCAGAACCACCCGTTATCGCAGGAAATAACGCCCTTGCTGTCGCCATTCCTTCCCCTACTCTCGATTATAAACAACCCAAGCCCGCACGGCCGGCTGACTGGAGTAATGAGGTAGCTGGGTATTACTACATTGACATGGTTAATGGCAGTAACGAGATGGCGTTTGGTACCCCTTCTTCCCCACGAAAATATATGCCTAAACAGTTAACAGCAGGTGCATACATCGAAATTTCCGGGGATTATGATCATGGCCTTAAACCTGGTAACTATGTCAAGCTTGACTACCAAGCAAACGATGAAGTGTGGATAGCAGATATTTCAGGACCCGTTTGGATTACCAAAGCACAGGATAAACCTGGAGAATTTGTAAAAATAAAAGTCATTCTGACCGGTAAGAATATTTATTTAACGGATATTAACTTTACCCAAGGAGCCAAACCTCAAATAGGCTCTGCTTCAAATGGTTACCCCGCGAAAAATATTATTATTAGAAATATTGACGTTACTGGCGGCATCTCTGTAAATGGCGAAAGTGCTGATTCCGCCAGTGATAACGTGGTTATCTATAACAGCACGTTTCATGACTCAGGTGATGTCAATGCGGATTATGATCAAGATGCACACCTAGTGACTATCAACGCGTTCAGCTCAAATGTATGGCTTTTAGGGAATACCTTACACACAGCTTCTGGGGCAGGATTACAAATACACGGTGGCTTTAATAACAGTCATAACACACACAGTATTTATGTATCTGAGAATGAAGTTTATAACGTTCGTCAATCTGGGCTGTGGGTTAAATCGGGTAAAAATATTATCATTGCCAATAACCATGTTCACGACATCATCGACACGCCTTGGTCAGTGTCTAAAGGTATAGGCGCACAATATGAGCCCGATGGTTTATGGATCATCAATAATTATATACATGGTATGAAATACGGCGTACGAGTAGCCTCAACAAGCGCAACAAAGTGGCGTCAAAAGGTCTATGTCATCGGAAATGTTATTCACGATATTAATGCATTAGACAGTGAAGTTGGGCCAACTGCCTCCACGTCTTCTTGGCAGCCCGCAGCCATTCATTTAGCATCAATGCACGAACATTATATCTATAACAATCTAATATTTGATGCACCAAATGGCATTAACATTTCAGCACCAAGCAGTACAGTTATTGCAAATAATATTATCTTGGATGTCTCTGAGTCTCATCAAGATGGAGAAACGGGTTATCATATATTAGCGGAAATACAAGATCTTAACGAAGAAGTATTTATTGAGAATAATTATTTCGGCTCAAATATGAATGTGCGCGTACGCCACCAATTATTTGATAGTGCAGCCTATTTAAATGACTCATTAGGTGCAAATGAAAACTTATTGGGCTACAACTTCATCAATGAATCTAACTTAAGTGATTTATTTAAAAAAGATATTGCCAATATCGAACTTTCGCAAATACAAGACAGGGGTAAAGATATACAAGATGTATTTATACATGCCTTTACGCTTGCTTTTCCCACAACAAGTGGCATTAGTCACGATATCTTAGGCAGTTTACGCGACTTTGGCAGTGCTGTTGACATCGGACCTGTCGAAGTGGAGTAATTGTTAGCATAACAATCTGTGAAACAAGGCAACCATTTATTTAAACACTATGCTGTTCGCTCCATGTAACGCATTTGGGGTCACTGGGGTATCTGCGGCAATATTGCTTAAAAACTAGCCTTGGATAATGCGAGCCATAGACGAAGCTAGTTGCTCGGGAGTACAGGCAAGAATATCCATGCCCTGCTTTTGTAATTTGGCGGCGATGAAATGGTCGTAATCTTCTCGAGCGTCATAACTCAGCGCTCCTAGGCCAACGACTCGACTGCCACTGTGGGCTATCTCATGTGTGGTAGCGAGTAATTGCGATAAATTTCCGCCTTCCATAAAGTCACTGATCAACACAACAATAGTGCGCCTTGGCTCTTTAATAAGTTGTTGTGCATATTTCATCGCTTGAGCAATATCTGTCCCTCCACCCAGTTGTACCTTAAGTAAGACGTCCACTGGTTGACCGACCATGTGGGATAAGTCTGCTATTCCAGTATCGAACAAAAATAACGAGGTGTGCACAGCGGGAAGCTCATAAAAAATAGAAGCCATGATTGTGGAAAAGACAGCAGATTCTAACATCGAGCCAGATTGATCCACTGCAATTATGATATGCCAGGGCCGCTGATTGCGCTCTGAAGCATAAAAGAAAGCACGCTCGACGATTAGCTTTTGCTTATCAGGATCCCAGTTGTGTAAATTTCTACGTACCGTTGTTTGTAAGTCTACGTTGCGAAATACCTGAGAAGGGGAATGTCGGCTACGGTTGATGGCACCATTAATACTCTGCGTGACTTCCACTTTTATCCTATCTTTGAGCTCACAGACCACTTTATTAATCACTTTCATGGCCAGAATGCGAGTTTCTTCATTGAGTAAGTCTTTGAACGTCATAATGGTTTTTACGAGATCAATATTCGCTTCCACTTTCTCCAATAACTCTGGCTGCTGCAGTATTTGTTCAATTCCCCGCTTTGCTATCAGCTCTCGCTCCATTATTTCCTTCACTTCTCTTGGAAACAGTTTATCAACCCTGTTTACCCATTCGGGAATGGTAAACGTAGCAGCGCCATTGCCACCAGCGGAGGTACTTTCGAATAAATAATCTAATGTTTCTTCTTGTTGCTGACTTAAGGTGTCACTTATTGTAATACCCTGCTCTTCAGCATCAGGACCGAGAATCAAACGCCACCTCGTCAGCGTTTTCAATTGCTGCGAAGTAAGGTTAACGCCCGGTTGGTAAGGAGAGTGTCGCTGCAATTTTGTCATTGTTCTTCTTCTAAAAACTCAAACCAAGAATGCATGATTTCAGCGACTTGGTTGTCTAGATCAGCAAGCTGATGAATCGCTGCTAACGGAATATTAAGGTTTAACTGCTCTGCTTCACTTAGGCCATAGTGCTGGGCAACGGCATCGGCAATGCGCACCCGCTGCAGTTGGCTTAGCCGTTCAAAAGCGGCCCTAAAATGCACCACCATTTGCTCAAATACAGGCGGTTCCGCTTGGCTAAGTAACACGTCTATCGATGCTACAATTTCCTTTGCACCCAGTAAAATTGACGTATGTGACAGTGAAACAACCCCTTCAATAAACAAGCTGCACTCTATCATTAGCTCAGGGGCGGTATATTGATAACGGCAAATTTCTTGCGCCAAGTCATCGGTACTTCGCTGCTTTAACTCCATCAGAGCACCATAAAAACACCCTTTCAAAAAAGGCACCGTACTTGCATCTGCAACCTGATGAAGATACTGAATAAAGTTATCACGGTCCAACTCAGCTAACTCATCGCTCAAGTAAACTTGGCACATTTGCAGTAACCCTTGCACAATAGCGTCTTCTTCGTCGGCCGGGGCATTGCTTATTGTGAGTAATGCATGGTTCGCGTA
Source organism: Motilimonas pumila (assembly GCF_003596335.1). Lineage (GTDB taxonomy): Bacteria > Pseudomonadota > Gammaproteobacteria > Enterobacterales > CBDFNC01 > Motilimonas > Motilimonas pumila. The sequence goes on from NZ_QZCH01000044.1 coordinate 6,499, forward strand.
GCTGAAACAACGCTGCAATAAAGGCACTAAAGACTCGACGCTAAAATCAACCAAAACCAGTCGTTGGCGGCACAGTAATAAGTTGGTGAAAGATTGAGTTAAAGAAGCAAATCGATGCTCATTCACTAAAGCCTGTTGGCATAAACTGTGAGCCTGGCTGACCATCTGTGGCAGCGCCATATCAAGTGCGATTAATAAGCCCTCACTGATATCTGTGATGGCAGCGCTAGTTGAAAATAAGTGCTGTAACTGATGCGTCACAACGGCTTCCAAAGTGTCACCGTATTGGCTCAACTCGATTAAGCGCTCTTGAGTACCGGGAGTTAAACAATAAGACCATTGCTCTTGAAACAAACGTTCATTGCCTTGTTGACTTATGGATTCAGCAAATGGCACCTTTAAATATGTCAGCCGACGTAAAAAAATGGCTATCGCTCGCTGCTCTGGTTGCCTTATATCCAGTTTAAGGTGCTGTTCATATTCTCTATCCTCACCTTTTGAATCCATGTTGTGTAAAGCTAACTCAAGATGAAAAGCTTTTACCAGGGGTAACTGTTCCACTGCCACACTTACTTTGCCTTGTTGGTTGCCAGTGAGAGCTTCAAACAAAACACGTTGTAAATGTTGCCCTTCTCGGTCAGGATCGCCTTTACAACAACAACTAAAAATGGCATCCACAATATCATCTAAAATAGGGCTTTCTCGATGACGCAACTGACCAAGCATCATTGCATGCTGCACACTTGCTATAGCATCAGACGCAGTTAACGGCTCTCCTTTTTTTCTCGCATAATCAATGAGGTACTGTACCTGTTGATACAAGTTTTCCGACTCAGTACGGTTGCCGATTAAGGCTTGCCATAACCCTTGATAGAAATAAGGAGCGCGATTCCCCGCTTTATAGCCCGAATGTTGGCTCAATCGCTCGTAACTAAATGGCACTATGGTGTGATATTCCTTGCCAAAGCCAAATGCGTTACGCGTATGCTCTTCGGCCTTTTTTTTGGCCATGAACATATGCAACCCACCACATACTACCATTGGTTTTCGCGTTGCGTTTGGTAGCCAATGGTCTTTGATTTGCTGCCACATAAACCCCTCGCGAACGAGGGTTTGTTGGTCTAGCTTGGTGGTTAACCTTACCGCAGCAGAAAATGCAGCCATTTTGGCACGATAAGCGTCGAATTGATGAATCTCAGTACGCTTTAATAGCTCGGATTCAAATAACCCATCCCAACACTCGTGCCAATGATGATAATGGCCTGCTTGCGTTAGCATTTTAAAGAAGCGACTATTTAAAATTTGCTGCTGCTCTAGCGCGGCTTTATCCTGTTGCTCGCCTTCCCTTTCCACTGAAAAAGCTGAAATGTGGGCAGGTAAATCAATAAAAACGATTTTAGCTCCGACTTGCGATGCTGTTTTTATCGCAACATACTCCGGCGAATACTCCAGCAATGGCATCCAACTCCCCATTGCCGCCACAATTTCCTCTGAAGGCGTCGTGATACCAGCTAGTGCAAACTCATTATCGGTATCACTGAAGCTTGAATAAAACGCAATCGGCGGCTTTGTGCCCTGGTCTAAGAGTTCCGCAAGCAAGTCTTGATATTGTACCGGTGCTTCGATAAATACTTGCTCAGGTCGCTGCGTTAAAATAGCTTGCTGAACCATCAATGCACAACTGGGAGAGTGATGTCGAACGGGCAACCAATATACTTCATCATTAAGCCGCTCTTGGGTGAGCGCTTCCAACTCAGACAATAAGCAAGTGTCTAGACCCGCCTGATGCCACAATGTGTCTTCTGCCTTCATCAATTACAATGCACCTTTGGCAGCCAAGTAGAATGCATTCCATAATGAATCGGTTGCACCTCGACTTTTAGCGATGGTGTTTAAATACTCAGCCAACACTGCGCGATCATTAGCTTCTTCCTTTACAACGGCCCCGACCATGTTTTCAGCAAGGCTACGTGCGCCGACATCACCGCTCCCTAAGTATTGAGCGTGCAGTGAAGCATCTAACAAAACTGCAATACTTTCTGCCGTGGACAAGGTGCTGGAGACCGGTTTAATTTTAATACCGTCTTCCGTTCGTCCTTGGCGCAACTCGCGAAAGACACGGCTTAATAACTCAATGACATCAGGTTGAACGCTAACCGTTAGCTGATATTGTTCCGTCAGTTCAGCAATGCGCTGAGCAATAATAGCTTGCTCGGTTGCCCCGTCGCTAACGACCGGTATGTGGATATAATTAAATCGACGCTTGAGCGCGGCAGATAGTTCATTAACCCCCTGGTCGCGAGAGTTGGCTGTCGCAATCAAATTGAAACCTGGGCGCGCCCACACCATATTGTCATCTGGCAGCTCGGGGATTGCGATAGACTTATCGGACAGGATTGAAACTAAAGAGTCTTGCACGTCAGGTACGCAACGGGTGATTTCTTCAAACCGCAGTAATCCTCCTTGGTTCATCGCCACCATGGTAGGAGAGGGAACGCGATTATCACGGCTATAACCTTCCGCAATCACCTTAGCAATATTCCAAGTATACTTTATATGCTCTTCGGTTGTGCCCGCGGTTCCTTGGATCGTAAGCGTTGAATTGCCGCAGATGGCCGCGGCTAAATTCTCAGATAGCCAACTTTTACCTGTACCGGGCTCGCCTATTAATAACAACGCTCGCTCAGACGCCAGTGTAATAATTGCTCGCTCAACCAAGCGTCGGTCACCAAAAAACTTTTGCGTAATAGCAACCTGCTGTGTCTTCCTGCCTTTTTTATAATTGAGCGTTTCCCCACCCAGTATAAATAACAACACCATTTTTGGTGACAATAACCAAGAAGGCGGAGGCGTATCTGGATCATTTTGTTTTAAGGCTAATAATTGCTCTTGGTATTGTTGCTCTAACGGCGCTCTTATTTTTTCATCTGTTTTTGCCATGGGTTCACTACTTATTGACTGAATTGTTTAAAAAGGGTTTTGTAATCTGTTTTATCTTCACCAAGCATAAGATGTTCAATACCGTTACTTGTGATCACGCTTAATGGCTGCAAAACGCGCTGCCCCAACTCATAATGCATTAATGCAAACAATGCTGGCTTAGAGGGCAATTTGGCCAATCTTTTCATCGCCAGCAATAATGCCTTGCCCTCTTCAGACGTGCTAATTAATGCGACATAATCATTGCCCGTGGCACTGATATTTATCGCTAAGCGATCAGGGAACCCTATCGCTTGATAAGGCTCACTCATCTGCCAATCAACCAATAGCACTTCGGTTTGTAAATCAATTTCGAGGTCAAACGGCGAAGGCTTATACTGACTTAATTGTTGCCTCGCAACTTTGGGCTGACACTGAATTAAACGAGTGAAGTGAGGCAATGAAATAGCCGGGTTCAAAAAACTGACTTGCGAGTCCGGTAATAAACTCACACGAACACGTTGATGGCTTTCATAGCTGACAACGGCTTTATTGAACTTAAATGCATTTTCCAATAACTCTCTGGGCCGGTAGCCCTGTTTTTGATCAAAATCCAGATAGGCTTCAGGGTGTATTTTCTGTGCTTTGGGCAAAGGAAAGATTAATGAAAATGAAATGAGCTTGTTAGCCAACTCGTGCTCTTCATCTGTCATTCGCAGCCGAAACTCAAAAGCAGCAAACACCCCTGAAACCATTTTTTTACTGACCCCAAGAGTCATGCAGTCAAGTTCAGAAAACGACTTGGTTTGTTCACTAAAGCTCAGCGATTGCCACAGCACTGCGTTCTGCTTGTCTAACGCTTCCGATAAGCCCTTGCACATTAACCAACAACGATTTAAAAAAAACGATAAACGCCGACTTGAAAAAGCATTATCTTGTTGTACATAACGCTGAATCTCTTGCATCAGTAACCGAAGGTTAGAGCCTAAGCGCGTTAGGCCAATAGATGAAGCTTGTTTAAAGGCTTGCTCAAATTGTTTAACCGTACTTTCTGATGCGGTTGGCATCCCCGTCGAAATGATTGCCTCAATGTCCTTCGTCACCTGCTTAAGCAAGGTCATTAAAGGCTTTTGCTGCTGTTTGGGAGGAAGTTGCTGAATATTCACATCTCTCCTTTATCATGCTCACTGGCAAGACAAGTGGATTGGGTAAATAAACGCTCGAATAAGAACAAAGCAGTTTGCAATTTAAATAACCTGACCGCCCCATGCTCATTGCTATCAATAGCGGTCAATAAGTCTTCAATGGCACAAGCTAGGTTGGTAACACCATGCTCGTGGAATAGTTGTTGCGCCTGTTCTAAAAACCGCAAATCTTGCGCACTAGAGGTTGCTAAACCTCTCACTATTAAATTGTCTAATTGAGTTCGTAAATCAATTAGCGTATTTATTAATTCTTGGTGTTGTTGCATATTCTCTAGTTACTACATGGTTTTATAAATACAGCGTCTTAACCTGGTTATACACTCGCCCATAGCTCGTAACTACCTGAGCAGTTGAGTTAAAATAACATAAACAAGGCTTGAACATAGCAATAATGCAAGGCAGTCTTGCTGTCATTACAATATTTTAAATAGAATTGAGTTGATATATGACTTTTGATAATGAGTTCTTAACAAAGCTAGCAGGCAAAACATTTGCTCACTTTGGTGATTTTTCCGTATGGCCTGCCTATTATGCTAAGAGCGACACTCCAGACAGTATTATGAAAGAATATGGCGCAGAGCAAGTAGAAAAAGTTACGGCGGATATTGACTTCTTAATCCTGGGAGAAAAACGAAAGAAAGGCAGAGCGGAGGCGATACGCCAAGCCGAGAAATTTGGAATCGAAATATTAGATCAGGCTACTTTTTTCTATAAAACTCGCCCGAATATCAAGGCCGCTAGTTTTTCATTTATTGGTGGTTTCGAGTTTTTACCAGAAAGTGTAGTAACAGAGCCCACATATTCAGTGTTGCTTGATATTGGTTGCCAACACCACGAATCTGTAACCCCTGAAACCCATTTTTTGGTGTTGGGAGACAAACGAGGAAAAGGGAAAGCGGCGCAAGAAAAGTTAGCGCTTAAGTACGGCGCTAAAATAATCAGTGAAACTCAATTTCTCGATCTTATGGCCAATCAACTTCCCGTTACCGACCTAAACTTTCAAACCTTGGTCATCAAACTGCAACGGACCATCAACGCTAATCGTCTCAAAAAAGCACTACAAATGCTCAAAGAGTCTTCTTATAGCTTATACAAAACCCATGATACACAGCATATTAAAGGCATCGTCAGCAGCCAAACAAGCTCTAGTGAGGCATATTCATGTATGTTAACACATGAAGGGCATTATTCTTGCTGTTCCGAAGAGCTCACCCCTTGTTGGGGTTTACAAGGTGGCGGGGCTTGTAAGCATATTTTAGTGCTCTTGCTGGGGCTTGCCAAAAACGGCGATGTTGATGCTACGACGTTGTTTAAATGGGTCCAATCAAGCACAACGCAAAAAGTAAAAGACGATGATGAAAGCCAAGATTTACTCGCACAAACTTGGTTACGTTATAAAGGCGCACAAGCGGGTGAACTAGACTGGCGACCAATGGAAACAGTACCTGAGGATTATTACGCTTTTTGATAAAACACCCAGGGCGCTGTATGCCTTGATACAGTGCCTACTTTTACTTCACAACAAAGAAACCATTGCACTGTGAAAGGTTTCTTATAAGCCTCCCCCGCGATCATCATTGTTCGGACATCAGCCGCCTTTGGGAGAAATATGTGTTTATAAATCATAACTCCAGGTTAATTAACATAGCTAATCAAGGTCCTGTGTATAAGAACACAATAGCTGCGGTAAAGGATCGTTTGCTCCTTTACCGCAATAGTGCAAGTAGCGCCTTTATTTTACTTTCCAGTTACCACCTAATGCTTTGTGCAAGCCAGTAATAATTTGCGCAGTTTGCAGGTGCGCCGCGACCTCGGAATCACGAATTAAGTTTTGTTGACGTTGGGCGTCAAGAACCGAGATATAATCAACCAAGCCAGCTTTATACAATGAGTTGGCTTTATTCACCGCAGTATCTGCATGACCTCGGGTTTGAACCACGAGAGTTTCAAGCTCTTGGCTACGACCAAACGCAAATAATAGCGTCTCAACTTCATTTAAAGCCGTGTTTACCGCATTTTCATAATTAAGTGCTGCCGCTTGAAAGCGACTTTCTTCAATTTCAACTAAGGCTTGTGAGCGGCCACCATCAAAAATGGTCCAACTGGCACCGACACTTGCCACCCAAGCTGCAGAGTCTTTACTGAACAGGTCGCTGAAATCGCCAGCCAATAAACCCGGCGAGCCGGTTAAATAAAATTTGGGATACTTGTTCGCAATCGCAGCCCCGACATCAGCATTTATCGCAGCCATCTCCCGCTCTGCTAACTGAATATCGGGGCGCTGCTTCAATATCTCAGAAGACATGCCAATTGGAATCAAACCACTGAACTCAGGTGCAGGCTGAGGTTTAGCCAGGCGTTGGCCTATTTCAGCTACCGAAGTGTCTAATAAAATGGCCAAGCGTTGTTGATGCACACTTTTGGCTATTTCAAGCTGCGGCAAGGTAGAGCGAGTCGCCGACAGAGCAGCTTTTGCTTGCGCTAAGTCGAGTTCTGAGGCATAACCGCTTTTGACTAAACTGCTCACCAGTTTGAGGGTTTCTTGCTGGCTGGCGATAGTTTCATTGGCGATATCTTTACGCTGATCCGCACCGCGATATTGTAGGTAGTTGTTTATGACATCTGACGAGATCAAGGTCAACAACGCCGACCTCGCTATCGCAACTTGCTCAGCTCTGATAGCCGCCGACTCAGCTTGATAGCCAATGCGATTAAAAACATCCACCTCCCAGCTGATATTGGCACTGACAGTGGTAAAGTCATACTGGTTATCAATTAACGCATCACCACCAGTTAAACCACTAAACTCTCCCGGCGTTACTAAAGGCCCAGCCAACGGGTCATTTTCACTGATTTGATAGCTTGTCGCACCAGCATTCAAGCTAATCGTAGGCACTTTAAATGACGCCACCGCTTTTTGATAAGCTTCGGCAGATTTGATTCGCTCAGCCGCAACTTGCAATGGAATATTTTGGTTTTGCGCGTCAGATATGAGCTGGTTCAATACTGGATCATTAAAGTTGAGCCACCAATTCGCGCTCACCAACCCACCCTGAGCATCCACACCTGTTACGTCTTGATTAAGAAAAGCACTGCCTACGGTATCTTGAGGTGCACTATATTCTGGCCCAACCGCACAACTGGAAACCAGTAATGCGAACGCGACCAAAGGTATTTGCTTACGATTCATGGATCATATCCTTATTTAGCGAATCTGTTGAAACGACGGCTTTTTCTTGTTGCTCTTCGCTTTTGTAAAAAATACGATACAAGGCTGGCATCACAAACAATGACAACAAGGTAGCGGCTGCCAATCCGCCGATGATGGTTGCCGCCATCTGGTCAAATAATAAATCGGTTAACAGCGGAATCATGCCTAACATGGTGGTAAGTGCTCCCATGGAAATGGCCATGGTACGATTCAAAGTGGCTTCTTTTATCGCTGCATCTAAAGCTGCGCCATTTTTACGTTCCAATTCAATTTGGTCCATCAAGACAATACCGTTTTTAATGATCATCCCCGATAGCGTGATTGCCCCCACCAAGGCCATAAAGCCAAATGCTTTATCGGCAATCAATAAAAACGCAGTGGCACCAATCGCCGCGAGCGGTACAGTAATACATATAATAATAGGCTGCTTAAAGCCATTAAACATACCCACCATGATGATGACCATGATCAAAAACGCGGCAGGAAGGTTAGATAAGGTATCTACTACCGCTTTGTTTTCATCGTAGTATTCTCCGCCCCACGCCATGCTATAACCAGGCGGCAAAGGGATATCTTCAATTTCTTGTTTGACCAGGTTACGCGCTATAGCAACCGTTGAACCCACCACCCCAGCTTGCACCGTAATTGTTGGCACGCGGTCGCGTCGCCAAATCATCGACTCCTCATGCTTTAATTCAAAACCATCAATAACTTGACCTAATGGCACGGTATGAATACCCAACAAAGATTGAACCGGAATCGATGGTAATTCGCCCAAACCCACATCGATACTGCGGACTAAGATAGGAATAAGTTCATCACCTAGCTTCATTTGGCTAATCGGAAATCCCTCCGAAGCACGCTTAAGTGCTATCGCAATATCCGTTCGATTTAAACCCGCTCGGCGCATTTTGTCTTCATTAATAATAGGCACAATCACCTTACTTGGTTGCCGCCAATTATCGCGAATGTACTTCGCGTGTGGATTGGTCTCTAAAATGGCTTGAGCTTGGGCCGATAGTTCACGTAGCACTTTTGGGTCAGGACCGCTAAAACGCGCTTCAATGCTAAACTTATCTTTGGTTGCCAATTTCAGCGCTCGAAACCTGGGCTCAGCATGCAAAAACTGCTCTTTTAGCCAAATGTCGCCACGCGCTACCAAAGGCGCAATCGAAGCATAGTCTTTTGCATTAATCAAAATTTGACCATAGCTGCCATCAAAAGGTTCAGGCTCTACCGTCACCGAAAAGCGCGGAGCACTCGCACCCACAAAGGTCGCAATACTGCTTACTTCCGGTTGCTGCAATAACCAGTCTTCAATAGTTTTCATGTCTTCAGCGGTTTGTTCTATCTTGGCGCCATTGGGTAACCAATAGTCCAAAAATACAATTGGCCGGTCCGACGACGGCATAAAGACAACTTTTACCATAGGGATTGCAAGCACGGTTAAAATGAGTAGCGGCACTATCGCTGATAAGCCTTTCCAAGGGTTGTCGACCATCCAGTTAACACACTTGCGATAAGTGGCGATAAATTTGGACTCTTGTTGCTGCCCAGCATTCGCATCAGGTCGTAACCACACCCAACACATCAACACGGTAATCGTTACCGCAACAAACCATGACAATAACAATGATGACATCATAATTTGTGGTACTGACTCGGCAAACTCAGAGGCGTCAGAAGTAGACAACACCACCGGCATGGTACCCATCATAGCGATCACAGTCGCGCCAAGTAATGGCATAGACGTTTCTTTAACTGACTCAAGGGCAGCTTGCGTACGCTCGATACCTTTGTTTATTTTCACTTTAAATAAGTCGGTGATAACAATCGCATTATCAACTAACATACCCAACGCTAGGATAAAGGTACCCAGTGACACACGTTGTAAATCAATGCCCGTAAAGCGCATAAATATCAAGGTGCAAAGAATGGTAAGCAGTAAGCTAAAGCCAACAATTAGCGCACTCTTCATCCCCATAAAGAGCCACAAGATCACCACCACTATCAGGATACTTTCCATCAAGTTAATTACGAAGTTATCAATCGACTTTTGCACTTCGTCGGGCTGAAATGCAATGACGCCTATCTCGACCCCAATAGGTAATTCACTTTGGTATTGCGCAATGAGCTCTTTTAAACTGTCTCCCAAAGACACCACGTTAATGCCAGGCACTGGGCTTACCGCTAAAGAAATCGCATCGTAGCCGTTATAGCGGCTCATACTCAACGCTGGCGTTTGATAACCCATCGAAATATCAGCAATATCGCCTAATCGAATCAGTCCGGTACCTATTTCACTCACGCCGCCTTTAATGGTGAAGTTTTTAATGTCTTCGACACTTTGAAATGCGCTGCTTTGTTCAATTCGGATCCGCTCTATGCCTGCAGCAAAGCGGCCTGCTTCGTAAATGGTATTTTGACTGTTTAGCTGAGCAATGACTTGCGCAGCGGAGATTTTGTACTGCGCCAGGCGCTCATCTGGCATATCAATATTAACTACTTGGTTTTGTACTCCATGCAGTTCAATTTTTTTAATGCCATCAATGGTTTTTAGGCGACGCTGTAATTCTTGAGAATATTCCTTTAGCTCAGACTTAGCAATGCCATCACCGTAAATGGAGAACAGCATGCCGTAGACTTCTGAAAACTCGTCTTGCACCACACTGATTTGCGCTGTGGCCGGTAATGTCAATTTGACATCACTGATTTTGCGACGCAATAAATCCCATTCTTGCGGTAACTGGTCAGATGAAATGGTTTCCTTTAAGTCGACAAATATCATCGACATACCTGGTTTAGACAACGAACGCAACTTGTCTAAGCTGGCCATTTCTTGCAGCTTAGTTTCCACTTTGTCAGTGACTTGATCTTCCACCTCTTTGGCGGAGGCTCCTGGGTATAAAGTAACCACTACTGCACTTTTCACCGTGAAGGTAGGGTCTTCTAATTTTCCCAGTTGAAAATAAGATACGATACCAGCTACCACACAAAGCACAGTAAAGAAACCAACAAAGGTGCGCTGCCTGATCGCAAACTCGGCTAAATTCATAAGTTAGCTCCCGGCTTGGCATTTTTAACAATCAGCTCTCCCACTGTTTGCCCAGTTTTAAGAAAGCTAACCCCAGAAACAACCACCTTGTCTCCGGTTTTTAGCTCGCCAGTGACACAAGTTTTATCGCCCAATAGTTTCTCGATTTTTACGTTCTTACTGACTGTTGCGCCATCTTCTATCACGTACACAGACTCAGCATCAGAACGTGTGCGCAAAGCGGAATAAGGTAAGCAAAACACGTTGTCGCTATTGTCAAAGTTCACTTCTACAATTACAGCTTTACCTGGTAGGGTATCCGGATTGGTTTTATCAAGCGCAAATACCACCGCATAGGTTTGTTTAATGGCATTGGGAACCGTACCAATTTCACTGGCTTTAGCCGTTAATTTATCGTCATAACCGTACCAAAACACCTTCGCCTCTAACGCTTCTGTAAAACGGTTAATTAAACTTTCTGGCACATCGATAACGGCTTCTAATTTACTTGGTTCATGGAGCTCAAAAATAGCAATACCCGGTAAAACTTGCTCAAACTGCTCTGCTTTTTGGGCGCCAATAACGCCGTCAAACGGGGCCAGTAAAGTGGTATAGCGAATCGCATCTTCGGCTTTATTGATATTCTGCTGCACCACTTCGATTGCCGCTTTGCTACGTTCATAAGCACTTTTAGCACGGTCTAAATTCACCGTCGCAATCGCATTATCACGAATGGCTTGTTTCACTCGAGCTAGTTCAGACGCAGCTAAACGATGAGCAGACTCGGCTTCAGACAGGCGTGCTTGCAGCTCCATCAGCGCCACTTCATAATCGTGGGGATCTAACTGTGCCAGCTTTTGCCCTTTGGTAATTTTATCGCCGGTAGCGACAAAAACATCTTGGACTGTGCCAGGCACCCGAAAGGCTAGCGCGGCTTTGTCAACCGCTTGTAGCCGACCAGCAAAAAACTGTTGGTACTCGCTGTCGTTTAATCCCAGTTCAACAACGTTTACGGAACGCGGGGATTTATCGGCAACTGACACGGCTTTATCCGAACAGCCAGAAAGCGCTAACAACATAGATAGTGTTACTGCCTGTTGATATCGGGCTACCATTACTCACTCCTTGATAAAGTTTTTGGAAAAAAAGTTAATATATTTAAGTTTGATATCATATAATATACTAGTTTTTTAACCAATCGCTTTTTCTAAACAGTAACCACGAACATTTAATTAACGTTCAGACAACAAACACCACAAAAACTCAGCTCTGACAGGCTAAAAATAAGGATTTAAAACCAATGGAATTTACAGATGGTGTCATCATGTTTGATGCTTTTTTTACCGTGACGGTAGGCATCATGGTGTTATTTTTGGGCCGGCGTATCAATCAAGTCTGCAAGCCGCTGCAAGAATTTAGCATTCCTGAGCCCGTATCAGGAGGCTTACTTATATCGGTTTTAACGGCGGTGCTATTTTTTGCTTTTGATACCACCGTTACATTTGACTTGGTGGCCCGTGACGTATTGCTGGTATATTTCTTTACCACCATAGGTATCAATTCCAGCCTGAAAGATTTACTTAAAGGTGGCAAACCTTTGGTCGTGCTGTTAGTTATCACGATCATTTTTATGATATTACAAAACTTAACCGGTATCGGAGTGGCTTCGCTGTTTGGGTTAGACCCGATTTTTGGCTTGCTCAGTGGCAGTATCTCATTAATCGGCGGCCACGGCACCGCAATTGCTTGGGCACCCAAAGTACAAGAGCAGTTTGGGCTAGAAAATGCCATGGAAATCGGTATATCCAGCGCCACCTTTGGCTTGATTCTCGCCAGCTTAATGGGCGGTCCAATTGCTAAGTTCCTGATCAAACGTCACAAGTTATCACCTAATCAAAACAGTGCAGAAAGCGGTACAAGCAAAAAATCTGAACCCGAGCAAAATACCAAGCTCACTTCATTTGAGTTTCTAGATGCCCTATTAGCCATCCATATCTGCGCCATTTTAGGCTTTGTACTCAACGAAGCTATTGCCGGGCTAGGTCTACAATTACCCTTGTTTGTGACTTGCTTGTTTGCCGGTATCGTAATCACCAATTTAATCCCAGACTCTTACCCTCGCATCACTGGCACCAAATGGCCTACCCGCTCACCGTCGATTGACCTGATTGCTGACATTTCACTTGGCACGTTTCTGGCTATGTCGCTGATGAGTATGCAACTGTGGACCCTGATTGACTTAGCAGGCCCTATATTTGCCATTCTGGGTGCGCAGTTTATGCTAGCGATCGCAATCAACATTTTGATTGTCTTTCCTGCGATGAAAAAAGACTATGACGCAGCGGTCATTTGTGCCGGTTTTGGCGGTATCTCGTTGGGGTCCACTCCAACTGCGATGGCGAACATGTCTGCCGTATCCCATAAGTATGGCCACTCTGCTAAGGCGTTTATCATTGTGCCGCTGGTATGTGCCTTTTTCATAGATCTGGCAAATGCGGTCATTATCCCTTACTTCATCAGCATGATGTAATCGATATGACACATAATAAACCATTGGTATTGCTTGGGTTACTGCTGGTTAGCGGTTGCTCAAGCATCAGTACCGCTGAAAACAAAGCAACGCCTCAATCTGATCCCGCTTATCACATTGATGTCTTAGCGAGCCAACCCCACAGTAAGGTCAGCTTAATTTTGGCTTTTTCTGGCGGTGGCACGCGTGCAGCAGCGCTATCTTATGGCGTAATGCAGCAGCTACAACAAACGATGATAGACGTCGGTCGAGGTCCCCAGCCTTTGCTCGAAGAAGTGGATATAATTAGCTCGGTGTCGGGCGGTAGCTTTACCGCCGCCTATTACGGCCTATTCGGCGAACAAATGTTTACCGAATACGAAGATGCCTTCTTATATAAGTCGATCACTGATGACCTGATTTCGACGGCCCTGTCGCCTTTATCATGGTTTTCAAATGATGGCCGTACCGAAATCGCCGAGCGCTACTTTCAAGATAATATCTTTGGCGATGCCACCTTTGCCGACTTGCATGGCAATACTGGGCCTTTTGTTATCATCAATGCTTCAGACATCACTACCGGCTCTCGGTTTTCATTTATTCAAAACTACTTTGATTTATTGTGCTCTGACATTAGCCGCTACCCAGTATCAAATGCCGTCACCGCCTCGGCGGCAGTGCCAGTGTTGTTTAATTCGGTTATCTTAGAGAATTATGAAGGCTGCGAAAAAAACACCTCATTTCATGACGCGATTGCATACAGCAAAGACTTTACTTATCAAACAGAACAAACCTACAAAAAGTTACAAAGCTATAAAGACACCAAGAAAAACCAATATATCCACCTGGTTGATGGTGGCATCACGGATAATTTAGGCTTGCTGGCCATTTATGACATCATGGAACTGGGCAAGTTCCACCAAGATGAGCGTTTATTAGCCACGGAAAAAATTGTCATTATTTCCGTGGATGCGGCAACCGAACCAGACATGGGTGTCGGCCAAGCTGCCAATGGCTTAACCATTAAGCAGACGCTAAGCATGGTCACAGACATTCAGTTACATCGCTACAATGACGCGACTGTTGAATTGATAGAACAATCACTGCAACGCTGGAGTGCGTCATTATCTGTCGACGGCAACAAGGTAGAGCCTTACTTTATTCGGATAAACCTGAAAGATTTAACCGATCAAAAACAGCGTGGCTTTTTCAATCAAATCCCTACCGATTTCAGTTTAGACGAGCAACAAGTAGATCAACTCATCGCTGAAGGCGGAAAACAGTTGGCAAATAACGTCGCTTTTATACAGTTGCTGAAAGATATCGCTAAGCAATGAGTATTATTCGGTGATCCATACTAAGTGAGAGCCTTGGCTTCGATGCATGTTGTCGTCAAAAAATAATGAGACTAAAAAGCAGCAAGCTTTCACTTCAGGACGCGAGCATACTTTGGTTAATTTATAGCCCAAAGAAGACTTGCGCTCTATAATCATCGCACCAACCAGCTTTTTTAA
>NZ_QZCH01000045.1 GCF_003596335.1 Motilimonas pumila
AGGCTTAACCATACAACACCTAAGCGGTGTTGAAGCCAAAGAATTACGAAGTGCTTGTGAACGAGAAGTTTGAGAACTGATAGCGGCTTTCCGAATTAAAGTTTATGCTTGGCGGCCATAGCGCTGTGGCCCCACCTGATCCCATGCCGAACTCAGAAGTGAAACGCAGTAGCGCCGATGGTAGTGTGGGGTTTCCCCATGTGAGAGTAGGTCACCGCCAAGCTTTGAATTAGAGAAAAGGCCATCCTGACGGATGGCCTTTTTTTATGCCTGAAGAAAAGTTAACGACGTACCATTGAGCCTCTGTTATGAGTGCTTAGTGCCTGAAAGTCCATTTTTGTCTTCTATATTTCCCACTCAATAAGAATGTCGTCGGCTTGGGTCATCTTTTGTAGTGCATGAAAGCCCATTTTTGACCCTATATTTCTCACTCGATAACAATGTCGTCGGCTTGGGGAATCTTTTGTAGTGCCCGAAAACCCATTTTTTCCTCAATTCTTCCGGCTCATTAACAATGTCGTCGGCTTGGGTCATCTTTTGTAGCGCTTGAAAGCCCATTTTTTCCTCAATTCTTCCGGCTCATTAACAATGTCGTCGGCTTGGGTAATCTTTTGTAGCGCCTGAAAGCCGATTTTTTCATCAATTCTTCCGGCTCATTAACAATGTCGTCGACTTGGGTCATCTTTTGTAGCGCCTGAAAGCCCATTTTTTCCTCAATATTTCCCACTCAATAAGAATGTCGTCGGCTTGGGTCAACTTTTGTAGTGCTTGAAGGCTCGTTTTTGACCCCTATATTTTTCACTCGATAACAGTGTCACCTTGAATAATCTTTTGTATTGGGTTGTTTATGGGCTACAAGCGTTGCGTTTTATGATACTAGCTTGCTAAGAAAAGGTAATAAAAAAGCAGCCATCTGGCTGCTTAGTCAAGTAAAAGTAAGTGCTGTGAATTTGAATTATTCACTACTTGGCTTAAAGGCATATGGCAATGGCGCAATGTAAAGCGTACTGTCTGCTTGCTCTTTTAGTCGGTACAGTCCCTGGTTAGGATCACTGTCTTTTGGCATCACAGCCAGTAATTCAATATGCTTATCACCGTATTGGCAGCCGCTGATCACCTGACCAACGCGTTTCCAGTTTTCACCAAGTTGCATCTCTATAGTTTGACCAGGCATTGGCGCATGCTCTGCCCGACCAGTCAAAATAAACATGGCTCGTTTATTGGTACCGCGATACTTAGCGCGAGCTATGGTCTCTTGGCCAATGTAACACCCTTTAGAGAAACTAATCGCTTCAAGTTCATCAAGATTTAGGGCTTGGGGAATATATTCACTACTGATTTCTTTTTCGATAAAGCCTACGCCAGAGGCAATATTTAATGCGTTCCAAATTTCATCTGAAAACAACTCGGCATTGTCTGCGAGATCATCAGAGAGCTCTTGTACAATTTCGTTTTTCAATACTACGAGGTAACGAAGAGAAGGGTAAGGTTGTTTGACCAGAATGCCATTTGGCAGCAAACGGCTGTCATCATGAGTGGCCGCAGTATCGAGCTTTTCTGCAATGTAAGAAGCTGATTTAGACCCGAGTAAACCTAACATGGTGTATTCATCTTCAATCTTTATTTCAACTTTTGAGAATGCAGCATATTTCTTAAGTTCTGGCAGTTGTACTTCCGATACCGATTTAGGTTGAGTTAACAAAATTCTGTCTTCGAGAACCAGCAGTCGAAAAGCACTAATCACTTTGCCTTGTGAGTTACACTGAGCAGCCATAGTTTGTTGGCCTGCTGATAACTCCTCGATGTTGCAAGTTAATTGACCTTGCAAAAAAGTTACTCTATCTTCACCTGAAACGGAAATGAGATCCCAGCTGTCTAATTGACATAAAACAAGCTCAGGTAAGAGGGAGATGTCGTCGAGGCTGCTTAAATTGCGCATTTTTTTTCCTTTAATGGCAAAGATATTCGTTTCCTTCATGTTATAGCTCACAGCCAACTTTGTCAGCAGTTGTGTTCAACATTTGAAGCTATTAACATCAATCTATTGATATTTTATTAGGAAGTATAATGGCACAGGTAAATGAAAAGTCTCGCTTGCTGTGGGCATGTCGCCGCGGCATGTTAGAGTTGGATGTTTTATTTCGACCTTTTGTTGAAGAGGCTTACGACGATTTATCAGAACCGGACCAGAAAGTCTTTAAGCATTTACTGACAAAAGACGACCCAGACTTATTTGCGTGGTTTATGGGGCATGCGCAATGCCCAGATCCAGAATTAGAACGGATGGTGAATGTTATCCTCAACCGCGTTAAAGTATAACTCCGCGGTATCTTCATCGCGGTTTGCCTGTTGGCTCGCTGCGATCCCTTTCTTTTTATTCGCTTTTCTCTCACTCATCTCGTGGCAAGTTTCCGGTTTTATTCTCTGCGGAGCGTTTATTAGCGCAGCTTTCTATGTCAAATGTCGTATCCAAACTTCTGAATTTCATATTCATTTTAGTGAAGCGGGGAATATTTATCTGAGTTACCAAAATGGCCAAGAGTTTATTGGTAAATTGGTGCCGGGCTGTAAAATGTTGCCTTTTGTATTGTGCTTAAAGTTTGCTAGCGAAGATGGCTTTTATCAAGGCCGAGAGTTGATATTCTTTGATGCTATTCGACCCAGTTGCTTTCGTCGACTTGCTAGAGTGATCAATCTCGCAAAGCTGAATTGACCACCCCCTCGGTTAGAAGTGTCGCGGTGAGATGATCGTAGGTCCCGAGTCTTCGAGTTGATCTGGGTAATCTAAGTTAAAATGTAAGCCGCGACTTTCTTTTCGCTGCATGGCGCAGTGGATAATTAATTCTGCAACTTGTACTAAGTTTCGAAGTTCTAATAAATTATTGCTCACCCTGAAGTTTGAATAGTACTCATCAATTTCTTGCTGTAACATCTGTACCCTTCTTAAGGCGCGCTCTAGGCGTTTGTCTGTGCGTACTATACCGACGTAATCCCACATAAAGAGTCTGAGTTCGTGCCAGTTGTGTTGAAGCACAACTTCTTCATCTGAATTAGCCACTAGGCTTTCGTCCCAAGCGGGCACGTTTGGTAACTTTCTTTTATGGGGGAGCTTGTTGATGATATCTTTGGCTGCGGCATGGGCGAAGACAACGCATTCTAACAATGAATTTGACGCCATTCGATTAGCACCGTGTAAGCCTGTGTAAGAGACTTCGCCAATGGCATATAAGCCTGAAATATCGGTTTGACCATGCATATCGGTTAATACCCCTCCGCACGTATAGTGGGCAGCTGGTACGACCGGGATAGGCTGTGTGGCCATGTCTATTCCCAATAATAAGCATTTTCGGTATATGGTCGGGAAATGTTTAACGATAAATTCTTTCGGCTTATGGCTGATATCCAAATACATGCAATCAGCGCCCAAGCGTTTCATTTCATAATCGATGGCTCGTGCCACAATATCGCGGGGTGCTAATTCCGCACGCTCATCAATTTCAGGCATAAACCGACTACCATCTGGCCGTTTTAAAAATGCTCCTTCACCTCGAAGCGCCTCGGTCAGTAGGAAATTTTTTGCATCTGGGTGGTATAAGCAAGTGGGGTGAAATTGATTAAATTCCATGTTCGCAACACGGCAGCCAGCACGCCAAGCCATTGCAATTCCGTCACCACTTGAAACATCAGGGTTACTGGTATATTGGTACACTTTGCTGGCGCCACCGGTAGCAAGTGCGACAAAACTGGCTTTAATGACTTCGACTTGTTCAATATCTCTATTCCAGACATAAGCGCCGATGATTCGGTTTCCAGCCAGCCCTAACTTTCTCGTTGAAATAAGATCTACAGCATTAAACCTTTCCATCACTGTGATGCGAGGGTGTTTTTGTACCGCTTCGACAAGGGTGGTTTGTACCGCTTTGCCCGTGGCATCTGCGGTATGTAGAATACGGCGATGGCTGTGGCCGCCTTCTCGAGTAAGGTGATACTTTACTTCATCCGTATCGGTTTGATTTTCTTCTCTATCAAACGCGACCCCTTCGTGGATGAGCCATTCCATGCAATCTTTTGCGGTGCTGGCGGTGTAATGCACGACTTCTTCATCACAAATTCCCGCACCCGCTATTAAGGTGTCAGCTACGTGCGACTCAACGCTATCATCAGCATCAAATACCGCGGCAATACCGCCTTGGGCATACATGGTAGCACCTTCGGTTAAAGGTCCTTTACTGAGTACTCTCACTTGCGCGTGTTCGGCTAATTTTAAAGCCAGAGAGAGGCCCGCTGCGCCGCTGCCGATGATCAAGACGTCAGAAAGGTATTCAACATTATGTTTCATGGGGTATTATTGCTACCAAGTAAAGATTATCTGTTATGTTACTCGTTCTTGAAGCAAGATGCATTTTTTGACCGGCTTTGGGAAAAAAATTTTAAGTTTTAATGAACTTTTCTTAATTGTGCCACTCTACTAAGGGCACTGACATTCGGGCTAGTCTATTATCAATACGAATTTTGGAGGCGAACGTCTCGAATGGGCGCGCAAGAAACAGATCAACAATTAGTTGAACGAGTTCAAAATGGTGATAAAAATGCGTTTAATTTATTGGTACTGAAATACCAGAATAAAGTCGCAAATTTAGTCTCCAGATACGTGAGTCACTCAGGTGATGTGCCAGATGTCGCTCAAGAAGCGTTTATTAAGGCATATAAGGCGCTGCCTACCTTTAGAGGAGAGAGCGCGTTTTATACCTGGCTTTATCGTATCGCGGTAAATACGGCAAAAAATTATCTTGTTGCACAAGGCAGAAGACCGCCTTCCAGTGACGTAGATGTGATGGATGCCGAATTTTTTGAAGGTGGCGACGCTTTAAGGGAATCTTCTTCACCTGAAGCTGTCACACTTTCTGAAGAGATAAAAAAGACAGTTTTTAACACCATAGAAACTTTGCCAGACGATTTACGCACAGCGATTACGTTGCGAGAGTTGGAAGGTCTGAGCTACGAAGAGATAGCCGTAGTGATGGATTGTCCTGTTGGGACAGTACGCTCACGAATTTTTCGGGCTCGTGAAGCGATAGATAAGAAAATCCAACCGTTAATGCAGCGTTAGTGGAGAAAAGAATGCCAAACAACGAAAAGCTTTCAGCATTTATTGATGGTGAGCTTAAAGATGAAAGTTTGCTTGCATCCCTTGTCAAGGATGAGAAACTTGCTGATCAGTTTTCACGCTACCAACTCATCGGTGACGTGATGCGTGATGATGTGCCTGCGGAGATGAATTTTGATATAGCCAGCAATGTAATGGCTGCCTTAGACGATGAGCCTACCGTCATGGCTCCGCAAATTAAAACGGCAAGCAACAAAGTGACTTTAAAAGGCAATGTTGTTCCGTTATTCAAGAAGGTAGGACAATACGCAATAGCGGCCTCTGTTGCTGCTTCTGTTGTGGTAGGCGTACAGCTTAATACTGCACAACAAGATAATTTGACCCCGGCACCAGTATTGGATACTGTTCCTTTCATTGGGGGAGCGGAGCCTGTGAGCTTGCAAGCTGAACAAAAAGACCCTAATACTCTTACCGAAGAACAAGTATTGGAGCAGCGTCGTAAAATCAATGCATTCCTACAGGATCACCAATTGCAGCAAAGAATGTTGCAACAATAAGCCTGCCATGAAAGCCACAAAGCAACTCATTGCTATTGTGGCTTTGTGCGCACTGCCTTTTTCCAGTTTTGCTGAGAGCGAAGCTGACACCAGCGCATCAGCTGATCCCACTTCAGCATCTTTGCAAACGCTAGCCAACAATGTGACCCCATCACCTGCTCAAGATGAGCAATCTCAGGCTATGGAAGAAGCAAAGCTGAGTAATGTGGAAGATGAATCGCCGGTGGCTTTTTTACAAAAAATGATAGATTCATTTGCCACTCTCAATTACGACCTGTCTTATATCCAGCTTTATGAAGGCTTAGTTGAACCTAAGCGTTTTAGCCATGGCGTGGTTGATGGTAAACAAATTTCTTACCTCAGTCATTTAAATGGCCCGCCCAAAGAGTACGTGCAACGGGGTGAGCATATCAGTTTCTTTGAGCCTGAAATTGAACCCTACACGCTGAAAAGTGGCCATTTTCAAGGTAATTTTTTCCAGCTCGTGCAACAAGATATCTCTAAGCTGACGGTTAACTATGACTTCGTGTTAGCGGGCAGAGGGCGGATCGCCGGCCGGCCTGCTCAAGTTGTGCGAATGTCGCCTAGAGACAACGACAGATATGGCTATCTACTTTGGCTGGATCGCAATACTAGCCTACCGCTTAGGGTTGATACCTTGGACTTAGAGGGAGAGTTAGTCGAGCAAATGATGACGATCTCCTTGCGTACTTACAAGCAAGCAACGCCTTGGATCCAAGAGCTTACCATTGTTAATTTACCACCTATAGTGAATGTGCCTAAGCCCAGCTCTGAACAACTGAGTCCTTGGCAAATCAGTTGGCAGCCGAAGGGGTTTGAATTAATTGCACAAGACCGTCACAGCTTACCGGTCATCGATGAGTCTGTTGATTACTTGATGCTGTCTGATGGAGTGGCCATTATCTCCATTTATATTGAACCTGCTGTGGGGCAACCGCGCGATCTGATGCCTGTTGCACGTAAAGGGGCTACCAACTTGATCACAGCGCAGATTAAAGGCAGCATGATTACTGTTGTGGGGGAAATTCCAGCTGAGACGGCATTAAAAATTGCTAAGTCTGTTACCTACAAAAGGGCTCAGTAATGATTTCTGAGCCTGGCAGAGTCATTTCAAGCCGAAATGGTGAAGTTGAAATTGCTTGCCAAGTTCAAACTGCTTGTCACAGTTGTAAAGCGAAAAGCAACTGCGGCACTAGCGCATTAGCCAAAGTGTTCCCTGGGCAAACTCAAGTGGTCAAACTTAAGGCTCAGCAAAACTATGAGCCTGGCCAAAAGGTAGAGCTCAATATCGCTGAAATCGCCCTAGTAAAAGCGGCCATCGCCGTTTACGGCATTCCACTTGTTGGCTTGATGCTGGGTGCAATTTTAGGTTTTCAGCTGATCACCTGGTTCAATTTTCCTACATCCTGGTTTAGCCCTGATATTGGTGCCATCATTGGCGCCGTTTTTGGCTTAATAAGTGGCCTTTTCGGCGCTAAAATCTACCACCAGCGACTGAGTCGGTCAGGCCAGTTTCAGCTTAGTATTAAATAATCCTACGTTTTTCTGTTTTCAGGACTTTGATGTTCGCAAAAGATAGCCGCGAGCTCACAAATTGGTTAGAATTCGCTCCTTAATAAGACAGTCTCAAGTAATTAGCATCGAGTATTCATGAAGCACATTCGAAATTTCTCAATTATCGCCCATATTGACCATGGTAAATCTACTTTATCAGACCGCTTAATTCAGGTTTGTGGAGGCCTTTCAGAACGAGAAATGGAAGCGCAAGTCTTGGATTCTATGGATTTAGAGCGTGAGCGCGGTATTACCATCAAAGCTCAAAGCGTGACCTTAGATTACAAAGCCCAAGACGGTGAAACTTATCAATTAAACTTCATTGATACTCCGGGACACGTAGATTTCTCATACGAGGTGTCTCGTTCTCTGGCTGCTTGTGAAGGTGCGCTATTAGTCGTTGATGCAGGCCAAGGTGTTGAAGCCCAAACTTTGGCGAACTGTTACACCGCGATTGAAATGGACCTTGAAGTAGTGCCCATTCTGAACAAAATTGACTTGCCTGCCGCAGATCCTGAGCGAGTTGCGGATGAAATTGAAGATATTGTAGGCATTGATGCGGCGGAAGCGACGCGTTGTTCAGCTAAAACCGGTATTGGCGTAGATCTTGTACTTGAAGATATCGTCAAAAATATCCCACCACCGGAAGGGGACGTTGAAGCGCCATTGCAGGCTTTGATCATCGATTCCTGGTTTGATAACTACCTAGGTGTTGTGTCGTTAGTACGTATTAAAAATGGTGTACTAAAGAAAAACGACAAAATTCGTGTCATGAGCACGGGTCAAGAGTGGGGGGTAGATCGCATTGGTATCTTTACGCCAAAGCAAGTTGACACTCAAGGCCTATCTGCTGGCGAAGTAGGCTGGGTAGTATGTGGTATTAAAGATATTTTAGGCGCCCCTGTTGGCGATACTTTAACCCACTCTAAATACGGCTCGGACACTGCATTACCTGGCTTTCAGAAAGTGAAACCACAGGTATACGCGGGTCTTTTCCCTGTGAGTTCTGACGACTACGAAGCTTTCCGGGACGCCCTTGGTAAGCTAAGCCTAAACGATGCGTCTTTGTTCTACGAACCTGAAAACTCTACCGCGTTAGGTTTTGGATTCCGCTGTGGCTTCCTTGGCATGCTTCACATGGAAATCATCCAAGAGCGCTTGGAACGTGAGTACGACTTAGATCTCATCACCACTGCACCTACCGTAGTATATGAAGTGGTAGATAACAGCGATACGGTTATCTATGTCGACAGCCCTGCCAAATTACCTCCGGTAAATAACCTCAAAGAGATCCGAGAGCCTATCGCACGTTGTAATATCTTAGTGCCACAGGACTACCTAGGTAATGTGATCACCTTATGTGTAGAGAAACGTGGTACTCAGATTGATATGTCTTATCACGGTAATCAAGTGTCTGTTGTTTATGACATTCCTATGGCTGAAGTAGTACTCGATTTCTTCGACCGTTTGAAATCGACTAGTCGAGGTTATGCTTCGCTAGACTACAACTTTGAGCGTTATGAAGCAGCTAATATGGTACGAGTAGACGTGCTTATCAACGGTGACAAAGTCGATGCATTAGCCATTATTACGCACCGCGATAACTCTGAGTCACGTGGTCGCTTATTGGTTGAGGCGATGAAAGATTTAATTCCTCGTCAAATGTTCAATATTGCGATTCAAGCGGCCATCGGTACTCACATTATTGCGCGTTCAACGGTGAAGCAGATGCGTAAAAACGTTATCGCAAAATGTTATGGCGGTGACGTGAGTCGTAAGAAAAAGCTATTGAAAAAGCAGAAAGAAGGTAAGAAACGCATGAAGCAAGTCGGCAACGTTGAAGTGCCGCAAGAAGCCTTCTTGGCAGTACTCCACATTGGTAAGGATAAATAATGGCGAATACTTTCTCATTGATTCTGGTGATTGCAACCTTGGTCACCGGTATCATTTGGGCCATCGATAAGTTCAAATGGGCACCAAAGCGCAAAGCTGAAATAGATGCTTTTAAAGCTAAGGCTCGTGCTGATATCGACGATGAAACCCTTGCGAGCATTGCCCCTCAGCCGGGTTGGGTAGAACAAGCGTGTTCAATCTTTCCTGTTATTGGCTTAGTGCTAGTATTGCGCTCTTTTATTTACGAACCGTTTCAGATCCCATCAGGCTCCATGATGCCGACGCTGCTGATTGGCGACTTTATCTTGGTTGAGAAGTTTTCATACGGCGTAAAAGATCCTGTATTTCGTTCTAAATTAATCGAAACAGGGACTCCCGAGCGCGGTGATGTTGCCGTATTTAAGTACCCAGTTAGCCCGAATATTGACTATATTAAGCGTATCATCGGCTTGCCGGGCGATCGTATTATTTACCGTAATAAGCAGCTTTACATCCAACAGGCTTGCTCTAAAGAGCCTTGTGAGCCGTTAACGCAAGTTCCGTTGGAATATGTTGAAGAAGGCCATTTCATGGCCGGCAGCGTGGCGCTTAAAGAGTATCATGAAGCACTCCCTGGCGCGGCTCATAACGTATTAGTTAACCCCGCAAGACCTGAACGTATTCCTTCATATTACCAGCAACCAGGCACTCAAGCGATTGAGTGGGTGGTGCCTGAAGGTCACTATTTTGCAATGGGCGACAACCGTGACGACAGTCTCGACAGCCGTTTTTGGGGTTTTGTACCCGAAGCAAACTTAGTGGGTAAAGCAGTAGCGATTTGGATCAGTTTCGAATTTGACCGTGATGGCAGTGGTGTATTACCTAAATGGGTACCGTCTGGCGTAAGGTTCGAGCGTATTGGTGGTATTGAATGAACCTAGCTCAACAGCGACTCGAGCGCACATTAGGCTATGAATTTAAGAACAAATCTTTGTTCTTACAGGCGCTGACACATCGCAGTGCGAAAGGTAAACACAATGAAAGGCTGGAGTTTTTAGGCGACTCTATTTTAAGTTTCGTTATTTCTACCGATCTTTATGAACGCTTTCCAAAGATTGACGAAGGTGACCTCAGTCGCATGCGTGCAACCTTAGTAAAAGGTAAAACCTTAGCGGAGTTTGGCCGTGAGTTTGATTTGAGCGATTGCCTTATCTTAGGCCCCGGAGAGCTTAAAAGTGGTGGCTTTAGACGCGATTCAATCTTGGCCGACGCCATAGAAGCGTTAATTGGCGCCATTTTCCTCGACTCCAACATTGAAACCATTAACCGCTTGGTGTTGTCTTGGTATCAATCCCGCTTGACGAGTATTGAACCTGGTGCTGGGCAAAAAGATGCAAAGACCAACTTGCAAGAGTTCTTACAAGGACGCAAGTTAAGCTTACCTTTGTATGAAGTGATTAATGTTAAGGGCGAAGCCCATAACCAAGAATTTACCGTAGAATGTCGCTGTGAAAGCTTAGCCGCCCCTGCTATTGGCAAAGGCACCAGTCGTCGTAAAGCAGAGCAAGCCGCAGCTCAAAGCGCTTTGGAGTTATTAACATGAGTGAAGCTCAAACCCATTGTGGCTTTGTTGCCATTGTCGGACGTCCAAATGTGGGCAAGTCGACCATTTTGAACAGTTTGCTAGGGCAAAAAGTCAGCATTACTTCTCGCAAGCCGCAAACGACGCGACATCGTATTTTAGGCATCGATACCCAAGGTGCTTATCAAACGATTTATGTTGATACGCCGGGACTGCATATTGAAGAAAAGCGCGCCATCAATAAATTGATGAACCGTGCAGCTTCAAGCTCTCTGGGCGACGTGCAATTAGTGGTGTTTGTCGTAGAAGGTACGCATTGGACCAAAGACGATGAAATGGTGTTATCTAAGCTTGAAAGCGTGAAAGCGCCGGTGGTACTGGCAGTCAATAAAGTAGATAACGTCAAAGATAAAGATGAGCTGTTCCCACATCTACAGCACTTGGCTAGCTTGTATGATTTTAAAGCTGTATTGCCGATGAGTGCGAAGCAAAACAAAAATGTTGAGCAAATTGCCGAGTTTGCTCGTGAAGCATTACCTGAAAACGTGCACTTCTTTCCAGAAGATTACATCACCGACCGTTCTAGTCGCTTTATGGCTTCAGAAATTGTGCGTGAAAAGCTGATGCGTTTTACTGGCGATGAACTGCCATATTCAACCACGGTAGAAATTGAACAATTCAAACAGCAAGAAAACGGTACCATTCAAATCAATGCGTTGATTTTAGTGGAGCGCACCACCCAAAAGCGCATGGTTATTGGTAAAAAGGGCGAGAAGCTAAAAACCATAGGCCGTGAAGCGCGCATTGATATGGAAGACTTATTTGAAAGTAAGGTCTTTCTGGAACTGTGGGTGAAAGTCAAATCAGGTTGGGCCGATGATGAGCGTGCCCTTCGCAGTCTAGGTTACTCCGAAGAGTAATTGTTAAGGGCGAATAAGCATGCAAAGTGCGTTTGTATTACATATTCGCCCTTACAGTGAGTCCAGCCAATTAGTTGAAATTTTCAGTCACCTAGAGGGACGGGTCTCGCTGCTTGTAAAAGGCAGTCGAAGCCGCCGCTCTAGTTTGAAAGGCACTTTACAACCCTTCACCTTGTTAAACATTGAATGGGGCGGAAAAGGTCAATTAAAATACCTGAAACAGTTAGAGGCGCAAACCCACGCTATGCCGTTACCGGGAGATAAGCTCTATTTAGGCTTATACCTCAACGAACTGCTTTACCGCTTATTAGAACACCTCACGCCTTACCCACAATTGTTCGAAGTCTATCAAGAGTGTTTATTGGCATTGGCAAAAGCGCAGCAATACGAAGCCATTTTAAGGCGTTTTGAGTTGAAATTATTACAAGCCATCGGCTACGAGATTGACTTTCAATTTAGCGCTGATGACTACAGCGCTATCTCTCCTCAGCAAGCATACTGTTTAATGCCTGACATGGGCTTTGTCGCTGCGACAACCACCAGCCCTGAGCAGCAAGTGTTTATGGGCGAAGCCATCTTAGCCTGGCATAGACTGGATTTTTCTGAGCCGGTGCATCTGCGAGCCGCGAAACGGTTTTGTCGCCAGTTAATTGCTGAACGGCTCGGCCCCGTGCCGTTGAAAAGCCGTGAATTGTTTCGTCAGTTTAAGCGTTCCTCATAACACAAGGAGTTAACATGGCCATCATAGGTATGGGTACAGACATTGTCGATATTCGCCGTATTGATAAGTTATTAACTCGCTCTGGAGACGCGTTAGCAAAACGCATTCTGGCACAATGTGAATGGGGGCTCTATCAAGTTCATGCGCACCCTAGCCGATATTTGGCAAAACGCTTTGCTGCAAAAGAAGCTGCGGCAAAAGCTTTGGGTACGGGCATTGCTGATGGCGTGACTTTTTCAGACTTTATTGTCAGCAATAATGGGGCGGGTAAGCCGCAATTAACTCTTGCAGGACGCGCGGCAGAGCTGGCCTTGGGCATGGGTGTTAAACATCATCACATCAGTATTTCTGACGAGAAAAACTACGCTGTCGTCACCGTGATATTAGAAAGTTAACCAACTTGCTGTTTTGTGCACGGCCATTTTTGGTTGCTCTGTAGCAATCTCGTGCGCACTTCTTTTATGCTTTTCGCTCACATTGGCGCGCTTCACTTTCGGTTTATGCTGAGCTTTAATTCTTCGCTTTATTTAGTATCAGTTGAGAGAAGGAGTGAGCATGCCATGGCTCGCGAGAGTCGCCCCACAGCTCCTCGCTCCTAGTTGTCACTTGCTATTTTTGGCCATAGTCACCGGCACTTTCAGTTGTTGTGATTACAATAATACTAAAGCCATGAATAAGTTAACGTGTTAAATATGATCGCCAATCTAATTTACAATTATTCGTATTTGCGATATAAACTCCGACGATGATATATCGGCTGGCGAATAAAACATGTTACAAGCGAAGCAATTAGGTTTTAAGGTTGGGCAAAACACCCTGCTTAAAGACGTCTCTTTGTCTTTTTCTCAAGGCAAGGTATACGGTTTGGTGGGTCATAATGGCTCAGGTAAATCAACCTTGCTCAAATTGCTGGCGAATCAGCAAAGCAGCAGTAATGGTGAAATCTTACTGCACGATAAACCGATTGCAAAATGGTCCAGCAAAGCGTTTGCTAAGCAAATAGCTTACTTACCTCAGCATTTACCGGCCACAGACAGCCTAGTGGGGCGAGACTTGGTGAGTTTTGGTCGTTACCCATGGCACGGGTTATTGGGCCGCTTAACCCGTCAAGATAATGAGTTTATTGACCAAGCCATGACCTTAACCCACACCGAGCAATACGCCAATCGTTTAGTCGATACCTTGTCGGGCGGAGAGCGTCAGCGGGTTTGGCTAGCCATGTTATTGGCCCAAAAAACCCATTATTTATTGCTGGATGAGCCCTTGTCAGCTCTTGATATTCGCCATCAAATAGAAGTGTTGGCTTTGATCAAACGGCTCAGTAAAGAATTGAACCTTGGAGTTATCATCGTATTGCACGATATTAATATGGCTGCGCGATTTTGCGATCATATTGTAGCGATGCATTCAGGGCGCATGTTATGCGAAGGTAACGTCAAATCGATCATCACTCCCGACTGGTTAAAACAAATTTATAACCTGGATATGGACGTGATACGCCACCAAGGTGGCTACCCTGTCGCCATACCCGGTTTAGCCGGAGAAACAGTATGAGTTTGCGCATGCATTGGCGCTGGCTTATTTTGCTATGTTTGCCTGTTCTTGGCTGGGCTAAAACCACTGCTAATGTTGTTGTGATTGACTGGACTCATGCTGAAACCTTGTTAGCGCTCGGTATTACGCCAAGTGCAGTGCCACAAATTGCGGATTATAACGCGTGGGTCAAAGCCCCTCAGCTCCCTTGCGAGGTGGCCGATATTGGCCTGCGGACTCAACCTAATTTAGAGTCTGTCAGCGAGCGGGCTCCCGAGAAAATCTTACTTTCGCCAATGTATCAAGCTTTATTACCTAGGTTGTCAGAGATAGCTCCGGTGGAGGTTTTCGGCTTGTATAAAGAAGGCGAAGTGAATTGGCATGCCATGGAAAACTTAACCAAGGCGCTGGCAACAGCGGTTGGCCATGAAGCGCTGGCCTTGCCATATATCGCGGCAGCGCAGCAGCAAATGCAAGGACTCAGAGCGCAAATTTCTAGCCAAGATATCGCTCCCTTATTGATGGTGCAGTTTATGGATGCCAATCATGTCCGAGTATTTGCCAAGAATAGCCTTTATCAAACTGCGGCGGATGAACTGGGGTTGGAAAATGCGTGGCCTAAAGCCACTAATGCTTGGGGATTTGCGCTCGTGGGGATTGATGATCTTATTGGCATCAAACCGGCTCAAATTGTCGTGGTAGAGCCGCTGCCTTTTGGATCGGAGCAAACCATTGCCGATAATGCATTATGGCAGCATTTAGTGAGCCAATCGGGTAATCAAGTTTGGCGTTTACCTGCAGTTTGGAGTTTTGGCGCGTTACCGTCGACTGTGCGTTTCGCGTCTGAATTGGTCGGCGCCTCTTTACGCGTTAAGGAATAACGGATGGCAAACTTAACTCGAAATAGCTGCTTTGCTCTGCTAGTTTTTGGCTTGCTTAGCCTTATGTACGTGCAATTTAGTGCTGCAGGCTCAATAAATGCTGGGATCAGCAGTTTATGGCATTTAGATACTTCGCAGTTACCCTTGCTCAAACTGCACTTTAGCTGGTGGCCTCGCTTGGTAACCACCTTGCTGGCGGGGGCCGGTCTAGCCCTTGCGGGCGTATTGATGCAGCAAGTGCTTCGAAACCCTTTGGCTGCGCCCTCGACTTTAGGGGTTGCCAGCGGTGCTAGTTGTGCATTATTACTGGCGACTTTATACGCTCCAAGTATTGTTGCTTGGTCATCCTCTGCTGTGGCCATGGTTGGCGGACTGAGCGCCATGGCGGTGGTGTTTTTATTAGCTTGGCGCCGAGGTTTATCGCCCAGCATTGTCATCGTGGCCGGCTTAGTCGTGAACTTATATTGCGGCGCATTTTCTACGGTATTGCTGTTGCTGAATTTAGAGCAGCTTAATGGCGTGATGATCTGGGGGGCTGGCTCTTTAGTGCAAACGAATTGGCAAGACGCGCAGTATTTATGGCCAAGGTTATTAGCCGCAGGTGTACTAGCCGCATTGTTAATTAAACCATTAAGCCTGCTTGAGCTGTCAGACGAGGGCGCAAAGAGTTTGGGTTTATCATTGGCTAAACTGCGTATTTTGTGCCTTGGTCTAGCCGTGTTCATAACCGCGTCTGTGGTCAGCGCGGTGGGCTTAATTGGGTTCATTGGTCTTGCTGCGCCGGCTCTCGTGCGTTTACTTGGCGTAAAATCTTTAGCCAGCCGGTTGGTATTAGCGGCTTTGATGGGCGCCTTGCTGCTAACGCTTACCGACCAATTATTGCAATTATTACCAGGCGTGATGGCAATGATGATCCCCACCGGCGCAACCACTGCTGCATTGGGGGCTCCGCTGTTGTTATGGTTATTGCCAAGGCTTAAGTTTACCCAACAAAGACAAAGCATCATGAGTCACCAAACAGAGGTCAAGCCGGTGGCCAAATCTACCTTACCTTTGCTGCTCTTTGGTCTCGTTGTGGTCGTGTTTTTAAGCTTGTTGGTGGGGCAGCAACAGGCGGGGTTCAGCTGGCTATTTAGCCATCAAGACTGGCAGTTATTAGCACTGCGTTTACCTCGCTTAGCTGCGGCGCTGAGTGGTGGCTTAATGCTTGCAGTAGCCGGGGTATTGATCCAACGTTTGAGCGGTAATCCGATGGCTAGCCCAGAGGTCATGGGCATCAGCTCGGGGGCGGCGCTGGGCTTGATCATTGCTATTTTTACCGGCTTAGGCAGCAGTGGCTTAGCCTTATATTTGGGGGGAGCAATCGGCGCTTTAGCTACTTTAGCGCTATTGGTACTGCTTAATCGGCGTAGCGGGTTTCAGCCAGAGCGATTACTGTTAACTGGGGTGGCTATCACCGCTTTAATGGATTCAGTACAAAACTTTATTTTAGTGGGCGGCGATCCCCGTGCTTATCAAGTATTGGCGTGGTTGTCTGGCTCAACGTATTATTTTGACATCGACAACCTTGGCTATATTGCCGCGGCTGCAGCGATATTACTAATTGCCGCTTTGGCTTGCGCTAAGTGGTTGGACGTATTACCACTAGGGGAAGCTAGCGCGCGTTCCCTAGGCATAAAAGTTGACCAAGCCCGCTTGGTGTTACTGGTACTGGTCGCTTTGCTGACGGTTGCCGCGACGTTAGTCGTGGGCCCACTGAGCTTTGTTGGCTTAATGGCGCCACATATCGCAAGACTGCTTGGCTTTAGTCGAGGTAAAGATCATCTATTAGCAGCGTGCTTAGTCGGCATGTTGTTAATGGCGCTGGCAGATTGGGTTGGCAGGCAGTGGTTATATCCGCAAGAAATTCCCGCTGGCTTAATGGCCGCGTTATTAGGTGGGTTGTATTTTATGTTTGCATTGCGCCGCTTATAACTTTGCCTGAAAATTTGCGTGGTGCTGGCAAAGAGCTGTCATCGCCACGCTCAATATAGGCTTAAAATGGCCGATTATTTATACCAGACTGCGTATGAAGTCGCCTTGCCGTGGGCGCTGTTCACTTTCTCCTTCTGTTTTTTTAAAAGCGTTTAATACCATTGGCTTAGCTAACTTGTTTAGGGGTTAAGTAAGGGCCGAAAAGAGAACGATAACCCTAGTAAATAAGGGTTGTAATGAAAATAATTCTTGATACCATTCGCACCTAAATTGATCGGCTTCATTTCAGGGACGAATTATGAGACTCATTGGCTTATTGGCCGCCAACCATAGATTACCGCTGTGCGCGGTGATATTACTGAGTTTAATCAGTGCGGTCGTTAGCGTTGCGGTGATTGCCTTCATTCAAATTAAGCTAGTCGCAAGCCAAGGTGAGCTTTGGGCAAACTTAGGTTGGTTTATTGGTTTGTTGTTACTGCTGCTGATTTCGGCTACTTGTGCCCAAGTAGCGCTGCACATTCTCGGTCATCGCTTTGTTTACCATAAACGCCTGCAACTTGTACGCCAGCTCTTGGCCACTGACATTGAACAGTTAGAACGCTTAGGCGGCGCCAAAGTACTTGTAGCCCTTAACACTGATGTGCGTAATATCACCATCGCCTTTGTTCACTTGCCAGAGTTAGTCTACGGCGCCGTATTATGTGCCACGGCGTTTGCTTATTTGGCGTACCTTTCTTTGCCGCTATTTTTTGTCAGCTTAATTGTCATTGCAGCTACTGCCGGCTTAGGTTTTATTTTGGTACATAAAATCAGCGCTTATATTAAGCAAGTTCGTCATTACGATGATGAACTGTACAGTAATTACCAAGCAATGATTGATGGCCGTAAAGAACTGGCTTTAAGCCCTGCCAGAGCGCAGGCCTTTTTCCAAGAGGATTTTCACAGTAATGCGCTGGCCTACCGTCAAGCCGTAACGCAAGCCGACATCCATAATGGCTTTGCAGGCAACTTAGCCAATACTTTAGTGCTGGGGTTAATTGGCGTCATATTTTTTCTCGCCGTGGCGCTGGAGTGGGCGCCGATGTCTGTTGCGTCAACGTTTGCCTTGGTTATTTTATTCTTACGCGCGCCCTTGATGGCCGCTATGTCTGCGATTCCTGTTTTAGTGGCCGCAAACGTATCGATAAACAAGCTAAATGGCATGAACTTAGCTTCTGATCCTGAGGCTCACTCAACAACAGCCACACTAGATGCAAAGAAGGCACAACCTGATGCTAATGGCGTGGGTTTTCAATCTATTCGTTTTCATAACGTTGAATACCGGTATCAGAGTGAAGCTGACAACAGTTTTAGCGTGGGGCCTATTAACCTGACACTCGAACGCGGTCAGCTGATCTTTATTATTGGCGGTAATGGCAGTGGTAAATCCACTTTTGCTCGCTTGTTGACGGGTTTGTACCGGCCACAGCTAGGGCACATCGAAATTGATGGGCAGGCGGTAAACGCAGCCAAATGGAGCGAGTATAGGCAATTGTTTTCTGCGGTATTTACCGACTTTCATTTATTCCACCGCATTTTAGACGGCCATGGCGAACAAGTGCCGCAAACGCTGGTTAACACCTGGCTTAATCGGCTAGCCATGCAGCATAAGGTCAGCGCTAATGATGGCCGCTTTAGTCATGTAAATTACTCGCAAGGTCAGCGTAAACGATTGGCCCTATTGCTCGCGGTCCTAGAGCAAAGAGGCTGCTTATTATTGGATGAGTGGGCTGCAGATCAAGACCCGTATTTTAGAAACCTATTTTACCAAGACATCTTACCTTTGCTGCAGCAGCAAGGGATCACCATCATTGCCATTACTCACGACGATAAATACTTTGACCAAGCTGATCGCATTTTGCGCATGGACGGCGGTCAATTGTCTGAGTTAACGCCGGCGGAAGTGCAACAGGCACAGCAAGTCGTCAAAGAAGTCATCAATTAATTCACTATTTGTTCGCCCCTAGGAGAACGTTATGAGCATCGATAACCCTGAAACCCAATTTTTAGTGGTTAAAAACAACCAGCAACAATACAGCATTTGGCCAACGTTTAGAGCTTTACCTGAAGGCTGGCAAGCCATCGGTATTGAGGGAGATAAAGCCACATGTTTGGCGCATATCAACCAAGAATGGACGGATATGAGACCCAAGTCGTTACAGGACGCAATGGCATAAACCAGTTGTAGGAAAGGAATCTTGATGTCGCAATTTGACCATACCCCATCGCTTCATGACGAGGGCTTTTCGCTGTCGTTTTCACAACAACGATTATGGCTATTTGAGCAATTAAATCCGAGCAGTCAAGCATACCATTTAGGTGGCTTAATTTGGTTTAATGGCGAGCTAGATGTGAGTTTACTTGAGCAAGCCATTAATGAGCTTCTGTCTGGCCATGACGTGTTTCGTACTCATCTGGTTGAGGGAGAAGCTGGGGTTAAGCAGCAAATTCGCGATTATCAATGGCTAGCCTTGCCATTGCAAGACGTCACGTCAGAAGCTGATGCGATGGCCGCTGCGCGTCAGCATGCCAAGCAAATTTGGCGTAAGCCATATGATCTTAATCAAGGTCCATTAACTCGAGTGAAGTGTTTTAAGGTTGGGCCTCAGCAGTATGGCTTATTGCTGGCATGTCATCATATGGTGATGGACGCTTGGTCATTGCAATTGGTAATGAAATATTTGGTTCAAAGCCAAACCGGAAAAAATAAACCTTGGCGAAGTAAGCAAAACTATCAAGAGTTTGTTGCAGCACAAGCGAGCTACTTAAAAAGTGCCGCTGCTGAAGAAGATTTAGCAGAGCTAGCTCGCCTTCTCCCTCGTCAATTACCTGAACTAGGATTACCTCGGCTCAGTCAAGAGAATCGTGATAGCTACCCTGCTAATCAATTCGAGGCTAGGTTATCCAAACAGCTAGACCAACAGCTGAACGCGGCTGGCAAAGCCATGAATTGCAGTAAGTTTGCTTTGCTGTCGCTCTCATTACAGCTGGCACTGGCGCATCATAGCGGAACAGATTGCGCGGCCATAACCGTTCCTAGTTTAAATCGCAATGCCAAGACTCGAAGAGCCCTGGGCTTTTTTGTTAATAATATTCTAAGCAGTACTGAGTTTGATTGGTCGCAATCGTTTGCACACCATTTGACTCAAAATCAGGCTCAATTTAAAGCTGCGCTGAAATTACAACATGTGCCCTTAGAGCAAGCAAAACAAGCTTTAAGCAAGGTGGCCTTTAATTTCCGCAGCCACGGTGACGGCAATCAAATTCAAGACGATAGTCTAAGCGTGGCATTTGAAGAGTTTGAAGTCGCAGAAACACCATTTGAAATGGTGTTAGACGTGATCTCTGGCGAGCAGGTATCTTTACGCTGGGTTTATGCTAATAGCTTGTTCAGCGACGACACCATGAAACGGTTCCACCAGCAATTTCTGACTTTACTCGGTCATATTTGCCAAGCCCCTGAGCAGCCGCTGCACCAAATACTGGTCCTGCTAGGAAAAAAATCACCGGGTTTGATACCTGTAAATACGGACTATTCCGCCGCAGAGTTGTTCAGCGACTTGGTCGACCAACAAGCCGCGCAGCGGCCAGAGGCGATAGCCTTGGTTCACGGCAAACGTCGCGTC
>NZ_QZCH01000046.1 GCF_003596335.1 Motilimonas pumila
TCGCCGTCACCTCCACCTGAGCCATTATTCCCAGGGTTAATGTCACCTGCATGCACGCCGTCTTGCCAAGGGTTTTCGGGGGGCTCAACTTGACTTCCGCTCCCACTGCTTGAGTTATTATTGCCGCCACTGTGACTGCCCCCTGATGAAGAGCCCGTTTGTCCGCCTTGCTGGTAACCCCCTTGCGGCCCACTTTCATCAAAAGGAGATGGGACGCCTCCCATCTCACTGGCAATATCCCCTCCTTGCTCACGTACAGTACTGCCAAATATCTCAAAGGCCACAATAGCCACGATAACGACTAAACCAATTACCGGTATATACTCAGAAATAGCAGCGCCGAGCTGGCGACGTTTAGTCGAAGAAGATTGTAACAAAGACAACAACATGGGTATTCCTTACCAAAAAAGCCTTCACTGGCATTTACCTTCAATGCGAGAGCAGAGAGGGTATCGGGGAGGGACTATCGTATTACAAAAAGTAAAATTTAAGTGAAACCTTAATGATAAGGTTAACTTGCATCAAGCTATTTTTGTATTTTTTTGAAGCTTGTAGTGTTTGTAAGACAACCTGTTGCGGTTTAAAAGTATGAGTAAATGCTTATTAGATTATCGCGACATAAATTGATTGGACTTTAATTTCTCCAATAAAAAGGCACCTACGGTGCCTTTTTTCAAGGCTTTTCTGGCGTTTTATCTAGCGCTGATTCATGGCATCCAACTTATCGCCAACGGGGCCGGAAAAGTTAAAGCCGTCATGCTGGTCCCAATTAATCGACCAAGTCATTACACCACCGAAATTCGGGTAGTTAAATGCTGGTTTAATTTGTCCGCATTGAGTGCCTAATGTCAGGCAGTCGAGTGCGGCGCTGATATTAGCAGGCGTGGATTGGCCAGAGTTTGCAGAGCTTGGGCCAGAAGGTAAACCTATCGCCACTTGATCGCCGCGCAGCGGTGCAAAACGAGAGCCGTCCGCTAACTCAAAGCCTTCCACAAGCATTTTAGATGCAGCAACCATCATATCTACCGAGCCTTCAGGCGCTGCTCCGGGAGTATAGGGGTTGGTTAAACCACCATTGTTATATAACTGTACATGCAGTAAATCTAAGGTATCCCTCAGTGCATCAATCACTGGAATATATGCCCCCCATATGCCTGAGTAAGCCACCATGCCACCATGAACATAAGGGTGCTCTGGTGCCATCGTCAGGTACATGTCACCGCCTATGTTTGCCTCAATTTGACGCAAAGCCCGGGGTAAACGCGCTTGTATTTGCGAGCCATGAAGTAAATTAGAGCCACTTTCTAAATCAATGTCGAGACCGTCGAAGCCCCACTCTTTGATTATCGCGGTTAAACTGCTGACAAAGTTAGCTTCATCGTTATCCGTGTTTAACGTGATGGTGCCTTCAGCGCCTCCTAGCGATAAGACAAATACCTTACCTTTAGCCTGTAAGTCAGCCATATCTTGCTTAAATACGGCAGGATCTAACGCCGGACAAGTGCTTCGAATATCGCGCTCAAACAGGTTGAACTGCACTGTTCCGTTACTGCTGCGATCATTTTCAGCAAAAGCGATATCAATCACGTCCCAGCGCTCAGACATGTCAGCCAGACGCATCGGACAACCTGCACCATTAACAAAATTGTGCCAATAGCCAATGAGCTTATGCGTTTTAGCCACTTGCGCCAATACAGCTATGTTTTGACTCGCCGAGATCTGACTATTTCCTTGAGTGTCTACTACTTGTGCGGTCAGGTTATAACTGCCTGCCGCCCCAGTTTGCCAATTAGCGCTATATGGCGCGCTTGTATCTGTCGCCACGACAGTGCCATTTATCAGAAAGTTAACCTGTTGCACGTCACCGCTGAGCGCGTTGGCCTGGGCTTCAAGTAATATATTTTTACCCACAGCAAAGCGCGCGCCAACAGCAGGACTCGTGATGTTGACCACCAAAGCTTGATCACTCACATTCACTAATTGAGTCGCAGTGGTTTGATTGCCTTCATTATCCGTGGCAACGGCTTGTAGTTTCACCTCCCCCACTCCTGCAATCACCCAATCAATGGCATAGGGCGACGTGGTATCCACACCAAGTACTTCTGTGCCCCCCGCATATTCAATGCCATCGATCACTCGCATGCCATGTACCGCTTGAAACTCCACTTGCGTAATGCTGCCGTCGTCATCACTGGCATCAGCGGCAAAGGTTTGTGTCATGCCAGCAAGTAATACTGCATTTTCACTCGGGGCAGCAATGGTTATGGCTGGAGGTGCGCTGCAAACGCCCAGATCTTGCCATGCATCTTGCCAATGCTGACCTTGTCCAGGCGCATATGCCCATTCAGCGCTAGATGAACACCAGCCAGCAATCTGGCACTCAAACTTGCGATTTTGGTTTTGTATCAATTGCCCTGCTAGGTAGTTAGAGCCTGACTGGTACTGAGCTACTCCATTGCATCCGCCACTATTAGGCGTCTCAATGGTCAAACTCACGCTGGCACTAAAAGTACTCGCTTGCTCGTCATCGGTTGCTTTGGCTTTAAATGTTTGTTGCCCTGCTTCTAATACGTAGCTTTGTTCAAATGGAGCATTTGCATCACTGGCCACTAAGCTGTCGTTTACGTAAAAATCGACCTGTGCCACGCTGCCATCAGCGTCAGTCGCATTTGCACTTAAAGTGATGTTATCGCCGGCTTGATATGGCGTCGCATCTTCCACACTCGGGCTGGTTAAGGAAATGCTCGGGGGCTGATTAGTAGTAGCCTGACTCACCGTAAAAGCAACGTCTTCAGTGCTGCTGGCACCCAGGTCATCCGTGGCGGTCACCGTCAATGTATATTGGCCAAGCTCGGCAACCCAAGGAATTTGATAAGGCGCAGAGGTCAGCGTTGCTAATATCTGTTGCCCCAATTTAAATTCGACCTCGCTGATGACGCCATCGCTGTCAGTGGCTTGGGCGGCAAAAGTTAAAGCGTCAGCTTGAGTAAACTGACTGTTGTTCAAAGGGGATAAAATATTCACTTGAGGTTCACGATTAAACGGTTCACCCAAACAATCGTCAACGTAAGACCACTCTTGCCATGGCCCTGAGAACTCAGCCGGTGAATTGCCTCGGCTCCACCAGTTAGCTTGATAGGCTGAGTTGTTTTGTTTCACTTGGGTTCCACCACTGTAGGAACTGTCGCTGCGCCATTGTGCCAAGCTGCTACAGTCAGTTGCAGCAAAGCTTTGATGAGCCCACAGTAAACTGGCTGCCAAGGCGGTTAATTTAAAAGTCCGTTTCATGACCTATCTCCATGCTTGAGACACAGCAATGGCTCACCACATCCAGCCACATCAAAAACCTTAGGGATTAGCGACAACTTATCAATAACTTACTGGCAAAAATAAGACTCGCTTTACCGTCAAGGCTAATTTTGAATGAGCGACAAATAACCAACTATCCGTGTCGAAAAATGTATCAGTGTTCGTGAGCAATGCTCACCCATTAAATATGGCTGAAGATATTAAAAACAACAAGATAGAGTATATTTATATAAAAAAACAATCTGGCGCAAAATGGTAACAAAAAATATAATAGGAGAGTTAAGATTCATCTCGAAAAAGCTAAATCTTAACTACTAAAAAGGTTCATAAATGAAAAAAATCCTTTACCCCATAACAGCTACGGCACTTTTACTTGCAGGCTGCTCTTCAAATCAAGTATCAAGTATCAAGTATCAAGTAATGATATTTCTTCATTAGAAGACTACAAATTATGCGAACAATTTGGGTATAACACTCAAATTGCCGACTCTAAAAATGCAAACTTAAGTTTTACCGAAATTAAAAAACGGGTTAACGGCAATACGTTCAGCCTCTCAGAGCAAGAGTGTCAAAATTACATGGCAATGGGAGCAAACCTCGCTAAAAAAGATGAATCCTCTCCTTCGACATTAGAAACGGTAATAGGCACAGCTGACGCCATAGGCACAATAGGTATGCCAGATACCGTTATCGTCGAAGAAAAAAGATCATTTTATTAACAATATGTAGCCAACGGATTGGCGCTCTATTGCTTATCGACCCAGTCATAAAGGGTTGTTAAGTCTTGTGGGTACTCGGTTTTTAATTGCTCCACCCAGTTATCAATATTGTCCCACCAGTTTGGCAAATCAGGAGACTGTGCCAACTGCGCAATTTCTCTGACGCGCTTTAACCCTACTGATCCCGCCGCCCCTTTAATTTTGTGGGCTTCACTGACAATATCTTCTTGCGAGCGTGCATCAAGGTACCCTTGTAAGCTTGCTACATAATCCGGCATGATATTTTCAAAAAGCTCAATGCTGGTCAGTAAGGTGTTTTTATCTACGGCTTCCATAAACTGCGTCAGCATTGGCGTATCAAGAATTTCATTCGCGTCTTGCTCGGTGATTACCTTCTCAGGCAAGCTAACAGGCTGCGCCAAGAATAAGTCTCCTACCATAGTAGTGACAGCCTCCATGCTCAGCGGTTTACTGATAGCATCATCCATGCCTCGCTCAAAGTACTCACTCGGATCTTTGATCACGTTGGCTGTTAACGCCACCACAGGGCATAAGCTGTCGCCGTATTGCTCACGCAAGGTTGCGACGACGTCAAAGCCATTAATGTCCGGCAATTGAATATCCAGCAATACTAGCTGGTAGTCATGCTCTGCCACCATATCTATGGCAGCTTGTCCCGTCATCGCAACAGAAACTTTATGGCCCAATTTTTCAAGTAAAGCCTTGGCCACAGTGACATTTAACTCTACGTCCTCAACCAATAAGATGTCTAAATTAGGCTGACTATTTACCAGTTCGCTCATTTGATTAAGCTGCGATGGAATCGCCACCTCTAAGTTAACGGTGAAAGTGGAGCCTTGTTCAACTTCACTGCTCACGGCAATATCGCCGCCCATGGCTTTTATCAGCTTATTGGACACTGCCAACCCAATACCTGTGCCAGTAGCGTGCATATTGCCTTCTACCTGATAATACATGCGAAAGATTTTTTTGAGCTGATCGGCTGGAATACCTATGCCCGAATCTTTCACCACAAAGGTCACTTTTACATGTTGCTCGCAAGTTTGCTGCGCCGACACGCTCACTTCTACCAGCCCTTGTTCGGTAAATTTCACGGCATTACCAATTAAATTCCACAAAACTTGGCGCAAGCGAGTTCCATCAGCTTCGATAAACTCAGGCAGCTCAGAGGTGCGTTCAAACTGCAGCGCGAGATTTTTTTGCTGCGCTTGCAAATACGCCAAGCTTTCTAAGTCAGAGACAAAATCGATAAAGTTCAGTGGTTTATTAACGATGTCTAAGCGCTTTCTGTCGATTTTATCGAGGTCGATAATATCGTTAAAAATATTTCCTAAAGTGGTGGCGCTGACGTGAATGGTTTTAAGGTATTTACGCTGCTGCTCGGTTAAGGTGTCGTCAAGTAAGATGCGGCTCAGACCAACGATGCCATTGAGCGGTGTTCTAAGCTCATGACTAATGGTGGAAATAAACGTGGTTTTATCGCGGCTGGCTTTCTCCAGTTTTTCTTCGTATTTCTTTCGTTCTGTAATATCACGGCCAAATCCCAATAAGCCAAGCCTTTGCCCTTTATGGTTAAAAAACGGCACCTTACTGAGCTCAAAATAGGCTTGCTTGCCATTTGGGTATTGCAACCACTGCTCGTAAGTCAGCGGTTCATTTGATTGAAATACTTCTTTGTCCGTTTCGACTACTTTGGCGGCCACGTCTGAGCTGTAGACATCGTGTGGCGTCAAGCCTATCAACTCCGACTCCTGCTTGCCGGTAAGCTGTTCTACCGCCTTGTTACAACCTGAGAAATAGCCGTCTTCGTTGCGGTAATAGACTAAATCAGGAGAGCTATCGATAAAGGATCGCAATAATGCGGTGCGTCCTTCGAGGGTTTTTTGTGTCGCTTCACGCTGCTTAATTTCACTTTCCAGTTCGGCCATCACCGCCATACGTTGGCGCTCGGCTTTTTGTCTCTCGGCAAACTCTAAATGCATCTGATTAATGGTATTGGTGAGTTCTTGGGTTCGCTCTAAATCACGCTCGCGCATTTGCTGTAATTTGCGCACCATGCGGGCAGACTTTTTGCGTGCCACTTCAAGTTGGTCAACGATGGCTGAAAAGAAGTAAATCGCCCAAGGCGCAATTAATAGGCCAAAGAAAACGGAGCGGATCAAGTCAATGTTTTCGACTTCCCCCGACAAAGATAAAGTCACCACTATTTGTACAAACAGGGCTAACAAAATCAAACAAGTGGCCATCAGCAGACTGAATTTAAAAATACCCAGACGGGTCAAAAACGACACGTAGAACTGCGACCAAGCTTTCATTTTCTTCATAATTACTCCTTTTGGGACAGATTAATGATAAACGAGGCTCGCAGAGAAAACCTTGCTTTTTTATGGTTTTTAATCTCGCTTCACAAGTTTATAATGCCCCCTTATGGCTGGCGTAAACATTCATTAGCAACAGCCAAAATGGGCATATGCTGCCGCAGTTAAAACAGGTATAAGTAGCAAGAAAAATTGCGCACTTTTTACTGTGGTGGTGGTAAACTATGCCGCCTTTAATCGTTGTCCCAGGAGTAATACCTTACTATGTCACTATCAATGCCAGATATCGCTAACAGTGCCTCTGCTCAAAAAGAAGGAATGTTAGATTGGGTTGGAATGAGCCAAATTGAGCTCCCATTGATGGTATCAAGTGATGCACAGGCAGCGATTCAAGTCAGTGCTAAAGCAGAAGCCTTTGTTAACCTTAAAGATCCTAAAGCGAAAGGCATACATATGTCGCGCTTGTATTTACTGCTCGATCAATTATCGATTGAAGGTGAAGTAACCTTAGAAAGCTTAAAGCAACTGCTTGCTGACTTCCTTAGTAGCCATGAAGATTTAAGTAACCAAGCGTTTATCAAATTAGCGTTTGATTACAACCTCAGACGAAAGTCATTGATCAGCGGCAAGAAAGGCTGGAAAGCCTATCAAGTCGTGTTAAGCGCTAAACAAGTGGATGACCAGTTTAATCTCGAGCTCGAGGTCAACGTGCCTTATTCATCAACTTGCCCTTGCTCCGCGGCATTAGCAAGGCAACTGATTCAACAAGCATTTAGCGAGCAATTTACGCAAGAAGCGGTAAGTGCAGAAGAAGTGAAACAATGGCTTGGCACCACTCAAGGCATAGTTGCCACGCCCCATAGCCAGCGCAGTAACGCTCAGGTTAAGGTAAAACTGGCTGCTGCAAATCCAAACTTACCCATTATTGGTTTAATTGACGCGATTGAAGGCGCATTGCAAACGCCTGTTCAAGCGGCGGTAAAACGCGAAGATGAACAAGAGTTTGCCCGCTTAAATGGTCAAAACTTGATGTTCTGTGAAGATGCAGCGCGCCGACTACAGCACAGTTTAAGCTCAGCTACCGCATTTGATGATTTCTGGGTGCGAGTAAACCACTACGAAAGTTTGCACGCCCATGACGCGGTTGCCGTTACCACCAAAGGCGTCGCCGGCGGTTATCAGCCTTAGTTTCTCGCGGCAATTATGGCCGTTTAGCAGTCAGCGCCACGCTGGCTGCATCGTCATTTTCCTTCCCGAAGTTCATTCTACTGGCATCAATATTTATACCGACTTCATCCCTGCTTGCCGGTGTACTCAATCTACCCTGCGTTAGCGAGGGCGATAAAACTGAGCTTGGTTTCGGCCACTTTCTTTTGCTTGATACAAAGCCTTATCTGCTAGTTGCACCAATTTCATCGGGTCTTGCCCCACTTGAGGCACTACGCTAACCACGCCTAAACTCATGGTGACCACTTTGGCCACTTGAGAATGTGCGTGGGCAATGCCCAGCCCTTCAATCTTTTCTCTTACCGTTTCAGCGATCATCAGGGCACCCCGTTTGTCGGTATCCGGCAGTAGCATCACAAACTCTTCTCCGCCATAGCGGGCCACTAAGTCGGTAGCTCGCTTCGAGCTTAGCGCGATAGCTTGGGCTACTTGTACCAAGGTATCATCCCCTTGCTGATGACCATAATTATCGTTGTACGGTTTAAAGTAATCGATATCCATTAACACAACAGCCAACGGCTGCGCCTCGCGGACACAGCTTTTCCAGAAGTACTGCAGCTTATCGTCAAAGCAGCGGCGGTTAGCTACCTGGGTAAGACCATCAACAAAGCTCAAGTCTTCTAATTTGGCAACGGCGTCGGCCAGCTGTTGCTCGGTTTGCTTACGCTCACTGATGTCGCGCGCCAGCATTAAAATGCCAACGCCGGTATTATTGGGTAAAGAATAGGGGCTTTTCGCCACTTCAAACCACACTTTGCGACCGTCAGGCAAAAAGCTGAGCTCTTCGTATTTAACGCTGCGGCCTTCTTCAATCAAAGATTGATGTTGATTGATATTCCACTCAACTTTATCTGGCGCCAGAAATTCTCGAATATGCTTACCACGAATTTGCTCTGAGCTTGATTGCACCATGACTTCTGCAAATGCATCATTGACCACTAAACAAAGGCCTGATTTATCCACCAAGGCGATAGGATCTGGGTACAATGAAAAAATATCTTCGCAACCATCAAGCCAAAATTGCCACGAGAGTTTCTGATGCTGTGACAAAGGCATCTGCTGCTCGCCGTATTTCACCGACATAATGGCGTACTTCACACCGCGCTCGTCGGTCAAAGGCACAATGAAAAACTCGGATTGCTCAACCGCTTTGCCCAGCCACACACTTTGTTCAATGGGTTTAATCAAGGCAAACTCGTGTTTGGAAAACAAATCAGCGTCTTTTTTACCGATCACGTCTTTCACCTTTAGACCAAACTGACCTGCCCACGCAGCGTTAGCGGCTAAAATTACGCCTTGCTTGTCTTTAATACACGCCGGCGTAATATGGGACTGCAACATAGCCAGTAACATTTGGCGGTGGCTGTCAGATGGCCGAAAATCCACTTCCGTTTTTAACTCACACAACTGGCAGAACCAATGCTTACGCTTCCCTTTACCGCGCCGTTTAGCATTGAGCAAATACGAATTTTGATGTCCTGCGACATTTTTCATCGACAGCATTTGCTGGCTAATTTTCCCATCCTCTTGCCCTGCCGCCATGATGCTAGTGAGCACTAATAGATGATCAGGCAAAGCTTGCCTGCCCGGCAGCAGGCCTATCGGCGCCAACTTATGAGCAATG
This sequence comes from Motilimonas pumila, assembly GCF_003596335.1. Classification (GTDB taxonomy): domain Bacteria; phylum Pseudomonadota; class Gammaproteobacteria; order Enterobacterales; family CBDFNC01; genus Motilimonas; species Motilimonas pumila. Next base: position 9,219 of record NZ_QZCH01000046.1, read on the forward strand.
AAAGACTGGTTATAACTGAGCAAGTATTTGCCGTCATAAGAAATGTTAAAGCTTGGAAAAGCACAATCATCGAGCGACAAAGGTTTACGCCGCATCGCTCGCATTATGTTGACAACAATGGCTCGCAGCACTAAATAAGTGAACAATACCAAGGCTAATAGCCACCACAATAGATCTTCAGACAGTACCCAAAGATCCATCAGGTCAGCTTTATCTTCCCAGCCAATGAGGTTATTGCCCCAGCTTAACCAATCCACCAATTCACCATGGCTGGCGTCAACTTGCGCAAACATATTAACATTGAGCAATTGGTGATGAGCTAAAACGACATCAAGTAAAACCAAGTTAATGCCAGACTTATAGGCAGAATGCGCCATTAACAAGGCATCTATTTCCCCTTGGTATAGCTGCCATAAGAGCCCTAAAGTAGAATGAACAGGTACCAACTGAATATGCGACAGGTCTTGTTTACCTTGGTGTAAAAACGCGGGTAGTACGCCCTTGCCCACCACGTAACCCACTTTCACTGGCTGCTGCTGTGAAATTTGTTGGGTAATCATGTCCCCGTCAGAAGAGGCGTAATAAAGGTGTAATTGCAAAGATAAAATAGGTAACGCAATGTCCCCAGCGCGAGGATTAAGCCGAGTCCACACCAGCGCCACGTCGCGCTGACTAATGTCATGTTGATTAAACACTACCGAAATGTCGCTGCGTTCACCCCACAAGCGCCAATAGTCCACTAGCAAGCCTTCGTGGCTTTGCTGCTGATAAAAGTGATAAGGCGCCATTTCTGCCGGTAGCATCACGTTGAGCTTGACCGGTTTTTCCGTTTCCAGCAGCCCAGCGTTGCCACTTGCGAACGCAGACGCACAAGCAGTAAGGCACAGCAATAAGGCAACACACAAGTTTGACAACATAGCCTGAACTTCCTTGATACTGTCGGCGGTGAGTCTAAGGTTATGGCTTTATATGCTTGGCTACCAGCCAAAATCATTAAAACATGACTTCAAACGCACATTTAATTAGCCAAAAAGACTTATAAGACAGCTTTATCCCCCTTTCTTAAGCTGCCAAGTAATGCCACTTAGGAGCCAGAGCGCTGCCCTGGGCACCATATTCAGATAACGCTTTAGCGACCGCTATCATGCCAAGCCAGCGATCCTCACACCAATCAGGCGCAATCAAGGTTGGTTTGCGCGCTGTAGCAGAAACGCGATGGAACACCACATCTTTGGGGGTGTGGCGAATCATCATTACAGCGGCCTCAACGTACTGCTCTAAACTTATCGCCGTCAAGCGACCTGCTTGATACGATTTGGCCATGGTGGAGCCAGTCACTATATGCAAAGGGTGTAACTTTAAGCCATCAACCCCTAAGTCTACCACTTGCTCAATGGTTCGCTGGTAATCAACCATGCCTTCACCGGGTAAGCCAATAATTAAGTGAGTGCATACCTTGATGCCCAACGCCCGTGCTTTTTCGCAAATCACTTGATATTCATGCCAACCGTGACCGCGGTTAATCCGCTTTAAGGTCTTGTCGTTACTGGTTTGCAAACCTAATTCTAACCAGACCTCTTTACCTTGCTGCTGGTAACTTGCCAACAAGGCCAGTACTTGGTCCGACACACAATCAGGCCGAGTTCCTACGCACAAACCAACAATGCCCCGATAAGCTAAAGCCTGCTGATATAAGCTATCAAGTTGCATCAGCTCGCCATAAGTACTGGTGTAAGCTTGAAAATACGCTAAATACTTTGCCGTTTTCACCTTAATTTCGGCTGATTTTAAGGCCAATTGCGTCGCTACGCTTTGCTGCGCTTGCGTCTCGTCCGCAAACGACGCCACGTTACAAAAGGTGCACCCACCTTTGCCTAATGTGCCATCTCGATTTGGGCAGGTGAAATTGCCATGTATGGTGAGCTTTTTCACTCGCTCACCGTAGCGCGCTTTTAAGTCTCGGCCAAGGGAGTTTACGAAGTGATCTAATTGCATAAAACTGGACAGGCTCTCATTTAGGGGCGCCCATGCTACCTGATAGCGTATGACGATAACCTGCTCAAAATCAATTCTATGGTCAAAAAGCGTCTTCGAAGTCGACAAGTATTGCAACATTTCTGAAACAATCCTCTTCTTTTATACTCTAATCATCAGACTTATAAAAAACAGCTACTTAGCAATAAAGCTGTCGCGATAGCCCCATTAAAGCCAAGAGGCAATTAACTATTTATTACAAATGAGACGAAGAAGTTAAAATTCACCGTAATATGTAAACAAAAATTGACTCCAAGCTCATTTCTGGTTAGTTTCTCGCCAACTTATATGCTAAGCAAATTCAATTGCCAGCTACGCTAGCTAGGCATTTTTCATGGAGCAACAAGATGTCTCTTTATCATCCATCCCAAGAGCGTGATAACTGTGGCTTTGGCCTGATCGCGCACACTGAAGGCGCTGCTAGCCATAAATTAGTGCGGGTGGCAATCTCAGCGTTAGATCGCATGAAGCACCGAGGTGGTATCGCAGCAGATGGGAAAACCGGTGACGGTTGTGGCCTGTTAATGCAAAAACCGGACGGTTTTTTCCGTGCTATCGCCGCCGAGAACCATTGGACGTTAGGCCGTAATTACGCGGTGGGCACGGTTTTTCTGAGTCAAGATCCGGTCAAAGCTGAAGCCGCTAAAACGCTGATTGCAAAAGAACTTGCCAAAGAAACCTTAGATTTAGTGGGCTGGCGCACAGTGCCAGTCGATGCCAATATTCTTGGCGAAATAGCCAAAGCCAGCTTGCCGCAAATTGAGCAGCTGTTTGTGAATGCGCCGACAGGTTGGCGCGCCGCAGACTTACAACGCCGTTTATACATAGTGCGTCGACGTATTGAAAAGCAAATTAGCGAGCAAGACGAAGACTTTTACATTGCCTGCCTGTCTAACCAAGTGACGATTTATAAAGGCTTGGTGATGCCAGAAGACTTGCCTAAATTCTATTTGGATTTAGCCGATATTCGCATGGAGTCAGCAATTTGCTTGTTCCACCAGCGCTTTTCGACCAATACCTCGCCGCGTTGGCCACTGGCTCAGCCCTTTCGATTACTGGCCCACAACGGCGAAATCAATACCATCGAGGGTAATCGGCAATGGGCAAAAGCCCGGTCGTATAAATTTAACTCTCCCCTTTTGCCTGACATGCAAGATGCCGCACCTTTTGTGAATACGTCTGGCTCGGACTCGTCTTCGTTTGACAACATGGTGGAACTCTTCCTAGCAGGCGGGATGGATTTATTCCGTGCTTTTCGCTTAGTCGTGCCACCCGCATGGCAAAAACACCCGGCCATGGACAGCGATTTAAAAGCTTTTTACGACTTTAACTCTATGCACATGGAGCCATGGGACGGACCCGCCGGGATCGTCATGACTGATGGCCGTTTTGCCGGTTGCGGTTTAGACAGAAATGGCCTGCGCCCTGCCCGCTATGTGATCACCAAAGATAACTTTATTACCCTTGCTTCTGAAATAGGTATTTGGGATTACCAGGCCGATGAAGTCGTTGAGAAAGGTCGCGTAGGCCCGGGAGAGCTGTTTGTCATCGATACCAAAACGGGCAAACTCTGGACCTCATTTGAAATAGACCAAGACCTCAAAAATCGACACCCGTACAGCGATTGGTTAGCCGCAAACAGCAAACGTTTAACCCCGTTTAGCGAGATTGCTGATGACGCTATTGGCGCCAGGAAAATGGACGAGCAAGCGTTAAAAAGTTACCAAAAACTTTTTGGCTATAGTTCAGAAGAACTGGAGCAAGTGATTCGCATTTTAGGCGAACAAGGCCAAGAAGCGACGGGCTCGATGGGCGATGACACGCCGATGGCGGTGTTATCTCAACGACCACGCGCCTTGTACGATTATTTTAGGCAGAAATTTGCGCAAGTCACCAACCCACCGATTGACCCATTGCGTGAAAACCATGTTATGAGCTTGGCTACCTGCATTGGTCAGGAGCAGAACGTTTTTAATGAGACAACGGGCCATGCTAACCGCGTCATGTTTGACTCACCGGTACTCTTGTATAGCGACTTAAAGCAGCTGCTAGAACTCGACCCTGAGCATTATCAACACAGCGAAATTGACATTACCTTTAGCGTAGAAGAAGGTTTAGCGCAGGCCATTGACAGGATCTGCCTACAAGCCCAGCAACAAGCCGCTAACGGCGCCGTTATGTTGGTGCTATCAGATTTTAACGTCACTGCCGAGCAATTGCCTATTCCTGCTGCGATGGCAGTAGGTGCGATTCAGCAAACCTTAGTCAACAACCATCTACGTTGTGACACCAACATCATTGTCAAAACAGCCAGCTGTCGTGACCCACACCAATTTGCCGTCTTGCTGGGTTTTGGTGCCACCGCGATATACCCTTACCTAGCCTATGAAACCCTTGCTCAACAAGTCGATAATGGCACCATTGATTTGCCGCTGCGCGATGCCATGGCTAACTTTCAAAAAGGCATCAATAAAGGCCTTTACAAAATCATGTCGAAAATGGGTATTTCGACCATTGCCAGCTATCGTTGCTCCGGTTTATTTGAAGCCATAGGAATCAGTGAGCAGGTAGTAACACAGTGTTTTAATGGTGTCGCCTCTCGCATTGCCGGGGCTACCTATCACGATTTTGAGCAAGACATTCAACGCCTAAATAAACTGGCATGGATCAAGCGTAAACCTCTTGAACAAGGTGGACTGTTAAAATACGTTCACGACGGCGAGTACCATGCCTATAACCCAGACGTTGTCACGAGTTTACAAGTGGCCGTTAAATCAGGCGACTATAACGATTATCAAGTCTTTGCCGACTTAGTCAACCAACGCCCTGTATCGAGCTTGCGAGACTTACTGGTGCTAAACACGCCGCAAAATGGCATTCAGTTGGCAGAGGTGGAAGCCCCTGAGTCTTTGTATCAAAGGTTTGATTCAGCGGCGATGTCTATTGGCGCGCTAGGCCCTGAAGCACATGAAGCATTAGCCATAGCTATGAACAGCTTAGGTGGTCGCTCTAATTCGGGAGAAGGCGGCGAAGACCCGGCGCGTTTTAACGATTTACGCTTGTCTAAAATTAAGCAAATCGCCTCTGGCCGCTTTGGCGTGACCCCGCACTACTTGATGAATGCAGAAGTCATTCAAATCAAAGTCGCTCAAGGCGCAAAACCCGGCGAAGGCGGTCAACTGCCCGGTCATAAGGTCACCACGCAAATTGCCAAACTGCGCTATTCAGTGCCTGGCGTCACCTTAATTTCGCCGCCTCCGCACCACGACATTTACTCGATAGAAGACTTGGCGCAGTTGATTTTTGACATCAAGGAAATTAATCCAAGCTGCTTAGTTTCCGTCAAACTGGTGTCAGAGCCGGGTGTTGGCACCATAGCGACGGGGGTCGCCAAAGCTTATGCCGACCTGATTACCATCTCAGGTTACGATGGCGGTACCGGAGCAAGTCCGCTAACATCGGTAAAATATGCCGGCAGTCCCTGGGAGCTTGGCCTGGCAGAAACTCACCAAGCGTTAGTCGCCAATGGATTACGCCACAAGGTCCGACTGCAAGTTGATGGCGGCCTAAAAACGGGCCTAGACATTATCAAAGCGGCTATTTTAGGCGCCGAAAGCTTTGGCTTTGGCACCGGCCCTATGGTGGCCCTTGGCTGTAAGTACCTGCGTATTTGTCACCTAAACAACTGTGCCACAGGTGTGGCTACGCAAGATGAAACGTTGCGAAAAAACCATTATCACGGCCTACCAGAAATGGCGATGAACTACTTTAAGTTCATCACCGAAGAGGCGCGTCAGCTAATGGCTCAACTTGGCGTGAAGCAACTAACCGACTTAATCGGTCGTACCGACTTACTCAGTGTAAGCCCGGGACAAAGCCAAAAGCACAGCCGTCTTGACTTGGCCGATATATTATATCAAGCCAAACCCAAAGCAGGGCTGGCACTGCATTGCACCGAAGCCAATCCGCCATTTGATAAAGGTGAACTTAACCGTCGCTTAGCAAGCGAGTTAAACCAAGCTATTGAAAACAAAACCGGCGCTGTGCTCAATGACACCATCAAAAATACCGACCGTTCTGTGGGCGCGATGCTGTCTGGGTTGATTGCGAAGCAACATGGTAACCAAGGCATGGCTGCCGATCCTCTAAAAGTCCATTTAACCGGTACCGCAGGGCAAAGCTTTGGGGTATGGAACGCTGGCGGGCTGGAATTATACCTCACTGGCGATGCCAACGATTATGTCGGCAAAGGCATGGCGGGTGGCAAGATAGTGGTACACCCTCACCCAGGCGTCGCGTTCAAATCACACCATGCATCCATTATCGGCAATACCTGTTTATACGGTGCAACGGGCGGCCAGCTATACGCAGCAGGCCGAGCCGGTGAACGCTTTGCGGTGCGTAACTCTGGAGCCCATGCTGTCGTAGAGGGGATGGGTGACAACGGTTGTGAATACATGACAGGCGGTATTGTCACTGTACTTGGTCACGTTGGCGTTAATTTTGGCGCAGGCATGACCGGCGGTTTTGCTTATGTTCTAGACGAGGACGCCAGTTTTGCACAACGCGCCAACACGGAATTAATAGACATCATTGCTCTGGATGACTTAGTGATCCATCAAGAGCACCTGCGCGGCATAATCAACGCGCACTATGATGAAACGGCGTTGTTGATCAAATAGTTTTCAGTGCGACAAAGGCTCATGCTGTTCACATTTCAGACCGCTGATTTTCTTTCA
>NZ_QZCH01000047.1 GCF_003596335.1 Motilimonas pumila
GCCTTGACCTGCGTTTCAAACAACTCATGAATGCATTTGTCTTTCGGGTAATCTGCAGCCGTATCGTTCCACTCCACTAGTAGTTTATGCCGTTCTAACTCTGGGAGGATGGAAAGTGTGTTAATTTGTTGCTCTGGACGACGTGTTAACGCATCAACTAACGCCGTAAGAGTTGTTTGCATATAAGCGACAACATTTTTTGCGTTAACCGATACATCTATTTGAAATTCTAATCCAAAGCCACAGCCAAAATCATCAACAGAAAGGTTAAAAGGGTAGTTAGTTCGCTCTTGTCCCTCAATAAAATCTACCCCTGGTGCAATACCTGACTCATAATCATTGTTCACCGAATGGCGATAGTTCAGCAGGGCGCTGAATAATGGAACTCCAACCTCAAGGGATGAACAGCGCTGTGCCAGCGCTAGTGACGCTTGCTCATATGATAGTAGCTTACGTAGTGAATCATGAACTTGATATACTAACTCTGTAACAGTTATGTGATTTAATTTGACTCGTAAAGGCAAGGTATTAATACATACGCCTAGTATATTTTCAGCCCCTACAGTTCCTTGCAATCGGCCTGAAAGTACCGTGCCAAAGACAACATCATCACGACCACTACAGCCAGCAACAACTATCGACCACGCTGTATGAAACAACGTAGCAGAGCTCACCATTAGGCGCTTCGCCACTTGACGAAGTTGATGAGAAACAAAGTCAGGGACGGTTTCCCTTAATTCAACTACCTGTCCACCATCCCCCTGTACATTAGCTAAACCAAAAGGAGTACTTGGCTCATCAACATTACTCAAAACATCACGAAAATAGCTTTCCGCATCATGTCGCTTAGCATGGTATTGAGCGTGCGCAATGAACTCTCGATAAGGTACAGGTGTATCAAGCTGTTGTGTCTGTCCCGCCAAAAAAAGAGCTAGCTCTTTTTTAATAGTCTCGACACCAACATGATCTGAAATAATATGGTGAAATTGTAATAATATGAAATGATGTTCTGTCTCGGGATCACTAGCTATCTGAATTTTTATTAAAGGTGCCTGCTGTAACCCCATATTCTGAGAATCTGGCGCACACAAGCTATGCATATGTGCGAGCACTGCTTCCACTTCATTCAAATCAACCCAGTGAACAGGTAATGTGACTTCTCGACATACCACCTGCACAGGCTCAGACAAACCCTCCCATAGTATCGCCGTACGTAATGAATCATGCCGATTAATCACAAATTGTAGCGATTTTATAAAGTCAAAAACAGCCTCTTCACAATCGACTTTTAACAATACTGGAAGGATGTAAGGATCGCCTTTTGTGCTCACCATGTGATGAAACAAAATCCCTTCTTGTAATGGCCCCAGTGGATAGATATCCTGCACATTAGTTATCCCACCCGGTACTTGCTCAACAACCTGCGCAATCTCGCCTTCGGTTAATGATGCTAACGGCAACATAGCTGGAGTTATAACATCACAATCACCCGAAATTAAGTTTTCAGGTGCTACAAAAGGTAACTCTCCTTCTTTACCCAATTGCTCAATTAACGATGCTAATACAGCTAGTTCAGGATTCATAAACAACTGTTTCGCTGTAACATTCACCCCAGTTTGCTGCAAATGAGAAAACACTTGCATCATCAGCAAAGAATGCCCACCTAGTTGAAAGAAGTTATCAGTGACGCCGACTTGCTCAACCCCCAACACTTCTTGCCATATCTCACACAAAATATTTTCGGTCTCAGTACGTGGCGCTATATACTCAGCCTGATGCATTGAGAATTCTGGCTCAGGCAATGCCTTACGATCTATCTTACCGTTTTGGGTTAACGGCAACTGCTCAAGCAGGACAAATGCAGCTGGTACCATATAATCTGGTAGTGACTGTATTACGTACTGACGCAACAGCGTTATAAACTCTTGCTGTGCTGTATCGCCTCTTCCATCTTTTTCCCTGTCAACAGTGTCAGTAATCAACTGACCCACATTGTCTGCTACCACATACGCAACTAAACGCTTATCACCAGTAGTTGATTCTTTGGATACCACTACCGCATCCTCTACTCCATCGAGTCGTGTTAAGCAACTTTCTACTTCGCCTAATTCAACTCGGAAACCACGAATTTTCACCTGATGATCGATTCGGCCCAGATACTCCAAATTACCGTCCGGTAACCAACGCACTAAATCGCCTGTTTTATATAAGCGCTCACTATTATGTGAACTAGATTCATCGTAAAATGGATTATCTATAAAAGCTTGAGTCGTTAAATCTGCTCTATTTAGGTAGCCTCGGGCAAGGCCCTTCCCACCAATAAGCAACTCAGCAGGTATACCTTCGGGAACGGCTTCCAGTTGTTTATTTAGTAAGTAAACCTGTGTGTTAGCTATGGGCTTACCAATACAACTTCTTTCACCAACTCTTCTTAATGAATAAGTAGAATAAGTTGTGTCCTCTGATGGGCCATATAAGTCGTATACCAAACCTATACCTACGTCATATAACCGTTCTACCAATGATTGCTTCAATGGCTCCCCTGCTAAGTTCATGACCCTTAGACCTTCAGGTATGGCTCCTCCGGTAAGCAATGCTTCTGCCGCAGACGGTACTGTGTTTATCAAACTAATACTTTGCGCCATGTGACTCTGCTGCAGTGCAAGGATATCTTGAACCACCACAACCGAACCACTATTGGATAACGGTACAAAAATTTCAAACACAGACAAATCAAAACAGACTGATGTTGAGGCCAATACACACGCTAATTCATCTATAGAGAAAACGTCCAAAGCCCATGAAATAAAAGCTACCGTGCTACGATGCTCAATCATCACCCCCTTAGGGTTACCCATCGAGCCTGAGGTGTAAATCACATAGGCAAGGTGGTTGGAATTTAGTCCCAGTACCTGTTTATCTGGGTTATTCACGAGTTGGCGTCGGAGTTCCTGTTGAACCATCTCACTATCCAGACACACTGCTTGTGCCTCGCTGATAGAGGTTTTCTTAAGTAAATCTGATTGAGTAATAACAGTACTAAGGCCGGAGTCTGCCAGCATATAGGCCAGCCGAGCCTCTGGATAAGTTGGGTCCAGCGGCACGTAAGCCCCACCCGCTTTTAAAATAGCCAACATCGCTACCACCATCTCCAGCGAACGCTCGATGCAGATACCAATTAAAGTGTCCGGTGTCACCTGTTTTTCGGTAATCAAGTAGTGAGCCAACTGGTTGGCCTGTTTGTTTAGTTCACCGTAGCTGAGCTGCTTATCTTCAAATACCAACGCGGTGGCATGCGGACTGGCTTTGGCTTGTGCTTCAAACAGCTCGTGAATGCAATTCTCTTGCGGAAAGTCTGCTGTAGTGTCATTCCATTCCACCAGTAACTGGTGACGCTCTTTTTCTGGAATAATTTGTAGTTCATTAACGCTGTTAAGCGGGCACTCTAATACCTGTTTGATTAACCACTCAAACCTTTCTACAAACAAGTCAATGTCTTGTTCTGAGAAGTAGGCCAGATTATAATCCAGCTTTATTTCAACCCCTCCCTGCTCCCACACATTTAGCTGGATCGGCGTTTGTTCATAGTCATGACTTAGATATACTAAATCGACAAGCTGTTCACCAACAGTGAAGCCATGCTTCATATTTAGGTAATTAAAACCAATCTGATAGAGTGTTTTATTATTTTCGGATGTTGACATATCACGCTGCATATGACCGATAGGGTAACGTTGATACCTTAAGTTTTTTCGTGTTGTTAATCTTATTTGCTCAAAAAAATCAACCATGGAGAGATTTTCATCAATTGATAAACGTAAAGGACTAACACTGGTAAAGGCACCAATTTTATCTTTTTCACTACGAGTACGCCTGTTATGAACTGGAAGTCCAACAACTAGATCATTAACACTGTATGCCTTAGAAAAATAAATAGCGGTTAACCCGAGGTACATTTGAGAAATAGAGACTCCAAATTGAGTCGCCTTATTCACTAATCCATGGTGTATATTATCACCTATCTTTATCGTCTCTCTTTTGCTTGGGGTAGTAGAGTCATAGCGATGAAAATTCGAGCTATTAATAGAGAAAATGGGATCAGGTAGCTCTGCGAGCTCTTTTTCCCAAAATTTTTTATCTTTTAAATATTTTTCGCTGGCAAGATATTTTTGATCCCGTTTGGTAATATCAAGCCATGATATCTCTTCTATATTGCTATCTAGCTGTTGATAATAATGTCCTAGCTTTTCAACCCAATTGGCAATACCCATGCCATCCATTGCTATATGGTGAACAACCGTGGCACAAAAATAATGGTTAGCAGATATTTTCAGTAAATAGGCCCTGAAAAGCTCCGAATTTTCAATTTCTATCTTTGTATTAACAAGCTCTTTTAACCACTGTTTGGCTTTCTCCTCGGCATCATTCTGCTGGCTAAAATCAATAATAGGTAACTCTGTTTCTCTCGCTTTAGAAATATATTGCCTGATGCCATCATCTTGGCTAACTACTCTTAATCCAAAAACATCACTGCAATTTATTAGCTTTTTATGTGCTTTGGTTAGCTTATCAGTATCAATATTTGACAGCTTAATATATCCAGCAACGTTATATAGCGGGAATGTGTCGTGATGTAACTGATCAAAATAGATGTCTTGTTGCGTTAACGTTAATGGAGCAAGTGGTAAATTATCACTGTTAACCGTCATACCCTTTATTTCCTTTATAAAATCGATAAGCCTTTAAGCCTTATATACAGGCTGATGTTTAAATAAACGCTATGGAAAACTTTAACTGTAGATCGAAAACCATTTCCAAATTGATATTCAGATACGCACAGCCCAATGTAATTAACATTAGGGGCTGGCTTTATAATATGAGTGATAGACAGACAGGAAACACTCTTCCTAATTATTAGATTTTAAATCGATATTTTTTATAAGATTCGCTCAGAGGCTTGCTGTATTTACTTTTTTTAACTTGCCATCTTCGAGCATTATTATTTGATCTGCCAACTCGAAATATCTGTCATCATGAGAAATCGCTACCACCGCTTTTCCCTGTGACTTCAAGTTAGGTAATATTTCATGATAAAATACGTGTTTAAAATGGGGATCTTGATCCGCCGCCCACTCATCAAAAACATAGAGGGCTTTGTCGTCTAAAAAGGCCACTAGCAATGCAAGCCGTCGCCGCTGCCCGTCCGACAAAGCTAGTGTTGAAAAGTGCCCCTCACTAAATTCCACTTTATCTTGTAATAACAGTGCAGCGAGGTAGTGATTAATCTGCTGAGTTATATCAGGTGTATGTGAATAGTCTTTATGCAATTGTTTAAAAAGATAATAATCAGAGTAGATGCATGCGATTTGCTGACGATAACTGTTGATATTTTCACCTGTAACAAGCACATCATCAAACCAGATCTCGCCGCTGCTCGCTGGGTAGTGCAAACTTAGGACTTTAGAGAAGGTTGATTTGCCACTGCCGTTTCCCCCAACAATAAAACTCACTTCACCACGACGAATGCAGGCATCAACCTGTTCAACACCAAAGCTTTTTGCTCCTGGCTCGCTGGTCAGGTGTTGATAGCTGATTCCTTTTAAGTGCAGAGTTTGCCACTCAGCAACAGGAGATAGGCTAATCTCTACCTCCTCTGCTGGCAACTCATCAAACAACGCTTCGACTTTATTTAATGATATTCTTGCGATCGCAAGCTCAGGTAAGACATTTAAAATAAAGGAAACGGGAGCGGTTATATAGAGCAGTACCATGATCACACCTGTTAATTCGCTGACGGAGATGGCGTGATAATTTATATAGATAAAACCAATAATGCCCATTGTAAAAAAGCAGATCAAATCACCGTAGTTGCGCGCCATTTGCACAATGGTAAAGCCCATTTTCTCATGCCCTATAACCAACCTCTCTTGCTTAAGAAGCTGATTATCTAGAAAATGCTTATGTTTACTTCTGTTTAACTTCAACTCTTTGGCGCCCTCTACTAGGCCCTTAAATCCTTCTTGCAATAGATCCATGTGATCTCTTGAACGTGTAAAGTAACGCGAACCAAATAACATGGGTATTTGAAAAGTAACAATGCCAAAAACCAGGATAGCTACCAACAGAACAAACAATTTACTGTTCAGATATAACAAAAAGCCCATCAGACCTAACAGGGTTGAAAATTGGATCAATAGATCTGGGATTAAGCCGGCACCATAAACAATGCGCTGAACGTCCGTCGTCATTGACTGAATCAACTTGCCGCTGCTGCTTTTCTCCAGATAGGGAATGGAAGTCTTTGATATCTGCTGATAGAGGTTCTGCCTTAGTTGACTGGTCACATCCAGGCCAACCCTGGCTAGTAATACCTGAGAGGTGGTACGCAGCAACAGAATAATGATACAAAGTATCAAAAACAGGGCTGCAAATTTGGGATGAGCGACCTCAAAACCCAGGAATTGTTGAGTCTGCTCATTCTGCAATGATAACCCGTCCGGGGTCAACGAGAGGGCTGACATGATGACTGGGATCAATAGAGCATAACAAATCCCTGAAAATGCCCCCGCCAATACAGCATAAAAGACCTTGTTGGGGGCATGTTTAGTAAATAACCTAAGTAAGGCCATTACAGATCTCCTCTCAGCGCGTTAAGGCTAAGTATTTCTGACGTTTGGCTCTTATCCACAAGCGGAGCTAACTCTCCGTTAGCAAAAGGGACTATCATGTCTGCAAAATGTGGACTCATAACATTGCCTGACTGACCAGTACTGAGCATATACCAGTGGCTTCTTTCATTATTTAATTCAAACACCTGTCTAAATCCCGCACCAAAATTCTGAGTAAACCCGGTAGACCAGTCAAACAGGGCATTGGCTGTATTAACACTGTTGGGTGACGCCCCTTTGTGAGTGGTTTTTTTAAACAGCAACTCCAGCCCTTTCGCTTCGCCAAAGGGTTGATGTACAAACTCCGTTTTAAGTACCCTCTCCCAGCGCCAATCTGACACCGAGGCACTGCCAGTTAATTTTTCCAGATGCGCTAATGCTCTCTTTAAACTCAGCTTTAGCTCAGCCTGACACGGCGTTACTTGGCCTTTACCACACCAACCATGCTCCTCGGTAGAGAGCACTTTCGCAAGCTTAAAACCATTTAATAGCTCACTACTTGACTCTAAGAGGGCCGCTATACCAGGTCGCTGCCAGCTCGATTTCAAGTTTTTATCAAATATCGCTTTGACTAAATAGTGCTGCCAGGTCGTCAGTAACGTAGCCCCTACAGACTCAGGGGCATATTTTCCATCCCAGGCTTTTAATACAGCTATTGCAGTTTGCTGTTGCTCGCCATCCGCCTCAAGCTGACTCAGAAATGGCAATAGTGCCAGTGCGGTTAAATCCTTATTATCCAGTTGTATGCGTTGCATCTGCTCAACTGAGATGGCCGTTTTATTATCGATGTATTGTTGAAGCAGAGTTGTAATACGGTCGTGACGAGCTGACGGTGCCCACCCGTGAGATATGACTATATCCTGACTGTGCACCACTTTTTCGTTAGCACTCACCCAGAACCCTTTTTCTGGATTAAATTCTGACGGCAATAACTCAAACTCATGGTAACCTTGCCAGTCATTATTCACTGATGCAGGTTGTGGCAAGATACCGATGCCCACGCTGCGTTTTGGCATCATACCAACAACTTGATAACCTATGTTTCCTGTTCGGTCTGCATAGACAAAGTTTAGCCCCGGCGACTTAAAGCGGTAAAAAGCCTGACGAAAGGTCTGCCAGTTGCTTGCATATTGCAGTTTTAAAAAGCTGTCAAAGGTATGATCTTTCGCATCAAGCGCTGCCCAGCGCAGACTTAGAACTTCATCTAAGTCTGAAAAAGTATCACTGATAACAGGCCCCCGTACCGTGCTGCGAACAATGATCTCAATAGGCTTAATTGGCTCACGTAGGGCTGCAGGAAAACCCGCGCTCACCTTTATCTCTTCGCGGCGAATATCAAAATGCTTCCACCCTTGTGCTGTCATATATTGGTTGGGGTTATCAGCAGAGATATGCTCGATAAACAGATCTTGTTGATCGCTCTCAAGGCTAGTTCCCCCCCAGGCGATATCACGATTTTGTCCAAATACAACGGCAGGTAATCCCACCAGGGTCATGCCTGATACATCTAATCGATCGCCGCGTAATTTAGCCGTATACCAAAGGGTCGGTAATTGCAGGCCAAGATGGGGGTCGTTGGCTATCATGGGCACGCCAGAGGCGGTGTATTGACCGGACACAACCCAAGCATTGCTGCCAGAAAAAGGGTGGCCAATGCCGTAGGACCTCATAGTATCGTGCCGAGCCAGTAGCTCTATTGAGATCGGTTGGGTATTTTTTTCCACTGTGTCAACGGGATCATAAGGGTAAAAGTATTGCATCTGATTTGCGGTAAACTTGCCCCGCAACAAATACCTTCTCAATTCATTGTACATATTGCCATTAAGCTGTAGCGAAAATACTTTCTGCCAGCTCAATGAGTCCACTATGCGCCAGGGCTCAGGTTGTATATTTAAGGACTGAAACTCAACAGGAAGGCTGGCCGTGGTTGCGAGCCATGCATTAATACCATCGCGATAGGCCAGCAACACCTTTTTTGCCTCTGGTGTTAGGTATTGCAATGAACGTTCGGCAGCGTTTTGTAAGCCTAAGGTACGCATCCAGATATCGGCCTGAAGACTGTCAGGGCCAAACACTTCGCTTAATCGTCCTTGGGCAATTCGGCGCTGCAGTTCAAGCTGCCACATACGGTCGCTGGCATGTTTATAACCGAGCGCAAAAAAGGCATCGTTATCAGTGGTCGCTACGATAGAGGGGGTGCCGTAACTATCATGAGATATTTTAACAGAATTATCCAAACCCGAAAGTACAATATCTGTATCAAGAGGAGAAATACTGGACTGCAAATGAGAATATACAAATAAACACAGTCCGACAAAAGGTAGAGCGACCCATATCGCGAAACGCGACAACAACGGGTAATTACTCATTGTATCTCCATCCATTAATACTAATAATCGCATCAATATCAACATCTAATAATTTAAATGTCAATATTAAGTGATTTTAAAAAGCGTGAACTTTTAAATTCATCACATTTTAATATTTACACTCAGCCTTGAAGACGATAAAACAACTAAGAAAAAGTTATTTTTCTTCTAATTCATAAAAAATAAATTATATCCCACCTAACAAAATGAATTTTTTAGATATAGATAGTATTTTATCGATTACTCATCTTTGGATGCTGACGGGCCTTTGCTCCATTGAGCCTCAGGGCGGGATTCCACTTTGAAAAGGAAGTGAGCCAGTAACCCCCTCTGGCAGGATAGTTGACACTACTTAAAAATTAACCAATTGGGGGGCGTTAGGGCTTAATTGTGCCGCGCTATAGTGAAGAACGAAAGCAACAGATTTTGAATAAATTATTACCTCCCTTGAATATGACGGTGGCTGAAGTTGCTAGAAATGAAGGGATTGGCCTGCAAACTTTGTATAATTGGCGTGATAAAGCCAAACAACAAGGTCGTCCTGTGCCCGGAAATAAACCAACATCTGATCAATAGTCTGCTGAGGCTAAGCTAGCCACTGTTATTGAAACCGCCAGCTTAAATGAAGCGGAGCTAAGTGAGTATTGCCGTGAAAAAGGGCTGTATGTTGACCAAGTTAAAGCATGGAAAGCAGACTCCCTACGAGGTTTTACAAGTTCTCGCGAACAAGCGCTTGCAGTAAAACGCCAGCGAGGACGATTAACGCCTGTCCCACAGCGCACAAAATATGTGTCATGGATACAAGAAGCGAATCGCTCTGGTGCTCGGCTTAATGATGCTTGCCATGAAGTTGGGATCACTTTACGTACCTATCGACGGCTGGTATTGTGATGTCAAAATCACCGCTGATAAACGGCCGGATGCGACTCCTCCGGTGCCTGCGAACAAGCTAACGGAAGCCGAGCAAGCCAAGTGTAACTTGGCGAAATATGCCAGTCTGCCACCGACACAGATGTGCCATCGCTGTTGGATAATGATGAGTATTATGGCTCTGAACCAACGTTTATCGGGTATTAAAAGCGAATGGGCAGCTACATCATCGCGGTCGAAGTGTGACGCGAAAGGTATCAGCGTGTAGTGGTTAAGTAAAATTGGCCACAGTTTTTGTAAGTTTTTTTACCGAGTTTTTCCGGCTCTTGATGGGAATTTACGGCCTCAATTTAGCCATCGCTGACTGCTCTGCCTGCAGTTGGCGTGAATAACGAGCAGGCATCACTGGTGACTTCCATCGTCCTGTATTCTGTATTTCAGCTAATGAGGTTTTCGCTTTGGTGAGCTCAACTGCTGCGCCTACTCGTCCTGAGTGCCCCGAAAAATTCAATATTTCTTGCTCTGTAGAAAGCAATTGCCCAACTCTTTTAAAGGTCCGGTAAATCGTAGTATCTGTAACCTTGGAATGTTTAGAAATTTTGCCGTGCTTCGTCAGCTTTCGAAGTAACTGACCTTGTGAAACGCCTGTCATCGTTAACCAAGTCTGGTAATAATGCATGCACTTGGAGGATAACCACACGTATGTGCCTTCCCCTTCCTGGTCAGTTTTAGAAAAAGGAATATAGAGCGTACCACCCTCACCTGTCTCCGCGTATTGGATATGTCCGACTTCAATATTGACCAACTCTTGTCGTCGTAACATGGCATCGAAGGCGAGGTTTAAGATCAGTAAATCTCGCACTTGGGCCACTGTTATGG
Source organism: Motilimonas pumila (assembly GCF_003596335.1). Classification (GTDB taxonomy): domain Bacteria; phylum Pseudomonadota; class Gammaproteobacteria; order Enterobacterales; family CBDFNC01; genus Motilimonas; species Motilimonas pumila. Next base: position 10,787 of record NZ_QZCH01000047.1, read on the forward strand.
GGGCTTGCGTATACAAGTATTCCAGCAGCTCTAAGTGTTTGATACGAAGCGGTGTTGCTTGTTGCTGCGCGACGCCGAAGCGTTTTTTGATGCCTTTTAGTTTGAGTTTAAAGGCCTGATGCGTCGTTGGATTAAGAGATTGCGTGTAGCCACATGAGTCATGAAGCACGCTCAGTGATGCCGTTTTTCGGGTAATGGTCGCTGATTTATAATTTAACTGCGCCAAGTAATCCAAAAATTCGATTGCCTGCTCTACCGACATCGGGAGCGAAATCGCCTGATGGTAAAGGTATTGGCCCAGTTGTTGCCAGTCTCCGCGATAAGCAATTTGAGTATTTTCCGATAATGCCTCACTGGCCAGAGAAACATACTGACTAAATTGCTCTGAAACCCCTAAACTTTCAATGAGCGTATGCGAAGGAATGTGCATTAAATTCGCCATGATCACCCTGCCCTTTTCTTATAGAGACAAAGATTGCCCAAATCAACCAAGTGGTGATGTTGTGAAGGCTTGGACCTTGGCTTTGCCTGCTCGAGGTGAAGATGAGAATGAGCATAAACCAGAGCAATGCGGGCAACGCTCGAACGATAATTGTTCCCTTTCTGATCGTAAAACCGATATTTTTCAGAAAGACCACTTTTGAATTTATAGAGCAAAGAATCTTTGCCATGCTCTTTAAAGATAGCGTTAAGAGACTGCGTATCTTGTTCGAGTTGTTCAAGCTGCTTCTCAGCTTCGGTTAAGCGCTGGTATTGGAAATTATTACGGTAGGTTTCGATAGTATCAGTAAGCCGGCGCTGCTTATCTTTCATCCAGGTCAGTGCTTCTGAAGCAGGCTGATACTTCCCGCGATAAGCAGTCTGGTGAGTGATATGTATTTTTGATACCGCGTGGTCAGGCATATCGTCAAACCCAAAACGCCCTTGTGCGCTATACCATTGCAAAGGGTGAAGTGCTCTGGCACCAATATTGAGAGACTTTCCTTGTTTACTTGCTAACTTCAACACCCCTTGCTTGAGGCGTGAAGCCGCGATTTCAATTTCATCCACGTTCGGTAAGTTTTCGCGATTGGTGATCACGATATGACGCGCCGTTTGTTGCCCAATGGAAAAGACTTGGCAGCCATTGGATTGACATGCGTCGATCCACAGAGACTGCACGCGATGCAGTGCCTCGTACTCTTGCCTAAATGCTTGGGGTAACTTCACCGCATAAGGCGAGGTAGTCAGTATATCGAGATGATTGCTCATCGCGTTTTCCTCATGTGTATAGCATGAATGATATACATAAATATAAATCAAACCCTTAGACTATCTTTTAAGTAGGTGAATCCAATTTTTACCACACGTCACCCATAAAGCACTCAAAGTCATCAGAGAGTGAAGCCAAGTCGTTTCGCAATTTATCAATGCACGATAAGTGTAATTATAGTGCATTGATAAAAAGAAGTCATGAACCTGTTGTTGGTCGTAAATCGACCTGCTAAGAAGGAAAAATTGAATGAGTCAGTCGCAGATGAGACATGGATTTGAATAAAGCAGATTTTATCGTCAAAAGTGTGAGTGTATAACGTTTGTGATTTATAGCCTTTTTGATAAAATATCTGTATCTTTACTCTTTAAAATCCCTCAAAACTCACGAGGGGCAGTGTAATAAATAAACAATAAACTACTTAAAAGATAGTCTGAGTATGGCAAGGTATATAAAATCGCAACAAGATTATGATTATTTACACCAATATCTTTCTAAGAAAATGGGAATAGAAAACTCTGAACGGTCAACAAAATGGTTTTCGCTTGAAGATGATCAAAAAACCACTCTAGCCTGGTGTGAATATGCCTTATCGGAGTTAGAACTCCGCAGGTTAAAAGCTGCGATCCGTGCAAATCGGCTGACAAGGATTAAACCTGAGTTAAGATCCAGTGCCGTTACCACTATTAAGATATCTAATCAAGCCTATGAAGTATTGTCTAAAGTGAGCTATGAGAATAATTGCACAATCGCGGATGCTCTTGACTTTTTAGTTTTAAAAGATAAATAAAAATCAGTTTGATTAATTAGTGTCAATTTGTTATTTTTTAAAAATCAATGGAATATATTTTTAAAATATGGATTATTTTATATGAAAGAAAAAAAGAGCTTTATGATGAAGTCTAAGATGCTGCTCTCATCTTTTTTCACCGGCCTAGCTATCTTTTCAATAATTAAATTGATCTGTATGATACCTTTAAATTACTATGCTATAGACTATATTTCTAAGCAACCAGAGGCTCTCAAAGATGCAGCAACAAGGGATATTCAAGGTCTTGGTTCAGCTATTTCATTAATTCTGATCTATGTATCTTATAAAATAACAAAAAAGATTAGGTTGATAGAGAATATAAATAAAAGGAGGTTATTACGAATTTCTATTTTTATCGCCGGAATAATATGCCTTACTCTGTCTAGCTTCATTCTTATCTCACATGGATAATAAGAAATGAAAATTTTATCTCTTCTAAAGTCGAGAACACTTATTTCTAAAGAAAAACTTCATCTATATGAAAACTTCGGCGAAGCTAATCTTTCTGCAATAGAAATGGCAAAGCAAGGTGTTAAGGCTAGAGTAACCCCTATTTCTAATTTTTACATTTTATCAAGATATGAAGATAAAAAAGAAATAAAAGAGCTAAAAAGAAAGACCCTCATCTTCTATTATCATTTTAAATTAAAAGGCCTGAATTTTGAGCAAACGTCTAGAGCAATGCAAACCAAAGAGAAAACTCTTGTAACTTACGCATCATCATGCATACAAAATAATCTGATAACTCTATTAGAGTTAGAGTATTTTACAGAATTAAATGATAACGAAATTGATCTCATAGCAAACCATTTCGAAACATATATCTTTACTGAGGAAGGAATTAAATTAAAGCCCACATATGAATTCTCTTTAAAGAACGGGATAAACGCCAGCTATGAGGAATTAAGACTTATAGTATCAGAACTAGTAAGAATAAAAAATTCAGAAATAGTTTAATACTAATTTTGTTGTTTTAAATAAATCCTATATTAACAATACAAGCAGAATATTATATATCTTATCCGTTATCATTTTTTTTCCTAGTTTTACTTTCTATCTCTTTTAGCATTTTCTCTACTTCATCAATCCGAGAGGAGCAATGTAAGTACGCTTTACTACCTTGTTCCACTAGAGGAATTATTGCATCAACATCCGGAACTGTTTGCTGGGAAAGTTTATCAGCCGCATCTTTAAGTTGCTGATAACTCTCCATATAAGTAAAAGTTTTTTTATTCATTTCCTTCCTTATTAGTTGATTGTTGCTTTAAAAAAACCATCCTTCATACGAACTTTAATCTTTTCTCCATTCGGTATATTTCCTGAATTTTTCATAACTTTACCACAACTCATGTAAACAATAGAATACCCTCGCTCTAGTATTCTTTGAGGATCATAAGCATCAATGATTTTATACTCCATCACAACCTTGTCTCGCGCTCTTCCAATCACATTATCAGCAGTTTTCTTAGCGTTAAACCAATGAGCATCCACTTCCATTTTTGATGAAAAAATACTATTTTCAGTATTTGATATCAAGTTATTATTTTCTTGATTTAGGCGTTGCTTCGCCATTCCTAGTTGATACCTAGCTTGCGAACTTAGCCCTAACCAGGCTTGAATCAATGAACTTCTCCATTCTGAAATCACTTTCGCTGAAGAAACCTGAATGATATTAAAACGAGCTACAGCTTCTTTCTTAGCCCTATCAATGCAAGCATAACTCTGCTTATCAATATCGACCTTAGCCTTCACGATATCTAATTTAGCAAGATGTGTTACCTTGTAAGCACTCATTTTAATACATTCATAGTTAGCAGATGAGTTACTCCTTTGTGTATCGATTTCAGAACTAGCCAACCTCATCATATGATTAAAATTATTTGCAACTAATAACCGAAAATTAGATAGATCTTGGCAGGAGGTATTGAAAACTTTACTTTCTAAACGCTCAATCTCAATACGCCATGATTTAGTTATCATCCACATTCTAGTTAAAACAGTAGTATTATATGCCTCACACTCTTTATAATGAGAGTCAATCAACATTCTTATAGTTTTAGATATATAGTCGAAACTGCTACGTGCACTTTTTGCATTGGAAGATATGGTATCGTAAATATATGAAACTACCATTGATGGTGTTGGAAATGCTCTACAGGTATATTCATCAATTAGTATTTCGTCATTTTCATGACCGATACCACTAAAGACAGGATATGGACATCGGCAGACCATTAGAGCAATTTTCCACTCAGCTAACTCACTTAAACTAGCTGCATCACCTCCCCCTCTAATAATGCATACACAATCATAGTTAGTTTCGTTGTGGACTAAGTCTGAAAACGCAGCCGTGATAGTATCAACCCGACGCTCACCTTGGAAAAGTGCATAAAAGTAATCGAAATGACAAAGGTTGTATTTTTGCAATAAGTCAGCTTTTGTCTTGAAGTCATGGAGACCAGCTGCATTACTTGGTGCTATGACTGGGCGTTGTTGACTAAATAGGGAACCTTTCTCGAAAACTGCGATCAGATCATTGAGCACGATACATGGAAGTGATTCT
>NZ_QZCH01000048.1 GCF_003596335.1 Motilimonas pumila
CGCGGGCAAGATCTTGCTCAGATGCGAGCAAGAAGTTGCCCAGCGAGCAAGATCTTGCCCGCGGTTTTTTAGGCATAGCAGGTTCAATAACTTATTTAAAAGACAAAAAAAATCCGATGCCTTGGCATCGGATTTTTGTATTTGCTAAAGCAAGTTAGCTTATAACGTTGGCTCGTCGTTAGAGTCTGCCGCGTTAAGTAAGTTGGCTAAGTTTTGCTCTGCCTCATCAGCTGTTACTGTTGGTACTGCTTCTTCAGGCGCGTTGCGACGTGCGTTGCGCTCTTTATGATAAGCATAACCTGTACCCGCTGGGATCAAGCGACCTACGATTACGTTCTCTTTCAAGCCACGTAATTCGTCTACTTTACCACCCACAGCCGCTTCAGTTAGTACACGCGTAGTTTCTTGGAACGACGCCGCAGAAATGAAGGACTCAGTGGCAAGAGACGCTTTCGTAATACCCAGTAGTTCATGCTCGAACGTTGCTGGCGTTTTACCTTCCGCAATAAGCTTACGGTTAGCAATGTTAACGCGAGCGACTTCGACTTGCTCACCTGGTAGGAAGTCGGTATCACCGGCATTAGTGATCAGTACTTTACGAAGCATTTGGCGAACGATAACTTCAATGTGCTTATCGTTAATTTTTACGCCTTGTAGGCGGTAAACGTCTTGTACTTCGTTAGCGATGTAGTTAGCAACTGGGCTGATACCACGAAGACGTAGAATGTCATGTGGCGACTCAGGGCCGTCAGCGATCACTTCACCTTTTTGTACTTTTTCACCTTCGAACACGTTCAAGTGACGCCACTTAGGAATCATCTCTTCGTATTGCTCACCGTCTGGTTGAGTGATAACAAGGCGACGCTTACCTTTGGTTTCTTTACCAAATGAAATTGTACCTGTCTTCTCAGCCAAGATAGCCGCATCTTTTGGCGTACGCGCTTCGAATAAGTCGGCTACGCGAGGTAGACCACCCGTGATATCACGAGTCTTCGAACTTTCTTGCGGGATACGTGCAAGTGCATCACCGACGCTTACTTCAGAATCATCTTCTAGGTTAACGATAGCGTTACCTGGTAAGAAGTACTGAGCCACAATGTCTGTGCCTGGAATGTTGATGTCATTGCCTGACGTATCAACCAGTTTCACCATTGGACGCATTTCTTTACCCGCACTTGGACGTTGTGCAGGATCCGTCACTACCGTGCTTGATAGACCAGTCAGTTCGTCAGTTTGACGCGTCATGGTCACACCTTCGATCATATCAACAAACTTGATCTGACCTTTTACTTCAGTGATGATCGGATGCGTATGCGGGTCCCAGTTAGCAACGATGTCGCCAGCTTTGATTGCTTCGCCATCGCCCTTCTCAAGTACCGCACCGTAAGGCACTTTGTGCGCTTCTTTGGTTTGACCCAATTCGTCCAATACCATCAGTTCGGTAGAACGCGAAGTCACAACAGGCTTACCTTCCGAGTTAATAACGAACTTAGCATTGTGAAGTTTCACGCTACCTGTGTTCTTAACCTGGATGTTGTTTTCTGCTGACGCTCGAGATGCCGCACCACCAATGTGGAACGTACGCATCGTAAGCTGTGTACCTGGCTCACCGATTGACTGTGCTGCAATAACACCAACCGCTTCACCTTGGCCAACCAAGTGACCACGAGCAAGGTCACGACCGTAACACTTAGCACATACACCGTAGTCATTTTCACACGTAATAGCAGAGCGAACTTTCACTGTGTCTACTGAGTTTTCTTCAAGTAGGTCACACAGTTTCTCGTCAAGCATGACGTTACGTTCAACTAATACTTCGTTGTCAGTACCTGGCTTAATCACGTCTTCAGCAACTACTCGACCAAGCACACGCTCACGTAACGGCTCAACAACGTCACCACCTTCAATCAATGGCATCATTGTTAGGCTTTCTAGCGTGCCACAATCTTCTTCAGTTACGACTAAATCTTGCGCAACGTCTACTAGACGACGTGTTAGGTAACCCGAGTTCGCCGTTTTCAGTGCGGTATCAGCTAGACCCTTACGCGCACCGTGAGTAGAGATAAAGTACTGTAGTACGTTTAGACCTTCACGGAAGTTCGCCACGATTGGCGTTTCGATGATAGAGCCATCCGGTTTCGCCATCAGGCCACGCATACCCGCCAACTGACGAATCTGAGCGGCACTACCACGAGCACCTGAGTCGGCCATCATGTAAATGCTGTTGAATGACTTTTGCGTCTCTTCTTCGCCGTCACGGTTAATCACCGTTTCGTGCGTTAAGTTATCCATCATGGCTTTAGCAACTTGCTCAGAAGCGCTTGCCCAGATATCGATAACTTTATTGTAACGCTCACCCGCGGTTACTAGACCAGACTGGAACTGTTCAGAAATTTCTTGAACTTCGTCTTCAGCGGCCTTGATGATGCCCTTCTTCTCGTCAGGAATCATCATGTCGTTGATACCTACCGATGCACCTGACAGAGTCGCGTAATGGAAACCTGTGTACATCAATTGGTCAGCGAAAATAACCGATGGCTTAAGACCAAGCTTACGGTAACAGGCGTTAATTAGACCTGAGATCTGCTTTTTGCCCATTGGTTGGTTAAACAATTCAAATTCCATGCCTTTTGGTGCAATTAACCAAAGGATAGAACGACCAACCGTCGTGTCTTTTAATTCAGTAGTTTGTGTTGCAATGCCGTCTTCACTGATAATCGTTTCAGTGATACGCACTTTCACACGAGCATGAAGGTCAGCAACGCCAGCGCGGTACGCTTTTTCTGCTTCTTCAGCGCTCTTGAACCACATGGCTTCGCCTTTCGCGTTGATACGCTCACGAGTCATGTAGTACAGACCTAATACAACGTCTTGCGAAGGCACGATGATTGGCTCACCGTTCGCAGGAGAAAGTACGTTGTTGGTCGACATCATTAATGAACGTGCTTCTAACTGTGCTTCAATCGTTAGAGGTACGTGTACCGCCATTTGGTCACCATCGAAGTCAGCGTTGTATGCCGCACACACAAGTGGGTGTAGCTGAATCGCTTTACCTTCGATAAGCACAGGTTCAAATGCTTGGATACCTAGTCTGTGAAGTGTTGGTGCACGGTTAAGCATCACCGGATGTTCACGGATAACTTCTTCCAGAATATCCCAAACTTCACCGCCTTCGCGCTCTACTAACTTCTTCGCAGCTTTGATAGTCGTCGCTAAGCCACGACCTTCTAGCTTGCCGTATACGAACGGCTTGAATAGCTCAAGTGCCATCTTCTTAGGAAGACCACACTGGTGCAAACGAAGCGTTGGACCAACAGTGATAACTGAACGGCCAGAGTAGTCAACACGCTTACCAAGAAGGTTTTGACGGAAACGACCTTGCTTACCTTTGATCATGTCGGCCAAAGATTTCAGAGGACGCTTGTTAGAGCCAGTAATCGCACGACCGCGACGGCCGTTGTCTAACAGTGCATCTACAGACTCTTGTAACATACGTTTTTCGTTACGTACGATAATGTCTGGTGCAGCTAGATCTAGTAGACGCTTCAAACGGTTGTTACGGTTGATAACACGACGGTAAAGGTCGTTCAAATCAGACGTAGCAAAACGGCCACCATCTAGTGGTACTAGTGGGCGCAGATCAGGTGGCAATACCGGAAGAACCGTTAGGATCATCCACTCAGGCTTGTTGCCTGATTGCTCAAATGCTTCCATTAGCTTAAGACGCTTAGTCAGCTTCTTACGCTTAGTTTCTGAGTTAGTTGACTCTAACTCTTCGCGCATTACTTCAATTTCTTGTAGTAGGTTGATGTCTTTTAGCAAGGCAAGTACAGCTTCTGCACCCATCTTAGCTTCAAACTCGTCGCCCCACTCTTCTAACGCATCCAGGTAATTTTCTTCTGTTAGCATTTGACCGGCTTCCAGGTTAGTCATACCTGGTTCGATCACTACAAAAGATTCAAAGTATAGGATGCGCTCGATGTCGCGTAGGGTCATATCAAGTAATAGACCAATACGAGACGGCAATGATTTTAAGAACCAAATGTGCGCAACTGGAGATGCAAGCTCAATGTGGCCCATACGGTCACGACGAACTTTAGTCTGGGTAACTTCTACGCCACACTTCTCACAAATAACACCACGGTGCTTAAGACGTTTGTATTTACCACACAAACATTCGTAGTCTTTTACAGGGCCAAAGATACGCGCACAGAATAAGCCATCACGCTCAGGCTTAAAGGTACGGTAGTTGATTGTCTCTGGCTTTTTTACTTCACCGTAAGACCAAGAACGTACTTGATCAGGTGAAGCAAGACCGATTTTGATACCATCAAATTCTTCAGTCTTATTTTGTTTTTTTAAAAACGTTAATAAGTCTTTCACGTTTATCTCCCACTGGGAACGCTAAAAGCGCTTTCGCAAGAAAGCGCTTTACTCACTTAAGGCTTTAGCCCTGCTTATTGCTCATCAAGCTCAATATTGATGCTTAGAGAACGGATTTCTTTCAACAATACGTTGAATGACTCAGGCATGCCTGGCTCCATTCTGTGGTCACCGTCGACGATGTTCTTATACATCTTAGTACGACCGTTCACATCATCTGACTTAACCGTTAGCATTTCTTGAAGCGTGTAAGCGGCACCGTATGCTTCTAGTGCCCATACTTCCATCTCACCGAAACGCTGACCACCGAACTGAGCTTTACCACCTAGTGGCTGCTGAGTTACTAGGCTGTAAGAGCCAGTTGAACGTGCGTGCATCTTGTCATCAACCAAGTGGTTAAGTTTCAGCATGTACATGTAACCAACGGTTACTGGACGCTCAAATGGGTTACCGGTACGACCATCAAATAATTGTAGCTGACCTGAGTCTGGTAAGTCTGCAAGGCGAAGCAGCTCTTTGATTTCTGCTTCTTTTGCACCGTCAAACGCAGGGGTTGCCGTAGGCAGACCTTTACGTAAGTGGTGTGCAAGACGTAATACTTCGTCATCAGTGAAAGTAGACAAGTCTACTTCTTGACGCGTACTACCTAGGTCATAAACCTTTTGGATGTAATCGCGTACTTTGGCAATCTCAACTTCACGTTGATCTTTAAGCATGCGGTCGATTTTCTCGCCCACACCTTTTGCCGCTAGGCCAAGGTGAGTTTCAAGAACCTGACCGATGTTCATCCGCGATGGTACACCCAGTGGGTTAAGTACGATATCTACCGGTTCGCCATGCTCGTCATGAGGCATGTCTTCGATAGGTACGATTGTCGAGATAACACCTTTGTTACCGTGACGACCGGCCATCTTATCACCCGGTTGGATACGACGTTTAACCGCTAGGTAAACTTTAACGATTTTCAGTACGCCAGGCGCTAAGTCATCACCTTGGATGATCTTACGACGCTTGATGTCGAATTTCTTATCGAATTCAGCTTTTAGCTCGTCATACTGCTCAGCAATTTGCTCTAGCTGAGTTTGTAGGTCTTCGTCTGCTAGGGCAATTTCGAACCACTTGTCGCGAGAAGTTTTAACCAGTGTTTCTTCTGATTTACCCGCTCCAATAAGCAGTGATTTCGCACGTGAGAAGATGCCGTCTTCTAAGATCTTAAACTCTTCTGTTAAGTCCTTCTTGGCTTCTTTCAGCTGCATCTCTTCGATTTCAATCGCACGTTTGTCTTTTTCAACACCGTCACGAGTGAATACTTGTACGTCAATTACCGTACCGTATACCGAGTTAGAAACGCGTAATGAGCTGTCTTTCACGTCAGACGCTTTTTCACCAAAGATAGCGCGCAATAGCTTCTCTTCTGGTGTTAGCTGAGTTTCACCTTTTGGTGTCACTTTACCTACTAGGATATCGCCAGGTTTAACTTCAGCACCCACATAAACAACACCAGACTCGTCCAGTTTGCTTAGGGCTGATTCACCGACGTTAGGAATATCCGCAGTAATTTCTTCAGGACCTAACTTGGTATCACGAGAGATACAAGAAAGCTCTTGAATGTGAATCGTAGTGAAACGATCTTCTTTAACCACACGCTCAGATACAGTGATTGAATCCTCGAAGTTGTAACCGTTCCAAGGCATGAAGGCAATCTTCATGTTTTGGCCTAGGGCTAGTTCGCCCAAGTCGGTTGAAGGACCATCTGCTAATACATCACCTTTAACAATCGGCTCACCTGGTTTACAGGTTGGACGTTGGTTGATACATGTATTTTGGTTTGAACGGGTGTATTTGTTCAGGTTGTAAATGTCGATGCCTGCTTCGCCAGGAACCATTTCTTCTTCATTTACCTTGATTACGATGCGTGACGCATCAACGTAATCTACCGTACCGCCGCGCTTAGCAACGATAGTTACACCTGAGTCAATCGCGATGCGTTTTTCAATACCTGTACCTACTAGCGGTTTGTCCGCGCGCAGTGTTGGTACAGCTTGACGTTGCATGTTTGAACCCATCAATGCACGGTTAGCATCATCGTGCTCTAAGAATGGGATAAGCGATGCCGCCACAGAGATGATCTGCTGTGGAGATACGTCCATATATTGAATTTGATCCGCAGTCATAAAGGTAGATTCACCTTTGTGACGACAAGGAATCAGTTCATCAGTCAGCTCAGCATTGTCATTCACAGCCGCATTCGCCTGTGCAATCACATAATTGCCTTCTTCAATTGCCGACAAGTACTCTACTTCGTCTGTTACCACGTTATTGATAACTTTACGGTAAGGTGTCTCTAGGAAACCAAACGAGTTAGTACGAGAGTAAGTCGATAACGAGTTAATCAGACCGATGTTTGGACCTTCAGGCGTTTCGATTGGACATAAACGACCGTAGTGCGTTGGATGTACGTCACGTACTTCGAAACCCGCACGTTCACGAGTCAAACCACCTGGGCCTAATGCAGAAATACGACGCTTATGCGTCACTTCTGATAGCGGGTTGTTTTGGTCCATAAACTGAGATAGCTGTGAAGAGCCAAAGAATTCTTTAACTGCTGCAGAAATCGGCTTCGCATTGATCAGGTCTTGTGGCATTACCGCGTCTAAGTCACCCAAAGATAGGCGCTCACGTACAGCACGCTCAACACGTACTAGACCCACACGGAATTGGTTTTCAGCCATTTCACCGACACAACGAATACGACGGTTACCTAGGTGGTCAATATCGTCCACTTCGCCTTTACCGTCACGAATGCTGATCAATGTTTGCATTACTGCAACAATGTCTTCTTTGCTTAGGGTGCCTTCGCCAATCTCATCTTCAAAGCCAACACGACGGTTGAACTTCATACGACCCACTTTAGATAGGTCATAACGATCGCTATTGAAGAATAAGTTCTCGAATAATGCTTCGGCAGCATCACGCGTTGGCGGCTCACCTGGGCGCATCATACGGTAAATTTCAACCAACGCTTCTAAGCGGTTAGTTGAAGAATCAACACGTAGCGTGTTAGAGATGTATGCGCCACAATCTAGCTCACTGGTGTACAGTGTTTCGAACTCTTTCACGCCAGCGACAGATAGCTCAGCTACCATTTCTAGCGTTAATTCGCTGTTCGCAGGAACTAAGATTTCACCCGTTTCTGGGTTCATGTAGTCTTTAGCGGCAACTTTGCCTACTACGTATTCTGCAGGTACTTCTAAACGCTCAACGCCGGCTTTTTCTAGCTGACGGATATGACGTGCAGTAATACGACGACCGGTTTCAACCATTACTTCGCCATCAATCATGATGTCAAAAGCAGCGGTCTCACCGCGTAGACGCTCAGGAATAAGATCCATGGTCAGCTTGCCGTCTTTCACTTCGAAATGCACTTTATCAAAGAACATGTCGAGAATATCTTCCGTGCTGTACTCAAGGGCACGAAGAATGATAGAACATGGCAGCTTACGACGTCTGTCTATGCGGACAAATAAGTTATCTTTCGGGTCAAATTCAAAATCTAACCAGGAACCACGGTAAGGAATAACTCGGGCGTTATAAAGCACTTTACCTGAGCTGTGCGTTTTGCCCCGATCGTGATCGAAGAAAACACCAGGAGAACGATGTAACTGAGACACAATAACACGCTCAGTACCATTAATAACGAAAGTACCGTTCTCAGTCATGAGTGGCATTTCACCCATGTATACTTCTTGCTCTTTAATGTCCTTTACAGTGCCAGCTGGCGCGTCTCGATCATATAAGACCAGACGTAGCTTGACACGGAGAGGTGCTGAATATGTAACACCGCGGATTTGACATTCTTTCACGTCAAACACAGGCTCGCCTAAGCGGAAGCTCACATATTGTAATTCCGAAGTGCCAGAGTAGCTCTTAATCGGAAACACGCTACGAAATGCAGCTTCTAATCCAACTTCGCCTTCAGGATCAACGTTAATGAAACGTTTGAAAGAGTCAAGCTGGATAGACAATAGGTAAGGAGTCTCAATAACCTGCGGACGCTTACCAAAGTCCTTACGAATACGTTTTTTCTCTGTATAAGAGTAAACCATATGGTTCCTCAGCTCGCTGATAAGTGACCTCTCTGCCCAACCGTGGGACAGAATGTTTTTTGTATCGTTGTAAGGGCTTGATTGCGTTAACAATCATTTAACCCTATATCATAGTCGAACAAACAATACGAAATTTCAACTATTCCTATAGCGCAAAAAGGCCGGTGCATAAAAGCACCAGCCTCTAGCTGTTTTGACAGCTAGTAATTTACAAGTTGTAAATTACTTAACTTCAACTTCAGCGCCAGCTTCTTCTAGAGCAGCTTTAAGTGCGTCAGCTTCAGCTTTATCTACGCCTTCTTTGATTGGAGCAGGAGCTGAGTCTACTAGACCTTTAGCTTCTTTCAGGCCTAGACCTGTTGCGCCACGAACGGCTTTGATTGTAGCAACTTTGTTTGCACCAGCACCCGTTAGGATTACTGTGAATTCAGTTTGCTCTTCAGCTGCTGCGCCAGCGTCACCGCCGCCTGCTACTACTGCTGCTGCAGCAGATACGCCGAATTTTTCTTCCATTGCTTCAACTAGTTCAACAACTTCCATTACAGACATTTCTGCAACTGCTTCTAAGATTTGGTCTTTAGTGATAGACATGACTCAAATTTCCTAAATATTTCGAAATTTCAATTAAAAGCGAGCTAATTAAGCCGCTTCTGATTCTTTTTGGTCGCGAACTGCAGCCAAAGTACGTACAAGTTTGCCAGCAGACGCTTCTTTCATCGTCATCATTAGCTGTGCAATAGCTTCGTCGTAAGTTGGTAGTTTCGCTAAACGGTCAATTTGCTCAGCAGGGATGAAATCACCCTCAAAAGCTAACCCTTTTACTTCAAATTCTTTCTCGTCTTTAGCGAAGTCTTTTAGAAGACGCGCTGCAGCACCTGGGTGCTCGTTTGAGAAAGCAATAAGAGTAGGACCAGTAAACACATCGTTAAGACACTCAAAATCAGTACCTTCAACAGCACGACGTGCAAGGGTGTTACGTACAACACGTACGCTTACACCTGCTTCACGTGCTTTAGCGCGTAAGCTGGTCATTGCGCCTACTGTTACGCCGCGAGAATCCGCAACTACAGCAGACAGGGCAGCCTTGGCAGCTTCGTTGACTTCAGCAACAATTGCTTTTTTGTCTTCGAGTCTGATTGCCATTGGCATATACTCCTGGATTCCAAACCAAACATAATGTTTGGTAAAAATAATCTCTAACCGAAGCCAGAGAACTTAATACGGTAAAACGGATCCAGCAGAATAATCTATCTGGGGTCCGGACCACCATCTACGTTGGGAATTAAGTTTGCTTCATTACGAAGTAATTTAGCTCACACCAACGGTCTTGGAGGGGACCAAAGGCCCTTTCCAAATCAAGGCGCAAAATTATACAACAATTTTACGCCCTGTCAATTATCCTACTACAGTTTCAAGCGTTGCTTGATCTACAGATACACCCGCACCCATAGTTGTAGAGATAGTTACTTTCTTGATGAACTGACCTTTTGCTTGCGCAGGTTTCGCTTTTTTAACAGCGATGATCAGAGCTTCAAGGTTTTCTTTAACTTGCTCAGCAGAGAAGTTAGCCTTACCGATAGTAGTATGGATGATACCATTCTTATCGTTACGGTAACGAACCTGACCTGACTTAGCGTTTTTAACCGCTGCAGCTACGTCTGGTGTTACTGTACCTACTTTAGGGTTAGGCATTAGACCACGAGGACCTAAGATTTGACCTAGTTGACCAACAACACGCATAGCGTCTGGAGAAGCGATAACAACGTCAAAGTTCATTTCGCCTTTTTTCACTTGCTCAGCAAGATCTTCCATACCTACTACGTCAGCACCGGCTTCAGTTGCTTTTTCTGCGTTAGCACCTTGAGTGAACACAGCAACACGTACTTCACGACCAGTACCGTGTGGTAGTACAGTTGCACCACGTACGTTTTGGTCTGATTTACGAGCATCGATGCCTAGGTTGATAGCAGCGTCTACGCTTTCTACGAATTTAACCGTAGCAAGTTCTTGAAGTAGAGCAACAGCTTCGTTGATTTCGTACTCTTTAGTAACTTCAACTTTTTCTTTGATCACGCGCATGCGCTTAGATAATTTAGCCATTTCTTAGTCCTCTACTACCAAGCCCATAGAACGAGCAGAACCCGCAATACAACGAACCATCGCGTCTAAATCAGCACCTGTTAGGTCTACTTCTTTAGTTTTTGCGATTTCTTCAAGTTGAGCGCGTGTTACTGTGCCTACTTTTTCTTTGTTTGGAACACCAGAACCAGACTTGATGCCAGCCGCTTTCTTAAGCAAGTAAGATGCAGGTGGAGTCTTAGTTTCAAAAGTGAAAGAACGATCGTTGTATACTGTAATTACTACAGGTACTGGAGCGCCTTTTTCTAGAGAATCTGTTTTTGCGTTGAACGCTTTACAGAATTCCATGATGTTCACACCGTGTTGACCTAGAGCAGGACCAACCGGTGGACTTGGGTTAGCAGCACCAGCCGCTACTTGTAGCTTGATATAAGCCTGGACTTTCTTAGCCATTTTTAATACCTCGTGGTGGGTTCAAACGCCAGCAATAAAATGTTGGCTTCCCGTGTATTTAATAAGTGCTGTAACAGCGACTTATTACTGTCATCCGAAGGTGTTAGACACCGCCGAATATAAAAGAGCGCGTATTCTAGGTGATCACCGTACAAATTACAACCAAAAAACCGCATTTTACTCATGGTTCGACCACAAAAAAGGCTCCTAGTAAGGAGCCTTTAAAATCAGTTAGATAGCTAATGTTAGCCTTTTTCTACCTGACCAAAATCTAGGTCAACTGGCGTTGAACGACCAAAGATAAGTACCGATACTTTCACGCGGCTTTTTTCGTAGTCGACTTCTTCAACCACACCGTTAAAGTCTGCAAACGGACCGTCAGTAACGCGCACCACTTCACCTGGTTCAAACAAGGTTTTAGGTCTTGGCTTATCAACCGCTTCTTGTAAGCGATTAAGAATGGCGTCGGCTTCGCGCTGCGAAATAGGTGCAGGACGCTCAGTGGTGCCACCAATGAAACCCATTACGCGTGGAATGCTGCGTACTAAATGCCAAGTTTCATCGTTCATCACCATTTTCACTAGTACATAGCCTGGGAAAAACTTTCTTTCACTCTTGCGCTTTTGACCTGCGCGCATCTCAACCACTTCTTCAGTTGGAACCAATACTTCTTCGAAGTACTCTTCCATCTCGTGCATCTTGATGTATTCTTTTAAGGTTTTAGATACACGCCCTTCATAACCTGAAAAAGCTTGTACTACATACCATCTCGATTTTACTTCTGCGGCTTCAGACATAATTAAAGACTAACTCCAGTGATGAATCCAACTAGGCGAACGAAGATGCCGTCCAAGCCCCATAGAATCAGCGCAGCAATGGCTGATACGGCTAATACGATAAAGGTTGTCTGGGTTGCTTCTTGACGGGTTGGCCAAACAACTTTTCTTACTTCGATGCGAGCTTCTTTGGCAAACTCGATGAAGGTTTTACCTTTTGTCGTTACCGCCGCGATGCCTGCGGCAATAGCCACTAGTGCGACCACACCCACCACACGCGCTAAGAAGTGCGCTTCTATCACTTCACCGGCATAGTAGTTACCGACAACGGCGCCAACCAAAAACAATACAACTAAGCCCCATTTTAGGCCATCCATAGAACTATTGCTGCTATTTTCATTGCTAGTCGTCATACAACCAAATCCACTTTCAAAAATGCAAAAGCCCCGCTTGAGCGAGGTAATCAGGCCTGAGCATTGCTTCGCTCAAGCTGCTTCGACTCATACAGAGTCATAAATATGGCAGGGGTGGAGGGACTC
This sequence comes from Motilimonas pumila, assembly GCF_003596335.1. Lineage (GTDB taxonomy): Bacteria > Pseudomonadota > Gammaproteobacteria > Enterobacterales > CBDFNC01 > Motilimonas > Motilimonas pumila. The sequence goes on from NZ_QZCH01000048.1 coordinate 12,337, forward strand.
GAACCCCCAACCGTCGGTTTTGGAGACCGCCGTTCTACCAATTGGAACTACACCCCTAAATCAAAGCCAGAAGATTATATGGCTTTTTTTACTGAATGTAACCAAAGTTGTGAAACTGTACGTTCAAGTCTTGGCTATATTCCATAAACCTGTTCAGGTTTACCTACCACAAAAGGGAGCCGAAGCTCCCTTTTAGGTTCATATCAAATCTCGATATTAATCGAAGATTTTAGATACAACACCAGCACCTACAGTACGGCCACCTTCACGGATAGCGAAACGTAGACCTTCATCCATTG
>NZ_QZCH01000049.1 GCF_003596335.1 Motilimonas pumila
GCTTCGCTTGATGTGCTTTGCTGTGACAACGGAGGCGCATTATAGGGAGATTCTGATTCCGTGCAAGGGCTTTTTTGGCTTTTTTTTAAATAATTTTATTCGCGCTGAAAAAGCGTTTAATTAAGCAGCAATACGGTGGTTATTTGCACTTAATCACACTATTTGCGAAGAGGTTGTGAATTTTTGTTAAAAAGTTGGAAACAGCTTCAAGCTTATCCTTAATTTAATTGGTAAATTACGCACGGATTATTATCCCTTAATCAGTCAGGGGTTATTAATCTGGATTAAGCACAACTATTGATCATTCTAAAAAACAATTTTTCTAAATTAGAGGTTTATTAAATCATGAAATCGTCCAACACATTAGGATTACCTGTGTTGTTTTCGTTTGCGCTCGCGGGCATAGGCTTTGTCATCGCGCATCTTACTCAAATGGATATCTCTCCGCTGATTTTTGCTGTGGGCATCGCCTTAGGCGGCATTGCTGTTGCACTATTACCAGCTAAAACTGCGACCGAAGACAGCTTTACTACAAAAACGCTGTACGTAGGCAACTTGCCTTACCGTGCGAATGAAGTCGCCGTACGCCAGTTATTTGCCGAACATGGCCGAGTGGTTTCGGTACGTTTAATGAAAGACAAGCAAACCGGCAAACGTCGTGGCTTTGGTTTTGTTGAAATGCCGGACACAGATGCAGCCGCTGCGATTAAAGCTCTCAATGAGAAAGAGTTTCAGCAGCGAACGTTGAAAGTTAGAGAAGCAAACGAACGCAGCAGTAATGACAAGCAAGCTGAGAGTAACGAGACAGCTTAAAGGAATCTTGCTAGTTCACTTCAAATAAACTGAGTGATTGAAACCCAAAATGTAACATGGCCGGTTTTAGTTGCTCAGTTTGCTTATCCCACCGCGTACAATACATTTTACCTAAGCCAACCTGACTCGACTTATCACACCATAAGCTAGCCACGCGTTTAGCGATGGCGACGCCTGAGTCAATCAGCTTCACTTTGGACCCAAACGCTTGCTGTAACTCTTCTTTTAATAGCGGAAAGTGGGTGCAACCTAAGATAACCACATCGGGTGCCGGATTGCCTGCCTTTAAGGGAGCAATAATGTCTTCTAAACGTTGTTGTGAAACTGGCTGCCCTTGCAGCTTTGCTTCTGCAATTTGCACTAATTCACTGCTGCCCAACATTTTCACTTCGATATGAGGAGCAAACTCAGTGACAAGGTTTGCTGTATAGGGCCGCTTAACCGTACCCGGTGTCGCCAATAGTCCAATGCAACCTGTTTGGGTTAACGCTGCCGCAGGTTTGATTGCAGGCACCACACCAACAATCGGCTGTGGGCATTGCTGGCGTAATTGCTCGAGCACTAGGGTGCTGGCAGAGTTACAAGCGATAACTATCATGTCGATAGGTTGCTGTTGGCAGATCTGCGTAATTAGCGCAGACACTCGACCAAGCAATACTTCCTCGGCTAGCTCGCCATACGGAAAAAACTGATTATCAAATAAATACGTCATGTGCGCATGGGGCAAGTGCTGTTGGATTTGCTGCACTACAGATAAGCCACCGACACCAGAGTCAAAGATTAATACGTTCAAAGCTGCTTTATTATAAGTAAACTGAAGGCAGAAATTGTCACTTGTTTTATGGTCATTAGGCAAGCAGTTCTGATTAATCCTGCTGCCGGGGTAGACAAAGTAGCCTGCAGCGTTAGAATTTGCCTCTTTGTTTCCAAGCTATGAGGTCATTATGTCTTGTTCATTTATTGCGCCAGAACAATACCAGCAACAACTTGATGCTAAGGCGCACAGCCTAGAGCAAGCATTTAGCCAATTTAATCCCCCTCAATTACAAGTGTTTGCCTCGCCAGACAAGCACTACCGTTGTCGTGCTGAGTTTCGGGTATGGCACCAAGGTGATGACCTTTATTACATTATGTTTGATAAGGAGACGAAGCAAAAAATCCGTGTTGATCAATTTGGCCCAGCCAGTGAACTGATCAATCAATTAATGCCGGTGCTGATCGATGCCATCAAACAAAACCCTGCCTTAAGGTTTAAGTTATTCCAAATAGACTTCTTGTCGACTTTAAGCGGTGAAGTGGTTGTGAGCTTGCTTTACCACAAAGCCCTTGATAACGACTGGCAACAACACGCCAAAGCACTTAAGCAACAACTTTCAGAGCAATTTAAGCTGGATATTATTGGTCGAGCTAAAAAGCAGAAAATCCTCATCGACAAAGACTTCGTGGTTGAGAAGCTTCAAGTGCACGAAAACACTCTGATATATAAGCAAGTTGAAAACAGCTTTACCCAGCCTAACGGCAAGGTCGCTGAGAAAATGCTGGAATGGGCACTTGATTGCACTGCCGACAGTCAGGGTGATTTACTCGAACTGTATTGTGGCAATGGTAACTTTTCTTTGGCGCTAGCCAAGAATTTCGAGCGTGTACTCGCCACTGAAATCGCCAAGCCTTCGGTAGATTCCGCGCAATATAATATAGCCGCGAATCAAATAGACAACGTCACCATTATCCGTATGTCTGCGGAAGAGTTTACGCAAGCAATCAATGGCGAAAGAGCATTTAGGCGCCTAGCCGGTATCGACTTAAGCAGCTACCAATGCAATACCATCTTCGTTGACCCACCGCGTGCGGGGCTCGATGATGAAACGGTGAAAATGGTGCAAGGTTACGACAACATCTTATACATCAGCTGTAACCCCGACACCTTGGCGGATAATTTGACTGTGTTATCGCAAACGCACAACATCAGTGAATTTGCCCTGTTCGACCAATTCCCATATACCCACCATATGGAAGCGGGTGTGTATTTACAGAAGAAATAGGCTGAACCCAGGCTATGCTAAGGTGAGCCTGGGTGCCCTTTGAGCCCTGCAGCCGGTTATGGCAGGCGCTTACTGTAAACCTCTTCGTCCAAATCTCTCACGTCTACCGAAATACTGCCTGGTATATCAATAAGCTCACTCAAGGTACGACACATCAATTGACTGAATTGATACTTTTCTTTATCCGTTCGCCCTTTCAATAAGAACACGGTGAGGTGCAAGAATTTAGCACTCTCATTCATATCGCCAATCCGGTAAAACGGGTAAGGCTTGGCACGGCTCTTAATTGCGCTAGGGGTAAACAAGCCCGTGTCACGCGCCGTATTATGAATAGCATTTAGCAATGCAGGAATGTCATGAGTAGAAGCAAGGTCTTCGGAAAAATCCAAAACTAAATGTGGCATTATCGCCTCCTTGTGCATTTTTTAAACATATCATTCTAATAATATGCAGCGAGGCAGAACATTCAAGAGATAAAAAGCTAAAAAATAGCTAAAACAAAGCTTTATTGGCGAAGATAAAAAAGTTTTATGCTAAATAATAACACTTCACAGTATTTACTTCTGCGATAGAGGTTTTTTTCCACAATAAATCTAGCCAAACGACCTACATAACAATAAGTAGCCAGAAATGATTTTCTATAGCAAATTTGATCTCAGTACAAGTTTGCGTTTTGAATCGGGTATGACCCCAGCACTTTAACGCGATAAGCCGCATTAATTTGCGCTATTGCTTGCGCAATATCTGGGTGGGTACAGTGCCCTTCTATATCGATAAAGAAGTGATACTTACCCAATTGAGATTTGGTTGGCCGTGACATGATAGAAGTCATGTTGATTTTACGGTTGGAAAAAGCCGTGATAATACTGCCTAATACGCCAGGCTTATCGTGGTCATCACGCACAACGAGGGTGGTTTTATAAGGCACGTTTTCGTCATACGGTTTGGGCGCACGCCCCAACACTAAAAAACGTGTTTGGTTGTGAGCATAGTCCGTGACATTATCAATCACTAAGCCTTGCTCCTGCCAATGGCTCAGCGCATGATGCGGGATCACCGCGCCGACATTTTTACGCCCCTGCAACTGGGCTAATGACTCCATATTGCTCTGCGTATTATGTACCGTTACGTCAGGCAAGCCCTCAATAAACTCTGAGCATTGGCCGTGAGCAACAAATTGCACATACAAATGCTCAAGCTCAGATAGATCTTGGCAAGAGCTGACAAATGCAAACTTGATAGGCAGCAACACTTCATCAAGTATGGCTAACTCGGTAGACATCAACGCGTCTAACACCACTTGAACATAGCCTTCAGACAAGTTTTCTATCGGCAACACGCCAAAATCAGCCGTGTTACCAATGGCATTAAAGGTAGTTTTCAAAGTCGGAAAGTAAACCAGCTCTGCGGACATGCTTCGCGCATCCATATACTTTCGCGTAGCCATGTCTGAAAACGTATCTTTGGGCCCTAAAGTGGCAATTACACTCATTGAATACCTAATTTATGCACTGCGTTATTACCCCCATGAAGTGGTTTTTACAGTGAAAAGTGGATGTGATATGTGTGCTAGACATTCAATGCTGGCAAGCCTGCCATTAAGCAGTGAAACGCCAAGTCCAGTCGAACGACACTTTAACCTGCTGGCCCATACGGTTAATTACCCAAGGCACCAACGGCAGTAACTTAACATGGCTGGCTTTTTTGTTCACCCCTTTGCCTGTGCGGAAGAAAGTGTACTCTTCGTTTGAAAGTAAGCTTTTAACAACAATACGACGCTGCTTGCCAGACTCAGGCTCAAGCACCACTAATAACTCATATTGATGCCCCATGCCACGCGCACTGTAAGCTAACAGCATGTCACCAGCTTTGAGAGGATTACGCTCGAAATACTTTTTAAGGTCGTCACCCTGATAACCAAATAAAGGATCTTTATTCATACTGCTCATTCCATTTAAAACATAACTACTGAATATTAGGAGCCGAATTTTAACCAAACACTAGGCAATAAAAAAGGCCTCATAAGAGACCTTCATAAAAACCATACCCAGATAAGGAGTTAGATCAAAGATCCATCACACCTTTGAGCTTTTTCAACGCATTGCTTTCAAGTTGACGAATGCGCTCTGCAGACACTTGATATTGCTGCGCCAGCTCTTGTAAGGTCGACTTGTCTTCGTCTAACCAACGCGAGCGCACTATGTGTTTGCTGCGATCGTCGAGTTGCGACATAGCCGCTGCCAATCGGTCTGAAGTATGAGATTCATAATTGGCTTGCTCAACATTCACAGCAAGATCTGAAGACTTGTCTTCAAGATACTGCATAGGTGCAAAATTCGAGCTATCGTCGTCATCGTCATGGCTAACATCAAACGCTTGGTCTTGGGCGCTCAAACGCGACTCCATTTCCAATACTTCTTTTTCAGCTACGCCGAGCGATTCCGCCACATCTTTCACTTCGGTTTGGTTAAACCAGCCCAAGCGCTTTTTAGACTTTCTAAGATTGAAGAACAATTTACGCTGGGCTTTGGTTGTTGCTACTTTAACAACGCGCCAGTTACGTAGAACGTATTCATGGATCTCAGCTTTGATCCAATGCACTGCAAAAGAAACCAAACGAACACCGACACCAGGATCAAAGCGTTTTACCGCTTTCATCAAACCTATGTTACCTTCCTGAATAAGATCCGCTTGAGGCAAGCCGTAACCGGCATAGCTTTTTGCAATATGTACCACAAAGCGTAGGTGCGACATGACCAGCTTACGTGCGGCTTGCAAGTCACCTTCATGAAATAACGCTTCAGCGTATTGTTTCTCTTGTTCAGCAGTTAACACAGCAAATTGATTAACTGATTGGATATAGCCTTCAATGCTTCCCTGAGGGACAAGGGCTGTACCAGTAAACTCTTTGCTCATTAAACACCTTATAGTCTTGTTCGATAATGAAGATACGCAACCTTTGAATAAAGGATCAAGAGTTACGGCTCCAAGATGTCAGAATATAGGGAAACATTAAGCAATATGCAAGTTTCCAAGGGTCGAGCCAATGCAGGCTTGACCTGAATCCCCACCAAAGTGTGATACGGTATCGCGGTAGCCAAGCGTAGTAAGAAGATCTTGAATGATCACCTGCTCGCTAGAAAACCAGATTAAAGATTCGGTTTGCCCTTGCACTCGCAAGGTTAACTCCGACAACAGTGATTTCGCCAAGCCTTGATGACGGTAGCCAGTACGAATGTACAAACAACGAACATCAACACGATTGCTTTCGGTGAAGCGGTAAGACACACACCCTACAGCGTGGCCATCTTGGCGGGCGATGAGTAATTGATAATCGCCATGAATAATATCGTCTAGCAAAGAAATACTCGTTGTACTTTCTGCATCTAATTCATTCAGTAACAGCTGTGAAACTGGTGAAAACAGCGATGCATTTTCATAATCAACAGACATATTTAAGCCTTTGGAAAATTAACTGCCGCTAGCTTACCCTAAGCAAAACAGTGATACAAGTCACACTGAATTCAAAATTTGTATAAAAATTTATCAATTAAATAAGTAGATACATATTTATAGGCGATGAATTAATATTAATAATTTAGCCTAGAAATAATGCTTAATAACTGTGCTAGTATGCGATTGAGCAGTATTTAATATTTTCTCTGAGTAATTATTATGAAGGTGAGCTTCCCACTTTTGTGGCACAAATGGCAACAGGGTGAGCAATGGCTATTGCACCACATCCCGGTGCCACTAAGCCACATTCGCATGATCAGTGTGATCTTATTATTGACCCTGTTGATCGCCTTCACGTTACCGTTTGGCAGCAAACAAGCCGGCGTTGAAACCGTAAACATTGAGCCAGCCCCAGCGACCTCACCCCCCTCTCAGAACGAGGCAGAGAAAGATCAGCCTCAAGCCGCAGCTACCGAGACACTCAAACCTTTTAGCGACGGTCAATGGCAAGCATATATTGTCAAATCTGGCGATACACTGACGCGTATTCTGCAACATATGCAAGTCAGTAATAATGATATGGCGAAGTTGTTAGCGGAGCCGAAAAATAAAGCGGTGTTATCTAAGATCCACCCAGGACAAGTATTATCGTTTTATCAAACACAAGCCGGGGAGTTATTGGAAGTTCGCTTGAGCCAAGCTGATGACTCAAGCAGTGATATCTTTAGTAAAACGGTAGCAGGCGATTTTATTCACCGGGCGCATTAAGGCTCAATTAAGCGAATATGGCGCTTCACTGATACGTAAGAAGCCAGCAAACCAAGCACCGCCGAGAGTAAAATCATAAATACGAACTCACTTAATGAGAGGCCAAGTAAACGAAAGTCGCTTTGATATAAGCCAGCCACTTGTTTCACCGTTGACTCCATCCATAACACCATAGAACTTGTCAGTAGCCAGCCAATCATGCCGCCAATAATACCGTACCAAAGGCCAGTATAAAGAAATGGCCGCTGAATAAAGGCGTCCGTGGCCCCTACCAGCTTCATTACTTCAATTTCATCGCGACGGTTCAAAATATTCAAGCGAATGGTATTGCCTACAATCAGCAAAACGGAAGATAACAGCAAAAAAGCGACCGCGACGACAGAGTCTACAACCAAGGTGATAATGCCGTGCAGACGTTCTAGCCACTCAATATCTAGCTTGCCTTGCTCAACTTCTTTTTCTCTCTGTAACTTGACTAACAACAGCTTGGCCGCCGCCGGACTAGAGTGTTGTTCTGTGGGGGTAACCTGAACCGTGGCTGGCAGCGGATTACTTTCCAAAAAGTCGAGCGCATTGCCAAAGCCGGACATTTCTTTAAATTCTCTTAACGCTTGTGACTGCGAAATGTAAGTTACGGTTTCCACTTCCGGATAAAGGCTAATACGCTTGATTAAGTTCTGCGTGGTTTTGTCGTTAAGCCCCTGATGTAAATAAAGGTTTACCTCTGCGGCGTTGTCCCAGCTGGCGGTGACTCGTTCCGCATTTTTCAGCAACAAATGGAAGCTAGCCGGTAAGGCTAAACTCACACCTAATACCGCCATGGTCATCAAAGAAGCCATTGGCGTACGCCATAACTCCCCCAAGGTACCTACAGCGTGCTGAAAATGATTGACCCAAAACATCACAAAGCGTTTGTGAATAGGTACCTTAGTAATACGAGGAGAGCCTTTCATTTTAAACATGCTCACCTCCCATTAAGCCATCACTGAGCATTTTGCCATTTCTTAACGTCAACGTGCGGTAACGCATTTTGGCGATCAGCCCCAAATCGTGGGTCGCGATAAGTACCGAAACACCAACGCTATTAAAGGCTTCAAACAGCTTTAAAATTTCGGTCGACAATTTCGGGTCTAGATTACCTGTCGGCTCATCCGCCAGTAATAATGGCGGCTTATTCACCACCGCACGCGCAATACCAACCCGTTGCTGTTCACCCCCGGATAAGTGCACTGGAACACAAAACTCTTTGCCGTGTAATCCCACTTTATCGAGCGCTGCCATAACACGGCGTTCAACTTCGGCACGACTGTAGCCTTCTATGACCAAAGGTAAAGCGACATTCTCAAACACCGTTTTGTCCATTAATAGCTTATGGTCTTGAAAGATCATGCCGATATGACGTCTTAAATAGGGCACATGACGGCGTGAAACACGACTGATGTCGTTGCCATTGAGGATTACTCGGCCATCAGAAGGGCGCTCTAACAAACTGATTAACTTGAGCAAGGTGCTCTTACCGGCGCCAGAGTGGCCAGTGAGAAAGGCCATTTCCCCCTGCTTAAGGTGAAAATCGACCTTCTGCAGCGCCTGATGGCTGCCAGAATACACTTTACTTACCTGCTCAAATTTAATCATGCTGGAAAGATCCCTATGGTCAGCAACTATTCTTGTTCTTCTCGGCTAAACAATGCGTCTATAAACTCGTCAGCGTTAAACTGACGCAGGTCATCAATGCCCTCGCCCACGCCAATGTACCTAATCGGAATACCAAACTTATCAGCCACCGAGAAGATAATGCCACCCTTAGCGGTGCCGTCTAACTTAGTTAACGTAATACCGGTTAAGCCAACTGCATCATTGAAGAGTTGAGCTTGGCTAATTGCGTTTTGTCCGGTGCCAGCATCTATGGTTAACATGATCTCATGAGGCGCAGTTTGGTCTTTTTTCTTCATCACTCGAACCACTTTTTTCAGTTCGTCCATCAAGTGATTTTTGTTTTGAAGACGCCCTGCAGTATCTGCAATCAGCACGTCAACGTCTCGAGATTTGGCCGCTTCTAACGCATCAAACAACACACTGGCACTGTCTGCGCCAGTATGTTGAGCAATCACTGGGATCTCATTACGCTCACCCCATACCTCTAACTGCTCAACCGCTGCTGCACGGAAAGTATCGCCCGCAGCTAACATCACAGACTTGCCTTCAGATTGATACTGTTTGGCCAACTTGCCGATAGTCGTGGTTTTACCGACACCATTTACGCCTACCATCAAAATAACGTAAGGTTTCTTTTCGGCATCAATCACAAGGGGCTGATTCACCTTTTGTAACATGTCAGACATGTCTTGCTTAAGTAAGTCGTATAATGCCTCTGCATCTTTAAGCTGCTTACGACTCGCATGAGAAGTTAAGTTATCAATAATCTTAGTCGTTGTTTCTACACCTAAATCAGCTACCAACAACTGCTCTTCGAGTTCTTCAAAAAGATCATCATCGATTTTCTTGCCACTGAACAGGCCAAAGAAGCCACTGCCAATATTGGCTTTCGTTCTGCTTAGGCTTTGTTTTAAACGAGAGAAAAAGCCGGCTTTTTTTGGCTTATCTTTTTTAGCTGCTTGCTCTGCGCGTTGTACTGCTTCTGCTTCTTCCGCCAGGCGAGCTTCTTCTGCCGCTTGCGCCTCGGCTGCTAAACGGGCTTCTTCTGCCGCTTCTGCCTCGGCTGCTAAACGGGCTTCTTCTGCCGCTTTCGCCTCGGCTGCTAAACGGGCTTCTTCTGCCGCTTTCGCCTCGGCTGCTAAACGGGCTTCTTCTGCCGCTTCTGCCTCGGCTGCTAAACGGGCTTCTTCTGCCGCTTTCGCTTCGGCTGCTAAACGGGCTTCTTCTGCCGCTTTCGCCTCGGCTGCTAAACGGGCTTCTTCTGCCGCTTTCGCCTCGGCTGCTACACGAGCTTCTTCTGCCGCTTTCGCCTCGGCGGCTAAACGAGCTTCTTCTGCCGCTTTCGCCTCGGCGGCTAAACGAGCTTCTTCTGCCGCTTTCGCCTCGGCTGCTAAGCGAGCTTCTTCTGCCACTTTGGCCTCGGCGGCTAAACGAGCTTCTTCTGCCGCTTTCGCCTCGGCTGCTAAGCGAACTTCTTCTGCCGCTTTCGCCTCGGCTGCTAAGCGAGCTTCTTCTGCCGCTTTCGCCTCGGCTGCTAAACGCGCATCTTCCTCAGCTTGCAGGTTTTCATTACCCTGAGCAGCATCGACTTGATTGGATCCTTCGGTATCTTGTTGTTCAGCTAGTTGTTGTGACTCAACCGACTCTGTCACCTCTGGCTCTTGTTCCTGCTTTTTACCAAATCCTAACCAGGAAAATAAACCTTTCTTTTTAGCCATTTCTGTTAAACCTTACTCACAAAAGCAATGCCTGATAAAATACCAGCATTATAATTGATGATATTTTACCACCTAATTGCCGGACTAAAAATTACTATGGGCACAAATCAAAGGCTTAGATCTAAACAAAAACAAAATAATAGCCAAAAAGACGGTCAGATTAGGATTATCTCTGGCCAGTGGCGAGGAAGAAAGCTGCCCGTCAAAGACGTACTTGGCCTTCGTCCCACAACGGATAGAGTAAAAGAAACCGTTTTTAATTGGCTGAATATGTATTTAAGAGATGCAAACTGTCTAGATTGCTTTGCTGGTAGTGGAAGCTTAGGCTTGGAAGCGCTATCTCGCTATGCCTCTTATGTCACTTTGATTGAAAAAGATAAGGTAGCAGCAAAGCAATTAGAGGTAAATTTAGCCACACTAAAAAGCTCGCAAGCAAAAGTGTACCAGCAGGATTGCTTGCAATTCTTAGATAAAGTAGGCGATCAAGGAATTGATATTGCGTTCGTAGACCCACCTTTTCGACAAAATTTATTAGCAGACTGCTGCAATAAACTTGAACAAAATCAATGGCTAAAAGAAGATGCTTTAATTTATGTAGAAAAAGAAACTGAGTTAACAACGGCGCAGTTACCCACTAACTGGGAATTGTTAAAAGAAAAAACAGCAGGTCAGGTTACTTATCAGCTGTTTGCACGCCAACTGACTTAGCCTCTGCTTCTGTTGATATATTACAAATAAACCAAGCCTAGACTTGGTTTTATTATGCACTTTTCTTCAGGCATAAAAAAAGGCCATCCGTCAGGATGGCCTTTTCTCTAATTCAAAGCTTGGCGGTGACCTACTCTCACATGGGGAAACCCCACACTACCATCGGCGCTACTGCGTTTCACTTCTGAGTTCGGCATGGGATCAGGTGG
>NZ_QZCH01000005.1 GCF_003596335.1 Motilimonas pumila
AAACTTCAGCAGCTTTCTGCCTATAGCTGGCTGCGTGAAATTGTTGAGCATCATATGCTCAAAGTGGATTATCAGACACCAGCATTTTTAGCATAAACAGACGTCAATAGCTCGCGGGTGAATAGTTACATCACCGGCATCTTTGTCTGTGGCCCCATTGGTTAAAGACGGGCGAAATGAAAAGCCGTAAAGATAGGTGTCAGTTTCAAATACCAAGTAGCCTTGATTTTCCAACTCTTGCTTGCTGCCCAGCTTGTTATCGTAATTGGGAGGCAAAAATACGTATTTGCCGCCTTTGCCTTTGTCGGCTCCTTTATAACCAACATCAGTGATTGGCACTTCCCACTGGTTTACTACTGAGCCAAAGTAGTTCACTTTGTCGGTAGCCGCTGGTACTTCAATCACAATAGGGCCGTTTTTAGACGTTGTGGTTGCCCATGCGTAAGCTGTCGTGTCATTTGCCGTTAAAAAACCTTTTTCAGATCCGAAAGGTTCGTTTACGTAAACTACATCATGAAAGTCGCCTCCTAGATCGCGGCGAGTGGCTTTTAGGAAGTCAATTTGCGTTACGGCAGGCATAAAGTGAATAGCAGTCTGCGCAGCTCTTTGCACCATCATTTGGTATTCGATATTTTCTATCTGGGAGGCGCGGGCTAAAATATCATCGGTATCATCAAATGTCTGTGTGTAGGCAGGCAAAGTAGAAAGTGCTAATAAAGATGCGAGTAATAGTCTTTTCATGGTAAAAATCTCTTCGTTAATAGCGAAACAATATTGAGTGAATATTCTGTGATTAAGGTTAGTATACGAGGTCAACTAAATCTCATCTAATGACTTATTCTCATTATTAATTATTCACTTTGCGGGTAAAGCAAAGCGATACAAAACGCACTTATTGTTGTATCAGAGAGTGAAGGGAAACATTGGAAAGCGATGCTAAACTCTGCGAAACCAGAAGATAACAAGGGTAAGATAAGCAACCTGTGTCTGTATTGACTGGCGTAGGTACTGGCAAAAAATCAATGATGTGTATTGACGGCTAGAATGCTTAATTTGTTTATTGTCACTAAAATGATCTAAGTGAGTTGTTGGTTTTAGCTCAAAAATGCTAGAGTCTCATACACTTGAGTCCCTGTAGCTCAGTTGGATAGAGCAAGCGCCTCCTAAGCGCTAGGTCGGACGTTCGAATCGTCTCAGGGACGCCATTTTTTCAAGAAGGTAATACCAGGCTCCAGACTAAGCTTGAAATACCGGTGTTGGGCTTGGGTTAATTGAGCAGCGTGAGACGGCTTAATGAATCATTGCGGCATAAAAAAACCAAGCTGTTAGCTTGGTTTTTTTATTTTAACCAGGTACTGAGGCTATGCTTTGATCCCTGAGCCTATGATACTGGCGCCTTTGGCTTTGCCTTTGGCATCATAAGTCAATGAGTTTGCTGCTTTTGCTTGATTAAGCACAGCGGTAAGGTGGCGTGACGTACGCAAACTCATTTCAATGATTTCACCATTGATGTTGTTTTTCTCTTGGCACTGGGCGAACAATTGTCTAATTTCTGCCACTGTATTCGCTATTTCCGGATCTTGAGGCTGACTCAATGATGCCACATCTGGGTGAGCTTGCATGTTAGCGTCTGCGTCTGCTATTTGCTGTAACACAGATTGTTTCTCAGCCAAAACCTGATTAAGGGTGTCAGGGTGACGCCCAATTAACGCATCATGCTCTGATTGTAATAACTCAGAGAAATGTTTAACCGTCTCTAACTGTTGTAATAACAGTTGTAACAGTGAGCCTGTTTGACTTGTATTCATGTCACCTCAAACGGGTAAAGCTTAAATGGCCTTACCAAATTCGCCTTCAAATGCACTCATTTTTTGAGCCAGTTTATCTGCATCTATGGCATATTCGCCATTTAAAATCGCTTTTTTAAGTGTTTCAACGCGTTCTTTGTTGAATGTGCCTTCGGCACTGACTTGTTTCTGCATACCTTTAAGCGCCTGTGCTTGTGGGGTCAGTGAGACAGAGTCTTTCGCCGCCGTTGCTTTGGCGGGTGCTTGTTCAGCACCTTTTACCACGGCTTCCTGCTGCTTTTGCTTTTGCTCGACATGAAGGTTGGTGCGATTACCAACATTGTTCATATTTATAGCCATAGGTTTAACCTTTTTTACTTAAGCTCTGGGATCTTAATCATCATATCGGCAGAGAATTAAATAACTTTAGACGTTTTTATAAATTAACTTCCATTTCACCCACCGCCGTCACTTTTCCGGTGACCATACGTTGAGTTTGGATATTCTTTGCTCGAATAGTATCACCGATAGCCGCGCTACTTGTAGCAATTCCAGAAGTTTTTATCTCTAAGCCGCCCACTTTAGCTTTGATAACCACGCGATCACCTTTGCAGATATAGCATAAATCACGTTTTTTTATGACTCTGCCTTTGGGTATTCTACGCTTTGTTTTCGACCCGTATAGCTGGCTTGGATCAATAAATGGGCTGCCGCGTAGCTGATGGCTTTCTTTATACGCTATGCTTAGATTTTGCGAGGTGAGTAAGGCACCTTTATTAAGTTGTTGTCTGGCAACCACCACAGGCTGCGTGACGGCTACCTTTACCTGCACGTAAGTGTGCCAGCCTTTAATGCCTTGGCAGGTTACTTTGACAACGGAGTTTTTTTTAATTTTTCCATTGACGATTTCAGATTTGAGTGGCTGTTGGCAGGTTTCAAAGTTCAGCCTGGGGTCTAATTTGGCTGCCTTGATTGACACTTTTCCAAGATCTGGCGCAGTGATATGTTCGTCGATGGTATTTTCGGCGAGGGTTTGGATCTGCTTATGCACAATGTTTTCTGCAAAAATGGGCATTGCTGCAATACTTAAAAATAAAAATGCGATTGGCTTAAACATCTGCGTCCTTGTGCCGATAATCAGGGTAACGGTTTGGTGTTACTTCAAAAATCATTATATTAGATCGTTTTTTTGACATTAGACATGTCAATTGAGTGGTAGACTTTATACCAAATAATTGACTCATAATAATGAGTTTAAGCAAATAAAGTGCCATTGGAACAATATTAACGGAGACAGTTATGGCAGGATTACTAGACTCAGTAAACCAGCGTACCCAACTAGTAGGCCAAAACAGATTAGAATTATTACTTTTTAAACTGGTAGGTCGCCAGCGTTATGGCATTAACGTATTTAAAGTCAAGGAAGTACTACAGTGTCCGCCATTGACATCCCTGCCTAAGTTACACCCTGTCATAAGAGGGGTCGCGCATATTCGAGGTAAAACGGTGTCAGTGATTGACCTCAGCCTCGCGACTGGTGGTCGACCAATAGAAGACGTGACCAAGTGCTTTATCATCATTTCTGAGTATAACCGCTCGGTGCAAGGTTTCTTGGTTAACTCTGTTGAGCGCATCATTAACATGAACTGGGAAGCCATCATGCCGCCGCCACAAGGTGCCGGCAAGTTTAGTTATTTGACTGCGGTGACAGAGGTAGACAATGAACTGGTTGAGATTTTAGACGTAGAAAAAATCCTCGATGAAATATCACCGGTTAACACTGAAGTCAGTGAAGATGTGAAAAGTGTTGATACCAGTTCTAAAGTAGTTGGTCGCAAAGTATTGGTGGCTGATGACTCTAGCGTGGCGCGTAATCAGGTTAAAAAAGCGGTGACATCGCTCGGTGTGGAGTGTTTACTTGCAAAAGATGGTCGTGAAGCTCTTGAAATACTTAATGAAATGGCAAAAGATGGCCCGATAACTGAGCAGATTGCATTGGTCATTTCTGACATTGAAATGCCAGAAATGGACGGCTATACCTTAACGGCAGAGATACGCGGTACAGCTGAGCTTAAGGATCTGCATATTATATTACATACTTCGTTGAGTGGTGTATTTAACCAAGCTATGGTTAATAAAGTAGGCGCCAATAATTTTATCGCTAAATTCAACCCAGATGAGCTGGCTACGGCTGTTCAAGACGCGGTGAATTAATAGAAGGGAACTAATTTGACTGCAAAAATGTTGTCGGATGAAGTATATAAGCAATTTGCAGACTTCCTTGAAGTGCAATGTGGCATAGTACTTGGGCCAAACAAGCAATACCTGGTTAAAAGCCGTTTATCACCTTTGTTAACCGAATTTAAAGGTGAAAGTTTAGCTGAGTTAATCAAACGCTCGATGGGCATGCGCGAGCGGGATTTGCGTGCCGCGGTGATTGATGCGATGACCACCAATGAGACGCTATGGTTTAGGGATACTTACCCGTTCCAGTTACTGATTGATAAGCTGTATCCTGATGTATTAGCGGGCGGTAAAAAGCAGATAAAGCTTTGGTCTGCAGCTTGTTCTTCAGGTCAAGAACCATACTCCATTGCTATGTCCACCCTTGAGCATCAAACGCGTAAACCGGGTGTGATGCCACAAGGTGTGCAAATTACGGGTACGGACATATCAACGGCGATGCTGGATCATTGTAAACAGGGTGTTTATGACTCATTGGCTTTGGCCCGAGGTTTGTCTCCCGAGCGTAAGCGTCAATTTTTTGAAACCCTGAATGATGGCTCAGGGAGAATGAAAATTAACGATAAAGTCAAAAAAATGACCAGCTTTCGCTCTTTTAACTTATTAGACAGTTATACCTTGTTGGGTAAATTCGACATTATTTTCTGTCGCAATGTGCTTATCTACTTTTCACCTGAAGTGAAATCAAAGATTCTCAATCAATTTGCTAATTGCTTAAACCCTGGTGGTTATCTAATGCTAGGTGCCTCAGAGTCTTTAACTGGTTTAACCGATCGCTTTGACATGATCCGTTGTAACCCTGGCATTGTTTATAAGTTAAAGGCTCCGGTCGCGAAACGTTAATCGATATTTGTCATTGAAAAAGCGGCAATTTGCCGCTTTTTTTATGGCATTTTTTTGCCTGCCGTCAATTCTTCGTTGTTATTTGTCATAAGTGTTTGCGTTAGCTCTGTCCTTGGTGTTGATTAAGCTTCTGTTTTTATTGGTCTTTTAATTATTTTTTAATTCACTTTCCATTTTGGCACACAGATTGCTTTTATCTTAGATAGAACTTTGAGGAGGCATTATGGCCATAACATTTGAAAAAGCACTGGGTGTTCACCAGCACACCTTAGGAGTGCGAGCGAAGCGCTCGGAGATGCTAGCAAGTAACATCGCCAATGCTGATACCCCGCACTACAAAGCACGGGATATAAATTTTTCAGATGCGTTAGCAGCGGCCAAGTCGGGTAAAAGTTTCTCATTAGAGAAAACAAACCAGAAGCACTTCTCAATGCAAACAGACTTACAGCCAGGTGTGAAATACCGCAATGCCAATCAGCCAGATACCGGGGATGGTAACACGGTAGATGTGCAGGTAGAGCGGAATTTGTTTATGCAAAATTCGATGGAATACCAAGCCAGCATGACCTTTTTAAACAGTAAGATTGCAGGCTTGCGCAAAGCTATCAAAGGGCAATAACTATGAGCTTATTTAACGTATTAGATGTATCCGCTTCTGGCATGAGTGCCCAAAGTGTTCGTTTAAACACCACTGCAAGTAACCTGGCAAATGCGAACAGCGTTAGCAGCAGTGCTGATACCACTTATCGAGCCAGAAACCCAGTGTTTAGCGCTGAGTTAAATAAAGCACAAAGCCAGCAGCAGTCAGACGTCAAAGTAAAAGTGCTGGGCGTTGTCGAAAGTGAAGCGCCTTTGACCCGAGAATATATGCCTAACCATCCTATGGCGGACGACAGCGGCTTTATATTCCGCTCCAACGTTAACGTAGTAGAGGAAATGGCTAACATGATGAGCGCGTCTCGCTCTTATCAAACCAATGTGCAAATCGCAGATGCAGCTAAGCAAATGCTGAGTAAAACGTTGCAAATTGGCCGTAATTAATAGGAGTTCGCCATGACAACTGTATCTAATGTCAGCGCTAATGGGTTGTACTGGGAAGAAAAGGATGTTGCTGAAAAAGCGGAAGAGCTCAATAAAAAGGAGCTTGGTCAAGAAGACTTCTTTGCTTTGCTGTCACAGCAGCTGGCATATCAAGATCCTTTTAAACCCGTAGATAACGCGCAGATGGTTGCGCAAATGGCTTCATTTACCACCGCAGAAGGTATCGCGGAAATGAGTCAGCAGTTTGAAAATATGAACTCAATCATGAGCTCGACGCAAGCGCTACAAGCTTCAAGCTTAGTGGGGCGCAATGTGTTAATCCCTTCTGAGCAAGCTTACCTAGCTGAAGGTAAAGCGGTCGAAGGGGTTGTAGTATCGGGCTCAGATATGCAAAACACCACCATTCGAATTGAAGACGACAAAGGCAACTTAGTAAAAGTACTCGATTTGGGTAACCAACCTGCCGGTAACGTTAAGTTTAGTTGGGATGGCACAGATGAAAGCGGCAATGTCATGCCGCCTGGCAACTATAACATTAAAGCCAATGCTACCGTCGATGGTCAAAGTACCGACCTAGCCACCGCTAACTACGCTCATGTTGAAAGTGTGAGCTTAGCGGGTGGTAGCAACGGTGTGGTATTGAACTTGCAAGGTGTAGGCAGCGTGCGCTTAAGTGACGTATTAGAAGTCGCTCAAGAGTCCCCGAATGTGACACCACCTTTACCGGGTGAGCCTGATGAAGGTGAACCAGAAGAAGGTAACCCAGGCGAGGGCGGTGAAAGTGTAGAAGAATTAGCAGCAAGACTGAAAGTGCAACTCGGGCTTTAGATAAAAGCCGAGTAACCTAAATGAATTTATAAAGGAGAGTAGTATGTCTTTTAATATTGCTTTGAGTGGCATTAACGCTGCGCAAAAAGACCTTGATGTTACCGCAAATAACATAGCTAACGTCAACACGTTTGGTTTTAAGGAATCTCGTGCTGAGTTTGCTGACGTTTACGCGACGTCGATTTTCTCAAACGCAAAAACGGCAAACGGTAACGGTGTGAAAACCGCGCAAGTAGCGCAGCAATTCCACCAAGGTAGTTTGCAGTTCACCCAAAATGCGTTAGATCTTGCGATTACCGGCGAAGGCTTCTTCGTTACCGCTGAAGATACCACTACGCTCACCCGCAGCTATACCCGAGCGGGAGCGTTCAACCTTAACCAAGATAATTACGTGGTTAACGCGAGCGGTCAATACTTGCAAGCGTACCCAGTGGATGAAAACGGTGTGCCGTCTTCAGTGAGTATGGCAGCAACGCGCCCACTGCAAATCAGCACCAGTGTAGGTACGCCAACTCAAACGTCGGAAGTAGACATGACGATGAACCTTCCTGCGGGCGGCTCTGAGCATGATATTGGGGATTTTGATCCTACTAACCCTGATACTTACACTTCATCGACTTCGGTAACAATATATGACTCGCTTGGTGAGCCTCATGTGGCGCAAACTTATTACGTTAAAGCGCCGGCTCCTGCAGTTAACGAGTGGGACGTTTTAACCTATGTAGATGGTCAACCGACTAACATTAATGGTGGTACCGCCAATACACCAAACGCGGGTAACCCAAATACCACAATCCCTAACTCTGCGAAAATGACATTTGGTACTGATGGCTTATTGGCGCCGGTAACACCGCCAGCGACTAACCCATCGCCGTCGCCCGTTGAGACAATTACTTTAGGGGCTGCGGGTGTTATCACTAATGGCGCCGATCCAAACCAAACGGTGCGTTTTAACTTTAATGACCCTACGCAATTTGGCGCGCCATTTGAAGTGTCTGCGCTGTCTCAGAATGGTTCGACTGTCGGTAAATTGACAGGTATTGATATCGCCGCTGATGGCCTAGTAAAAGCCACGTTCAGTAACGGCTCTACGGTTTACATGGGTAAAGTTGCGATTGCCAAGTTTAATAATACGCAAGGTTTGGCACAAATTGGTGATACTTCTTGGCAAGCCACGCAGACATCGGGTGAGGCTATTGCTGGTGAAGGTAACTCGGGCACTTTTGGTAAGATAAACTCCTCATCCATAGAGCAATCGAACGTTAACTTGTCTGCAGAGCTGGTGGACTTAATCAGTGCGCAGCGTAATTTCCAGGCTAACTCACGGGCGCTTGAAGTAAACAGTACCTTGCAACAAACGATATTGCAGATACGATAGTAGTAAAATAGGCCGCTTAGCGGCCTTTTTTAATTCATTAAAATCATACCCTTACTACCTTTCTAAATTTTTCTTTTTTCAATTCTATATCTTGGCATCTTGATTGCATTGTTCAGAGTATGACTTCTCAGTCAGATAATTGACAAAGGTGTAGGATGGACAACTTACTGTATATCGCCATGTCAGGGGCGAAAGAAAACTTAAATGGGATTGCGGTGCGAAGTAATAACCTCGCTAATGCTAATACCATGGGTTTTAAAGCTGACCTTGAGCAAGCGCGTTCTATGCAAGCGTTTGGCCCGGGGTTACCTACGCGGGTGTTTTCAATGACAGAAAATGCTTCGCAAAACTTTGACGAAGGCTCAATTCATACCACGGGCAACAACCTTGACCTGGCGATTGAAGGCGATGGTTGGCTAGCGGTTCAAAACGCCGATGGTGAAGAGGTGTTTACCCGTAACGGCAAACTTAAAATTGACGTCAACGGTCAACTCAGTGATATGCAGGGCAATGCTGTTCTGGGCATAAATGGCACGCCTATTATCTTTCCATTACCGATTGAGAAACTCGAAATAAGCCGTGACGGTATGATTGAAATTCGTCCAGAAGGTGCGCCACCTGATGCAATGGAAGAATTGGCCATGATCAAAATGGTTAACCCAGAGGTACAAGACTTGGCCCGCGGTCAAGATGGATTCTTTCGCCGCGCTGATGGTCAGCCTGAAGCTGCCGCCATTGATGTGCAACTCGTACAAGGTGCCTTAGAAAGCTCCAACGTAAATGCTGCCAATGAAATGACACACATGATGTCTTTACAGCGTCAATTTGAAATGCAAATCAAAATGATGAAGACAGCAGAAGAAATAGACAAAGCTTCAGATAGCTTGTTGCGCATAGTTTAATTTAAGGAGACGCTTATGCATCCCGCTTTATGGATCAGTAAAACCGGTTTGGACGCGCAACAAGTTAACGTTGCGACCATTTCAAATAACTTAGCTAATGCCAGTACTGTCGGCTTTAAGAAAAGCCGCGCGGTATTTGAAGATTTATTGTACCAAACCATAAATCAACCGGGTGGTCGCTCTTCTCAAGATACCAAGTTACCAAATGGTTTAATGGTTGGGGCGGGTGCCAAAGTGGTAGCCACGCAAAAGAACTTTGACCAAGGCAATATTTTAACCACGGACAACTCTTTGGATATCATGATTGATGGCCGTGGCTTTTTCGAGATATTAATGCCAGATGGCACAACATCATACAGTCGCACCGGGCAATTTAGTTTGAACGATGAAGGCACCATAGTGACATCTGGTGCTGGTTACCCATTGCAACCTGAAATTCAAGTACCAGAAGACGCACAATCTTTAACCATTTCTCAAGATGGTGAGGTCTCGGTGCAACTGCCTGGAGAAGCTGAGCCTCAAGTATTAGGCCAGCTAAACCTATCGGATTTTGTTAACCCATCGGGTCTAGAGCCTATTGGCCAAAACTTATACCTCGAGACGGGAGCCAGTGGCGCGCCGTTGCAAGGGGTACCAGGAGCTGATGGTATTGGTACTTTGGTTCAAGGCGCGTTAGAAACCTCTAACGTTAACGTGACCGAAGAACTGGTTAACCTGATTGAGAGCCAACGAGTTTATGAAATGAACTCCAAAGTCATTAAGTCAGTAGACGAAATGCTGTCATTTGTTAGCCAGCAGTTGTAATTGGTTGAATGAAGCAACAAGGATAATGATTATGAAACGTTTTATGCTAGCAGGCTTGGTGATGTCTATCTCAGCATGTTCAACATTACCAAATGATCCTATCGAAGATGATCCAAGGTTTGCTCCGGTGATCCCTGAAGAGGTAGAAGCGGAAGTGGTGCAAACGGGCTCTTTATTTCAAGATAAATATGCCAACAACCTTTACTCGGACATTAAGGCTCACCGTATTGGCGACATCATTACTGTGTACCTCGAAGAGTCAACCTCTGCCAAGAAGAAAGCCAAAACAGGTTTGGATAAGAGTAACGACTTTGAACTTGACCAAATTACGGTTCCAAGTGGCGTAGCCACCATCGGCGGTAATCCTATTCAGTTAGGTTATAACCAAGAGAGTTCATTCAGTGGCAATGGCTCAGCCGATCAAAGTAACAGCTTACAAGGCAGTATCTCCGTCAACGTAGTGAAAGTGCTAAGCAATGGTAACTTAGTGGTGCGGGGTGAGAAATGGCTCATGTTAAATAATGGTGACGAGTTCGTGCGCTTAAGTGGCGTGGTTCGCTCTGAAGATGTCAGTAGCGATAACACGGTTTCTTCTATGCGCGTCGCTAACGCTCGGATCCAGTACGGTGGTACCGGTGATTTTGCTAATACTCAGCGCCAAGGCTGGCTCAGTAAATTCTTTAATGGCCCTTACTGGCCGCTATAAGTAAAAGGACATCATGATGAAATACTTCACTCAAGCTATCGTGATAGGGGCTTTACTGGTTAGCGCCGCTGCGCAAGCTATTCGAATCAAAGACGTGGCGTCGGTAGAAGGTGTACGCTCAAACCAAATTATCGGCTATGGCCTGGTGGTAGGTTTACCAGGCACAGGCGAGAAAAGCAGCGCCTTTTCTGAACAATCTTTTGCCACCATGCTGCGAAACTTTGGCATTAATGTACCACAAGGGGTGAAGCTAAAAATTAAGAACGTCGCCCCTGTTGCGATTACTGCAGAAATTCCCGCGTTCAGTAAGCCAGGTCAGAAAATTGACGTTACTGTGGCAGCCATAGGCGAAGCCAAGAGCTTGCGCGGTGGAGAACTGTTGCAAACCTTTATGAAAGGGGTGGATGGTAATGTCTATGCCTTGGCCCAAGGCAGCTTAGTTGTGGGTGGTTTAGGCGCTGAAGGAGCCGACGGCTCAAAGGTTGTCATCAATACGCCTACCGTCGGGCGCATCGCTAATGGTGCAATTATCGAGCGCGCCATTGCTTCGCCTTTTGGCAACAATGACTACTTAACGTTCAACCTAAACAGACCCGATTTTACTTCCGCCAAACGCATGGCCGACACCATCAACGAGTTAGTTGGCCCAAATACTGCAAGACCGTTAGATGCAACGTCGGTACGAGTACACGCACCGCGAGATATTTCGCAACGAGTTTCATACCTTTCGACGTTGGAGAACTTGGAGTTTGAGCCCGCGTCTGAAAGTGGCAAGGTTATTGTTAACTCGCGTACCGGCACCATAGTGGTGGGCAAAGAAGTGCGTTTGTTGCCTACGGCTATTACCCATGGCGGAATTACGGTGACGATTGCAGAGCAACAAGAAGTCTCGCAACCTAATGCGTTTGCTGGTGGCGAAACGGTGGTGACCGATAATAGCACCATCAATGTAACCCAAGAAGACAGCAGAATGTTTAAGTTTGATCCTGGCGTGAGCCTTGATCAATTGGTCAGAGCGGTCAATGAAGTAGGCCTTGCACCTGGCGACTTAATGGCGATTTTAGAAGCCTTAAAGCAAGCCGGTGCACTACAAGGTGAACTGATCATTATTTAGTGGTGATGTTATGAACAAGCTAAGTGAAGCGCCGATTGCAGGCAATGGCTTTTACGATATACAAGGGTTAAATAACTTGCGTGAAGCGGCGCAAAAAGATGAGAAAGGGGCGTTAGGTGAAGTGGCGAAACAGTTTGAAGCCATGTTCACCGGCATGCTGATAAAAAGCATGCGTCAAGCTAACGAAGCTTTTGAAACTGATAGCCCGTTTAACAATAACAAAACCAAGTTTTATCGTGATATGCAAGACCAACAAATGGCACTAGAGCTTAGTTCGACCGGTTCAATGGGATTAGCGGAAGTATTAACGCGTCAGCTTGATCCCAGTTACGGCCATATCAAGCGAGACTCAGATAATCCGCTGATCATGCCTGTGGGTCGAAGCGGACAAAGTGCAGATTTACAGCACGTTGCCAGTTTGTTGGCTAGTCGCCAGCAACAGCTTAATGGAGCCAACGTTAGCGTAGAAAGTAAACCAGAAACGCAAGCAGACACCCCGGCCGCCGTTCCAGGCACGAGCGAAGCGTTGATGGCTGAGTTATCGCAAGCAGATTTAGCGAAAATGAAAGCCAGCAGAGAAGCTGATTTTAGCAACCCCACAGGATTTGTGCAGACGCTGATGCCATTTGCGAAAGAAGCAGCGAAGGAGTTGGGCGTGAATCCGAGTGTATTAGTGGCTCAAGCAGCCCTTGAAACAGGTTGGGGTAAAAAAGTGATTAATCGTATGGGTGAGTCTAGTTTTAACTTGTTTAATATCAAGGCTGACCGCCGCTGGGAAGGGCAACACGCAAGCATTGATACCCTTGAATATTATGATGGTGTAGCGGTAAAAGAGCGCGCGCGCTTCCGGGTTTATAATAACTTTGAGCAAAGCTTTAATGATTACGTGAACTTTTTGCAAACCAATCCTAGGTACAAAAAGGCGCTGCAATCGACCGACGATGCTGGAACTTACATGCGAGAATTACAACGCGCAGGCTATGCTACAGATCCAAGCTATGCGAACAAAGTGATGAGCGTACTCAAACGCGTAGAAGCCAGCCAAGGGAGCGACATTTAATTGTCGCGGCAACAGAGGCAAGCTACAGGTTGCCTCTGGATCCTACCTTTTTTCATTTCAGAATTTAAAAACTCAATAAATACAAGACGGTAAATTTTAAATAGCCGCGTCAATTAATAGTTGGCATATAAGATGCATTAATTTGAATCAGGAAGACCTCTAAGCGAAATTTTCAAGCGAAGACAGAGGTTTAATAGTATCGGGTTGAGGTTGATATGGCCGACTTATTACAAATAGGTACATCAGGCATTAATGCGTTTCAGCGCATGCTAGCTACAACGGGTAATAATATTTCTAATATTAATACCCCTGGGTACACGCGCCAGCGTAATTTAGCGGTGTCTGATCAGTTTAATGCAGGGGTTGCAGGCGTTTTAGATCGCCGCGTATTAGATACTTTTGCGCAAGGCGAAATGCGCCGAGATACCAGCATCAACTCCTATGCCCAAGCATTAAGCTTCGAGCTACAACGTACCGATGCCATCCTTAGTGATAAGGCCAGCAACTTAGGTACCGCGTTTGACAGTGCCTTCCAATCGGTTCATACCGCCAATGATGACCCTACGTCTTTAGATACTCGTCAGTTAATGCTAGGTGAGATGAACTCCCTCATCAGCACTTACAATATGCTGAGTAAAAACCTGGCTGAGCAAGAAAAAATCGTTAATAACGAAATCGCCACGGAAGTATCAGAAACCAACGCGCTCATCAAGAACGTGGCTGAGCTCAATAAAGAAGTGATGAAAGCCAATAACTTACCAGGTGGTGCCTCTGGTGCCTTGCTTGATAAGCGTGATGAAGCGATTCGTTTGCTGGCTGAGAAAGTCGATATCAATGTGATTGACGGCGAAAGCGGCGGCAAACAAGTGATGTTACGTAACGGCGATCCTCTGGTGACTGGGGTGGAATATTCTCAGCTTAGCGTCACTAAAGGTAACCCGGACAGCGAAAAAAATGATCTTCAACTGACCATAGCTGACGTGACGGTCAAAATTAATGGTAATACCACGGGCGGCAAGCTCGGCGCGCTTTATGACTTTCGTGATGACAACATCAATGAAGTGCGTAATACCATGGGGCAATTGGCTATTGGCATTACCGATGCATTTAATACTCAAAACCGTTTAGGTATGAACCTCGATGGCAACTTAGGTGGTGATATCTTTCAATTGCCGACGGCCACTGCCAGCGTTTATGAAAATAACTCCAACCCTGCATTAGGTGTGACGAGTAGTTTTATTCCTGGTTTGGGCAGCTCAGTCACGGCTGCCGATTATGAAATCATCATGACGGGCCCTAACACATTTGACATTTTTGCTATTGAAAATAGTCAACGTACACAAATTCCTCCGGCCGATATTACCGGTACTTTTCCAAATATTGAGATAGAGTCCCACGGCATTAGCATGACTTTTGACACGGGTATGGCCAGTGGCGATAAGTTTTTATTGCAACCAACACGCAACGCTGCGGATTTGGTTGATGTCAGCATGCTCAGACCAGAAGAGTTAGCCTTAGCGTCTCCCATTCGCGTAGACGCTGATTCAGCCAATACCAGTGGCAGTAACATTACGCTTGAAAGCGTTACTGATACCACGACTTATGCCTTTACTCCGCCGTCTGGCCTGAGCGCGGCTGCGCCGCAAGAAGTCCGCATCAATACATCTGGTGGTAACACGGTTTATGAAATCTATGATGGCGGCGGTACCTTATTGGGTAGCGTGACTAGTCCACCAGGAACAGGTGAAGACTTATTAGCGAATGCGGTGCCTGCGATTGTAGACCCTGGTTATGAAATCAGTATTTCTGGTAACCCAAATCACGGCGAAACTTTTTCGATTGGGTTTAACGATAACGGCTTTGCTGATAACAGCAATGGTTTGGCCATGGCTGACCTACAGAACCAAAGTTTAATGCGGAAAAATGTGGTGGCGTCAGGGGACAACCTGATGACGTTTCATGAAGCATTTTCTCGGATGCAGTCTTCGGTTGGTGAAAAAACCGGTAATGCCATTGTGAGCGCCCAAGCCGCCCAAGCCAAGCTGGACTCAAGTACCAACTGGCATGAAAGCGTATCTGGCGTCAACTTAGACGAAGAAGCGTCAAATTTGCTTAAGTTCCAACAGTCATACAGTGCGGCAGCGCAAATTGTCAACGTGGCTCGTCAAACCTTCGACACCTTATTGGGCTCAGTGAGGTAATTAATTATGCGTATATCCACTAATCAGATCTTTATTTCCAGTACTGCCAATATGTCAAGCAGTACCAGTGCCATTGTGAAAACCCAAAACCAATTAACCAGTGGCCAGAAATACCAGCTTGCGTCGGAAGATCCGACCGGTTTCGCGAAAACTAACCGTCTTACCGAAGTAATAGAAGCGAACCAGCAGTACCTTAAAAACTCAACCTTGGTAACAGGCGCGCTCAGCGTCGAAGAGTCGACACTAGATAAAATACAAGTTGCCATCGATCGTGTCAGAACTTTGGCTGTATCAGTAAACAATGGCTCTTTGTCCCATCAAGAAAGATTATCCGTAGCCACGGAAGTAGAGGGGATCCAACAAGAGATCTTTGATTTGATGAACAGTAAGAACGCCAGTGGAGATTATATCTTCTCTGGCAGTAAGTCATCAGTGCAATCTTTTGTTAAAGATCCGGTTACCGGCCGTTATGAATTCCAAGGTGATGGCAACACCAACGGTATTCAGATTTCAACCAGCGTGTTTGTGCAACAAGGGGACTCAGGTTTAACGTTATTTGAACAGATCCCTGCACGACTAACGGCAACTGGCAACGTGATTGCCGGCCCAGCAGTTAATTTAAACGTCAGTATTACCAGTCAAGAGCAGTTTGATGCTTACCATAAAGCGAATTATGACTTTGCCAACCCTGGCAACAGCCAACTACGCGTAGTGACGACGGCCGGTACACCTGACACCTTTGAAATTCAAGATTCTGCCGGTTTGCCGCTAGTACCACCGGTAACTGGCAATTTTGTGCCGGGTGAGCCGATTAACTTTGCCGGTATGGAAATTACCTTAGACGGTGGTCCCGGCAATACGGCAACCATTGACCTAGATCCGCCAAAAAATGAAAACGTGTTAAACCATTTAGAAGATTTTAAAACAGCGCTTCGCGATCCGAACATCACTCAAGAGCAGTTACAACCTGTGCTTAAGGATGTATCTATCGGCTTAAAAAACACCGCCGATTCTGCCTTAAGTACCATGGGTGAAATCGGTGCGCGCATCAATACCATTCGTCGAGTGGAATCCTCAAACAGTTCTTTTGATGTTTTAAATCAAGAGGCTAGAGCTCGTTTGTCAGAAACAGATTACGCCGAAGCGTCGGCAAAACTGGCACAACAGGAGATGGCTATGCAAGTTGCTTACTCCACCTTTAGTAAAGTCACCAACCTTTCTTTATTTGATTATGTTGGTTAATGAAAACTTTGGCACGCATGTTGCTTTATTAATTATGTACATCAATACGGAGATATAAAAATGGCACTTTATGTAAATACCAACGTTGCCTCCCTGAACTCGCAACGTAACTTAACCCAAGCGACCAACGAGCTAAGTACGTCTTTTACTCGTTTATCATCTGGTTTACGCGTAAACAGTGCGGCGGACGACGCTGCGGGTTTACAAATTGGTACACGTTTACAAACACAGGTAAACGGTTTGAACCAGGGTGCGCGTAATGCCAACGATGGCATTTCATTGGCGCAAACGGCTGAAGGTGCGCTTGATGAAACCACTAACATGCTACAACGTATGCGTGTGCTTTCACTGCAATCGGCTAACGGTTCAAACACTACCGCTGACCGTGTTGCTTTGGATAAAGAATACACAGAACTAAAAGTAGAAATTGACCGTGTCGCCACGGATACCACTTTTGGTGGGGTAAACCTATTAGATGGTACTTATTCTGCTGCCTTCCAAGTAGGTGCTGATGCTAACCAAACGATTCAAATTGAAATTGCAGTTTCAATGGGTTCAACCGGCTTGGGCTTAAGTACAACGATTACCACTGCATCAGGCGCACAAGCGGCCATTGATGAGTTAGATACTGCTTTGGCAACCGTGAATGACGTGCGGGCGGATTTAGGTGCGAAGCAAAACCGTTTCTCATCTACCATTCGTAACTTGACCAATATTTCAGAGAACGTATCTGCGTCTAAATCGCGTATTATGGATGCCGACTTTGCTGAAGAGTCTGCCAATATGGCGCGTAACACCGTAATGCAACAGGCTGCAAGTACCATGCTTTCACAAGCAAACCAGCAACCTCAGATTGCACTATCACTACTTAATGGGTGAGGAGCGATCCTCAGCCCCATTTTGGGGCTTTTCCCTTTTTTTGTTTTATCCTACCTGCTATTTGTTCTGGCTTTGACCCTCATTCTAGGTCGCTTTCTAAAAAATATGGGAAAAAATATTTTTTTATCTTTATGATTTTATTGACATAAAAAAATAAATCCGTTTTTTTTTGAAAAAAACTTAAAAATCTACTCAAGCAAATTTCTCTTGCGCCGATACAGTTTATGAGCACGGAAACACAGTGCAAACAAACACAAAAGGGGCTGTGGCATCTAATTCAAAATGCTGACCCTGGATATCATAGCTTTTAAAGGAGAAATACCATGGCTTTATACGTAAATACTAACGTTCAGTCTCTAAACTCACAACGTAACCTAACAAACGCAACTGACGGTCTATCAAAATCGTTTCAACGTTTATCTTCTGGTCTTCGTGTAAACAGTGCAGCAGATGATGCGGCGGGCCTACAGATTGGTTCACGTTTACAAGCTCAGGTTAACGGTTTGAACCAGGGCGCACGTAACGCCAACGATGGTATCTCTCTTGCGCAAACAGCTGAAGGTGCGTTAGACGAAACCACCAACATGTTACAACGTATGCGTGTACTAGCACTGCAATCAGCGAACGGCTCTAACACCACCGCTGACCGTACGGCACTAGATAAAGAGTACACTGAACTTAAAACAGAGATCGACCGTGTTGCTACCGATACTACCTTTGGTGGCGTAACACTACTTGATGGCTCTTACACCGCTTCTTTCCAAGTGGGTGCGGATGCGAACCAGGTTATTGATATCTCGATTGCAACCTCTATGGGCTCAACAGGCTTAGGTGTAACAGGTACCATTACTACTGCCTCAGATGCGCAAACTGCTATTGCAGACGTTGACGCAGCATTGGCAACATTGAACGATACTCGGGCAGACTTAGGTGCGAAACAAAACCGTTTCTCGTCTACAATCCGTAACTTGACTAACATTTCTGAAAACGTATCAGCGTCTAAATCTCGTATCATGGATGCCGATTTCGCAGAAGAGTCAGCGGCAATGGCACGTAATACGGTAATGCAACAGGCAGCAAGCTCAATGTTAGCTCAGGCTAACCAACAACCACAAATTGCGCTATCGTTAATAGGCTAATTTAGCATAAGCTTAGCGTAAACAAGCGCCTACCTATGTTAGGCGCTTCGCTATTTTCGGAGGTCGGTAATGAAAGCTAGTGAAATAACATCCAGCAATTTTATGCCAGACACTTTTCAACAAACGATTACCACTGTTGAAGCCAATAAATCTCAACCTGTGTCTCAAGCTGACAAGGTGGAATTGAGTGCGGCGGCGTTGGCTGATAGCATGAATGTTAGCCCGGACGCGTTAAAAGCGATACAACGAGCGCAGCGCAGTGATACACAAGAAAAGTCGAAAGAGCAGAGCTTAGAAGACGCAGTCAGTTTGGTTCAAGAGTATTTAGACAAAAATCAGCGTGGAGTGAACTTTTCGCTGGATGACTCAACCGAAAAGACCGTGATTAAAGTCATGGATACCAAAAACCAAGAATTGGTTAAACAGTTTCCAAGTGAAGAGCTGCTAAGGATTGCAAATAAGATCAAGGAATTAGAACAAGAATTATCAAATAAAGTTGGCATATTTCTTGATAGTGAAGTGTGACAATTAACATTGTGGAGGTAGCGTATGTCTACGCCTATCGCTGGGGTTGGCTCCGGCCTTGATTTAGAAAGCATCATTTCGACCTTCGTAAAGGCTGAACGTACGACTCGTGAGTCATCAATCAATAATCGTGAGTTAGATTACACCGCTGAGTTATCGGGTGTAGGCACGATGAAAGCGGCGCTTTCAAAATTTCAGAACGTGTTATCACAATTATCTGACCCTGACACCTTCTACCAAAACAAGTCATCTTACAGCTACAAAGGCATAACAGGGGATGAGAGTAATATCTTATCTGCTTCTACTGCGGGAGTCGTAACGGGTGGTACTTTTGAAATTGAAGTATCTCAACTTGCACAAGGTTCGCGTTTAGATTCGGCTGCAGGAGCGTTTACTTCTGCAACGGATACTGTCGGCGCTGGTAAGCTCACGTTTGGCGCTGGTTCGAATACATTTGAAGTAGATGTTGAAGCAACAGATACCCTTGAAGATATCCAAGAGAAGATTAACAACGCTTCAGGTAATTTTGGCGTTAAAGCGAATATCATCAACTCAGACAGTGGCCCAGTATTGACTTATACCTCAGAGGTTACTGGCTCTGCCAATACGCTGACAGTCAGTTCTGATAATGCGAGTCTCGACGCTATTTCTGGCAATATGTCTACGGCAAAATCGGCACAAGACGCTATTATTTCTATAGATGGTCAAAGTGTTTCATCCAGTACTAATAAGTTCTCTAATGCCATTAATGGTATTCAATTGGATGTCAATAGTTTGACAGAAGCCGGTGAGCCACTCACGTTAACGGTGGGCGTAGATACCGATGGCGTCAAAGATTTGATCAACCAATTTGTTGATGGTTATAACGAATTATCCTCAACGTTAAACTCATTATCGAACCCGGTAAACGGTGCGTTAGCATTTGACTCCAGTGTGCGAAACTATGAAAACCAGCTTCGTTCTATTGTTGGTTCAGATGTATCAGGCACATCAGGCGCTATTTCAATGCTTTATGACATGGGCATCACCATGAATGCTGACGGTGAATTAGAGGTCAGCAACATAAGCAAAAATGGCCAGCCCAGCGGTGAAGACAGGTTAAATGCTGCGATCAGCAATAATCTTGATGATCTTGGCAAGATATTTGCAGGTACAGATGGGATTGCTAAGCAGTTAAATGATTTTACTGATACATATTTAGCCTCTGATGGTGTGGTGACTGAACGAGAAGCTTCGTTAAGAGAATCGTTGAAGAAGGTTGAGACAGACAGAGAGTCGTTAGATCGCTACATGGAAAACTATGAAGCGACGTTAAGGGAAAAGTATACCGCCTTAGACGTAACGATAGCTCAATATAATGCCACTTCTTCTTACATCGCAAGCGTGCTAAAACCAGTAGAGAAGAGTGACTAATTTGGAGTAAGTGATGCGAGCGAATTTAAGAAAATATCAAACCGTTAGTAATGAGTCGTCGTTGGTTGCTGCTGACCCTCATCGCGTTATTTTGATGTTGATGCAAGGATTGATTGATACGCTTGCGGTTGCCAAAGGTTGTTTTGAGCGTAAAGATTTCGAAGGCAAAGCCAAAGCATTTAACAAAGCCATTGGTATTATAGGTGGCCTGCAAGACGGCATTGATAGGAAGGTTAACCCTGAGATAGGTGATAACTTTTATGAGTTATACGATTACATGTTGCGCCGCTTGGGGGAAGCCTCTAAGGAAGAAACCATTGCCAGTATTGATGAGGTGGTTAACCTAATAACACCCATTAAAGAAGCGTGGGAAACCATTTCTCAAGAAGACAAAATGAAAGCGCAAGCAATGCGCGCACAAATGCAAGCAAACCCATCATAATGCATACTATTCAATCGCAGATTGACGCACTTAGCCAAACGGTCCGCCAGCGCTCAGCCGCTGGTGAGATTGATGGTCTGGATGAGCTATTAGCTCAGCGCTTAGAATTGATAAAAACACTTTGGAATCAATCTCAAGGAACTATTCATGAAGCGCAAGTACAACAATATCTCAGTCAGCTTGTCAGTCAGGATGATGTTGAAATAGCTCAACTAGAGACAGAAAAGAAACGAATTCGTAAACTCCAACAGGATTACAAGAAAGGTCATAAAGCGGTAGGCCAGTACGCCAACATTAAAAAATTCAGGTGACTAAATGAGCCAAAAGAAGCCCATCTCTGCAGAGCAACGCTCTGCGGTTGAACATGTAATTGCACAACTTCCATACCAACATATTGATTACCAATCAATTTTTGCTCAGAACATTAAAGCCTTCCAAGACTACATTCCCGATATTGCTGATTCCTTTATTCATTATAAACCAGAAACATTCGAGTTGGTGGCAACTCAAGGCAGTGTCGATTTGGTTGACAAAAACACTGAAAAACTGGTTTTTGGTGGTGATGCATTTCGCAGTAGCTTGTTAGATTTTGAACTTTATAAGCTGAGTCCAGATGTGAGTGACATGCGCTTTAATAAGCAAGATAATCGCGTCGGCTTCCTACATTATGAGTTTTTAAACAAATTTGTTGAGCTACAAGATGCGCAAGAAGAAGCTGGGGTTACGTCGACGTTTTTTCCTGATTCGTTAGGGCTAATGATCTGCTTTGGTTTAGGAACGGGTTTCTACCTTGAAAACTTGGTGGCTAATCATCAAGTTAATCGTTTGTATATCTATGAGCCTAATCATGACTTCTTCTTTGCTTCGTTACACCTTATAGATTGGAAGGGCATTTTAGAAACGCTAGACCAACAGGGTAGCTCTCTACACCTTTGTTTAGGTGGCAATGAAACAACATTCTTCTCTGATCTTACCTCAGAGATGTGGACCAAAGGCGGCTACGATATCGCACGCAGTTTCTTGTATCAGCATTATGTAACAGAAGAAATTACCAAGGCATGTGATATTTTTAAGCAACGATCGTACGAGCTCGCATATGGCTTTGGCTTTTTTGATGACTCACTTATGGCAACGGCTCACCATTTTCATAACCTGCAGTCAGTGCCTGCGATTGAAATCAAAGAGCACCTTCCAGCGAACCAAGATATCCCCGTGTTTATCTGCGGCAATGGTCCTTCACTAGATAAAAACATGGGCCTAATAAAGGCAAACCAAGACAATGCCATCATCATCAGCTGCGGCACTACAATTGATAGCCTTCTTAGAAATGGTATTTGGCCCGATTTTCATGTTGAGCAAGAAAGAACTCGCCCCGTGCGAGATAGGCTGCTTTCGGTTGATGAGGAGTTGCTACACCGACTCCCTTTATTGTCTATGAATACGGTCAGTCCAGATGTGTTTTCATTGTTTGAGCGAAAGTTAATGGGGTTAAAGGTTAACGAGCCCCCGACAACGCTATCTCGCGAGATTGGCGGAATCGGTAAAAAAATGAAGGGCATGGTCTATTGTAACCCTACCGTGGCGAATAGTGCTTTGACCATTGCAGAGTCGTTGGGTTTTCAAAATTTTTATTTAATTGGCACGGATTTAGGATTTCCTCAAGGGCAACATCACAGTGTCGACAGTATTTATTACAAAGATGGTGAAGACAAAAACCTGTACGATCACCAGGGGCAAGATAATATTGAAATGCCCGGGAATTTCGGCGGCACCGTAAGAACGAGTTACACCTTTGGTTTTTCTGTGCGCTCACTGGCTGCTTTTATTCGAGATACGCCACACATCAATTGCTTTAACCTTAGTGATGGGGCGCAAATAGCTGGAGCAACACCGCTAGAGCCTCATTTGTTAGCTTTATCTAGTGAAAAGCTCAATAAGAAAAAAATTGTTGATGAAACATTTGATTACTATCAACTCGACGTCTCGAACTTTGCCAAAGAATTTGAACATAAAGTGACTCAGTTAGAGTTTGAGCATTATATAGATGCCATCATTGAAATGACCAAGGTGCCACTACAAAACCGCCAAGACGCCATTACTAATCTTTATGCCCAGTATGTTTTTGCCGAAAGTGGTGGCGAACAAAAAAGCACTTTTTTACGGGAAATGGTTCGTGGCAGCTTACTTTATACCCATACCGTCTTGAGTCGATTATTACAAAGTCGGGAAGATGTAGAAGCTGCGCTGCAAGTACATCAACAAGGTTTAGCAATATTGAGGGATTATTTATCAGGCATGAAAGTGAAGTTTAATGCTGAGTTACTTGATCCTGATAAATCCACCATGGCAAAAGAATGGATAGATAAAACCGTGTTTACTGGAGAGCTAAAATGACGCAGAAATCAAACGCTGTCGTTGTGGGGGCGGGTGTCGTTGGACTTACCGCTGCGTTTCTGCTGCAGCAGAAAGGCTTTGAAGTGACTTTACTTGATTCTGCAGATCAACCCGGCGGGTTAATGCGAAGCAAATACAGCCCTTTTGGCGATTTTGATTATGGCACGCACGTAGGTGTTGCAACGGGTGAGGCTTTACTGGACGACTTTCTCTATCAACATGAACAGCTTGATCTCGTGAAGTTCAATATTGGTAAATCAGGTAATTTTTACAATCATCAGCTGAGCGAAATCAGTCCATTTCTTAATCTGAATCACTTGGACAAAGACGATTATCAAGGTTTGGCTCTTTCATTATTGCAGCCTCAAATTGGGGCGCATATTCATAACTTAGAAGATAAGTTTATCAGTCTGTATGGCGAAGCCGTTTTTCATCGAGTGATTGAGCCTGTGGTAAACAAGTACTTTGGCTTACCGGCAAAAAAAATCAGTGCGAGTGCTTATGCTTTTTTTGACATGAATAGGCTGGTTAGCTTTGATGCGGAAACCACTCAAAGACTTAAGCAAGTGCCAGAATATGACAATTGTCTTGGTTTCCATGGGGCGACCTCAGGTGCTGATAAGTATTATCCCTCCTCTGGAGGGATTGGCGCTTGGTACCAAGCCTTATTGGATAAAACTATAGCCTGCGGTGTGAAATATTTAGGCAACTGTCAGGTTAGTGCCGTCAATACGTTGAAGTCTAAAATTGTAGGCGTGCAAACGAACTTAGGTGATTTTACTTGCCAGCAGTTTATTTGGGCGGTTCCGAGCCCACTATTAGGTCATCTTCTTCACTCTAAACCGAGAGTCGCGAAACCTGTTTATCGCGCAACGGCAATCTATGATTTTACGTTCGATCAACCGCTAAAATCAGACTGCTACTATATCAACGTACATCAACCAGACAAATTGAGTGGCCGTATTACTTTGTACCAAAACCTTGACGTTAAAGCGCAACGGGAAGGGCACTTCCAAGTAACAGTTGAGGTATTACAAGAGGCTGGCTTTGATTTTGAATCACGCATTGATGACATCAAGCTCGAACTAGAGTCGATCGGGTTAATTGATGCCAAGCATCAATGCTTATATGAGAGTGTTCAACCATTGAACCAAGGTTTTCCTATTATCAGCACAGAAACAGAGCAGTCAGTGGTGAGCTTAAATAAGGCGTTATTGCATACATTTGACAACCTCGCCTTGTTAGGACGAGGAAATTGCCAAGGATTTTTTATGAGCAGTTTGTTACTGCAAGCGTTTGAGCAATGCAATGAAATGGAGCCAGTATGACGACGTATTTTGACGCTTATGGAGAGAGAGCTGCAACACTCGAAAACCACACCCAAATTGCTGGTCGCTACGCTATCCAGCATCAAGCAGAAAAACACATCGTGCAGGACCTTATCAACAAGCTGTCAATCAGCAGTAAGGATACATTGCTCGAAGTAGGTTGTGGCACGGGAAATCTACTCATACCACTTAGCTTTTTCACTAAAAAGTGTGTGGGAATCGATCATCCTGGCTGTATCAAAAAACTCTCTGAAAGAACAAAATCTGACAACCTTGAACTTTTAGCGGGAGACTTTCTTAGTCTCAAACTCCCCCGAGAACATAAATTTGACGTGATAGTGATTTATAGTGTTTTACATTGTTTACGTAATAGCTCGGATGTGATGGCGTTTATCGATAAAGCGGTCGCACTATTGGCTCCTGGTGGTCGCCTGATCCTGGGTGACTTACCGAATAATGATTTGAAGCAACGATTTGTGAATAGTCAAGAAGGGCAACGTTTTAGCGTTGAATGGCGCGAAGCCATTGCTGATATGCCTGAAGAGCCGGCTTTTGAACCTGTCTCTGAGGCTGTCAGTTTTGATGACGAAAGTGTACTTTCATTACTGCTTCAGATAAGACAAAAAGGACTAGAGGCGCACCTACTACCTCAGCCATCTCATCTGCCTTTTGGGCATACCCGTGAAGATATAGTCGTAAGGAAATATTGCTAGTGGTAGGGCTATGGCGTAAACAGCCAGGCTTAATTGCTGGCCAACAAACCTTAGATACCGAGTTAGTATTTCCTAGTGGCCGACAGGCGTTGATTAAAGCACTGATGAATTTAGGTTTATCAAGACCTTCTAGGGTGGCGATCCCAGAGTTTAGTTCTGCATGTGTGATAGCTTCTGTTGGCAGAGTAGCGACCCCCATTCCTATGACAGAGGTACTCAGCCATCAACTTAAGGTTGACGCAATTCTTGCTTATGAGCAGTGGGGCTGGCCGTTTTCTGAACAGGTATTACAACAACTGGATGGGTTGAAAACGCCTATTATTTTTGATGCCGTAGACTCTGCAGACGCATTACAACGTTTAGTACCTTTAAGTAAAGGGCTGCCTGTCGTCGTCAGTCTGTCTAAATGCCTTGGCTTTGCAATAGGTGGAGTGTTACACCAGTTCGGTCATTGGCAGAGGCGCCATGACAGCGAGATAACATTAGCGCAGCCAAGTCTTAATTCAGTCATCGAATTAGATATTTATAAAAGCTACGGTAACGATATTCATTGCATTCAACCGCTTTTAGGTGGTGACGTGCTAGCTTCGTTAGAGCAAGAGAGTGAATTGAGAAGGGCTAATCTAGCCAACGTAGCGCGAGATGGCTTAACGGTAAACTGGCCAACGTGGATGCTAGATATAATATCTGCCAAACAGGGGGCCCCTGGCATTGCTCCTCTGATGAGGGGTAAAAGTCATGAAGCGAAACTGGAAGCTGTAAAAAACTGCGAAAAGTTAGGTATTAGTGCTCAAATCTATAACTTTAATTGGTCCGGTAATCCACTTAGACCTGCTTACGAACCTTGTTTAGCTTTCCCGTTGCACAGCGAGTTGCCATGGTCTGAGTCTGTCTCGGCATTATTGAAGCAATGGTGCGCTTCGGACAACGATTAAACACGGAATGTGATCACTAAAGGAATCAACTCATGTTCGATAATATCGGCTAAAAACAACGTGTCTCTTCGCTGCTGGGCGAGCAGCATTGGTTCAATTAAAGGGGTTATTTGGTTGAGCTGCTGCGGTGACAGCTTGGTGCAATATTCACTCAGCATATCAAGACTATTTGTGAATGACTGATTGGCTTGCGCCTCATGGCCAATGCGGAAGAAATGCGCCACTGAAATTAATTGTGAGGTAAGAGGTTTATTTGTCATGGTCATTTCTCAATAGTTTAGCACCTTGAATTCTCGCGCCGGAACTACTTGCGCTATGGAAGTTAACTTGCGGGTTTTTATCAATATATTGCTCTAGGTATCTCAGGTAGCCCCGCAGGTTTGGCAGCGTAGTGATTTTTTCTCCGGCCCAATTGAAAACCCAATGTGTGCCGGGCGAGCCAGGTTGAGGTACCACGAAATTTGAAGGCCAAAATGCATGTGTTTTTCCTGTTGGGTAGCCAAAATCCGCGCCCAACAAAATAATCTCAGAGATATTGAGTTTTACCGCTAGATCAACTGCAGGGTGAATGACACTGCCACCCGAAAACAAACGGGTTTTGGGGTATTGATGGCAAATATCATCATACAAGGGGCCATCTGAGTAAGCACAGTAACGAGGGCCTTGCCAATTATTTAGCAATTCTGGAGACATTCTTGGGAAGTAAACCAGTGCAGTATCTTGATACTTTTCTAGCTTAATTCCTTCGAAGCAGATATCGGGTTTGGGGTCGATAGAAATGACTATATCTGGCACAACGCCTAAATAATCTAAAAACTTTAAACTGGCGTCTAAGCAAATAATAATCCCATTGGCTGAAGACTCTGCGGTACCGAGTAATCGTTCTTGTTCTTGCAATGATGGGCCTGTCGCTATGATATATGCGCGGCTCTTGTTTTCAATGTATTGAGGAAGTAATGCTTCTATAGATAGATCTTTCACTATGAAAGGCTTATTCACCTCAATATCGGACTGAACTTGTTGGCTTTGATCGTGATGACTGGATACGAATGTGTGATCTAATAACAGTTGAAGCTTATCTCTCAATATCACCGCGCTGTCATCAA
The DNA here is from genome assembly GCF_003596335.1 of Motilimonas pumila. GTDB lineage: Bacteria > Pseudomonadota > Gammaproteobacteria > Enterobacterales > CBDFNC01 > Motilimonas > Motilimonas pumila. Next base: position 27,025 of record NZ_QZCH01000005.1, read on the forward strand.
CTAAGGTTAATTCCGCTGGAGAGACAAGGAAATACTCAGGAATAGCAGTATTATTAGTCGCGAGGGAAAGCTGGACTCTTTCATCTTTGAGCCAGTTGACATCAAACATGTGTTTGAGAGCGACCCTAAAAACGGCTAAGTTCATGATCACAATATTAAGCTGTTTTAATTTCGGTCTGGACAGTAACTCATTAGCAAGGTCTCCCATCGCAGGGCCAAAAATGGTAATGCTTTTACACTCTAGAGGTAGCTGCTGCGCTTGCAGTTTGGCTTCAGATTGTCGGTCATAACAACTAGTGAGTTGAATATCTTCGAATACCAAACTCGTTTGTGGCTGCTCAATGAGTGTGTAAGGCAAGCTGTTGGCATGGATTAACCTGGAAGCAACATTTGACCACCTCAGGTTAATTAACCTAATAGGGTCTTCAATCATCATTTTTCTTCCCCTTTACTGATCGTTAACGTTAACGTTTGATTTAGTTCGATAGATGAAGCGAAGCTTGCTTTAAATTTACCAATACTTTGTGCTTTTACATCCGGTTTTTCATTACTGCCAGGGTAACACCTTGCACCTAGATAATATTGAGTGATCCCCATACTTTGCATTTTCTTCATGGCGAGAATTTGTGCACCATGTGCGATAGGGTATTGAAACAGCTCTCGCTCATATGCCGCGATAGCATATGCACCGGTATGAGCACTGTAAGTAAACTGCGCGCAGCCAATTAACTGTTTGTCTGAATAAATAAAGATGACAAATGACTCACCATTATTGGTAAAGCGTTGTTGGGCTTCCCAAGTGGTATTATCTCGGGTTACTCTGCCTGCCACATGACGATGAAAGTCTTGAAACTGTTTTAGTTGCTTATCCGATAGTTGGTCGTGAATTTCAAAGTGCCACAATTTGAGCGCCTTTTTTATATCACTCTTACAGCCCTTACTTCTCTTTTTGAGGTATTCATCGATGTTTTGGCTCAGGTCAGTAAAGCATTCGTGACTCACCTTTATGTTAGCACCCGCTTGTAGCCATAGCTTTGACCACTCCTGATTCAGTGACCAACCATCTATACCTTGACATACAAGCTCCTTCAATTTAAAGCGTTCAGCAACTGACACAAGGAAATGCAAACACGATTTTAAGATATTAGTTGTGGTTTTTTTACTGGCACCAGTGGCGATAATCGGTGCAGAAATTGGGCTGGAATTGGTTGTGACTACAGTCGCTTCGCCACTTTGGGCCAGGTTTAATCGCCAAATTGCTGTTGGTTGTTGATCCTGATAAATAATGAAATTAAGTAGGTAAGCTTGGGGAAAATTATTGAGGTTAACACTGTGGTGATACAAACCAATAAACCATTGATACTCTGGTTGTTTGATGGGCGTGTGAACACTGAATGCTTGCCAATCTTGCTGCTCACAAATGGCAACAGATAACGCTGGAAACGAAGTCAGTGTTTGAGCAAATAACGAGAGGATAGTTGACTCTATGGCTGAGTTTGCTTTATTCACCATGATTATTCACTAAACTCCAATTAAGAGGCGTGCCTACTTTTATGTCTTGAGACGCCGTTTTACTCAACAACCCTTTGTAATGATTAGCTGGTAGGCCTAAGCCAGGCCTGATTCTTCTGACGTTGTGTGTCGTAAAGGCCTCGCCTTTGGCGATGTTTTTGACGGCATAAATAGAGCGCCTAAACTGCAAGTTTTGTTGCTCCGCTGGTTTAGTTTCATAGTTAACTTGGCCAATTGCTTGGAATACGAGTTTCGCTTGTGTGCAAAGTTGCTCTAATTCATCAGGCTCCAATGAAAATGCAGCATCTGGGCCTCCATCTGAGCGACGGAAAGTAAAGTGTTTTTCGATGACTGCGGCGCCTAATGCCGTGGCCGCCATTGCGGCTTGGTTCCCTAGAGTATGGTCAGAGAGTCCTGTCACACAGTTGAACCGTTGCTGTAAGTCAACAAGTGTTGCAACATTAGCTTGTTCTATTGGCGTGGGGTAGCCGCTGATACAATGTAACAGGCAATATTGCTTAAACTTTAATTTTTGCATCAAAGCGTGTATTTTTTCAATTTCCTCTAAACTCGCTAGACCGGTCGAAATGATTAAAGGTTTGCCCGTTTTCGCGGCATATTCGATAAGAGAAAAGTCTAAGGCTTCAAATGAAGCAATTTTATAAGCCGGAGCATCGAGAGTTTCCAAAAAGTCGATAGCTGACTCATCAAATGGTGAGCTAAAAAGCGTTATCCCTACCTTTTTTGCTTTCTCAAATAAGGCTTGATGCCACTCCCAAGGGGTATGAGCTTGTTGATAGAGCTCATACAGAGAATAACCATGCCACAGGCCACCACTGATTTTGAACTCAGGCCTCTCACATTCAATGGTCATGGTATCAGCAGTGTAAGTTTGAATTTTGACGGCATTGGCGCCATGCTTTTTGGCCAACTCTATCAACCTGAATGCATTGTTTATATCGCCATTATGGTTGGCTGATATTTCGGCAATGATATACGGTTGACTGCCGTTCATTATCTGGTGTTTATTTATGATCAAGCTCGGCTGCACAAAAAGTCCTTAAGCATGGTGGATGCAACAAATAAGAAAAACTTGTTTAGGATATAACCAAGTTCTGCCAATACTCGCAAACGACGAGAAGAAACTGTGAAACTCCTATGTTTTTCGCTTCCTAACAGTTGATTTAACTGTTTAATTACTCTTAGATTATACTTTATACCGAGTGAAATCTAGGCGCTGATGCGCCAATTAAGCAGCTGTGTAAGTGGGAGCTTGTTTGCCTCACGCAACGGCTAGCTTTGATTACATTATGTCTTATGTATGCTTGTTAAGGTTTTTTGTGACTAATTGATAACCTCATTGCTTACTCGCTTAAGCTTCATAAAGCACTTTTTAAACTCTGGTGTGAAACTTGCTTTAGTTCATAACCGCTCGAATGAGTGACCTGGAGTGTCATTTTTTTGTCAACTGACTATATCTGTAAGGTTTTAATGTGGAAGTATTAACGCGACTGTGTGAAGAAATCATCAAGCTCAATCCGACGCAAAAGTCATTTTTGAAACATAGCCAAGAAAACTTAAGCCCTCAAGAATGGAAGATGTTTTGCGCTTATGTCGAGTTTTGCTTATCTCGAAATATCAGTTTGCCATATCTAGCATCATGTTATGACTTAATCGTGAAAGATACTTTTACCGAGCAAATTTTCTTCAAGCGTCATGGCAAATATCGATTTCAAAAGTATGCGCAAGTTGCCGAGTCTGTTTATCACAACCCTGAATACATGGAAAAATACATGTATGGTTTAGCACTGAGTACATTTTTATGGCCCAACCATCTATCAATGCACCGATTTTTTCTGGAATGCATCCCTGCAAATACAAAAGGTCATTATCTTGAAGTGGGTCCTGGTCATGGCTTTTATTTCACCCAAGCTGCTCAAGTCAGCAGTTATCAATCCTTTACGGGGGTTGATATTAGCGCAACGAGTGTGGCAATGACGCAAGCTATTTTAGCGAGTGGCTGTTTAGGAAAGATAAGTAATACAGAAATTCTGCATAACGATTTCTTACAATGGCAACCAGAAAGAAAATACGAATGCGTGGTTATGGCGGAGGTTTTAGAGCATGTGGAACAACCTGAGCAATTCCTTGAAAAGATATATCAAGTGACCAACATCAGTGGTAAGAGTTTTATTACTACCTGTATCAACGCTCCTGCGATTGATCATATTTATTTGTATGAAGACCTTATGCAATTACAACAACAAGTGAAGCAAGTTGGGTTTAACATAGAGCGAGAATTAGTTGTGCCTTATTCAGGGCTGAGTTTAGAGCAAAGTATGAAGCAAAAGTTACCGGTGAATGTCGCTATGTTGTTGGCAAAATAATGAACAAATTTGGTTTGAGTTTTCATCATTTAGGGTTAGCCACAAAACACGAGAAAATGGCTATTTTATTTCTCGAGGGGAGTGGATATCAGGTGTCAGAGTCTATTTTTGACCCTTTGCAAAATGTGAATTTAATCATGGCGTCGCACAGTGAACAACCCAGTGTTGAAATTGTTTATGCGGGTGAAAAAACCGGCCCACTCACTGATATTTTGCAAACCCAAGAAAGTTTAATTTATCACACCTGTTTTGAGACTCTTGATTATCAAGCATCTTTGGCTCAGATGAAACAAGCGGGACTAAGGGTGTTGATGGTATCTGAACCGAAGCCTGCGGTTTTGTTCGATGGTCAATTAGTTTCATTCCATATGGTTAGGGGGGTTGGGCTGGTGGAGCTACTGCATCATGTTTAAGCCAATATTACCTTTACCTGACATGCAGGCAGCGCTTAAACAATTAACACCGACGCGAGAGTTAAACGTTACCATTTTAAGAAATATTACCGTGGAAGCAGTTCAGGTGCCACTGAGCTATTTTGCGGCATCTCTTGATTACAAGCTTAACCTCAAGTTTGGTGGGTTAGACCAAATATATCAAGACCTTGCTTCCAACGAGGTGTTATTTTCTGGGCCAACTGATTTGCTTTGGGTGTTTAACCATTGGTTAGCGCTTGCTGACAAGCTCGTAAACAGTTTCACTTCTCTTACTGAAGAGGAAAAAGCGCGTGAAGCGGAGTTTATCTTGTCTCAAGTTGCCCTCGTCTTTGATTTGATCAGTAACATATCCTCAATAAAAATGGCCTTTTGGAATGATTTTGAAATACCAAATGCGATGGCATTTGGCATTTTTGATGAAGATATGTGCTCTGGTCAACAAGCTTACCTCCGTGCATTAAATCAGCGCATTCAAAAGTTAGCGCAAGCGCACCCTAAGGTTCATATTTTACAGTCTGATAAAGTGTTAAAAGCGATTGGAGAGCAACAATTTTTTGATTGGCGTTATTGGTATAGAGCCCGAGCCCCTATGAGCAGACAAGCTTTAAGCCAGTTTTCGCAATATCTTATGAATAAGTATCAAGCCGCTCAAAATCAGAGTAAAAAGTGTTTGGTACTTGATTGTGATAATACCCTGTGGGGCGGCGTAGTGGGAGAGGATGGGGTATCGGGTCTTCGGCTCGGTTTACAATACCCTGGAAATGAATATCGCGCCTTTCAATGTATGATAAAGTCACTGTCGGATAGAGGTGTCATCATTGCTCTTTGCTCTAAAAATAATCAAGAGGATGTTTGGCAGGTATTTGAAGAGCATCCTGATATGGTTCTGAGAAAAGAGCACATAGCAGCGGCCAGGATTAATTGGCAGGACAAAGCCAGCAACTTGCGTGAAATCGCCAACGAGTTAAATATTGGACTTGATTCGATGGTGTTTGTGGATGACAGTGAATTTGAAGTCGGCTTAGTACAGCAACAGTTACCACAAGTAACTGCTTTTCGATTAGACCCTACAAAAGCTTCGTTATTTGCATCTGAACTAGCATGTTTTTCTGGCTTTGATCGTGCAAATCTAACATCAGAAGATCTCAGCCGTACTCAAATGTATCAGGCGCAGAAGCAACGCCAAGAGCTACAAGAAAAAGTCAGTCCCGAACGGTACTTATCAAGCCTAAACATGCAGCTTAGATTTCACTCTGCGACTGAGAATGACGCTGTGCGTTTGGCGCAGCAAACACAAAAAACCAATCAATTTAATTTAACCTGTAAACGCTATAGTGAACCGGAGTTACTGGAGTTTATACGGCACGAGGATAGTTGGGTTTTCTGCCTCTCGGTATCTGACCGTTTTGGGGATATGGGGATTGTGGGATGCGCTATTTTATTGATAAAAGAACAGCGGGTTGAAATTGATAGCTTACTGCTTTCTTGTCGTGCATTGGGTCGCAACATAGAATGTGCTTTTCTGCAGTTATTGATTAATGAGTGCGTTACGGCCAAACTCTCGGAGATGGTAGCGCGTTACGTTCCCAGTGCAAAAAATCAACAAGTCGCTCTGTTCTATCCAAGTCAGGGTTTTTCTGCCGATCCCGACGTAAAGAACATGTATGTTAAATCTCGCTTGGATTATCTTCCTATCGAAGATTTTTTTACACTCCACAAGGAAACTTAATGGAACAACAATTAATGAGCTTGATCGCTCAAACATTAAACATTGATGAGCACCTAGTGCAGCCAGATTCTTCCTCAGAAACGCTGGAGCAATGGGACTCACTTGCACATATGAATATTATTTTTGCGGTCGAGGACACTTTTGGTATTACTTTCGATGATGAACAGCTTAGTCAATCAATGAGCATTAAGCAGCTTGTTGCTATCATAAAATTACAACAGTAGAGCTTTGTTGTGCGACGTTTTCATTACCAACAAAGTGACATTGTAAACTCGCTACTTGAGGTGGGCGTTGAGCCTGGTGATGTGGTGTTTAGTCATATGAGTTTATTGGAGCTAGGGCTGTTAAAAGAGCTAGGACAAGGCCAAGATATGGTCGCTTGTTTTGTCGATGCGATTCAACAAGTTATTGGTTCTCGTGGAAGCTTTATTACACCCACTTTCAGTTACAGCTTTTGCAACCAGCAAGCATTCTCAAGACAACATACTCCCTCAAGCGTTGGTGCTTTTAGTGAGCAATTTCGCCAACAGCCGAATGTGATACGAAGCTTAGACCCGTTGTTCTCTGTTGCTGGTTTTGGGCCACATATCCCGTTATTGTTTGCCAATTTACCGCATTCTAGCTTTGGTCAAGACTGCTTGTATGAGCGTTTATTGTCCTTGCCAACGAAGGTGTGTAATTTTGGCGTAGACTTATTTTATTTTACGCCAATCCATTATCTAGAAAGAAAATTACAGGTACCTTATCGATTTGACAAGATGTTCCACGGGAAATTAGAACAACAAGATGTTGCATGGCAATATTATGTGCGAGCTTTGTGCAAAAATAGTGAGCCTAACTGTCGCAGATTAGCGGATTTGGCGTTGCAAAAAAAAATCGCAAAACAACACCCTCTTGGTTTGGGTGCAGTCAGTTGTGTGCCACTTACGCCTTACTTTGAATTAGCGACAGAAAAAGTAAAACAAGATGCTTGGTACCTCGCTCAAGGTCCGCAACTCAGTAACAACGAACTTACTCCTTTGATGAGCTGAATAATTTTGAAAGAAATAAAATACCCCACTGGGCGAGCGATGCATCAATTAGCTACCGAGCTTTTTCCCATCTGCCGCAGCTTAACAGGGCAAGGTGTCAGGACTACCCTAAACCTATTAACTCAGCATGTGATTGGGCTTCAGGTTCATGAAGTCGCTAGTGGTACCCCTGCCTTTGATTGGGTGATTCCTCCGGAGTGGAATATTCATGATGCCTATGTAATTGATCCCAGTGGTCAAAAAATCATAGATTTTAAAAAGCATAACCTCCATGTGATGGGATACTCTGAGCCGGTTGATTGTACTTTGGAGTATTCTCAATTAGTTTCGCATTTATACTCTTTACCCGAACAACCCTCCGCGATCCCCTACATTACTTCTTATTACCAACGTCGTTGGGGCTTTTGTATTACCCACGAACAACTGCAGGCATTACCGCTTGGACAATATAAAGTAAAAATTGACAGCAGTTTAACTGATGGCCATATGACTTATGGTGAGCTTTTTATTGCGGGAGAAACGGAGGATGAGATTTTATTGTCTACTTATATTTGTCATCCATCCATGGCAAACAATGAATTATCAGGTCCTGTAGTGGCAACGTTTTTAGCTAAGTGGTTACAACAATGCCCAACTCGCCGTTATTCATATCGCATCGTTTTTTTACCTGAGACGATAGGTTCGATTTATTATCTTTCCAAGCACTTAGAGCAGTTACAGAAAAACGTCAAGGCTGGCTTTGTGCTCACTTGCTTAGGTGATGAACGAACCTATTCATATTTACCTTCTAGGCTCGGTTCTACTTTGGCTGACCGGGTGGCTACACATGTTCTCAAGCATCTCGTTTCAGCATTTGATAGTTACCGCTTTTTAGACCGAGGGAGTGATGAGCGGCAATATTGTGCGCCTGGGGTCGACCTCCCAGTTTGCTCTGTCATGCGCAGTAAATACGCAGAATACCCTGAGTATCACACTTCGCTTGATGACCTATCTTTGGTTACTCCAGCAGGATTAGAAGGGGGTTATGATGTTTTACAAGCTTGTCTCAAGCTATTGGAACACAATGCTTTTTACAAAGTAACCGTTAAATGCGAGCCTCAAATGGGCAAACGAGGCCTGTACCCAACCATTAGCACTAAAGATTCAACGGCTCAGGTGGCCAATATGATGAATTTTTTGGCCTACGCTGATGGTACTAAAGACTTGATTGAAATCGCTGATATTATTGAGGTTTATGCTGGCGACCTATACGATATCGCAATTGTTTTGGAACGAGAAGGATTACTGAAGCAATCTTTTGTGCCACATTAAGTCACGCTAACGCTTGATAAAAGTATGAACGTTTTCCTGTTTGCATAAAGCCCGAGTTTAGAAAGGCTTTTACTGAGGCTATATTTTCAGGGGCTATTTCCGCTCGCATATTGACGGGGTATGCCTTTTGTAGTTGCCTGAGCGCTGCTTGGGCGACTTTTAAACCGTGGAATGGTTGCGAAATTAAAATAGACACCTCCCAATCCATTTCCAGTTTACTTAACCTTATCATGCCGCAACTTAGTTGGTTAAACATAATAATCAGGTTGATGTGCTCAGGCTCTGCGAGCTCTTGTTGTAATAATTGTTGTTCAAACCAATGGCTGTGTTCTTGTATGCTTGGCACCGATGGCGTGCGAGCATATTGGCGAATATTAGGTTGCAACTGCCAATGGTAGATAGTGACTTTATCAGTGGGCTCAAACGGTCTTAATGATAATTCCGAAGCCCTTGATCTCAACATAGTTTTAATCACACGCTGACAGCCATTTGCATCTATCGTGTTGAAACCCGATTGGCTCAGAAACTGGGCATGTTTTTGCTGACTAATCTGCATTATTTGCTGTGCTATTTTATGCTTATCATCAAACAGCTTTAATGCTTTGGTTAATCCCATTTTATTCATAGCGCGAGCAATAAACTTTTGGTTATCAGCGGTAATAATATTGAGGGTGGGCAGCCCCATAGCTGCGCGTTCCCATGCACTGCTGCCACTTGCTCCTATGGCTAAGTCCGCGCTTAGCATCAGCTTAGCCATATCAGAGACATCGGTAAGCAGTTTAATTTGTCGTCGTTGTTGCTTCTCTTGGTAATCGCTTACCCACCTTTTTATGCTGCTTAGGTGCTTGGCTTTACTGGAGAGCACGACGGAAACATTTGGGTAATATTCTTGTGAAAGGTATTTCAAACTGGATAACAGGATTTGGCTGATATTCAAATGGTCTGTTGCGCCAACTGAAATAAGTAAGTGATTTGCTTCAAAGCTCTTTCTTTTCGCTTCTGCCTGAGACCGTAATTGTAAAAACTCTGGTCGCAACAGCGTATAGCTTTCACCAACCAGTAGCTGGCAGTTAGCAGGCACTTTATCGATATAATTCTGTTTCGTACGCCCTAAGCTTTGGTCTAGCAAGATACTCGCGGTTTGATGAAACCGAGCGAGATCGTCAATGACCAAAAGATTATCGACTTTAGGAAGTAGTAATACCCACTCATCACCCAGTTGGTAATTATCTAAAATCAACCAATCTAAAGCCGAATTAAATTGCTTCTTAGATAATATCTCGGCGCTGAGTTCTGCGTCCTTGTTGAGGCTAGGTGCATCAATCAAACAAAGTTTCACGTCGCCTAAAAAAAGGTGTTGAGGAAAGGCATCCGCAGATTGGCAAATAAAATAACATTGCGCGCCAAGCGTTTGTAACTGGTTAGCTAACGTTAAGCACCTCATCACATGACCATAGCCAATGTCAGCGTTTGCGTCTGTACGAAAGAAAAACTGCATTAACGTACCTTAAATACGGGCTCAATGGCTTGGCCTGTTAGTTTCGAGGCGAGGGTCCCTTGCTCTAACCCTTCACAAACCATAGGCACAATTTCAGCATATGCACTGACTAAGCGAGCAATATCAGCTTCTTGATGGGCTAAGCTTAAATTGTGTGTTCCGAGCGTTAAAATGCCGCGCAGGCACATTTCTTGTAAAAAAATACTTTTAATCAGTAAGCCTTGTTCTTGAGCAATGGACAAAATGGTCCAACTTGGGTGCCCATGTAGGGTAAAGGTATCTTGCTTCTCAAAAGTGGGTTTAAGCTGTTTTAACAGCTGTTGGCCTAGTGAGGACAGGTATTGTGGTACCTGTTGTTGCTGCATTTTTTGTATGGTCGCTTTCGCTGCTGCTAACGACACCGCTTCGCCACCAAACGTCCCCGAGAAAAAGATATCTTCCATTACTGTCATTATCTCTTTTTTACCTACAATAGCGGAAACTGGGTAACCATTGGCCATGCCTTTACCAAAAGTAGCAAGATCTGGGGTAACCCCAAACGTTTGCTGCGCGCCTCCTAACGAAAACCGAAACCCGGTGATGATTTCATCAAAAATCAGCAAGCATTGATACTTTTCACATAAGGCTTTTACACCTTGGAGGTAGCCCGCTTTTGGTTGAGAGAGATTCATTGGCTCCATAATCACCGCGGCAAAGTTATGTTGTTGCAGCAAATTTTCTAGGGCCGTCAGGTCATTGTATGGAAAGCTATGAGTGAGTTCTTGAGTACTTTTTGGCACTCCTAGGTGGCGGCTCGTGCTGCCAATATACCAATCTTGCCAGCCATGATAACCGCATACCGCGATATGGTCCTTTTCAGTGTATGCCCGAGCTAATCGCACCGCAGCTGCCGTGACATCACTGCCGTTTTTTCCAAATCGAACCATTTCGGCGCAAGGTATTAATTGGATAAGTTGTTCAGCAACCTCAGCCTCTAATCTATGTGGCAAAGAGAATGACACACCTTGGCGGATTTGTTTAATGACGGCTTTATCGACATCAGGATCTTGATAACCAAGACTGACACACAGCAGACCGTTGATAAAATCTAAGTACTGATTGTTATCTATGTCCCAGACATGAGCGCCTTCTCCGCGCTCTAAGAACAAAGGGCTTGCGCCATAAGGTAGGCTCAAACGGCTTTTACTAAATGTTTGAGATGCCAGTGGAATGCGTTGACTGGCGTACTTGTAATGGGCAATGCTTGCTTGGTATCTCGGATCTAGGTACGTCATAGGATATCTTTATGGGCCGGGTTAAAAGCTTGGTTGATTTTAGTGAGCTCTGGATACTGCTGTAAAAAACGTATGATTGAAAAATAGTCCAGAGAGCCAATGCCTTGGGTTTGCATGGTATTTATAAGCGTCGAGACCATGTCAAAGTCTGCCATATTGTCAACGGTCAGTCGGAAGTGAGAGGTGTCCTCAGGCGCATTGACGTTGTGAATGGCAAATCCCGGTGTTTGGTATAAATACGGAGTCACATGCTCTTTTTGCTGCGCTGTAGAGGCTTTTTGATAAGCTTGAGTGAGCGCACTTATTGTCATGATTTCTACGTCAAAGCCGTCAGCAAAAGTGGCGGGGTGACAGTTAGAACTATAATCGGCTTTGTGTTTAAGGTGCAGCTCAATGACTTGATCAACGATGCTTGGGTCAGTTAAAGGACAATCGCCGGTCAAGCGCACCACGTGCTGGGCTCGAAATTCCTTTGCGCAGAGATAAAAGCGTTGTAACACGTTCTCTAAGCTGCCCCGAAAAACCTCTATATTGTGTGTTTTACAAAAATCGACGATGGGTTGATCTGATGATTCAGTACTGGTAGCGACCACCCACTTATTCACTTGTTTGCTCTGTTTAACTCTTGATAATTGAAAGCCAAGCATCGGTTGACCATGCAATGGCTTTAGTACTTTTCCCGGTAGTCTTGATGAAGACATTCTTGCTTGAATGATAGCTAAAATCATAATGTTTTTTTGAGAGCTGACCAGCGCGCAGGGTTGATGAGTTGTTCATCCTTTTGCGCCAGAGTAGCAAGTTGAAGCTGCAACTTGGCACCTAGGTGGTAAGCCTGTATCCCTTGTTTGAGCTGTTCGACACTTTGAAAGCCAAGCACAAAACGTTCCACATTGGTCGCTTGATGACAGATACTCATGGCTAATGTCATCGGGGAGACCTGGTGGTGCATCGTGAGATCTGCGAGCTGCTGTTGAATATGGCGCCATTGATTAAACGCTTTTGGCCAAGTAGCTTGACAAAGTAACCCTTGTAGCAGCAGTGAACGAGCATGAACGGTGACTTGGTTAGCTTGAAGCGCTTGTGTGATTTCCGGTGAAAGAAACCTTTGGTCTAAGATATTCAAAGGCAGCTGTACTAATCCAATGGAATAGTTTGCGAGTAAGTTAAGCAGCTCTTTTGGGTGATAGACAGATGCCCCCCATTCAGCGATCACTCCGTCTTTTTGATACTGCTGAAGCCTCTGGCTTAATGGCCGGCCAACAGGTGTGAATAAAATATCCGTGCGATGAAATAAAAGCCCTTGTAGGCGCTTCACTTTGAGTTTTGAAAGACTCGCAGAGACCGCTCGTTCTAGTTCGTTGACCGAGTTTATAGCAGGCAATTTGGTAACAATTTGAAAGTGATGACCACTATCATTTTGACCTAGAACGGTTTCGCTTGCGCCATATAAGGCCGCTGTATCTAAGGTATCAACACCTGCTAGGTGGGCATGATGTAAGATATTGCTTGCCTCTGCTTCGCTCACTTTCCCTGCTGTGTTGGTCACACCATAATTTAACCCAAACTGCACGCAGCCCAGAGCCAGTTTCATAGCTGAGCCAACAATGCCGCTATCACTTTATCTTGTTCGGCATGGGTTAATTGTGGGTGAAGAGGGAGAGTGAGTGCGGTTTGGTAATATTGTTCTGCAGCAGGGAAGTCACCCATTTTAAAACCTAACTCTTGATAATAAGGCTGAAGGTGAACGGGAATATAATGCACATGGACACCCACACCCTTTTCTCTAAGCTGACATACCAAGTGCTTTTTTTTATCTTTCGTGAGCGATGAGATGGAAACTATGTATAAATGAAAAGCACTGTATTGATTTGCTCGCTGAGCGAGCGGTGTAATCTCTGGGTGGCAATCAAAAATACTATCGTAACGCTGCGCTAAGGCGTGACGTTGAGCAACAAAACGATCCACTTCTTGCATTTGTCTTAAGCCAAGCGCCGCGTGAATGTCTGTCATTCGATAGTTAAAGCCCAAATCAATCTGCTGATATGCCCAGGGGCCATCTAACTCCTCGCTCATTTTATGACTTTCTTTTGTTATCCCGTGTGAACGTAACAGCTTGATTTTGTGATCCAGTGATGCTTGGTTTGTAACCGCCATACCGCCTTCACCACTGGTAATAATCTTCACTGGATGAAAACTAAAAATACAGATGTCACTAAATTGACAGTTACCTATCTTGGCCCCTTTATACTCAGCACCAATCGCATGAGAAGCGTCTTCAATGATGTTGAAGTGATATTTTAAGCTGAGCTGATAGATGGCTTCCATGTCACAGCTTTGCCCTGCAAAGTGCACCGGAATGACCACTTTTGGCAGTGTATTAGCCCTTTTGGCTGCAATAAGCTTCTTTTCAAGCGCTTCTACACACATGTTTCCCGTATGTTCATCTATGTCTACAAAATCGACATCAGCACCGCAATATAAAGCGCAATTGCTGGACGCGACAAAGGTATTGGGACTGGTCCAGACTATATCGCCTATGGTAACGTCAAGGGCTAAGCAAGCCAGGTGTAAAGCCGAAGTAGCGCTGTTTACTGCGCTAGCGAACTTAACGTCACAGTAGTGGGCGATGGCTGCTTCAAATTTAGGTACGGCTGGTCCTTGAGTCAAAAACTCGGAAGTTAGTACCTCATTAACCGCGTCAATATCAGCTTGAGAGATGGCTTGTTTGCCATAAGCGATAAACTTGCTCACTAATCGTTATACTCCAGTATTTCCTCTTTACTAAGAAAGTGGTTGTTGCCCTCAGAGTTATATTCAAAGCCTGAAACTACCAATTTGCCTGTTTCACCAAGTGCGCTTTTGCTGAAGTCATTACAGCGAGCGCTAAAATTTATGGTCGGGGCAATCACGAAGTGATCTTCAAACTCATAGGTATGATAAGAGTCATCGGCCGGGCACATGACTTCATGCAGTTTTTCACCTGGCCTGATGCCAACAATCTCATGAGGTAAATCAGGCGCCATGGCTTTTGCCAGGTCTGTGATTTTAACCGAAGGAATTTTAGGCACGTAAATCTCACCGCCTAGCATTCGAGTAAAGCTGGTCAAGACTAATTCAACGCCTTCTTTTAACGTTATCCAAAAGCGTGTCATATCTGGGTGCGTAATGGGGAGTTTGGTGGCACCGTCGTCAATCAACTGTTGAAAGAAGGGGACGACAGATCCTCTCGAGCACACCACGTTACCGTAACGCACCACTGAGAATGTGGTTTTATGGCCACCAGCCATATTATTAGCCGCTACAAACAATTTGTCTGAAGCTAATTTGGTGGCACCGTAAAGGTTGATGGGATTAGCTGCCTTGTCGGTAGAAAGGGCAATCACTTTTTCTACGTTGTTATCTAGGGCCGCGTTGATGACATTTTCTGCGCCATTAATGTTGGTTTTTATACACTCCATTGGATTGTATTCTGCTGCTGGCACTTGCTTTAATGCGGCTGCATGAATCACGTAATCCACGCCGCTCATGGCTCTTTGCAACCTATTTTCATCTCGCACATCACCGATGAAGTAACGCATGCAAGGGGCATTAAAAGTTTGCTGCATTTCAAACTGTTTCAGTTCATCTCTCGAAAATACGATGATTTTGTTAGGGGTAAAACGTTCTAAGATGGTGGCAATAAAGCGTTTGCCAAATGAACCTGTACCACCCGTGATAAGAATGTTTTTATTGTTGAACATAGAGTTAGCGCCATTTTGATTGCTTAGCTTAATTAAAGCCATTCTGCATTATTTATGCCAGCACCGTAAGTTGATGTATTTAAAATTTTAGCTAAAAACAAGGTTTTGTTGACGATAAACGTCAAAAAACATCATTTACGTCAAATTTATGACTAATTCTTTCGTGGGATCTTGTAGTCAGTATGAGATCGTCTAAAATCATTAACGTCAATAAACCGTCTGTAAGTCAAATAAACAACGCTTTCTTTTGCAGGAGCATACATGGCAGCACCTTTATCTGTATTGATCATTGATAGCAATAGAGAAAACCTTTCAATGCTCAGCACTATTTTGTCGTTTATCGGTGAAGAGTGCGAGTTTCTTGATGATCTGACTGCAGCTGCTATACCTACACGCCACAAAGGCGTGATATTTGGTGAAATAGCCCCATCATTGGCGCAAGATTTTGCGATAAAAAACCCTAAGTTGCCCTTTATCGGTGCTTGCGAAAGCTTAGACATCAGTTCGGTGAATTATTTAGGCCAGTTATCACAACCTTTCAGTTATGATGATCTCACGCGCTTACTACACCATTGTCAGTCCTACCTGGGCAAAATAGGCCAATTAAAAGATCAAAGCCAACACTCTTATCTTTTGAAAATGCTAGTGGGCAAAGGCGATGCTATCTCTGAAGTGCGCCACATGATAGAGCAGGTTGCCGGTACTGCAGCAAGCGTTTTGATTTTGGGGGAGTCGGGGACGGGTAAAGAAGTGGTAGCCCGCGCAGTGCATGACATCTCGGAGCGTAAGAAAGGCCCATTTGTACCTGTTAACTGCGGCGCTATTCCACCAGATTTACTCGAAAGTGAACTTTTTGGTCATGAAAAAGGGGCGTTTACTGGCGCGTTTGCGGCCCGTAAAGGACGCTTTGAATTAGCTGAAGGAGGCACTTTATTCCTTGATGAAATTGGCGATATGCCAATGCCCATGCAGGTTAAGTTACTGCGGGTATTGCAAGAGCGCACTTTTGAGCGAGTCGGTGGCAGTAAATCGATTCAAGCTGATGTACGCGTGATTGCAGCTACCCATCAACGGCTCGAAGCTATGATTGCAGAAGGAAAGTTCCGAGAAGATTTATTTTACCGATTAAATGTTTTTCCGATTGAAACGCCGGCTTTGCGTCAAAGGCAAGATGATATTCCCTTGCTATTGCAAGAGTTATTGTCGCGTCATGAAGTGATGCACAATGCCTCAGTACGCTTTACTCAGCGCAGTATTGAATCATTAATGCTGCATGCTTGGCCCGGTAATGTTCGCGAACTGTCTAATTTGGTTGAGCGTTTACTGATTTTACAT
This sequence comes from Motilimonas pumila, assembly GCF_003596335.1. Taxonomy (GTDB): domain Bacteria; phylum Pseudomonadota; class Gammaproteobacteria; order Enterobacterales; family CBDFNC01; genus Motilimonas; species Motilimonas pumila. The sequence goes on from NZ_QZCH01000005.1 coordinate 43,276, forward strand.
CCTAATAAAATTGTTGATGTGAATGAGTTACCAGCCAAATATCGTCACCTTGAAACTGAAGATGTGGAAATGGAGCTGCCTAGTGCGATTGCTGAACGAGAAGCATTGCTTGGTATATTCAATGACGACTTTGTGTTTGATGATGAGCAGGCTATTGAGGATGATAGCACCAATGCGTTAACGGATGCTCCTATGATGGCTAATGCATTGCCTGAAGATGGCGTCAACCTCAAAGACATGTTGGCGGAATTTGAAGTCGACATGATCCGCCAAGCGTTGGATCAACAAGCGGGCGTCGTCGCCAGAGCAGCTGAGCAACTGGGCATGAGGCGTACAACCTTGGTAGAAAAAATGAAAAAATACGGTCTATCGTCAAAAGAATAACAGTGCTAAACAGTATCACTTTAGCCAATAAAAGCCTGCTTTATGCAGGTTTTTTTATATCTAAAACATTCGCTTAGAAAGTATTTTAATTGTTGGCACAGATATCGCATTTATTTCGGTAGAAGTTAATTATGCCGGGGTTTTGACACGTATGAGCCAACTATTACAACAAGAAAGCTACGCAGGTGAATTAGATGCATTGCGTGCGCAGCATCGCTCGTATTCTCATGTCTTTGATATGCTGCCATCAGGCATCATTTTATTAGACAACAATGGCGTGGTGACCCAAGCCAACCCTGTTGCCATTGAACTATTGGGTGAGCCTCTATTGGGAGAGCTTTGGTTTAATGTTATTCGCCGAGCGTTTGCGCCACAAGCCGATGACGGCCATGAAGTTTCATTAGTGAACGGCAAGCGTATTCAATTGTCTATCTCACCGCTCGAAGGCTTTTCTGGCCAGCTCATATCATTGACCGACTTAACCCAAACTCGTGAACTACAAGACAAAATTAGCCACATGAAGCGGCTTTCTGCATTAGGCAACATGATAGCGTCTTTAGCTCATCAAGTACGCACGCCTTTGTCTGCGGCTATGTTGTACGCGGCCAATCTAGGTAACCGCTCATTACCTGAGTCATCTCGCGGCAGTTTCCAGCAAAAGCTCATGGGCCGACTACAAGATTTAGAAACTCAGGTAACGGATATGTTGCTGTTTGCCCGCAGCGGTGAAAAGCAGGTGGTGGCGGAAGTGTCATTGCAGAGTTTATTGCAAGAGGTTAAGCAAGGCTGTGACGCTATGATGTTTAAAGCGCAGTCAGAATTATCTATTTCGTTACCCGATCCTGACTTATTGCTGCTGGCAAATAAAAATGCGCTGGCCAGTGCCATAGGCAACTTAATTGATAACGCGCTGCAAGCCACAGGTAAAGGCGCCAAAATTCAATTATCAGCACAATACCTAAAAGGGGATCAGGTCTCAATTTCGGTATTGGATAATGGCCCCGGTATTGACGAAGAAAATATACAGAAAATTACACAGCCGTTTTTTACCACCAAATCTCAAGGTACAGGGCTCGGTCTTGCGGTAGTGCAATCAGTGGCAAAGTCTCATGAGGGAAGGTTAGAAGTTACCTCAGCCGTAGGGCAAGGAAGCTGTTTTTCAATGATTTTACCATTACATTCAGTCGCCGCATCGCCGGCACAAGCCGTTGGAGGTTAACATGTCACAAGCACAAATTCTTGTGGTTGAAGATGATGCAGGTTTAAGAGAAGCATTAATCGATACCTTAATGATTGCAGGTTATCAGTGTATTGAAGCTGACAGTGGCGAAGCGGCATTGGTAGCGCTAGGTCGGCAAAGTTATGATTTGGTGATCAGCGACATTCAAATGGGCGGCATGAATGGTATTACCTTATTGCAAAACATTAAGGTGAAATACCCTGATACGCCAGTATTATTAATGACGGCTTATGCCACCATTGACGATGCAGTCACTGCGATGCGTGATGGTGCCATTGATTATTTGGCTAAGCCATTTGCGCCTGAGGTGTTACTGAATCAGGTTAGCCGGTATGCGCCTGCGCAAAAGTGTGAAAAGCGCACGCCAGTATTTGGCGACGACAGTACAAAAGCATTACTTAACTTGGCGGCTAAAGTGGCCAAGAGTGATGCCTCAGTCATGGTGTCTGGCCCAAGCGGTGCGGGGAAAGAAATTATGGCGCGTTATATTCATGATATGTCGCCTCGCGCTGAGCAAAGCTTTGTGGCCATTAACTGCGCTGCAATTCCAGATAACATGTTAGAAGCGACCTTATTTGGTTATGAAAAAGGCGCATTTACCGGCGCCGTTCAGGCGTGCCCAGGAAAATTCGAACAGGCGCAGGGAGGTACCATCTTGTTAGATGAAATAACTGAGATGGATTTAAGCTTACAAGCCAAGTTACTGCGCGTTTTGCAAGAGAAAGAGGTCGAACGTTTAGGTGGTAGAAAGACGGTACAGCTAGATGTAAGGGTACTCGCCACCAGTAACCGAGATTTAAAGCAGGCGGTACAAGATGGTATTTTCCGAGAGGATTTATATTACCGCTTAAACGTATTTCCAATTAAATGGTTACCTTTGCATCGTCGTCGAGGTGATATTATTCCTTTGGCAAAGCATTTAATCGCGCGCCACCATAGTCAGGGTCCGATTCCTGAATTAACTCAAGCCGCAACAGACAGGCTTTACGCTTATAGCTGGCCAGGCAATGTACGAGAGTTAGACAACGTGGTACAACGGGCGCTGATTTTAGCGGGAAATCAAGATATCGAACTCGATCATCTCATTTTAGAAGATGAGTTAGCTGCGGCAGGGCAACTAAGTCATGATGATACAAATTTGACGATTAAATTACCCAATGCTTCTGGCTTGGGCGACAGTGACAGTTTTGCTGATGAAAACCTAGGTGAAGAACTAAAGCACCAAGAGCACCAAATCATTATTGAGACGTTAAAAGCCTGCGCGGGTAAACGCAAAGACGTGGCCGAGAAATTGGGTATTAGCCCCCGTACACTGCGATATAAAATGGCTAAAATGAAAGAGATGGGTGTTGAAATTCCTGTTTGAAAGGTATTTTAAATCAATTGCTTAATGATTAATAAAGGATGCGAAAGCATCCTTTTTTTATTTTGGCCTAATAGTTGCATTTACCTAGTGTAGAGACAGATTGACACCCAGCAGTCAGATATTTGACAGCGATAACATAACTAGGAATTTTTCATGAACATTAACGGCTCATCATTATACAGTGAAATGCAGGCTTTATCGGTACAAGCCAAAGGCCTAGAAAATCAATCTCAAATTCAAGCCACCAGTCATAGTGACTTTGGTGATATGCTTAAACAAGCTATCGACAACGTAAATGGCTTGCAGCAAAATGCAAATGAACTGAGAACACGCTTTGATATGGGCGATCGTTCTGTCAGTTTAGGTGACGTAATGATTGCGGCCAGTAAATCTGGCGTAGCATTCGATGCTACGGTTCAAGTGCGTAACAAAGTTGTGGAAGCGTACAAAGAAATCATGAGCATGCCGGTTTAATTGAGGAGCTAATTAAGTGGCAGAAGCAAATTCAAACACAGATTTAATGGCCGGCACTGACGCCGCTGCATTGGATCAAAGTGCACAATTAGAGCAAGGCGAACAAAAAAGTTCACCTCTTGCGGTATTAGGCAATGTTGATGTGCTGCGCCAAGTCACCATTATTTTGGGGCTGGCCATTGTCTTGGCAATTGTGGTGATTTTGTGGATGTGGGGCAAAGCGCCTGACTATCGCCCATTAGGTAACTTTAAAACTGAGCAGCTAATCACCACGCTGGATTTTCTTGACGCTGAGAAAATCCCTTATCAGCTAGAAGGTAACACCGTATTAGTCGAAGCCGACAATTTCCATAGCATTAAGCTTCGCCTGACTCGCGGAGGTTTGTCGCCAGTGGATGAAAAAGGCGATGAAATATTAATGCAAGACATGGGCTTTGGTGTTAGCCAACGGGTTGAACGAGAACGCCTAAAACTTAGCCGTGAGCGCCAGCTTGCCCTTGCCATTCAAGAAATGAAGAATGTGCAAAAAGCCCAAGTTTTACTGGCTATTCCAAAAGAAAATGTATTTACTCGCCGAGAGCAAAAAGCCAGTGCGACCGTTGTGCTAACTGTGTCTCGTGCGAACAGTTTAAGCCAAGAAGAAGTCGACTCAGTCGTGGATATGGTCGCCTCTGCGGTGCACTCTTTGAGTCCGTCTCGCGTGACGGTGACCGACCAACGTGGCCGTTTACTGAACTCTGGCAGCCAAGACCCGATGGCCGCTCGTAACCGCAAAGAATATGAATTAGAGCGCAAACGCGAGGATGAATACAAAGAGAAAATCGACTCTATTTTGATTCCCGTGGTGGGCTTAGATAATTACACCGCAGAAGTCGATGTTACCATGGACTTTAGTACCCTTGAGCAAACTCAAAAACGTTATAACCAAGACTTACCGGCATTGCGTAGCGAGATGACGGTGGAAAACTCAACCACGGGTGGTTCAGACGCTGCCGTGCCTGGTGCGTTAACCAATCAACCCCCGCTTGAAGCGGATATTCCTGAAGTGGCTGAAACGGGTGAAGGCGGTAGCGTGATCCCAGGCTCTAACCACAAAGAGGCCACTCGTAACTATGAGCTAGACACCACCATCAGTCACTCGAGACAGCAAGTGGGTATGGTGCAACGTTTAACCGTGTCGGTTGCGGTGGATTATAACAACGCTGCTGGAGCTGATGGCAATGTTTCTCGCACGCCTCGCAGTCAAGAGCAATTAGCGAGTATTCGCCGATTATTGCAAGGGAGTTTAGGATTTGACGTGAACCGTGGCGACGTCTTAGAGGTGGTTACGGTTCCCTTTAACCGCCCTGAGCTTGAAGCTGTTGAGCCACCGCCATTTTGGGAGTCTGATCAGTTCTATCAAATGCTGCGCTTTGGCGGATCTATGGTGGTTATCTTGATCGTGGTCTTTGCGATTATCAGACCGATGCTGAAGAAACTGCTTTACCCAGAAACCACTGAGACCGAAGAGTTTGATATGGGCGGTGCAGTGGGCTCACTGGAAGGAGATGATGATCTCAAACTTATCGCCGCAGATGGTTCAGAAGAGCTAGACTTTGGAATAAGAGATGGTCAATTCAAACTGCCAGATTTACACAAAGATGAAGACCTTATGAAAGCGGTACGCGCCCTGGTGGCCAACGAGCCGGACTTGTCCGCCCAAGTAATTAAAGATTGGTTGAACGCAGATGCCTGATAACGAAAACTCAGAAGAGAAAAAATTTGATATTGCCACCCTTAACGGGGTGGAGAAGTCGGCAATTTTAATGCTGAGTTTAACCGAAGAAGATGCCGCGCAGATTTTTCGTCATTTAGAGCCTAAACAAGTTCAGCGTTTAGGCATGGCAATGGCATCTTTGGGGGATTTTTCACAAGAGAAAGTGGCTGCGGTCCATCGCCAGTTTGTGGATGATATTCAAAAATTCACCAACATAGGTATTGGCAGTGAAGATTTCGTGCGCAGCGCATTGACCCAAGCCTTAGGGGAAGATAAAGCCGGTAACTTGGTTGAACAAATCGTTATGGGCAGTGGCGCGAGAGGTTTAGATTCATTGAAATGGATGGATGCAAGACAAGTGGCAAGCATTATTCAAAATGAGCACCCTCAAATCCAAACGATAGTTTTATCTTACCTAGAGCCTGAGCAGTCGTCTGAAATCATGAGTCAGTTCCCTGAGAAAGTGCGACTGGATTTGATGATGCGTATTGCTAACCTTGAAGAGGTTCAACCTGCAGCATTGCAAGAGTTGAACGAAATCATGGAGAAACAGTTTGCTGGCCAAGCGGGTGCACAAGCGGCCAAGATGGGCGGCTTAAAAGCAGCTGCCAATATCATGAACTACTTGGATACCAGCATCGAGGGACCATTAATGGACTCTATTCGTGAGTCTGATGAGGAAATGAGTCAACAAATTCAAGATCTTATGTTTGTTTTTGATAACTTAATAGACGTTGATGACCGCGGTATTCAAGCCTTACTGCGCGAAGTTCAGCAAGATGTATTACAGCGCGCATTGAAAGGTGCGGAAGATGCATTGAAAGAGAAAATCATGCGCAATATGTCAAAACGTGCTGCTGAGATGCTGCAAGATGACTTGGAAGCGATGGGACCTGTTCGTGTCAGCGAAGTAGAGTCGGCGCAAAAAGAAATCCTTTCTGTGGCAAGACGTTTGGCTGATGCCGGTGAAATTATGTTAGGCGGCGGTGGCGGCGACGAGTTCTTATAATCATGGCAGATGAACAAAACCCAGATCAAAGACCTGAATTGTGGCAGATTCCAAAAATGGAAGTAGCTCTTGAAACAGAAGAAACCAATGCTTTAAACATGAAAACCGACTGGTTCAAGCAAATTGAAGAGCCGGTTGAAGAAGAGCAGGTGCCTGCACCTCCGACCTTAGAAGAAATCGAAGCTATTCGAACAGATGCTTTTGATGAAGGCTTTAAAGAAGGTCAAGCTGCCGGCTTTGCCAAAGGTGAAGAAGAAGGGCGTTTAGAGGGCCTTGGCAAAGGTCACGAAGAAGGTTTAATGCAAGGCTTACAGCAAGGGCTTGAGTTAGGCGCTGAGCAAATCGCTACTCAATCAGGCCAGTGGCAAGTTCTCACTGAACAGTTGCATTTTCCCAAATTGCAATTAGACAAACAAATTGAGTTAGAGCTAGTGCAACTTGCCATGGCTTTGGCGCAGCAAATTGTAAAAGTAGAAGTACAAACCAACCCCCAAGTGATTTTGGCTGCATTGAAACAGGCGATAGACGCTCTACCGTTTGCCGCGCAGAAGACCACCTTATTGCTGCACCCGGATGATCTAGTGCTGGTAAAAGCGGTGTTTGGCGATGAAGAATGTGATAAACGTGGCTGGTCGCTACAAGCGGAACCGAGCTTTAATCGCGGTGATTGCCAAGTGAAAACAGACATATCGAGCGTGGATTACCCTCTTGAAATGCGTGTGAATCAAGTGCTTAAGCAGTTTTTGGCGCATAACTCAGAACAACTCAACGATAGACCGGTTGAACCTGAGCAACAAGTGGCAGCTACACCTGATGTTAGCGGCGATGCTCAGCCAAGCGATGCCGAGACACCCACAGAGCCTCAAAGTGAGGCTGTCAGCGCTGAGCCGCAGCCAGCAATATCGCCAGAGTCTTCGTCAGTGACTCAGCCTCCGCCAGAGCCAAGTTAATGCTAGACCTCAAAGCTCGATTGCAAAGTTATCAAGCTCAAGACCTGACGACTAATGCAGTGGCTGCAGGCAAGTTAACTCGGGTGGTTGGGCTTACTTTAGAAGCGATTGGTTGTACCGCGCCAGTTGGCAGCTTATGCCAAGTTGAAACCATGGATGGCTTAATTGAAGCTGAAGTGGTTGGCTTTGCCAATGATAAGCTTTACCTGATGCCCAGCGAACAATTATCCGGCGTATTGCCAGGGGCTAAGGTGTTGCCCATGAGTCAGCACCAGGGTATCCCAGTAGGCATGGAATTACTCGGCCGGGTGATTGACGGTGTTGGCAATCCGCTTGACGGCTTAGGTGACATTTTAACTAAAGACAAAGCGCAATTTGCTGCTACCCGCCTGAATCCTTTAGCACGTAAACCCATAAAGCAGCCAATGGACGTTGGTGTACGCTCGATTAATGCCATGATAACGGTAGGTCAAGGGCAGCGAATGGGACTGTTTGCAGGCTCAGGTGTCGGTAAGAGCGTATTGCTGGGTATGATGACCCGGGGCAGTAGCGCAGACGTGGTTGTGGTTGGCCTAATTGGCGAACGTGGCCGTGAGGTCAAAGAGTTCATTGATGAAATTTTAGGGCAAGAGGGACGTGCTCGTTCTGTGGTGATTGCAGCGCCTGCTGACGCTTCACCCTTGATGCGGTTAAAGGGCTGTGAAACCGCGTTGACAGTAGCCGAGTACTTTCGTGATCAAGGTTTAAATGTTTTGTTATTAATGGACTCCTTGACCCGATTCGCGCAAGCGCAGCGTGAAATAGCTTTGGCCATTGGTGAGCCGCCTGCCACAAAAGGCTACCCACCTTCAGTATTCGCCAAATTACCGGCGCTGGTGGAGCGAGCCGGTAACGGCAGTGAAAACCAGGGCTCGATTACGGCTTTTTTTACCGTGTTAACCGAAGGGGATGATTTGCAAGACCCCATCGCAGATGCATCGCGGGCAATATTGGATGGTCACATCGTATTATCAAGAGACTTAGCGGACAGCGGCCACTTTCCTGCCATTGATGTTGGTAAGTCAATTAGCCGGGTAATGCCTAGCGTGACAAGTGATGAACACCAAATGCTTGCGCGCGCAATTAAGCAAGCTTATTCGTTGTACCAAGAAAATAAAGATTTGATTACTATCGGTGCGTATGCCAGAGGCAGCGACCCTCGTATCGACCAAGCCATCAACATTAAACCTAGGTTGGATCACTTCTTGCAACAATCGATGAAAGAATCGGTAAGCTATGAAAATAGCTTGAGTCAACTTGCTGGATTAGCCCAAGAGTTTGTCAACGGCGGCCAGCCTAGATAACCTTCGGAGCCTCTATGGCGGATAAAGCTTTACACTTGGTATTGGATCAACATAAAAAGCATGAACAAACCGCCTCAATAGAATTTGCTCAAGCGCAACAGCAGCTAGCAGAGTTTCGTAAGCAGTTTGCTAATCTTCAAAATTATCGTAATCAATACCTCCAACAAATGCACGACAAAGGTGCGTCAGGCTTATATGCCGATAGCTTTGGCCACTATCAAAAGTTTGTCGCCAAACTTGAAGCTGCCATGGTTCAACAGCAACAAGCGTTGCCGCAAGTGATGCACCAAGTTGACGTCAAAAAGCGTAATTGGATCGCGATGCAAAACAAACGTAAAGCAGTCGAGTCGTTAATCGAAAAGCGCGAGCAAGCAGCGCAAATCAAAGCCAATAAACAAGAACAGAAAATGCTTGACGAATTTGCCAATTTCCAATTTTATAAAAAGCAGCAAGATAGTTATTAATCCTAACTAGACAATATTGGCGCAGTTATTGCTTTTATTAAGTCTAGCAGTGGCAATTTGTGAGATTTTCGTCATGCCACTGAATTTATCTTTGTTTTCGCGGCTAAAAAGGCAAGTTCCTGCCGCTTCAACCATATGGAAGTAACGTATGATGCAAGCAACTTCAGTGCAAACAGCGAATGCCGCGACTCAATCGGGTGGCGCAAAAGAGGGCGGCTCGCTTAATAGCTTACTTAATGAAGATAAAGCGGCCCAACAGCCGAGTCAATTTGCGTCGACATACCAAGAAGCTAAACAAACTGCCGCAGACAAAAAAGCGGTGCTGGATAACAGTCAAAAAACCGACGGAGCAACGGTTGCTGAGCTCGATGCTAACAACGACAGCCAACTTGTTGAGAAAGTGGAAGATACATATAGCGGAGCCGACTCAAAGCAAAGCGCAGAAGGCAAGCCCCAGGATGAAGATACCGATAATGATAATGACCCAGAGCAAGTCGCACAGGGTAATGTTGAACCGTCAAAAAGTGAGACAGATGGTAAGCAAGGTTTTGCGGTGCTGGCGCAAATACAACAATCTGAACAACAGCTGAAAACGCTCGCTCCCTCTATTAATGACATCAATGCTACGGCGATGTCTACACCGCAAGGTAATATTGATGGAACCGATAGCTCGCACCGTTCCCAAGCCGGTAAAGATGCTCCCCTAACAGGCAGTGCAAGTGCTAAGTTAGATACCACGCAGCTATTACAAGGCTCCAGTGCTCAAAGCACAGGCGAAGATTTAGCAGAGCAAGCAGCTAAGGTTAACGCCACAATGTCTGGCGAAGAAAAACTGCAGTTACAGCAAATTGCATTTAAAGTACAACAAGGACAACCGCTTACTGCAGGTGAACAAAAGCTGCTATCAAAGTTGCAAGCCTCTGCTGCGTTAGCGATGGACTCAGAAATGGCTTCTGCTGATAAAGGCGCTGCGCTTAATGATGCGGATTTAGGGGAGGTTGCAAAAGCGGTGCGTCAGGCTTTGGACCCAAAACCCGGCATTAACAGCCTCGAACAAGATAAAAAAATCACGCTAGATGCAAACCAGAATCAAGCTAGTAAGCTGACAAACTCTGTCAAAGCTGGAGCAGAGCAAGTCGACCAAAAATTCACGCTCGATACACCAGCTGCTAACCAGAGTGAAACCAGCAAACTTACAAGCGTTGTCAAAGCAGAGTCTGAGCAAGCCAGTAAAATAACAGGGTCAGAAGCCAAAGACAGCACGAAGCAACAGGCAGAGGCTAAAACCGTCAACGCCAATTTTACGGCCAGTGATTTGCCAAACACTGACACAGAGGCTGACATTCAGAAGAAAACAGACATAAAAACGGAGCAGGCTAGCATCAATGATGCTAAACAGACCGTAACAAGTGAGGATAAAGGCGATAAAGACAAGTTGGGCGGTAAAGCTTTACATTTAGAACCCGCTGACAGTAAAAGTCGCCAAGAACGGTTTGATGCAGTCAGTGATGATAACAAGCCCCAGCTTGAAACCGATAAACCTGTGAATGCAACGGCTAATGCACAAGTGGGCCAGCAGCCTGGGAGTGTAGTGACCAGCCCAATTTCAAGCCAACACATCAATAATACACAAGCCCTTGATGCCAAGATGGTTGCCAAGCAAACCGTGATGGGACAACAGGTTAGCGAAAATCAATTTGAAGCCAGTCAAAAATTTGAACTGGCCGCAAGAGAAGCGCCGTCCATGTTGAAAGAACGCATTAACATGATGATGAACAACGGGATTGGTAAAGCCGAAATTCGACTGGATCCGGCTGAATTAGGCAGCATGCACATCAAGGTGTCGATGCAAAATGATCAACTCAGCGTCAGTATTCAAACAACGCAAGCCAATAGCCGGGAGTTACTGGATCAACATATGCCTAAACTGAAGGAAATGTTAGCGGAGCAAGGCATCCAGCTCGGAGACAGTCAAGTTGGGCAGCAACAACACTCTGCGCAACAATCTTCGGATCAGCATGGCTCAGGGCAAGGTGCTGATGGAAGTAGTCAAAATGCCCTTGAGACTGAACAGGATAATTGGGAGTCAGATTTACCGGCCTCTGGTTTGAATTTTGTGCAGACGGACAAAGGAATCGATTTTTATGCTTAACATCTCTATTTGCACAGAATTAGTTATGCAATAATTGAAGCAATACCTGAATGAATGTTGAGTAAAAAATGGCGGATGAAGCAACGGAAGATCTTGCGTTAAATGAAAAAAAGCCGGGCAAAGGCAAGCTGATAATTATTATTGTCGCTGTACTTGTATTGCTTGCTGGCGGCGGCGGAGCTGCTCACTTTTTAATGGGAGGTGAAGACACCGATGAAACTTCGGCGCCGGCTTCAGAGGGAGATAGCAGTGCTAGCACTGGCAAAACCTCTAATTTACAAGCTATATATGTAGGTATGCCAAGGCCCTTTGTATTTAACGTAACGGCCATGACAGGGGAGCGAGAGCGCTTAGTGCAAATTAAAGTGCAATTGATGGTTCGTGGCACGAACAATGAAAATACTGCCAAGCAGCATATTCCTTTAATTGAAGGTACCTTATTAAGTGTGTTTAGTGCCGCTACGGCGCAAGAGTTGCGCAGTGAAGAAGGCAAAAAAGAATTACGTAAAAAATCGCTGCAAGAAGTTCAAAAAGCCATGAACGAAGTCGCTTCAGCGCCAACGGTTGAGTCCGTTCTATTTACCGGATTTGTTTTACAATAAATATAAAGCTCTTATCTAGGCGTAATGAATGACAGATCTTTTATCACAAGACGAGATTGATGCGCTTCTTCACGGCGTTGATGATGTCGAAGAAGAAGAGGTGGGTGATTTAGAGTCCACCAGCGCGGTCAATTTTGACTTCTCTTCTCAAGACCGAATTGTTCGTGGACGAATGCCAACCTTGGAGTTGGTTAACGAACGCTTTGCCCGTCACCTTAGAATAAGCCTATTTAATATGATGCGTCGCACGGCGGAAGTATCAATTAATGGCGTGCAAATGATCAAGTTTGGCGAATACGTCCATACCTTGTTTGTACCCACAAGCTTAAATATGGTGCGTTTTCGTCCGCTAAAAGGCACGGGCCTGATTACCATGGAAGCGCGCTTGGTGTTTATCTTGGTGGAAAACTTTTTTGGTGGCGATGGTCGATATCACGCCAAAATTGAAGGTCGAGAATTTACCCCCACTGAGCGGCGCATCATTCAAATGCTGTTAAAAATTGTATTTGAAGATTATCACGAAGCTTGGGCCCCCGTGATGGATGCGGAGTTTGAATACCTTGACTCGGAAGTGAACCCGGCAATGGCTAACATTGTGAGTCCTACTGAAGTGATTGTGGTGAACTCTTTTCATATTGAACTCGATGGCGGCGGTGGCGACTTTCATATTGCTATGCCTTATTCGATGTTAGAGCCTATTCGAGAGCTACTCGATGCCGGTGTTCAGAGTGATAAAGAAGACACCGACTTCCGGTGGAGCAAAGCCCTGCAAGATGAAATCATGGACGTACCTGTTGAATTGAGCACCAAGCTACTTGAAACCGAATTATCACTGCGCCAAATCATGGAGCTAAAACCGGGGGATGTGATCCCAGTAGAAATGCCAGATACCATGACCGTCTTTATTGAAGACCTACCAACCTACCGCGGCAAAATGGGCCAGACCAATGAACATGTTGCGGTGAAAATTACTGAAAAACTAAAACGTCCAGAGTCTGTAAAATCAGAGTTAGAGTTAGTCACTCGCAATGGGCGCCCCGTCAACTCTGAAGTTGATGACATAGAGGATTAAACAGCATGAGTAATGACCAAGATATGGCGGATGAATGGGCAGCAGCCCTCGCTGAAGCGGAAGGTACCGTTGAAGAGGAAGTGCAGCCTGCGGTACTTGAAGAATTTACCGACGAAGCACCGGAAATCAGTGCCGAAGAAAAACGCCGACTTGATGCGATCATGGACATCCCCGTGACCATTTCAATGGAAGTGGGCCGCAGTCAAATTAGCATACGTAATCTATTACAATTAAACCAAGGCTCTGTGGTTGAATTAGACCGTGTCGCCGGTGAACCTTTAGACGTGCTAGTTAACGGAACCCTGATCGCCCATGGCGAGGTAGTTGTGGTGAATGACAAATTTGGTATTCGTTTAACGGATGTTATCAGTCAAACTGAACGGATTAAAAAGTTAAAATAATGAAGTGGATTCTCTTCTTGCTGGCAATGATTGCCAGCCCTGTAATGGCGACCGTTGAAAAAGGCGTGGATGCCAATTTCGGCTCTGTTTTTGCCTCTTTAGCGGTGGTGATTGTGGTGATTTTTATCGCCGCGACCTTGTTTAAAAAAACGCATCTTATTAAACACTTTACGGGTCAAGATATAAAAATGGTGGCGCACCTAAGCGTTGGCAGAAATGAAAAAATCTTTGTGGTGCAAGTAGGAGAGCAACAGTATTTACTGGGCGCAAGTGCGTCGCAAATTAATCTACTTGATAAACTCGACAAGCCCTTGGAAGTTAAACAAGGTGCTCCGGCAAATTTTGCCCAGTCTTTCTCAGGGATGATGAAAAAGTAATGAAGCCTTCACGCATTGTTTTGTATATCGGTTTACTGGCAGCATTGATTTTTAGCCCGGCATGGGCTGCCAATGGCATGTTACCAGCGGTTACGGTAACAACCAATGCAGACGGTGGCCAAGAATACAGTTTAACCTTGCAAGTACTCGCGTTAATGACCGCGCTCAGCTTCCTACCTGCAATGGTCATTATGATGACGTCGTTCACGCGTATCGTGATTGTTATGAGCATTTTGCGCCAAGCGCTTGGCTTGCAACAAACACCATCGAATCAAGTGATCATAGGCATCACTTTATTTATGACCTTTTTTATTATGGCGCCGGTGTTTGATCGTATCAATCAACAAGCCATCACCCCTTACCTTGAGGAGCAAATGACTTTTCCTCAAGCCATTGAAGCAGGCAAAAAACCCTTGATGGCGTTTATGTTGGCACAAACTAGGGTCACGGATTTACAAACATTCGTCGAGATGGCTGATATCCAAGTCGCAACACCAGAAGAAGTGCCCATTCAGGTTCTGATTCCCGCGTTTGTTACCAGCGAGCTGAAAACCGCGTTTCAGATTGGTTTTATGATTTTTGTGCCGTTTCTTATCATTGACTTAGTCGTGGCCAGTATTTTGATGGCCATGGGTATGATGATGCTTTCACCCATGATTGTTTCATTGCCCTTTAAGCTCATGCTATTTGTGTTAGTCGACGGCTGGAACTTAGTCATAGGTAGTTTAGCAAGCAGCTTCGGCCTATAGGAGGCTAACATGTCCCCAGAGGTATTTGTTGATGTCTTTAGAGAAGCCCTGTGGGTGGTATTGATACTGGTGTGTGCTTGTATCATTCCTAGTCTTATCATTGGTCTTATTGTTTCGATTTTTCAAGCTGCTACCTCTATCAATGAACAAACATTGAGTTTTTTACCGCGTTTAATCATTACCATTTTAGCTTTGATGTTCGGTGCTCACTGGGGCTTTGGCTTGCTGATGGACTTTTTCTATAACATGGTTGAACAAATACCGAGCATTGTTGGTTAATGAATCTACCTGCTGAAGTTGCTATTGAATGGTTAAGCATCTACCTATGGGCGTTAGCCAGAATAGGGGCCATGCTCATGGTGATGACAGCCATTGGCGCACAAACCACGCCAAAACGTGTTCGACTATTACTGACGCTGGCCATTACTTTTATGGTGGTGCCAGTCTTGCCTGCTCCGCCACCCATAGAATTGTTTTCACTGGCTGGTTTTTTGGTGGTCTTGCAACAGATATTAATAGGAACTGCGATCGGTACTGTTTCGGTATTTGTTATGCAAACTTTTGTTATTGCAGGTCAAATTATCGCGATGCAAACCAGTTTAGGTTTTGCGTCGATGGCCGATCCGATGAACGGACAAACGTCTCCAGTAGTGGGGCAGTTCTATTTAATGTTGGTTACTTTATTGTTCCTAGCGTTTGATGGTCACCTAGTAATGATAGCCATGATAGTCGAAAGCTTTACCACCTTACCTATTTCTATGGAAGGTATAAGCGCGATGCACTACCAAAAGCTGGCTGCTTGGCTTGGGATTATGTTTACCGCTGCACTGACCATGTCTATGTCATCGATTGTGGCGATGTTATTGGTGAATTTTTCATTTGGCATCATGACCCGAGCTGCGCCACAATTAAATATATTCTCACTGGGCTTTTCGATCAGTATGTTGTTTGGTTTATTCATTTTATGGCTCACCATCGGCAATGTGCTTGGTCATTTCGAGAACCAGTGGATCCGCGGCGCAGAGTTTATGTGTGAGTTGCTCAATGGCGCTTGTCGTCCTTAGAGAAGTAAGGGGAGCAGATGGCAGAATCTGACGGCCAGGAAAAAACGGAAGACCCCACGGGGAAAAAACTCTCTGACGCCCGAAAAAAAGGCCAAGTTCCCCGCTCAAAAGAGTTAGGTACCGCTGCTCTATTGATTATGGCATCCAGTAGCCTGCTCTTTTTAGGGGGATACTTAGCTGACGCCTTTATTGTGATGATGACGGATTTGTTCACTTTTGACCGCGACACCGCGTTTGATCCGAAACAAATGGAAGTGATGTTTGCCACTGGTATCGCCGAAATGTTGTTACCGGTAGCAGGGATTTTGATCATTCTATTTTGCACCGGCATCATTGCTAACATTGTCATCGGCGGCTTAAATTTTAGCACCGAAGCCATGATGCCAAAGTTCAGCAAGATGAGCCCATTAGCCGGCTTCAAACGTATGTTTGGTACGCAAGGCATGGTGGAACTGTTAAAATCTATTCTCAAGGTCTCAGTGATTGGCTGCGGCGTTTGGGGGATTTTACACGTCACTTTTGAAGATATACTCAACTTAAGTTCTACGCCACTTTCTGCCAGTGCACCTCGTTCACTTGATATGCTCACTTGGATGTTTATTTTATTGTGCTTTACCTTGATAGTCATTGTCGTGGTCGACGTGCCTTATCAATTGTGGAATCACAATAAGCAATTAAAAATGACCAAGCAGGAAGTGAAGGACGAACACAAGGATCAAGACGGTAAACCTGAAGTTAAGGCAAGAATCAGACGATTACAAATGGAAGCTGCACAGCGCAGAATGATGGGGGAGATCCCCGATGCTGACGTTGTCGTCACTAACCCAACACATTTCTCTGTAGCGATAAAGTATGACTCATCCCGTAATGGGGCACCGATTGTTGTTGCTAAGGGTGTTGATCATATTGCACTTAAAATCAGGGAGATAGCAAGGGAATATGAGGTTCCTGTCATGCGCTCACCGCAATTATGTCGCGCCATTTATCATACTACTGATTTAGATAAAGAAATACCCAGTCAGCTATTCGTATCAGTGGCACAAATACTGGCTTATATTTTTCAGCTGGAACAATTTAGAAAGGGCAAAGGCAAGCGGCCTGTCGCATTGCCAGCAGAATTTGAAATGCCAGATGGTTTTAAATACTGATTTTTTGAGCCAATGCAGGATTTATATTTGTAATGTGCTTTTCGAATCGGAACGTATATTGCATAATGGCCATTACGTCATTTTTTTGTCGATATCGTGAATGGAACTAAAATCAAACTTATCTAGCTTCTGGCAGCAAAGAGACAAGTTAATCAAAGGCATAGGAGCACCCGTGATGGTGCTCGCGACGCTAGGTATGGTGGTTTTACCTATGCCTGCGTTTTTGCTGGATTTATTGTTCTCGTTTAACATTGCTTTGGCAATGATCGTGCTATTAGTGTCTATTTACACCAAGCGACCGTTAGATTTTGCGTCCTTTCCTGCTGTATTGCTGATTGCCACCTTACTTCGCTTAGCCCTAAACGTAGCTTCCACTCGTGTCGTATTGTTGGAAGGCCATCAAGGTGGCGACGCCGCCGGTAATGTTATTGCGGCTTTTGGCTCGGTGGTCATTGGCGGTAACTACGCTGTGGGTTTAATTGTCTTCTTGATTTTGATGATCATTAACTTTGTGGTAGTGACAAAAGGTGCAGGTCGTATTTCAGAAGTAAGCGCACGCTTTACCCTGGACGCCATGCCTGGTAAGCAAATGGCTATCGACGCCGACTTAAATGCTGGCATCATAGACCAAGACCAAGCCAGATTACGACGCGAAGAAGTGACGCGTGAAGCTGACTTTTACGGCTCAATGGACGGTGCCAGTAAGTTTGTTAAAGGCGACGCGATTGCGGGGATCTTAATCCTGTTTATCAATATCATCGGCGGCTTCATTATCGGTATGGCTCAGCATGGCTTAAGTTTCTCACAAGCCGCCGAAATCTATACTTTGCTCACCATAGGTGACGGTTTAGTCGCGCAAATTCCATCGTTGTTATTGTCGATTGCAGCGGCGATCACAGTAACGCGTGAAAACCGTTCTGAAGAGATGGGTGAGCAAGTCATGTCGCAAATGTTTGCGAACCCAAAAGCGCTTGCGATCACGGCAGGTATTTTAATTGTTATGGGTATTGTACCTGGCATGCCCCATTTTGCGTTTATTAGCCTTGGATTAATGGCGGCTGCGGGCGCTTATTGGCTTAACCGTAGAAATAAGAAACAGGAAGAGACGGGCACGACAATGACTGACGCTCAGCTGGCTGCAGCACCTGCTCCTGAAATTAAAGAGCTTGGCTGGGATGATGTGCAACCTGTCGATACTATAGGCCTTGAGGTTGGGTACCGCTTAATTCCTTTGGTGGATAAGAGCCAAGGCGGAGAATTGCTTGAGCGCATTAAAGGGGTACGAAAAAAATTATCCCAAGAGCTGGGCTTTTTGATCCCGCCTGTGCACATCAGGGATAACCTAGATTTACCCCCTAATAATTACAACATAGCATTGATGGGTGTCAGCAGCGGTCAAGCTGAAATTTTCCATGACAAAGAGATGGCAATTAACCCAGGTCAAGTCTTTGGTGCGATTGAAGGCACCCCGACGATAGAGCCCGCATTTCAACTCGATGCTTTGTGGATCAATATCAGTCAACGTGAGCACGCACAATCTATGGGGTATACGGTGGTCGATGCAGCCACGGTTGTCGCCACGCATTTGAGCCAAATTTTAACCAATCATGCAGCCCAATTATTAGGCCATGAGGAAGTTCAGAACCTATTGGATTTATTAGCAAAAACGCATCCAAAATTGGTTGAGGGTTTAGTGCCTGAAATTTTACCTTTAGGTGTCATTGTCAAAGTTTTACAAAGTTTGCTCAATGAAGGTGTGCCGATCAGAGATATCCGTACAATAGTGCAAACTTTATCGGATTATGGTGTTAAAAGCCAGGACGCCGAGATTTTGACTGCGGCGTGTCGTATCGCACTCAAACGTATGATTAGTCAGAATATTGTCGGTTCAGACCCGGAAATCCCTGTGATTACCTTGTCGCCTGAGTTGGAGCAAATATTGCATAACTCTATTCAAGCAGGTGGCAGCGAAGGCGCCGGAATTGAGCCTGGTTTAGCTGAGCGCATACAAGGTTCATTGCATGAAGCTTCTCAGCAACAAGAGTTAGCCGGTCAACCTGCTATATTATTAACATCAGGGGTATTAAGGACAACTTTGGCAAAATTTGTGAAAAACACCATTCCAGGTTTACAGGTGTTGTCATACCAAGAAGTTCCTGAAGACAAACAAATACGCATTGTAAGCTCTGTCGGGCAATAATCGGCCGGAGACACTAGATTGAAGATAAAGCGTTTTTTTGCAAAAGATATGAGAGCCGCACTGGCTGAGGTCAAAGAGATCTTAGGGCCTGATGCGGTCATTATGTCCAACAAGAAAGTGACCGGTGGCATTGAAATCGTTGCCGCGGTTGACTACCAAAATTCAGAAAAAAAACCGGCGCCATCGAGAGACTTAAAAGAAGACAACGTGCAACTTTCGAGTATGCAAGCTCCTACTAGGCCAAAGCCGACTGGACCTCGCCCCTCCACCCTTGCTGAGCAATCGCAAGAGTTGGCTGACTCGCAAGCGACGCGCCAAGCAGAAAAAATAAATGGTCGCTCAGGTAAAGATTTAGCGGATTCATTATCGTCGTTACTGGCTAAACAAGGTCAAGCGACGGCCGCAGCTGCTAAGCCTCGACAGGTCCGCAGTGCGCCGCAACCTGCTACTTTAATGGAGCAGAATGAATGGGGCATGGAGGAGCCTTCGGCGAAACCGGCTCGGCGTCCCGTTCAAGCTTCGAAAGAAGAACAGGTGATAGAAGCGATGCGCGAAGAAATGGCATCCATGCGTAAACTGCTTGAACACCAAGTTTCTGGATTAATGTGGCAAGAGATGGAGCGCAAAGAGCCCGTTCGTGCCATGCTGATCAAATGGCTTAACAAATCAGGTTTTTCTGATGATATTGCAGACCAGCTTGCCGGCTGTATTCCTGAAACTTGCAGTGCCATGGAAGCCAAGCAGCATTTATTTCAACTCCTTGAAGGGCAAGTTGAAATTGGCGCCAATGAAATACTTAAATACGGCGGCGCGGTGGCTTTGTTAGGCCCGACCGGAGTCGGTAAAACGACGACGATTGCCAAGTTAGCGGCACGCTTTGCGATGGAGCATGGCGCAGAGCAAATTGGCATGATCACTACCGACACATTTCGAATTGGTGCCCATGAGCAACTAGCCACTTATGGCAAAATTTTAGGTTGTCCTGTGCGCGTGGCGAAAGATGCCGATGAAATGTCTGACATCTTGTATCAAATGCGTAATAAACGCTTGGTATTGATTGATACCGCAGGCATGGGACAAAGAGACGTGCGCCTGTCAGAGCAGTTAGAAACGTTGATGAAAAGCTCGAAGGTTAAAATTCGTAGCTTTTTAGTCATACCTGCCACCTCGCAACGGCGGGTCGTGCAAGAAGCAATCGAGCATTTTAGAAGAATCCCGTTATCTGGGTGCATTTTAACGAAGTTGGATGAAAGCCTTAGTTTAGGTGAGATTTTAAGCGTTACCATTAAGCACGCTTTACCCATTTCTTACATTACCAATGGGCAAAGAGTGCCTGAAGACATCAAAATTGCCAGTGCCAAATATTTGGTAAATAGCGCCTTGACCCTGATGGAAAAAGAAGTAGAACGCGAACAACACCAGTGGTACAGCGAAGAAGGTGATAGTCACAACTCGGGGTATTATGAATAAAGCTATGAGTGATCAAGCAAGCGGTTTAAGAATGATGAAATCAAATAAAGTGAAGGTAATTACTGTGACCGGCGGTAAAGGCGGGGTCGGTAAAACCAATGTAACTTTGAACCTTGCGGCATCGTTGGCGGCTCAAGGCAAGCGAGTGCTTGTTTTGGATGCCGATTTAGGATTGGCAAACGTCGACGTATTACTAGGCTTACGGGTGGAGAAAAATTTGTCCCACGTGTTATCGGGGGAGTGCACCTTAGATGAAGTTATCATCGAGGGGCCACAAGGTTTTATGATAGTACCGGCGACTTCAGGAACCAAGTCAATGGTAGAGCTCTCGCCGGCAGAGCACATTGGGCTGATCCGCGCGTTTAGTGACATGAAAACCCAGGTGGATGTGTTATTGGTTGACACCGCCGCAGGTATTTCTGACATGGTGTTAAGCTTTGCGAAAGCTGCACAAGATATAGTCGTGGTCGTGTGTGATGAACCAACCTCCATCACGGATGCTTACGCGTTAATCAAGTTGTTAAGTGCTCAGTATGGCGTGTTCCACTTTAAGATTGTGGCCAATATGGTGCGAAGCTTACGGGAAGGACAAGAGCTCTTTTCTAAGCTCACTCGGGTAACAGACCGATTTTTGGATACCGCATTAGAACTGGTTGCGTGTATTCCTTACGATAACAATGTCAGACAAGCCGTAAGAAAGCAGCGCTTAGTGGTTGAAGCGTTTCCGAAGTCGCCTTCGTCATTAGCATTTCGCGCGCTGTCGAGCAAAGCCGTGACATGGCCTGTGCCCAATCAGCCGGGTGGCCATCTCGAGTTTTTCATCGAAAAACTGCTTGATAATAACGACGCCGTTAAGGAAAACGTCAGTGATTAAACCCCATACTTATACCAGTCAGGTTCAACCTAATGAACTGGTTGAGCGATATGGTCCGTTAGTCCAGCGAATTGCCCATCATTTGATGGCACGCTTACCTGCCAGCGTGATGGTGGAAGATTTAATTCAAGCCGGCCTCATAGGTTTGTTGGAAGCCAGCCGTAATTTTGATGTCAGTAAAGGCGCAAGCTTTGAAACGTTTGCCGGTATTCGTATTCGCGGCGCCATGTTAGACGATATGCGTCGCGGTGATTGGGTTCCAAGAAGTGTACATAAAAATAGCCGTTCGATTGCCCAAGCAATTGATCATGTTGAAAAAACGCTCGGTCGTGATGCAAAAGATAACGAAATAGCTCAATATTTAGAAGTATCGGTCGATGAATACCATGCCATGCTTAAAGACGTAAACTGCGGCAAGCTTATGGGAATGGATGACTTAGGTGTCAGTGAGGACGCAATCAGTACTGCCGAGTCGGTACAAGAGAACGCGCCTTTTAGTGGCGTGTCGGATGACAGATTTCAGCGAGATTTAGCGGCTTGTATAAAAACTTTGCCAGAAAGGGAAGCAATCGTTCTATCTTTATATTATGACGAAGAATTAAATTTACGTGAAATTGGCGAAGTTTTAAGCGTCAGTGAATCGCGAGTGAGTCAGCTACACAGTCAGGCAATTCACAGATTGAAAGGCCGAATGACGGATTGGCAGACTTAGCGCACATTCAGTGACACAAGTAACTACTAAAGTATGAGTATTTGTGCATACTTAACTAAAAATATCAGATTAAAAGTGATAACCAACTGCCATAGAGGAGATTAAGTTGGATACAAATATGAAAATTCTCATTGTTGATGATTTTTCTACAATGAGAAGAATTATTAAAAACCTATTGCGTGATCTTGGTTTCAATAATACTCACGAAGCGGACGATGGCAGTACGGCTTTACCTATGCTCAAAAACGGGGACTATGAATTCCTGGTGACCGATTGGAACATGCCAGGCATGGAAGGTATTGAGCTACTTAAAGAAGTCCGTAAGGATGAAAACCTGCGCCACCTACCTGTGTTAATGGTAACGGCGGAAGCGAAGCGTGAACAGATTGTTGAAGCTGCTCAAGCTGGCGTAAATGGTTACATCGTTAAGCCTTTTACAGCCGCTACCTTGAAAGAAAAGCTAGACAAAATCTTTGAGCGAATTCAGTAAAGGATGAGCATGGCTGATACCGACGAAGCATTGATCACATTAGAGCAAGCGAATCAGCTTGTTGCTTTGTTAGAGCAAGGCGAGGTTACACAAGCCAACAATTTGGTTTCGAATGCTATTGCCGATCCTGCTAAGAGTGAGTTGTTTGAACAGGTGGGTATGTTAACCCGCCAATTACACGACTCTCTAGTGGACTTCCAAAATGACAATCGTTTATCAGAGCTTGCCAAAAATGAGATCCCTGATGCCAGGGATCGGCTGAGTTATGTCATCGAAATGACAGACAAAGCGGCCAATAAAACCATGGATGCGGTAGAAGAAAGTTTGCCTTTGGCAGACCGTCTAAATGATCACATCCAACAAGTCTTACCCGGTTGGAATGATTTAATGAACCGGAAGATAGATATTGGCCAGTTTAAAGTGCTTTGTCACAAACTGGATGAAATCCTTAAGGTTTCTGAACAAGATGCCGATAGATTAAGGCAGCTGTTAACAGAGATTTTAATGGCCCAAGACTTCCAAGACCTAACCGGTCAAATGATCCGACGGGTCATTACCTTGGTGCAGGAAGTGGAAGTTAAGCTGGTTGAAATGTTGACCATGTTCAGTGCTATTGAAGGTTCATCTGAGCAGAAAGAGACGCCAGAGAAAACAGTGAAATCTGGCATCGAATCTGAAGGTCCCATCATGAATGCAGAGCAACGTGATGACGTGGTATGTGGACAAGATGATGTTGATGACTTGTTATCAAGTTTAGGATTCTAGGGGTATAAAGAATGGGCTTTGAAGTCGACGAAGATATATTACAGGACTTTCTAGTAGAAGCAGCTGAGATTCTGGAGCAGTTATCAGAACAATTGGTGGACTTAGAAAAAAGCCCTGACGACTCTGATTTACTCAATGCAATATTTCGCGGGTTTCATACCGTTAAGGGGGGAGCAGGCTTCCTGTCATTGACAGAACTTGTCGATTGTTGTCATGGTGCTGAAAACGTTTTTGATACGCTCAGAAACGGTGGCCGTGAGGTCAATGCCGAGTTAATGGATGTTATCTTAGAAGCACTCGATAGCATCAACGATATGTTTACCCAAGTACAAGCTCGTGAGCCGTTAACTCCGGCTCGACCAGAGATCATAGCTGCCCTACACAAGTTGAGTGCTCCGGCCAGTGCGGATGAAGTTGTTGCGTCAGAGCCTGAACCCGCACCTTCACCTGAGCCGATCCCTGAGCCCGTTGTTGAAGCTAGCCCTTCTAGTGCCGGTGTTGATGAAATTAGCGATGATGAATTCGAGCGCTTACTTGATGAATTACACGGTTCGTCTGGTTCGCCGACCGCGAAAGCCGAGGCTACCCCTGCTCCTGAGGCGAGTGGCGATATTACTGACGATGAATTTGAGTCATTACTTGATGAGCTTCATGGCAAAGGTAAGCATTCTGGCCCCGCTGTTGTTGAGCCGAGTCCTGCTGAATCTGAGAATATTGACGATGATGAGTTTGAACGACTTTTAGATGAATTACACGGCGCGGGTGGCAGTCCTACTGCCGCGGATGCTAAGCCTGCTGTAACACCTGAGGTTACTCCTCCTGCACCGGCTGCTCCTGTTGCGAAACCACAACCTGCGGCGGCGAAACCTGCGGCTCCAGCGGCAAAAGATAAAACGGCGGAAAAACCGGCTGCTCGAACGCCTGCACCACAAGCCGAATCGACCGTTCGGGTGGATACTCGCACACTTGATGAAATTATGAACATGGTTGGCGAGCTGGTATTGGTGCGTAACCGTTTAGTCAGTTTAGGAGTGAATAGCAACGACGAAGCCATGTCAAAAGCGGTAGCGAACTTAGACGTTGTAACGGCTGATTTACAGGGCGGGGTAATGAAAACTCGCATGCAGCCTATTAAGAAAGTATTTGGCCGATTCCCTCGGGTTGTACGCGATTTAGCGCGCAGCCTGAAAAAAGAAATTAACCTTGAGCTTGAAGGTGAAGATACTGATCTCGATAAAAACTTGGTTGAAGCGCTGGCCGATCCGCTTGTCCACTTGGTGCGAAATGCAGTAGACCACGGCGTTGAAATGCCGGATGTACGAGAACAAAATGGTAAACCTAGATTGGGGCAAATTCGATTATCAGCG
Source organism: Motilimonas pumila (assembly GCF_003596335.1). GTDB lineage: Bacteria > Pseudomonadota > Gammaproteobacteria > Enterobacterales > CBDFNC01 > Motilimonas > Motilimonas pumila. The sequence goes on from NZ_QZCH01000005.1 coordinate 67,705, forward strand.
TCGCAAGAAGGCGACCATATCTTACTCGTCATTCAAGATGACGGTGCTGGGATGGACGCCGAGAAGTTGAAAGGAATTGCTATTAATAAGGGGATTCTCGACCCTGATACTGCCAATAGAATGTCGGATACTGAAGCTTACAATTTGATCTTTGCACCTGGCTTTTCTACCAAGGTTGAAATATCGGATATTTCGGGCCGTGGCGTAGGCATGGACGTTGTAAAAACCAGTATCACTCAGCTCAACGGAGCTATTCATATCGACTCTAAGTTGGGTGAGGGTACGCGTCTAGAAATTAAAGTGCCGTTAACGTTAGCGATATTGCCTACCTTGATGGTTCAAGTGGGTAAGCAGACGTTTGCGTTGCCACTGACTAACGTGAATGAAATTTTCCACCTAGATTTACAAAACACCAACATGGTTGATGGCCAACTCACTGTAATCGTGCGTGATAGAGCGATACCGCTATTTTACTTGCAAGATTGGTTGTTACGAGACGGTGAAGTTGCGAAAGAAAAACGCGAAGGCTTAGGGCACGTAGTGATTGTGCAACTGGGGACAAATCAAGTTGGGTTTGTGGTTGATAGCTTGATAGGCCAAGAAGAAGTGGTCATCAAAGCCCTCGACAACCTGCTCCAGGGAACCCCTGGAATGGCAGGGGCAACCATAACCAGTGACGGTGGTATAGCCTTAATCTTAGATATACCAAGTTTGTTGAAGCATTACGCTTAATAATTGATTGAGAGATTGAATGGCTATAAAGGTTTTAGTGGTTGACGACTCGAGTTTCTTCCGCCGACGTGTAAGTGAAATCATAAATCAAGAGCCGACTCTTGAAGTGATTGATACCGCAAAAAATGGTCGAGAAGCTGTGGATATGGCTGCACGACTAAAACCGGATGTGATTACCATGGACATCGAAATGCCTGTACTTGATGGCATTTCAGCGGTGCGTGAAATCATGGCCAGTACACCGACACCAGTGCTGATGTTCTCTTCCCTAACTCATCAAGGAGCGACTGCGACATTAGAAGCACTGGAAGCGGGTGCGTTAGACTTTATCCCAAAGAAGTTTGAAGACATTGCTCGAGATAAAGAGCAAGCGGTTGAAATGCTTCAACAAAGGGTTAAAGCTTTAGCTAGGCGTCGGGTATTTGCTTCTCGCCCAGCCAAAGCGCCGGCTAGCAGCACTTCTGATGCCAGTAACCGGTTATCATCTGCAAGACCTGCGCTCAAATCTTCGGCTAAAGCGAAACCTGTGGTGGCGTCTGCCATTGCGCCGTCGAAACCGGTGAGTTTTAAACGCAGTGGTAAAAGCTATGACATGCTTGCTATTGGGACCTCAACGGGTGGCCCTGTAGCATTGCAAAAGGTACTCACTGAGTTACCTGCTAACTTTCCATTACCCATCTTGTTAATTCAGCATATGCCGTCTACTTTTACTTCTGCATTTGCTGCTCGCTTGAATAACCTATGTAAAATCAAAGTTAAAGAAGCACAAGACGGCGACCCAATTGAACGAGGCGTGGCCTACTTAGCGCCAGGTGGCAAACAGATGTTAGTGGAAGGTCGTGGCGCACAAGCACGCATACGCATTGTGCTTGGGAATGACAAGGTCAATTACAAACCTTGTGTTGATATTACTTTTGCGTCTGTTGCTAAACTCTACAAAAACAAAACCTTGGCCATCGTGCTGACGGGCATGGGCGCAGACGGCCGGGAAGGCGGTAAATTATTAAAACAAGCCGGCGCGACCATTTGGGCGCAAGATGAAAAAACGTGCGTGGTTTATGGCATGCCTCAAGCAATGGCAAATGCGGGGCTGTCGAGTGAGTCACTGCCATTAGAACACGTAGCTAAACGCATCATGACGGAATTGACTTAATGGAAAGAGTCGGTCTACTGGGGTTAGTTGTTGCATTTCTTTCTCTCATAGTAGCTGAGTCTCTTTCCGGTGGTGAATTGTCCTTTTTGGTGAATTTACCGGCTTTTATCATTGTTGTTGGCGGCACCGTCGGCGCGGTGTTTTTTCAATCGAGTGTGCCGCAATTTAGTGGTGCCATGCTGGCGCTAAAAGACTTATTTCATCCCCCTCAATACGCATTTCATGAACAAATTTATCGCATTGAGCAATGGTCAAATACCGCTCGACAAAAAGGTTTTCTAGCGCTAGAAAAAGTCGCAGCAGACGGTGAACATGATGGTTTTACTGACAAGGGCTTAAACATGATCATCGATGGTGTTGACGCAGCAACCATGCGAGGCATCTTAGAACAAGATATTGATTTAAAACAAGAGCAACTAGAGCTGCAAGCGAAGGTTTATGAGGCGATGGGTGGCTACAGCCCAACCATAGGCATTATTGGTGCGGTAATGGGGTTAATACAGGCGATGTCTGCGATAGACGATCCCACCGTATTAGGGAAAGGTATCGCGGCGGCTTTTGTTGCTACTATTTATGGTGTAGGTTTTGCAAATTTACTGTTTTTACCGATATACCATAAGCTCAAAGTTATGAATCAACGCCGTGCTTGGTATCAAGAAATGACGGTGGAAGGTTTGGTTGCAATTGTTAATGGCGAAAACAGTTTAACCATTAAACGTCGACTGGAAGCGTTTACTGACGAGGGGCGCTAATGGCTAGACGCATTTCTCGTCGATTACATAATAACGACAAAAATGACGTTGAGCGCTGGCTAGTATCTTACGCAGATTATATGACGCTGATGTTTGCTTTGTTTGTGGTGCTATATGCCGCCGCTTCGGTAAACGAAGGTAAGTATGAGTATTTAGTCGATAGTTTTTACGCTGCAACCAAACAGTTTAACGGTGCCAATGACAAGGTACAAACGTTAGGCCTGTTAGACAATGATGGCCATGAGTTGATAGACCCAATGGGGTCGGGTTTACTCGATGACGCTGGTTCACCCATTGAAGCGGGCCAAGAGATGACACAGGTTGAAAATAAAAACCTCGGCGCGCCTTTAGCCACCATGAAAACAGAAGTTAACGAAGCCCTTTTAAAAGAGCTCGATAATGGTCAAGTTAAAGTCACTGTGGAAGATGATTGGATAACGTTAGATATTAGCGCGGGCTTAATTTTCCCCAGTGGAAGCGCGCGAATATCGCCCTCAGCAGAAAACTTGCTATCGCGGTTGACCAATGTCTTGGCGCAAAATAATAATTTTGTTCGTGTGAGAGGCTACACCGACAATCAAGCTATTAATACTGAGCTGTTTGCTTCTAATTGGGAGTTATCGGTTACCCGAGCGACTCAAATTTTAAAGCGATTTCAAAATCAGGGCATTACTCCACAGCGTTTGGCTGTAGAAGGGTATGGTGAATATGCACCAATTGCGAATAATGATACCGCGCAAGGGCGAGAGCAAAATCGCCGAGTGGTGATTGCGATTTCAAAATTTGCATATCAACCCCCTGCAACCCCAGAGCCTACTCTGGCACCTTCTATTACACCGGCTGTGAGCCAAGCTCCACAGCCTGAAGATAGCAAAGAAATGCAGGAAATAAAGCTACCTAATGGTGGCGTAAGATTTACGACAAGGCAGGAATAAAACGTTGATTGTTTGGACAGTAGCGAATCAAAAAGGTGGCGTAGGCAAAACCACCACTGTGATTTCACTTGCCGGCTTATTAGCTGAGCGGGGCCACCGTGTATTACTCATAGATACCGACCCGCATGCATCATTAACTAGCTACTTAGATTATGACTCAGACGTCTTAGAGGGCTCTTTGTATGAATTATTTCAAGTTTCAGCGCCAACCAAAGAAGACGTTAATCAATATACTTTAACAACTAAGTTTGAAGGGTTAAGCTTGATCCCTGCAAACATGGCGCTCGCGACCCTAGATAGAGTCTTAGGTAATCGCGAGGGTATGGGGCTATTTTTAAAGCGTGTGCTGGATGCTGTGCGCGATGAATACGATTACGTGTTACTTGACTGTCCACCCGTACTTGGGGTCATGATGGTGAATGCATTGGCTGCTTGTGACCGTATTTTGGTTCCGGTGCAAACGGAATTCCTTGCCCTTAAAGGTTTAGAGCGCATGATTCGCACCTTTGATATTATGCAGCGTTCGCGGCCCACGCCCTTTAAATATTGCGTAATTCCAACCATGTATGACAAACGCACCAAAGCCTCTTTGAGTACATTGCAGGCAATTAAAGACAGATACCCAAGGGAGGCTTGGAACTCTGTTATTCCCATCGATACTAAATTCCGTGATGCGAGTTTAAAGCACATTCCACCGTCGGCATTTGCACGCAGTTGCCGTGGCGTATTTGCTTACGAAACCTTACTTAACCATTTACAGCAACTTGAGCACAAAGAGCAGTTAAAACCATGACTCGATTACCCAATGAGGGAGCCATGGAAAGTTACTTTGCTGCCTTGTTAAATGAAGAAGAAAAAACGCTGCGCTCACCGGCGTCAGCGCAGGAAAAATCGAATGAGGCGGGAGACGCAGAGGCAACCACGCAAGCGGATGTGACTAAAAGCGTCAGCCGCGCCAGCGTATCTAATGAGCTTGCCTCGGGGGAAAACATGCGCCGTGCTCACAACCTATCTTCTTTACTTGAGAAAGTACCAGAAGTAGAAGCGGCACAAGTTCAACCCAAACAAGCGACTCATCCCGAACATGCTGAGCCTGAATCCTTGCCGCTGGTAAGCTTGCCAGAGGTACTGCCAGAGCAGCTAATCTTTGCAGAGCCAGAGCCAGAGCCAGAGCCAGAGCCAGAGCCAGAGCCAGAGCCAGAGCCAGAGCCAGAGCCAGAGCCAGAGATACCGATTTGGCAAAATATTGACCCAGGTGAAGAGTTTCAAGCGTTATTCTTTGAAGTTGCAGGCATTTCTTTTGCCGTATTACTGACAGAATTAGGTGGTATTCATCAATTAAGCGAAATCACCAGCTTATTTGGTAAGCCGGCGTGGTTCAGTGGCGTCATGACCCAAAGAGAGCAGCAGCTACACGTTGTTGACACGGCGCAATGGGTATTACCGAGTAGTCAACCTGAAGATGTAGCCTATCAATACTTGATCATGCTTGGCGAAACGCGATGGGGCCTCAGTTGCTGCAAATTATTGGGCACAGAGCTCTTGCACCGTGATGAAGTAAAGTGGCGAACTACCGCAGGTAAACGCCCATGGCTTGCCGGCATGGTCAAACAGAAGATGTGCGCGCTGATTCATGTCAAAGAATTGATTAAATTACTTAATCAAGGGGTAAACATTGAGGGTTTGTAGCCGATAACAAACCTATCAGGATAACAAGGTGTTTGAAGTAGCGATGAAAAACCGGCTGAATTGCTGGACTACTGCTAACATGATAATAAATAACGGCTCTCAAGAGTTGAGGATAACTAGATGAGTGAACAAAGAAATGTATCTGAGAATGTGACGGACGACGAAGTTGTACAGTGGGTCACATTTCAATTAGAGCATGAAACCTATGGTATCAACGTTATGCAGGTGCAAGAAGTATTACGTTATACCGAAATCGCTCCAGTGCCTGGCGCGCCAGCTTATGTGTTAGGGATAATCAACTTACGCGGTAATGTGGTTACCGTTATTGATACCCGTTCACGGTTTGGTTTGATGCCTTCTGAAGTGAGTGATAACTCACGTATCGTGATCATAGAAGCTGAAAAACAAGTGATAGGCATTTTGGTGGACAGTGTGGCTGAGGTGGTTTATTTACGTGCGTCGGAAATTGACATCGCACCTAATGTGGGCACCGAAGAAGCGGCCAAATTCATCCAAGGCGTCAGTAATCGCGATGGCCAGTTGCTTATTCTTGTGGACTTAAATAAATTATTAAGTGACGAAGAATGGGATGAATTAAGTTCACTATAAAATATGATATTAAATTACCTTGAATCGGGTGCCACGTGGTTGGCGCTCATTTTGGCTATTGTAGCGATAGTGTTTTGTTTTTTATGGCACAAAAGTCAGCAAAAAAAAATCCAAGCACTTGAGGAAATCATCAAAGAGCTAATCCGTTCAAAGGATAATTTAACTAAGCAAGTCAATGAGCTACATGTTGGTTCGGTAGGGTTGGGTAAAAAAGTATTTAGCCTAAATAGCACCATTCGTGATTCTTTAGAGCGGCAACAAGAACTCGTAGCTCATGATCCTGATAGTAAACTTTACACTCGTGCAGTAAAGATGGTGGAGTTAGGCGCGGACTTAGAAGAAGTCATGCGTGAGTGTGATTTACCTCGAGCAGAAGCCGAGCTGCTGCTTAACCTTCATGCCAAAGCTAGATAGACCTGCGACCCGCTGAGGGAAAGACGTAAGTGGCGTCATACCCTCTGTTTTTCTGAATGTAAGTTTCGGTAAAACCGCCTGAACACGGCTTATTCCTCATGCTTTTCTATGCTACTATCTGCCGGATCTTTAATTGAGCCCAAATATTATGCTGGAAGCACGCGCACTTTCATGTGTCAGGGAAGACAGGTTATTATTCAAAGACTTATCTTTTTCCGTCGATGAAGGGCAAATCTTACAAATTGAAGGCCCCAACGGGGTAGGCAAAACCAGCTTGTTTCGATTGCTTGCCGGTTTGCAACCCGCTTACGCTGGAGATGTGTTTTGGCACGACCACGCGATCGCGAGTATTCGGGAACAATTTTACCAACAACTGTTATTTCTTGGTCACTATACGGGCGTCAAGCCTGAACTCACCGCGTTTGAAAATTTGCGATTTTTCCAAAAAATGCATAACCCTACACAGCAGCAAGACTTATGGGCGGTTTTGGCTCAAGTTGGGCTCGCAGGCTATGAAGATTTACTGAGTTCGCAGCTTTCCGCAGGTCAGCAGCGTCGAGTCGCCCTTGCTAGGTTATGGCTTTCTGACGCCAATATTTGGTTGCTTGATGAACCATTCACCGCCATCGATAAAAAAGGGGTGAAAGTATTGGAGCAATTGTTCTTAAAGCATGCCGCGCGTGGTGGCAGGGTGATCTTAACGACCCACCAAGACTTACAACTTGATAATCAAATGTTCAGCACTCTTTCGTTACGTAAACCCGCTCCGGAGCAACAGTATGTTTAAAGCCTGTTGGAGTGTGATTGAAAGAGAATTACTCAGTGCCTCACGGCGAAAATCAGATATTCTAAACCCCATTTGGTTTTTCTTGATTGTTATTACTTTATTTCCATTAAGTATTGGCCCAAAAGCCAATACGTTAACCAGTATTGCCCCTGGCGTCATTTGGGTGGCCGCTCTGCTTTCTTGTCTATTATCGCTAGAGCGACTTTTCAAAGATGACTATGTAGACGGCTCCCTTGAGCAGCTCATGCTCACGCCGTACCCGCTCACTTTATTGGTCGCCGCGAAAGTGTTGGCTCACTGGTTGTTGACTTGCTTGCCTATTATTTTATTTAGCCCATTAATGGCGGTGTTCTTTTCTCTCGATTGGCCCACTTTTTGGGCCATCGCGTTGACCTTACTACTGGGTACCCCAACCATTTGTTTACTGGGTGCGATAGGCGTAGCTTTGACGGTAGGATTAAGAAAGGGCGGCATCTTATTAAGTTTAATCATGTTGCCTTTGAGCATACCGGTATTGATTATTTCAACCTTAGCGATTGATGCGGCATCGATGTCGCAGCCAAACATTGCCTACTTAGCCATGCTTGGGGCTATTTTAGTGGCCGCTATTACATTGGCGCCGATGGCAATAGCGGTATCGCTGCGGATAAGTATGAGTTAATGCCGCAACAATAATAACATTAAGCAATAACTAACAATGAGAGCAAACTAATGTGGAAGTTTTTACACCCCTACGCTAAAGCGCAGCGCAGTTATGAGCTAGCCGGTACCTTGTTGCCATGGTTTGCGGTATTGGCCGTTGTGTCTTTTGTGCTTGGCACCGCTTGGGGCTTGGCATTCGCCCCTGCCGATTATCAGCAAGGCGACAGCTTCCGTATCATTTACATCCATGTTCCTTCTGCAATTATGTCGATGGGCGTGTATACCAGCATGGCGATTGCCGCTTTAATTGGCTTGGTGTGGCAAATTCGTTTATCTGATATGGCTGTGGCCGCCATGGCCCCAGTGGGCGCTGTTTTCACGTTTATTGCCTTATTCACAGGCGCTGCTTGGGGCAAGCCAATGTGGGGGGCATGGTGGGTCTGGGATGCCAGATTAACTTCCGAGTTAATTTTACTGTTTTTATATCTAGGGGTTATCGCCTTATATAATGCCTTTTCTGATAAAGCCTTAGCTGGAAAAGCGGCCGGAATACTGACTTTAGTCGGTTGGATAAATGTGCCGATTATTCACTTTTCGGTTGAATGGTGGAATACCTTGCACCAAGGCGCCACTATTACCAAGTTTGCTAAGCCTTCGATAGCTGGCCCTATGTTATGGCCTTTGTTAATCATGCTATTGGCGTTTACTTGTTACTTTGCAGCAGTGATGCTGATTCGATTTAGAAATGAAATTCTGATTCGTGAAAGTCATCGTCCTTGGGTTAAGCAATTACTGCTTAAGTCGGCGTAACTTAGCCATCACCAGAGCATCAAATTGAGGTATTACTGTGGAATTTAATAGCATTGCCGATTTTTTAGACATGGGTGGCTACGCCTTCTATGTGTGGTTATCTTTTGGGGTAAGTTTTTTTGCGTTAATTGCACTGCTTGCAAGTAGCCTTCGTACTCAAAAGAAGATAAAACAAACCGTTCAAGCCAGAGCAGCGAGAGATGAGCGTGTCAAAGCTGCCAGCCAGTTGGAGAATACCTTATGAACCCAAGACGTAAAAAACGCCTTACTATTATTCTAAGCCTAGTGATTGGTTTGGGCAGTGCGGTGGGTTTAACGCTGTTTGCGCTATCGCAAAACATTGACTTGTTTTATACCCCGACTGAATTAGTTCAAGGCAAAGGTAAAGACAAGCGTTTGCCGGAAGTTGGCGACAGATTGCGTATCGGTGGCATGGTAGTGCCGGGGACCGTAAGCCGAGACAGTCAGAGTTTGCGTGTTAGCTTTGATTTGGTCGATGCTGGCGGACCTATCGTGACCGTGGAATATGATGGTATTTTGCCGGATCTATTTCGTGAAGGGCAGGGCATTGTGGCTATGGGCACCCTTAAAGACGCCACGACGGTTGTTGCCTCTGAAGTATTGGCTAAACACGACGAAGAATACATGCCGGCAGAAGTGGCTGAATCGTTGAAAGGCATGAAGCATTTCAAGCCAGAATACACAGATGAACAATTAAAAGGACAGCATTAATGATCCCTGAGTTAGGACAGTTTACCCTCATTATTGCTTTGGGGTTATCGGTGCTGTTGAGCATTTACCCTCTTTGGGGCGCTCACATTGGTCATAGTGGTATGATGAACAGCGCTAAAACACTGGCGGTGACCCAGTTTTTATTTGTCGGTTTATCCTTTGCGTGTTTAACCTACGCCTTTATCGTAAATGATTTCACCGTTGCTTACGTGGCCTCTCACTCAAACAGTGAGTTGCCCCTGCAATATCGCATTTCGGCAGTGTGGGGTTCGCACGAAGGGTCTTTGTTGCTTTGGGTGTTGATTCTTGCGGGGTGGACAGCTGCTGTTGCACTGCTTAGTAAGCAATTGCCGTTAGAGTCTGTGGCACGTGTATTAGCCGTGATGGGCATGTTGGGCGTGGGTTTTTACCTTTTTATCGTCATTACCTCCAACCCGTTTGAGCGTACTTTGCCATACTTCCCAGTAGACGGACGTGACTTAAACCCCTTGCTCCAAGACATCGGCTTGATTTTGCATCCGCCGATGCTGTACATGGGCTATGTCGGTTTTTCTGTTGCCTTCGCATTCGCGATTGCTTCACTCATGGCTGGCCAGTTAGACTCGGCTTGGGCCCGCTGGTCGAGGCCTTGGACCATGGCTGCTTGGATCTTCTTAACCATAGGCATTGCTCTTGGCAGCTGGTGGGCGTATTACGAGCTTGGCTGGGGCGGTTGGTGGTTCTGGGACCCGGTTGAAAATGCTTCTTTTATGCCATGGTTGGCCGGCACGGCATTGATTCACTCTTTAGCGGTGACTGAAAAACGCGGCGTGTTTAAGTCTTGGACCGTGCTGTTGGCACTATCGGCTTTTTCATTGAGTTTATTGGGTACCTTCTTAGTGCGTTCAGGGGTATTGGTTTCGGTGCATGCATTTGCCAGCGATCCAGAGCGTGGCTTGTTTATTTTAGCCTTTTTAATACTGGTGATTGGCGGCTCTTTGTTGTTGTTTGCCATCAAAGCGTCAGCAGTAAAAAGCAACGGGCGATACCAGCTATTTTCGCGTGAAACCTTCTTGTTGGGTAACAATATTTTACTGATCGCAGCTTTGATTGTGGTGCTATTAGGTACATTGTTACCGCTCGTTCATAAAGAGATTGGCTTAGGCAGTATTTCTATCGGTGAACCTTTCTTCAATAAAATGTTTACCTTGTTAATTGTGCCTTTCATGTTGATGCTTGGCGTAGGACCTTTAGTGCGCTGGAAAAAGCAACATGCGGACGATTTGCTCAAGCCTTTGTTGCTGAGTCTAGTGATCAGCGTGCTGCTTTGCGTAGCCTTCCTCAGCTTGTTTGCGCCTAGCATCACATGGTTAGCGATTTTAGGCGTTTTCTTGGGCTGCTGGGTCAGTGTGTCAACGGCACAAGAAACGTGGTTGCGAGCTACCCACAGAAATGCTTTTGTGGTTGGCATTCGTAAACTCAGTCTCAGTCATTGGGCTATGGCTCTCGGACATTTAGGGTTTGCTATTTGTGTCATAGGTATCACCATGACACAAAACTTTAGCATCGAAAAAGATGTACGAATGGTGCCCGGTGACAGCATTCAGTTCCAAGATTATGAATTTCAATTCGAAGGTGTTAGCCCGTTGAAAGGGCCGAACTTTGACGGCCACACCGGTGTGCTTCAGGTCTATAAAGGTGGCCAATACGTCACTGAACTTGCGGCTGAAAAGCGTTTTTATCGGGTGCAACGAAATGTCATGACAGAAGCGGCCATCGACGCAGGCATTACGCGAGACTTGTATGCTGCGCTAGGTGAACAGTTGGACGATGGTGCTTGGGCACTGCGCATTTATTACAAGCCGTTTATTCGTTGGATTTGGGGAGGCGCGCTAATTATGAGTTTAGGCGGATTACTGGCTATGCTTGACAAACGCTATCGCGTTCGTCGCCGACCTGTGCGCAAGGAGGCTATTGCATGAGTAAAAAGCAACGTTTGTTGATTTTTTTAGTGCCATTAGTCTTGTTTTTAGTGGCATGTATCTTTTTGTTTAAAGGCTTATTCTCAGACCCTACCAAGCTTGAGTCTGCGTTGATTGGGCAACCGGTTCCCGCATTCACCTTGCAAGATATTTATCAGCCAGAAAAGCAACATGACGCCAGTATTTTTAAGGGCAAACCCATGCTGCTTAATGTGTGGGCGACTTGGTGTCCAACTTGCTATGCAGAGCATACTTACCTTAATAAGCTGGCTGCAGAGGGTATTTTTATCGTTGGCATGAATTACAAAGACGATAGGAAAAAAGCAATTCGCTGGCTCAATGAATTGGGCGACCCTTACCAAATTAGCTTGTTTGATAAGGACGGCATGCTAGGTTTGGATTTAGGTGTCTATGGCGCACCAGAAACTTATTTAATCGATAGCCAAGGTATCATTCGCTACCGTCATGTTGGCGATGTTAACGACCAAGTGTGGAACAACACCTTGCTGCCTCTTTTTAAGGAAATGAAATAATGGCTAAGTTGTTATTCATTTGTTCATTGCTGATGCCCGGTTGGGCGATGGCGGCGATTGATGTGTATGAATTTGACTCTTCAGAACAAGAGCTGTTGTTTCATCAGCTCACAAAAGAGTTGCGTTGCCCTAAGTGTCAAAATCAGAATATCTCTGACTCCAACGCTCCTTTAGCGAAAGACTTAAGACAAAAAACGTATGAGTTAGTCAAGCAAGGTAACGATAGAGACCAAGTGGTTGATTACATGGCCGCACGCTTTGGTAATTTTGTTCGTTATGACCCGCCTATGACACCTGCCACCGTGTTTCTTTGGCTAGGTCCTGTGTGCTTTATTGCCATTGGGCTATTTTTCGTTTTTCGCCACGCCAGTAGGCCGAAAGCCAAAATGCAAGTGAGTGAATTGGCTACCCAAGAACAAGAAAAGTTGAACCGAATTTTGAACAAGGATAATACTGAATGATAGTTTTTTGGTCAGCCTGTGCGCTGTTACTGTTTTTGGCGTGCTTGGCATTCATAGTGCCAATTATCCGAGATAAAAAACCGTCACAGGTTGACCGTGACGAGCTCAATAAAGTCTTTTACCAAGGCAGAATGCAAGAGATTGAGCAAGACGACGAGCAAGGTATCATCAGTGATAAACAGAGTGTGATCACTGAGTTACAACGGGGCTTAGTGGATGACGTTACCGAGCAAAGTGCGCCTCAGAGCCGAGTATCGAATGCCAGTACCCTAGTACCAGGGGTGATAGTGCTGGTGCTATTGTGCGTAGGATTCTACCTGCAGTTTGGCAGTCATAAACAAGTGAGCCATTGGCAGCAAGTCATGGCTGACTTCCCCGCCTTACAACAAAAAATGATCATGGGCCAAGGCGCTGCGCCAACCGAGATTGAAGTCGATAACTTTATGTTAGCTTTGAGAACACAGCTATCAGAAAAGCCGGATGATGCAACCGGTTGGTTGATGCTTGGCCGTTTAGCGATTGCTGTGCGAGATGGACAACTGGCGTTAGATGCTTTAGCGAAAGCTTACGAGTTAGATGCTACCCGCTCAGACATTCGTGTGCCTTATGCTCAGGCTTTGCTGCAAAGCGGTGAACCCTTGAACATAAAAACAGCAGAAAACTTATTGGTTGCCACCATAGGTTTAGAGCCTAACAACCTACAAGCGTGGTCAATTTACGCCTTTATGGCACTGCAAAATGATGACTTTGAGCTTGCCATTGCCCGCTGGCAAAAAATGTTACCGTTATTGCAAGACGATCCTGAGAGGTTGCAGATGGTGCAAGGCAGTATCACTTATGCCCAGCAACAGCTAGGTGAAAAAGTGGCAGAGCAGGCGCCCCAAAAGGCGGCTGATATTGGCCATGAGTATACTGTCTCGGTGCAACTTGATCCAAAAGTGATGTTACCAACACAAGGATATGTCTTTATTTTTGCGCAAATGGTCAATGGGCCTGCGATGCCTCTCGCGGCTAAAAAATTGCCATTGGGGGATATTTTCCCGCTTACGCTGACTTTATCTGACGCTGATGCGATGCAAGCGTCTTTCAAATTAAGTCAGCAAGCGGAGTTTAAAGTAAAGGCGAGGATCTCAATCGATGAGAATGCTTCCGTGGCTGCGGGAGAGTGGGAAGGTGTTAGTCAGCCTGTACAATCGGGTGAAACGGATACCATCAAGGTTATCATCGACCAGCAAATGTAATTAAGCGAAATGGGGTGGGGTAGCCTAAAATAATACCTTGCCCTGTTTTATGTAAGGAAGGATCCAGTGCAACACGTTGCCGCTTATCGGTTAAGCCCCTATTTTCGCATGATCATTTTATATCTGCTGGTTATGCCACTTTTTACCATACAATACGCAATGGCTTCTACGGCAACCGATGAGCCCGAAATGCACACTGGTGTTTACGATCCTGCGGAAGGACTGAACCGCCAATTTTGGCAGTTTAACCTTCAAGTCGATAAGCATATTGCGAAACCAGCTACTGAGGTTTATGTGGAATATATTCCTCTAGCAGGCCGAGAAGCGCTGAATAACTTTGTGCAAAACTTTGATGAGCCCTCGAGTGCGGTGAATCATTTGTTGATGTTAGATATTACCGCTTCGATGGACAGTTTGATGCGGTTTATGTTTAACACCACCTTTGGTGTAGCTGGCTTTTTTGATTTTGCGGGTAATGCCGGTTTGACGAGGAATCGAGCAGAGTTTCAAGATGTCTTAGCCAATGTAGGAGTAGGACACGGGCCGTATTTAATGATCCCAATCTATGGCCCCGAGACCACCAGGCGTTTGGTGGGAAACGTGGTTGATGCCTTATATTTTCCATACAGTGAATTAACTTACTTTGAACGGTTTTTGCATTGGGGTGTAGACTCGGTGTACAAGCGAGCAGCGTTGCTGCCGCAAGATGCGTTAATTGAGCAGTCCCTTGACCCTTACATTTTTGTCAGAGACGCCTATATTCAATATCAAGACTTTCGAATTAATGGCGAGGTATTTATCCATCAGCAGCAAGATGGTTTGTCCGATGATGAACTCGATGCGTTGTTAGATGAATACGAATAAGGCAACCCTGTGAACCCATTACAAGCTCCGGATACTATTAGGGACCTCACTATCTTAGTGATTGAAGACGAGCTTGTGTTTCGTCATCAGATATGCAGCTTTTTAAAACAGCGAGGTGCGTTGGTCGCCGAAGCTGAAAATGGGCAACTGGGCATCGAGCTGTTGGCCGATTTACAACCTGATATCGTGTTATGTGATTTGAATATGCCGGTGGTAGACGGCCACCAAGTGATCAAGCATATTCTAACCCACAACGCCGAGACGCCGGTGGTTGTTATCTCCGCGCGTCAAAGTATGGATGATATCGGCAATGCGCTGCGCCACGGGGCGAAAGACTACTTATTAAAGCCGATTGACGACTGGCCGGGCTTAGAGCAGCTCATTCTGCGTTTGGTACATGGTAATACTAATGACGCTTGCGTGGATGTATTAGACGAGCAGTTATTGGCCGAGACAGAGTTAGCTGAACACTTGGTTCACTTTAAGCACAGCGATCCCGCTTCGACTCAGTTAATGAATGATCTGATCCCTGCTGCGCGCTACACCTTTTCACAGTGGGTATTAAAGGTTGAGCAGCAAGGCTTATCATTCTTGCCCGACATTTATACCCTCGACGAGCAATATTTTGCTTTTTTAGTGGTTGATTTATCCTTGTTTAAGGACGACAGCGCCATTACTGCGGTATTAATCAAAAGTCTGGTTAATGAGCCTTTTCGCCAATACCAGTCAGGTGAGAGTGGTATGATGCTTTCTCCTAGCGCGCTGTTAAATTATTTGAATAAGCAGCTTTATCACGCGGGCTTATCTCAAATGTTGAAAGCCATGTACGTATTAGTGGATATGCAATCAAAATCGATTCAATTTGCGAATGCGGGGTTTTTACCTGCCCACCCTGCGATGGCCTCACCTCACCCTGGCTTAGCGCTTGGCGTGCTAGAGACCGCACGTTATGAACAAGGAACCATGGACTTATCTGCGCCAATAGAATTTACCTTTGAATCAGATTTACTGTCGCAACTGACACTGACATTAATGCATCAGTAAACCTTGCGCAGCCATCACCGCAAGCTGCGCCAGAAGCCTATTTCACTGACAATAAGGCTTTATTTTTGGTTAGAATGGATTCACCAATCCCATCTACCTGGGTGATTTGTTCAACGGTCTCAAATTGACCATGTTGTTGCCTATAAGCAACAATGGCTTGTGACTTAGCATCCCCAACTCCATTGAGCTTACTTAACTCATCGGCACTGGCCGTATTAATATTTACGGTTTCGCTGGATTGTTCGCTAGTTGTAACTGTTGCTGCATTATCAGCAGCTTGCGCATTTAGCGCGCAGCTGGCAATGGCAATCATGGCCGCTAGGCTTAAAGAGCGAAATGACATAGTACACCTATTTGTTGTGAGTGGAATGTTAAACCTAGGTGTAAATAACATTTATATCAATAATATTTTTTATTTCGATATTTTAGTTACATTGACTAAACTCAGACTGTGGTATTGGTAAGTCAGTGGTAAAAAATGCGGGGTAACCTGATACTTTTGGTATGTTGAACTTTTAACAGTCTCGTTGTTAACTTACTAATAAGGGTATGCTGAGAGTGGCAGCTACAATGATTTAGAGAATCACCTTGAGGGTATTACACAATAGTAAGCTGTCTAGGGCTTGTCTCGCCAAGACAAGCGGTGGCCGAACAGGGCGACCACACTTGTCAACCGGTTACTGAGGTAATACCAGCTTAAAGGGCTTTACGATGACGTTGGCATAAACGCCAGCATCACAATAGGGATCAGCGTCAGCCCATTCTTGCGCCGCAGACAGGGAATCGAACTTTGCAATCACCACTGAGCCAGTAAAGCCTGCTGCACCAGGATCTTCAGCGTCAACAGCAGGCGAAGGCCCAGCAACTAATAACCTTCCTTGTTCGTGTAAGGCTTCTAAACGGGCTAAATGAGCAGGGCGAGCTTGTTTTCTTAGGGGTAAGCTTTCAGGGACGTCTGTTGAATAAATGGAGTACCACATGGCGTTATTCCTTTTCATCTTTTGGTAAATATTTATACAGGTATACGCCGGTAAAAATGGTAAACACTAACATTAATCCCATGAGGCCGAAGACTTTGAAATTAACCCAGAAATCTTGTGAGAGATAAAACGCGACGTAAATATTGAGCAGGCCACAAAAAGTAAAGAAACCGGCCCAAGCCAGATTCAATTTACTCCAAACCGGCTCAGGTAACTTGAGCTCTTTACCTAGCATTTGCTTAAGCAGGTTTTTCTTAAAGCCATAATGACTGATTAACAAGCCGGCAGCAAAAAATGCATATACAACCGTGACTTTCCACTTAATGAAGGCATCATCTCGTAGCAGTAGCGTGAGGCTACCAAAACCAATGATCATGACGAAAGTAATGATGTGCATTTTTTCAAGCTTTTTATATTTGAGCCAGGTGACAAGTAACATCACACCCGTAGCGACCATCAGCGCGGCCGTGCCGACATATATGTCGTATAATTTGTATGCGGCAAAGAAAATAATCAGTGGAATAAATTCAAAAAACTGTTTCATGTGACTCTCTAATGACGTTAGGTGACACTTAGTCTACTGATTAATCAGCGAGACATAAAGTGTCACACACTAAGATTTAGGTTTTGCCCGGAGCATTATCCAGAGCCTGATCTAAAGCGAACTTTAATGATACTTGTTGTGCTTTATCTAAGGCTTGGTTTTCTTGGGTCGTAAGAATAAATAAATCCTCAACCTGTTCGCCAATGGTGGTGATTTTTGCATTGTGTAGCACCAAGTTGGCTTGCTGGAAGATCTCACTGATTTTGGCCAGTAGGCCTGGCGCATCAAACGCGGTGAGCTCAAGCTCGGTGCGGCGGTTTCTATCGGGTAAAAAGTTTACTTGGGTTTTTACGCTAAATTGACGCATTTGGCGTGACATTCGCGGGATGCGTTTTACTTGTGCTTGAGGATCAACTAACGCTTTGACTATTGCCGGCTTTATTTGTTGAGTGCGGTCAACCGCAACTGGGCTGCCATCTGGCTCAAGTACCACAAAAGTGTCTAAGGTATAACCGTCTTTACTGGTTAAGATAGTTGCGTCGTGAATGTTTAAGTTTTTGTTCGTCAACTCCGTTACTACTGTGGCGAAAAGAGAATGATCATCTTTACTGTATACGAATATCTCTGTGCCACCACGGCTGGCATTTTTACTGATAAGTACCAGTGGTTTAGGTTCGTTATTATGTTGAATAATATACTCACAATGCCACGCAATTTGCGCCGGGGTGTGGCGCAAAAAGTAATCCGCTTTAAAGCGGCGCCATAAGTTCTCTATGGTACTGTGACAAAATGCTTTGCTTAATAACTTATCTAAGGCAGCCTGTTTATTCTGGCGAATGATAGAGCGCACGCTAACAGGCTGTTCATGGCCTTGCTGAATATAATGGAGTGTTTGGTAATATAAGTCTTTCAGTAAGGCCCCTTTCCAGCTATTCCAAACGTCATCATTAGTCGCGCAGATGTCGGCTACGGTGAGTAACAAAAGGTTATTCAACCTTTCTTTGGTTTTTACGATGGCCGCAAATTCGCTGACCACCTCGGGATCTTGAATATCTCGGCGTTGGGCAGTAACCGACATCACCAAGTGATTTTTTACTAACCAAGAGACCAGCTCAGCTTCTTTCTCGCTAAAGTCATGCATTAAACAAAATTCTTTGGCATCTACCGCACCCAGCTCCGAGTGGTCTCCTCGTCGCCCTTTGGCAATGTCATGAAAAATTGCACCTAAAAATAACAGCTCAGGCTGTTTAATAGTGGGAAATATCTCACCACAAATCGGGTGTACCTTGCGCGACTTTTCGGTAGGGTAGCGGTATATATACTTGATTAATCTGTGAGTGTGTTCATCCACAGTATAAGCATGGAAAAGATCGAACTGCATTTGTCCAAGGATTTTACTCCACTCAGGTATGTAAGAAGCAAGAATGCCATATTTGTGCATCAACGTGAGTGGGCGACCCATGCCTCTTGGGTGTTTTAGTAAGGCAATAAACTTGCTTCGGCATGCAGGAAAATCTTGCAACCAGTAGGTTAAGCGACGCCGGCTTTCTCGAATCTCACGTAAGGTGGTGGCATATACCCCTTTGATTTGAGGGTTGTCTGCCATATGTAAAAACAAATCGAGAATGGATTCCGGTTGATGGAAAAACAGTCCAGGAGTTTTTAAATTAATCAACTTACCTTTGAGTTGAAAGTGTTCGTCTATGTCTTGACTTTCGGCTTCATCATGGCCAAGAATACTTTCTTCAAAATGCTGCAGCAGCATTTCATTGAGCTCTGATACTCGGCGTATGGTACGGTAGAATTCTTTCATCATGGTTTCTACCGCTTCGTAGCCTTTGCCTTCAAAGCCCAATTTAGATGCTACATCTGATTGAAAATCAAATAATAATCGATTATCAGCGCGCTTAGTGACCAAGTGAAGAGCAAAACGAATTTTCCAGAGAAAATTCTGACATTCAGAAAGTTCACGGTATTCCTCTTGGGTGAGGTAGTTTTCAACCGTCATCTCTAGTAAGTTAGCTGCGCCGAAGTGGCGCCTAGCAACCCAATAAATGGTGTGGAGATCCCGCAATCCGCCGGGGTTGCTTTTTATATCTGGTTCGAGGCTGTAGCCATTATCAAGGTAGTGGCTGTGCCGCTCTTTTTGCTCGTCTCGTTTGGCGCGAAAAAACGTTTGAGAAGGCCAGAAATCACTTTTATGAAGGCGGTGCTTAAGTTCAACAAAAACCGTGTTGTTACCGCAAATTAACCGGCTTTCGATCAAGTTGGTAGCTATGGTGATATCTTCAAGGCCAAGGTGAATACAGTCATCGACAGTTCGCACGCTTTGCCCCACCTCTAACCGTAAATCCCACAACAGAGTAATAAACTCACTGATCGCAGACTGCGTTGAATCAGCCAATAAATCGCGACTTAGAATGAGTAAATCAATATCTGATTTAGGGTGCAGCTCACCGCGGCCATAGCCCCCTACGGCTACCAAAGAGAGATCGTTTACCGCACCCAGGCCAAGTTGCTGCCAAATCTGCGTAAGCAAGGCATCCATAAAGCCGGCCCGCTCAAAAATTAATTCGTTGGCTTCTTCTATGCCTTCAAAAGCGCGGGCTTGTTGTTCATTAAATGCTTGCAGTTCGCCTTTAAGCTGGGGTAGATGCAATGGCGAAGCCACCGTAACTTGAGGCAGCTCTTTGGTTGGCTCCGAAATATAGGGGGTCATGCTTTATCCTTAGCTCGCGACGTTAACAAATTACGCAGAAGGTGTTCTTTCAATCGCTTCATCGCTGCGCAGAGTAAGGATTTCGACACCCGTTTCCGTCACCAGCAAAGTATGCTCCCATTGAGCCGATTTACTGCCGTCTTTTGTGGTGACCGTCCAGCCGTCTTTTTTGTCCAGTTTGGTATGACGTTTGCCTAAGTTAATCATCGGCTCTATGGTAAAACACATGCCAGCTTCAAGGATGAGCTTGGCGTTTGGATCGGTGTGAGATTTGTAATGAAGTACCTGAGGGTCTTCATGAAATACAGCCCCAATGCCATGGCCACAATATTCACGTACCACTGAAAACCCATTTTTTTCCGCGTGCGCTTGAATCGCTGCGCCAATATCGCCAAGTCGTACGCCCGGTTTAACCAGCTTTATGCCCATGTAAAGACATTCTTGTGCGTTGTTGACCAGTTTTTTTGTTAATGGGTTAGAGTCACCCACGATAAACATTTTAGATGTATCGCCGTGATAACCGTCTTTGATGACCGTGATGTCGATGTTTATGATATCGCCATTACGCAATTTTTTATGGTTCGGGATACCATGACAAACCACTTCATTGACCGAAGTGCAGATAGACTTAGGAAAGCCATGGTAGTTTAGTGGCGCTGGAATAGCCCCTTGTTCATTGACAATATAGTCGTGACAGATTTGATCTAGCTCGCCAGTCGTAATGCCCTTAACAACGTGAGGTCCAATCATCTCAAGTACGTCCGCTGCAAGTTTGCCGGCAATCCGCATCTTTTCTATTTCTTCTGGTGTTTTAATCACGACGTTCATAGCGTTACTCTTTTTAATTTTGGTCCATGTTCTGGACGCTGAAAGGGAAGTTTTTTAAGCAAAAATTCCATCTCAGATTGTGGTTAGTTGTGGGATATGGTATAAAGCGCGCCGGGAATTGGCAATGTGAAAATGCATTGTTAACCGATAAACCACTATTTTTTATAACACACACACATCGACACGTGATTCGGGGTGCCTTTTTAGGTCGAATTCATGGGATGTGTGGAGGCCTAACCCCAAGAGGAAATTAAAATGGCTAATGTATCTATGCGTGAAATGCTGAAGGCAGGTGTGCACTTCGGTCACCAAACTCGTTACTGGAACCCAAAGATGAAGCCTTTCATCTTCGGTGCACGTAACAAAGTTCACATCATCAACCTTGAGCAAACAGTTCCAATGTTCAACGAAGCACTGGATTTCATCTCTGGTGTATCTGCGAAAAAAGGTAAAATCCTTTTTGTTGGTACTAAGCGCGCAGCAAGCGTAGCAGTTAAAGAAGCAGCAGAAAGCTGTGACCAGTTTTACGTAAACCACCGCTGGTTAGGCGGCATGTTGACTAACTGGAAAACTGTTCGCCAGTCAATCAAGCGTCTTAAAGATCTTGAGCAACAAACTCAAGACGGCACGTTTGAAAAGCTAACTAAGAAAGAAGCGCTAATGCGTACTCGTGAGCTTGAAAAGCTAGAGAAAAGCTTAGGTGGTATCAAAGAAATGGGCGGTCTACCTGACGCACTATTCATCATCGATGCTGACCACGAGCACATCGCAGTGAAAGAAGCTAACAACCTAGGTATTCCTGTAATATCTATCGTTGATACTAACTCTAGCCCTGACGGCGTTGATTACATCGTTCCTGGTAACGATGATGCAATCCGTGCAGTACAACTTTACCTAAGCTCTGCTGCTGACGCAGTGAAAGCGGGTCGTCAACAAGACATCGTTGTACAGGCTGAAGAAGACGGTTTCGTAGAAGAAGCTGCTGAGTAATAACGGTCTAAAGCCCTTATTAACCAAGCCAATTTTTGGTTAGCAGGGGCCTACTTAGGCCCCTGTTTTTCATCTAATTTTTATTGAGGAAACTCAAAATGGCAATTACTGCTGCCCTAGTTAAAGAACTTCGCGAACGTACTGGCGTTGGCATGATGGACTGTAAAAAAGCGCTTACAGAAACCAACGGTGATATCGAAGCCGCAATCGAGAATATGCGTAAATCTGGCCAAGCGAAAGCGGCTAAGAAAGCGGGTAACATCGCAGCTGAAGGTACTATCCTAATCAAGAGCGAAGGCAACGTAGCTGCGCTAGTTGAAGTTAACTGTCAAACAGACTTCGTAGCGAAAGATGATAACTTCCTTGTATTCGCTAACGCTGTTGTTGACGCTGCAGCGGCTAACAGCCCTTCAATTGAAGAGCTACAAGCACAGTTTGAAGAGCAACGTGTTGCGCTAGTAACGAAAATTGGTGAAAACATCAATGTTCGTCGCGTTGAATACGTAGAAGGTACAGCCCTAGCTTCTTACCGTCACGGTGGCACTATTGGTGTAGTTGTTGCAGGTGAAGGTTCTGAAGAAGATCTTAAGCACATTGCAATGCACGTTGCGGCAAGCAAGCCTGAGTTTGTTAACCCAGAAGACGTGCCTGCTGAGCTAGTAGAAAAAGAAAAAGCAATCCAAATCGACATCGCGATGGGCGAAGGTAAGCCTCAAGAAATCGCTGAGAAGATGGTTGCTGGTCGCATGAAGAAGTTTACTGGTGAAGTTTCACTGACTGGTCAAGCATTCATCATGGAACCAAAGAAAACAGTTGGCCAAGTACTAAAAGAGAAAGGCATCACTGTATCTGGCTTCACTCGCCTAGAAGTAGGTGAAGGCATCGAGAAGAAAGAAGAAGATTTCGCAGCAGAAGTTGCGGCTCAAATCGAAGCTGCTAAAGCTAAGTAATCTCTTTTTGATGAATAATTAGCCGCGACATTTGTTGCGGCTGTTTTGTAGATAGCGGTATATTTTCTAGGAAAAGCTTAAATATGAGTACCAATCCAAAACCTTCTTATAGACGAATTTTATTAAAATTAAGCGGTGAAGCATTAATGGGCGAAGAAGGCTTCGGCATCGACCCTAAAGTGCTTGAGCGCATGGCACAAGAAATCAAAGAATTGATTGAGCTAGGTGTGCAAGTTGGCTTGGTAATTGGTGGTGGCAATTTATTCCGCGGTGAAGGTTTAGCAAAGGCAGGTATGAATCGTGTGGTAGGCGATCACATGGGCATGTTAGCCACTGTGATGAATGGCCTTGCAATGCGAGATGCACTGCACCGCGCTTATGTCAATGCCAGACTAATGTCTGCGATTCCGCTAAAAGGTGTGTGTGATGATTACAACTGGGCAGAGGCGATAAGCTTATTGAAATCTGGCCGTGTTGTTATTTTCTCTGCGGGTACTGGTAACCCATTTTTCACCACCGATTCAGCAGCGTGTTTACGCGGCATTGAAATCGAAGCCGACGCAGTATTAAAAGCCACGAAAGTGGAAGGCGTTTATGATAGTGACCCGGTGAAGAACCCAGAAGCTAAGCTTTACAGCGAAATAGATTACCAAACGGTATTAGAAAAAGAATTAAAGGTAATGGACTTGGCAGCATTTACGCTGGCTCGTGACCATGGTTTGCCTATTCGTGTATTTAATATGAATAAACCGGGTGCACTTCGCCGCGTAGTAATGGGCGAAGACGAGGGCACAGTGATTCGAGACCATGTAGAAGAAGCCTTATAATTCATTTGCTTGTGGTATGCTTACCAGATGCAAAAACGAGAAGGAATTAAGTGTGATCAATGAAATTAAAAACGATGCGCAAACGCGCATGGGTAAAAGTATTGACTCTTTAAAGTCGCAGTTGTCGAAGATTCGTACCGGCCGTGCTCACCCGAGCCTACTGAGTAATATCTCAGTTTCTTATTACGGTGCAGACACGCCATTGAATCAAGTAGGTAACATCAGCACTGAAGATTCGCGTACGTTAACGGTTACCGTATTTGACCGCAGTATGATCCAAGCAGTCGAAAAAGCCATTATGGCGTCGGATTTAGGGTTAAACCCAAATTCTGCAGGCACGGTCATTCGTATTCCGTTACCGCCGTTAACAGAAGAGCGCCGTAAAGATCTTATCAAGGTAGTGCGCGGAGAAGTAGAAGGTGGCCGTGTTGCTATCCGAAATATTCGTCGTGATGCTAATAGTGACCTTAAAGCACTAGAAAAAGAAAAAGAAATCAGTGAAGATGAGCTGCATAAAGCGGAAGATGATATTCAAAAGCTAACTGATGCAGCAATTAAAGACGCGGATGCGATCCTTGCTGATAAAGAAAAAGAGCTAATGGAAATTTAATTTTTCGTTACGTCATCTGTCTAAACGCCGTGTATTTTCACGGCGTTTTTATAACTACAGGGGTTGTGTGTGCCTGAATCGAGAGGGACGCCAAAACACGTTGCTATTATCATGGACGGTAACGGTCGTTGGGCAGAACAAAAAGGCAAGATCAGGGTTTTCGGTCATAAAGCTGGCGTAAAAACCGTGAGACAGTGTGTCAACTATGCCGCTAAACAGGGGGTGGAAGCCTTAACTCTGTTTGCATTTAGCAGCGAGAATTGGAAGCGGCCAAAGGAAGAAGTAAGCACTTTGATGGAGCTATTCATGATGGTGCTAAATAGTGAGGTGAAAAAGCTTCACAAGAACAATATTAAGTTGTGTATTCTCGGTGATGTACGAGGTTTTTCCACAACGCTTCAAGACAAGATTGCCAAGTCTGAAGCGTTGACAGCTAAAAATACTGGCCTAGTACTTAATATCGCGGCTAACTATGGCGGTCGTTGGCACATTGCTGAAGCTGCCAAAGAGTTGGCAAAAAAGGTCCAACAAGGCGAAATGGCTGCTTCCGATATTGATGAGTCAGTATTAGACCAACAAATAGCATCTTGGCCACTTACCGATGTCGATCTAATGATCCGCACCGGAGGGGAGCAAAGGATCAGTAATTTTCTGCTATGGCAGCTAGCATATGCAGAATTATTTTTTACTGATACACTTTGGCCAGACTTTAACGAACAGTGTTTTGCCGATGCCATTGCAAGCTTCTCTCATCGTGAAAGGAGATATGGTCATACTAGCGCGCAAGTTCAAGCATCGAAACAAGGGTAACTTTTGTTAAAACAACGAATTCTTACGGCGGCAGTGTTGGCGCCAATCACTATTGCTGCCATTTTCTTTCTCCCTCTAAAATTGTTCGCCTTGTTTGCGGCGGCAGTCTATTTGTTAGCTGCTAGAGAATGGGGTGGCTTTGTTAATAGATCTTGTCAATCTTGGTTTATATATCCGTTGGGCTTGATACTGGCAGCGACTTTAGTGGTGGTACCTATTGATGCTATTTGGGTTCCGCATTTACATCAAGGTGCTAAGTATTTGCTCATAGTTGGCGGCGCATGGTGGCTGCTTTCGGCTATCATGGTACTTTCTTACCCAACGTCTTCCTCTATTTGGACTAAAAATGCTTGGTTCAAAGCGCTGTTTGGCATCTTGACTTTGGTTCCTTTCTTTTGGAGTTTAGTCACCCTTCGCGGCGCTGATGCTATGCATGATCCGTTACACGGTGCTTGGTTAGTCCTCTTTGTGATGTTACTAGTGTGGGGCGCAGATACGGGAGCTTACTTTTCCGGTAAAGCTCTAGGTAAGCATAAGCTGGCCCCTAAGGTGAGCCCAGGTAAAACCATAGAGGGTTTTGTTGGTGGCCTACTGACCACTTTGGTGGTGGCGATCATTGCCATGTTTTTGTTTGAAATCCCAGGTGATCGGCAAGGATATTTCATTTTTTCAGCTGTGATGGCGAGTTTGGCTTCAACATTGGGCGATCTCAATGAGAGCATGTTTAAGCGTGAAGCGGGCCTTAAAGACAGCGGTAACCTACTCCCAGGTCATGGTGGTGTGATGGATCGAATTGATAGTCTTACGGCCGCACTGCCAGTTTTCACGCTTTGTTATATTGTGTGGTTTAACTCATGAAAAAGCTTGCTGTTCTGGGAGCCACTGGCTCGATTGGCGATAGCACTCTTGCGGTAGCTAAGTTACATCCTGAGTTGTTTGATGTTAAATTGCTGAGCGCTGCCAGTAATGCAAATAAAATGGCGAATTTGTGTTTAACGCACAATGTTAATTTTGCCTATATGTTTGAGCCCCAAGCGAATGCTGAGCTGGCTAAGTTGCTTGCTCAAGCTTCCACGCAAGTTTTGGTCACTGAAGCCGAATATTTGGCTTGTATCGCCAGTGATGAAGTTGACACTGTGATGGCCGCAATTGTTGGCGCGGCAGGACTCATGCCAACTCTAGCAGCAGTAGAAGCGGGTAAAACGGTACTGCTGGCAAATAAAGAAGCCTTGGTAATGTCGGGTGCATTATTTATGCAATCAGCAGAGCGCTCTGGCGCACAAATATTGCCCGTTGATAGTGAGCACAATGCGATTTTCCAGTGTCTTCCGCCTGAATGTCAAAGGCAGTTAGGTTACTGCTCGTTACAACAGCATGGCATTTCACATTTGATTTTAACTGGTTCCGGTGGCCCATTTCTAACTAAGCCATTAGCCGAGTTTAATAACATTACCCCTGAGTTAGCAGTCAAGCACCCTAATTGGTCTATGGGCCCCAAAATATCTGTCGACAGTGCTACCATGATGAATAAAGGCTTGGAGTACATAGAAGCCAAGCGTCTGTTTAACACTGAAAAATCTGAGATCCAGGTGCTTATTCACCCGCAGTCGGTTATTCACTCTATGGTGCAATATTGCGATGGTTCAGTGCTCGCGCAACTGGGGCAGCCTGATATGCGCACGCCAATAGCCCATGTCATGCAATACCCTGAGCGGATTCGAAGTGGCGTGCAAGGGCTAGACTTTAATCAAATTAGTCAATTGACTTTTGTTGAGCCAGATTTTGCAAGGTACCCCTGTTTAAAACTTGCCATCGATGCTTGCTACTCTGGTCAAGCGGCGACAACGGTACTTAATGCTGCGAATGAAGTGGCAGTACAACGCTTTTTAGACGGGGATATTGCATTTACAGACATTGCTGAGTTAGTGACGCAAAGCCTCGATGGTCGAAATTGCGAAACTTCCCAGTTAGATATCGAAGGCATTCTTGCGCTGGATAAAGAATCAAGGCGACATGCTTTGTCTTGGACTTCGTCTACTAAAGCCTGGAGTATTTAATGCAGGATTTTTTATGGAATACCGCCTCTTTTATCATCGCCCTTGGCATACTGGTCACGATTCATGAGTTTGGCCACTTTTGGGTAGCCAGGCGTTGCGGCGTAAAAGTGCATCGTTTCTCCATCGGCTTTGGCCCAGCAGTACTAAAGAAAGTGGCTGCAGATGGTACTGAGTATGTGGTTGCGCCGATACCTTTGGGTGGTTATGTAAAGATGTTAGACAGCCGCTTAGAGCAGGTGGCTGAAGAAGAGCTTAAATATGCTTTTGATCAACAGAGCGTTTTAAAACGCATAGCCATTGTGGCTGCTGGCCCGTTAGCCAATTTCATTTTGGCCATCGCTGCGTTTTGTCTTATGTATTTAATTGGGATTAACAATGTGAAACCTATGGTTTCTGCAGTTGCGCCTAATACTGCAGTAAGCCAGTTAGCGGATATCACCCCATTTGAAGTGGTGTCAATTGGGCCGCAAGAGACTCAAGATTGGGAATCGGTGAATTTTGCTCTGGCGGGGATCATCGGCCATTCTGAGGTGACGTTAAGTTATCGCCAAGAAGGTAATTCTCGAGTCGAAAGTACGCAGTTAGATTTATCTGATTGGTCTTTTGATCCAAAAACAACCTCGCCAATCAGAAGTTTAGGCCTGATTCCCTTTCAGCCTGAGGTTTACTTAACCTTGGCCAATGTGTTGCAAAACAGCGCCGCCGACAAAGCGGGTTTAATGGCAGAAGATGAAATTGTTGCCGTCAATGGTCAAGGGATTACGCAGTGGTCAGGTTTTACCGATATAGTCAGAAACCATCCTGGTAAAGCTTTACTGATCACTGTTATCAGGGAAGGGCAACAAATACAGTTAACCGTTACTCCTGATAGTACTGAGCGAAACGGTCAAGAGATAGGTTATATAGGCGTAGTGCCAGACGCGCAGACTTATCCAAAAGAGTACATTATTACGAGTCAATATGGCTTAATTGACGCATTTGCAAAAGCCAGTCAACGAACTTGGGACTTAACCGTTCTCACTTTTGATACAATTGGCAAGCTTATTGTAGGGACAATTTCTATAAATAATTTAAGCGGCCCTGTCTCGCTTGCAAAAGGCGCGGGTGCCAGTGCTGACTACGGATTTGTGTATTTTTTGAGCTTCTTGGCTCTGATTAGCATAAATTTGGGCTTAATTAACTTATTTCCTTTGCCAGTACTTGATGGTGGCCACTTGCTTTATTACTGTATAGAATTAATCAGCGGTCGTCCGGTGCCAGAGCACATTCAGGAAATAGGCTTCAAGATTGGCCTAGGCTTCATATTATTTATCATGAGCGTAGCAATATTAAACGACTTCAACCTGCTATAAAGGTAAAGGTTTAAAGGAAGAATAATAACAAAATGGCTAAACGTAGATTTTTTGCTCCAAGCTTAGTCGCGGGCGCATGCTTGCTGTCTCAGTCTGTTATGGCTGAAGTGTTCACTGTTGAAGATATCAAGCTTGAAGGCCTGCAGCGTGTTACCTTAGGTGCGGCCTTGTTGAATTTACCTATTCGCGTTGGCGATGAAGTTGACTCTTTTACCCTGTCTCAAGCGGTTAAAAGCCTGTATCGTTCGGGCAACTTTGAAGACATTACCGTGTTTCGTGATGATGGCCAACTCATCCTCAAGGTACTAGAGCGGCCCACCATTAACAATATCGAGCTTTCTGGTAACAAAGCCATCAAAGAAGAGCAGCTGCAAGAAACACTCGATGCTGCCAATGTGCGCGTTGGTGATGCTCTTGACCGTACCTCGTTAGCGAATATTGAAAAGAGCTTAGAAGATTTTTATCACAGTGTAGGTAAGTATGGGGCTCAAGTTACCGCTGTTGTTACGGCTTTGCCTCGTAACCGGGTAGACCTTACTTTTGAATTTGTAGAGGGCCGTAGCGCCGAGATTCAGCAAATAAACATTATTGGTAATACCTTATTTGCCGAAGAAGATCTAATAAAGCAGATCGAGCTCACCGACAGTGCGCCTTGGTGGAACTTTTTAGCAGACAATAAATATCAAAAACAAAAGTTGGCCGGTGACTTAGAAACCATCCGTAGCTATTACCTTGATCGCGGTTATATTCAGGTTAATATCGATGATACCCAAGTATCGATGACCCCGGACCGAAAAGGTATCTACATCACGGTGAATGTGGAAGAGGGCGAACAGTTTACGGTTAAAGATGTTACTTTAAGCGGTGACCTACTTGGAAAAGATGATGATATAAATCAGTTGGTTGCTGTTAGCGCTGGCGATATTTATTCGGGCGCAGACGTACGGAGTGTAGAAGAGAGTATTAGCAAATTTCTGGGGCGTCACGGATATGCTTATCCTAAGGTTACTACTTACCCGCAAATCAACGATGATGATAAGACGGTTTCATTAACCGTCTCAGTCGACCCTGGAAAACGCATTTATGTGCGCCGTATTAATATCTCGGGTAACCAAGAAACTAAAGACGTGGTACTTCGGCGAGAAATGCGTCAAATGGAGAGCAGTTGGTTATCCAGTGAAAATATTGAGCTATCAAGAGGGCGCTTAAATCGACTCGGTTACTTTGAAACGGTTGATATTAACACTGTGCGGGTTCCTGGCCGTGAAGATTTAGTAGACGTTGATGTGACTGTAAAAGAGCAAGCCGCAGGGTCTATTAATGCCGGTATTGGTTACGGTACTGAATCTGGTTTAAGCCTATCAGCAGGTGTGCAGCAAAGTAACTTCTTAGGCTCGGGTAATAAAGTGGGCTTTAATGCTTCCACCAATGATTACTCTAAAAATGCTGATATCAACTTTACCAATCCGTATTTTACCAAAGACGGGGTCAGCTTGGGTGGGCGTATTTTCTATACCGACTTTGAAGCTGCTGAAGCCAACATTGTTGATTATAACAATACGACTTACGGTATCAGGGGTACCTTAGGCTTTCCTGTCAATGAATATAACCGTTTGAATTTTGGCGTAGGTTATGAGCGAAATAAAATCTCACAGTTAAAGGCTTATTTGCAAATACAGCAGTTCTGGGATATTTATGAAAGTCAGGTAGAAGATAACGGCTCGGTAACTTTTGATACGATAGATTTTACCGGTAGTTGGACACGTAACACCCTTGATAGAGGTCAGTTCGCTACTTCTGGTTCGTACCAGTCTTTGTCTGGTAAAGTCACTACACCAGGCTCTGATTTACAATATTTTAAAATTAAATATGAACTTAGAAACTATTTCAGACTCTCAGAAGACGGTGATTGGAGCTTTTTAGTACGCGGTACAGCAGGTTACGGTAATGGTTATGGTGATATAGATGGTAATGACCAAATCTTACCTTTCTTTGAAAACTTTTATGCCGGCGGTTTTTCTACGATTCGCGGCTTTAAGAGCAATACCGTGGGACCGAAGGCCTTACACAACAACCACAATAACGGCAATAACAGCATAGTGGCGACCGATGATTCTGTCGGTGGTAACGCTGTATACACCTTAAGTGCTGAGTTTATAGTACCAACCCCATTTTTAGATGAAGCCTATACGCGTCAGGTAAGAACTAGCTTATTTGTTGATGCGGGTGAAACCTGGGATACCGAGTTTAATCCTGATTGGGCTAATCCTGATTACTGTAGCTACAATTGTAACTACCTTGGGGATTACTCTAAGCCAGGCCGAGTGAGAGTTTCAGCGGGCGTTCAAGTTCAGTGGATTTCACCTATGGGCCCGTTAGTATTTACACTTTCCCAACCATTGAAAGAATACGATGGCGACAAAACAGAAGTATTCTCGTTTAATATTGGGCAAACCTTTTAATTGTTAAGGAGCAAAGCGTTGAAAAAGTTATTTAAAGCTGCCAGTTTAAGTTTGGCATTGATTGCCGGTTCATTTTCAAGTGTTGCAATGGCAGCTGACAAAATCGCGGTTGTTTTCCCGAATGAAATCTTTCAGCAAATGCCTCAGAAAGATCAAATTATCAACAAGCTGAAAAAAGAATTTCAGCCTCGTATTAACGAGATGAAATCGTTAGAGAAAAAAATTAAATCTAAGCAAGAAAAAGAAAAGCGTGATGGCGCATTAATGTCTGACAAAGACAAAACTAAGCTGTCTCGTGAAATTCAAAGCTTGGTGGCAGATTACCAACTTAAGCTGAAAGCGTTTGAAGAGGATAACCGTCGTCGTCAAGCTGAAGAACAAAACAAAATGCGTGAGAAAGTCGTGAAAGCAATCGAAGCGATTGCTAAGCGTGAAGGTTACGATCTTGTTGTAAATGGTGAAGCAGCAGTGTTTGCTAAGCCTAGCTTGAATATCTCTGACAAGGTTGTCGCTGAAATCGGTAAGAGAAAATAAGCGTGCATAACATTTCGTTAGCCGAATTAGCCAACAAAATTGGCGCAACGGTTGCTGGAAACGATGAGCATATCGTTTCCAGAGTCAGCTCTTTTGCTAAATCGAGTAAAGATGCGGTTATCTTTGTGGTTGATGAAAAGTACCTCAAACAGCTTGATGTTGTTGATTTTGGTGCGGTTATCTTAAAACCTGAACACGCAGAAGGTTTTGAAGGAACTGCTTTGGTCATGAGCAACCCTTATTTAGGGTTTGCGCTTGCCACTCAGTTGCTTGATACCACTCCCGCGCCTGCAAAAGACATTGCCCCCACTGCTGTGATCGATAAAACGGCCAAGTTGGGCAGTGGCGTCGTGGTTGGTGCGAACGCGGTCATTGAGTCAGGTGTTGAGATCGGCGCGAATACCGAAATTGGCGCGGGCTGTTTCATTGGTAAAAATACTAAAATTGGCGAAAATGGCCGCATTTGGGCCAACGTATCTATCTATCATGAAGTGGTGATTGGCCACTCTTGTTGCATTCAAAGTGGCACAGTGATTGGCGCTGATGGTTTTGGTTACGCTAATGAAAAAGGCCGCTGGGTTAAAATACCTCAACTAGGCACAGTGTTAATTGGTGACAGGGTTGAGATTGGCGCTAATACTTGTATCGATCGCGGCGCTTTAGATGACACGCTCATCGCTGATGGCGTTATTATCGATAACCTTTGCCAAATAGCGCACAATTGTGAAATTGGCGAAAATACCGCTATTGCCGGTGCAGCCACTTTTGCAGGCAGTTTAAAAATTGGTAAAAACTGCATGGTTGGCGGTGCCAGTGTGCTAAATGGCCACATGGAAATTTGCGATAACGTGCATATTACCGGCATGAGCATGGTGATACGACCGATTGATAAGCCTGGTGTTTACTCGTCAGGTATCCCACTGCAACCGAATAAAGAGTGGCGTAAAACAGCTGCGCGAACACTCAACATAGACAGCATGCATAAACGCATCAAAGAATTAGAAAAACAATTAGCCAGTAAAGCTAAGGACTAAATTTTGAGTAACGAATTAAACCAATTACAAATCCAAGAAATCATGGACTTGTTACCTCACAGATACCCCTTTCTTTTGGTTGATCGTGTATTAGATTACAAATCTGGTGAAACCCTTCATGGCATTAAAAACGTGTCATTTAACGAACCTCAGTTTACCGGACACTTTCCCAATACACCTGTATTCCCAGGCGTAATGATACTTGAAGCTATGGCGCAAGCCACTGGCATTCTTGCGTTTGCAACTTACGGTAAGCCAAAGGACAACGAGTTGTACTTCTTAGCATCTATTGATAATGCGCGTTTTCGCAAACCTGTGGTGCCAGGTGACCAATTAGAATTATTTGTAGATTACCTCAAAGAGCGTCGTGGCATGGGTAAATTTGCGTGTACCGCCAAGGTCGCAGGCGAGGTTGTTTGCAGTGCTGACATCATGTGTGCAAGAAGAGAAGTGTAAATGACTATTGCCAATGAGCTTATTCACCCGACCGCCATTATTGATGATAGTGCGGTGATTGCAGAGGGCGTAGAAATCGGGCCTTATTCAATTATCGGCGCGAATGTCGAGATTGGTGCGAGCACTTGGATTGGTCCGCATGTTGTTATAAAGGGCCATACCAAAATTGGCCAGAACAACAAAATATTCCAATTTGCGACCGTGGGCGAAGATTGCCAAGATTTAAAATACGCGGGCGAGCAAACGTATTTAGAAATTGGCGATCACAATATCATTCGTGAAAGTTGCACTATTCATCGCGGTACGACGCAAGATCAGGGGCTGACTAAAATTGGCAGCTACTGTTTATTTATGGTGAATGCCCACGTTGCTCATGACTGTATTATTGGCGATCACTGTATCCTTGCTAATAATGCAACGTTAGCCGGACATGTTGAGATGGGCGATTACGTAATCTTTGGCGGCATGTCAGCCATTCATCAATTTAGCAAGATTGGCGATCATGCCATGATTGGCGGTTGTTCTGCTGTTAACAAAGATGTACCGCCCTATTTGATGGCCAGTGGTAATTACGCTGAAGCCCATGGTATTAACTCGGTCGGGTTAAAGCGCCGCGGATTTAGCTCCAGTCAGATTATGGCGATTAAACGTGCATTTAAGATTATTTGCCGTAATGGTAATACCTTGGATGAAGCGCGTGTTTTATTAGAAGAGATGGTCAAAGAAAGTCCAGAAGTTCAACCTATGCTGGATTTCATCAGCACAAATACCCGAGGAATTGTGCGCTAATATGAGCGCACCGCTTCGTATAGGTATCATCGCGGGTGAGGTGTCCGGAGACATCTTAGCCGCGGGCCTTATTAAATCCCTCAAAGCTCGTCATCCTAATATTCATGTTGAAGGTATAGCTGGCCCAGAAATGGTGCAACAAGGCTGCCACTCGTTATTTAATATGGAAGAGCTGTCAGTGATGGGGTTTGTTGAAGTCATGGGACGGTTACGTCGAATCTTGACCATTCGAAAACAAATAACCCAGCACTTTCTCGATAATCCTCCTGATATTTTTATCGGAGTAGATGCCCCTGACTTTAATCTTGATGTTGAGTTAACACTCAAACAGTCGGGAGTTAAAACCATTCATTATGTCAGCCCTTCTGTCTGGGCTTGGAAGCAATGGCGGATCCATAAGATTGCCAAAGCGACGGATCTCGTGCTGGCTTTCTTACCTTTTGAAAAGGCTTTTTACGACAAATTTAAGGTACCGTGTAAATTTGTTGGTCATACCTTAGCTGAACGATTGCCTATCGAACCTCAGAGTGCGGATAATAGATCCTTATTAGGGTTGAAAAGCAACGCTCCGTACCTAGGTATTTTACCGGGAAGCCGCAAAGCGGAAGTCGAGCTACTAACACCTTACTTTTTACAAGCAGCTAAGGTGATTAAACAACGCCATCCTGAAATCGAATTTGTTGTGCCTATGGTTAATGCTACTCGAAGGCAGCAGTTTGAGCAGTTATGGCAGCAACATGCCCCAGAGTTAACAATCGCGGTTGTTGATGGCAAAGCGAGCCAAGTGCTCCAGGCCGCTGATTATGTACTGTTAGCGTCAGGAACGGCCTCACTAGAAGCCATGCTCGCGAAATGCCCCATGGTGGTCGCTTATCGAGTTAACTGGCTTACCTATCGCATAGCCAAAGCTTTGGTAAAAAGTAAATATGCGTCTCTTCCTAACTTACTGCACGATGGCCCATTAGTGCCAGAATTGCTGCAATACGATTGCACCGTAGACAATATTGTAACGGAGCTGGATAAATTGATTGCAGAAGATAACACTCAACTCTTAAAGCGTTTCACCGAGTTACACCAAAGCATCCGTTGCCAAGCTGACGAACAAGCTGCGACTGCGGTTTGCGAACTGCTTGAGTTAAAATAGTCCTTTCTCTTTTTAAATAGGTTGTGTCATGGATACCATTAAATATCCACCTGGAAAAATTGTTGCAGGTGTCGACGAAGTGGGTCGAGGGCCCTTGGTAGGGGATGTGGTAACCGCCGCGGTAATATTGGACCCTCAAGCCCCCATCTCTGGCTTAGCTGATTCGAAGAAGTTAAGTGAGAAGAAACGCTTAGCTTTATTTGAACAAATACAGCAGCATGCTTTAGCCATTGGAGTGGGCCGCGCATCTCCCCGTGAAATTGATGAGATCAATATTTTACATGCGACTATGCTTGCTATGCAGCGAGCGGTAGCAAACCTGAGTATAGAGCCTGGCTTTGTGTTTATTGATGGCAATCGTTGTCCGCATTTAGCCATGCCTGCAGAAGCTGTCGTAAAGGGTGATTCAAGGGTTGCTGAGATCAGCGCAGCTTCAATCATCGCTAAAGTAATTCGAGACCAAGATATGAAAACGCTGGATGAGCAGTTGCCAGAGTATGGTTTTGCTCAGCATAAAGGGTATCCGACAAAAGCCCATTTTGCAGCGCTTGCCCAATATGGACCGACCGAGTGGCACAGAAAAAGTTTTAAACCAGTGCAAAATGCGTTGAAAAGGTAACTTATGAATCAGCCTAAATTTATCCATCTGCGCGTACACAGTGATTTCTCAATGGTTGATGGTTTGTCGAAAGTCAAACCGATCATAAACCGAGCCAGTGAATTAGGCATGCCTGCTATCGCGGTAACAGACCAGACCAATTTATGTGGCTTGGTTAAGTTTTATGGCGCAGCCCATGATGCAGGCATCAAACCCATCGTCGGGGCTGACTTTTGGGTTCAAAGTGATGAGCTTGGCGATGAAGCGTTTCGTGTTACGGCGTTGGCAATGGATAACGATGGCTATAAAAATGTAACCTTACTCATCTCACAAGCTTATTTGCGTGGTCACGTGAATGGCAAACCTATGCTAGATAAAGCTTGGTTAGCAAAATACAACAAGGGCGTATTGCTGTTGTCAGGAGCCAAAGATGGTGACATAGGTAAGTCATTACTCAAAGGCAATCAAAGTCTTGCTCAGCAATGTTGTGAGTTCTATAAAACGCACTTTCCTGATCGCTTTTATATTGAGCTTGTGCGCAGTGAACGCCAAGACGAAGAAGTCTACTTACATATGGCGGTTGATTTTGCGCTTGCGCAAGACTTGCCTGTTGTCGCGACCAATGAAGTGGTGATCCTAGACCAAGAC
Organism: Motilimonas pumila; assembly: GCF_003596335.1. Taxonomy (GTDB): domain Bacteria; phylum Pseudomonadota; class Gammaproteobacteria; order Enterobacterales; family CBDFNC01; genus Motilimonas; species Motilimonas pumila. The sequence goes on from NZ_QZCH01000005.1 coordinate 103,396, forward strand.
AAGTTTGACGCTCACGAAATACGTGTCGCGATCCATGATGGCTACACCTTAGCAGATAAAAATCGCCCGAAATTATACAGCCCGCAACAATACCTGAAATCTGAACAAGAAATGTGCGAACTGTTTGCCGATATCCCAGAGGCGTTGGCAAACAGTGTGGCTATTGCTAAGCGTTGTAACGTGACGGTAAGGTTAGGGGAGTACTTTCTTCCTGACTTCCCAACGGAAGGCATGCCAATAGAAGAGTTCTTCTGTAAAGTGTCGTGGGAAGGACTGGAAGAACGATTAGACTTTTTGTTCGATCGTAATAGCCCAGACTTTGCAGAAAAAAGAAAGCCTTACGATGAGCGCCTGCAAATTGAACTCGATGTTATCAACCAAATGGGTTTCCCTGGCTATTTCCTGATCGTAATGGAGTTTATTCAGTGGAGCAAAGATAATGATATTCCAGTAGGGCCTGGACGGGGCTCTGGTGCGGGGTCGTTGGTTGCTTATGCGCAAAAAATTACCGACCTCGACCCGCTTGAATTTGACCTGCTCTTTGAGCGATTTTTGAACCCAGAGCGTGTTTCCATGCCCGATTTCGATATCGATTTTTGCATGGACCGTCGTGATGAAGTGATTGACCACGTTGCCGAATTATATGGCCGTGACGCGGTATCCCAAATTATCACCTTTGGAACCATGGCTGCTAAAGCCGTTATACGTGATGTTGGGCGTGTGTTGGGACACCCTTATGGCTTTGTGGATCGTATTTCTAAATTGGTCCCGCCCGATCCTGGTATGACCTTGGCAAAGGCTTTTGACGCCGAGCCAAAATTGCCAGAGTTGTACGATCAAGATGAAGAAGTACGCGATCTTATCGATATGTGTCGCTTATTAGAAGGTTGTACTCGAAATGCCGGTAAGCATGCCGGTGGTGTGGTGATCTCTCCGACTACCATTACGGATTTTGCACCGCTGTATTGTGATTCAGAAGGTAACTTTCCAGTTACTCAATTTGATAAAAATGACGTTGAATACGCCGGCTTGGTTAAGTTTGATTTCTTAGGCTTGAGAACTCTGACCATAGTGCAGTGGGCGATTGATATGGCGAATGTGCATAAGCAAGCGCGTGGTGAAGATACCATAGATATCGCTAGAATAGACGTGGCTGACCCCGCGTGTTTTAGGTTGCTGCAAAACTCAGAAACCACCGCGGTGTTCCAGTTAGAATCTCGCGGTATGAAAGACCTTATTAAACGTCTTCAGCCCGATTGTTTTGAAGATATGATCGCATTGGTGGCGCTGTTTCGACCTGGTCCGCTGCAATCAGGCATGGTTGACAACTTTATCGAACGTAAGCATGGCCGTGAGGAAGTCTCGTATCCGGATGCAACCTGGCAGCACGAGTCACTCCAACCGATTCTTGAGCCGACCTACGGCATCATTTTGTATCAAGAGCAGGTTATGCAGATTGCCCAGGTGCTTGCGGGCTATACCTTAGGTGGAGCAGACATGCTTCGCCGCGCCATGGGTAAAAAGAAACCCGAGGAAATGGCCAAACAACGGGCCGGCTTTGAAGCGGGGGCGGTCAAAAATGGCGTTGATGGCGAGCTCGCCATGAAAATTTTTGACTTAGTTGAAAAGTTCGCGGGTTACGGCTTTAACAAATCACACTCTGCCGCTTATGCTTTGGTGTCTTACCAAACGCTGTGGATGAAAACCCATTATCCGGCTTACTTTATGGCCGCAGTAATGTCTGCTGATATGGATAACACGGATAAAATCGTTACCCTAGTGGACGAATGTGATCGCATGGGGCTGCCGCTTTTACCCCCAGACGTGAATTTAGGTTTGTACAAATTTAACGTGTCTGAGCAAGGTGAAATTATCTATGGCATAGGCGCAATTAAAGGCGTAGGTGAAGGGCCAATTGAAGCCATTATTGACGCCCGAGAACAAGGTGGCACATTTAACGACTTGTTTGATTTTTGTACGCGGGTTGATCTAAAGAAAATTAACCGCCGGGTACTTGAAAAACTGATCATGGCGGGAGCGATGGATAAACTTGGCCCACATCGCGCGGCGTTAATGGCGACGTTACCTGATGCGATGCAAGCGGCGGTGCAACACGCGAAAGCAGAGGCTCAGGGCCAAAGTGATTTATTTGGCGTACTGACTACCGAGCCTGACGATATTCAGCATGCCTTTGCGAATGTGCCTGAATGGACCGATAAAGTATGGCTTGAAGGTGAAAAAGACACTTTAGGACTTTATTTAACGGGCCACCCAATCAATCAGTACTTAAGTGAGTTACGCCATTACACGTCTGGACGATTAAAGGATTTAGTGGCTACAGATCGAGGCAAAAATACTAACGCTTCGGGCTTGGTGATTGCGACGCGGGTAATGATGACTAAAAAAGGTAAAAAGATGGGGCTGCTTACCTTAGACGATAAGAGCGCTCGTTTAGAAGTGATGCTATTTTCTGATGCGTTTGACCAATACGAGTCTTTGCTTGTTAAAGATAAAATTTTAGTGGTCTCGGGTCATGTTAGCCATGACGATTTTTCAGGTGGTTTGAAATTAACCGCAAGGGAAGTATTAGACGTTTCAGAAGCCAGAGAGAAGCACGCCAAAGGGCTACAGCTCAATCTTGACCACGGTCAGCTCAATGATAAGTTTTTCCCTCAATTTAGCGATATTATTATGCCTTTTAGTGGTGGAATGTGTCCTCTGCAAATCAACTATACGCGGCCTGGCGCCCAAGCACAGTTAACTTTGGGCACTCAGTGGCGAGTAACGCCAACCGACGAGTTAATTGAAGCCTTGGCTGAATTGTTAGGGCCAAAGAAAACCAAGCTGGTATTTCATTAGGAGATAAAGCCTTGGCGCAACCATCGGACATCGTCGGTCAAGTTAAACAGCAGCTGCAAGCTCACCCTAATCCGCAACGCTGCCTAGCACTGAGTGGCGGTGTTGATTCAGTGGTGTTGTTGCATATTTTGGTTTCGCTGAGAGACTCGTTAGGTTTTACTTTATCCGCGGTGCATGTTGATCATGGCTTAAGCGCTTATGCGCACGATTGGGCACAGTTTTGTCAACAGCTTTGTCGACAGTGGCAAGTGCCGCTTCATATCAGCAAGGTCAGTGTGCCTCAGCACGCTCGGCAAAGCTTAGAAGCGAATGCCAGAGCGGCAAGATACCAAGCGCTAGGTAGCGCTTTGACTGACGGAGGTCAATTGCTCACCGCTCAACATCAAGACGATCAAGTTGAAAGCTTCTTACTTGCCGCAAAACGAGGCAGTGGCGTAGCAGGACTGGCGGCAATGCCAATGTGTAAATCTTTTGGCCAAGGCGAACATTGTCGGCCCTTATTGGCATGTTCCCGGCAGCAAATAGAAGCTTATGCGCAGGTTAACGCATTAAATTGGGTCGAAGATGACAGTAATCAAAGCACACGGTTTGACCGCAACTTTTTGCGTTTAGAAGTGTTGCCGCTGTTACAGTCGCGTTGGCCGCAAGTATCGCAAACCATGGCCAGAAGTGCTGAGCTTTGCGGCGAACAGCAAGCGTTATTAGAGCATTATGTAACCATGGATCTTGATCGTTGCCAATACACTGATAATAGTTTGCTAATCGCTGAGCTAGCAAGCTGCAATCCCGCTCAGCGTATGGCTATTATTCGGCTATGGCTGAAACAGCAAGGCTTTCATTGCCCTGCGGCCGCAAGGCTTAAACTGGTTTGGCAACAAGTCGCTCAAGCGGCAACATCTGCTGAGCCGGAGATGGATTTCAAGCAGTTTTCCATTCGCCGCTATCAACAAAGGCTATATTGTGTTGAGCCGCTTGCTGAGATCCCGAGCAAGCCCATACCTGTGATGCCTAATCAAACCGTTGCATTAGCTAATGGATTGACTTTGTGCTTGACCAAAGCCTGCAAACCAAACAGTTCTGACTCACAAGCAGGGGAGCACTCTTTGGGTGTTAAGGCCGGAGACTGTCTTTTAACACTCAGGTACCCTCACTCTTTAAACATGAAGGTCACGCCATACAAAAAGCGTCAACAAAGCTTGAAAAAAGTGCTGCAAGGGGCTGGTATTCCCCCTTGGCTTCGTCCTCGTACAGGCCTGCTTTATCAAGGTGATGATTTAGTTGCTGTTATTGGAGTATGCCAATGTGAACGACTTAATCACCAGCCAATCGATTATCGAATGACGTTATCCTCGGCAAAGACGTCTTGAATGAGATCGCGATAAAACCGACTACTGCTTGCGCATGCTGCTTTTATTGCTGCTTGGTTATCATCTGACTCGGTGCGAATAAAACTGTGGGAAGGTATTACCCAATAACACAATAATTGCTGAATACTGCCTAGAGGCAGATTGTGTTTAATATTTTGCAACAAATAATCGACTTCGTTTAGGCACTTATCCATGGCGCTAAAGGTTACTGCGGGGGGTAAGTTACAACGCAGCAAACTGGTAAGCTCGTAGATTTTACTCAACAACAGCAGACATTTTTGTTGTAAAGAATGCTGTTGGCTTGGCGTTAGTTGACCAAACAATAACAATTCCCCTAAAACGGCTTGTAAGTGAGAGAGCTTTTTAACCGCAATAAAGTAATTGAGCTCTTTTGCCTTAAATTTGCCAATGGGGCGAAATCGATATCTTGCGGCATAAATAAGCTGACTCATACTATAGCCGTAGTGAGAGAAAATGTGGCTATCGAACGCTGTTATATCGGGATCGGGCCAACACGCTAAATACTCTTGAGTTAGAAAAGGATGACAGCAATATAAATACTGAAAATAGCTTTGAGGTGTCATCGTTGTTGTTTCATGTCGAGTATTTTTAACAATTCGATTCAATAAGTCACAAATCAAAGGCGCATTTTCGCCATTATCTAAGCCAACACAAGTCATCATTATACTGGCTTCATAAGGCACAAGGCGTTGTAATAAAGCCTGCGCTTTATCATCTTCTTGTTGCGCTAAGTATTTCAGTAAAGCGCGCTTCATTTCTGCTGACTGCAGCGCAGTTTGCAATAACTGTTGTTTAGCTTGAAAACCTTGCCAAAGTTGATGGCTTTGCACTTCGGGAAGCCTTTGCCAAGGCGCAGTGTTTTTCATTTGTGAAGTTAAGATTGTATGCGGAAATTGCAAGATATTGAGCCAATACTCGTCTTGCTTTTGCTCAATAATGATTTCGCTTACCACCTTACTGGCCTCAACGAAGAAGGCTTGTCGGCGACAAGACGTATCAGTAGGCGCATAAATTAACAGCAAGTACTGCGGTGAAAAAGGGCAGGGTAACGGCTTTTCAAGCGACTTCCCTTGTTGTAAAAGTGCTAGCTCAGCGTCATCTAAAATAAAGCTTTGCCAAGTAGCGGGGTCATTATGCCAAGGTTGTGACGGGGATGCGTCAGTATTTGGCGTCCATTGTTGGATATCCAAGCTATTAAGTGATGCAAGGTGCGCAGCAAGTTGCATATCAGCGTTGGCCACTTTTTGGATCACCTTATGACAGAAATACAAGCTGTAGCCCGTTTGCTCAATGTCTTTGGCGGGACAAAGCCTGAGGAAGCCTTGTTGTAGAATAAGTGACCAACATGGCTTTGCAATGCTATTTAAACTGCTGGGGTGCATTAAGCTTAGGCGGCAAAGGTTGTCTACTGGGCCAGTTAAAAATGCTTGCTCCGCCGCGCTTAAGCGCGGTGCACTGAGGGTGAATAAATCTTGCCAGCGCAAACGCCCGGTGCTTAAAGGTTGCTCTAACCAAGTATTAAAACTGGTCGGCTCTGGTGCTGGCCAATGATGACTATAACGAATAAAGAGTTGTAACAGCCCCTGACTGATATATTGCCTTCGAAGTGAGCCATGGTTCAGCAGTACAAAGCCGCATAAGTAAAACAGCCATAACCAACTAGGTAAGAAATCCAGTGATATAGTGACTAAAAGCGCCACGCCCATCAACAGGCTGCAAGTTAACAGCGATAGCTTTAATGCACATAAAACCAAAGTAAAAACAAAAAGTAATAATACAACTAGCATCGTTAACATAACCCACCTCAGTATAAGCTAAGATGTAATTTGATGAAGTTGCAAGCTGTTAGTTCTGAAATTGCACAATTGTCGTAGGCAGATAAAATGATGTGTGTCAGAATGTTGTTTTTTGCGATGGGAGCCCAGATGTATCAAGATTTAATCAAAGCGGAATTAGCGCAAGCCGGGCAAGTTCTTGAAGCTTTTATTCAAGATACGGCGAACATGCAAAAGATTGAAGCGGCGGCAAAATTGATAGCCGATAGCTTCAAGGCTGAAGGTAAGGTGTTATCTTGTGGTAATGGCGGTTCACACTGCGACGCAATGCACTTTGCTGAAGAGCTTACCGGCCGTTATCGAGATGACCGACCTTCATTACCTGGGATCGCGATTTCTGATGCTAGCCATTTATCTTGTGTCAGTAACGATTACGGCTTTGCTGAAGTGTTCTCTCGCTATGTCGCTGGGGTTGGCCGCAAAGGTGATGTGTTAGTCGGTCTTAGCACCAGTGGTAACTCTGAAAATATAATTAAAGCGATAGATGTCGCCAAAAGTAAGGGCATGCAAACCATTGCTCTCACGGGCAAAGACGGTGGCAAAATGGCAGGACTAGCCGATATTGAAATTCGAGTGCCACATTTTGGTTATGCCGATAGAATTCAAGAAGTGCATATTAAAATCATTCATATATTGATCTATCTAATTGAAAAAGAAATGGCTTAAGCTCAAGCTAGCAGCATTAAGGAGCAGACCGAGGTTATATGTGTGAGTTATTGGGCATGAGTGCCAATGTACCAACAGATATTTGTTTTAGTTTCACTGGCCTAGTTAAGAGGGGCGGCGAAACCGGCCCCCACAAAGATGGCTGGGGCATTACCTTTTATGAAGGAAAAGGGTGCCGTAGTTTTAAGGACCCTCACCCAAGTTGCGAGTCAAAAATAGCCGAGCTGGTAAAAGCTTACCCCATTAAAAGTGAAGCGGTGATTAGTCATATCCGCCAAGCGAACCGGGGGGGGGTGAGCTTAGAGAATACTCACCCTTTTAGCCGGGAAATTTGGGGCCGAAACTGGACCTACGCCCACAATGGCCAACTCACAGGCTACAAAACCCTTGAAACAGGGGACGCGATACCTGTCGGCGCAACTGACAGTGAAAAAGCGTTTTGCTGGATTTTACATCAGCTGCGTCAAAAATATCGCCGTAAGCCTGCGAACAAACTGGCGGTGTTTAAATTCATTGCCCAGTGTTGTGATCAGTTAAGAGCAAAGGGTGTGTTTAATATGCTATTGACCGATGGCGATTATGTGATGGCTTATTGCAGTAATAACCTGCACTGGATCACCCGGCGAGCGCCATTTGGAGAAGCGCGCTTGATTGATGAAGACGTAGTGATAGATTTTCAAAAAGAGACCACTCCCAATGACGTTGTCACTGTGATTGCGACTCGCCCACTAACAGATGGCGAGGTGTGGCATAAAATGCAGCCCGGCGAGTTTGCTGTTTTTAAGCAGGGCGAAAAGTTATTGTAGCCAAGCTCAATATTTTCAGATAAAAAAACCTGCCAATGGCAGGTTTTTTTATTGGGTTATCTTTCAGCTACTATTCTGCAGCATAGCCAGCAGGACTCAATACTTGTTGGTCAAGCAAGGCTTTGCCGTCTTGCATCTGCAAGCGCCCTGCAACAAACCATTGTACCGCCAGAGGGTATATACGGTGCTCTTGATCCAGCACTCGAGCCGCTAAATCTTCCGCAGTATCGCCTTCAAACACCGGCACTTTAGCCTGCAGTATCACAGGGCCACCATCAAGCTCTTCAGTGACAAAATGTACGCTTGCGCCGTGAGCTTCATCACCAGCATCTAAAGCTCGCTGATGAGTGTGTAAGCCTTGGTATTTAGGTAATAAAGACGGATGAATATTCAGCATTTTACCGGCATAACGGCGGACAAAATCCGGCGTCAGAATCCGCATAAAGCCAGCTAATACGATAAGATCAGGTTGATACTTATCGATAGCTTGACCAAGCAATGCATCATACTCTTCACGCTTAGCAATGCCTTTGCTTACTACCACGTCTGTAGCAATGCCGGCTTCCTGAGCGCGCGTTAAACCGAAAGCATCGGGTTTATTACTGATAACCGCGACCACTTCCCCTGCGTTATCACTCAGGTGCACTTTATCAATCACTGCTTGCAAATTACTGCCAGAGCCAGAGATTAATACGAGTATTTTTTTGCTCATGGCTAACCTTAGTTAATTTCTACTTGCGGCTCACCGTCTTTAGCATCTTCGATGTGGCCAATCACCCATGCTTGCTCGCCGTGAGCATTAAGCAGCTCAACCGCTTTTTCTTTGTCAGCATCAGCCACGGCAATCACCATGCCTACGCCACAGTTGAACGTGCGGTACATTTCTTCTGTTTCAACGTTGCCGTTTTGCTGTAGCCAGTTGAAAACTTCTGGCCACTGCCAGCTGTTGCCATCGATCACCGCCTTGGCACTGGCGGGTAATACGCGAGGAATGTTTTCCCAAAAGCCGCCGCCAGTAATATGAGAAAGTGCGTGTACGTCAGCTTGTTTGATCAGTTCAAGCACAGACTTCACATATATACGAGTGGGCTCTAGCAAGGTTTCGCCTAAGGTATTATCGCCAAAAGCTTGCATTGGATCTGCGCCAGACACTTCTAGGATTTTACGTACTAGTGAGTAACCGTTAGAGTGCGGGCCACTTGAACCAAGTGCGATTAAGGCATCGCCAGCAGCAACTTTGGAGCCATCAATGACTTCTGATTTTTCAACTACACCGACACAAAAACCGGCCATGTCGTAGTCATCGCCTTCGTACATGCCTGGCATTTCAGCTGTTTCGCCACCAATCAATGAACAGTTAGATTGTTCACAACCGTCACCAATACCTGTTACAACTGCTGCAGCAACGTCAACGTCTAGCTTACCGGTGGCGTAATAATCAAGAAAGAATAATGGCTCTGCACCCTGTACGATAAGGTCGTTAACACACATCGCCACTAAGTCGATGCCTACTGTGTCATGTTTTTTTAGGTCAATCGCCAAACGCAATTTCGTGCCAACACCGTCGGTGCCTGCAACAAGCAAAGGCTCTTTGTAGCCTGTTGGCAGTTGGCACAATGCCCCAAAACCACCTAAACCGCCCAATACTTCAGGTCGTTTGGTGCGCTTAGACACACCTTTAATACGTTCTACTAGAGCGTTACCAGCATCGATATCAACGCCGGCGTCTTTGTAACTTAAGGAAGTGGTTTCGTTGCTCACTGAGATCCCTCGCCAAAATAACCAGATATGAGGTGTCAAAGGCAAAATTTACCAATGACAGGAAAAAAACGCGGCCATTTTATCAGACACTCAGCGGTAGCAAAAATTTTTCTGCCTATAATTCTGCATTTTTATTAATGATCAATTATGAGACCAGCAGCTTTTGCTACAATTTTTCAGTAATTTGCCATTTTATAATGAGACGGAGAAATAAATGCAGATACGTGAAGTTAAACACCCGCTGATTCAGCATAAACTGGGTTTGATGCGAGAAGCTGAAATAAGCACCAAACGATTCCGCGAATTGGCACGAGAAGTGTCTGCATTACTGACTTATGAGGCCACGGCTGATTTAGCCTTGGAAACTGTCACTATTCAAGGTTGGGCGGGTGACATTCAGGTTCAGCAAATCAAAGGCAAAAAAATCACAGTGGTGCCTATTTTACGCGCCGGATTAGGCATGATGGATGGGGTATTAGAGCACATGCCAAGTGCAAAAGTCAGCGTGGTGGGCATCTACCGTGATGAAGAAACGCTTCAACCTGTGTCTTACTTTGAAAAGTTAGTCAGTCAAATTGACGAGCGTTTGGCGCTGGTGGTTGACCCTATGCTTGCAACGGGCGGGTCTATGATTGCTACCTTGGACTTACTTAAGAAAAAGGGTTGTAAGAATATTAAAGTCTTAGTGTTGGTTGCAGCGCCAGAAGGTTTGGCCGCGCTAGAACAAGCGCATCCAGATATTGAACTGTATACCGCGGCCATAGATGAGCGTTTGAACGAGCATGGCTATATTATGCCTGGCCTTGGCGACGCGGGCGATAAAATTTTTGGCACCAAGTAAGTTTTCCAGGTAACCGTAACTGAGTAAGGATTCACTCATGGACTCAACCTCTGAGACCGAACAACCTTGGCTTGATCAAAGCCCATTGCAGCAAGCGATAGCGGGCTCCCAAATGCTGTTTGTGGCGTTCGGAGCCTTGGTTCTTATGCCCCTGATTACCGGGCTCGACCCCAATGTGGCCATGTTCACAGCAGGCATAGGTACACTATTGTTTCAGCTGGTCACCAAACGCATGGTGCCGATTTTTTTGGCTTCCTCGTTCGCATTTATTGCGCCGATTATGTATGGCGTACAAACGTGGGGAATTGCCGCCACCATGTCCGGTCTAATGGTGGCAGGGGTGATGTACATGGTTATGGCGGGTTTTGTGCGCATTCGTGGCTCTGAGTTTATCCACCGTTTGCTTCCTCCAGTTGTGGTTGGGCCTGTGATCATGGTGATAGGCCTTGGCCTTGCACCGCTTGCCGTTAACATGGCCATAGGCAAGACTGGTGATGGCAGCACAGAATTAATGGCGCAAAATACGGCGTTGATGATCTCCATTCCTGCGTTGTTGACTACTTTGCTTATGTCGACGGTGGGCAAGGGCATTTTTAAACTTGTGCCGATTTTATCTGGGGTACTCGTGGGGTATGGCCTGGCCGTTGTATTTGGCCAGGTAGATTTTAGCATCATCGCTGCCGCGAGTTGGTTTAGCGTGCCAAATTTTGTCGCCCCAGAGCTGCATTGGGGAGCCATTTTATTTATGATTCCAGTGGCAATCGCACCTGCGGTTGAGCATGTCGGCGACATATTGGCGATTGGCTCCGTGACCAAGAAAGACTACCTGCAAAAACCTGGATTACATCGCACCTTGTTCGGCGATGGTTTAGCGACTACCGCGGCCGCGTGTTTTGGTGGACCGCCTAATACTACTTATTCTGAGGTAACAGGTGCGGTAATGCTGACCAAAAACTTTAACCCTAAAGTGATGACATGGGCAGCAGGTTTTGCCATTTGCTTAGCGTTTATTGGGAAGTTTGGCGCGGTGTTGCAAACGGTGCCTCCGGTTGTCATGGGCGGCATTATGATCTTGTTGTTTGGTACTATCGCGTCTGTAGGATTAAATACCCTGATTCGCCACCAAGTGGATTTATCAAATGCCCGTAACCTTTGCATTGTTTCTATTGTATTGGTGTTTGGCATCGGTGGAATGGCTTTTGGCATAGGATCATTTAGCCTGCAAGGCGTGAGTTTATGTGGTCTGGTGGCCATTGGCCTTAACCTTGCTCTACCAAGGCGGTAATGAACACGGCGGGCACTCGCGCGTTACATTTATGGCGAGTGCTTTAGCCGCAATACGAGAAAACTTGTGAACCAGTAATCAATTCTTGTTTGATTATTTTGTGACCTTTTTTGAATCTTGATATCATGCTCATAAATCATCCAACTTGCCTCGTTGAAATACGCTAGGCTTAATATGAGAGCAGATCATGAAGTACTTATGCCAATCGTTGATGCTAGTGTTGAGCTTATCACTTGCCCCATTATTACAAGCTGAAGTTTATCAATGGACGGACGCCAACGGTACGGTACACTTTAGCTCTCAACCGCGTATTAAGGGACAATCCAAAACAGTTGAGGTGAATGAGGTTAACGTGGTAGCACCGCAGCAAGCCGCAGCGACACCTGCCCCTGTTGCAGTCCTTGATGCTGTTGAACAAAAAGTGAGCACGCAGAAAAACTCCACCACTTCTTTTGCTGCCACCGACCCTCAAAATACTTCAGTAGTATCAGGCATCGAGACAGATTTATGCACTAAGGCAAAACAAAAGCAACGTTTTGGTCAGCAAATTCTTGATGAGAATATTGATGAAGTAGGTGGCGTGAAAATACACAAAAAGCACGTTAAAGAAATGCTGGCCACTTCTAAAGCGCAAATTAAGCAATTTTGTTAATCGTTTTTGATGAATACGAACGGGGGATTTGAGTCTAACAAGGTCCCTTATCTGCCCCGTCATGATCTTTCCTTACCAAGAATCGGCTTTAATTAGTCACACTGCCTTATCATAGAATGGCAAAAGTACTGAAACCTGACCTCGGCACTTGCTCTCTTTTCATGCATGGTTCATTATTCGGCGCTGAAATTTATTACCTATTCTGGGAAAAGCATGAAGCAGTATTTTCTAGTTTTTATTTCACTTTTAATGACATTTCAAGTCCATGCCTTAGAGGTGAAGGGGCTTTATCAAGCCGAGGTGGCACCCGCAGAATCTGAACTAGCAACTCAGCAAGCCGCATTTGCCAAAGTGCTGCTTAAACTCACAGGGTCGAACAGCGCATATGAGCAAGCTGACATTCAAGCTCTGTTACCACACGTTGCGCAATGGGTTGAAAAAACGGAGCAGGGCGAAGGTAGCCAAACTATTTTCTTTTCTGAAGAAAAAGTGCTGCAAGTTTTGCAGCAAATTGAGTTAGCGGTGTGGGGCTCTAATCGTCCCAACACTGTTTTTTGGTTTGTCGATGAACGCGGCGGGCAACGTGAGTTAGTGGCAGAATTACAACAACCTGAGTTGATGACGTCACTAAAACGGCAAGCACAACAGTTTGCACTGCCGATCACTTTACCATTATTGGATCTGGATGACTTGATGCAAGTGAGCGCTGCGGATGTACGAGGTCGTTTTCTTCAACCTGTAGCAAATGCCAGTCAGCGCTATCAAGCCAATGGCTTTGTGATGGTGAGAATAATGGAAGATAAGGGTAACGTCACACTGAACTGGCAACTGGCGGGAGGCGCTATGTCGCAGCCCCATGGTTTAACTCAAGGCAGCAGCGAAGGCAAAACGGCCGTTCCTCAAATGGTTGCACAAATCAGCCAGTTTTATGCGGACAAATACGCCGTCGCAATTAGCAATGAGCCAATTACCACAGACAATATGATTAGCGTGAAAGTGACTAATATTAAAGGTATGGCTGACGTGGTGAAAATTCAGCAATTTTTTAACGGTCTGACTGTGGTAAAACAGGCTAACACGCAATCGGTAACCGCCAATAGCATAGGCTTAAAGTTGCAGTTACAAGGGACTCGGGCCGCCTTAGAGCAAGCAATTGAGCTGGACTACCGGTTTCAGCCGGGTAATCAAGCCGGTAATACGTTGCATTTGGTCTGGTCTAAAGTGAACTAATCTCGCCTCTTTGACAGGGCGTTAAACGCGAAATTTAACGCCTTTGCTCATTTATTTAGCCAGTGTTACACTGTGCAACATCTTCAGCTACTAAGTGGTATTTGTGGAACAACAAAACCCCTCTCAACTGTCCCTATCGGTGCAATTACCTGACGATGAAACCTTTGCAAGTTTTTATCCTGGCGATAACGCGCAACTGTTAACTGCGCTGCGTAATGCGGGTTCAGGGCAAGGCGAGGAAGTCATTTATTTGTGGGGCGCTCCGGGTAACGGCCGCTCACACCTTTTACACGCTACCTGTGCTGAAGCCAATGAGATTGGCCTTGCCGCTGCCTATGTGCCTTTGGATCTGATGAACATGATGGATCCTAGCATGTTAGATGGTATGGAAAACTTGCCACTGATTTGTATCGATTCGCTAGAATGCATAGCCGGCCATCCTGCTTGGCAACAGGCGTTATTCGATTTGTATAACCGCTGTATAGAGCTAAATGCTCAGCGTGATTTTGCGACCTGTATTTTATTTACCGCTGACAATACACCGAAAAACATTGGTATAGAATTAAACGACTTAGTTTCAAGGTTAGAGTGGGGCACTAATTACCGAATAACCCCATTAGATGATGAAGCTAAATTGGGTGCTCTGCAACTGAGGGCCCAGTTAAGAGGTTTTAAATTGCCGGTGGACGTGGGACGCTTCTTATTGAACCGGTTAAGCCGTGAAATGCGCACCTTATTAAAGACATTGGATCATCTAGACAGTGCTTCGATTGCTGCTCAGCGTAAATTAACCATCCCTTTTGTAAAAGAAATACTGGGCATTTAACCCAGTATTTTCTGTAACAAGATTATTGCTTCGCTTTATTTTTAGGCTTTCTAATACTTAAACCTAACTCTCTACCACGATGTTTTGCGTAGTAGGCGCAGCCGCAAAAAAAGCAGACAGCTAAGAAAAACTCACCAACCGCTAGCCAGCGCTCCGCAGGATCTGACACCATAATGGTTAAGCTATGCAAGAAGTACCACAAGCTTATAAAGCAGGTCCATGCGTAGGTGTAAGGGTTGCCTTTTAATAATCCACGTAATGGGAAAATAAGTGGAATTAACCAAATGCTTAATACAAACCAGGGATCAAGACCTAGACTAGGCGGTGATAGCCATAGGTGCCACAAAGGAATATACAGCCATAAGCCAAAGTAGCCGAAGAGCGCTAGTTTTCTAAACTGCTGGGTCATTATAAAATTTCCAGCACTTGCTCAGGTGGTCGGCCGAGGGCGGCTTTACCGCTATTTAAGACGATCGGGCGCTCAATCAATTTAGGGTGATTACTCATGGCATCAAGTAACATCGCTTCATCTGTCACATCTTTTAAGGCCAGCTCTTTGTAAAGTGTTTCTTTAGTACGCATAAGTTGGCGTGCAGAATCAAAGCCCAATTGCGCAATAATGTGTTTTAACGTTGCCGCATCGGGTGGCGTTTGAAGGTATAACACTATTTCAGGCTGTAGACCTTGCTCTTCCAGCAAAGCGAGGGTTTGGCGGCTTTTAGAGCAACGCGGATTGTGATAAATACTGAGCTGTGACATGCTGACTCTCCATGGATGATTTCAGCACATTGTAACCAAAGCGAATAGAGTTTAGTAGTAATGAAGAAATGGATACTCACCAGTTTACTGAGTGGCTTACTTATGGCCTGTAGTGAACCCCAATTACAAATACATGATGGCAACAAGGCCGCCTTGTCGGATTATCAGGGCCGTTGGTTACTGGTAAATTATTACGCCGACTGGTGTAAGCCTTGTATCAAAGAGTTACCGGCACTAGACGCCTTTGCCAAACAGCAAGATAAGGTCGCAGTGCTGGCGATAAGTTACGATGATTTGAGTTTAGACAGGCTTAGGCAAAGTCATCAAAATAAGCAGGTGAGCTTCCCTTTTGCCAGCGTGATCTCGCATGACTTTCCACTACAGCGCCCAAAAGTACTGCCCACGACCTATTTGTTAGGCCCCAATCAAGAAGTGCAAGACGTATTGGTTGGCGAACAAACCTTAACGTCTTTAAACCAAGTGATGGCTAAGCATGGAATTAACTAAGACCTAAGTGCATCCAATGAAGCTTGAGAGGTTTTATATTGTTCCACTTTGGCTTCGAGTCTCGCGCGTTCAAGCTTTGCGTCTGTCTCGGCGATGGCTATTTGCAGCTCTGAAATGGCCTTTTTAAAGTCGCCGTGCAGTGCTAAATACTCTGCTCTGGCATGATACGCTTTGCCCAACTGACCTCGGGCTTGATAAACCTTGATTGCCATTGACCATGCTAAGGCATGATTGGGGTATTCCCGTAAAAAAGGTGACAATACTTTGTGGGCTAAATCATAGTCTCCGGCTTCCATCGCGGCATTGATCAGGTTGATGGCAACCACTTGATTTTTAGGTTGCTGTTTATAAAAACCTTGTAACCTGTTAACAGCTTGCTGGTGGCGCTTTTGATATATGTCTAAATCAGTTTTGACATCGACATAAAATAAATTACGGCTGTCTGCCGCCAGCAATTGATCAATTATCACATCTGCTTGCGAGTATTTTTGTTGCTCCATCAAGGCCAAGGCTTGGCCATATAATGCCGCCTCTTTTAACGCGTAGCTTTTATTTTTAAGCTGATTGCTAAAAAAGCTATGGCTGGCTTCTGCCGACATATTGGAATAACGTACTTCTATGCGAGCTTTAGAAAGCTGGAAAGGCAAACTCGGGGGCACGTTTCGAGGCTTGTATTGTGCCGCCCTTGCTCGTGATTCGGTGACGCGAGTGTCTGGAAGGGGGTGGGTCAGTAACATTTGTGGCGGTGTACTGACATAGCGGTATTTAGCCGCTAATTTGCCAAAAAAGTTCCCCATTTCCCGGGTATCAAAGCCACTGCGTTGCATGGTTTGTATGCCCAATCGATCGGCTTCAAATTCATGGGTGCGGGTAAAGTTAATATTCGATTGTAAATTTAGCGCTAAGGTTGTTTGCAGGGCGGCAAGACCGGCTTCAGGAGAAACCAACGTTAACAATAGTGCGCCCGCTAAAGCCGCCATATTCGCCGGGTTATTGCGCGCTTGACTTTCCATGATACGGGCTAGGTGACGCTGGGTAACGTGGGCAATTTCGTGAGCGACTACAGAAGCCAGCTGGCTTTCGTTATCTGCGTATAAAAACAAACCAGTGTGAATTTTGATATAGCCGCCGAAAAATGCCGCGGCATTGATATCATTGTTTTGAATAATAAAAAAATTAAAAGGAAACCGCACTGAGTCGGCATTAGCTACCAATTTTTGGCCTAGGTCAATGACATAATTATTGAGCAGTGGATCGTCTAGGACGGGTAGCCCCCCTCGGGCCATCACGGAAAAAGCTTTGCCGTATTGCATTTCTTTTTCAATGGTTAACGCGCTAGCCCCAGCCGTGCCAATTTCGGGCAAGTTATTGGCGGCCAATGTGGCGCTGGAAAAAAAGCCACCCCAGGTCAGTAATAGCAAGAGTATGATTCGAATCTGACGCACGCACGCATTCCTTGGTCTTTGATAGGGCCAGCATAAACTTTGTCTATAAGGGTCGCAAGTGATTCCCTTCTAGGAGCAGCCCTCACATAACGCATAGTGTTTGAATTACACGCAAATTATAGGGATAATAGTGAGCATTATTACGACTTGGTGCCGCGACATTTTGGACATTTTAGATTGCCGCGATATGGTTTGCCCCATGCCTTTGATCACAATAAGGCAGTGGTTAGCGAGGCCTTCACAACATCCGGTTGCCTTACTTATGTTGGCTGATGCCAGCTCGAATCATGACATTCCACGTTACTTAAGCAAGCAGCAAGTGGTTTTCTCTGAACGCCCAGCGCCAAGCACTGAGCATCATTATTTAGTACATAAACCTCATTAAAGGATAAAGCGTTATCATGATAGACCTCTTTTCTAAGTGGTATAAAGATAGGTTTTCCGATCCCGACGCAGTCACCTTGTCGGTACTCTTGTTATTTGGCTTTGGCTTAATCTATTTTTTTGGCGCGCTATTGGCGCCGCTACTTGCAGCGATTGTGATTGCTTACCTGCTCGATTGGCCCGTAAATCGGCTGCAACGATTAGGCCTTAATCGTACCGGAGCCACCGTAATTGTCGTCACCTTGTTTATTTCATTGGCAGTGTTGGCATTACTTGGTTTGCTACCCACGGTATTTAAGCAGGGCTCAAATTTAGTGCGCGATTTACCGTCTATGTTGAACCAGAGTCAGTCATATCTATTGACGTTACCGGACAAATACCCTGAAGCGATTGACTCTGAAATGGTCGCCAGTATTACCGATAACATTCGCAACAAGGTTCTGGCTAGCGCAGAAGCAATCGTGTCGTTTTCTTTGGGGTCGCTGATTAACATTGCGGCGGTGCTTGTATATTGTATTTTAGTGCCTTTACTGGTGTTTTTTATGCTTAAAGACAAGCAGAGTTTGTCTTTAAGTGTAACCCGTTTGTTGCCAGAAAATCGTCAACTAGCAGCGCAGGTATGGATTGAAATGAACGGTCAGATCATGAACTATATCCGTGGTAAAGCGGTAGAAATCCTGATTGTAGGCTCTGTCAGTTATGTCGTTTTTGCCGTGATGGATCTGCGTTACTCGGCTTTGCTAGCCGTGTTAGTCGGTTTATCGGTTTTAATTCCCTACATTGGCGCAGCTGCGGTAACAGTGCCTGTAGCGTTAGTGGCTATGCTGCAATGGGGCTTTACCTCTGATTTTTGGTATCTCATGGTGGCGTACGGCATTATTCAAGCCTTAGACGGTAACGTGTTGGTGCCAGTGTTGTTTTCAGAGGCGGTTAACTTACACCCTGTGGCTATTATTGTGGCAGTATTGGTATTTGGTGGTATTTGGGGGTTTTGGGGCGTGTTTTTTGCGATTCCTTTGGCTACCCTAGTGAAAGCCGTGATGAATGCTTGGCCCTCGGAGAAAGCTCAAACCGATCTGGCCTCAGAGTAAAAAAATATCGCGCTGCAGTGACGACTGCAGCGCTCTGCACTATGCGCTCGCTTGGTCGAGGTAATCCATCACAACTTGATGATGTTCTTTGGTTTTAAACTTATTAAACACGTGTTCAATGACACCTTCTTCATTAATGAGAAAGCTGATGCGGTGAATACCATCGTATTCTTTACCCATAAATTTCTTACGTCCCCAGACACCAAAAGCATCCGCGATTTGATGGTCTTCATCTGACAATAGGTCAAAGTTTAATTGATCGCGCTCGATAAATTTGTGTAATCGTTTTGTGGCATCAGGACTGACGCCAAACACCACTAGATTATGCTGTTGCCATTGGGCTTGATGGTCGCGTAAACCGCATGCTTGAGTGGTGCAACCTGGGGTCATGGCTTTTGGGTAAAAGTAGGCCAATACTTTTTTACCTTTTAGGTCGGCAAGGTTAATGGTTTCATTATTTTGGTTTAGCAGGCTAAATACAGGCGCTTTATCACCGGCCACTAGGGTTTGCATGTTTATTTTCCTTATTATTCACGGTGCCAATTAAACTGGCGTCAGCAGCGAAGAGTTTATCTTAATCTTATTAAAAGAATAATTTTAGCTTTAAAGTCGAGCAATTTTGTTATTTCTTGCTTAAATCGGTTAAAGTCTAACCGGCATACGAGTAAAGCTGTCTAATCGATCTCGAAACGGTAACAGAAGCTTGTTTTTAGGCAATGGGAAAAGTACCATTATTCCCTTGATTATAAGGAGATGTAGAAATGCTAGCCGGTAGTATAGTTGCTTTAATAACCCCAATGGACAGTGCAGGTGAAATTGATTATCAAGCACTGAAAAAACTGGTGGACTATCACGTTGCAGCGGGTACATCAGCAATAGTGTCTGTCGGTACCACGGGTGAGTCAGCCACCATCAACGTTGATGATCATGTCAAAGTGGTCATGAAAACGTTAGAGTTTGCTGCTGGTCGTATCCCAGTGATTGCGGGTAATGGCGCCAATTCTACCGCTGAGGCGATAGCGCTAAGTAAGTTATTCCAAAATACAGGTGTCGCTGCGGGTTTAAGCGTTACGCCGTATTACAACAAGCCGACCCAAGAAGGCTTGTACTTACACTACAAAACTATTGCTGAGTCCAGTGATTTACCACAGATCCTCTATAATGTACCAGGGCGTACCGCAGTAGACATGTTGCCAGAGACGGTCGCACGTTTGGCAAAGTTAGATAACATCATAGGTATTAAAGAAGCCACAGGTGACCTACAGCGATTAGCAGACATTCAAGCATTAGTCAGTGATGACTTTGCTTTGTACAGCGGTGACGATGAAACCGGCCTAGACTTCTTATTACAAGGCGGCCACGGCGTCATTTCTGTGACCACCAACGTTGCCGCAAATGAAATGGCACAAATGTGTCAACACGCAGCGGCCAGCGAAGAAGCGCAAGCGCGAAGCATCAATGAAAAACTGTTACCTGTACACAATAAACTGTTTGTTGAAGCAAACCCTATTCCGGTTAAATGGGCTTGTCAGCGTCTAGGTTTGATCCAAAACGGTGATTTAAGGCTTCCATTAACTAGCCTTTCTGAGGCATTGCAACCTGAAGTTGAGTCTGCATTAAAGCAAGCAGGCCTCATTGATTAAGGCGTATTAGTGTTGAATAAAAATCGTGTTCTTTTTAGTTCTCTGTTTATTGCTATCCTTGCCGGTTGTAGTAATCACGAAGACCGTAAATTAGCTAACGGTGAGTTTGATTACCTAGAAGCAGAATTAGCGCAACCCATTTCTACACAAGGTATCGGTGAGTTAGCGCGCTCAAGCAGCTATGATATTCCGCCACTTGGAGCCAATGCGCCAGCCGATTACGTCGGGCAAGAAGTGGATGTACGCTCGCCAGTGCAAGTGTTACCAGTACTCGAAGGAACACGCGTTGATGAAAGCGCTGAGCGTGTCACTGTGACCTTTACTTCTGTCGACCGCAGTAAAGTTGTCAGAGATGACGTATGGGCATTATTAACCGGGTTTTTAACTCACTCCGGCGTCAATGTGGAAAGTCAAAACAAACCCAGCGGCGAGCTCAGCAGTGGTTGGTTTGAGTTTGAAGACAGTTACGGCGCATTTTGGAATAAAACCCGTTACAGCTCTAAAGAAAAGTATAAGTTTTCACTGAACAGCTCTGAGTCGTCGCGTGCAGCAAGTCTTGGCATCGAGCTATTGAGCATAGAAGAAACGGTAGACGGAGAGACGACTCGCACTGTGTCTGCTAAAGATAAAGTGCGTTATGAAAAAAGCATGATAAACCGTTTATTGGTTTATGGGCTTGATCGTAAAAATAAAGCCACCTTAGCGGTTCAGTCGCAAGATAACCGAGTGCCCCTGGACCTTGGCTTTGACGACAATGACCAGTTAGCTTGGATTACGGGTGTTGATTACGACAGAGTGTGGAATAAACTGCCAACGGCGCTGAAGAAACTTAACTTTACCTTGATTGAAAGTAACAAAGTATTGGGCAGTTATGAAGTGAGCTACAAGCGACCGAATTCTGATTTCTGGAGTCAGCAGCGTATACGTAAGTTTGACCTAAGAAAAGGCACCTACACTTTCCGCGTGGGCCAAAATAACAAAGGTGATACGGTTATTACTGTGCTAGACAGTAATAAGAAACCATTGCCTAAACGTACTATGAGTGAACTGTACCTTAGTATCGTAGATTTAATGCAGCAGCACAGTCGCTAGACTGAAGCTTGCTTAAGGGCGCTTAGCGCCCTTTTTTCATGAAGAGGATAAAGCAGAGCCATGAGTCTTGCTGATCAAGTTTTAGCGGTCAATAACGACCTTCCCATTCGTACAGATAAACCGGTTCACAGTGGTAAAGTACGTTCTGTTTACTGGCTTTCTGAAGCAGACAGTCGCCGTTTAATCACGGAGAAAAATTACGATGTTGCGCCGGACACGCCACTTGCCATTATGGTTATCAGTGACCGAATCTCAGCATTTGATTGCATTTGGCACGGTGAAGAAGGCATGAATGGTGTGCCAGGTAAAGGTGCCGCCTTAAATGCTATCTCTAACCATTGGTTTGGCTTGTTTAAGCAACAGGGTTTGGCTGATAGCCATATTCTGGATATTCCGCACCCGTTTGTATGGATTGTACAAAAAGCACGCCCAGTAATGATCGAAGCCATTTGTCGTCAGTACATCACTGGCTCTATGTGGCGAGCGTATGAAAAAGGCGAGCGTGATTTTTGTGGTATTGAGTTACCAGAAGGGTTAGGCCGCGATAAGAAGCTTGACCAGTTACTAAATACGCCATCAACGAAGGGCATTTTAACCGGGATCCCTGGTGTGCCAGAAGCAGATGATGTTAATGTGACGCGCAAGAATATTGAAGATAACTTTGCCGCGTTTGGCTTCTCCAAAGCCGAAGATATTAGCTTGTATGAAAAGCTATTGAAGCAAGGATTTGATGTCATCAGCTCTGCATTGGCAGATATTGAGCAAATTTTTGTTGATACCAAATTTGAATTTGGTTACGTCACTGACAAGCAAGGCCAAGAAAAGCTGATTTACATGGATGAAGTCGGTACGCCAGATTCATCGCGTATTTGGGATGGAGCGCAATACCGACAAGGTAATGTGGTTGAAAACTCCAAAGAGCAATTTCGTCAACTACTGCTCAATCACTTTCCTGATCCTGATATTCTTCTTAACAAAGACCGGATGCCAGAACGTGAGGCATTGGCGAAAGACAATGCCTTACCCACTGAAGTTTTGATGAAAGTATCGGATATTTACACCGGTATAGCCGAGAAAATTACCGGTCAAAACATCACTTTATCGGCCAATCCTAAGGCTGAAATTATCGAAATATTACGTAACGAGTACGATCTCATTGCTGATTAATCGTGACGGTTCTCTCGTGTAAATAATAAAGCTTAGCGAGTACTCGTTAAGCTTTTTTTATCGCGAAAAGGAAATCATATGAAAGCGCTATATTGGTTGTTTTTTTGTCTATGCTTTAGCGGAAAAGCGTTGGCAAGTGTAGAAAGCGAAGCCGAAAAACTGCTAAATACCGTCGGCATGGAGCAAGCTATGGAGCAGTCCATCGCGACGATGCTAGATCTGCAAATGCAACAAAACCCAGCCTTGGCTCCTTACAAAGAAACCATGCTTGCATTTTTTGAAAAGCACATGAGTTTTGACAGTTTGAAGCCGGATTTGATTGCTCTTTATATAGAGATGTTTACAGAGCAAGAGTTAAAACAAATCAATCAATTCTATAGCACCGAAGCCGGTAAAAAAGCGATTCGTGTCATGCCTGAGCTGATGCAAAAAGGTGCCATGATTGGCGCTCAGAGAGTACAAACCCACCAAGGTGAGCTTATTGAGATGATGCAGAAAAAAGAGGCCGAGCTGATACAAGCTCAGTAGAAGTCGTTCGCTGAGGGCAAACAGATAGGCCACCCTCGGCTAGCGTAGGATTGATTGTAAGTTTGCTAGAAAAACGAATCTTATTGCGCCTTTAAATTTTTACCACGCTCACTGATGTAATCGGTCAGGGCAAATAACACACCGGATGCAACAAAGCTTAAGTGTAAAATGACTTTCCACATTAACTCTTCGCCTGTGAAGGCTTGGGAGTTGATAAAGGTTTTGAGTAGCTCAACGGCAGAGATAGCGACAATGGCGCCAATCAATTTTTGTTTTAAATCAGAAAAGCCTACCTTGCCCATCCAAGCAGGTCGATCTTCGTGGTCGCCGATATTTAATTTTGAAACAAAGTTCTCGTAACCACTGAAGATAATGATCAGTAGTAGGCCAGCCAACAGCGCTGTATCCACTAAGGTTAAAATGTTGACTATGGTTTGTTCACTGCTGGCAGACAGTGAGTGAATGATCATGTTGTAAAGGGATTTAAAGAATTTGACCATTAACACCAAAATGGCGGCGATAAGACCAATAAAAAATGGCGCTAATAACCAGCGCGCTTGAAATATAAGGCTTTCTATTCTTTTTTCTAACATCTCACTGCAGATCCTTGTGTTCGTGTTTTTCTGTGTTCTCTTGCTCGTCCATAGGCTTTATTTGCTTCGGTTTGGGTTTTT
The DNA here is from genome assembly GCF_003596335.1 of Motilimonas pumila. Classification (GTDB taxonomy): domain Bacteria; phylum Pseudomonadota; class Gammaproteobacteria; order Enterobacterales; family CBDFNC01; genus Motilimonas; species Motilimonas pumila. The sequence goes on from NZ_QZCH01000005.1 coordinate 126,835, forward strand.
TTATTGGTAAGTGGGCACTGTGCTTTAGCAGCATCAGATTGCTGCCAATAAAAGCAATAACAACGATGATGATAACAATGACCCAAGGTATTTCCATCGCTGTATTACCTCGGCAGCGGTGCGATATTGCTGATATATTGCTGCCATAGGTTAGGCAGCGCATGGCGGATAAACGCTTTGTGGGCAATTTTCGACTTATTTAAACACTGGTCTAATACGTCGATGTTAAATGCTTGCTGATATTTACCCGCTAGCGGCAGATAGCTGAGGTGCCAGGGCTCTTGGGCGACGCCGCCGCGATATTGGTCGTAAGGCCGGTAAAAGCCAAACTTTGCCATGTGTTGATTAAGCCAGCAGGCTAAAGGGTAAAGTGGTCCACCAGTTTGATATTCAGCTGGTACAAGCTGAAGGCGGTAACCTGGCGTTAAGAGTTGTGGGTCGTAAACGTCTATATCCGTTCCCCAATGATGCCTAGAAGCGCCGGGCAGAGCAGACCAACGCAGTATTGCAGCCGTTAATTGGCGTGGCGTAAGGGCGCTGGTGTCTAATGCACGGTTGGCGTCGTTGAGCACAGGCGTACTTCCTGAACACTTGTTATTCCAAATTTGCTGTTGGCGTTCAAAGCTGCGAAAGCTGCTGCAAATAGTCAGGTTTAGCCCTTCTTTTCTGGCCGCTTGTTGCATTTGCTTAAATGCAACAAGCATGTCGGCCTGACCCCAATGCCAAGCATTATGACGAACCAAGTGTGTTGTCACTTGGCCCGTTAATACTTGTGGCGATGGCTTAGCCATTTGTTAGCAGCTTTTCCATGGTGATGCGGTACATGTCTACCAGCTTTTCTAAGTCGGCTACTTTTACGCACTCATTCACTTTGTGAATGGTGGCATTAATAGGACCGAGTTCAACTAACTGTGCGCCAGTAGGGGCGATAAAACGGCCATCTGAAGTGCCGCCTGACGTAGACAGCTCAGTTTCAAACTTAGCGATTTCTCTCACCGCTTCTTTTACCGCTTCGATTAAGCTACCTTCACCGGTAATAAATGGCACTCCGTTATAGGTCCAATCCAATTTATAATCTAAGCCTTGCGCATCCAATATATTATGGGTGCGGGCAACCAGTTCATCTGCCGTACACTCGGTGGAGTAACGGAAGTTAAATTGCGCTTGCAGCGCTCCTGGAACGATATTAGATGCACCGGTACCGGCATGAATATTTGAGATTTGGAAGCTGGTAGGTGGGAAAAACTCGTTACCTTTATCCCATATTTTTTGAGATAGCTCAGCTAGGGCTGGCGCAGCTTTGTGGATAGGGTTATCGACCAAGTGCGGGTAAGCAACATGGCCTTGTACGCCATTGATGGTGAGATCGCCAGTTAACGACCCACGGCGGCCATTTTTCACTATGTCACCCACTTCACGGGTACTTGATGGCTCACCTACAATACAGTAATCAATTTTTTCATTGCGGGCTTCTAGGGTATCAATAACACGCGTTGTACCATTGATAAACGGGCCCTCTTCATCACTGGTGATGAGAAGCGCGATTGAGCCGTTATGGTCTTGGTGTTGCAGCACAAATTGCTCCACGGCCACCATGAATGCCGCAATTGAACCTTTCATATCAGCCGCGCCGCGGCCGTGAAGGTAACCGTCAATCACAGTCGGCTCAAAAGGGGGCGTATGCCACTCTTCAAGTGGACCGGTTGGCACTACGTCAGTATGGCCAGCAAAACAAAACACCGGTTTTGCTGTGCCACGTCGCGCCCATAGGTTCGTGGTGTCTTCAAACACCATGGTTTCACACTCAAAGCCTAACGCTTCAAGCTTTTCTATCATCATTTGTTGGCAACCCGCATCTTCCGGGGTCACAGATTCACGACTGATTAAATCTTTTGCCAGGCTTAATACAGCACTATCTGACATGGGGAATTCCTTTTACGTTACTCTGCCGCGGTGGCAAAAATGGTTTGGTATTGATCGAGCTTAAAGCCAAGGTGGTATTGACCATCGACTACAAGAATAGGGCGCTTGATCATAGCAGGGTATTCCAACAATAGCGTGCGCGCCGTATGCTCATCTAATTGCGCTTTTTGTTCATCGCTTAACTGACGATAAGTAGTGCCGCGTTTATTGACGACTTGTTGCCAAGGTAGGTATTGCAAAAACGTGTCTATCATTTGCGCGTCAATACCGTCTTTACGGTAGTCATGCAAGGTAAACGAATGCTCTTGAGCTTCTAGCCACTTTTTGGCTTTTTTTACCGTGTCACATACGCTGGGTGCTAAACCGTATAGAATGATGTCAGCCATTAGGGGTCCTTATTTTACTTTTCTGACAGAATTAAAGCATATTACAGCTTTGGTTTCAGCTGCTTTGTCGGAACAGGGGCTGATGCAGGCTAATTAGAGCACGAGGGTAAATGAAATGGCGGACACAAAAAAGCCCAGCTAAAGCTGGGCTTGTTGGCATTATCAGAGGCTTACTTTGTCACGCGTAGGATAGGTGACTCAGCCAAAGTTACCGCGCCAGATAGTTTGTGTAACTCTTTAATTTCATCCATGTTAGAGATAACAACAGGCGTCAAAGTTGATTTTGCTTTTTCTTCTAGTAAAGCCAAATCAAATTCGATGATGGTATCGCCTTTTTTCACTGCTTGGCCTTCTTGAGCCACTCGAGTGAAGCCTTCACCTTTTAGCTCAACCGTGTCGATACCAAAGTGAACAAACAGTTCTAGACCTGAATCAGACTCAATTGAGAAAGCGTGGTTAGTTTCGAAGATTTTACCAATCGTGCCGTCACAAGGTGCTACCATTTTGTCGCCGTTTGGCTTGATAGCGATGCCGTCACCAACGATTTTTTCCGCGAATACTACATCTGGCACATCTTCAATAGGCACAATTTCACCTGAAAGTGGTGCACATAACTCGATACCACCTTCTTCTGGTGCGCCGTCAGAGACCATTTTTTTCAGTTTGTCAAAAAAACCCATAGTTGTTGCTCCTAAAATTGTTATTCAAGCTTGGCTTAGCAAACCGCTTGTTGCTTAATGTATTCGTCTACTAATGCTTCGATTTCAGCGGCAGTTGCTGCTGCAAGTGCTTTATCTGCAAGCTCTTTTGCCGTAGCAAAATTAGTATTACGGATCAATTTTTTCACTGTTGGGATTGAGATAGAGCTCATAGAGAACTCATCTAAACCCATACCCAACAACAATAATGTTGCGCGATCGTCACCGGCTAACTCACCACACATACCGGTCCATTTACCTGCTTCATGTGAAGCGTCAATAACACGTTTAATCAGCGTTAATACAGACGGCGTCAGTGGGTTGTAAAGCTCTGAAATAAGTTCGTTACCACGGTCAACGGCCAAAGTGTACTGAGTTAGGTCGTTAGTACCGATACTAAAGAAGTCTACTTCTTTAATCAGGTGATGAGCGATAGCTGCTGCAGCTGGCGTTTCAATCATGACACCAATCTCAACGTTTTCATCGAAGTCGATACCGTCTTCTCTTAGGCCCGCTTTCAGTGCGTTTAAGATGTCTTTAAGGCGACGAATTTCTTCAACCGAAATGATCATTGGGAACATGATACGCACTTTACCGAATGCTGAAGCGCGAAGCAGCGCACGCAGTTGTGGGTTCATGATTTCCGGGCGGTCAAAACAGATACGAATGGCACGCCAACCCAAAAACGGGTTCATTTCAGTTGGTAAATCTAGGTACGGTAAATCTTTATCACCACCAATATCCATGGTACGAATAATGATAGGTTGATTTGGCATCGCTTGCACAACCGCTTTATAAGCGATGAACTGCTCATCTTCGGTCGGCAATTGGTCGCGATCCATAAACAAGAATTCTGTGCGGTATAGACCAACGCCTTCTGCGCCATTACGCTCGGCGCCGTCACAGTCTTTTACTGTGCCAATGTTAGCACACACTTCAACGTGGTGGCCGTCAAGGGTGACCGCTGGTAAGTCTTTAAGTTTGGCCAGTTCAGCCTTTTCCGCTAGGTACTTCTCTTGGACTTGCTTAAAGCGAGCCAGGTCGGTTTCCGACGGATTAATAATAATTTGGTTATTCAGGGCATCAAGTACCACTGTGTCACCGTTTTTCACTTTTTGGGTAATGTCGTTGGTGCCAACAATCGCGGGTAGCTCAAGCGAGCGAGCCATGATTGAGGTATGCGCCGTACGACCACCGATATCAGTGATAAAACCCAGCACCTTATCAAGGTTAATTTGCGCCGTTTCAGATGGCGTTAAATCGTTAGCGATAAGAATGACTTCGTCTTGAATCGTGCTTAACGACACGATTTCAATGCCCAGTACGTTTTTCAGAAGGCGGTTACCGATATCACGGAAGTCGGTTGCACGCTCACGTAAATATGGGTCTTCAAGTTCTGATAGCATGGTGGCATTTTGTTCAACCACAAAATGTACCGCAGCATCAGCAGAGCTTTTGTTCTCTTTGATATAGGTTACGATATCTTGCTCAAGCTCTTCATCTTCTAGGAGCATGATATGCCCTTCGAAAATGGCTTCCTTTTCTTCACCAAATGTTTCTAGTGCCTTCTGCTTGATCAGTTCTAACTGAGCAGAAGCTTTATCTCGTGCTTCAAGGAAGCATTTTATTTCTTTTTCGCTGTCATCAACACGTGCGTCGTTGATGACAATTTCATCTTCTTGTAGCAGTAGCGCTTTGCCAAGCGCGATGCCAGGGGATGCTTGAATGCCTGATATCATAGCCTATCCTTTAACAGCATAAAAAAAGTCGGGTTAACAGTGAGCTTATTTAAGCTCGTCCATTAGCGCTGCTAATGTGTCTACCGCTTTTTGTTCATCAGCGCCTTCAGCTTTGATGTTTACGCTGGTGCCTTTAGTAAGGCCTAGAGTTTGAAGTTTGAATAAGCTTTTAGCACTGGCAGACTTGCCACCAACTTCTACAGAGATGTCTGATTCGAATGATTTTGCTTCTTTTACGAATTGTGCTGCAGGACGAGTGTGTAGGCCGTTTTCAGCAGTGATTAATACAGTCTTTTGGTACATGGATTATCCCCATTTCTTAGTTTAATTATTCCAGTGAATACGGAAGAAGTTGCACCTATCTTCTGTTTCACTAAAGTTTAGTAATTTGTAGTAAAGTAACGAAAAACTCTTGCGGTTAGTTTAATCCACATCAAGTTTTATGTCACACAATGTTAATTTTTTACTTCTTAATTGGCTTTATTCAGCCGAGCTTATCGTTAACAATGTGGATGACTTAATTTTCGCAGTGAAAAATCATCCTAAATTCGCAGTTGAAGATCAATGTTTTTTGTATTTATGTCACAAAAAAATATACCTTACTAGTATGGACTATCCCCTACAACTTGCCGAATTTTTTCTTACTTACTATTGATATATAAAGAAAAAGGCGCCCTAAGGCGCCTTTATTATCAGAGTGAAATCTATTTATGCTTCTAATTCTTGCTCGGTGAAAATTCCAGCAAATAATGCAGAAGAAAGGTAACGCTCGCCAGAACTTGGCAAAATTACAACAATGTTCTTATCCGCAAACTCTGGCAGCTCTGCGATTTGATTGGCCGCAACAACGGCTGCACCAGAAGAAATACCGGCTAGGATACCTTCTTCTTCCATCAGACGTTGAGCCATCGCGATAGCGTCTTCATTGCTAACAAGGGCTGTGCGGTCAACCATTTCTAAATCGAGGTTGCCCGGTACAAAGCCCGCACCGATACCTTGGATTTTATGGGGGCCTGGTTTGACTTCTTCTTTAGCAAGCGTTTGTGTAATAACTGGCGAGTCAACAGGTTCAACCGCTACGGTGGTGATTTGCTTGCCTTGTTTCAGTTTAATGTAACGGCTAACACCCGTTAGCGTACCACCTGTACCTACGCCTGCTACGAATACGTCAATTTCACCGTCCGTGTCTTCCCAGATTTCTGGTCCTGTTGTTTGCTCGTGGATTTCAGGGTTGGCTGGGTTTTCAAATTGTTGCAGTAATAGGTACTTGCTTGGGTCAGAAGCAACGATCTCTTCTGCTTTAGCAATGGCGCCTTTCATGCCTTTAGCACCGTCTGTTAGTACAAGGTTGGCACCTAAAGCTTTAAGTAGCTTACGACGCTCTAGGCTCATAGTGTTTGGCATAGTAAGGGTGATTTTGTAACCACGAGAAGCAGCTACAAATGCTAATGCGATACCTGTGTTACCACTGGTTGGTTCGATCAGCTCTTTTTCTTTAGTAAGCGTGCCTTTTTTTTCTGCATCCCAGATCATGTTGGCACCGATACGACATTTCACGCTAAAGCTTGGGTTGCGGCTTTCTACCTTTGCAAACACATTGCCTTTAGCTACGCGGTTTAGGCGAACGATAGGGGTTTTCCCCATAGTTAGTGAATTATCTTCGTAAATCTTACTCATTATTTTCCCTTAAAAAGTTAAGTGATGAACTTCAATCCAGCATAACTGGAATTTGTTAAAACTGAAGTGACAAATTGTTATAACGATATGTTATTAACAGATATGTACTTATTCCATTAAGTTTTAGCAGCTTAAGCTTTTAGCGCTAAACCGGTGTCTCACAAGATAGAAGGTTTCGTTTTATCAGTGTTAACAAAACGCATCAATATTGCGAGCAGTATCAAGTTTCTGCTCGCAATTGTTACACTTAGGCGCGTCCAGTTTGTTCACTGCGGTAATGAGCCACCCACATTGCAGTACCACCACATACCGCAACAGGCATGACGATGAGGTTAAGTAAAGGGATTGCGCTGATAATGGTGACCACCATGCCAAAGCTTAAATTGCTACTGCGACGTGTTTTTAAGGTGTCTCGCATGGATGGGAAGCTAATTTTATGGTTATCAAAGCCGTAATCGACGTATTGTATCGCCATCATCCAACAAGATAATAAAAACCATAATGCCGGCGCTGCAACATTGATGACTGGAATTAAGAACAAAATTAAACAACCAATTGCTTTGGGGATGTAATACCACATTTTGTCTAATTCGCGTTTCAGGGCGCGAGGGATGTCTTTGACTACTTGGGCTAAACCATCATCATTCACTGCTTGTCCGGTGAGGTGTAGTTCAACTTTCTCAGCGAGCAAACCATTAAACGGCGCCGCAATCAGGTTGGCGACAGTCGAAAAGATAAAAGAGAATATAAACAGAATACTAAACAGCAAAATGGGCCAGAGCACATAACTTAACCAAGTTAAAAATTCAGGCACAAAGCTCATTAGCCAGTTGACTAAATCGCCAATTTGTAAGTACAAAGCGTAAAAAGCCACCGAGAATAAAACCAGATTAATCATTAAAGGAATGATAACAAAGGTTCGTAAACCCGGTTGACAGATTAGACTTAGGCCTTGCATGAAAAAGCGTATGCCGCTGCTCGGGCCACTGATAACGGAAGAGGATTGGTTCATAACAGTCCTTTGAGGTTAAACGGCGAATACGCCGAGATCGAAGACAGTTTACAAACTCCGGCTAGCAAAGGTAAACCGTCAAAATGGATGAATGAAGAAGATTTCATTCTAAGTTACTTAAAATCGCTAATTTAAGCGTTATCTTTGGTTTATGAGTCACTAAAATAAGGTAGAAAATTCATTATATTATTAACAAGTGTGAAGAAAATTAACTAAATTGTATAAATAGTTATCGGTTGACTGGGCTTTGTGCCATGTATCCCGTCTTTATAAGTCGGGCTGACTTGTCAAAGTGCTGAGTTTTTAGGTACAGTTAGTGCGTTTTTATTAGTCTGGAGCGCTAAGCGACTTTTTCCAAACTGAACACGCATTAACTGCTGCGATGTATAACAATGTTTACTACATTTGGTGAGCTAACGCCAAATCACTATAAAAGAGAATAATGAATGCAGGATTTTCGTCTTGTTCTGATTGTTGTGGGTGCTATCGCGATCACCGCGTTATTGATCCACGGGTTATGGACTAACTATAAAAATAAACCGAAAGCGTTAAAAGATAAGCCCGTGCCTCGAGTAGATAAAGACGACGAAGACTCAGGTTTTGACGCCGATGGGATCGGTGAAGTACGCGTAATCTCAAATCAATCAGACGATAATGATCCACTGTTTGCTAAAACGGAAACGGATATACCGTCGTTTTCTGCTGTAGACGAAGGCGAAGCCAAGGTTGCGTCAGAGCCAGCAGCGCCTACTGCTACGCCCACGCCTCAAGCACCCGTTGAGACTGCCGTTGAGTCTTCACCGGTTACGGCTGCACCAAACGAAATAGTCCCAGAGCCTATACCCGTTGAGCCTGAACCAGTTATAGAGCCTCCAGTACGTCGCCCAGCCTTTACTGAGCCGGTGTTTGATCGCGCAGGCAACACCATAGCGGAAAAGCCATTAACGGTGGACAAACCCAAGGAAAAACCAGCACCTGTCGTGTCTGAGCCTGCGGTTGACCCTGTTTTAGAGCCCGCTGCAGAAGCTCGCCCAGCGGTAGAGCCTGAAGCCCATACTGCGTCTGAGCCGTTAAATGATAAGCAGCCTGACATGCCAACTGAAACCGTCGAGGCGGCGCCAGAAAAACCGGCGAACGAGCCTGCCAGTGACGAGCCACAAGATGTATTTGTACTTAACGTGATGGCACCAGAAGGCCAAGTGTTTGATGGTGCTGTGCTATTGCCTGCGATGTTGACGTTAGGTCTTAAATTCGGTGAAATGAATATTTTCCACCGCCATGAGAGTGATTCCGGTGCTGGCGCGGTACTATTTAGCCTTGCCAATATGGTGAAGCCCGGCACCTTTGACATTGATAACATGGAACAGTTTGAAACCCACGGCATCTCGTTATTTATGGCGGTACCTTGCGCCGGGCAACCCAGTGCCAATTTTCAACTGATGCTGCACGCAGCCGAAATGCTTGCCGCTGAGCTAAATGGTCAAGTATTAGACGTACACCGCCAACCACTTACGCGCCATACCGTGGCTCATTATAAAGACCGTATTCAAACGTTTGAGCGTAAACAAGCCGCATTTAATTAATTTTTTCGACTTAAAAATCAAGCCTCTTCGATTGAAGGGGCTTTTTTGATCTAAATGGTTTTTTCATGACAATAGAACAACAGATTCATCAGCTTCGCAGCGAAATCGAAGAGCACAATTATCAATATTACGTGTTAGATCAGCCTTCCATTCCTGATGTGGAGTGGGATCGCTTACTCAAGCAATTACAGCAGTTAGAGGCAGAGCACCCTGAATTTGATAGTCCTAGCTCCCCGACCAAAAAAGTGGGAGGGAAGGCGTTAGGCGCATTTAAGCAAGTGGCACACGAAGTGCCAATGCTGAGCTTGGATAATGTCTTTTCAGAGACAGAGCTAGAGGCTTTTGAGCAAAGGTTACACGATCGTTTGAATGACGCTTCAACCCTCAGCTTTTGCTGTGAACCTAAACTGGATGGTTTAGCCATTAGCATCTTGTACCAAGACGGCCAACTAGTGCGCGCGGCGACTCGTGGTGATGGCAACATTGGCGAAGACGTGACGGCAAACGTTCGCACAATTAAAAATATTCCGCTACAACTTCGCGGCAACAATGTGCCAAAAAACTTGGAAGTTCGCGGTGAAATCTTTATGCCTAAAGCCGGTTTTGAAGCGCTTAACCAAGCCATGCTAGCGAAAGGGGATAAAGCCTTTGCTAATCCTCGAAATGCGGCTGCGGGAAGTTTACGACAGCTTGATCCAAAAATAGCGGCGCAGCGGCCTCTGGCATTTTATGCTTATGCACTTGGCTTAACCGACGGCGAGTTAGCGGAGACTCACTATCAAAGATTGCAAAATCTCAAAGAGTTTGGCCTACCTGTATCACCTGAAACGCGTCTGGCACAAGGCCAACAAGGTTGTATGTCTTTTTACCAAGATATTAGCGAGCGCCGAAACCAATTGCCTTATGAAATTGATGGCGTGGTTTACAAGGTAAATGATATCGCTAAACAAGACTCTTTGGGCTTTGTTTCCCGGGCACCACGTTGGGCCACTGCACATAAGTTTCCAGCACAAGAAGAGCTTACACTGGTTGAAGACGTTGAGTTTCAAGTGGGTCGCACTGGCGCTATCACGCCTGTGGCACGACTCAAACCCGTATTTGTCGGTGGGGTAACGGTCTCTAATGCAACCTTGCATAATGCCGATGAAATTTCTCGTCTTGGCGTAAAAGTGGGGGACACTGTGATTGTTCGCCGCGCAGGTGATGTGATCCCTCAGATTGTCTCCGTAGTGTTAGAGCGCCGGCCTGAAGCCGCGAAAGAAATTCTATTTCCTACTGCTTGCCCTGTGTGTGATTCTGCCGTTGAGCGAATTGAGGGTGAAGCTGTGGCTCGTTGCACTGGGGGGCTTTTTTGCGGCGCGCAGCAAAAACAAGCTATTAAGCATTTTGTGTCCCGTAAAGCCCTCAATGTGGATGGTCTGGGAGATAAGTTAGTTGAACAGTTAGTGGATGAAAAGCTGGTTGCTAACCCTGCCCAGTTGTTTGAACTTACTTGGTCACAGTTAACTACCCTTGAGCGCATGGGCCCTAAGTCTGCAGAGAACCTATTGCAGGCCTTAGACGATGCCAAACAAACCACCTTAGCGAAGTTTATTTATGGCTTGGGTATTCGCGAAGTGGGCGAAGCAACCGCCAGCAACCTCGCCAAACACTATTTAACTTTGGACGCGATCATCGCGGCGGGACAAGAATCTTTACAACAAGTAGATGATGTCGGCGAAGTGGTGGCAAAGCACTTGTATTACTTTTTACGCCAAGACCATAACTTGGAAGTGATTAACGCATTGATTGCCGCAGGGGTGGATTGGCCGGCGATTGAGCAAGCGTCTGAAGATGCTTTGCCTTTGCTAAACCAAACCTTTGTGCTAACGGGCACTTTATCGCAAATGGGGCGCAGTGAAGCTAAACAAAAGTTAGAAGCCTTAGGCGCTAAAGTGGCAGGCAGTGTATCTAAAAAGACCAGTTATTTGGTCGCAGGCGCAGCTGCGGGCTCTAAGTTAACTAAAGCGGAAAGCCTTGGCGTGAGCGTATTAACCGAAGACGATATGCTGGCGCTGCTGACAAAGCATGGCCAATAACTCGCAGGTAAATTAAAAGTAATAAAAAGCCAGACAAGATGTCTGGCTTTTTTGTGGTCATATGGTCGGTAAGGCAAACACGTGAATGACGGAGTTAACTCACTCTGCCTTTCACCTTCTCACGTAAGCCTTGCATGATGGAATAGAACACTGGCACCATCAGGGTTCCCACAATACACGCTGCAATCATACCGCCAAATACGGCGTAACCTAGCGACGTTCGGCTGGCTGCACCTGCACCGGTTGCGATGACCAAAGGCACCACGCCCAGTACAAACGAAAAGCCTGTCATCAATACCGCGCGAAAACGCAGGCGTGCCGCTTTAGCAGCCGCTTCAGCAATGGACAAGCCATTTTCACGTTCGACCTTGGCAAACTCGACGATAAGAATGGCACTCTTACTGGCGAGGCCTATCAGGAGCACGAGGCCAATTTGAGTGTAGAGGTTTATTTCTGCGCCAACTATCCAGACATTAACAAAAGCCCCTAACATGGCGATAGGCACCGCCATCATTACTGCTAATGGAATGGTCCAGCTTTCGTACTGCGCCACCAAGAATAAATAAGTGAAGAGCAATGCCAAGCTAAAGATAATAGGCGCCAAGTTGCCGGCTTTTAGTTCTTGATAAGTTTGACCTGTCCACGAGTAGGTGTAACCGGTAGGCAAGGTTTGCTCTGCAGCCCGCTTCATGGCTTCAATGGCTTGCCCTGAGCTATAGCCTGGAGCAGGGATACCATTGATGTTGGTCGAGCCATATAGGTTGTATTGCTCTACCACTTCGGGGCCAAGGATAGGGCTCACTGTGACGAGCGTACTCAGCGGGATCATCTCACCGTCTTTACTGCGTACAAAAAAGCGTTTGATGTCTTCTTCGCTGTCACGGTAACTCGTTTGCGCTTGAACCATAACCCTGAACACTTTACCAAAGCGGTTAAAGTCGTTGACATACATGGCGCCCAGTTGCGTTTGTAAGGTGTTAAAGATATCAGAAAGTGGAATGCCTAAGCTTTTGGCTTTGTCGCGATTGACGTCAACGTATAGCTGCGGCACGTCGGCTCTAAAGTTACTAAAGGCTGCGGCAATTTCTGGTTGCTCATTGGCTTTAATGATCAAACCACGCATCACTTGCGCCAGCTCTTGAGACGAACGCCCCATGGTATCTTGCAATACAAACTGGAAGCCGCTGACGTTACCTAAGCCGGGTAAAGGTGGCAACGAGAACGCCATTACTTTCGCTTGAGGAATCGTGTTGTATTTCGCTTGCAGCTTTTGCACTATGACTGATTCATGCAAAGCAGGATCTAAACGCTTTTCCCATTCATCCAAGGTGACAATCAACAAGCCACCGTTAGAAGAGACAGAGCCCGTTAAGATGCTAAAGCCGCTGGCGTGGATAACGTCAGTGACACCTTCTTCTTCTAACGTTAGTTTTACTAACTCTTCCATCACGGCTTCAGTACGGTTTAACGATGAACCGTCAGGCAGTTGGATATCCACCATAAAGGCTTTTTTATCTTCTTGTGGTACAAAGCCACTTGGCAATGAGCCACCCAGCCAAATAATACAAAAGATAATGCCGCCATAAAGGGCAATTGCAACAACGGCTTTGCGTACCATAAAGTTTACAAATGACACGTTGCCTTTGTTGGCTCTCTCAAGGACCTTATTAAACATGCCATGAAAGCCTTTGGTGTGCTCTTTAGGTGGCTTGAGTAACATGGCCGAAAGGGCGGGGCTTAATGTCAGGGCGTTAATAGAAGAAATTAATACCGCGATACAAATGGTGACAGAAAACTGTGCGTACATTTGACCGGTAATCCCCGGCATGACTGCGGTTGGCGCAAATACGGCAAGCAGTACTAAAGTCGTTGCAATAACAGGACCGGTGACTTCTTTCATCGATTCTATGGTTGCTTCTTTGGGCGACAAGCCTTTTTCTTGCATCAAACGCGTGACGTTTTCTACTACCACAATGGCGTCATCTACCACGATGCCGATAGCCATGATCAAGGCAAACAAAGAGACCGTGTTGATGCTCATGTCGACAGCGAGCAAGAAAGCAAAAGTGCCCACTAAAGACACCGGAATAGCAATGGCTGGCACTAACGTAGAGCGGAAATCTTGCAGGAAGATATAAACAATTAATATTACGAGAGCAATCGCAACCAATAAGGTTTCCACCACTTCGGCAATCGAAGTTTCGATAAAGGCGGTTGTATCATAGAGCACCAAGTGCTCTAAATCTTGCGGAAACGCTTTGGCCAAGCGGTTCATTTCAGCTTTTACCGCTTTGGCAACTTCCAATGCGTTGGCGTCTGGGCTTTGGTATATCGCGATAATGGCGGAAGGTTTGTTATTTAACTTACCTTCAGCGTCATAAGTTTGAGAGCCCAACTCGACCTTGGCAATATCTCCCACCGTGACTTTCGAGCCGTCATTGCGAGAGCGAATGATGACTTGTTTAAACTCTTCAACGCTGCTTAAGCGGCCTTTTGTTTGCAGGGTATATTGAAATTGTTGGTCTTTAGAAAAAGGCGCAGAGCCAATACGACCCGCCGCGACTTGAATGTTTTGCTCTTGCAGTGAACCAATCACGTCTTGTGTGGTGACTTTTAGGCTGGCCATACGGTCAGGATCAAGCCAGATCCGCATTGCGTAATCCATGCCGCCTATAATTTGCACCTTAGACACACCGGGTTGGCGGGCGAGGGAGTCTTTTAGGTTTATGCCTGCGTAGTTGGTAATAAACAATGAGTCATAGCTGTCGTTGGGGGAAACCAGGTTTACCACCATCAACATGTTAGGTGATTGTTTTTCGACCTTGACGCCTTGGCGTTGCACTTCAGAAGGCAGTTTTGCCATGGCTTGAGTCACGCGGTTTTGAACTTTAACCTGCGCCATGTCGGCATCGGTGCCAACTTCAAAGGTGACGTTTAACGAGTAGGAGCCATCGTTGGAGCTTTTTGACTCCATGTAAATCATGTCTTCTACGCCATTGACTTCAGCCTCAATAGGCTGAGCGATCACCGCTTTGACTATTTCGGCGCTGGCGCCGCCATAACTGGTACTGACATTAATTTGTGGCGGAGCGACCTCGGGGTACTCTGACACGGGTAACACAGGTATCGACAATAGGCCGGCGATGGTTAAAACGATTGAAATAACAAACGCAAACTTGGGCCTATTGATAAAGAATAAGCTGAGCATAACTTGTCCTTACATTAGGCCTTAGGGGTGTCAAATGCTTTAGTGGTTTGCTCTTGGATGTTTACTTTTATCCCAGGGCGCACTTTTTGTAGGCCTTCAACGATGACTTTATCGCCTTCCTCAAGTCCTTTTTTCACCGACCAGTTAATGCCAAAACGCAGACCCATGGTCACTACGCGCTTCTCCACTTCTTGTTGATCGTTCACTACCAATAAGAATTTACCTTGTTGGTCCTCTTGCACCGAGGATTGAGGCACTAATAGCGCTTGGCTATCTTGTGGTGAGGTCATGTTAACCGTGACGTATTGGCCAGGTAACAGCATGCTGTTTGGGTTAGGGAAAACGGCGCGCACGGATAACGTACCCGTGCTTTGGTCGATGCGATTATCAACAAAGTCAATGGTGCCAGTTTCACCATAATATTCACCATCAGCTAACCTCACTCGCATGATTAAATCATCTGGGCTGATTTGCTGCATGGTATTTTGTTCAACGCCACGTTGGGTCTCTACCATTTGTTTTTCAGATGCTTGGAAATTAACCCAAATTGGGTCGAGCTGAACCAAAGTGGCCAGCTCAGTGCTATCTGGCGAGATCAACGCGCCCACACTGACTAAACTGCGACTCACGCGGCCATCAATAGGGGCTACGATACGGGTATACGATAAGTCTAGTTCGGCAGCTTCCAACGAGGCCTTTGCTGCCTCGACTGCAGCTTCTGCACTGATTTTATTGCTGACAACAACGTCAAAGTCCATCTCTGAAATGGTGCCAGCCTTGTGCAGTTTGCTACTGCGTTGCCATTTAATAACGGCGATGTCGTAAGTTGCTTGTGCTTGTGCCATGGCTGCTTTGCGTTGGTTTACGACGCTTTGGTATGGCGCGGGATCAATTTCAAACAGTAAATCACCGGCCTTAATGTTGTTGCCTTCTGCAAAAAGGCGGGAGAGTAGGTTACCTTTTACGCGGGCCTTAATGATAACGTCTTCTGTCGCTTGGGTGCGGCCCACAAACTCAACAAATGGTTTTACAGATTCTTTTTTAACGGTAGCGACAATTACCGCGGGTGGGGGAGCTTCAAAACTGGCGGCTTTTTCTTTGCTGCACGCACTGATAGCAAACATCGCCAAGGTGCAAATTGCAGCACGGCACAAGATAGAGGGCATAACGACTCCAACAGTCAAAATTATCATTATAAAAAGTGAACGAAATCTTACCTTAATGATAGTAAAGGGAAAAGAAAATGTAGACTCGAATGATGGCTTTGTGACGTTATCGCGGTGAACTATAAATAAGCGAAATATAAAGTATTTTAGAAACTTTCGAGAAAGGGATATATAACAAGAAAATGGTGGAGCCATGCGGGATCGAACCGCAGACCTCAACGCTGCCAGCGTTGCGCTCTCCCAGCTGAGCTATGGCCCCATAAAGGATATTAAGAAAGTGGTGGAGCCATGCGGGATCGAACCGCAGACCTCAACGCTGCCAGCGTTGCGCTCTCCCAGCTGAGCTATGGCCCCATAAAGGATATTAAGAAAGTGGTGGAGCCATGCGGGATCGAACCGCAGACCTCAACGCTGCCAGCGTTGCGCTCTCCCAGCTGAGCTATGGCCCCATAAAGGATATTAAGAAAGTGGTGGAGCCATGCGGGATCGAACCGCAGACCTCAACGCTGCCAGCGTTGCGCTCTCCCAGCTGAGCTATGGCCCCATTTCTTAATTGCTCTAACAAAGATGTCAGAAGCGAGCGCAATTTTATGTAGCTCGCTGCTGACTGTCAACAGAAATTATCCGTTGGCTTCTCTGTTTGCTATAAAATCAAGCGCTTTGCTTATTCTTTCAACACTTCGTGCTTTACCGATCATTTTCAACGTAATGTCCAATGACGGTGATTGCCCTGCACCGGTAATGGCGACGCGCAGCGGCATGCCGACTTTACCCATGCCAAGCTCAAGTTCTTCAGCTGTGTCTTGAATGGCTTGATGCAATACTTCTGCGTTGCTCCAATCATCTATGTTTGACAGCTTTTGCTGTACTAAAACTAAAGGCTCTTTGGCGACTGGACGCAGGTGCTTTTTGGCGGCATTGGCGTCAAACTCTGAATAGTCTTCGTAGAAGTAGCGACTTGATGCAGCCAGTTCTTTTAGCGTTTTTGCGCGCTCAGATAATGCAGTCACTACTTCACTCAGGGCCGGACCTGTGCTGGCGTCAATGTTTTGGTCTTGCATATGCCATTCAAGGTAACTGGCAACATGCTCAGGATCAGACGTTTTGATGTAGTGCTGGTTTAGCCAGTTTAGTTTCTCAGTGTTGAACGCTGAGGCTGCTTTGTTAATTGCATCAAGGGTAAACAGCTCTTTCATTTCATCAACAGAGAAAATTTCTTGATCACCGTGAGACCAACCCAATCGCACTAAATAGTTTAATAGCGCTTCGGGTAAGTAACCGTCATCACGGTATTGCATTACCCCAACGGCACCATGACGTTTTGAAAGCTTGGCGCCATCATCACCTAAAATCATTGATACGTGGGCGTAAACTGGGATAGGTGCGCCCAGCGCTTTGAGGATGTTGATCTGACGAGGCGTGTTATTGATGTGGTCTTCACCGCGTACTACGTGCGTAATACCCATATCCCAGTCATCTACCACCACACAGAAGTTGTATGTTGGGCTGCCATCGCTACGTAAAATAATCAAATCATCCAGCTCGGTGTTTTGAAATTCAATGTTGCCACGAATTTGGTCATCAAACACTACGCTGCCTGTTTGCGGGTTTTTAAAGCGAATGACGTAAGGCTTATCTTCAGGGTAGTCAGTGCGATCACGCCATATCCCTGTGTAGCGCGCGCTTTCGCCTTTAGCCATCTGCGCTTCACGCATGGCTTCAAGTTCTTCTGGGGTGCAGTAACAACGGTAAGCTTTACCTTCATCCACCAATTGCTGAATAAGTTCTTTGTAACGATCAAATCGTTTGGTTTGGTAGTAAGGACCTTCGTTCCACTCTAACCCTAACCAAGACATGCCTTCCATAATGGCATCAATGGCTTCTTGTGTAGAGCGCTCAATGTCTGTGTCTTCAATTCTTAATACGAATTCACCTTGGTTAGCTTGGGCGTATAACCAAGAGTAAAGAGCAGTTCGAGCACCGCCTACATGAAGGTAGCCAGTGGGGCTTGGAGCAAAACGCGTTTTAATAGTCATAGCTGACTGATGTCCTATTGCTGAATTAAGTGGATAAATTTTGCCGGTATTTTAGCTTTCTACCACCAGAACCTCAATTTTTGTCTGCACTTAGTCAGCCACTTGCTGAAATTTTTGGCTTTTTTTGTAGAGCTTTTGCGCAAATAAGTTATTTATTGAGCAGTTAGAAATTTTTATTAAAAATCAGTTGACGCAAGAAGAAGGCTCCCTATAATACGCCCTCACAAACACAGCAGACGTAACACAGTTTGCAGTTGTTGGGCGATTAGCTCAGTTGGGAGAGCACCGCCCTTACAAGGCGGGGGTCACTGGTTCAAGCCCAGTATCGCCCACCACTTCGATTGAAGTGACCGATGTGTGAAACAATATTAAGTTGGGCGATTAGCTCAGTTGGGAGAGCACCGCCCTTACAAGGCGGGGGTCACTGGTTCAAGCCCAGTATCGCCCACCAACTTAATACACAATATGGACGATTAGCTCAGTTGGGAGAGCACCGCCCTTACAAGGCGGGGGTCACTGGTTCAAGCCCAGTATCGTCCACCACTTCAATGGCTCCATTGAAGCAGATAACCAGCATTAAGCTGGTTTTTTTATACCTGAAATTTATCGATAGATCTTTACATCTATCTGCCTCGTTATTCATTATCTGTTTATCTAACTGTCACTTTAAAGAAGCCAATGGAAAAATTTGTCGATATTTACCAGCGAGCTTGTGAGCGAAAAGGCTCGGAATTAGCCTTGCAAGCTCTGTTGTCTGATGTGTTGTCGCCTTCAGAAATAGCGGCTATCCCAGCGGATCGCTTTTTAGCATGCTTTACTGAAACCGTATTTCAATCAGGCTTTGTTTGGTCAGTGGTTCGCAATAAGTGGCCTGGCTTTGAAGCTGCGTTCTTTGGCTTTGAGCCAAAAAAAATGGTGTTACTGAATGAGCAGCACATTGAACGGTTATGCCAAGATGAGCGAATCGTAAGGGCGCGACAAAAAATTGTGACCGTGCCGCAAAATGCACAAATGATATTGGACATTGAAAAGGAGCATGGCAGCTTTGGTCAGTTTATTGCTGATTGGCCGGTGGACTATATCACAGGGTTATGGCTGCATTTAAAACAGCACGGCTCTCGCCTTGGCGGTAACATTGCAGCTTACAGCTTACGCAAGCTGGGGATTGATACCTTTATTTTGACCAAGGACGTAGAAAGCTACTTGCGTCACCATCAATGGTTAGACGCTGGCTTAACCAGTAAAAAAGGCCTTAAACAGTGCCAAAGTGCCTTTAACGAGTTCCAGCAACAAAGCCAGTTACCTATGACTCACATTAGTCAAATTATCGCTTATTCTGTGGGGGATAATAGAGTGGGCATGGCATAGACCCACACGGCTTTCATGTTTAGCGATCCCGGTGCAAAGTTCAACTTCGTGAGCTTTGAGTGAAGCCCTGCGATGGTTTAATTGAGCAGTAGGTTTTTCAACGCCGGCTGCAAGTCTGAGTAAATGAATTCAAAACCCTGTTGCTGCAGTCGCTCTGGAATGACTTTTTGGCCATCAAGTAACAAGGTACTCATTTCTCCAAAGCCGAGTTTAAGCGCGAAAGCTGGCATGGGCAGCAGGGTCGGTCGGTTGAGCACCTTGGCCAGCACTGAAGTGAATGCCCGGTTGGTTACTGGATGCGGCGCGGTAAAATTGTAAGTGCCATTGGCCGCGTCATTGTGCAGTAGCCATTCGATGCCACGGACCATATCTTTCAAATGGATCCAAGACATAAATTGCTTGCCGTCACCAATGACTCCCCCAGCGCCCACTCGAAATGGCGGCAGCATCTTTTTCAGCGCGCCGCCCGCTGGACTAAGCACCACCCCAGTTCTTAAAATACATAAACGCGTATGGTCTTGGCATAGCTTAGCCACGGCTTCCCACTGCATGCATATTTGATGGCTGAATTCGTCATGGGCCAATAGATCGTCTGCTTCGGTCAAAGGCTGCTCTTGCTGACTGCCGTAGAAGCCGATGGCTGAGCCGCTGATAAAGACTGCGGGAGGCTTGTTGGAGGCAATGATCAGTTGACTGATTTGACGGGTAATGGTCCAGCGACTTTGACAAATTTTGTCTTTTTGCTTCGGGCTCCAACGCTTGTTAGCAATTGGCTCGCCAGCCAGGTTGATGACCGCATCATATTCATCGAGATTAGCTAAGCTTTCAAGGTCGGCCAGGTAACTGAGTTGTGGTCCCAATAGCTGCTTTGCTTTAGTAGGGTTGCGGCTCAGTACCGTAAGCTGATGTTTTTCACTTAACACTTGGCATAAATGGCTGCCAATCAGGCCCGTGCCACCTGTGATCAATATCTTCATATTGGTTTCTTTTTAAGAACAGTATGTTAATTATTACGTGTTTACAGCGAAAAAGATCGCTATTTTTTCAAGATGATATATAAAGCATAGTGTTGCTGAATCAATTTGAGAAGAAAATGGACACCCAAAATACTTTAGGTCGAGCGTTTGTTATCTTGGCAGCGGTTATCATTATCTTGGCAGGGATCAAAACTGCCAGTGCCATCTTAGTGCCGTTTTTACTGTCAGTTTTTATTGCCATCATTTGTCACCCCCTTATCAATTACTTAGTCGGCTTAAAAGTACCAAGAGGCATCGCCATTTGCCTGATTATAATGGTTATTGTGTTGCTCTTTTTTGTATTAGCCAGCGTGGTTGGTTCGTCAGTGGCCGAATTTCGTTTAGCCCTCCCTGGCTACGAAGCTCAGCTACTTGAACGGTTTGAGGGCATCACTACTTGGCTTGCGCAGCATAATATTGTGATTTCAGTAGAGATTGTGAAGGAGTATTTTGACCCTTCTGTGGCGATGAATATGGTCACCAATATGCTCTCAGGCTTTGGCAGCGTGTTAACCAACGTATTTTTGTTGCTATTGACGATTATTTTTATGTTAACGGAAGCCCCTGAGCTACCGAAAAAGCTACACGTGGCGTTTCGCGACCCTGAAATGAAGTTGAAGAGTTTGGATAAGTTTATCCACTCGGTAAACCGGTATATGGTGATTAAGACCTTTGTGAGCTTTGGAACTGGCTTATTTGTGATGTTCTCTTTATGGATCATTGGCGTTGATTTCTTTGTGCTTTGGGGCGTACTGGCATTTTTGCTCAATTATATTCCTAATATTGGCTCTATCATTGCTGCAGTGCCGGCTGTCATTTTAGCCTTCTTACAACTGAGCTTGGGCCACGCAGCGGTAGTGGCAAGCGTGTATGTTGCGGTTAATACCGTAATGGGTAATGTGGTAGAGCCGCGTTTCTTAGGTCGTGGTCTAGGGCTGTCCACCTTGGTGGTGTTTTTATCATTAATTTTCTGGGGATGGCTGCTCGGAACGGTCGGTATGCTCTTATCTGTTCCTTTAACCATGATCTTAAAAATTGCCCTCGAAAACAGTCCACAAGGCTCATGGTTTGCCGTTTTATTAAGTTCAGAAGAGGACGTAGCGGCTCGTAATAAAGGCTAATAAACACTGTTCATTACTGCGCAGCCTAGGTAACATGCGTTTTATTTTGGCTAGGTTGCACAGTGCAAATCTTACAACACTTCCAATGGCCGGCAGGCCACGAGCTGACGCGGTTATTTCATGGCCGCGGCGCCCAATTTCTTGACTATCGCTTTATTAATGTTGACTGGTTATCGCCGGCTGCTTTGATTATTTTATATTCTGAAGTTGAGCGTGATTGGTTATTGGAATTGGCTACGGCGGTTAAAGCTCGCTTAGGTGACGACTGCCAATCTGTGCAGGTGCAATACCGTAACCGACACATGGCTCCCTATGAACTGTTATTGGGCGAACAGCTTGATGAAGTGATTGCGCAAGAAGCAGGCTTAAAGTACCAATTAAGACTAGGGCGCAATCAAAATTACGGCTTATTCTTGGATATGGCAAATGGCAGAGAGTGGGTCGCTCAGCATGCTAACAACGCCAACGTACTGAACCTATTTGCATACACTTGTGGCTTTTCTGTGGCGGCAGTGGCTGGCGGGGCGCGTCAAGTGGTCAATGTGGATATGAGTAAATCCTCTTTGGGCACTGGCCGAGATAACCATCGTCTTAACCAACATGACATGACCAAGGTAAAATTTCTGGGGCATGATATTTTTAAATCTTGGGGCAAATTAAAAAAGTTGGGGCCTTACGATTTATTGATTGCCGATCCGCCTTCACTGCAAAAAGGCAGTGTCAACATAGTGCGAGATTACCCTAAAATTATGCGTCGCCTAAGTGAATTAGTCAGCGCACAAGGCCATGCTTTATTGTGTTTAAACTCACCGGATCTGGATGTGGCATTTATCACCCAAGCGATGGCCGAACACGCTCCTGACTTTAGTTTTGTACAACAGCTACAACCGAGCGATATTTTTATCAATCGAGAGCCAGATAAAGGCCTTAAAGTGCTCTTGTACCGCCACGGCTAAGATAAAGGGTTAACGGCCCAAGCGATAGCCGAGCACGCTCCTGAGTTTAGCTGTTGTACAACAGCTACAACCGAGCGATATTTTTATCAATCGAGAACCAGATAAAGGCTTTAAGTGCTCTTGTACCGCCACGGCTAAGATAAAGGGTTAACGGCCCAAGC
>NZ_QZCH01000050.1 GCF_003596335.1 Motilimonas pumila
CACCGCAAGCAAACACTTGTTTGCAGTATTTTGAATTGAAATACCCTCAATAGCGATAAATGCTATTACCTTTGAGCGGTCACTTGAGCTACTTGCATGCGTTAAGCGGAGAAAGTTGGGTTTTCTAAAATGTGCCTGTCCTACTCTCTACTCTACTCTCTACTCTACTCTCTACTTAGACGAGTCTGCCGCAGATACTTTAGAACAAGTGTGGCAGCGCTTAAGTATGGGATTTGATTCGTTTGAGGTACAGCAAGCGAAGATAACAGAGCGGCAATGTGATTTACAGCTTTTAACTGGCGGCATGGTGATACAAGAGCTGGTGAATGAGTTAGTTCCTTGGTTGAAAACTTTACCCATTTCGAACTTAAGCTACCATTGCCAAGGTGTATAAGTTTTATGATTAAAACAAAAAGTATTGTTAGCTAAAATTTAAGCCGATGACATATTGAAACACTCGACAGAGTGTACCAAAAGGGCCATCTTGCTGGTGCGTAGTTGATGGCCTAGGTAAAGCTATAGCTAGTGTATTCAGAGCATAAAGTGGGAAGTATGAGCTAGTAAATATGAGCTGTAGCAATGCAAACCTGCGTGGCAATGCCCGAAAGCTCGTATTTACTCATCTACAAACTCAAATGCACCGATATCCCAGTTACCACTTGCTGGCCTTGTATTACCAAGCAGATCCATATTGATGGTTTCACCGTACAGGCTCTGATAGGTCTCGTATGAAATTGCTTGCCGTCCTGTGTCTATGGCGGGTGAATCGCTCATTAACTGATTGCCTTTTTCATACCCTGCGAAATATGGATCCGCGCTAATGCAGCTTACACTATTGTCAGCACATTTTTTTGAAGCCACCAATGCTTCAAGCTCGCTGAACGTAGTGCCGTCAATATGCAGCTGCATAGGGTTGTAAAATAGGTTATTTTCGATGGTTGCTTTGGCAACTGTCTCATTATCGCCTTTGAACATGATGGCGTAAGGGTTATTACCCGTGTATTCGCCATGGCGCAGGTTGGCAATAAGGTTACCTGTCATGTCGACTTGATACCCCGCTAACGCTTGGTACGCGATGCCCCTAATTGCATCAGTAATGGTATTATTGCTGATGTAGGTATTACCCGTGTTGTAAGCCATGATGGCTACCCCTGATTGATAGCTTGATATATCACCATGGTACTCATCTACATTTTCGCTCATGTGCTGGATGTTGTTACCCACTACATGGACGTCAAATGCGCCGGTTGACAATATACCGGATACACAATTTGAGATATCGTTGTTGATAAACCAAATTCTACTTGGCCCATAGTGCACCACCATGCATTCACCTGACGATGAAGAGGTTGGTTCTATGTTATAACAACTATTACCGCTAATAATGACATCGTCTGCTTGCTTGATATCAACGCAGTTTTCTCCTTCATCGTGGCTAATGTTACCACCATAATAAAAGTGGTGGCTGTTTACGCCGCCATGAGAATATTGAACGCCGTCCCCGCCATTATGATGACTTGTATTGTAGAGGTGCCACACATTGTTTATATATGTGCCGGTTTGCAATGCGTGACGGTCGTTTTCTATATCGCTTTCTGAGTCACCCATGTAGGAAATAGTATTGTTGTATGCGATAAACCCTTCGAACTGCAACCCTTTAGCGCCAGTTGCTGAAATACCTGTAGTACCTGTTGCGAGAGAGCCTGTTCCAGTGATAACCGTATTTCTTACCATAATATGATCTGTTTGTGTTGACCGATATGGCCTGGCTGATATGCCTTTATCTCCTTGGATATTAAACCCATCGAGATAAATGTAGCTGCCATACAAAACGATAGACATTTTCACTAAGTTGTCTTGAGCGCCAACTACCCACACTGGCTCTGATTCTGTGCCTTCTGATTGCAGATAGACAGTATTGGTATAGTCATAAGGACCACCATGAACCTCTACGTAAGAGCCAGCAGCTAACAAATTAGGAAACCGGCATCGAGGTTGAGTTTTTGAGCCAAATGTCACTTTTGTTGAGCAATTAGTGTCACTGCCATTGATGTAATAATGGTTGACGATTTCCGAAGTCCAAGTAGAGGGAGCGATGGGGGCGGGTATGTCTGGAGCAACCCAAGCACTAGGAATACCAACGGGATATTGGAATCCAGATGGATCTGCGGTAGGAGTGGGGATATCTGTTGGTTGAACCGTTGGAAGAGTAGGGACAGGAGTTGCAATGACAGGTGTCGGCGAAGGTAGCACCGGTCTCTGTGTTACCGTCACAGGTGTTGGCGTAGGTGGCACCGGTTTTTGCGTTACCGTCACAGGTGCTGGCGTAGGAGGCACCGGTTTCTGTGTTACCGTCACAGGTGTTGGCGTAGGTGGCACCGGTTTTTGCGTTACCGTCACAGGTGTTGGCGAAGGTGGCACTGGTTTAGATGTTACCGTCACAGGTATTGGCGTAGGTTGTAACGGTTTAGGCTTCTCGGTCTCGCTAGCCGGTGAGGGTTGCACCGGTTTAGTAGGTTCGGCCACAGTTGCTGGCTGGTTTGACTCAATAGGTGTAGCGCTGGGTAGCACAGAGTTCGAATTGGAAAGAGGCGCCTCAGGCGAAGTGTCATCTCCACAGGCTGTTAGCATTAATGCTAATACAATAAATACACTTTTAATGATAGGAACACTATTTTTCAGTACCATTGTTTAACCTGTATTTTTGAGTAATCTGGATATAAGCAAACTGTATCATTTAAATAGATTCATCAAAAAAAAATCACACGTTGAGAATCACATAACTCACTTTATTCTTAAAGAAGACATGGCGGCCATACAACAGTCTAAACTGAGTGGTTTTGAAAGTGTGTTCTGGTCTAATTCAATCGGACACTTAATTTTTAAACGATATCGTCAATAGATTAAGGAAATGATTTGTTAGCCTAAGCAAAAACCACTGGTTGTCGAAAAAGCACTCATGCGGTTGCCCTGGCACCTATCATATCTTTACACTCTCTTTCCTTTGTCAAAAATTCTTCATTATCCTTTGTTAGTTTAAGCCTGCGGTTTGAATCATTTTTTGTAGTGATACAAGTGTGAACCAAATACCTGCGGAGGGCTTATGGCGAAGGTGATCCATTATTACCGAACGGTTTGGATTTCAGACGTGCATTTAGGCTTTAAAGATTGTAAAGCCGACTATTTACTGCAGTTCTTAGCATCCATACGTTGTGATAAGTTAATTTTGGCCGGCGACATCATCGATTTCTGGGCCATTAAGCGCCAGCCTTACTGGCCAGCGAGCCACATGCAGGTCGTTCAGCAGTTGCTTGAAATGGCCAAGCAAGGCACCCAAATCATTTATGTGCCAGGTAATCACGACGCTGCTATTCGCCAGCTTGGCCAGCCAGAATTAAACCTCACCGAGATACACCATCAGTATTGTCATACCAGTATTAGTGGCGAAACCGTGCTAGTAGTGCACGGTGACGAGTTTGATGCCATGGTATGTTACTCCAAGTTAACCTCTTTTATTGGCGATATTTCTTACGATTTATTACTGTTTTTAAATCGCCAGTTGTATCGTTTACGTAAACGGTTCGGTTTTCGTTATTGGTCGTTGGCCGGTTACATCAAACAGCGCATTCCTAAAGCAGCGGTAGCAATCGCTCGTTATCGTCAAGCTGCGTTCGACTTAGCCCGACGCCGCGGGGTAGATATGATAGTGTGTGGCCATATTCATCACCCTGAAGTGGTAAAAGAGCAGGGCATTGTTTACGCCAACCTAGGGGATTGGGTAGAAAACTGCACCGCGCTAGTAGAAGAGCTCGACGGCAACATCAAACTGATTCGCTCTACCGAAATGCAGCAGCAAGTCGCGGTGGTCAATGATAAAGAAGATAGCCATTGCGCAGCTTGATCGCAGCAGCTTTGTGGCTATCGCTTTGCGACTGGTAATTTATTGGCGCTAAGTTAGAATGACCACTCATTCATCCCAGAGGACATTTCCATGAGCAAGAAGATCATTGCTACCGAGCAAGCACCTGCGGCAATAGGCCCTTATTCACAAGCAAACCAATTTGGCCAACTTGTGTTTACTTCCGGTCAAATCCCACTTGTGCCTGCCACAATGGAAGTGCTCGACGGTGACGTGACGGCGCAAGCAGAATTGGTCATGGAAAACTTGATGGCGGTTTTAAAACAAGCCGGTGCCAGCGCAGACACAGTGATCAAAACGACCTGCTTTTTAAGTGACATGAATGATTTTGTGGCATTTAATGAAGTGTACGGTAAATACTTCCCCACCGACGCACCTGCGCGCTCTTGTGTTGAAGTAGCGCGATTACCAAAAGATGTGTTGGTAGAAGTAGAAGCTATCGCTTATTGCCAGTAATACTAGTTAGGTAAAGTCACCATGAAATTTGCAATGCTGGTGACCTCTTCACCTTATGGTGAGCAAGGGTCATCCAGCGCTTATCAATTTGCCGAAGCCGTTATTGCTGAAGGACATCAATTAGTCGGGGTGTTCTTTTACCAGCAAGGCACGCTTAACGGTAATGGCTTATTAACACCTGCTGCCGATGAAGTGAATTTGGTGCAAGCGTGGGCCAAATTGGCCGAGCAACACGGTTTTGGTTTAGATGTGTGTGTGTCAGCTGCGCTGCGCCGCGGTGTAGTAGACGCCCCTGAAGCTGAGCGCGCACAACTTAGCCACTATAACTTAGCCGCTCCCTTTGCACTAACAGGTTTGGGGCAGCTCGCAGAACTGAGCGCAGCCTGCGACCGTCTCGTCCAGTTCTAGGAACGTTGAGCATGAAAATTGGCATTATTAACCAGTCTTTCCCCCATGGTAGCGCGGCAGGGCGTGAGTCCCTCGACGCGGTATTGGCTTTGTCTGCATTCAGCGAAGACATTGCGGTGTTCTTTATTGATGACGGCGTTTTCCAATTACTGCCGGATCAAGATCCCAGCAAGATCCTGCAGCGCAACTATTTACCCACGTTTGGCATGCTAGAGTTATACGATATAGAACAAGTGTACGTTTGCCAGCAGTCTTGCGAGCAACGTGGCATCGATCCACAAGCTTTATCTATTACGGTGGAAGCATTAACACCCACTGAGTTGGCGGAACATTTTGCCCAGCAGCAACAACTTATTCGGTTCTAATTATGATCCTGCATCTTGTTAAATCTTCGCCATTTTCCCATTTAAGCTTAAAAAACGCGCTAAATCGCAGTGCAGAGCAAGATCTATTTTTATTATTACAGGACGCTGTAGTGGCTGTTTGTGTTGAATCAGATCTGCATAATCAGTTGTTAGATCTTGATCGTCAAGAACGGCTTTATGTATTAAAAGAAGATCTTTCAGCGCGAGGGTTAACTAATAAATATGGAAAAGTGGTTGATTATAAAGGTTTTGTTTCTCTCTCCTGTCACACCTCAGCCAGTATCAGTTGGTAATCGCGCACCTGCGCAGTACGCCTTTGATTTCATAAAGATGTCATTTAGTTAAGTAAAAATGCCAGCTGGCAGGATCGTTTTGACTTAATTGGTTCAATTTGTGAGCAGGGTTGTTCTTGACACGCTTATCTAAGGGTAATAAAATTTCGCGTCCCCATATTTGGGGGTAGATTTTTCACGTTATATAAGTATCAGGAGCTATTTAACAATGGCAACAATTTCACAGCTGGTACGCAAGCCTCGTAAAGCACCGGTCAAAAAGACCAATGTGCCTGCGCTGCAAGCGTGTCCACAACGTCGTGGTGTATGTACTCGCGTATATACTACTACACCTAAAAAACCTAACTCAGCACTACGTAAAGTTGCTCGTGTTCGTTTAACTAACGGCTTCGAAGTAACTTCATACATCGGTGGTGAGGGTCATAACCTGCAAGAGCACAGTGTAATTCTTATTCGCGGCGGTCGTGTAAAAGATTTACCGGGTGTTCGTTACCACACCGTTCGTGGTGCACTAGATACTTCTGGTGTAAGCGATCGTCGTAAAGGCCGTTCTAAGTACGGTGCTAAACGACCTAAGGGTTAATGGTTCTTCGTAAAGTAAGGCCAAGCAGAAACAATTATATTTAATCGTTTTGGGGTAAACCTGAAGCAAACGGAGAATTAAGATGCCAAGAAGACGCGTCATAGGTCAACGTAAAATTTTACCAGACCCTAAGTTCGGATCAGAGATCCTAGCAAAATTCATCAACGTTGTTATGGTTGATGGTAAAAAATCTATTTCAGAAAAAATC
Organism: Motilimonas pumila; assembly: GCF_003596335.1. GTDB lineage: Bacteria > Pseudomonadota > Gammaproteobacteria > Enterobacterales > CBDFNC01 > Motilimonas > Motilimonas pumila. Next base: position 6,233 of record NZ_QZCH01000050.1, read on the forward strand.
GTATACGGTGCACTAGAAACTGCAGCTGAAAAAAGCGGCAAAGAGCACCTAGACATTTTTGAAGTAGCTCTTGATAACGTGCGCCCAACTGTCGAGGTTAAATCTCGCCGTGTGGGTGGTTCTACTTACCAGGTTCCAGTTGAAGTACGCCCTAGCCGTCGTAATGCACTGGCTATGCGTTGGTTGGTTGAAGCTGCACGTAAACGTGGTGAAAAATCTATGGCACAACGTTTAGCTGGTGAGCTAATCGATGCTGCTGACAACAAAGGCTCTGCGGTTAAGAAACGTGAAGACGTTCACCGTATGGCTGATGCAAACAAAGCGTTTGCTCATTACCGCTGGTAATCTGTTGGCGTGGCTTTTTAGCCACGCCTTTAGTTGTTATCTGAAGATATGTTTAAGCAAACTTAAACACTCTTCGCAAAGAAGGATATATTGTGGCTCGTACAACTCCTTTAGAGCGCTACCGTAATATTGGTATTTGTGCTCATGTTGACGCAGGCAAAACAACAACAACTGAGCGTGTACTTTTCTACACGGGTCTTTCCCATAAGATCGGTGAAGTACATGACGGTGCTGCGACCATGGACTGGATGGAGCAGGAACAAGAACGTGGTATCACTATCACTTCTGCTGCTACCACCGCTTTCTGGCGTGGTATGGAAGCTCAGTTCGAGGAACATCGCGTTAATATCATTGACACTCCTGGACACGTTGACTTCACCATTGAAGTAGAACGTTCTTTGCGTGTGCTTGATGGTGCCGTGGTGGTGTTCTGTGGCTCATCGGGTGTTGAACCTCAATCAGAAACTGTATGGCGTCAGGCGGACAAATACGAAGTACCTCGTTTGGTATTCGTAAATAAAATGGACCGCGCTGGGGCAGATTTCGAACGTGTTATAGAACAAATTCGTGACCGTTTAGGCGCTAACTGTGTACCGATTCAATTGAATATGGGTGCAGAGGAAGAGTTCGAAGGTGTAATTGACCTGATCAAAATGAAGGCCATTCACTGGAACGAAGCCGACCAAGGCATGACATTTGACTATGGTGAAATTCCAGCAGATTACCTTGCGAAAGCAGAAGAAATGCGGGAATACATGATCGAGTCTGCAGCTGAAGCTTCTGAAGAGTTGATGGACAAATACCTTGAAGAAGGTGATTTATCCGAAGCCGAAATTAAATCAGCTCTGCGCCAACGCACGATCAACAACGAAATCGTGTTAGCAACGTGTGGTAGTGCTTTTAAAAACAAAGGTGTTCAAGCCGTGCTTGATGCAGTGGTGGATTTTCTACCCGCACCGAATGAAGTAAAAGCGATTACAGGTGTAGACGAAAAAGACAACGAGGTAACTCGTGTCTCTTCAGATGACGAACCATTTGCTGCGCTGGCATTCAAAATTGCCACCGACCCATTTGTAGGTACGTTAACCTTTATGCGCGTGTATTCTGGAGTCGTGAACTCTGGTGATACTGTGTATAACTCGGTGAAGCAAAAGCGAGAGCGCTTTGGCCGTATCGTGCAAATGCACTCCAATGACCGTAAAGAGGTTAAAGAAGTGCGTGCAGGTGACATTGCTGCAGCAATCGGTATGAAAGATGTTACCACTGGTGACACCTTATGTGACTTAGACAACAAGGTTGTCTTAGAGCGCATGGAATTTCCGGAGCCGGTAATCCAAATCGCGGTTGAGCCAAGAACCAAGGCTGACCAAGAAAAAATGGGTATCGCGCTGCAAAAACTCGCGGCTGAAGATCCATCTTTTAGAGTTGAATCTGACGAAGAGTCTGGCCAGACACTTATCTCTGGTATGGGCGAACTTCACCTCGACATTATCGTTGACCGTATGCAACGTGAATTCAGTGTTCAATGTAACGTAGGTAAACCTCAGGTTGCTTACCGTGAAACCATCCGCAAAGCGGTGGAAGCTGAAGGCAAATTTGTACGTCAATCAGGTGGTCGTGGTCAGTATGGTCACGTTTGGCTGAAGATGGAGCCAAAAGAAGCGGGTTCAGGCTATGAATTTGTGAACGATATTGTGGGCGGTGTGATTCCAAAAGATTACATCCCTGCCGTTGACAAAGGCTGTAAAGAACAAATGGATCAAGGTGTACTGGCTGGCTATCCAATGCTAGACGTAAAAGTTACCTTGTTCGATGGTTCATTCCACGATGTTGACTCCAATGAAATGGCGTTTAAGATCGCTGGTGCTATGGGTTTTAGAAAGGGTGCGCTCGATGCTAACCCTGCTATTCTTGAGCCTATGATGAAGGTTGAAGTTACCACCCCTGAAGATTGGATGGGCGATGTTGTGGGTGACTTGAATCGTCGTCGCGGTATGATTGAGGGCATGGACGAAGGTCCTGCTGGTCTGAAAATCATACGAGCTAAGGTTCCGTTAGCGGAAATGTTCGGTTATGCAACCGATCTGCGTTCTGCTACACAGGGCCGCGCTTCTTACTCGATGGAATTCCTAGAGTATCATGAAGCACCTAAGAACATCGCTGACGCTATCATTGAAGCGAAGTAATCTGAGTCGGGAATGTTTCCAACTCCGTTAAAGTAATTTGATGCCCTACATGAGTAGGGTAACACTAAGAAAAGAAGGTACACGTCGTGTCTAAAGAAAAATTTGAACGTTCGAAACCGCATCTTAACGTAGGTACTATCGGCCACGTTGACCACGGTAAAACTACTCTAACTGCAGCAATCACTAACGTACTTGCTAAAACTTACGGCGGTGAAGCACGCGATTTCGCAGCAATCGATAACGCTCCAGAAGAGCGCGAGCGCGGTATCACAATCAACACTTCTCACGTTGAATACGATACGCCTACTCG
>NZ_QZCH01000052.1 GCF_003596335.1 Motilimonas pumila
CTGAAAGAAAATCAGCGGTCTGAAATGTGAACAGCATGAGCCTTTGTCGCACTGAAAACTATTTGATCAACAACGCCCAATATATTTGTTTAAAGGGTAACTTTATAGGGGGTCGGTGAATGCCGGCACCTGTCAGGTAAAGGTAAGCGCTTAATTCTCCGTGTTATTCCAAATTTAATCTGAGCCTTGATAATGACGCCCGCCGTTCGCTCTTCTGGTTTTGCCATGGCTCAATTGGCAACTTTGCCTGAGCCGGCATCATCACTTTCTATCACTTTGCCCAACGGCATACCACTCGGTGGTTTGATGCCAACAACGCACCTGTTGTAGCTACTTTGTTGGCGTACTTACGCTAATGCCCACGCTGCGACCAATACCCAGTGACCTTGGGTATTTTTGTATTTGCCCCGACTGATTTTCGCAAGCCTCATCGTGGTCTTAGCACCTTAATTGCAGCGGAATTAGGCCACAATCCCTTCAGCGGTGAGCTGTACGCGTTCACTAATAAACAGTGCAATAAAATTAAATGCGTGCTCTGGGAGGACAATGACTTTTTGCTCAGTTAGAAGAGCAACTCTTTTTATGCCTTACTGACGAAGAAAAAATGGGCGCTAAAAGAACCTTCTTCGCCAAGGTGAAAGAACAGGGCAACCGCATGAATGTTTTTTAAGCGACGAGTGGTGTTTTGTTAGACGAATATCTGCCGCAAGGACGCGGCAGTAAAGCCATCATGGATGATTTTACGGCGTTTCGTATAAGGAAACTATGGGGTGCATATCTAAGTTTTTTGATGTAAATATCAATAATGGTGCGGTGGTAAAAGCAGAGAATAATGTTTTTTGCTGAATATTTTTACCATGCCTATCATGATAAAGGCTGGAATTTATTTATTAAAGCTTCATGGATCGATTAACTTGTTAATGAAAGTTGATAAAAATGTTACGTCCTGTATACATCAAACGAGCGGGCTCAGCAGTACCGCATTTTTTGATAATTACCTTATATTCGTAGCTACCACGGAGGGAGCGTTTTGCCTACCTATAACACCAGAGCGTTATCACGCATATCAGGCTATATGGCCGCTGCTAGTCTGTTTGCTTTTGTTCCTATTAACCCTGCAAATGCTGAAGTGCTTTTATACCAGTATCAAGGCCAGTGGTTGGAAGGCGAAACGATCACTTTATCTGGCAATGGGTTTGGCGAACGTTCACCATCAAGTGGAGCGAGTACAGCTACAGAGGTTGCCCCTTACCGATTTGAAACGGTAGAAAGTGGCCTTGTCGACGAGCAAGGACTACTTAATAGCTTTGCCAGTGTGGTAACAGACAACAACCGCCCGGGCAGTCAATTCAACTTATTGCACCAGCGCGGAGAGGCTATTACTTACACGCCAATCACTACTCGTTGGGGCCACCAACGACACCATGAGGTCCGCTATAGTCTTTCTGTAGAGGTGAAAGATAAAACCCCAGTTCATCAATATTTCGCGTCTGCTTGGGTGCGCCTATCCGATGATTTTTTGAATATGCAGGCCAGTCGATACAATCAAACAGCCTTGATCTCATTTCAGCCCGACCGAGCAGGAACCTCAGGCCTTGTAGGCGGCGGGGGCATAGGTGTATCTGCAGTTAAAAACCCGGCAGAGCTTTCAGTTTCCACCAGTAGCGGCGAATTAACTCGCTATCATGGCAGTATTATAGAAAAAATGACCCCGGGAACTTGGCATCGAATCGATGCATGGGTCAGTGTCAATGATGATACTACCCATTACCAAGATGAAGTGAGCTTTTGGCTCGATGGCCAATTAGTGGCCTCTCGCCAACAAGCTGGGTTCAGGCAAACTGAGTTTCCGGCTATGTTGGGGGTGCACTTTGTCAGTTACATGAAGAACCTCAATACCGGTGAGCAGCCTTGGTCAGTGCAAACCGATGACCATTATGTCGATTTTACCCAGGCCCGGATTGAATTAGGTAACGCCCCGACGTTTGCAGAATCAAATCACAGAGAAATTCAACCTAGCTCAAGCTGGCAGTCAGACCAAGTTAGCTTTACTTTCAACCAAGGTTCATTTCAGCCGGGTGAGCAAGTCTATCTGTACTTAGTGGATCAAAACGGTGAGGTTAACCGTGAAGGTTTACCCGTGCGATTACCCGGTGGCACAGATCCAAACCCAGACAATGGCGACGTGTTTGCGGCCAATATTAACTTTCAACCCGCCAATGCAGAAGTGCCACTTGATTATATTGCTGACACAGGGTTGGAATTTGGTGACAGAGGTAACGGTTACCACTATGGCTGGAGCAGCGACATTTCCACCAGTACCCGAGACAGAAATAACGTCAAGGCTGCTGACCAACGTTATGACACCTTGGCGCACATGTTACTGCCTTCAAAAGGGTTTGACGCCAGCTGGGAGATAGCTCTGCCCAATGGTGACTATCGAGTGAGATTAGTCGCGGGAGACCCAACATATAAAAATGGTTTACAGGAAATTGATGTTGAAGGCGTGCCTTTTATTTCGGTTAAAGCCGATAGCTCGGGCTCATCTGAGCATACCGGCACTGTGACCGTGGCTGATGGCCATTTAACTATTTCTAGCCGTTTAGGTACTGAAGTGGTCGCAAATAAGTTGCAGTTTGTTGAGATTGCCAGCGCCACAGGCGAGCCAGACTCAGCACCACCTTCATCTTCTTATCAGGCCAAAGTCGCTGCCGATGACGGCCAAGTTTTCCTTGAGTGGCAGAATCCGCTATTTGATTTCACAGGAGCGCTGGTAGTGTATAGCACCTCACCCATTACCACACTCCCTACAGCGGGTACAGACTATCGCTCGTTAAACGAACTAGGTGACGCGGTTGTACACAGCAGCGGGCCTGCTACTCAAGCCATGATTGCGGGCTTAGACAATGGCCAGCAATATTATATTGCCGTATTTGCCTACGATGACGCGTTTAATTATGCACCGGCGGTGACGACACAAGTGGTACCTGAAGTTGCCCCGAATCGTGAAATAGCAAAGCAAAGAGCACTCAAAGCAATGGAACAGCTCACCACAGGTAATACACCGGATCTGGTTTATGATACCCATAATCGATTTGCCAGTTTATTTTTTGGCGCTGAATCGATCCCAGAAGTGTATCAATTATACGGTGACACCCTAACGGTAGAGTCGGGCAGTCAATGGCAACACGAGTCTGAAACCAGCTTTGCGCTTGCATGGCAAACTAACTTACCCGCGCTAACCTACGTCGAGTATGGTCAAGACACAAGCTATGGCCAGCAAACCGATATTGCAGAGCGCCCATTTTATACCCATAACCATTACTTAACCGGCTTAACTCCAGATACGCAGTACCATTATCGTTTAGTGTCGACCGACGAGCGCGGTACAGTGCATTATTCACCAGATATGACCTTCACCACTCGTAGCCCTGAAAATGTTATTCGCATCCCTGATGACATGACTGGATCACTGCCATGGACTTTAGATCAATCGGATGTGACTTATTTGATTACCGAAGATATCACTGCGGAATCAGGCATTTTTAAAGTCACGGGTGAAAATATTGTATTGGATCTAGGTGGCCACACCCTGACACACGCAGATAAACTGCATACTGCTTACAATGGCAAAGATCCCAATAACAATGGCATGGCTATTTGGCGTTTAAACTACCCACTAACAGCCGGCAAGCTAAAAATTGTCAACGGTATTATTCGTCAAGGTAGTGCGGCTAACATTGGTGGCAACTATGGCGGTTATAATGCGATTCATACCTCTAATACAGACGACCTTGAAATCGCCGGTATTACGTTTGATTATCACACTGCGCAAACCTATGCGCTTTATATGAGCTTTAGTCCATCATACCCTTACCAAGATGCGGAATATTATATTCATCACAATACGTTTAAAGATCGTGGCTGGCATATTGTAAACCGTCACGGTAAAACCGGTGGCCGCTCGCTGTTATTCACCGGAACACCACCCGCAGACCGCAGCAACTTCAAGCTGCATTACAACCTAGTTAAACGAACCCGCCAAAATGGCCTGAGTGGCTCAGCTTCCGTACTGCACAATGAAGTGTACGTGGACAGTTGGGCAACCAATGCTTTTGCAATTCAGCCTTATTCTGCACCGGGTAAAAATGCCGGAGAAGTGAGACATAACCGTATGTTCCTTACCGGGTATCACGCAATCGGTGCAACTTGGGCCCATGAAAGCCTGAACGTCGCTGATAACTTGATCCACATGGAAAGCATTAACAGTGGTAAAAATCGCTGGTGGGAAAGTTTTGGTGATCAAAACAGCCTCAATGGTTTGCGTATCACCAACTATGGCAAAGGTGGGCAAGTGCGTAATAATCTGGTTTACAGTCGCAATACCATAGTGGGCACCGCTCGTAATGGCGCGTTAATGCGAGGCACAGAATTTTTCAGTGATTACAGCATTAAAGGCACCATTTTGGAAGACTCAACCATACGTTTAGAGGCCGAAGACAGTATCACAGACCGAGTCTCTCCTGTGGTTACTCAGGGCACCAGTAATCTTGACCACGAGATCACGCTTTATCGAAACTCGACCCTCAGTTCCAATATTACCAATGTAAGGTTTGGTGACAGCTATGGCCGAGGTTATAACCATCACTTCCACAACGTGCATTTTGAAAAACTGGGAGATAACCCTCACTACCACACCTTTATTTTTGATGGTGCTTATAGCCGTGACGGCCATGTTATCAGAGATGCTACCTTCAGTGGCGGGGCCGCATGGGACGATGTATATTGGAAGGCCACAGGTGATTTAAGTGCTTATTCCGTGCAGTGGACTTTAACACTTAGCGGGCAGCCAAATGCACAAGTTGGCATACAGAATGTGAATGGAGAAACGGTCTTCAGCGGTTATTTTGATGTCAGTGGTAAGTTACAGGTGCCGTTAACGCAAGCGACTATCCGTCCATTACAATGGACGCCAGCGTCAACCGGAAGCGGAGTGAGAGATAAGTTTCAACACCAAAAAATCTTTGCGACTCCACATACCGTAACTGTCACAACCGCCGATGGCAGCCGCCAAGAGCAACAAGTGAACATGGACGGCCAAAAAGCACTCGTCTTTTAACTCCTAAGCTCACCGAGGCCACATAACTTGTGGCCTATGTATCAGCAGCCTTATATGGCTGCTGATATTTCGCAATAGAGAGCGGCGCAGACTCATAAACCCTTTACGCAAGATCAGAAAAACCGGATTGATTCTTCTGCCAAGGTAAATATTTAACAGCAGGCTGTTAGTTAGCGGGCAAACTCTAGGCTTAATGGTTTAATCACGTTTCCAGCGGTGCGCGATTAATTTTACTTCACTAGGCTCAACGGCTTCACCTTCGGTGAGCGGTGCTTGTTCTTGTTCTTGTACAAACTGATGCCTAACAAAGTGGTCTATTTCCGCATCTGTTGCCTCGGGGGGCACTGATAAAACCAGCGTCACCTTAATTACTTCGCGCATTGTCACCTCGTTTAAGAAGGGTGTTTACCAAAATCAACCACCGGCTAATTAATAACAGGCTTTGGTGTCGTAAACACCCCCGTAAGTATCTTATAAATTGCTCGCCAGTTTGCCTATGGCATCAGGGGTATCGCAAATGATAGTTCAGTGAGCGAATGCTTCCCATGAAGCTGAATAAGCGATTGGTAGTACTTGCTAGCTAATTCATTAGTATGGGTTTTTAACATCTATTGAGGCAATGCGTGTTGATCCTTCTCATTTATCGGATCATTGATAATGTATATGGGTGAATATTCATATTAGAAATTTTCATCGGCCTATCATCTTTAACTCTTTGTATTGATGTAAAATTGATGAAATAATTATTCCTTTTATCGGGTATCAACAGCGCTGCGTTTTATTGAGCAAAAATTATCACTGTGCTTTTGAAAAGGATTCGCATGAGTGGGCGAAATAAAATACCGGGTAAAATACAGGGCTGGCTAAATGGCCTGGAGCCACAAGAGCGCAACAAGCTGGACTTTAGCCCTGAGTCGCTCTTGCCCCTTGAACAAGTGCTGCTGAGCCGTTTTTCTGATGGAGAGAGCATGTATCAGGATGAGCACTTTGAGTTTGTGCGCGGTTTTCTACTTTATGGCTATGAGGTGTTTCGCCGCAATGACTTATTGCGCCATTTAGAGTGGCGTTTGCCTGAAGATGAGCACGCGCCTTTAATGCCCACGCTGATTTGCCCCTTATTTAAAAACAGCTGGGTAAATATAGGAAAAAAGCTACCTCGCGTATTACACGCCAGAATAGGTCATGTGATTTACGATTATTTTAATAAAAATACTCAATTTTTTGTTAATAAATATGAGGAAGAATTAAGAGCAAAACCTCAACCCGTGCCCGGCAATGGCGGTTATAGTTATCAATACTACCTGCTGGGTGATAAGCGCAGCTTTAACCTCAGAGCCATTGCTGAGCAACTGGCCACTGCGCTGGCTCATAAGCCGGAGTGGCAGGTAACGTTTCATAGCCCAGAGCACTTATTGGTCAGTATGGGCAACGACTATTATTTTCACTTTAAGCTGGACGCCAGAGCCAGTGTATTGGAAGAGTCCGCCGAATTAGCAGACGATTATCAGGGTGAAAAAGATAAGGCCCGCATTGCTAGCTGCGCTTTTAGAATCGAATTCTGGGGCGACGAAGACGACATGGGTGACTACTTTAACGAACACTTGCTGCTGCTAGAAAAACTCGACAGCGATTTGATTTATGATTTCAGAAACGGCCTGTTTCTGGATGAGTTTTAACGGCGCTGCCATCTCAGGCCCTATTAGGCGATTAAAATGCGCCCCCTAGAAACCGCGAAATGTAGGCTCTGTGCGCAAAACCGGTTTCCCAAGGCAATAAAATGTATCAGCTTAATCATACAGATATAAGGTAATCATTATGGCAATGATATATTTATCCGAGCGAAAAGGGGGCGGCTCTCCTGTTTATTGCACTTATCATAAACACAATCATTTAGTGTTTGATTCATTCGAAGGAAGCAGTAAGTTTGAAATTGTCAATGCTGTTGATGAAGTGTCACCTACTAGTTTGATGCAGGAACAGCATATTCTAAAGCTTATGGATGAACTTAAGGCACTAATGGCATTAGATATAGCAAGTAGTCATCAAGGGCTACGTAATCACCTAAAGGAAGTCCTCGTGCTTTGTAAGTTTTGTATTTGGAATCCGGGTAAATACATCTTGCATATTACCCCTTTTGGTTTTGCCGCAAGTGCGTATCCGGAGCAGCTGGCACCGAATATGCGATATAGTCTGTTGGATGAGAGTGGGTAAAATGCAAAAAAATGCGTTAGTGCGAGAAAAACCTTGGGTATATTCTCTCTATAAAACCCCTTCTAACTGCTACCAAATTAAAGTGGTTTATTCGCCTAAAAGCTTTGTTGACGCACATATGGTGATTGAGTTGAGCGTTGAGGAAGTGAGCATGTTTGAAAAAGACGAAAAATGGGCTGATAAGTTCGCAGAAGCAGTTCGACGAGCGCCCGACAAGTATATGGCGAGGCATATTAATGCCTCGACTGCCTGTGGCACTGCCAAAGCTTAGGCTAAAGTGAGTTTGGCGCTGCAAAGGAAATATCCGAGCTCCGCTACGTATTTAATGGCCGTAAAGTGAGCCTGGCAGAGGCTCAAAATGGCATGCAAGCGGCGCTATCTCGTAACGCAGAGCAAATATCTAACAATATGAATGCAGGAATGAAAGCTAGCCTAGGTCTAGAAAAAACTAGTAACGCGCAGAGGTTAGCGCTTTTTAAAGAGATGATTAAAAACAAAGATGCGACATTATTTGATATGGTAGAGGTGTTTCAGTGAGAGTAAAAGAAATAGACACCATTCATGGGGTGGATTGTTATGCTCATGCGGGTGAAAAATTGTGCTATGTATACAAGGATGAGTCCACCTTGTATATTGAAAATGAGAGTTATGATTTTGGCCGTGAGACAACGCAACATAGCCTTGCCATCACCGATGAGTATTTGAAATGGGAAACGGATGAGGGGGCGGTATTAATCTACTCAATAACACAGGGTAAGGTGGTCACTACATTTAACGACCCTGAGCGCCCAGTGTATTTATTTAGTCATAATAAGTTATATGATGGCTGCATCCTTATAAATGAGGGTGGTAACGATGACTGGTATAAATACAACCTCGCCACTGAAAGCAAAGAAGCTATCACAGTTCCAGACTTGTACTATCGTTACTGCTATTGCCACGAGACACAGCAACACGTGGTGTTAGGAAGAGAGAGGTTGCAAAAACAAGGGCAAAACGGTGCCGATGATGAATATGTCGAAGATACTATTTGCTTTGATTCGGATTTTAAACCTCGCTGGACTTTATCCTTGCGAGGGCGTACCTCAAATGGTGTTAAAGAGGTTACTTTAAGGCTAGATGCCGTGCTGGGCATCTATGACGGTAAACTATGGCTTAAGCTCAGCTCCAATGACATTGTGGCCCTAGAC
>NZ_QZCH01000053.1 GCF_003596335.1 Motilimonas pumila
CTGGTCTAACAGAGCGCTAGTTTGCACCAAAGAAGACATGGGTGATAGTCTGCTAGGCCCTTTTAGCCTTAAGTGCATTACAGAAGGGAGCAATGGCAAGTCTATAATCTATCACGATGAAATTATTGAAAAAGTCATTAACTTCGATTTTTACGTCGACGGCGATAACTGGGATAAAAATGACTCAATGACAAATTAGCATCAGTCCGCGAATTCCCTCATAATTTCCAACAAAAACAATGAGTAGACGCGCATCGCTCATTCTTATTTAATGAATTGATTAGGAATACTCAACGGTACGCTAACGATATACAAGACACCCACGAAAAATATAAAACGCGTCCCATGGACCATAGGCAAAGTCATATGAAGTATAAAAATATTAGCTGTTTATTGTTAGCGTTAAGCTTATTGCTCACGGCCAATGTCAGCCAGGCAAGCGTAGAAGAAGGGCTTAACTGGATACAACAAGGAGAGCGTGACTTAGCTTTAGAGGCAATGAAGTCACAAATTGAAGCACAAGACCCTGCAGCACTTTTTTGGCAAGCACGCATTTATATGAAAATGGGTGGCATGCAAACATTTCAAATTGGACATATTTTGCAGAGATCAGCGGAGCTGGGTAACCCTTGGGCTATGATGGAGCTTGTCGAAAGCCCTTATGAGCACTGTCAATTTTTCCGCTTACCGTGTGACGATAAGTGGCACGATAAAGCCATTGAAAAGTGGCAACAAATGGCCGAAAACGGTGATGGCAAAGCCATGTATATGCTCGCCAAACACAAAGACTCTTGGCGCAAATACGTGCCCTACTTAGCCCATAAAACCCGGGTTGAACAATATATTCAAGCCCTTGAAATGGGTGCAAACAGCGCCTCTGAAGCCATTTTCAATGAACTATATCGTCATCAAGACAGGCATCAGCCAGAAATCAGGCAGCAAATTGTAAAATACCTCACCATTGCCGCTGAGCGTGGTTATGCACCTGCCATGGTTGATCTTTATGAGTTTACCGATGTAATTGGGAATGACCTTGCTCTAGAGTACCTTCAACAAGCCACTGAATTAGGCTATGCACGGGCTCCATTCACTCTCTATTACTACCTCAAAAAGAAAGAGAATAAAAATCTACAAGACTGGAAAACACTATACAAAAACATCAATTTAGCTGCCGCATTGAATGCTTCTGATTATTCTACCTTCGTAGATTACCTTGACTTTGATGAGTACCTTTCACCAGAAGAAATCGCACAAATAGACCAAGAAATCACTGAGTTTCTTACCCAAGTAAAACCCAACCGTTTTTATGATGAGACCAACTTGTATTAAGCCATGATAAACGTTTTTACTCGACAGCCCGTGATAAGAGCCAGCAAACCTCGAACCATAGGCGAAGTCATATGAAGTATAAAAATATTAGCTGCTTATCGTTAGCAATAAGCTTATTCCTGACTGGCACCTCTAGCTTTGCGAGCACAGAAGATGGCATTGCGCTAATGCAGCAAGAAAAGTGGCTAGAAGCCTTGCCCTATCTTGAAACAGAAGCCAATAAAGGGGATGAGCAAGCCATGTATTGGCTGGCAAGGGTTAAACTCTCTATTAATCTATTTGAAGGTATTCAAGCAGGTCATTGGCTAGAACAAGCCTCAGAGTTAGGTAACCCATGGGCCATGGAGCAGCTGTTTGAAGACGGCGACCGCTGTGATTTCTTTCATTTCCCATGCGATGCTAAGTGGCATGATAAAGCCATTGAGAAGTGGCAACAAATGGCCAAAAACGGTGATGGCAAAGCCATGTATATGCTCGCCAAACACAAAGATTCTTGGCGCAAATACGTGCCCTATTTAGCCCACAACACTCGGGTTAAACAATATATTCGAGCCCTTGAAATGGGCGCAGACAGCGCCTCCGCAGCTATTTTCAGCGAGCTATATCGTCATCAAGACAGACATCAGCCAGAAGTCAGGCAGCAAATCGTAAAATACCTTACCATTGCCGCTGAGCGTGGTTATGCACCTGCCATGGTTGACCTTTACGAGTTTACAGATGTAATTGGGAATGACCTTGCTCTAGAGTACCTTCAACAAGCCACGGAATTAGGCTATGCACGGGCCCCATTCACTCTCTACTACTACCTGGAAGAAAAAGAGAATAAAAATCATCAAGACTGGAAAACGCTGTACAAGAACATCAATTTAGCTGGCGAACTAGATGCTTCTAAATATCGTAGTGTGGTGAATTATCTTGACTTTGATGAGCACCTTTCAGCTGAGGAAATGGCACAAATAGACCAAGAAGTCGCGGAGTTTCTCACCCAGGTCAAACCCAATCGTTTTTATGATGAAACCAATTTATATTAAAGCCATGCTCAGGCACTGGAGTCCTCTCGTCATATTAGCTACGTTATTGTTTAGCACGGCTGTCAATGCCACCGTCAAACAAGGATTAGAGTGGGCGCAACAAGGTGAATGGTGGGAAGCAGAGCCCTACTTCCTTGCTGAGGCGAATAAAGGTGACCCTGAGGCCATGTTTTGGCTTGCTAAAACGCATATGCGCATGGGCGGGGAAAAAATATTTGGTTTAGGTTACTTGATGTTGCAATCCGCCGAATTGGGTTACCCTTGGGCCATGATGGAGTTAGTCGATGGGCCTGAAACGTATTGCAGCTTTTTTAGACTGCCTTGTGACGACGAGTGGTACGATAAAGCCATTGAGAAGTGGTAACAAATGGCCAAAAACGGTGATGGCAAAGCCATGTATATGCTCGCCAAACATAAAGACTCTTGGCGCAAATACGTGCCCTACTTAGCCCATAAAACCCGAGTAGAACAATACATACAAGCCCTTGAAATGGGCGCAGACAGCGCCTCCGCAGCTATTTTCAGCGAGTTATATCGTCATCAAGACAGGCATCAGCCAGAAATCAGGCAGCAAATCGTAAAATACCTCACCATTGCCGCTGAGCGTGGTTATGCACCAGCCATGGTTGATCTTTATGAGTTTACCGATGTAATTGGGAATGACCTTGCTCTAGAGTACCTTCAACAAGCCACTGAATTAGGCTATGCACGCGCTCCATTCACTCTCTATTACTACCTAAAAAAGAAAGAGAATAAAAATCTACAAGACTGGAAAACGCTGTACAAAAACATCAATTTAGCTGCCGCATTGAATGCTTCTGATTATTCTACCTTCGTAGATTACCTTGACTTTGATGAGTACCTTTCACCAGAAGAAATCGCACAAATAGACCAAGAAGTTTCAGAGTTTCTTACCCAAGTAAAGCCCAACCGTTTTTATGATGAAACCAACCTGTATTAGCCATGATAAACATTATTACTCGACAGCCCGTGGTGCGAGCCAGCAAACCTCGAACCATAGGCAAAGTCATATGAAGTATAAAAATATTAGCTGCTTATTGTTAGTAGCAATATACAGGACACCCACCAAAATTTGACAGCTATCACCTTTTAACTAACACTTAAAAAGTGACTCTTTGACTAGGAGGGTGTCATGCCCTACCTCGAAAACAGCTCATTTGTGCTGAATCTACGCCCTACTATCACGTCACCAGCCGCCATGTTCGGCGCGCCTTTCTTTTTGGTTATGACAACTACGCCAACCGCAGCTACGAGCACCGTGAACCTTAGGTGCTCGACAAAGTTAAAAACTGGCAAGCTTACAGCTAAATCACCGAAACCGACCATCAGGGCATTACCAGAGCTATCTGTATGAGCCGGGCACCTTTAAGCCCCTGGCCCTGATTAAGGGTGAAGCCAATACCCCGGATAGCGATGCATCAAATACTACTGCACCGGAAATCTATTACTACCAGCTGGACCACTTAGGCACGCCACAAGAAATTACCGATGCGCTGGGCCACACAGTCTGGAGCGTGCAGTACCGTGCCTACGGCAATGTACTCAAACAGGAAGTGGAAGAGATACACAGCCCCCTGCGCTTCCAGGGGCAGTACTATGATGTAGAAACCGGCCTGCACTACAACCGGCACCGTTATTACAACCCCAACACCGCCGCGTTTTTAACCTTAGATCCGATTGGACTTGCAGGCGGGCTCAATAACTATCAATATGTGCCTAACCCTACGGGCTGGATTGATCCGCTGGGGTTGGCGAATAAGAAAGGCGATGAGTTGTGTTGTGGGGGGGATGTTCCAGACAGTGCGGGGCAAAAAATCTCTGAGGCTGGATACCTTCAAAGAATTGAAAGACTTGAATCAATTTATGGTTCACCAAATGTTCATTCTTTAGAGAAGCATGGGGCTGAGACCACAGGTATGAAGCAGTATAGAAGGGTTCAGCAAGAGCATTATCCTAACCCTACAACTGGAGCCCCTGGAAATAAAACTAAAACGGCCAGTAAATTCCTTACTAATAAAGATCATTATGAAGCTATTCGAAGTGCAATCTTACAGAGAAAGGCAAACCCAGAGATTAATGATTTCGATATAGTAATGGATCGAAATATTGGGGTTAATATTAAAAACCTAGGGTCGCATAAGAATAGAGGCCCTTACTCAGCAGACTATACAAATACTGCATGGGTTCGTTTCGATCCTAATACAGGAAAAATGTTCACTGCATTCCCTATCCCGGAGAAGAAGTAAATGAGTCAGAGAGCCTTTGATGGTGAAAAGCCTCAAGTGATGATTGAGTTTTTAGATCGCTTTGGAACGAAAGGTCAGCTTCCAGCTGCCTTTCTGACCCAAGAAGGCGAGTTTCTATTGAGTATCCAGTATTTATTTGAAGATTGTTGGTCTAAGAATTTTGATCAAGCCAATAGCTTGCTTAGATTTGGTGTTAATACGGATGGGTGGGATTTACTGGTTGATATAGGTGATGAGCAGCTTGTTATTCTTCAGGATGAGATGGGCGATATTGATTCTATTGATATATCAGTATTTGATCTGTTAGAGGCAAATGTAGAGCAAGCATAGTAAATATACGGAAAATATACAGGACACCCACCAAAAGCAAGGATTTGAGAAATTCTTGGATGGAAGATCTTCAGTTGGCACCAATTACTCAATAGAAAACGTAACCTCATTTGGAGCTCGTAATGATGGTGCTTCCGTTTTGATGGAAACACTATCGAACGGTACAAGAAGGGTGCAGTTACCAAGAGACGCTTGGGCAACTAAAAAAGCAATTGAAAGTGCAAGTATAAAGATGCAAAGAATATACAGGACACCCACCAAAATTTGACAGAAATCACCTTTCAACTAACACTTAAAAAGTGACTTTTCTGACTAGGAGGGTGTCATGGCCCTACCTCGAAAACAACTCATTTGTGCTGAAACTACGCCCTACTATCACGTCACTAGTCGCTGTGTTCGGAGCGCTTTTCTTTGTAGTTATGACAACTACGCCGAGCGCAGCTACGAGCACCTTAAACCTTAGGTGCTCGACAAAGTTAAAAACTGGCAAGCTGATTGGTATAACCAATGCTGAAGCGGCTGCGAAAGGTCTTCCTCCTCAATTGCCAGATGGTAATTTTGTAACTCTACATCATTTTGGTAAGAAGTCACCAGAGCCGTTAGTTGAAGCAAGCACGAAGTATCACGGCGTTGGTAAGCCAGGCCAGGATATATTGCACATCCAATATGGCAGGAGTAAACTTCACCCGATATTACAGCCTGATCGAAATAAATTTAACGTAGATACAGATGAATATTGGAAATGGCGTGTCAATTATCAAGGGAGCAACTAATATGGTTGATATTATTGATTTGAAAAATCGTTATGATGCTATTTATGGATGCGAGGCTGTTGATGAGAGAGTTGTTTCCAATATTGAGGTTCAACTAGGTCTAACTTTACCTTCAGATTTTAAAGAGATATCTCTATTTTATTCTGGAGGTTTGTTGGGTGGAGTAAGTCACCATGAAATTGCTTGTATTGGTGACGCTACAAATATAGTACAGGAAACTCTCACATTAAGGGACGCTATAGGTCTACAAGACAATTTTATTGTGATTGCAGAACCATCAGAGAGTTTAATAGTGCTAAATGTTGCGGGTAATCCTAGTGTGATATGGTGTGATGCGGTTGAAGCGAAGAATTTAAATTCTATGAACTTTGCTAATCAACCTGAGACTTGGGAAAGCTACAGTGATTTTTTCGATTATTTGATAGTTGAGGAAGAAGACGAGTAAATAGGTTGTTCCAAACACTGCAACGTCAAGTATTAGCGATACACGTGGCACTGGTTTACAGGGCAATATACAGGACACCCACCAAAATTACTACATAGCTATCTGTTAAGCCCAAGAATTACCATTACCCCTAAAGATACAGCGTCTTGGGACAGCAGTGATAAGCTTGATTTCTCAGGTTATCAAACAGCGCAATTGCCGAATATTTGCCTGTCAATTGCAACGAATTTTCCTAATTGGTTTAGCGTCAGCAATTTTCAGGTTGCTTGCCAAGTCATCACCACTAAAGTGGATAAAACGAGCTATTATGCGGCCAAAATTTCAACAGAAAAAAAGCATGTGCCCGTCACCTTGGTAAGATCCCAAACAGGCGTTGATGTCTACCTGCATAAGCCGGATTTTAAGCAAGTAAAAGAAACTATGTTTACCTCAAGTGTCAAACTAAAATTGCAAATACACGCCAAACCCAATAATACAATCAAAAACAATGGGCTTCATTTAAAGGCCACTGAATTTAAAGGCCACTGATTTAACCGCTTGGGATTTACGAAACCAAGATTTATGGGTTTTTCCTGCTCCAGCAATGGGTTACAGTAGTGCCTTCCAAAACAAAGATCTTATTGAAGATTTTGATAACAGTGACCAACCTTTTTGGTTTGAATTTATGGTTTAGCGAGTGGGAACAGACATGCAACAAGACTATTACGCGCCTACGGCGTATGAGCTTCAATACTGGAAAACTACGCCTAAACCGACCGCTCACAATATCAAGGGAGATGAAGTATTAGACTATGGTGATTATGCTCACTTAGTGCCTTCTACCTACTTAAAAGGACTATGGTCATCACTGCAAAGTGCAGAAGTGGTGGAAGATGATGGCCTGTTTCAATTCAACCACCAGTGCATTCGAACCTTGTCCGGTGGGCGGGCTTGGTTGGGTGGGCTATGTCAGTTTGGAGGTATGTTACTTCTAATTACGGGGGTGATGTTTTTAATAGGTCTTTGTATTTATTCGATTATTTTTTCTTTTGATAGTTTTTCTTCTGCTGCAGAATTTATTAAAGATATATTTCCAATAGTTTTGACCTTTCTTTGTGCAGGTGGAGGGATGTTATTACTAGTCCGTTTACCTTCGCCCTACTCAGAGTGGATTTTTGGTAAACCGGGCCCATCATTAGAGCTTAATCGGCAAACGGGCATAATCACTTTTTGGCATTATGGTTGGCTAACGGGCCGGCTAAAATCCAAACAAAGCTATAACTTTATGGAATTTATTCCTTATCTGCAGCCTTTGGTTGGGCCCACGCCTACTGCTGCAGGCTGTAACATTGTGTTTATCCATAAAGACGACATGTCAATTCAATTTAGTAGCGTGGGCCTTGCCAATTTCGCCAGCATTGCTGACGGTTTGGCTTGGTGGGACTTTCTGCAGTGTTACATGGATGTGGCAGAGCCATTACCAGACAGCCCTACCTTAGAAATATGCCGCCATTTAGATCCTACCAGTGTTAAATTCGACAAAAAAAACGCAAGGCCAGCACGTTATTGGCGTGATATGACTGAGCAAGAATATGAAGCCGCCGAACAAAGCATGGTTCAAAAAGTACAGGATACCTTTTATTGAGCAAGTAAGGAGGAGTAAATCTGGTGCAGAGCACAAGAAAAGCGGACACCCACCAAAATTTGACAGCCATCACCTTTTAACTAACACTTAAAAGGTGATTTTTCTCTAGGAGGGAGTCATGACCCTACCTCGAAAACAGCTTATTTGTGCAGAATCGACGCCTTACTATCATGTAACGAGCCGCTGTGTGCGGCGCGCCTTTCTTTGTGGTTATGATAACTACGCTAAACGCAGCTATGAGCACCGTAAACCTTGGGTATTGGATAAAACCAAGCAGCTGGCCAGTATCTTCACCATTGATATCTGTGCCTATGCCATCATGAGCAATCATTACCACCTCGTGCTGCATATCAACATGGCGCAAAATAGCCGCTTAAGTGATGAGGCCGTGGTGAGCCGCTGGCAACAGTTAT
>NZ_QZCH01000054.1 GCF_003596335.1 Motilimonas pumila
GAGATAACACAGGCGCGTCAAACACCTTCTTTGGCGTTAAATTAAACCCGCTTTGCTTCACCCTGCTCACTAACTGCAGCGCTAAAATTGAGTCGCCCCCTAAAGCAAAGAAGTGACTCTCTCGCCCCACTTCACTCACCCCCAACAGCTCTTGCCACACTTGCGCCAATAACTGCTCGCGGTCTCCTTCCACCGGCGTCAATTCGCCTTGCGCACCCGCTTCCCATTGCGGCGCAGCCAAGCCATTTCTGTCTATCTTGCCCGCCGGCGTTAACGGCAGCTTATCCAGCCAAATTAACCTGCTCGGCACCATGTAATCCGGCAAACCTTGCGCCATTTGCTGCAACACCTGGCTTTCTTCACTTTGCCCCGCTACCGGCCCTTGCAAGTAACCCACCAAGCGTTTTCCGCCCGGCGCGTCATGAGCCACTACCGCTACGTGCTCTACCTCGCTCCATTGCTGCAGCTGCGTTTCTATTTCGCCAAGCTCGATTCTAAAGCCCCGGATTTTGATTTGTTGGTCACTGCGCCCTAAGTATTCCATCACACCGTCGGTACGCCAACGTACCACATCACCGGTGCGATACATTCGCTCGCCCGCAGCGCCGTAAAGGTCTGGCAGAAAACGCTCTGCCGTGAGCCCCGGTCGTTCATGGTAGCCCCGGGCCAAGCCCACTTCACCACCTATATACAGCTCCCCCGCCACACCAATCGGAGCCAGGTTCAATGCGTTGTCTAATACGTATAAACGCCGCTCGCCCACGCCCGTTCCTATCGGCGCATACGCGCTGCTCATCTTCGTCTCCGGGTACGCTTCCCATATCATCGGCGTCACCACGGTTTCTGTTGGCCCGTAGCCATTGATGATGCGCGGTGGGTTTAACACTTGTTGTAAGCGCTCGTACGTATCACGGGTAAAGGCTTCGCCCCCTAATGTCCATGAGCGTACTTTCAGCGCAGGCTTGCGGTAATCTATCCAATCTAATAGCGGCCCCACATAACTCGGCGGGAAACACGCGATGGTCACCCCTTCTTGCACTAAGGCTTCGCAGGTTTGCTCCGCACTCCACAGCTGTTGGTCTCGAATCACTAACCGTGAGCCAAACGCCAGTGGCACCGTCCAGCGCTCTACCGCGCCGTCAAAACTCACCGACGCAAAGTGCAGCTCCACGTCTTCTGGCGTCATGCCATAACGTTGGCCAATGGTTTGCACGTGCATCGTGAGTCCGCCGTGGGCAATGTTGACCCCTTTCGGCTGACCGGTTGAGCCTGAGGTGTAAATGGTATACGCCAGTTGCTCTGGGTGCAGCGTGATACCTAACCCATCAGTGGGGTAATCCGCTAACGCGAGGGTGGCCAAGTCTATCGCGGTTACGCCAGGCGGCGTGGCAAAGGAGACCGCTTGTTCGCTGTCTCGCAACAACCATTGGCAACCGCTGTCGCGGAGCATATAGTTGAGGCGCTCGGCCGGGTAATCCGGGTCGAGGGGTAAGAACGCGCCGCCGGCTTTTAAAATCGCCAGCATCGCAATTATCATGTCGCAGCCGCGGTTAAAGCACACGCCCACGGGCATGTCGGGGCGCACGCCTTGCTGGTGCAAGTAATGGCTCAGCTGGTTGGCTTGCGCCACCAGCTCGCCATAGCTGACGCGACGTTTGCCGTGAACCAAGGCTATCGCCTCTGGCCGCTGCGCGGCTTGTTGGTCGACCAAATCGCTGAACATTAGTAAGCTGTGCTCACAGTGCGGCGCCTTTTGCATCAGTTGCCACGGCGAAACGACACTCGACCTTGCTGCTTGGTTTGGCGTTGCTGCTTGGCGGTGTTCACTTAAGCTTTGCAAGTTAGCAGCACTTGGGTCAAACAAGCAATAATCAGTCAAGCCTCGTGTATTATCAGATTGCTCAATTAAGTATTGTAAACCGGTAAACAACTGCGTCATTAACGCAGGTTCGATGCGGTCTTTGGCAAAGGTTAAAACCAGTTGGGTGTCTTCGTGAGATTGTCTAACATCTAACGCTACGTCGAACAAGGCGTGCTGATTCATCGCCTCGATCCCAGTTAAACTGACTCCACCAAGCGACAGCTGAGCAGTGCCTTGCTGCTGGTAGTTAAATAAAACTTGGAATAAAGGGGTTTCTCCCGGGCCTCGCTCTGGGTTAATGGCTTTCACTATTTGATCAAATGGCAATAACTGGTTGTCTTGCGCCAGCAACAGATCTTGATGCGTAGTTTGACATAACGAGGTCAAGCTCTGTTGCCAGTCAAGTTGCCCCCTAATCACCATGGTATTGACAAAAAAACCAATCAAGTTGGCCGTTTCACTGCGACTACGCCCAGCGCTTGGCATGCCTATCGCAAGGTCATTTTGGCCGCTAAATAACGCCAAAGCTAGCTGCCAATACGCGAGTAATAGGCTCGCGCCTGACACATTCATGTCTCGGGCTTGTTGATGCAACTTTTGATGCAACGACGAAGGCAACGTGCGCTGATCAGATTGCGCCAAACGAAATTGGCTTGCGCTAGGTTGACGCCAATATGGCACCAGTAACTGTGGTTGCGTTGGTGCGAGTCGCTGTTGCCAAAATGCTAACTGCTGCTGTGCTTTACCAGCTTGCAATAAAGCGCTTTGCCAAACAGAGAAGTCCACGTATTGCACCGCTAAATCGCTCAACGGCAAGCCTTGATAAGCCGTTACTAAATCTTGCATGAAAAGGTCTAATGACCAGCCGTCTGCCACCAAATGGTGGATCACAAACGCCAACACGCCTTGATCTGAGCTGTGCTGCATCAGAGCCACTCGCAGAGGCAATTGCACGGTTAGATCAAATGCCTCATTGGTAAAATCAACCAAGGCTTGAGTTTGGGCCAACTCACTTGCTGTGGTCAGATCCAGTCGCTTTATGGCAACACGAGCCTGAGTATCAACAAATTGCTGACTTTGACCTTGCTGCTCAACAAAGCGGGTTTGTAAAACCCGCTGACGCGCCACTAACAGATCCAGAGCATGCTGTAACCGGGTGTTATCCAACGCGCCATTAAACTTAAACGCCCCCGCCATATGATATGCAGCGTTACCATTGTCTAACTGATAAACCTGCCACATGCGTTGCTGGGAAGGCGACAAAGGATAAAGTTGCTGCAGCGGCGCCGCGATAATAGGCAAACGTTCAAAATCCAGTCCTTTGGCAGCCAATAAGCTCAAAAATTTCTTTTGCTCCGGTCCAGCTAAGCCCAAAAAGCGTTTTGCTAATGCGGTTTTGTCTATTTTCCCAACACTCATAATAATTCCAGCTCATCCATTAACGCAGCCATTTCATCTAGCTCTGCTTGTTCTTGTGACTGATTTTGCTGCCAACTTGGGGCTATTTCATCGGCCAAATGTTGTAAACTCGCCGCTGCAAAAAAGGCCTGTAGGCTCAGATCTACGCCCAGATCCTGACGGATATCCGCCAGAATTTTAGTCGCGAGTAATGAATGCCCACCAAGGGCAAAAAAGTTGTCATCTAGGCCCACTTGTTCCAGCGCTAAATGCTGCTGCCATTGATTAGCAAGCCATACCTCTAGCTCACTTTCTGGCGCGCGGTAACTTACCGCTTGCCACTGCGGCTGAGGGAGCGCCTTACGATCGCGTTTACCGTTTGGCGATAAGGGCATGTCGTCTAGGCGAAGATATAGCGCAGGTACCATATAGCTCGGCAGTTGCTGCGCTAATTGCCCATTAATGGCATGTTCTTGCTCTTGCGTCAGCGTCTCCGTCACCAAGTAAGCGACTAACTGCTCGCCGATACCACTGTCAGATACGATCACTGCCGACTCTTGCACGCCGTCAACTTTGTTCAAGCAGGCTTCGATTTCTTCCAGCTCGATCCGCAGGCCACGCAACTTTACTTGCTGATCCAACCGGCCTAAATAATCCAATACGCCATTTTGGCGGCGTATTACCTTATCTCCCGTTCGATACATGCGGCCACCCTGCTGAGAAAACGGATTCGGCATAAAGCGCTCAGCCGTTAAATCAGCTCGGTTGCGGTATTCTCTGGCCAGGCCTTCACCGGCGATATAAAGTTCACCAGGCACGCCCGCGGGCACAGGCAGTAAATACTCATCGAGCACGTGCAGCTGAATATTGCTGATAGGCAGACCGATTGGCACCTTGCTACTTAGTTGCTGGCAAGGCCAATAAGAGACGTCTATTGCGGCTTCGGTTGGGCCGTACAAGTTGTGCAGTTCAACGTTAGGTAACTGCGTAATAATTTGATTCGCCAGTTCAGGAGGCAAGGCTTCACCACTGCAAATAATACGGCGTAAAGCTGTGCTCTGCGCGAGATCTACTTGGCTCACCATAGCGTGCAACATGGATGGCACGAAGTGAACATGACTAACCTGATACGTTTGCATTTGTTGCAGTAACTGCAAAGGCTCCCGATGAGCTTCAGGATCAGCAACAGCAAGCTGCGCACCGACCATAAACGGCCAAAATAGCTCCCATACTGATACGTCAAAACCGATGGGTGTTTTTTGCAATACCACGTCATGACCGTCTATTGGGTAAGCTTGTTGCATCCAGCGCAAACGGTTTTGCAGCGCGAGTTGATGATTTACCACTCCCTTAGGTTTACCGGTTGAGCCAGATGTAAAAATAACGTACATGGCTTGCTGGGGGTGCCAATTTACCTCAGGTGCAACCGCCGGCATTGCCGACAGATCTAACGCATCAAGCTTAACCGTCTCGGTATGACTGTCGGCGCTAAATGGCACGCCTTCAAGGGTCAAGGCTAGCTCCACCTCCGCTTGTTGCAAGATGTAGTTAATGCGCTCGCTTGGCAGGCTAAGATCTACCGGTACGTAGGCGCCTCCAGCGCGCACTATGGCGTGGATAGCAATGATGAGATCAATACAGCGCGGCATGGCAACCGCAACATAACTATCAATATTGACGCCTCGCTGGCGTAAATATTGCGCCAGCTGATTCACTCTTAAGTTAAACTCTCGATAATTCAACTGGGTTTCACCCATCGCCAAAGCGTTCGCTTCCGGAGTTAACATTGCTTGCTGTTGGATTTGTTGGCTAACACTTACAAAGCCACCCCAGTCCACATGGGTTTGATTTATGGCGTTAATATCGTCTTGCTGGCGTTCAGACAATAAGCTGATTTGTTGCGTATTGCGTTCAGGCTGTTCGGTCACTTGAGCCAATAACGCTAATAAATGCTGACTAAGCTGCGCAATGTAATCTTGGCTAAATAATCCTTTGTCATAAGCCAGCACGCCAAACTGCTCACCGCCTTCGGTGATGTGTACCTCAAAGCTCAAATCAAGCTGAGGCTGCCCCACTTTGGGCTCAAGCAAACTGACTTCAAGGTTGGGCCAATCTTGCAAGGCACTGCTTTGTACCTGTTGCAGATTAAATACACTCTGATACAGAGGGTGATGTGTCTGCTGACCTTTGCTGGCCATCACTTCTACTAACCGCTCAAACGGCAAGTTTTGATGGCTTAGGGCGTTGCGGCTAAAGAGTGTGGTATGCGTTAGTAATGCAGCAAAGTCCATTGGCCCATCAAATTTGGCAGGCATCACTATAACGTTAATAAAGCAGCCCAAGAGGGACTCTGTTCCTGCTTCGGTTCTGCCGGCGACTGGCACACCCACACGGATTTCACTCTGCTGGGTATATTTATGCAGTAACAGCTGCCATAACGTCAGGTACAGAGTAAATTCAGTGGCGTTAAATTGCTGCGCCGTTTGCCCAACTTGCTGCGCCAACTCAGGGGATATATCAAACCGATAAAGCGCACCTTGCGCAGGTTCATTGCTGCGACCTAAATCAGGCTCTAGCGCTAACGGCTCTATGTCTTGTTGTAATTGCTGTTGCCACCACTGCAAGCTGTCTTTGGCCTGCTGACTTTGCAACCACGTTTGCTGCCAATGGCAATAGTCTAAATAGTCGAATTCCGCTCGATTTACCGCTTCGCCTAGATAACGGCGTTTTAGCTCACTCAGTAACAGCCCCATACTGACACCGTCTGAGATGATATGGTGTTGTACGATGACGACTTGCCAATGATGCTCAGCACACTTTTTAACGCCCACTCGAATTAAGCTGTCTTGCGCTAAATCAAAAGGCTTAAGCCAAATGTCTCGCTCAGATTCGTCGTCTTCGAGCATGGTAATAGGCAGTAAACGAGCACCAGAAAGTTGCTGTACAAGTTCACCTTGATGCTGCACAAATTGCAGCTGGAATACTTCATGGGCCGCCGCTAATTCATGCAAGGCTTGCTGCAAACGCGGCACGTCTAGTAGCCCTTTAAAATTGAGTCCAACCGGCATATTAAATGCGGTATTTTGAGGCTCAAGCTGTTGCATAAACCACAGTCGTTGTTGTGAAGTGCTCACTGGCATATACGGCTGTCTTGGCACAACTTGCAAAGGTAGCGAAGCGCCTCCTTGCTGACAATGAGTGGCCATCTGCTGTAACAGCGGATTATCAAAAACCTGAGGCAATGCCAGCTCAACTTGATGATCTCGTTTCAACTGGGCTACTAAGCGGGTCGCCAAAAGTGAATGCCCACCTAAAGCAAAGAAGTGACTCTCTCGCCCCACTTCACTCACCCCCAACAGCTCTTGCCACACTTGCGCCAATAACTGCTCGCGGTCTCCTTCCACCGGCGTCAATTCGCCTTGCGCACCCGCTTCCCATTGCGGCGCAGCCAAGCCATTTCTGTCTATCTTGCCCGCCGGCGTTAACGGCAGCTTATCCAGCCAAATTAACCTGCTCGGCACCATGTAATCCGGCAAACCTTGCGCCATTTGCTGCAACACCTGGCTTTCTTCACTTTGCCCCGCTACCGGCCCTTGCAAGTAACCCACCAAGCGTTTTCCGCCCGGCGCGTCATGAGCCACTACCGCTACGTGCTCTACCTCGCTCCATTGCTGCAGCTGCGTTTCTATTTCGCCAAGCTCGATTCTAAAGCCCCGGATTTTGATTTGTTGGTCACTGCGCCCTAAGTATTCCATCACACCGTCGGTACGCCAACGTACCACATCACCGGTGCGATACATTCGCTCGCCCGCAGCGCCGTAAAGGTCTGGCAGAAAACGCTCTGCCGTGAGCCCCGGTCGTTCATGGTAGCCCCGGGCCAAGCCCACTTCACCACCTATATACAGCTCCCCCGCCACACCAATCGGAGCCAGGTTCAATGCGTTGTCTAATACGTATAAACGCCGCTCGCCCACGCCCGTTCCTATCGGCGCATACGCGCTGCTCATCTTCGTCTCCGGGTACGCTTCCCATATCATCGGCGTCACCACGGTTTCTGTTGGCCCGTAGCCATTGATGATGCGCGGTGGGTTTAACACTTGTTGTAAGCGCTCGTACGTATCACGGGTAAAGGCTTCGCCCCCTAATGTCCATGAGCGTACTTTCAGCGCAGGCTTGCGGTAATCTATCCAATCTAATAGCGGCCCCCCATAACTCGGCGGGAAACACGCGATGGTCACCCCTTCTTGCACTAAGGCTTCGCAGGTTTGCTCCGCACTCCACAGCTGTTGGTCTCGAATCACTAACCGTGAGCCAAACGCCAGTGGCACCGTCCAGCGCTCTACCGCGCCGTCAAAACTCACCGACGCAAAGTGCAGCTCCACGTCTTCTGGCGTCATGCCATAACGTTGGCCAATGGTTTGCACGTGCATCGTGAGCCCGCCGTGGGCAATGTTGACCCCTTTCGGCTGACCGGTTGAGCCTGAGGTGTAAATGGTATACGCCAGTTGCTCTGGGTGCTGCGTGATACCTAACCCATCAGTGGGGTAATCCGCTAACGCGAGGGTGGCCAAGTCTATCGCGGTTACGCCAGGCGGCGTGGCAAAGGAGACCGCTTGTTCGCTGTCTCGCAACAACCATTGGCAACCGCTGTCGCGGAGCATATAGTTGAGGCGCTCGGCCGGGTAATCCGGGTCGAGGGGTAAGAACGCGCCGCCGGCTTTTAAAATCGCCAGCATCGCAATTATCATGTCGCAGCCGCGGTTAAAGCACACGCCCACGGGCATGTCGGGGCGCACGCCTTGCTGGTGCAAGTAATGGCTCAGCTGGTTGGCTTGCGCCACCAGCTCGCCATAGCTGACGCGACGTTTGCCGTGAACCAAGGCTATCGCCTCTGGCCGCTGCGCGGCTTGTTGGTCGACCAA
>NZ_QZCH01000055.1 GCF_003596335.1 Motilimonas pumila
ATTGGTCACGAAGTTATCGTGCACTTTTTGGAAGGTGATCCAGACCAGCCTATTATTACAGGGCGAACTTACCACGCCACTCACAAGCCGCCATACACCTTGCCTGACCATAAAACCCGTACCGTTTTGCGCACCGAAACCCACAAAGGTGAAGGTTATAACGAGCTGCGCTTTGAAGACCAAGCGGGACAAGAAGAAATCTATATTCATGCGCAAAAAGATCACAATACCTTAGTTGAGAATGACCAGAGCGAGCATATTAAGCGAGACCAACACAGCACGGTAGACCGTCATCAATACCACCTAACCAAAGGCAATCAGCACCTTACGGTAGACGGCGAAGCGCGCACCCTCATTGAACAGGATTGCACCTGGTTATTGGATAAAAACTTACACCAAAAAATCGGCCAAAACTGGCACTGCCAAGTCGGTGAAGAAATGCACCAACAAGCGGGCAATAAAGTCGTGATAGACGCTGGCGTAGAAATAACCTTAAGCGGCGGCGGCAGTTTTATTAAACTCGATCCTGCTGGCGTGCACCTAGTGGGCCCTGCAATTAACCTCAACTCAGGCGGCAGTGCAGGCAGCGGCAGTGGCTACGCGGGTGTGCAAGCCGAGTTAGTCAAACCAGTAGAGCAAGCAGTAAACAGTGAGCGGGTAGAGGTGGCGGAGAAAGCGGCCGCGAAAGATATCCTAGATGCTGCGGTGCCTACGATTTCACCTGAAACATATCAAGGTATGGTAGAAGCCGGGATTGTGATGGTAGAAGAATGTGATTGTAGTGTAGTGGAGTAGCAACGTGTCCGATTCACAAAAAGAACACATAATAGGTCAAATTAAGGGCATTCACCGGATTGATGCAGAACAGGTTAACGCGGCAGTTGCCATTGCATCCCATGCTTATGCCATTATAGAGCAAAGTATGTATCCCGATTTTTTGGCTCAGCTCTATGGCCTAGACAGCGAAGCGTTAACCTGGGATTACTTATTTCGATCTGAACAAGACGATGCATTGCGTCAAGCTGGCCCTGTATTAATCATGTTGAATGACAATGAAGTGAGTCAATGGTTAGTTGACTTATTGACACAGCAAGTCGGCGGCTGTTTTGTCAATGCCAGTAGCGATTTTGCTGAAACTTTACTGTGGGCGCAGGCAAGAATGACGCTATTTTCTCCCAATGATGAACAAGCCATTTGTCGCTTTTACGACCCACGAAATTTAGCCTTTATGCTGGCATCACAAAGCCCTAGCCAACAGCAAACATTCTGGCATCAAACTCAGTCCCTTTATTGGCATGACGCCGGACAATGGTGGCTAGATGAATTAACCCCGATGCCACAACCGCTGATTAAGCGCTATCAACTTAGCCAAGCAGAGCTAGAGGGGATAACAAGCCTCAAAGAAAACACGGTAAAGGCACAGCTCAAACAGCATTATCAAAGAGTCAAACCTCATAAAGACAAGATGAGCTTAACAGAGCTTATTGATGAGGTGTTTCCTGTTGCAAAACAATATGGCGCAACCACAGTAGGCGAGTACGACGCATGGCTGCGTTTAATGCTCCGTTATGGGAGGGAAAGGTTAAGTCATCAATCGCTTAAAAATATCTTACAGAGCCCTCGCTACCCCCTAAAAAAGAAAATTGGACTTGTTGAGAGAGAGTTAAGACATGACGTTTAAAGCTAATGACTTAGGTCAAGAACAGCCTGAACTGCCCGACGCGATGGAAAATGGAAACGAATCAACATCTGCTGAAGGTGCAACGGAATGTGACATAAAGGACCACCGGGCTTACTTTATCGAAGTGCTTGGCTTTGACCACCCAGAGGCGCAAAAAGTCACCGTTCAGCCTTTAGAAGGAAGTGACAACGACACCTTTTTTGATTTTGAAGGCAAGCCATCAGAAAAGCAGGAAAAAACGGCTACCAGCACCATTCATCGCTGGGAAACCATGGCGTGCAAACCGCTGGCGGCCCAGCTTGAAATTAAAAAAGCCGAAGGCGGCACAATCAAGTTACCACTATTTGATGATGTAGAGTTAACCAAGCAGCAACCCATTCGCCAAGACCATGTGATAGCACCTTTTGTGCCTGTGGTGCAGCATTTTAGCAATGATAATCAAGATACTTTGAGCCCAGTTTCGTGCCGTGGTGGCTTTCTATATTTACTTAAAGACGGCCGCTTTTGGCGAGAGGTTGAAATAGTTTTCACTGAAGAAGGTAATATAGAGTATAGCGACGTAGACTTATTAAGTACTCGAGAATCGGGGGCTGAGTCATCGTTTAATATCAGTTTGCCAAGGAAAGTGGAAGGGCAAGCGCTAGAGGAAATATGGCTTCCAATTCGTGTTGAAAATACATGGACTTCATCTATGTCCGGCTTTTTTTGCGAATATATGTTAACCAGTGAAAGGTTAAATTACTTAGAAGCAAATGTGGAGCAACTGGCAAAAAGAAGTGTCAGCTTTTCTCTGAAAGAACCAGAAGTATTGCGGCCGAACCAGAAAATGAAAACTCTTTTCTGGTTGCAAGATTTACCTGCACAACGCCCAAGACAGCCTCTTATTGAAAGGTTGTATCATAACCCACATAGTTACCTTTCCGACTTATCAGGTGCGTATCCAGAGCAAGAACTTCAGCAAGCGCAAAGCGCTATTACTTTCCCAGCCGAGTTGCCCAACAATAAGCGCTTACCGACAACGGCTTTAAACCATGTGGTTGATAGTGAAATATTGCCAATCGACCAATGTAAACTGGGGGAAGCCTTTAAAAACCAAGGCCAGGTTGAGTCAATTTTTGATACTGCTTCAAGTCGTAAGATATGTGCCTTACCATTTGAAGATATCATGGAGGAGCTAACCTCTATTTTAAAAGTAACCCAAGCGTCATTTGAGTTGCTGGGTAAAATTGAGCAATGGGCCAGTTCAGATCCTGACTACGACTTTGCAGCCTTGGTGCATCAGCTCATTTTACAGCCTAAATTAACAGATGCTGATGGTTCGAAAGTCGATAATGAATATTATAAAGAATATGCTCGATTTGTGGATACGGCTTCGGACGCGCCACTATATCGCTTATTAAAAACGCAACTTCGTCTTAACTTAACTCACGCCGCGAGCTTCTATCAAAAGAACCTGCTAGGACTCATGCTGACTAAGTCGGTAGATACCTGCTTGGCCGATTATCATTCCTTTAATGGCTCCGATTATCAAAGTGGTTTTCATATTACCGGCCAGATCTTAAATGCTTTGGTACTAAGCCCCTATAGATTGAATGCTGTCTACATGACAGAAAACCCTGAAGCCGGCACATATTTTCCAGAAGGGTTACAGTACGTATCGCAAATATTTGAAGACCCTGATAACCCAATACATCAAATGTTGTTTCCAACAGAGGCTGACGTTCCGCAAGAGCAACCTTTGCCAGATTCACTCACTGCGGAGGTTAATCAAGGCGATGGCCGTTGTCGTCCGGGCTTGTTAGCAACCTTAGGTAGAGCGGAGAATAGGTATGCAGTCGGCGAACCTGTTGTTTTTGAAATAATAAGTTTAGATCTTTCCGCTAAACAGGATGACTCTACACCGTTAGCGGCATATGCCAAACGATTAATGAATGATGCGGGGGCAGTACTTGATGGCATTAATGGTGCTCTAACCGCTGTAATATCAGCAAAAGAAAAAGCATTAAATGCCAAACAAGCGGCGTTGGCAGCACCTCAACAACAAGCGAGTACCTTGATTGCGCAACAAGCGAAAACTCAACAACTTGAAGCAGGGGTAAGTCATCGAGCAGGTGTTACAGAAAGTTTAAGTACTCAGGCCAGCATGGCTGTACCAGAAGACTTAATGAAGTTAAAAATGAATTTATACGGGCCTTTTTTGCGCCTACTAAAAGCAGCTGACCCTAAGCTTATGGGAAGTGTCGTAACCATTAAGAGTAATCAGCTTGACTTAGCGCAGTATCGAGTCATAGGTTTCGACGATCAAGGTAAATTATTTGGTTTCACCGACGCTAAACTTAAAGCGGGCCATGGCGGAAGACTTTATGGTGGCGTTTACAATAATAATGGCCAACTATTGGGTGAAACCAATAAAGCCAGGTATACAAAAGAGTTAGGCATTACTGCTGGGACAAAATCAGAAACTATCTTTTTTGTTATTGAAAAGGGCTCTTCAGCAGACCAGCTTTTAAAACAATGGCAGCGTTCAATGGATGAACTTCTGACTTTAAGAAAAGAGCTGGCGGCAAATATAGCAACCAATAGAGTGCTCGCAGCAGAGTTAGCGCAAGCGGTTTCCAAGTATATACCTAACAGTCATGGCAAAAGCCCTGCGCAGATTCAAGCGCAGCTGGACGCCCTCCTTGAGTTAGACAGAGCTGAAATTAAAGGTTTAAGCTCTTCTCGGCTTCAACAGTATGCGAATAAAGTTATGGATCACCCTATCGTTGGGGGGGCTGTTTTTTGGTTAGAGGCTTATAATGTTCAAGCGGAGCTGAACTCAAGCAAGTTGTTTTTCCAGCAAGAGCGTCATGGTCGAGTTGTCGTGGGGTTAACATCTGCTTTTTATGATTTTACCCTAGCATCTATTGTTATTCTAGAAAAAGCGAATTTTAATCAAAGACTAAGCGCACGTATAAGTATTTTCATGGCTAATGAGTTGGTGGAAGAAGCAAAAATAGTAGCAATGAAAAGGAATTCAGGGCCTTTTGCCCAATCTATTTTACCCAGAGTTATTACTAACGGTGCATTAATTAACTTAGGGGGTGGCATATTAACCATAGTAGTGTGCCTAAACGATGCGCTGTTTGAATATAACTCGGGAGACAAAGATGCTGCAACGGCTATGCTAGGCGTTGCTGTAGGAGTAGGAGTGGTGACTTTAACAGCTTGGGCCGGCATTAGTGGATTAATTCCTGTTCTTGGTTGGGTTGTTGCTATTGTTTGTTTCATTGGCTTTTTTATTTTTAATGACAGCCCAATGGAGCAATTGCTGAAATTTGGTCCTTTATCCAAAGAGCCCAATATTGATCATTTAAACAACGACTCAGAAGAAGCCTTCTACCGTTTAGTACATTTAGTGGCGGGTTATCATATTGAAGTGGTTAGAAACCCCTACTTTCAACAACCATTTGACGCTCTACCTCCTCACTTACAAGCGATTGAGCCGGTTCATACACCTATGGTGCTTAGCCCCGACTATTTACCAGAGCAACCTGCATCAAGTATTACTGCTTCCATACAAAACTTCGACCTTTTCTCACTCACTTCGAATAAAAGTCATACTCTGAGTGTAAGAAGCTGCAACTGGTTGGTAAAAGTGCGCTCTGGTTTAGCTATGTTATTTGGCGAAGTAACAGAAGAAGTAGTGCTTGCGACCCGCCAATTAACCATCGCAGAGGGCCATGGTGGTCAGAGTGTAAAAATGGGACTTAACTACCAATGCCGAGAAATAACACAATCGGGCTCAAATTATTATATAACCATGCCGGAAGATACTTACGAACGCTACGGCATGACCTTAGTCACCAATTTATATCGCCCAGCGGTCAGACTACAATACAAGGCTAATCGAGGTGGTAAAGCGTTTGCTTTTCCTGCCCCTATGCCTGATAACCCCTTAAGATATAATCCTACAGACCAAGACAATAATACACCGAGATTCACCGGCGGTAATATATTTGGTAAACATGAGTATTGGCTTAAATCAGAAGATTATCGCCCTGCCAACTTTAAGGACAACTAGTGTTTAAATCTATTAACCAATATGGCTCTGAAGCATATCGCGCAGAACAAGCAAAAATGTTACCAATCAATAAGTTAACGTTATTGGCACAGCCGCTGCAAAAAAGTCAGTGTTTGAGTCAGGCCATTCCTGGGCGTTGGTTAAATTTAAATGAGCTTAAAAAGATCCAATCCGTGGATAAGGAGCTAATAGCTCAAGGGCAAGAAAAGGCAATGAAAATAGCTGAATCATCTAGATGTAACCCTATGCGTTTTGACTCTGAGATTTTTCGTTTACCTACTTTAGGTCGTTTTAGCTTATTACACGATATACTTGTAGCATTGAAAGGTTTAGGAAGGATAGGAACTTACACAATGCCTCCTCTATCAATTTTGGCTGCTCTTGTAGGAGGTGGGGCTGCTCATTCATCAGGAGAACTTTTTTGGGAGTGGTTTTTATTTTTTCTTGTTTATTCAAATCTAATTATGAGTTTGCCATGTGTCATTGCTTTCAAAGGCATTCCTTTGTTCGAAAAGCTATTAGGGCCAAAAATTTACGGGGATATCAAACCTCGATATGAATTCAACCGAGTCACTGGACGAGTAAAAATTTATCATGCTAAAACAGGTGAGTTATTACATGACTTTCCTTTTACCGAATGTGTTGCGGAAACATGGGCTCAAGTAGGGTATCAAGGCATTGTGGTAAAAAATACGTTAAACCTTCGCCATTACCAAAATGCAAAGGCTTGCATTAAGGGAGGGGGGTTTGGTGACGAATATCGGTTGACGGACACCTACGCTACTTGGAATTTTATTCAGTGTTATATGGACACGAGCCAGCCTTTGCCAGATATTCCGGCCTTTGAGATCTGGCGCAGCAGCGATCCGGCTACGATTACTCGCGACAGAATCACGCAGCGTAATCCGCGCTTTTGGCGAGATATGACGCAAGAGGAGGCGCAAGCATTATTTGATAAACAGGCTGCGATTAACCTAGCACAGCCCGAGCCAATTAGCAGCCATTAACAATTTAACCGTAAAGGATTTTACATGGGAAACGCAGCAAAACTCGGTGATATCGGCACCGCTCACGATGGCTTTCCGCCTACCCCGATTACCGCTGGCTCTGGCACGGTAAAAGTAGACGGTATTCCACTGGCACGAAAAGGTGACCCCTTAGCACCTCATTCAAAACCTAAACACCCGCCACACGGTCGCAGTATATCGGGTGGCTCAGGTACCGTATTTGCCGACGGTAAACCGGTCGCAAAAACCGGTGATGGGGTCAGCTGTGGCGGTGTCGTCATCGGCGGCGGCACAGTGAACGTGGGATAGATGATAAGGCTAGATGCATTCAGTCCATTCAATTGGAAAAGCGGACACCCACCAAAATTTGACAGCCATCACCTTTTAACTAACACTTAAAAGGTGATTTTTCTCTAGGAGGGAGTCATGACCCTACCTCGAAAACAGCTTATTTGTGCAGAATCGACGCCTTACTATCATGTAACGAGCCGCTGTGTGCGGCGCGCCTTTCTTTGTGGTTATGATAACTACGCTAAACGCAGCTATGAGCACCGTAAACCTTGGGTATTGGATAAAACCAAGCAGCTGGCTAGCATCTTCACCATTGATATCTGTGCCTATGCCATCATGAGCAATCATTACCACCTCGTGCTGCATATCAACATGGCGCAAAATAGCCGCTTAAGTGATGAGGCCGTGGTGAGCCGCTGGCAACAGTTAT
>NZ_QZCH01000056.1 GCF_003596335.1 Motilimonas pumila
AGTGGCTACGCGGGTGTGCAAGCCGAGTTAGTCAAACCAGTAGAGCAAGCAGTAAACAGTGAGCGGGTAGAGGTGGCTGACATTCTGGCATCAAAAGATACCGTTGATGCCATTGTACCTATGGCATCGCCGGAAACTTACCAAGGCATGACAGAGGCAGGAATTGTCATGATAGAAGAATGTGATTGCAGTGGAGTTGATACGTGTCCGGTTCACAAAAAGAACAAATAATACGCCAAATTGATAACATCAATTCAACGCATATGGAGCAAGTTATCAATGAAGCTTCTGCGGCCCCGTTTGCTTATGCCATTATTGAACAAAATCTGTATCCAAATTTTATGGCACAACTTTACGGCCTTGATAGTGCGAATTTAACCTGGGATTACCTATTTCGTCCTGATCGTGATGAAGGGTTAAGGCTAGTTGGTCCTGTACTGATTGCCCTTAACGACGACGATCTGAGTCAATGGCTGAAACAGTTATTAACCCAGCAGTCGGGCGGCTGTCTATTACGCAGCACTACCGATTTTGATGAGACTCTCCTGTGGGCACAAGCCCGCATGACGCTTATCTCTCCCGAGGGCGCACAAGCCATTTGCCGTTTTTTCGACCCTAAAAACATGGCCTTTATGCTGGCTTCCCAAACAGCGTCTCAACAACAAGCCTTTTGGCACCAAACTCACGAGCTATATTGGTTTGATGCGGGGCAATGGTGGTCGTATCAATCAACCCCCTTGCCGCAACCTTTGATTGAAAGTTATCAGCTTAGCCAAACCGAGTTAGATGGCATTGTGAACTTTAAAGAGCAAGTCTTAAAGCGAATCTTGCTCGCTCTGTACCAGAAAGATTTACAAGCTGCCGGAATAAGTGACATCAACAATATAGACACACATTTTGAGCTAGCTAAATCTTATGGCGCAAAAAAATTATCAGATTTTTCCGCCTGGTTAGAGTTAATAAACCGGTTTGGCCTTTCTTTTTACTTAAAAAAGAATATTGAAGAAAGGCTTAACCATCCTAACTACCCATTCCTTAAAAAATTAAAGGTTGTAGAAAGAGAATTATCAAATGCTTGAAGACAGCAATAATGATTATGAGTTAGTGAACTACCTCATTCAGGAAGGGGATACATTAAGTGAGCTGAGTCTTAAGTTTAAAGTATCTCAAGATGTTTTATTAGAGCATAACCCCCAAGTAGTTGATCCTGATTTTATCTACCCAGGGAAATTTCTTTTTGTTCCAACCCCTGTAACAAAAAAAAATATTGATTTAGTCGTTATCAACGACCTAGCTGATACTCCGCCTCCCAAAAATGAGCCAGTTGAAAAGTGCCAACCAAAACCTTTGAACGTTGCTAATTGTGAGGAAAACATTAACGCAGAAGGAACTGCAAAGTGTAAATCGAATCAACACAATGAACGATTCATTTATGTTGAGTCAACAGGCACCGTCGAACAACCGGATAACTGTTACGCCTTGTATAAAAATGATGGCCAGTTGGAGCAATTAGAGTCCTGCCATCAACCAAATGGGCGGTTTGGTCCAATAGTAGAATCTTTGGAATACAGAGAGCCAGAAGAGTACGTTGATATCCAGTTGATCCAAAAAATAGGGGATATTGAAGCTATTCTAGTTGAAGGTGACCTAACTCCATCGACTATGCGAGACCCTGCTAAGGTGTTTCAAGATAATGTCATGGTCAGCGTTGCTCCTTTGTTGACTGTAAATTATGACGAGAGCGTCGTTGGCCCCTGTCGAGAGGGGTATCTTTATTTTTTTATTGGCCAAAAACTCTATCGGGAAATTAAAGTATCTGTTGATAGTGATGGCACTAATATCTATAACGACTCCGACGTTAAACATTATCAGTCTCAATCTGTCGTACCCGAAAAAAGAGATTACTCAGGGCCAGAATTAACTTCAATTCATTTACCCATGACATTAAATGGTGATAGAACCGAGTTAAGGGTCGCTTTTTCTAGTTTTCCATTACCTTGGCAGCATATAAGAAACTTAGAGC
Source organism: Motilimonas pumila (assembly GCF_003596335.1). Lineage (GTDB taxonomy): Bacteria > Pseudomonadota > Gammaproteobacteria > Enterobacterales > CBDFNC01 > Motilimonas > Motilimonas pumila. The sequence continues at coordinate 2,024 of NZ_QZCH01000056.1, forward strand.
TCAGCCGTGAAAGAATGTTATCTAGGTGCCAAGAATGTGATTTATCCGAGTACCTTATAACTACCCTTTTATTGCGTGGTGAAAGTGGGCGTGCGTATGGTGATCCAAGGTTTTCAGTCAGAAATAAACGAGAGTTATTTTTCTTGGCAGTAGATGAATTACCTCAAATGCGCCCAAGAGATATCAGCTACGAACAATTCTTAGGGGCTCCTCGGATATACCTAGAAGATCTAACAGGAGAGTATTGGCACACCATTATCAACGGGCTTAAAAATGAGAGAATATATTATGATAGTGAAAGTCTAGATGGTTTGAGTGATGATATTACCCTTAACGGGAATTTTTTTGATTTATGCCATGAAAAGTTTTGCTACGAAGATACCTTTTTCCCTGTTCCTCGTTCACTCTTATTACAACGGTGGCTACACCCTAATAGGCAAAACCCCGATGAGTTTAATGCATTCCGATTAGATATTGATGCTAATGCCGAGTATTCACAGCCATTAGCACCAGAAGTGGAAAAAGACGTATTTGAAAACTTAAGAAATAATCATCAAATTGGACTTGTAGTTCGAGATCAACGCTTTATCGCTGACACTATGCTCAACGTTGCGCATGCCAATATCCAATTATTATACCTCTTGTCAGAAAGCTTTAAATACCAGCCATTGGGCGCTGCTGCTGAACTTGTTCATGAGAACTTTTTAAATTCAACATTACCAACCGGTGGGACTAATCCACTTTATGTTAATGGGTTAGCAGACCGTCGCCTCGATCAAACTGACGGTAGTGTTTTTTCTCGAATCACAAAAAAGGCAGAACGAAAAAGTGCAAGATTTGAAGCCATGTCTAAATTGGGACGATTTTGTGATTTATTGCTTGATACCAGTGGAGCTAATCTACCTGCTTGTGACATGGATGCTGTGTTATTTAAAACTGCTGACAAGGCTTGGTCTTATTATCAATTAATAAATGCGTTAGAGCTTATTTTGACTGAAGAAGGCCGCATTGATTCCCGTTTAGTTGAAAAAGAAGAACTCTACAGGTTAGAGCAATTTTTATATTCAGGTATGAATAAGCCTACTGATGTTCTTATTAAAGCAAGAAAAGATATTTTTTATCATGCCTCACACCCTTACGCCTGCTTATTTCGCTCTGTTGAGAATATTCCAGAAGATACACAAGCTGCGCTTTGGGCTGAGCTATATTCAGTGGATTTATTAGCTTTGCAACAAGCTCTGGCGCAGTCACATCAGCAAGCAGAACAAAATCAATTAGTGGTTTTTAATGCTGAGTTAATTAAAAATGCAGCCAATATCATAGACAAAGAAAATGAGATGGGAGTGGTTGATTATCTTACTCACCTTCGTAGGGGGACAAATGGCTTAGAAGTGTTATCAATACAGGTTCTGCCAAAGCTATATCCTGTTATGGCCAGTATTTCTCGCTCAATTCTTAACGATAACTCTAGGTTGTCTAAGCTCATTGGTATGGAGCTTGGTGAGGCCAGTAAACTGAAGATAGCCACAGATATAGCAGACTTCTCGACGGCGATGTCTGGTGGCTCAGTTGCGTTTAAAGTTTGGCAAAATGGTGATTGGGTTTCCTACACCGCTGAGTCTGATAGCATTCGGATGTTGTCAATAGGAGAATACGCAGCGTCTTCTGCGAAAGCGGTTGGTAAAATTGAAACTGGTATGGGAGGGACCATTCAAGCAAGCGCTGGGGCGCAATCGGGTTACGAAATGACAGCAAGGAAGGTAAAGGGCGGTACCTGGCTATCAACAGGCGTGTATAGAGGGATTTGGCATAGTTTGGCTGGGTTAGAACTATGGAATGCAGCATGTGCCGCTAATGCTTATTACGAAAACCCAAATGTAAAAAGCAGTGTGGCTCTTGTCAGTGGGGTTGTCGATGCCGCTTTAGTAGGCCTTTATTATGCATCCTTAACTCAACGTACAGGTTGGGGGGTTGGGAAAATTAACGGTTTATTGGAGGTAACAACGAAATTTAATTCAACTGGTTGGACTAGTTGGAGTACATATAGAGGGTTAGCAGCAAGTACCGCTGGCGCATTAACTTCAGCGTTACTTTTTTGGGACGCATATGACCTAATGCAACAAGGCTATCGCAACTCTGCAAAATGGAAGGCGATAGAAGGGGGGGGGATGCTAAGTGCCAGTTTGTCACCTGCCATAACCCGTTTATTGCTGAAAGTATTTGGCTTACCCGTAAGTTATGCTAACCCTATTATGATAGCTATCACATTGGTATCTTTGGCTATATCCTTTTATTTTGCCTACAAGTCGGTCAACCATGCCGAAGACAGCTTTTCTTTGGCCGTGCGCTACGGCCCTTTCGGTAAGGAAAAAGATGAGCTGCTCGCGCGCATTGCTACTTTAGAAAATAGGCAAATAGAGCTACAACAAGAAGAAAATAATAAAGCGCAGCAAGAAAACAGGCCTGCTTTAATTATTGAGCCTGACGCAATCTTAATCACACTTAGAGAGTTACAGCAAATTAACCTTAGTAATGATACTGGTGCAGAGTATTACAGTCACTTACTGAACACGCTAATGATGGGGGATGTAGCAATCGTTCAATTAAAAGACATAGAGCAAGATTGCCCCGAAGCCAAAAGATACAATTGTGACTTATTTTTAAAAACTTACCATCCAGCACTGCGTTTTAACGCGCAAAGAGGGGGGCGGCAAGCATTTAACTTAAGCGTGGGTCACTGCGTGAGCATTCCTGGGTTCAGTCGTAAGGGCGTTGTGCCAACCCACTCCTCAGAGGCCGTACTAACACAGTTTGAAATTGTCAGTAAAAGCGACCCTGCCATCGCGTATCATGGCATTAAATTAAAGCCTAAGCATTGGCAACATACGGAAGAATCAAGCAGGTTATTACGTCAAATGTCAGCGAGACGTGTCGTTGGAGACGCTGAACAAGGGCCGCTACCTATGATTGATGAATTGTTTGTAGACATTGAATGCCTACCGCCTAATTTAACGTTTCGTTCAGAAACTTGGAGTCTTCAAAGCCAAGCTGTTGTGACTCAAGAATCATCTCAGCGTTTCATTTACCAAACCAGTCGATTGACCACTAAAATAAAAAGAAGCACATATGGATAGTTATTATAGCGAGAGCGCATACCGTAAAGATAAGTGCCCAACAGACAATCCAACGCCGGCCAAATCCGGCTTATGGCAAGGATTATCCACTCACACCCAATACACTTGGCACAATACGTACAATTATATTAACCCCTTTAATCGGCAGTTTCCTTCTTGTTGGCATTTAGATTATGACTATCAAAGTAAGGCTGAAGAATTCCCCATATATTGGCCTTTAACCCATGAGGTATGGAAAACAGATTTTGAAGAAGATGATGCTGAGGAGTCTTGCAGCCTGATACTTGCATTTTTAGAGGTGTTTGCATTTCCCTTAGCTTATATTTATTTGGGTGCCGGTTTGCTCACTTTTATTTTGGGTGGCTTGGCTGGATTTTTTTTCCCCATGATTCTTGTTATTCCTTTATTGTTAGCTGTTTTTTCAACTTTTGCGTTTGTTCATTCCGCTAAAAGCGCCGCTAAGCATTATAAACGCCATAAATGGATGGGAAACGGCTTTTTCCGCCGCACGGGTAAAGTGGTGCGAAATAAAACCACGTATGACTTTACCGATTTTTGTGCGGTCGTGGAGCGTGCGCCCATGACCAATGGCATGTGCCATTTTAACTTGGTGATGCAACACAGATTAAACGCCAAGGTGTCACTCTTAGTATTTCAAGGCGGCGCGAATGTGGATGAATGTCGCCGGGC
>NZ_QZCH01000057.1 GCF_003596335.1 Motilimonas pumila
TTCAAACCGGCTAGCGTAGAATGCGCAGCCCTGACGAGGCGAAACGCTTCAGTCAAATGTTCTTTAACAATTAGCAATCATGCAATCTGTGTGAATACTCAGGTAATCTGGCCAAGGCCAATTACGCAATGATAACGAATCGCCAAACGATTTATTTATCAATGTTTCTGATGTTCACATAGAACAAAAGATGTAGGTTACTTAGGTAACCGAAATCGACAGAATTCATTGAGTCGTGCAGCTAGTCTGCACACCAGAAAAAACTTTAATTGAAGAGTTTGATCATGGCTCAGATTGAACGCTGGCGGCAGGCTTAACACATGCAAGTCGAGCGGTAACATTTCTAGCTTGCTAGAAGATGACGAGCGGCGGACGGGTGAGTAATGCTTGGGTATCTGCCTTGAGGTGGGGGACAACAGTTGGAAACGACTGCTAATACCGCATAATCTCTACGGAGCAAAGAGGGGGACCTTCGGGCCTCTCGCCACAAGATGAACCCAAGTGGGATTAGCTAGTTGGTAAGGTAACGGCTTACCAAGGCGACGATCCCTAGCTGGTCTGAGAGGATGACCAGCCACACTGGAACTGAGACACGGTCCAGACTCCTACGGGAGGCAGCAGTGGGGAATATTGCACAATGGGGGAAACCCTGATGCAGCCATGCCGCGTGTGTGAAGAAGGCCTTCGGGTTGTAAAGCACTTTCAGTTGTGAGGAAAGGTTAGTAGTTAATAACTGCTAGCTGTGACGTTAGCAACAGAAGAAGCACCGGCTAACTCCGTGCCAGCAGCCGCGGTAATACGGAGGGTGCGAGCGTTAATCGGAATTACTGGGCGTAAAGCGCGTGTAGGTGGCTTGTTAAGCCAGATGTGAAAGCCCCGGGCTCAACCTGGGAACTGCATTTGGAACTGGCAGGCTAGAGTTTTGTAGAGGGTGGTAGAATTTCAGGTGTAGCGGTGAAATGCGTAGAGATCTGAAGGAATACCGGTGGCGAAGGCGACCACCTGGACAAAAACTGACACTCAGACGCGAAGGCGTGGGTAGCAAACGGGATTAGATACCCCGGTAGTCCACGCAGTAAACGATGTCTATTAGGAGTTTGGTATCTTGTATACTGGGCTCCAAAGCTAACGCATTAAATAGACCGCCTGGGGAGTACGGCCGCAAGGTTAAAACTCAAATGAATTGACGGGGGCCCGCACAAGCGGTGGAGCATGTGGTTTAATTCGATGCAACGCGAAGAACCTTACCTACTCTTGACATCCACGGAATTTTTCAGAGATGAATTAGTGCCTTCGGGAACCGTGAGACAGGTGCTGCATGGCTGTCGTCAGCTCGTGTTGTGAAATGTTGGGTTAAGTCCCGCAACGAGCGCAACCCCTATCCTTAGTTGCCAGCGATTCGGTCGGGAACTCTAGGGAGACTGCCGGTGATAAACCGGAGGAAGGTGGGGACGACGTCAAGTCATCATGGCCCTTACGAGTAGGGCTACACACGTGCTACAATGGCGGATACAAAGGGCAGCTAACTTGCGAGAGTGTGCGAATCCCAAAAAGTCCGTCGTAGTCCGGATTGGAGTCTGCAACTCGACTCCATGAAGTCGGAATCGCTAGTAATCGTGGATCAGAATGCCGCGGTGAATACGTTCCCGGGCCTTGTACACACCGCCCGTCACACCATGGGAGTGGGCTGCAAAAGAAGTAGGTAGTTTAACCTTCGGGAGGACGCTTACCACTTTGTGGTTCATGACTGGGGTGAAGTCGTAACAAGGTAGCCCTAGGGGAACCTGGGGCTGGATCACCTCCTTATCTAAGCGACGTTTTATTGTCAG
>NZ_QZCH01000058.1 GCF_003596335.1 Motilimonas pumila
GAAAGCTGATGAGTGTTCACACAGATTGTATGATTGGTAAATAGAGCATTACTTATGTTGGGTCTGTAGCTCAGTTGGTTAGAGCGCACCCCTGATAAGGGTGAGGTCGGTAGTTCAAATCTACTCAGACCCACCAAACATCCTTTTGGGTGTTTATACAACATAAGACAATGAAGAATACTTGGGGCTATAGCTCAGCTGGGAGAGCGCCTGCCTTGCACGCAGGAGGTCAGCGGTTCGATCCCGCTTAGCTCCACCAATTTCTTCGACTGGAAGGCCAAGAGGCCAAACTTAAACAGTGCAGTATCAATGTTTAAGTTTGGCTTTTTTTAACGAAAAAGCCCGCTCTTTAACAATTTGGAAAGCTGATTAAAGTTCATTGAATATCTGTGATGAGATATTCAATACCGATAGTTAAGTAACTGTTTCAGTTATTTAATTTATCAAGCAAACAATTGAGTTTTTGTGAAAACAAAGATTCAGCTAAGCGTAAAAACTTAGCACAGTAACTTCAATTGAAGTTACAAAGGCACAATTGTTAACACAATTGCTGTCTTACTTGTTCGCAAGTGTCTTGAGTAATTCTTGAAGGCAAACGATATCGAAAGATATCGCTAACAATAGAACACTGTTTAGGTGTTGTATGGTTAAGTGAATAAGCGTGCACGGTGGATGCCTTGGCAGTCAGAGGCGATGAAGGACGTGGAAGTCTGCGAAAAGCGTGGGGGAGTTGACAACAAACATTGAGCCCACGATGTCCGAATGGGGAAACCCACCTGTTTACAGGTATCGTTAAGTGAATACATAGCTTAACGAGGCGAACCGGGAGAACTGAAACATCTAAGTACCCCGAGGAAAAGAAATCAATTGAGATTCCGGCAGTAGCGGCGAGCGACCCCGGACCAGCCCTTAAGCTTTATTGATGTTAGTAGAAGGCTCTGGAAAGTGCCACGATACAGGGTGATAGTCCCGTATACGACAATGTCTTTAAAGTGAAATCGAGTAGGTCGACACACGTGAAATGTTGACTGAACATGGGGGGACCATCCTCCAAGGCTAAATACTCCTGACTGACCGATAGTGAACCAGTACCGTGAGGGAAAGGCGAAAAGAACCCCTGTGAGGGGAGTGAAATAGAACCTGAAACCGTGTACGTACAAGCAGTGGGAGCCGACTTAGTTCGGTGACTGCGTACCTTTTGTATAATGGGTCAGCGACTTACTTTTAGTAGCAAGGTTAACCGTATAGGGGAGCCGTAGGGAAACCGAGTCTTAACTGGGCGAATGAGTTGCTAGGAGTAGACCCGAAACCCGGTGATCTAGCCATGAGCAGGTTGAAGGTGCCGTAACAGGTACTGGAGGACCGAACCCACTAATGTTGAAAAATTAGGGGATGACTTGTGGCTGGGGGTGAAAGGCCAATCAAACCGGGAGATAGCTGGTTCTCCTCGAAAGCTATTTAGGTAGCGCCTCGTGTCTCACCATTGGGGGTAGAGCACTGTTTCGGCTAGGGGGTCATCCCGACTTACCAACCCGATGCAAACTCCGAATACCAATGAGTGCAATCACGGGAGACACACGGCGGGTGCTAACGTCCGTCGTGGAAAGGGAAACAACCCAGACCGTCAGCTAAGGTCCCAAAGTGTATGTTAAGTGGGAAACGATGTGGAAAGGCTCAGACAGCCAGGAAGTTGGCTTAGAAGCAGCCATCTTTTAAAGAAAGCGTAATAGCTCACTGGTCGAGTCGGTCTGCGCGGAAGATTTAACGGGGCTAAACATACCACCGAAGCTACGGATGCAAGCTTGCTTGCATGGTAGAGGAGCGTTCTGTAAGCCGTTGAAGGGAAAGGGGTAACCCATCCTGGAGGTATCAGAAGTGCGAATGCTGACATGAGTAACGATAATGCGGGTGAAAAACCCGCACGCCGGAAGACCAAGGGTTCCTGTCCAACGTTAATCGGGGCAGGGTGAGTCGACCCCTAAGGCGAGGCCGAAAGGCGTAGTCGATGGGAAACGGGTTAATATTCCCGTACTTGGTGTTATTGCGATGGGGGGACGGAGAAGGCTAGGTGGGCCAGGCGATGGTTGTCCTGGTTCAAGTGTGTAGGCGTGTATCTTAGGCAAATCCGGGATACTTTACGCTGAGACACGATGTCGAGGCTCTACGGAGCTGAAGTCATTGATGCCCTGCTTCCAGGAAAAGCCTCTAAGCTTCAGATAACATCGAATCGTACCCCAAACCGACACAGGTGGTCGGGTAGAGAATACCAAGGCGCTTGAGAGAACTCGGGTGAAGGAACTAGGCAAAATGGTACCGTAACTTCGGGAGAAGGTACGCCGGTGTTGGTGATGGAATTTACTTCCTAAGCTGACGCTGGTCGAAGATACCAGGTGGCTGCAACTGTTTATTAAAAACACAGCACTGTGCAAAATCGCAAGATGACGTATACGGTGTGACGCCTGCCCGGTGCCGGAAGGTTAATTGATGGGGTTAGTCTTAGGACGAAGCTCTTGATCGAAGCCCCGGTAAACGGCGGCCGTAACTATAACGGTCCTAAGGTAGCGAAATTCCTTGTCGGGTAAGTTCCGACCTGCACGAATGGCGTAATGATGGCCACGCTGTCTCCACCCGAGACTCAGTGAAGTTGAAATCGCTGTGAAGATGCAGCGTACCCGCGGCTAGACGGAAAGACCCCGTGAACCTTTACTATAGCTTGGCAGTGAACATTGACCCTACATGTGTAGGATAGGTGGGAGACATTGAAATGTGGTCGCTAGATTGCATGGAGTCGACCTTGAAATACCACCCTTGTAGTGTTGATGTTCTAACCATGGCCCCTGAATCGGGGTTTGGGACATTGTCTGGTGGGTAGTTTGACTGGGGCGGTCTCCTCCCAAAGAGTAACGGAGGAGCACGAAGGTTGGCTAAGTACGGTCGGACATCGTACGGTTAGTGTAATGGTATAAGCCAGCTTAACTGCGAGACAGACACGTCGAGCAGGTACGAAAGTAGGTCATAGTGATCCGGTGGTTCTGTATGGAAGGGCCATCGCTCAACGGATAAAAGGTACTCCGGGGATAACAGGCTGATACCGCCCAAGAGTTCATATCGACGGCGGTGTTTGGCACCTCGATGTCGGCTCATCACATCCTGGGGCTGAAGTCGGTCCCAAGGGTATGGCTGTTCGCCATTTAAAGTGGTACGCGAGCTGGGTTTAGAACGTCGTGAGACAGTTCGGTCCCTATCTGCCGTGGGCGTTTGAGAATTGAGAGGGGCTGCTCCTAGTACGAGAGGACCGGAGTGGACGAACCTCTGGTGTTCCGGTTGTATCGCCAGATGCATTGCCGGGTAGCTAAGTTCGGAATCGATAACCGCTGAAAGCATCTAAGCGGGAAGCGAGCCTCGAGATGAGTTCTCACTTGGACCTAGAGTCCACTGAAGGGCCGTTGGAGACTACAACGTTGATAGGCAGGGTGTGTAAGTGCTGTAAGGCATTGAGCTAACCTGTACTAATGACCCGTGAGGCTTAACCATACAACACCTAAGCGGTGTTGAAGCCAAAGAATTACGAAGTGCTTGTGAACGAGAAGTTTGAGAAC
>NZ_QZCH01000059.1 GCF_003596335.1 Motilimonas pumila
CTGAAAGAAAATCAGCGGTCTGAAATGTGAACAGCATGAGCCTTTGTCGCACTGAAAACTATTTGATCAACAACGCCCCTTCCATTCACAAAAAACGGCTTAAGCCATTGATTGAATGTATCCCCTCTTTCCAGAGCAACCCACTTACCTTAACTCGGCTTAGTTTAGGAATACTGGATTTAGGCAAGTTCAAGAGAAGGCCAGGGTTTGGCTCGGGCTTAAGTTTATTAGGTTAAGTGCAGCACAGTTATCGGTGGAACTAAACTCCGAAAGCCAATGACTCTTTATACTTGACCGGGTGTAATACATGCAATAGTGCGGAATTCTCGTGTCATATGGGCCTGATCACTGAATCCGAACTGTTGAGAAACATCTGCCAGATTTACGTTTTTATGCTGCCGTAAAAAACAGATTGCTTTTTTAATCCTTAAAATGCGCTGATAATGTTTGGGAGTCATTCCCAGCCAGAGTTTAAAAAGTCGCTCGATTTGTCGTTGGCTCAATTCAATACATTCACTCAGTTGCCCCGGAGCTTCGTCTTGCTCGATACATTCCAGTGCTTTTTCCAAAGAATCTGGAATCAAATTGGTAAAACCCAGATTTGTTTCTGCCCAGAGGTTCAGAGCTTCAATCTGCCTATCATTGTCTTTTAGCATCCGGAGTTCAGAATAAATCTGGTAGAGACCATAAAGATGATCTTGCTCTGGCAATAATAACGTTGGCTTGTCGTAGTGCTGCCCTAAGACACCATAACCCATTGCCGGATGGAAGCGGATACCTGCAAGTTGCGCTCCAGAAGCCAAAACAATGTTCTGCGCCTGTTTATTTATCGGAAGCATGATTACACCTTCTGGCAGCGCTTCATTGCCAATTTTCACCTCACCAACAAGGTTAAAAATAATGCCACTGCCTGCATCAGAATACAGTGGCCTCATTACCGAATCCGGTTGAAGTACAGATGCTGACCATATTCCCTGTATAAACGCAGACAACTGCCCCGATGGTTGAGACAGCTGAAAGTTGAATGCTTGTTTAAGCGATTTATTACGGTTTATAGCTGCCAACCTCTGGTTTGAATGTTTTGGCAATTCGGTTCCAGCTGTTGATGGCATTAATTGCAATGGTTAAATCTACAACGGCTTGTTCACCTAATGCCTGTAGCACTTTCTGATAGCTTTCATCGTCCGCAGGTTTACCTGCGGTCAAATACTCTGCCCAATCTAGCGCTGCGAGTTCTGTCTCGGAATATAGAGGCATATCACGCCATGCGCTTAAGCCAAGAATACGTTCCAGAGTTTCACCCTGACTCAATGCATCTTTGCTGTGCATATCAATACAGAAAGCACACTGGTTGATCTGGGAAACCCTCAATTTAACCAATTCCCAGATCTGGGTTGTCACTGTTTCTGAAACGCTAAATTGCGCACGTAAATAGTTTTCCTGATTCATAAGAATCTGCATTGCTTTGGATGCGAGATCGAAGTAGTTTGCGCGTAAAGTCATATCTTATCTCCTCAATAGTTATGGGAGCAAAGATAGCTTATGGCTCAAGCCTGGTATTGAATATTTTCGACATGTATTCAGCTCAAATTGGGACTACTTGAGGCCATTTAACGCCACGTTCTCACCCCCCCCTCATAATTTCTTACAAAAACAATGAGTAGACGCGCATCGCTCATTCTGATCTAGTGAATTTCGCCAAAAACACACCTTATCAAATGTATTTAATAGGAATACCTAACGATGCGTGACATTCAAATTCTACAGCAAACACTGGCAGAACAATGCCCTAACATTCACAAAAAACGACAGATTTCTCTTATACTTGCCACTAAAAGTGTGCTCAACGGTGCTGATTTAACCTTAACCAAACTTGGCAGAAAACTGGATTCTAACACCAGGGTTAAACATGCCATCAAGCGCGTCGATAGGCTGCTCGGTAACCCACAATTACACCGCGAAAAAGACACCATTTATAAGTGGCACACCCACTTAATTACACGGGCTAATCCCTGCCCTATGATTCTTGTTGACTGGTCTGATGTACGTGAGCAACTTCGTTATATGACGCTTCGGCGCCCATCGCACTCGATGGGCGTGTGGTCACAACTTTCGAACAAGTCTTTGAATACTGTTACTCATCGCGTTGTTAGCAGAAACGTTGATGAGGTGAAATGGACTTGTTGCGGTACAAGCGAAGTGGCATTTTGACTTTCAAGTCAACACAATAAAACATCGCAGAGTGCTTTCCATACCCCGCTTAAGAAAGGAAGTTAGGAGTCATAGGCGGTATCAAATTTACGAGTCCTGCTTGAGCAACTTGTTAAGGTTCTGCTTACTCAAATACTTTGAAAGAACAGAGTATTTATTTAAATGGTCGGCAGAATAAACCGGAAGTACAAACAAGTTCAATTCAGCCGCTAAATTGAACATATTGAGGCAATCTTCTTGTTTCTTGTACTTAAAGTGGATTGTCCAATTATCTTGAAACCACAACTCAATACCTAATTCATAAAAAACTATGTTTGGATAATACACTTGTTCAAACAAATTAGAGAAATACTCGCCTACTTTTGGGCTTTCTAAATAACGAGAGAACTGTAAGCGCCGCTTAGTATTACGACCGACGTACTTATACCTAATGGGTTCCTCTATATCACAAAGTTTTGACAGGAATATTTTTATACGTTTATCCCATTCTTGTTTTTGTTCATTTGTTGCTTCGTCAATAATATAGAATGAGTCTGTTTCATAAAGCCCATGAGTAATCTGCTTCTGTACAATCTTCATTGTACTTAAGAAGAAAAGAAAACTTCTCCGACAGCTCATTGTTTTCTTTCTTAGGAAGATTTCGAAACTTTCTCATAAAAACCTTAACGCCTCAAACACCGGATTGGTGAAGTTGCCGACTTTTTTGCTAAAAATAGATGACTGCTTTGCCAAGTCCGTGTGATTTGACTTGTTAACTGCTGGTACCAGTCTGATTTTTATTTTCAAACCACTCCTCAAGGTTTGGATTAACCTTTTGCCAAAATATGCCGTGATATGAAGGTTTTCGAATCTCTATAGCCACTAGCACAATTGTTGCAACTAAGCTGATGCCTATTGCAATTTCTAATGATGGCACACCCATTTTTAACGATGAAGAAACAGCCGATATAAATATGCCACTCCAAATTAACTCTGGTATTCGGGACATTCTCGTAACATTGCAAAACAAGAAAAAATGGGCAATGACAAACAATACAATAAAAGAAAGAGCCCCTGAGTACTTATATAGAGCTCCAGCTGCGACAAGCGAGGAAACGATAATACCAATATCAATTTTCGATAATCTAAAGCCTGGGTTAAATTGCATAGTTCAATTTTTCAGTTAACGCCTAAAACAGCGGGCGGCGAAGCCGTCCGACTGCCTTGCTTAGTTACACGGATTTTACTACCAACATTTGAGTGGCACCTTTTTGGAACTGATACCCAACATCAACTAGTGAGTTGGTTAAACCCACTGCATCCAATGATGATATAACCTCGTTCAAATGGGGGGATATCTCACCATCAAGTGATAATAATGGGTAAATTCTAACTTCCTTAGCAACCCTGCACAGTTCCTTGATAGAGGCTATGTGCTGCTCAAGGTTTACATGCTCGCTATAGAGGAATAAATAATGAGAGCAAAGTGCCAGCTCGAACTGTTTACCCTCAAAGCTTAGGCTTGGTAAAGATTCATGAAAATAGCGCCCCGATAGCTTGCCGGCATCAAAGTCAGCAATAAACTCATTCATAGCTTTCATTCTGATTTTACCTAGCGCTTCTACAGAAGGAATGCTTTCCCATACATACTTATCTTTGTTGATGATCATTTGAGGTATGATCTCATCGCAAACTTGGGCAATACGACTTTGCAGCTCTTCGGCCGTAAATTCATATGTAGGGTCAACAGACACTACATTTCCGCCGCGTTTGGTTAACTCCGCATTAAATGATGCAGGACCGTCGCCACAGCCAAGAATTGATTTATTGAGATCGACATTCGTTAAGGAGAAAATTTCCTGGTATTCATCAAATGATCTGCCCCAAGGCACTACATTCTTTAATTCCAATTCTTACTTCCTAGATACGTGTAGACATAATGATTCCCTGTGCACAGTGTCGACCTCCTGCATTTATCGTGGGTTAGCTAGGCCAGTGCCACACTGTTAGGTAAACGCCATAACAGATACAGGAGATCGACATGAATAATCCTAGCACCCTTTTTATCGGCCTAGACGTACACAAAGAAACCACTGATGTCGCTTATTCGTTTGATAACAACAGGGACGCGCCACACTACCACGGCACCATCCCCACCAATATTCGTTCTATAAACAAACTTATCAAACACTTACACCCAAAAGCCAGTCAATTATGTGTGGTTTATGAAGCCGGCCCTTGCGGCTTTTGGTTATATCGCCATTTGCTCAAACACAACATCGACTGTTGGGTCGTCTCCCCTTCTCTCATTCCCAAAGCCCCCGGCGATAAAATTAAAACCGACCGCCGTGATGCCATTGCCCTCGCCAACGTGGCTGCCAGTGGCATGGTCAGCCCTATCCATGTACCCAACGCTGAGGATGAAGCCGTGCGAGACTTAGTTCGCTGCCGTGAAGATGCCATGATAGACCTGCGCCAAGCCCGTCAACGTTTAAAGTCCTTCTTACTGCGTAACGGTCACCCCTGCTCCGGCCGAAATAATTGGAATGACGCTTATAAACGCCATCTCGCCGATATCCATTTCCTACCACCTGCCAAGAAAATCGCTTATCAGGATTACATCAACACGGTTGAAGAGCGCCAGCAACGGCTACATCACATTGAACAAGCCCTCGAAGTCGTGGCGAAAAAGTGGTGTTGGTTTCCTTTGGTTCAGTTTCTTACCACCTTAAGAGGCATTCGCTTTATCTCTGCCATGACCTTGGTCGCTGAGCTCGGGGACATGCGCCGGTTTAATAGCCCTCGCTCATTAATGCACTTTATTGGTTTAACGCCTTCTGAATACTCCAGCGGCCAACGGCAAAAACAAGGCGGTATTACCAAGTGTGGTAACACCCATGCTCGGCGAATATTGATTGAAGCCGCGTGGGCTTATCGCTTTTCGCCTAAAGTCTCCCGTGAGCTACTGAAACGACAAGAGGGCCATTCACCCAAATTAGTGAAGCGCTCCTGGGAGGCTCAGTTAAGATTGTGTCGCCGGTTT
>NZ_QZCH01000006.1 GCF_003596335.1 Motilimonas pumila
TTTAGTTTTGTACAACAGCTACAACCCAGTGACGTTTTTATCAATCGAGAGCCAGATAAAGGCCTTAAAGTGCTCTTGTACCGCCACGGCTAAGATAAAAGGTTAACGGCCCAAGTGTTCGATTAATTGCCACTCTTGGGCTGTCACAGGTTGAACAGACAAGCGGCCTTGTTTTACCAATACCATTTGTTGCAGTTCAGGGTGTGCTTTGATGGATTTTAAGCTCACCACTTGATTAAATTGACTCACAAATCGTATGTCGACACAAAACCACCGGGGACTTTCTAAGGTCGCTTTGCCGTCATAATACTTACTCTCTTGGTTAAACTGCGCGGGATCGGCATAAGCAGCTCTGACGACCTCAGCAATACCTACTACCCCCACATTTTTACACTGGCTGTGGTACATTAGCACTCGGTCACCTTCGGCTACTTTATCGCGTAAGAAATTACGCGCTTGGTAGTTACGAATACCATCCCACATGTCAGTTTGCTGCGGTGCGTTCGCTAAATCTTGTAAACTATATTCATCGGGCTCAGTTTTAAATAACCAGTATTGCATTGGCATCCCTTCGTTAGCCTTTGCCCCTTGCCTTGGAGCGAAAGTAGATAAAAATACGGTATGTTATCGACTTGATTAAAGAGTGCAAGGCGGGTCGTAGAGAGAGCAAACAAAAAAGGCAGCCGAGGCTGCCTAATAGGTTAAATGAGCAATGAATTATGCTTTCTTTAAATCTCTAGCAGGGTAAGTCAAAGTGCAGTTATTTTCTTCAGATTTCACATGCACGTAATAACCACCGCTGCTTAAACCAGTTACTACCATTGCGCCTAAATCGATGCCTTTGGTTGCAACTACTTTATCTTCGATTGAAAACATTTCAGTACCTTTAGTTATAAACAATAGAGTCGGACTAATGACGGGGCAGATTTAAACAAAGTCACGCTAAAACACCTAATCAGGTTTTTAATCGTTAAGATTAGCAATGAAGCATGTCAAATAGTTTTGGCGCCCTGGGTTTGCATTGCAAGTATTGCAGTTGAGCGCATCACATGAATCAACGTTTGAATTGGCCACACTCTTATTTGGGACTGATTGCACAATCCGGCTGCCTCGCACCCACTGAGCAAAGTCGCCGTGACAGAGCTAGCACCGAGTAATTGTCTTGTGGCTGTCATTATTTTTCATGGGGGGGAAGCCTCTTCCAAAGTGGGGAAGTATATGATTTTGGTGGTAATATAATCTACAGTGAATAATGCACCTAACAAGGTAAACACGGGCAAATGACAAACAGGCTCTTTTTATGCAAACACAAGAAAACGACTCATTTCGCCGTGCTGGTGTTAGGAAGGCTGTGGTATTGAAGGTTTTTAGAATATTTAACCTGTTGTTTAATGGCGTTGTTTAAATGCAAACTCAATCAATGGTTGCAATGACACTGTTGTTCAAGCCTACCTGCTTTTTACTGCCAGAGTTTGTATTTTGGCGGATTGCATTTTTGCGACAGTTGGCTTGTGCTAATGGCCGCTTTTAGTCATGGCGATTAACATTTGGGCTCTATTTATTGGATAACGTATGAAGTTTTTCTTGTTTATTGCGAGTTGTTTATTCTTTTTTCTAGCGTGGGGCGAATTAGCTAAGGAGCTAACCGGTTTTATTGGATGGTTCTTAATTGGAATGGGGGCTTTATCTCTAATAGGGGCCCTCTCGCTTAGTCTCGGTTCTAATATTGGCGTGAATGGCACTGATGGGGGAGATTCAGGTTGGGGCGACTCAGGAGGAGATTGTGGTGGTGACTAAGCGATTACACAATGTTTACAAGTTGGACTTGTCACACAACTTGAACAGTCATACTTGTTCTCACATTAGCGCAAGCAGTTACTCGTCACTTAAGGCTTTGCTATAGGCTTCCATGATACGTTTTTTGTTTATATTGTCAGCGGCATTATTGGTGGGGTGTGATTCACACAATGGTATTGTCCGTACGGCTAAAGTAGATAGAATTATAGATTACAGATGCATAGAAGAGTCACTGCGGTCAATTCAGGCTGTTTCCAATATTGAATACGCTTTTATGAGTGGAAATCAAGATATGACTGAAGAAATGAAGCATGTCTTTGCGCAACATCGTTACCATTACACCATCGGCGATATAAATAGCTTTGTGTCAGTTTTAACAAATAATAGTGGTTCGGAAGTTATTTTGTTTACCACGAGAAATATGTGGCCTCCGTCACAAGAAACGGTCAATACAATTAGGCCAGTCATGGACAATATTCAGGTCGCCATATCTGAATGTTGTGGTGTAGAAAACTTTACCACCCTGGTTGTTGAGAAGTGCATAGAAGTCCAATGTAACAAGTAGTTGGGTAATCCGTCCTAAAATAATCGCACTGAATACGAAGGTAATCTAACGCGAAATTGCCGCACGGTGCTTTAGGTATTGAGTTGTAAGAGCCGTCAGTTTGAGAGATTAGTGTGTATATCAAAGAAGCATCGGAGTTGTCAGGCGCAACTCAAAGAGCCATTAGGCTATATGAGTCGTTAGGTTTGCTGAGCGTTCTACGCTCGGGGAAATATAGGGTCTATTCAGAAAAAAACATCAACTTGATAAAAATAATCAAAGAAGCGCAAACCCTTGGAATTAAACTTTCTGAAATAGTGAGTTTAAAAGGTGGCAGCGAAGACTTTGATTGGACTGTCGTCAGCGATTTCTTGATTGAAAAGCAACTGGATGTTGAGCGTCAGATCCGACAGCTCGAAATACAGCGAGACAAAATACAGCAATATCGGCAATCGATTAATAGGTGCGTGAAAGGGGTTGACTCTGACCTATAGGTCAGACCTTAAACTATACTTTTCTTCCACCTGGATCTTGTCTTATGAAAAAAGTATTGGTTATAAATGCAAACCCAAAGAGTCAAAGTTTCTGTAAATCGCTAGCGGACAGCTACACACTCGAAGCTGCTTTGACACATGAAGTCAAACAGCTTGATGTGAGTGACATGAAATTCGACATAAGCTTAGACTGCGGGTATGAGCGCGCCGCCTCGTTAGAGCCGGACCTGCAGTATTTTCAAGAGCTAGTTTTGTGGGCTGAGCATATCGTAATAATAACCCCAGTTTGGTGGGGAACCCTACCGGCTAAATTTAAAGGGCTAATTGATAGAACCTTTTTACCAAACTTTGCTTTTAAATACGTAGCGGGTAAAGCGTTTCCTGAGAAGTTGCTTTTGGGGCGTCATTCAGAGCTTTATATTACCTTGGACACACCACCATTTTGGTATAAATACCTCAAAGGCAATGCCATTTACAAACAACTAAAAACATCAATCCTCGATTTTTCAGGTATCAAAAATCGCTCTACTACCTATTTTGGGCCAGTTGTAGGCTCAAGTTTCAAGACAAGACAGAACTGGCTTAGCAGGGTGTCTAAGCGAGCGGGGCAGATTCGATAAATCACTAGAGTACACCTGAGCGGTTCTTTAAATTGACTCATAACCTTCAATATTTGTCTGGGCCCTCATAATTTAAGTACCGCAGTTCGGTATATCTCACTAATACTCTCCCAAATTCCCTAAATTATTTCCGCCGGATTGTTATATAGTCCGGCCAGCTTCACAGGCTCTTTACTGACCTTGTTGTCGACAATGCAAAGCATGTTTTAAAGGTGTTGGCCTAACATTGATATTACCCTTGGCAATAAAGTCAATACACCACAGCGATACTTCTGCGAACAGACTGATGAGTAAGAGAGTCTCTAAGCGCTTATTCAGATACTTTGCACTGGGTTTGTAGCCTATTGGAATTATGTCGTTAACCTTCATTGGTGACATCAATGGCTCCATCTAATGGGGAGCGTTTCTGTATAATTAATAGCGAAAGATGTTTTGTGGTAATTCGCTAGCGTGAGGCGGTATTACACACATTTAATTTTTTAAAGGATAGATAATGTTTAACAAATGGATTATTGGTCTTTTAGCTACATTGATAGCTAATGTAATGATTATTATTGCTAAGTTAAGGGCAGGGCAAGATCGTGAACGTTTTTTGAGCAGTCTATACAGTTCAATTTGACGCCCAGGCACTATCGTGATCTTATAC
>NZ_QZCH01000060.1 GCF_003596335.1 Motilimonas pumila
GATGCCACCGCTTTAATCTTTAAAGATAAACAACTTAGTTACGGCGAACTAAATAGCAAAGCCAATCAGCTGGCGCATTACCTAATTAATGAGAGGAGGGTAAAACCAGATACCTTAGTGGGCATTTGTATTGAGCGGTCCCCTGACATGGTTGTGGCTATGTTAGGGGTTCTTAAGTCCGGAGCTGCCTATGTACCACTGGATCCTAGCTACCCTTCAGTGCGCCTTGCCTTTATGTTGGAAGATGCCACTCTCGAGACCGTAGTAACTCACTCTGACTTGTTGGAAAGTTTACCTATTGCTACTACACAGGCAATTTGCTTGGATGATAATATTACGACTCAAAAGCTTCAGCAGCAGCCAATCGATAATCTTAGTCGGGAGCAGTTAACGTTAACTTTACAGCATTTGGCTTATGTTATTTATACTTCAGGTTCAACTGGAAAGCCAAAGGGAGTTGAAGCACCGCATGCTAGTATAATCAATAGAGTCACCTGGATGGCACAGCAATACCCCGCCCAAGATGATGAAGTTTTTTGTCAAAAGACAGCGGTTGGTTTTGTTGATCATGTTGCAGAAATATTTCAGGCTCTGGCATACGGTAACCCTTTGGTCATCATTCCTACTCAGGTGTCACTAGATACGGCTCGCTTTGCTCAGCTTGTAATAGAACATAAGATTACAAGGCTTACTTTGGTGCCCTCATTGTTGAAACTTTTAATCGAGCAGAATGCACTGTTTGAAATGACGACTTTACGTTTAGTTATCTCTAGTGGTGAAGCGCTTCAATTGAAAGAGGCACGAGACTTTTATCGTTCGTTACCAGAAGCTAAATTATTAAACTTATATGGCTCAAGTGAAGTAGGAGGGGATGTATCTGCTTATCTTGTGAATGCATTTTCAGGTAACCCTGAAGTCATGCAATATTTCCTAGAGTCACCGCATGATAATGGGTTGCCAGAGAAGCCTTCATTTGTTCCTAATTTTAATTATCAGCAACCTCCTTCCATTGATGCAAATAAGCTTTTCAGAGACAGGTACAGTCGGAGTGAATTGCCGCAGATGCCAGTCGAGTACCAAGACTATGTAGGCCAGCTCTGTGAGACTATCTTACCTCATGTGATTGATGTGACATCACAGCGTTATATCGGGCACATGACCTCTAAATTACCGAGTTTTATTCCCGAACTGAATCGCCTGATTGCGCGATTAAACCAAAATATGGTGAAGGTAGAGACCTCAAATAGCCTGACACTGATTGAGCGACAGGTTCTGGCTATGATGCATCGTTTGTTCTTCCAGTTACCAAATTCGTTCTATGACGACAATTGCCAAGATCCTAATTATGTATTTGGCGCAGTCACAGGAGGAGGCAGTGTAGCCAATATGACCGCGTTGAGTTATGCCCGAAACCGAGGGATTTTGGCGTTGGGATACAGTCAGGAAGACCTAGTAAAGCGAGGTGCACATGTATTGTTAGCTGAAAAAGGATACCAACGAGCTGTCGTACTGGGAACACAACTAATGCATTATTCAATGCGAAAAAGTGTTTCCATGATGGGCTTTGGTGAAGATGGCATTATGTATGTGGCTCAAGATGAGCAACAAAAAATGTCGATGTCAGCGCTACAACGTAGTATTGAATATTGTCGCAGCAATAATATCTTTATTATTGCGGTAGTAGGCATTTCAGGGGCGACAGAAACGGGCACAGTCGATCCATTAGCCAAGATTGCGGCTATTGCACATGAAAATGACATCCATTTTCATGCTGATGCGGCCTGGGGTGGTGCTTTTCAGTTATCACCGTCTCATCGTTCGCGCTTGGCAGGTATTGAACAAGCTGATTCAATAACTTTTTGTCCTCATAAGATGTTGTATATTTCGCAAGGCATTAGTTTGTGTTTGTTAAAAGATCCCCATGGAGCTTCGAGCATTGCAACCCATGCTAATTATCAGGCTCAAAAAGGTAGTTTTGACTTGGGTCAGTATACCGTTGAAGGTTCTCGTCCAGCACACGCCTTATTATTGCACGCTAGCTTACATGTGTTGGGGCAAAATGGTTACGCTTGGTTAATTGAACAGAGCATGCGAAAAACTCAGTACTATACCCGCTTGGTACAAAACTGTGATAGCTTTCAGTTGGTAGGAACACCAGATTTAAACATTATCAATTACCGTTATATTCCGGTCTCACTTCGTTCAGCTTCAAGCTATTCCGTTGCCGAACAGCAGGAGATAAGTGAGGTCGTGACAAAAATTCAACAGGCACAATTTGCATCAGGTGGAAGCTTTGCGTCAAAAACGACTATTCAGCTACCTAATTACAAAGGGGGGCCGATTACAGTATTTCGGATCGTATTATCTAATCCACTCACAACTTATGAAGATTTACGTGAGGTTTTAGTGGATCAGTTGCGAATTGCCAATGCACTTGTCGAACAGCCTTCCAACCATGAGCACAACCGACTAGCTTCATTATCTGATGAAGCTGAAAGTAATTACGCGCAATGGCGAGTGCCGATTGGTAAAGCGATGAGAAATACGCAGTTAATAGTACTAGATAGTCACCTTAATCCAGTGCCGCAGGGGGTATTTGGTGAGTTACATGTCGGTGGAGCATGCGTCGCACGAGGCTACCATAATTTACCAGCTTTAACGGCAGAGAAGTTTATAAAGAACCCTTTTTACGACATTCTTAAAGGCAGTAGCAGCGAGCGTTTATATAAAACAGGCGATTTGGTTCGCTGGTTACCGGAGGGGGAACTTGAATTTTTTGGTCGGATTGATAATCAAGTCAAAATTCGAGGTTTTAGAATAGAGCTAGGCGAAATCGAGCATGCTTTACATTGCCATGAAGTGGTAAAAAGTGCTTTAGTGTTAATGATGCAGAGTGAATCCGAAGAAGATATTTTAGTCGCTTATGTTGTGCCATGCGATAGAAATAACGAGGTTGAGCAAGAAATTAAAACGACGTTGCGTACACACATTAGCCAGCTAGTTCCTGATTACATGGTTCCAGCAGTATTTATATTGTTGGATGCATTGCCGCTGCTTCCTAATGGTAAAGTCGATAGGAAGAGATTGCTAGGTTTGGATTTGTCTGAGCAGCAAGGAGAGTATGTCGCTCCAGCTTCGAATACAGAAGACAAGTTGTGTGCCATATGGCAAAAGGTATTAGGAGTAGAGATAGTGGGTGTGAAAGATAATTTTTTCCAGTTAGGCGGCAATTCACTACTTGCGACTAAAGTATTAGCGCAAATTAACTTAGAATATAATACAAAATTATCTCTTCAATCTATATTTGCTGACGCAACGGTGTCGAACGTTGCGAGTATGATAGATGCTTTATCACTGAATAGTTCTTATTTGGTTAATTTATCTACGGATGAATCATTAGAAGAGGGATTATTCTAATGGCGAGCCAGATTATATTAACAGCTGCAAAAAAAGGTGTTCACCTCTACTTAAAAGGGAATTCCCTTGCCTATAAAGCTAGTAAAGGGGCGTTAACGGTAGATTTAAAAAAAACAATTACTGAAAATAAACAGAAAATTATTTCATTTTTAATGATGCAAGGTAACGATAGTACTTCTAGAACACAAGTTATTCATCGTTTAGAAGATAGTACATTATCTATCAAATTATCTTACAGTCAGCAACGCTTATGGTTATTGGATCAGATAGACGGTGGCAGTGCCCATTACAATATGCCTGCAGCTCTTAAGCTATCGGGAAAACTGGATGTGGTTGCTCTTAATCAAGCATTTACCACCATTCTATCGCGCCATGAGAGTCTACGTACCGTGTTTGCGGCGGACGATGCAGGCACACCGTTCCAATTGATTACCCCCGCGGCTGAGTTTGCCGTGGAGATTGATGACTTATCTCAGGTTGAGCCAGGGCCGCAGCAGTTAGCTATCGCCGAAAGGGTGACCATAGAAGCGGGCAAGTTGTTTGATTTAGGCAATGACCTAATGCTGCGTGCACAACTACTAAAGCTGGCAGAAAATGAGCACATGTTATTAGTAACTATGCACCACATCGCATCCGATGGTTGGTCAATGGCTATCTTGATTAATGAGTTTAAAGCACTTTACAGTGCTTACGTGCAAGGCCTGAGTAACCCACTGCCAGCACTTGAAGTTCAATATGCTGATTATGCCCATTGGCAGCGTAATTGGTTGCAGGGTGAAGTATTAGATAGTCAACTCGGTTACTGGGAAAAACAGTTATCAGGTTTACCTGAGGCACATAATTTACCCCTAGACTATGCAAGGCCGAAACTACAAAGCTTTGTTGGTAGAACTTACTCATCACAACTGGATAAGGATACCAGTCAGGCACTAAACACTTTGTGCCAGGCACAAGGTGCCACCTTGTTTATGGGACTACACGCAGCCTTCTCTACCCTGTTATCCCGTTACAGCAACGAAACTGACATTGTTGTGGGTAGCCCTATTGCCAACCGAGAGCAGACAGAGGTGGCGGAGCTCATCGGTTTCTTTGTTAATACGTTGGTATTGCGCAGTGACCTGTCGGAAAACCCAAGCTTTAACAGTTTACTGAATCAAAGCAAAACCATGTTGCTGGATGCGTATGCTCATCAACAGGTGCCGTTTGAGCAAATCGTCGAGCGGCTGCAACCGGCGCGCAGTTTAAGTCACAGTCCACTGTTTCAAGTGATGTTGATATTACAAAACAATGAGCAAAGCATATTGGAGTTACCGGACCTGACCCTGAAGTCGGTAGAGCAACAAAGTGAAGGGGTGGTTAAGTTTGATTTAACCCTGAATATTCAGGAAAGTGAACAAGGTATGTTGCTTGGTTGGGAATACAACACAGACCTGTTTGATGAGCGCAGCATTATCCGTATGGCGGGTCACTTTAATACCCTGCTCAATGCATTGATAAGTACACCCGATGAAAGTGTATTTAAAGTCGAGATGTTAAACGACCAAGAGCGTCACCAATTACTGGTGGAGTGGAACGATACGGCTGCAGATTACCCGAAAGACAAATGCATTCATGAGTTGTTTGAAACGCAGGTCAAGGC
>NZ_QZCH01000061.1 GCF_003596335.1 Motilimonas pumila
TATATATAACTGCGCATTATGTTGATCGGCATTATGTTGAATGCTTTTTCGTGCAAAATTTCGATGCACGAAAACGCCTAGGGCGCATTTACACATAATCCGTGTAATGCGCAGTTCTGCAATCAAAATCATTCCCTGGGAAACCGGCTTTACTTTTATTATGATTGCATTTACTCTTTGCCAGGATAAACCGGCATATTGTTTTTGCAATCATAATGCCTCAATGTAGTTAACCGGCGGAAGGAGTTTTGCATCATGGCTTACACTGTTAGAACCTCAGATGATGATGAATTGTTTATTGATAAAGCCAAGCAGCTTACAGATACAAATACTGCAACTAAGGCGCTTTTGGCATCAGCTCGCTTGTGTGTGTCCCAGCATGATGAGATTAATAAGTTAAGGGCACAGCTAGCAAAATCTAAATCAGATCATGCTGCTGCTCTTAAGGTCGTTTCTGATTTTCAGCGCTCACTAAAGGTTATCATTGATTTTTAGGGTGCCGAAAAACCCCCGTTCTGTAATACGGGGGTAAACTCTCCACGATCTCGGGCTTTCGTGGTCTACAGTTCTTTCCTTACGTTGCTTTTTATCACTAAAGCCTTAATAACGTCCATTGCCGTTCTAAGTTCATCTTCTCCCATTCTTTTCATTGCAGATAATACTAAAACCTCATTTTCGTTTGTTTTTTCAACTAAATCGCCGAAAGCAAGGTGAATTGCGTCACTATTGGTGGCATCCGCTATTTTCATTAAATCCGATAATTTCGGTTCGTTTTTCCCAGCTGCCCACCTTTCTAGTGTTGATCTTCCTATCCCTGTTTTTTCTGCAACAGTCGCGTAATCACTTGATTTCTTTATACAATCTTTAATTCTGTCTTTTAATTCCATGTTCTTTTTTTCTTCTTTGTGGGTTTTGTTCTTACAGTTTAAACCATGGATATATCACATAAAACTCAACACCTCATAAATTAGGTTTGACACCTCATAAATAAATATCTAAATTATATAAAAAATGAACGCAAAAACCTCATTAATGGGGTTGACAGGTTTTCAAGGATTACGGATGAACATCGTTTATTACGATTTTGAAATTGGTTACGGAGTGAATGCCACGTTCCAAACGGGTGAATGCTACTACTTCGCAACAATGGAAGAACTCAAATGTGAGTGTTTGTCCCGCTTTGGTACTTCCTACGACTTATATGAAATCACCTCTGATAACTATCAGTTTTTATGTGATAAAGGGGTGTTTGATAATGTCAGCTTCTAAGAACGGAATCTTAATTGATCACTTTGCTTTCACATTTAAAGGCATTTATCTGCGTGACTGCGCGAATTACTCCAGCTTTAACACGGACACCACTGCCAAAGGGCTTTACAAGCGTTTAACTGAGTCCGCGCTTTTCTCAAAAATTACTTGGCCTGAATTTCCGCAATTTGTTGAGCCTCATGGCCTTAGTTCTCAAGATAGAGACACCGCTCTACAAGATTTCCAACGCTCTTATCAAATAGCGCTTGATATGACGCTTATGGTGCTTTTTGAGAATTTCTTCGGTTTCAAAATTGGTTCAAGCCGTGAAAAAGGTATGTTTGGCTATAAAGAAAGTTACCCACTTTACGATCTTGAAACCGGCCAGATTCAAATGGGTTTTATTGCTCTTGGTGGCAACAATGACACCATATACACGCAACTTTCCGGTACTGGCTGCAAGTATCTTTTTGCAAAACGCTCACCAGAACTATTACACAATTTTCTTTCTGGTGTACTTAACATCTCTAAAATTGCCCGTATTGATTTAGCTTACGATTGCTTCGAGGGTAATTTTGATTGTGACTATGCTCTTACGGCTTATGATGACGGCGCATTTCATAACAAGGGTAGGCCACCCGCTTTAAATCATTTAAAACCCCGCCGTGGTGATGTTGTCGAGGGTGAAACTGTTTATGTTGGTTCGCGTAAATCTACTGTTTACTGGCGCGTTTACAACAAAGCCCTCGAGCAAGGTTTACATGACACTGTTTGGTTTCGCTCTGAAGTTGAATTAAAAGGCGTTCACATTGACGCTTTAAAACATCCAGCTTCTGCCTTTGCTGGCTTGTGTGACTTTTCCGCCTCTATTGCTCCAGACGAGCATATCAACGTCAAATTTAAAACCGTTCAAAACACCTTGGACTTTGCCGGAAAAATTCGCTGGGCAAAAACCATGGTGGGTAAAACCCTTTACGATATTGCCGAGCATTTTGACGGTGATATTAATCTCGCATATGGCGCACTTTGTGATGAATCTGGCGGCAAGCTTGGTATCCCTCAGACTTACATGCGCCTAATTAAAACCAATCTGGAGAATGTTCGTTATGGCTAAATTACTTGTAGCTGGTTATTCAAATTCACGCGGCAAAGCAAAATCAACCGGCCGTCCTTATAATATTGCGCGTTTGCATGTTTTAACAAAAATCCGTGAATGGTCAAATGACAATGGCCGCGGCATTGGCGCAGGTTTTGAAACTGCTGATGACAAAGCTATTCCTGTTAATCCAGAGGACACTTCACTTGAGGCAAAACTTCTTGAGCTTGATTACCCTGCATTTTATGAAGTCGAGCTTTCCCCAAACCCTGAAGACCCAACAAAGAACATCGTAACAAACATTAAGTCTTTGCCACCTAAACAACCACAGGCTAAGGCTTAATCATGGCAATTTGCGTTGGATTCGACACGGACGGTTTAATAAAGCAGCTTCAAACAACTGCTGATTTATTATGCTAATAGGTTTTCACCTCTAAATGAAATGCATAATTGACAATCAAGGCCAGTTACAAATTTCAGAATATACGCAAACTTGTCAGCTCATTGTGTTAGAGCAACACGACTATCAGTTATTGGCAGGTGCGTTAACAGAATTTGACCTAGAAGTATTTTCCATGGTCAATGGCTCTATCTTACTAAGCTTTTTTGTCGGCCATGCTGGCGGGAGACTCGTTAAATGGTTTGGTAAAAAATAGTAAATAGATTTTTTTAAACGAAGAGAGAGAAAAACATGAAAAACTTACTTAAAAAACACGCGCCAAAACTTGCTGTTATTGGTGCATCATTAACGACTGTTTCAGCACAAGCGGCAGATTACACCGCAGAAATTGCCGCTGCATCAACTGAAGCAAACTTAAACCAAACAACAATGGTTGGCGCTGTTATTGCTTTGGCTGCAATCGGTTTTGGTGTTTATTACCTAATCAGCTGGTTAAAGCGCTAAGTGTTTCCCGCTTTATTATACGCCTGTATCTTAAGCGTTTGTTTCTGCATTGGCTTTTATTCAGGCGTAGTATCTGCATAACAAAAAGGCCAAATATGCAATTATTTAAAATGGTCGCAATTGCGGCCTTTTTTTTACCTTTTTATAGTTTTGCCAATTACACAACAATAAACGGCGAATTTCCATGCTCCGATGGCACAGGTTTTTGTAAACAGTCAACTTTAGAAGGTTTATATAAATGCCACTCAGATAACAAAATTGTTAGCTCTGTTGTTCAATGCGCGGATTTTGAAGAGAGATTGGAAGTAACAAAGCAGCATTACCTTGGTTACTCTTGTTCACTTGGTTCTGTTATTCAACATCATGAGTTTATATATAAACAAGAATGGATTTGTAAAAAGGCAGGACATTCAGATCGACTTGGCTCTTATTCCGTTACCGCTGCACTTGCTCCAAGTTCACCATCTTGTCTAGACTCTGATTACAATGACCCTTATGAAATTAACGGTTTTTTAGAATGTAGAATAAAAACATGTGACGATGGTTATTATGGTGACCACACTAAAATTGCGGGTGTTTGCGATAGGCCAACGCCAACATTACCTGACACATGCTTAAGCACCGATATTACAACTAACTTTTCACCTGATTGGCCATCTTGCGCACCAATAGAAATTGAACCAGAAATACCCGATACTAACTGCGGCACTTTATTGGGTAACGGTTGGGATACTCAATTTTGTATTGTTGATCCAAACGATGCTTGTGTTAACGGCATATGTAAAACAGGCTGCGGCACATTAAACGGTCAGCATGTTTGTTTTGGTGACGACCTCGACGCTGATAATGACGGTTTCATGGATGACAGCAATAATTTAGGCGAGGGCAGTAACAATCCAAACGACACTAATCAAAATGGCTGTCGATCTATCAATGGCCAAAGCTATTGCCCCCAAGACCCTAACGACTTTATAAATTCAGATGGTTCATTTCCTTCAGGCTGTGGTTTTGTTGGTGACGATTTCTACTGCACAACTTTAGAGTCATCTAATAACCCTTCAGACGTTGATAACCCAGAATTTGATAACACGCCTATCGATGGCCAATCCGGTGATAACTTACTTAATTCACTTATCACTCGTCTTGATTTAAACAATCAGCAAGGTTTTCAAAACCTCGCAACAAACATCCAATCACAAACTGGTGACCTTTTAACTTCATTATCGAATTTACGAAAAACCATAGAAGATAAACCCGTTTCCGGTGTTGCCCATGGCGGTGATTCAGGAACGGAGCCACAACCAGAAGACCCGCCACCTGATTACACTATGCCAACTTCTGGTGATACCGGCCTTTTTTCATCCGTCATTGGTGACACTCAAATAGCAGAGCTTAAAACCACAGTTAGCAATAAAACGGATGAGCTAAAGCAGCAAATACAAGGTTTCAAAACTCTATTTGTGCTCGACAATCTATCGGTAAACGGCGCTATCTCTAACAACATCGTGAGTTTGCGCGGCGCTTCTTACAACTTAAACGCTTCTGCATTTGATGCTTTTTTTGATCATGGCATTCATAACATTATTTGGTTAATCACTGTTATCACTGGCGCGGGTA
>NZ_QZCH01000062.1 GCF_003596335.1 Motilimonas pumila
AGAATCACTTCCATGTATCGTGCTCAATGATCTGATCGCAGTTTTCGAGAAAGGTTCCCTATTTAGTCAACAACGCCAATGGAAGGGCATAGACTTTGAAGGTCTTGTTGTATGATATGACGATTCGCTAGAGCTCGGTGTTAATTTTAAATAAGGAAGTTGCATGGAAAAAATAGAATTTTATATTTTGATAGTGAACCTAATATCTGGGTTAGCAGGGGCTGGCATTGCTCATTGGAAAGGAAGAAATAAGATACTTTGGTTTATTATTTGTGCAATAACAATTTTGATAGGTTTATTTATCATTTTAGTTCTCCCTAAAAGTAAAAAATCAGACGAAATTTCTGACTCGGAGCCTAAGAGTAGAAAGGGGTATATATCAAAATTCGTTTATGCTGCAGTGATAGTCGCAGTTGTATCAGTTTATACACTTAACCTAGAAGGGAAGAAGTCAGATATTGTATCGTTGGCTAAAGCTGAACTGATTTCTTTGTGCAACTCTGATAAGTCTTGTATTGAAAAAATACATGTTAAATTTGAACAATGTATTGAAGAGAACTTGTCTTTCACTAAAACGAGTAAATTAGGCAGAGATGTAAAATTAGATAAAGCATCTTTACAAACTTGTATAGATACGTAGATGAATTTAACAAAAAACCTCTGGCGCCTTCTTTTAAAAAAAAGCACAAAAGGTACCAGTGTGTTAGCTAAGTATTAATATTATGATGCTAAAACCTGCTAAAAAGCCAATCCAGCAAACAGTGATTCTTTGTTTGGTTACATTGTTGTTTACACTTCAAAAACATGGCGGTTTCATGCTGGGTTTCGTTTTATTATTATTAGCTCCATCATTTCTGAAAAGCTTGTATTTCATATTCGTAAAAAACCGAGAAAGAGAGCAACGGTCTATTCAAACGTTTCTTTGGGTTGTAAGTTGTTCGGTTGTAGTTATTCATCATATTCATTTACACAAAACAACTCAGGATTTTGCCGAGCAAGTTTCTAGTGCTGTTGTCACATACTATCAACAAAATGGCTTTTACCCAGACTCCGCTGAAGCATTGGATTTTGACAAACAAGCGTTAACTCACCACGGTTTGTATTATTCACATAAAAACGGAGCCCCATTATTATGGTATCGAGCAACTTGGATAGTCTATGACATTTACATGTTTAACTTTAACGATAATAGCTGGTGCTATCAGGCAAACTAATGCTAGTCAAGCCGAAACAAGTTGATGGTGTTCGCTCTGGCCTTGCCGGTCTCTACCGTGTTGGTGTACTCCTGATGAACGATTTTTTGCTGCTTGAAGGAAAGGGATACTGCCGAGGTGTCTCTTGTTAAATGCCATTCCAGTTGTTACAACTCGAAGTAAAAATAGATTTTACCATTGTCGGCGTTTTTCAAGCTGGTTGTCATGCTTACTGAGGTATTTCATTGCATCTTCGCGCTAGGTTAATAAGCCGTGCATGGCCTATATCGTTGGCATTTGGAATAGGGCTGATAATATCACTGATGGCGACCTTAGCTGGGCAATAGCGGCACCGCGGTCAGTTTAAATTTTATCACCGGCACTTTTGGTATTTGCGCCGAACTGATTACATCATCCGGCCGCATTATCTCCTTTTTTAAGCAACTTCGTTACTGACATTACTCGCATGTTCTATTGGTAGTGGCTTAACTCTGATATTGCCTTGAAGTTCATCGCTGTGAGGCGAATGCACCGTAGTGCGATTTCTGCGAGCATATTGATGAGCAAGAGAATATCGGTTACTGCGTAAGGCTGTGGTGTAAACCAAAGCCATAGGCAGTGCTTTACAATTGAGTAAGCACTTTAAACGGCACTCAATCAATGGCATCGGTTTTACTCCACTTCATACCTAACAAGCTGACACTCGTCGGTTAATATGAGGTGACATAATAAAGTGTTAAACCCCAAAACAGCCTTTTAAGTGAGCCGCTTAATCAGGTTTGTAATGTCGGTGTGGGCGTTATTAAGTGAATCAATATGGCGCTGATCACCGAACTCTTGATATTCACAGCGAATCTCATAGAATTTGTCTACGCCTAGGTATTGGCTTGCCACTTCAATGTGCGGCCCTAAATGATTCATTTTTTCTCTGATTCCACCGACATGAAAACCAAATTCACCACAAGATGTCATCAGTACCATCGTTTTTCCTGAGAGGGTTGGTTGAAGCGGATAGTCACCTCTGCCTAAGTCGAAAGAGAATGTTTTATTCACCCTTATAACCTGATCAAACCAAGCTTTTAACGTCGCAGGCATACCATAGTTATACATGGGGGTGGATAGCAATATCATGTCGGCTTCTGTTACTTCATCGATTAATTCATCTGACAACGAAATAAGTGTGTTTTGCTCAGCTGTTCTTTGCTCTTCGGGGGTAAATGCTGCCGCAATCCATGCCTCATCAATAAAACCGGGTGGTTTTTCGGCGAGATCCCTATAGATAACTTTTGTCGTTGGCATTTTCTTTGTCCATTGCTCTCTAAAGCTGTCAGCAAGCATCCTGGATATTGAATTTCGGCTCGTTCTCGATTTATCTAATGATCGTGCACTGGTGTCTAAGTGGAGTATTGTTGGCATGAAGACCTCTGCTAGATATGCTCAATTAATTTATGTGCGTAAGATGTTGCGCTTAAATCGCATTTTTGACAAACGAGCAATATTCGTTTATAGGTGATTTATATTCATCTATGGTGCTTTGTAATGTTTTCTCATTTACCTCAGTTAAACAGTATTAGAGTGTTTGACTCAGCTGCAAGATTATTGAGCTTTAAGGCTGCTGCCGAAGAGTTAAACGTGACGCCTACTGCGGTGTCACATCAAATTCGCGCTTTGGAGGAAAAGCTTGGGACGTTACTCTTTGAGCGAAAAATACGAGCTATTTTACTCACCCCTGAGGGAAAGAAACTTGCGCGAGTTGCTTGTCATTCTTTACAGGAGATAGCGGATGTTTTAGAAGAAATATCCGATAACCAGACCGTACTGACAGTCAGCACTACGGCATCTTTTGCGGCCCAATGGCTAGTGCCAAAGCTTGATGGCTTTCGCCAGCTTCATTCCGACATTAATGTTGTGATTAAAACAGGCCAGCATCTTGAAGATTTGCAAAAAGACAGGCGAATTGATTTGGCTATTAGGTACGGAGAGTTTGATTCACAAGTTAACAATGCGACAAAGCTTGTGACCGAACGTGTTGGCATGTACGCAACAAAGCAATACTTACAAGATTTTCCAATTATTGAAGAAGCGAGGCTGATTGAAACGAGGTGGCAAAATCCAAGCTTACAGCCCATAACATGGAAGCAATTTTTTCAGAATAAAAAAACCAATAACATGCAATTAGACATTCGGTCTTTTGACCAAGAGCATCATGTTATTCAAGCGGCTTTAGCAGGGCAGGGAATTGCGCTTGTCAGCTCATTGCTGGTGCAAACAGCGCTGCAACAAGGATGGCTAAAACAACACCACAACGGTGAGTTTCTTAAAGGGTTAACCTATTACGTTTTGACCCCCTCTCATCTTAAAAGCAGTCGTAAAGTAACCTGCTTTTGCGACTGGTTGCAGAATGAGTTGAAAGAACATGCCTAACCAAGTCTTGAGTTTGTAAATTGCTTTTAGGTGGCAAGCCACCGGAGCCATTGTCTGTGATTCTACACGTTTGAAGTCCCAACAGCGTGAATTATGAATTCGAAAGCGTTGATATTCTCGAAGGATTAAACTTTAACTTATTGAACATTTATAAGTTAATGATTGGTGCTTGTTAGGCTTTGAAGTCATTGAGGTATCGTTAGCAGGCTTTATACAACATTGGTTTGTAAATTTTAAAAGATATGGTCACTGCTCACTGCTTAAACGAAAAGAGTGCGATTTTGATGACTCGATAAGAGAGCTCTTATAGTTACCTAGGTGTTTCGACAAGCGTGAAGACATAACAGCTAAAAATATCCAATAAACACCTAAGCTCTTTCTAGGCTATTGTTATTTTATCTCTTTTTTTATTGGCGTTTTAAGTGCTAATAAGTACGCGCGGTAAGTTTAGCTTGTGAGAGAGCATGCGTGGCTTTACACCTGCGCAGTGGATTTTAGCAATGTGTTTGGTTTTTGCTAGGTAGGTTCGCCATTACTTTTTTTAAGGGCTGTACAATATGAATAACATAAAGAAACATTTTTTGATTTTTGCCTTTTTCGCTGTGATCCCTATTGCGCTAGGGTATGGCATTTCTCCAAGTTGGTTTGCGTCCACTTTTCTTGGCATAGATGCAATAGATATTAATATTGCCCATATATTAAGGGCCATCATGTGTTTGTATATCGGGCTGGGACTTTTTTGGCTGTTCTCTGCTTTTAACTCACCTTATCGAAACCCTGCCTTGGTGACTGTAATGGTTTTTGCCGGCGGCTTGGTCATTGGCCGAGTGATAAGTTGTTTGGTAGACGGTATTCCGCAACCGATTTTACTTTTCTACATTGGGTTGGAATTTGTCTTTGTGCCCGCTGCTTATTCAGGGCGGGATCGCACTTTTTCAACGAATATGATCTAATAGGCTCAAACCCGTAAATCGATACGAATTTTGAGCCT
>NZ_QZCH01000063.1 GCF_003596335.1 Motilimonas pumila
TTTAATGATACTTCGCCTCGTACTCTGCCGACCCAAAACCAACCTTTTTCTTGAACTTGCCTAAACCAAGTATTCCTAAACCCTGCATCAGATACGATGATTGGGCTGGCTTCTTTTGGCAGGATTCTCTGTAACTGGTCGAGAAATGTTTGATGGCTTTTCGGTGAATGATAGTGCTTATATTCGAAGACTTGTTCGTAAATCGTGACTGCACGCCCATCGAGTGCGATGGACGCCCGAAGGGTCATATAACGAAGTTGCTCACGCACATCAGACCAGTCAACAAGAATAATAGGGCAGGGATTAGCCCGTGTAATTAAGTGTGCGTGCCACTTATAAATGGTGTCTTTTTCACGGTGTAAATGTGGGTTACCGAGCAGCCTATCGACACGCTTAATGGCATGCTTAACCGTGGTGTTGGAATCCAGTTTTCTGCCAAGCTTGGTTAAGGTTAAATCAGCGCCATTGAGCACGCTTTTAGTGGCAAGTATCAGAGAGCTCAGTCGTTTTTTGTGAATATTAGGGCATTGTTCTGTCAGTGTTTGCTGTAGAATTTGAATATCGCGCATCGTTAGGAATTCCTATTAAATTCATTTGATAAGGTGTGTTTTTGGCGAAATTCATTAGATCAGAATGAGCGATGCGCGTCTACTCATTGTTTTTATTGGAAATTATGAGGGGATTCGTGAGATTGGGGCGTTAAATGCCAATGGTAGATACAAAGATCGTACTTATTTCAGAGACTGGATATAGTCCTGAGCACGACACATTTCTTTATTGCCTTCTCAAGCAGCAGTATGAGCTTTTTTGTGTAGTCGGCAAAGATTGTGAGCTTTGGGAAGAAGTAATGGATGAACTAGCTGTCGGGGATGGAACGAACACTTGGCAAATTACAACAACTAGTCATGTTGATGAAGGAGTCGAAAATGTTGTCAAATTTGCTGAAAGCTGGCCTACGAAAGTACCATCAGGCGTGAGAGTTGTCAGCATTTAACAAGTCTCTAAATTAAGATTCACCATGCCTGTCATGCCATTTGCTGAGCAAATCGCCCGCCAGCTAATGGTTCACTTATTAGAGAGGCGTTAAGCGCCGCATGGAGAAATAATTTTGTTTCAAATTTCAGACTGGATTCCAGCACTAACAACAACTTCACTTCTTAGTTTGGCATTGTGGTTGGCGAAATCATTGATAGCGACTCGTCTCAAAAGTAGTGTACAAAGTGAGTTTGATAAAAAGTTAGAAGTGTTGCGTTCGGAGCTTAAGAGCAAAGAAGCGCAAATTGAATCTTTGCGCTCGGGAGCAATGTCTGGGCTAATCACAAGACAAGGAGCTCTGTACCAACGGAAGCTCGAAGCAATAGATCAAATCTGGAAGTCACTTAAGGAACTAGAAAAGGCAAAGTATATTTCTTCTACTTTAGCGTCATTAAAATTTGAAGAGTGTGCAAAAGAGTCAGTCAAAAATCCACAGTTTCGCAGCTTTATTGAAACCATAGGCGGCAATTTTGACATTACAAAATTAGACTTAGAGGGTGCAATATTGGCTCGACCATTTATCACGCCGATTGCTTGGGCTTATTACTCTGCATACTCATCTGTAATTATGTCAGCCTATACAAGAATGCAGATACTAAAAATCGGGGTTGATGACGCCGAGAAGTTTCTAAATTCCGACCATACTGACAAATTATTGAAAACCGTACTACCGTTAAACGCTGATTATATTGATCAACACGGATATGCAGGACATCACTATTTGCTTGATCAAATCGAAAATC
Source organism: Motilimonas pumila (assembly GCF_003596335.1). Lineage (GTDB taxonomy): Bacteria > Pseudomonadota > Gammaproteobacteria > Enterobacterales > CBDFNC01 > Motilimonas > Motilimonas pumila. The sequence goes on from NZ_QZCH01000063.1 coordinate 1,779, forward strand.
TACTGCTGGCAGAATTAAAAAATATTCAAGACGGTCATGGTACTGATAAAGAAAATACTAAGCGCGCAGCTGAAATTACAAAAGAAGTGGAAAAACTGAAGAGTGAATTGGCGGAATTTCAGGCAAACGCTTTAAGTGCGATTCGTAAACGTGTGCCGAACTCGCTTCGCTCAAACATGGCACACGTTTACTCACGCCTTAAGCGGGCGTTAGATTTTTCAGGAGGATCGCATGAGAATCGAAGAAGAATATGTGAAAACAGGTTATTTTTGGCTTCCTGAGCGAGATGAGAAAAAAATTCCTGGGGTATTAACCATCAAAAATGGAGGTAATATCGAACTGGAAGTTGTTGGCCTCTTCGATGACAGTATTAAATCACTAAACGGTGATGATAATCTGAATAGAATAATAGGGCATGTTGAGAAGGACGGTTTAGTAACTCTAGAGAACTGCTTCTATACCAACAAAAATATATCCTTTGGGGGTATATCAAAATCAAAAATTTGTGTAAATAAAGTTTTAAGTGGTGTCGCCTATGACCAAAATGAAGTTGTTACCTTTAATACTTTGTCATTTTCCGTTGATTGCTTAGATGAGTGGGTTGGTATTAGTGGTATTAATGTCGACAGTGATTGGGAAAGCAGAACGGCCACTATTAGTTATGCACCTCCAGAGAATATATCCTATGAGCTAGATAGCGGCATGAAATTGGAAGTTTGCTTTGCATATACTCCCCCAAGCTCTTCTAGCACTACTGAATCTAAGATCACACAGCGCGTATATTTTAAGCTGAGCTCTGATGATTTAAGGCCATTGAGTGACTTCGCAGAAATAGCATATAAGTTAACCAATTTTTTGTGTTTTGCTATCGACACCACAGTTACATTGAAAGGTTTGTCAGCAACATCAAAAGAAATACAAAGAGATTGCGGTGATGGAAACAAATATCCTATTCCTATCAAGGTTTTTTACCCTAGCATTCCATTCGCGGAAAAAACGCCAGACAAGAACTGGCATAGAATGTTGTTTACTTACGGAATGATAAAAAGTAATGCTCTGGATGTTTTTAATAACTGGCTGCGTGCATATGAGATTATGGCTCCAGCACTCAGCTTATACTTTTCAACAAAAAATGGGGCTCAAAAATACCTTGATGGTAAATTTTTAGCTTTGGCACAAGGGCTCGAAACGTACCATAGAAGAACAAGCGGTGAAAAACTCATGGATTCTTCTGAATTTGACTCGCTTGTTTCAACAATCAGTAAGAGTTGCCCAGAGGAACATGCCGAATGGCTAAGTGGTCGCCTGATGCATGGAAATGAAATTAATTTAGGGAAAAGATTGAAACGAATTATTGAGCCGTTTAAGGATATGTTAGGCAACAGCAAAGAAAGAAGTAAGCTTTTGAGAAAAATTGTAGATACAAGGAATTACCTTACTCATTACAGTGAAAGCTTAAAAAACAACGCTGCTGACGGAGAAGAACTCTGGATCCTGTATCAAAAAATGGAAGTTATATTCCAGTTGCACTTTTTGAAGGTTGTTGGTTTCAGTGATGAAGAAATTGAGGGTGTTGTTGAAAACTGCTATCCGCTTAAGCAAAAGATTAACAAAATCTAACAAGTTGCTGCACACGGAAAAATTACTCGCTTCGCTCCCAATTTTCCGGTGAGCAAGGCGTTATATGCTTCTAGTAATTTTTATTAGAGCAAGACATTTTTTCTGAGTGTTTTACGCTAAACAAGGTTTGGTGTATGCACTAATAAGCTTTGCACTTTTGCCTTTTTCAAAGGCTGCAAAGCTATTATTTTAGTTCAACCAGTGGTGAGTAGCGTAAAAATTCACGGGTTGGTTTTTATATTACGGGTGCCTTTAAGTTCGTGGAGCATTTGGCTACAACCACCGCTGCATATAACAAGGCACTCAAACGGACTGCTAACAGTTGGCTCAGTTCGTTCCTCACATTTTAGCCAACAATTATCAGCCGCTTAGTGCGGCGCTGACGGATCCCCTCATAATTTCCCTAGTCCAGCGTTGTGCGTGAGCCGTTGATATTCCAGTATTGCCCATTGATATTGGGACTCGTAAATTTGATACCGCCTATGGCTCCGAACTTCCCTTCCTAAGCGGGGTATGGAAAGCACTCTGCGATGTTTTATTGTGTTGGCTTGAAAGTCAAAATGCCACTTCGCTTGTACCGCAACGAGTCCAT
>NZ_QZCH01000064.1 GCF_003596335.1 Motilimonas pumila
TTAAAAAAGCTGGTTGGTGCGATGATTATAGAGCGCAAGTCTTCTTTGGGCTATAAATTAACCAAAGTATGCTCGCGCCCTGGCTGCTTATTGGGTTTTAAAACAACCCGATTAATTTGGTGGTTTTATCATTTGTAGAAAATGTGGAGCAGGAGAAAACGCCGGCTTATTCTCCTTAATAAACGTTTCAACATGATTATACCGAGAGAAGCACAGATGAAGATTGTTAAAGTGGATGACACTCATCGCCATGTATACGCCAACCTTTATCAAGGCTACGCCGCAGAATTTTCAAAGATTATCGACGATAAACCCAATCCGGATGGGACCTTCGATATTGACCCTAAACCAGAAGGCAGCGTGACGGGCTACTTATTGTACTTAGAGGGCATACCGGCCGCGTTAACTGCCATTGATGAAAAAACACCCAAAGGCTATGAAATTTGTGACTTCTACGTGCTGCCTTGTTTTCGAAATAAAAAGGTGGGCAAACGTTTTATTTCCATCTTATTTCAGCGCCTTGGCGGTGCCTGGGAGATAAAGCAAGTTGCAGGGGCTGAGCATGCGCTCAAATTCTGGCGTGAGGTTGTGGGAGATTATACCGATGGCCATTATATTGAAGATGTGTTTGAAGACGCTAAATGGGGCACAGTCACAAGACAGCGCTTTCATCATGATAAAAGGGCCCAGTAAATGCGTTTATCGTCGCGTATAATTTTCCATTTTTCTTAGCATGTGTGATTTAATGGCGCGATACCCGTTAGCGATTGAATTAGGAGACCCATGATTGATTTTAACAACTCTGCCATTTTCAAATTGAAGCCCATTGCCGAGTCAAATATTCGAGAAGATTTGCATCAGTTTTTAATCGATGGCGAAGAGATTTTAGCCGCATTCAAAACCATTCGAGACCAAGTGGTTTTTACGAATAAACGCGTGATTGCTGCAAATGTTCAAGGTATTACCGGTTCAAAGGTGGATTATACCTCGTTGCCTTTCTCGAAGGTTCAAGCCTTCTCCGTTGAAACTTCTGGAACGTTAGATCTAGATTGTGAAATTGAGCTTTATTTAAGTGAAGTCGGTAAGGTGAAGTTTGAAATCAGAGGCTCTTTCGATTTATTGAGGTTTAACAGGGTTATTAGCCAGTACGTTTTAGCCTAATTGATTGATTCGTGGCAGCGTAAGTTGAGGTGACTTTAACGGTAAAGCGCTCAAATAATGTCACTTTTTAAGGGCCCTAAACGTCAAGCATAAGAAAGTGTTTAACTGGTTAAGGTAAAAGATTCAAAAAGGGAAGCAGGCTTCCCTTATTGTGTTTGGCTATGACAGCCTTATTTTGAGGTTACTGCACTTGCCAGCGGTTTAATTTCTTCACCGCTAATATCCCAACGTTTCACAAAGCTTGTTGAACCACCGCTGTTAGAACATGTAAAGCCAACTTCCAGCGTGTCACCATTGTGGCTGCTGATTTTTTCAGTTAATGAAAAGTAGTCGCTGTAAAAGTCAGTTTTTGAGGTTTGTCCGTTAAACAAGGTAGACGACGCAAAGTTACGAGAGGTAATTACACAGCGGCCTTCATTGGTTTTGTTGTTGATGCTCACAAAGCCAGAGATTTTTAACTGCGGGTAGCGACCGTCACTGAACTTGCCAATGCCTTTCACGCGCATTTGGCCATTGACTTCTGGCGCACCTGGTATTTTATGCTGAATAACTTGCGTTGAACCGTCGCTTTTGTAACAAGTGAATTTTGCTACTTTGTTGTTGTGGGCATATTCAGCCGGCGATTCAAAACTACCCCACAGTACGCTGCCTTTTGCATCGGCATAACCGATTGAGCCTGTAGTGATAAATTCACCGGTATCGCTGTTGTGTAATGTTGGCGAGGTGGTGCAATCAACTTCACCTACAGGTAAAGCCGGATGGGCAACAAAGTTGATGTCTAGTGCTGAATCTGAAGACGTTACCACGCTTTTTAGGGCGCTATTTTGGTAGCTGGTCCAACGGCTTGGGCCGTCTGTATCATACGCCACACTTTGCGCTGCTGCGCCGGCACTGAATACTGCAAGTAGAGAAGAAACAATCATGCTGTTCTTTAATAATGGCTTGTTCATTTTTATCCTTTAAATGATGCAATGTTTGAGTGTTAAATGGTCGCGAGGTCGGTCAGATGTCGGTTTCTGCCTGGTTAAGTAAATACATTGATAACCATAAAGCCTCGCGCTCGAAGTAAATGATGATAAGCGTTAATACCGGTCTCAAACTTTATAGTGGTATTAGACATTTCTTCGACCCCGTCAATATGCTTGCTTATCAAATAAATATCAACAAATTTCGCTAATTCATTATTATAATTAAACTTTTTATCTATAACGCCTCTCTGGCCCGAGGGCATTATGGTGTCAGAGAGTGTTTAGTCTTGTCATTTGGCTTTCTTACCTTGTTCGCTCCCCTTGCGATATGCAACTGGCAGCGAGGCAGTGTGATGATACAAAAGAGAGGGTGAATTTTTTATGACGCCTCCTGTTTGCGTTTGATAACGCAAGTGCCTTATTCGCCCTGAAAGCTCGCAGCAGTGGCTGTTTAAGCCTTGTATGAAATTCAAGGCAATGAAATGGGAGGCCTTTTAATGGAAGGCTTCATATTGTTTAATGTATTGTTTTTATGACGCTTAATGATTTGAATAGACTGGCTCATTGGCATCTGGCCTTCATTACCTTCTTAAAAATCGCGCTCAAATATGTAAACACTGTCCAGCAGTAGAGGAAATGCTATTTTTCATGCTGACAAAAAAGTTTTCCGCCCAGTGGGGAGTTGCCTGCATCAGTGCAAGTCTTATTCAGGTCCCTTCACGCCAGTGGCTTGACGTGGTCGCCTCAACCATAGGATTTTGATACTAAGGGTCATGAGGTTGTGCCATATGTAGAGGGTGAGGTATTGAATTACCCGTTAACAGGGCACATCGCAGGTCAGTCAGCGTTAGATTAAATAACTAAGCTGCTGCGCGAGTATTACGACGCTACTTGTGGCTTCTTATCCGAGGAAAAATGCGACACGCTGACTCAATGTTACCTCAACAAGAGCCAATAGGCGTCACGTGTCAGGTGATTTTGCACCTTACAATGTTACTTTAAAAGGTGCGTAAACATTGGACATTATCGACTTTAATATCGCGCATCTGGGCTCTTATTAAACCCCATTCCTATAATGCCTTAGGCGATATGGTGTCGCTGTCGTTGCGAGTAAGGCAATGACTACGACGCATAGGGTTTAATCGCAAAAGAGCCAGTGGGTCTTGCGCCATTGATGATTTTTGAATATTTAACCGCGTATGCAGACTCTATACCAAATTGCTTGACCAAGGTTTTAAAGGCCGAGTAATTCACTTAGTCGCGGCAAATAGTATTGGCTGGCTGAATGCTCAACCACATTACCATGGCTTGGGATAAGCACTTCAACTCCTTTATCAAAGCATTGTTTTAACTCATGGATATCAGGCTTGATGGTATCAAACCATACTTTTCCAATGTTATGGGCTTTGATAAAACCCAGTTTAGGCATCAATAACTTGCTGGCCCAATTAAAGTACGAGTCAGTGGTTGGCCAGTTTTGAAAACTGTCTCCGGTAATTAACGTACCGCCCTGGTGAGGCAACCAAATTAAGCCCTCATTCAATTTTCCACTGCCAATCTCCAAGTATTGAGCGCCTTCAATGGACAAAGGTTGTTGATGGGTTAAATACTCGTCAGCTTCAAAAAAGATCGCTGTCGCTTTTGGAGGAATGGCTGAACCTCGAAAGTAGGGCGCGTCTACTGACAGTATGCGAGCGCCATAATGCGCCCGATAAAAAGGGTCGTCCACTCCATGAAACGCGGCTAAACGCACTACACGGCTCACCTTACCTAGCAGGGCGCGAGCATACTTTGGTTAATTTATAGCCCAAAGAAGACTTGCGCTCTATAATCATCGCACCAACCAGCTTTTTTAA
>NZ_QZCH01000065.1 GCF_003596335.1 Motilimonas pumila
ATGGACTCGTTGCGGTACAAGCGAAGTGGCATTTTGACTTTCAAGCCAACACAATAAAACATCGCAGAGTGCTTTCCATACCCCGCTTAGGAAGGGAAGTTCGGAGCCATAGGCGGTATCAAATTTACGAGTCCCAATATCAATGGGCAATACTGGAATATCAACGGCTCACGCACAACGCTGGACTAGGGAAATTATGAGGGGATCCGTCAGCGCCTTGCTAAGCGGCGTAAAACTGTTGGCTAAAATTAGTGAGGAACGAACGTAAGCCAACTGTTTTACGTCCGTTTGAGCAACTTGTTAAATGCCAACTTGCGCCCTAGCAATAAAACTTTTGTCTACTTCATTGAGACCAAAAGCTTCTTCCATATTTTTCAATGCAGCTAAGGCCTTATCTAGATCTCCTTCAGACGATAATAAAGCTTGAAATTTGGCAGAAACTTCAAGCGGTAACCCGTACTCTTCTAGGGCGACTAATGAAGAATCAAAAAAATAATTTTCAACCATTATCGAATAAGCACTATAGTCACATAAGCTTTTTACACCCTTCGCTTTTAACACGCTATTTACTATCGATTCAATTGTTCGCAATAATCTTGGAAAATGGAAATTTGCCCAAAGTCTCCTGAAGTCTAGGATACGGCTTACTATAACATCTACCTGTTCTTCTGGTTTGTATGCTATAGCTTCTTCAATTAACAATGAAATTGGCTTTTGATCGGATAGCTCTCCGATTTTGAATGCAAGTTGAGATGCTGAAAATACACTCCTGTTACCAATCTTCCTTCCCTCAAAGTAATCCCAAATAAGGCCGCATATAAATTTTAATTGATCATATGTAGGGTAGCCTCTCCATAAAAGTTCAGGTAACCAATTATCAAAATTTATATGTAGAACCTTCGCAAATTCAATTTGTTGAATAGGTTCGACTGTCTTGTTATTTCTTATAGTACTGAGTTCAAGATCACTTTGCTCTGTAATGGAGCTAATTCTATCTCTCGATTGTTGAGTGAGGTCGCCTTCATCCATATTTACAAGTAAGGACTCTGGGGTATCTGGGCCTTGAGAATAAACAGGAATATCCACATAAGGCAATTGCTCTGTTGGAGGTGGTGCGAGTAAGAAAACATTTCCAATAAAATGTTTAAACATACGACCACTTCGACCAGCAATATTATTAAAGGTAAAAAAATCTATGTTAGTTCTATTTATCTTATTGTCGTAACAAACAATATTCTTTGTGGCTGTATTTACACCTTCTATCAATGTAGATGTACATACCAAAAACTTTATCTTTCCTGCATTAAATAGGTCTACGATATATTGAGAAACACTTCTTGGTATTCTTGCGTGATGTATTCCGACACCGCATCTCAGAGCATTGGTTAACACCCAATCGTCATGATAATTATCAGCGAGCCAATCAGCTAGTTTTAGCGCATCTTCATGCGCTTCAAAGCTAATGTTACTAGCTATCAATTCAGCAGCTGTGTTCGCTCTAGCTGGGGAACTACAAAATACAATTGTTTGCCCATCGATAGAGTCGCAAAGCTCTACTAAAGTATTTTCTTTTTCATTAGACGAAAGATCATGAAATTCGGTAACGACTGTACTGAAACTGAACTTTATAAATTCAAATCTAACATTTTCTATAAAGTCTCCAGCAACACCTTGTATGTTAGGGCCTAGCATGTAGAAGTGAGAACACTTTTTATACAGACGGTAAAAAGCTTCATTAAGTAGTGAGCACCTATTTCCACCATCTGCCCATGGGCTAAGTTTGTAAAACTCATCTATAACGAAGAAGTCAACTTCACCAACAAAATCCTCTTCTAAAACACGTTCCTGAGTTAAAACAAAAATGTTTTTATCGGACTTAGATTGCAAGGAATGTGTTATAACTTTAAATTCAGGGCTAAATTTAGATAACCTTCGGCGCGTTTCATCTATTAATGAAATTGTTGGAACAACAATTACAATATTATTAAATCGCTTACTCGCTATTAATGCATCTACAATCAAACTCTTACCAAAACTTGTGGGTGCACTCAAAACGACACTCTGCCCACTGATAAGTTTGTAATAAACTTCAGCCTGCGGGCCATGAAAATAGATTTCTTCTTGACCTATGCAAGCCTTATGTGCTTCTACAGCCAACATGTCACGAATACTTAAGCTTTCTTTGTTTAGGTATGGAAATAATCCTAACTCTCTTATTAATGAGTCGATAATTGACTTCGAATCGCCAAAGCACTCATATTTATCCATTGCTCTCAATACAAGTTCTTGAATTTTAGAGGTAGACTGTGAGTCAGAGTTGTTATAAATCGCTGCTAAAGCCTTAGCAATTGCAAACGGTTCCTGTTCAATATATTCAGAGTTTTTTAACTTTTCACTTAGAGTACTTAGTTCCATACTTGTAACTCCTCATGCAGCTTTTTCTGAATATCAGCTTTAGACTTGAGGGGTAAGAGTATTAGACTGATATTGATAGAATCAGGTAAATCTTTGCCTTTAAATTTTTGCCAGTTTTCTATCACTTCTTTTTCGAATGCAGCCTTAAAGTCATCAGTTACTTTAGTGTGGCTATTGATAGCATCACTATCATATGTGAGTAATACCGGTATAGAGACTGAATCAAAAATATCATCCAGAGATGTGTTTTCATCTAACAACATTTTTAGACGTTCTGAATGTGGCCACTTCTCATCAATTTTATTAGTAATCGCTACGAATTCATCACGTAAATAATCTCGCTCTGTGTGCTCATGAAGCTCTTTTACAACATCTCTGATCGCTGATGTGATTTCTTTGTAAAATTTAACTTCACCAATCCACAATTCTAATTCACTCTCCTTTGCTACAACGTGTACACAATCAAACCCTTTTACTGTGTCATTACGTGAGTCCTTGTAGTGCATTTTGCAAATCGCTGGAATTGTGCCAAATACATGCCTAAGAATCATATGAAGAAAAAGCTCCCCAAACTCTCCTCTGTTTTTAAATTTTTCCGTGTTATATAAGGCTTTAGCAGCCTTTCTAATAAGCTTAACAGCATTAGAAGCCCCTAAAGAACTCCATTCACTGTATTTCAATGAAAATTCAGGTAGCCACTCCATTGCATGCTCTATAAGTTGCTCTTCACGCCATTCCCCATTTTCATAGCCAGCGCACATTGCTACAAGCCAAGGTTCTGCTGCAAAGTCAGAAACTCTAACTTTTAAAAGAGGTGCTGGATATTTCATCATTTCATCCGTGGTCATTAGTAATTCCTTTCTTTATACCGAAGAGCTGAGCGAGATCTCCTAGGCATTTAACGCCCGCCTCAACTGCAGGCAAAAAATGGCGATTGTTTTGCCGGGTTTATGGCAAAAGAAGTGACAGTTTTGACTGTCAGATTGCAGGCGCTTGTTAAATCTCGCCACGCTGATACTCCAAATACCTTTTAGCTTCAGCTTTAGCCATCTCATCAGCTGATTCATTACTAGAAACTGTTTCTAAAGTTGAGAACCAATCTATTTTATCAGCTTCAGACACGCCGTTAATTATTCTGTTTACCATCCACAAAGTAAGAACTGTAGGCTTACGCGTCAATGATTCTTTCAAAGCTTTGTGATAATCATTTTTTTCTTCTACGAAGTGAACCAATGGCCCTGGCGATCCTAACTCCTTGTCATGAGATTCTTCCATGAAATTAAATATCGCTGGAATAGCATCCCTCTTATTTGGAAGCTTTTCAATACGCTCGATAAATTCATAAAGCATTTCAAGGTCTGCTTCATCGTATTCATCAAACTTTACTTTGTTTAATTCGATCTCGAAATCCATAACGAACTACCTAAAGGGATTTAACGCCGCA
>NZ_QZCH01000066.1 GCF_003596335.1 Motilimonas pumila
GAAAACCCTTGGCAAGACGGCGTGCATGCAGGTGACATTAACCCTGGGAATAATGGCTCAGGTGGAGGTGACGGCGATGCTGGTGACGGCAATGGCGATGCTGACGGCAATGGCGATGACGATGGCGCGGGAGATGATGGCGATGTTACTGGTGGCGCGGGTGGCTCTTGGGATGAAATTGTTGACAATGCGCCTCCGGGCAGTGATGACTTATTAAACAATATCGTCGACAGTGGCCTTGGTGGCGAGATGTGCGCCGTGGGCGGTGCAGACGATACCAACCCCGATTTTCAGCCTTTTGCGGGCAACCCCATCAATATTATTTCAGGCAATAAATTTCAGCGTGAAGTCGATATCATCAGCTCGGGGAGTGGCGGGCTCCCCTTTGTTCGAGTGTATAACAGCTTAGGCACAAGCCTGTCGTCTTCGTTGAGTAAAGGTTGGCAGCATAACTACAGCAAGCGCATTTTTGTCAGTGACAGCGGTGTCGAAATGGCGGCGGTTCGAGACAAAGGCAACCGGTATTATTTCAAAAAAGAAAAAGGTTTTTGGCAAGCGCAAAATGGTGTGACGGCAAGGGTTTACCCGTTATTTGGTAAAGAAGGGCAAGCGACGGGTTGGCGCTATGAGAGCAGTTTAGGTGTGCAAGAGGTTTACGATGCACACGGTCGTTTAGTGCGAGAGCGTAATTTGCAAGGACAGGCGAAAGTATTGCGCTATAACGAACAAGGCTTGTTGAGCCAAGTTGAAAGTGCTTATGGCGAGCGACTGAGCCTCGTTTATGATGAGCAAGGTTTGCTGGTGCAAGTGACAAATAGTCGCGGGCAGCAAGTCAATTATGGTTACACGCAAGGCCAGCTAACATCGGCGCAGGGCACGCGAGGCCAGATAAGCTATCACTATGAAGACAGTGAGCACCCTAGTCGACTAACCGGTATCACGGATGAAATGCAGCGCCGTTTTGTTAGCTGGTCCTACGATGAGCAAGGTCGTGCGATTAGCAGTGAGCGAGGTCAGGGGTTAGAGCGGGTAACGCTCGAATATATCAGTGCTAGCAGCACCAAAGTGACGAATGCCGCGGGCAAAGTAGCGGTATATCATTTTGAGCGAATCAATGGTGTGCGCCGCTTGACGAAGGTGGAAGGCGAGCCAAGCACGAACTGCCCCGCAACCAAGAATGGCTATGTGTATGACGCACGAGGCTTTGTAGAATACGCCATAGATAAAGAACAAAATGCTACCCGCTACGTGCGCAATGGACGAGGATTGTTGGTTGAAGTGACAGAAGGGTATCGCTGGCAGAATGAACAAGCGATAGAGACAAGTAGCATGCAGCGGACAAGTACGCAGTGGCATGCTTCTTTACCGTTGGCAGAGTCAGTGCGTTACCAGGGAAAGAATGAAAGCGGCCAGTGGCAAGATTATTTAGAAGAGCGTTTTCGTTATACGGCACAAGGGCGAGTGGCGACCAAAGAGCAAGTTGACCTGACGCAGCAAGGGGGTGAGTCGCGCACATGGCAATACCAGTACCGTTACTTTGATTCAGAGCAGCGTTATGTTGCGGCCCTTACCATTGATGGCCCGTTATCAGAGCAAAACGATGTCGTCACGCAAGAATTTAACCAACAGGGACAACTGGTATCACGCAGTAATGAGCTGGGTCACACCGTGTTGTTCGATGAGTACCATGAGGCTGGCTTGCCACAGCGAATGACGGACGCCAATGGCACAGAGACACGGCTTAATTACGATGTGTCGGGGCAGCTAATAGGCTTGCAGCAAGCTGGACGCGTTTATGAATTGCGCTATACCGCGAATGGGTTAGTGTCAGATATTTTGGTCAATGATGGCACGCAATATCAGTTTGAATATAATGCCGCGCGGCACTTAACGCAGGTACGAAATCAGTTTGGAGAAACGATTAGCCTTGAAGTCGACCCTGTAACTGGGTTGTGGCGAACGCTGTCAGTGAATGATGAAACAGGCATACTGACTTATCGCAACACTCGTGTGTTTGACGAGTTGGGCAGGGTGATGCGCCAGTTAGGTAATGAGGGGCAAGATACGCGGTTTGGCTATAACCGTAATGACCTTATGTCACGCATTGAGGCGAGGGGGCACAGTATTTATGGCAAGCTGACCACAACCAAGCATTATGACACGTTAAACCAGTTACGTAAGTTGGTTGACCCACAACAAGGTGAAACGGCCTTTAAGTATGATGGGCAAGGGTTGCTCAGTGAAGTTGAGGCAGCTAATGGCGCTGTCACCAGGTACCGTTACAACGGTTTTGGTGACCTAATTGAGCAAGTGAGCCCAGACACAGGTAAGGTACATAAAACGTACAACGCAGCAGGTCACCTGTTGAGTTCAGGTAGTGTGCGTTTTGAGCGGGATGCACTGGGGCGCGCGTTGGCGGTGCATTATCTTGATGAAAGTATTTATTATGGCTACGACGAAGCAGAATCAAGCTTTGGAGTGGGACGCCTTACAAGCACTCAAGATGCGTCGGGAGAAAGTCGTTATCACTATAATGCGTTAGGTCAGCGGGTTAAAGATGTCCGAACGTTAGTGGTGGGGGCAGATGACCTGCGAGAGAGCGTTACAGAGTACTTACATAATCCGCAAGGCCAGCAAGTGGGCATTATTTACCCTGATGGCATGCATTTAGAGTATGTGTGGCAACGTGGGCGCATTCACGATGTGGTGTTGGTAGACAGTGGCACGGCGTTACTGAGTGATATTGAGTACCAAGCGTTTGATGGTCCGGTAGCGTGGCAAAATGGCAATGGCACCGAGTATCGCCAGCGACGTGATGTAGACGGTCGAACGGGCGAAATCACCTTGCAGCATGAAGGTGAAGATGGCGCGTTGTGGCAGCAGGTTTACGCCTTTGATAGTTTCAATAACATCACCCAAATCGATGCAATAGAGCAGGGTAAAACACGTCAGCAGCAGGTGCACTATGACGCCCAGCATCGTATCAGTCGAGAGTCAGACGGTGAGACAGAAACACAATATCATTATGACGAAGTGGGTAACCGTACGCGCCAGCAGACGGTAGCCCTGCAAGCGCAAAGAAATATTCTTAACGAAACCCCGTTTACTTACGCGTCAGGCTCAAACCGCATGGTCAGTGCGGGGGGGCAAGCCGTTCAAGTTAATCAGAGCGGCAGCGAGCAAAGTCCGGTGCGAGTGGGTGTAGCGGCGGCGGATGAAGCGTTTATTTACAATGGACGAAACCGTCCCACGCACTACTTTAACAATCACAATGTGGTGGCGCGTTATGTATACAATGCGCTGGGACAGCGGGTGGTTAAATACCACTATCTGAAAGATGAAACCAAACAGTTTCACTATGACCCGCAAGGGAAGTTGCTGAGTGAGCAAGTGCAAGTGGGGGAGCGCAGTCGCAGTATTAATTATGCGTGGCTGAATAACATCCCAGTGGCGCAGATTAGCACCGACCAACAAACGGGTGAGCGCCGAGTTGTTTACCTTCACAGTGACCACTTAAATACACCGCGCCGTGCGACGGATGAGGCGGGCGCGTTGGTGTGGCGTTGGGAAAGTAATGCGTTTGGTCTGGGAGAAGCGGAGAGCCTGGATGAGCGCACGCAGATAAACCTGCGGTTTGCGGGGCAGTATGCGGATGAAGAGAGTGGTTTGTATTACAACTACTTTAGGCATTATAACCCGGAGACGGGGCGTTATACGCAGAGTGATCCGATAGGGCTGCGCGGTGGTATCAATACGTTTGCGTATGTGGGCAGCAATGCGCTGTCGTTTATTGACCCGTTTGGCTTGGC
>NZ_QZCH01000067.1 GCF_003596335.1 Motilimonas pumila
GCAATATCAGGCTAAAACGTTTAAGCCAGAGGCGTACCTGCGTCACTTTGGCCAAGTCGAATTTTTAGCCACCAAACTATATACCCAAGCGTTAGAAGAAACCCCGCTAGACCAACCTAAAATCAACCGTTTAGTCATGCTGTTAAGAAATTTAACCGAGATTTTTTGTCTGTTAGAACAAGCAAAGAAACAACAAGCCAAGATTGAGCTGACTTTTTACGGAGATTAATACGTAACAGCGATGAATCAGGCCAAAGGGCACAAGGAATGGCCCTGACTCCAACTCTCACCCCGCCCAGTTAGCATGAGAAAAAGCGCCAAAGCGGCGCTTTCCCTTAGGCTTGCCACTGATAAATATGCAAGGTGTCGCCGCTATCAAGTAGATATAACTTATCACCCAAGCAACTTATTTCATTTACTTTTTGAAAACGGTTGCTGATTATTTCTGGCCTACTCACATGTACCACCTCACATTTCTGGCGGTCTATCACGATGACGGCACCATCATCAGGCTCGGCAACAAATAAGAATGCGTCGTTGAAACAGAAATAAGACTCCGTAAATACATAATCAATTCCCGCCTCGGCCAAACCGCGAATGTCCCCTTTTTGCACCTGCAACTCGGGTGCGGTTAAATCAACGTGAAAGTATTGTTGGTAAGACGTGCCAAACAAACAGCCTTGTTGCGCATCCAATTGCAGGAACTCTGTCACCCTCCTTTCAAATTGAAGGCGGGTCAGCTCTTCGCCCGTCGCTAAGTCCAGGGCCACAATGTCATAGGAGTTGAGCTTAAGCCATAGTTTACCGTCATAGATGCCCAACACGGCTTTTAGCCTTAAAGGAACATCATTCTGGAAACCATTTGAGGTACACCCTCGCAAGGGGTAAACCCAAAGCGCTTCGCCCTCTGAATTATAGGCGCGTACATCATTTCGCACTTCAGCTTCAAGCTCAAAATCGCCATAAGCTAACAAAAGATGTTGCTGACCATTAAAGCCGTGATACCTTGAGTCAAAAGGCAAGGTTTTACGCCCTTGATTGGTGACATCATAAAGGTAACGCTTAGACTGTCCTTCTTTAACTTCCCACATTAGTACACTACTACCTATCAGAGTTTGCATGTCGTAATAGCCTACATGAGTACCACTTACCTCGTCTTGTCGCAGTACTTTTTGTTCAGATAACGAATACAAGAGTGAAGCTGACCCAGAGTTAGCTCGCCAACACAACAAGCCGTCTACAAAACTCAAGGTGCTTTTGTCAATTTCTTGCTCTAGCGTGACACTACTATCACCTATGTATAAGGTAGACTCATCTAAATAAGCAAAACACAGCTCATTGCCCGTATCCACATAACAGCTGACCCCGTGAATTGTATCTATTTCTTTTACTCTCACTGAAACACCTCTACCATCTTAAATAATTCCGCATCTTTGGCTTGGATTTTCGCCCTGAACGCCGCTAAATTGTCTTGTGTACCAACCAACTCTAAGCTAGCTTTCATTTCTGCCTTCATATTATTAAATATTTGCTCTGCGTTACGAGACAGCGCCCCTTGCATGCCATTTTGAGCCTCTGCTAGGCTCACTTTACGGCCATTAAATACGTAGCGGAGCTTTTCTATATTATCAGCTGCGCCAAAATAGGATATTAACTGGTTATCGCTTATTCTGTTTAAACTGTCTTTAACGTAGCTTTTATATTCAATAAACCTTCCTTCTGTCAGGTAAACATCAAAGCGGCACTGCGTGGTACAGTTTAAACCTTCATCAATAAACCTGAGATCGACAGATCTGATATCCGCCCCGGTGAGCGATCCTTTTTTAAACTCGTGAGCCAAGTGCGCAAAGGCATGACTGGCACCGTCTTTGGTATTGTGAGCGCCATTCACTAACTCTGTGATCATTCTATCAAAGCCATTTACCTGGTGCATCTCGTTTGTCACCCTCTGAATATTCGCCATATGTTCAGCGCGAGACGTCATGTATGACGTAGGGCTCGACTTGATTGGGTTAGGCATATTCCTAATGATGTCATCCAAAAAGTTAGGGCTAGGCAAACGACTGATAAACTGAGTGTCTTTTAAAGCAGTGTTTACGGCATTTAGAAAAGCTTCATCGGCACGCGCAAATTTACGATCAAGGCTATGAAGATAGCGCCATGTATCAATCAGGTCGGGATTTTCATCAAATACCTTTCTCAAATTAGGGTTTGCAACAAGGTCAGCGTTGAAGTCCTTTCGCAACTGCTCTCCCATTGGGCACCCGCTTCTAGCAACGGGAGCAGCCATAGCCTTAGCAGAAGATGAGCGCTTAACACTACATGGCATATTGTCCAGCTTGCGCATTATGGTTGGCGATTGATAAATTTCACTATAACCGCCGTAACGCTCTTTATAACGGACCTTGACAACCCTATCTACAGTGGTTTTAGCAAGGTTATTGGCTGCACTACCAACATTGCTGCTCATTTTATTAACTTGCTGCAACACCTTGCCCACACGGTCGATTTTGCTCAACCCTGAAACAGCCAGCACCCCGATATCGATAACGTCAAACACCGGGAACATCAGTGACATGGTCATAAACACAGTGTTTACAAACAACTCTTCCATGGCTTCACGGTGCTCAGCCACAATATCAAAGGCCGGCATTGCGCCGTTGGCAATCAATTCATTTGACACCACCGAAATCGTGTCGGCATATTGCCGGTATTGACGCTCTAAGTTTTGCTTAAGGCCAAACAAGGTGCCGCAACCTGGGTATCTCTCGGAGGCCCCATAATCATTTACGGAAAAATCATCACAATATCCCGGCCCTAAGCTGTTAAGCTTTGATTGGTATTTTGCTTTGGCGTTATCAATGTCAAACTCTGCCCGCATCACCCGCGGGTCGCTATAGACTAAGGTTTGAAAACGAGCAATCACTTCATTGTAAAGTGGCTGAATATCGACGGTGAACAGCTTCTCTTCGTCAACAATAAAGGGGTTGACTTGCTGCTTTGCAATCGCCTCGAAAATGGCGTCGGTATCAGCCTTGGTGACGAGACTACCAAGGGCTTTCCTAACATCATCTTCAACTTGATTCGCCGTGGTAAAGCTTGGCAGTAACAACCCTAACTCATTGGCAATGTCGTCTGGCCCTTGAATACTTTCTACATCATAAAAGCCTTCAAGGAGCTTACCTATGCCGATAATTTCTTGCTGAGTCAGTTGTACCCTATTAGGATTGAGCCTTAAGCTGTTTGCATCTGGCTGAAAAGTTTGCACCAGCACATCTGTGCTAACTCGATCTGCGTAGCGATAATGGTTGACCAGCTCTTCTAAGGTTTGGTGATAGGCAACGGTACCGGACCTTTGTACCAGTTTATCTAAGCCTATAAGAGCATGATTAAACTCTTCAGCTGAGACTGCTGCACAATCAGGTCGAATATATCGACTGTTGTAGTGCAGGTCGCTTACATTGGTGTCCGCTGCTGCCAAGCCAAACGGGTCAATAAACGACAGCGCATTGCTGCCCACATACGCAAACGTATTGATACCACCGCGCAGCCC
>NZ_QZCH01000068.1 GCF_003596335.1 Motilimonas pumila
TCGCCGTCACCTCCACCTGAGCCATTATTCCCAGGGTTAATGTCACCTGCATGCACGCCGTCTTGCCAAGGGTTTTCAGGGGGCTCAACTTGACTTCCGCTCCCACTGCTTGAGTTATTATTGCCGCCACCGTGACTGCCCCCTGATGAAGAGCCCGCTTGTCCGCCTTGCTGGTAACCCCCTTGCGGCCCACTTTCATCAAAAGGAGATGGAATGCCTGCCATTTCAGAGGTGATTTCACTACTTTGGTCACGTACAGTACTGCCAAACATCTGAAAGGCCACAATAGCCACGACAACGACTAAACCAATTACCGGTAAATACTCAGAAATAGCAGCGCCGAGCTGGCGACGTTTAGTCGAAGAGGATTGTAACAAAGACAACAGCATGGGTATTCCTTACCAAAAAAGCCTTCACTGGCACTCCCCTTTCAACACATAAAAACACAGGGAGAGGAGGTGTATAATTGTAAATACAAACAAGTAAAAAAAAAATCAAAGTACATTCTAATAAATGCACTTTTTTTCATCAAGTCGTTTTTATCGTATTTAATATACGCATTAACTAATATTGGCTATTTCAGTTACAGGCTAAGTTTTCTATTCTAATCACTATAAATTTCGGCATTACCAATAACACCTCCCACAACACAATGCCACAGTCATGAGCTAACACAGGTACTATATAATCGGCTCATGACGACAAATTGAAAACAATGTTCAATTGCTCTCAAGGTGATAGGGATAAACGCTAGAAATAACTAAAAAAGAAAACGAGCAGCCACTCAAACTTTTCCGAAAAGTGGGCAATGTCAGCCCACTACTTAAAGTTTAATTTAATGATATTTCCAGCCTTAAGTTATACTTCTGGCTTTATAGTCATTGGGGCTATGTCGAACTTTTTCAGCAAACTGATCAACCCAGTTTGCATCACGTTCAAACATTTCCAGTTCCTCATTTGTCAGTTCAATCACCATATGTGCGTCAACAAAGCTTTTAGGCGAATAAACCACTTTAATTTGGTAGCTAACAATACGCTTTCAAGCGTAGACTAAGAGAGGTTAAAGCTGATACAACACAGTTAATCTGATTCTTGTATTTAGTTTCAAAAAAGGGGTTGTCGAAGTTGCGTAAAAAGCTAACGACATCCTCTTGTACATACTGAGCTGAGCGGGGCGAACACTCGCTCTCACCCAAAAAGTGTCTAATAACCTTAATATTGTGCGCAACCTTTCCTCTCGGCATGTTTAAGTACGAAAGTTCATAACTTTCACTCGGGCTCCAATCTTGCTCTAGGTTCAATAAAATGGATTCAAGACTACGGAACTCTAACATGATTTCCCTTAGTATCTGCTCTATATCATGGGCACATCTTACATCAGACATCTATCACCAACTTATATCGTTTCTGTTCAGTTCAGGCATCACTTCTCGTACCGAGTCTGGAATATATATTTGAATATCTCCACCCGTTAACATGACTTCATCAACATGGTCTACCACTCGCTGGCTCGCGACTTCGCCATCCCAAACTTTAAGGCCATCTTTTCCTACTGTATGTTCCACATACCACTTGCCATTATTCCACTCAGGTCTAACGGCCGTTCCTCCGTAAAGGTCTGCCTTACTAGACGGAAGCTCGTAGGTCCAAAACGCACCTTTCGGGTTTTGTCCGTCACCATAAACACGGTATATTTTCGTGCCTTCAGGTAAAAATTTAGGTGTAGCTTTATTGGTAAACGTAGCATGAGCCCAATCAGGCAAATCTAGGCTACTGTCTCCCCAGCTTGAAGGTGCATCAATTTTAATTGCAGGTAAAGAGTTATCTACGAAACTTGAGTGGGTGATCCCTGGGACATTTTTAAAATCACCTACGAGGGTTCTTAAATGATCAATCCCTTTAACTTCTCCCCCCAGAATATCTCGAACAAAGTCTTCGGGAAAAGCCTGACGATCAAGAACCTTATTAACTTTCGAGAAATCTACGTCGGGATAATCACTGATATGTCGCTGGAATATTTCTAGGCTATTAGAGTCCGCTCTGATAGTCCCTTTTACATTGGCATTGGCAAGCGTTTCCCAAGTATCAATAAACTGGGGTCTATCATTTAGCAAACGAGCTAACTCTGTACCGCCAGATTTGATGTCCTGCTCTAACTTAGCTAGCAGCCCATCTGACCATTCCTTTTTATTGAGAGAGCGCATAATGCCGGGGTTTTCCAACAATTTGGGATAGCTCGCAAATTTAGGATACCTAACTTTAAGCACTCGCTCGCTGGCAGATTTAGTTAAAGCCTTAGCTGTCGGCGAAAGTGACGAAGCACCTTTTATTATCGTATGAGCTAAGTCGCCTATACGCTTGAGTTTACTTAACCCAAAACTTGCAGCATCAATCGCCAAGTCCGTTGCTGTTAACGGTATAAATAAACCCACCATGCCCACTAAAGCTTCTGCCGCAATCTTACGACTTGGCGCTCTCACGGCGTCCAGCGCGTCCATTGCTGGCATAGCACCTGACGCAATAAGCTCATTATTAACTATCGATAGCGCATCACCATAAGCAACATTGGCGTTTTCTAGGTTACGTTTCGCATCTCTGATTTCTTGACAACCTGGGTCATTGTAGCTGCCACCTTGCGCACGACATTGTGGCTTTCCAAATTCATCATAAACCCCCCTCAACTCTTCGGCACGCTGGTGCACCAAGTCTTCCGCGCTAATCACTCGGCTGTCTGTGTACAACTTAGTCTGAAAGCGCACAAGCACTTCATTATAAAGCGGCGTTATGTCAACAGCATATAACCTATCATCAGGTGATGCACCGCCGAGCATATTGGCACTCGCCAAAATTTGATTGACATCCGCGGCAGTAACCAAATTTCCTAGTGCATTAAGCAATACATCCAGGAACTCAGCTTCTGTAGTGCCGTTAGCCAACGTCAGTGTTAATGTGTTTACATCTGGATCTTGTTGAGTAACGGGGTAAAGTAATTCCCCCAAGCCGTGGATCTGTTCAGCCGAAAAGTCAGCGTAATGGAGATTGTATGAATCTGTCTTAGCGTCCGGTTTAAAAACATTAACAACTGCGTCTTGGCCCGCAAACCAAGCATGGCGAATCATTTCTACCGTTTTACTGTACAATATAGCGGCTTTGTCATTTTCATTATGAAACATCCATGAAAGAGCAGACTGCGCATTTGTGTATGTTTCTGGCACAACATGGCCAAAAGCATCGGGCTCAACGCCGCAAGACGCTTCAGACAAAAAGTGTGATTGATAGTTTAGATTCGAATCATAGCTACCAGTGACATCTGCAATTGCCGCCAAGCCAAACGGGTCAATAAACGACAGCGCATTGCTGCCCACATACGCAAACGTATTGATACCACCGCGCAGCCC
>NZ_QZCH01000069.1 GCF_003596335.1 Motilimonas pumila
GCCTTGTTTACCTTTTTATCTAGAAGAGTATTTTGATTTAGTGGATTGGACCGGCAGAGCCATCAGAGATGATAAGAGAGGCCACATTCCCAAACAGCAACCCAAACTGCTGGATGCACTGGGCATCGCTGAAGAATCATGGGTGTATTTGGTGAAAGATTTCAGTCGCTGCTTTGGCAGTGCAGCCGGCAGCTGGGAGCACCTCACTCAACATTGTGCGCGTAGCGGCCGCTATTGGAGTAAAGGCCATCATGCTTGTGACAAACTGAGTGGCTGCGGCTAACAAGTTTGGTAGGGGAATTATCCATACAAGCACCTTAACTTTTCAACAGCCCCCTCCCTGTGCGCCGCCAAAGGCTTCTTCGAAGCTTATTATCTCTCGCCATCCTTTTGAGCTGCACTGCAAGCAAACACTTGTTTGCAGTATTTTGAATTGAAATACCCTCACTAGCGATAAATGCTATTACCTTTGGGCCATCACTTGAACTGCTTGTATGTGCTAAACGAATAAGGATAAGCTAGCTAAGAAGTGGCTGTCCTTCCTTAGAAGATAAGAACAACTATAAATATAGGGACTCAAAGGGTAAAATAAAGAGCAGTCTAAATAAAAAATTGCTTCTCAAGACGATAAAGATTTCAATAAATTAAAAAGCTCTATTGAAAGAACAGGACAAAATACTTTTAATTTAAAAGAGGAGGTAATATGCCATCAGATTTCTATAAAAAAGCTACAAAATTAATAGATAAATACAAAAGCGAGGCTTATTTCATTGGAAAAAGAGATAATAGCATTATTTCTAAAGCTGAAGAGTCCCTGGGTTTTTTTCTTCCCCCCTCCTATCTTTTATTCGTATCAAACTATGGAGCAGGAAGTTTCTGCGGAGAAGAATTCTATGGAATAACTAACGAAAACTTCGAAAACTCCAGCATCCCAAATGCAGTCTGGCTAACTTTAAATTCAAGAAAGAAATATAATTTACCCGACGAATTAATTCTAATAATGGGATTAGACGATGGTAGTTATTACGCTATTTCTACTAACAAAGAAGATAAGGAAATAGAAGGTTGGGTTGTTTTATGGTCACCAATTGATGAAGATATTTCTATAATTGACAACTCATTTGGAGAATTTTTCTTCCGAAGAATAAATGAAGCATTGGATTGAGCTAGTAATAAACTAATTGGCTAATTGGACACCCAGCAAAATTTGACAGAAATCACCTTTTTACTAACGCTTAAAAAGTGACTTGTTGACTAGTAGGGTGTCATGACCCTACCTCGAAAGCAGCTCATTTGTGCTGAATCTACGCCCTGCTATCACGTCACAAGCCGTTGTGTTGGGTACACTTTTCTTTGTGGTTATGATAACTACGCTAACCGCAGCTATGAGCAACGTAAACCTTAGGTGCTCGACAAAGTTAAAAATGGCAAGCTGACGGCTTAATTAAAGTACTATGAAGAGATTTCGGGAACTAAGTATCCTGGTGATCCAAGTCATGCACACCATTTGGGAGAAAAAGACAGTACGAACACTCCCGCAATTGATAACAGGCTTATATTAAGAGAAGTGGGTATAAACCCTTTATTGAGCCGTGAAAATTTTACTTGGGCTCCAAATAAAGTTGTTGGACAACATGGGAGTATCCAAGAACAACAACTCAATGATATGTTAACTCCATTTCGAGGTGATCGAGCTGGAGTTGTGGATGTTTTAGAGCAGTGGGCAGCAATTTCGAAGGCTAGATAATGAATTATTCCGTAGAATTAAAAAAAGCTCTAATTAAGAAATTGACGAAGAGCTGTACTGAACAATTAGAGTTTTTAAAAAAGGATTTAGAAAATCAATCAATCTTTTCCTTTGCAATTTATTGCAGCAATGGATGCTCACACATTAACGTGGCGGCTTGTTCCAGAGAAGGTTTAGACTTACATAAAGCTAACTTAGGCACTTTAAATGAGCCCGCATGGTATGGCGAAGTTAATGGTGCTGAATGGAGCTACTATAGTAATAATTTTGAGCTGTTTGATGAGGTTAACACGTTTATTGAAGAGTTGTTCGATATTTTTTATGACGGTGAACTTGATGATGGTGAGCGTGATGAGTATGACGATGATGAGCTTTGGGAGTTTATAAGCGATTTTTTTATAGATGTAACAGTGCAAGTCTTAAAAAATTTAAGGAGTAATGGCTGTTTTAACGAAAAGTGCTTCGAAGATGATTTACTACTTGGAATGCAATTTGGAGATCCAGATAAGCACGCTGTAGATATGATTGAAAAATCATCTGAACAACTTAATTCAGTAAGTTGGCATGAGAAGATAAAGATTAGCTGTAACTCTATGAGGAAAATGTTTAACACAGAATAGTATACAGGACACCCACAAAAATTAGACAGAAATAGCCTCTTAACTAACGTTTAAAAAGTGGCTTTTTGACTAGGAGGGTGTCATGACCCTACCTCGAAAACAGCTCATCTGTGCTGAATCTACGCCCTACTATCACGTCACCAGCCACTGTGTTCGGCGCGCCTTTCTTTTTTGTTATGATAACTACGCTAAACGCAGGTATGAGCACCGTAAACCTTGGGTATTGGATAAAGCCAAGCAGCTGGCCAGCATCCTCACCATTGATATCTGTGCCTATACCATTATGAGCAATCATTACCACCTCGTGCTGCATATCAACATGGCGCAAAATAGCCGATTAAGCGATGAGGCCGTGGTGAGCCGCTGGCAAGCGTTATTTTCATTGCTTTTTTTGGTACCAGTGACTCTCTGGCAATCCTCAAGGTTAGGCGGAGCTTGCTACGGTGCAAGATATCATTCAGGTATAGCGCCAGCGCCTCTGTGACATTAGCTGGTTTATGCGCTGCTTAAATGAAGACATTGCCAGAAGAGACAACAAAGAAGCCCATTGCAAATGGTCACTTCTGGGAAAACCGTTTTAAAAGCCAAGCCTTACTCGATGATAATGCCTTACTGGCTTGCATGGTCTATGTAGATTTAAACCCCATACGCGCAGGCATGTACGACAGTGTTGGCGAGCAGAGGTTTACCTCTATCTATGAGCGCATTAGCCAGTGGCAGGCCCTGCAAACACCAGCCCCCTGCCCCACTATAAAAGCAACCGAGCCAGCAGAACGCTCACAAAGGCAAGACATTAAACAATCTCTGCTGTTACCCTTTGAGTGAACCAAACCCTGACCAACGACCTAGCTTGCCCTTTTACCGAGAAGAGTATTTTGATTCAGTGGATTGGATGGCAGAGCTATTAGGGGTGATAAGAAAGGCCATATTCCCAAACACCAACCCAAACTGCTGGATGCACTGGACATTGCTGATGAATCATGGGTATATCTGGTGAAAGATTTTAGCCGCTGTTTTGGCAGTGC
>NZ_QZCH01000007.1 GCF_003596335.1 Motilimonas pumila
TTAAAAAAGCTGGTTGGTGCGATGATTATAGAGCGCAAGTCTTCTTTGGGCTATAAATTAACCAAAGTATGCTCGCGCCCTGTGGTTTGCGGCGGGTTCGGTATTGCGTTGCTCAACCCTTAACAGGGCGTTAGAACTCTTAATTATGCGTAAAACTACAGTATTAATACTCTTACTAATGAACTGGAATGCTATGGCTGCTTACAATTTACATATCAAGCGTGAAAATGAAATTTTGGATTCTGAATGGTTAGCAATTTGCGCTCAAGATAAAACTTTAAGTGTTCAGCATGTGGCTATTGCAATTAACCCTCAGACCGGTGAAAAAATTGAAATATCTACTCCCAATAGCTGTGTATGGACTAGCCCTGCTTCGTGTAATAAATACTACTTCAGTTACTTTAATGGCAGAATTACCTTCGGTTCAGATGAAATACAAGTTAACAAAGCAAAAGAAATCGCAAAACTACTCAGGGCAAAAGTCGTAGGTGATGAAGGCGAAGAGTATTAGAAATATAACAAGAGACTAAAGCAGGACTCGTAACCGTTGGCTAGGTTTCGCTTCGCTATAGATTTTAATCAATTGTTTACGTCCGCTAAATGCTAGGCTAAGTGCTATTCTCCCTTCTCTAAATTTTGTAGGTGTACAAGATGTCAAAAATGTATACGAAACATGCTGTTAAGTATGCTGAAGTTGTAAAAGGTAATATTTACAACGCATTGTTAGAACGACCGTCAACGATGAGTTTGCTGGACAACTTACAAGGTAAAGATGTCGTTGATATGGGCTGTGGTCCAGGTGAGTATGCTCAATGGTTTCTCGAACAGTCAGTCAATCGATTGACTTGTATAGATATATCACAAGAGATGGTGGCTCTAGTTAAGAGCAAGTTCGGCTCCAATGTTCACGCTTACTGCCAGAATATATCCCAAGGTTTACCCTTGGAGAAGGATAACAGTGCAGATGTGATAGTTTGCCCGTTGGTACTTCATTACGTTGAAGATTTAACGCCGGTTTTTGAGTCGGTTTATCGCATCTTGAAACCGAGTGGTTATATGGTTTTCTCTACTCATCACCCATTTGCTGACTTCGAATGTTCTGAATCAGGCAACTACTTTAGTCGTGAGCTTGTTGAAGAAGAGTGGAACACAGTTGGAACTCCGGTAAAAGTGCAATATTATCGCCGTTCATTAACTGAGATCAGTGAAGCTATTACGCACTCTGGGCTACTGATATCAAAAATGAGTGAGGGGGTGATTGATGAAAAGGCAAAAGACTTGTCTGAATCAACCTACCGCCACCTAAAGAATAACCCAAACTTTATATTCTTTAGGTGTGAAAAAGTGCGCACGTCACAAAGCAATGAAGTCTTATTCCATGCGCGCCAACTTGCTTACATTCAAAAATAGCACGCGTAAGTCACCGCTTAAGGCGGCGTGAGTTACACAGGGAGGTATTGTGGAAGCATTATCAGGCGGCAGAGAGTCTGCCATATATCGAGATGGTGAAGTTGTCTATCGACCACTACAGCCGTGGAGCGCTACCATTCACCTGATTTTGGCGCACCTTGAACAAGCAAACGTAAAGGAAAGCCCCAAGTTTCTTGGTCTCAATCAAGGGCAAGAAATGTTAAGTTTTGTTGCCGGTAATACCTACAATTATCCGTTAATCGGTGCAATTGCAACAGATGAAGCACTTATTTCAGCGGGTAAGTTACTACGTAAAATCCATGACTCGAGTGTTTCATTTATAGAGCAACTTGATGTCAATGCACACCCATGGATGTTAGCGCCAAGAGAGCCATTTGAGGTGATCTGTCATGGTGATTTCACCCCATACAACGTTGCCTTACTAGAAAATACAGTTGTAGGCGTGTTTGACTTTGACACCGCGCATCCAGCCCCAAGAATATGGGATTTAGCCTATTCAGTTTATTGTTGGTCGCCTTTCAAAACAGACAGCAATGACAAGCTAGGAACAATCGCAGATCAGGTGGCCAGAGCTAAGTTGTTCTGCGACAGTTACGGTGCAACTGAAACACAAAGGGCGCAATTAGCTGACGCCATGGTTTTACGGTTACAGGCTTTAGTCACTTTTATGCGGGGAGAAGCCGAAAGGGGTAATGAATCATTTGCTGAAAACATAGAGCAAGGACATCTTCAAGCTTACTTAAATGACATTGTATATATCACTGAAAATAAGCAAAAAATTAAGAGCTCTTTGGGCAATTAACAATAGTATGTTAGCGTGATTTTCAACCCTTGGCGTTTTCGCCTCGCTCAAGTATGGCCAAGGGCTGCCCACGCCTTAATGTGGCGCTATGTGACATAGAGTAACGCATGGTATTAAACACTCAGGCTAAGCTGTCGAAGTATCTTGAGGAAAATCAGATGACTTGTGTTCTCAATAACACGCAGTGGTAATCCTTGTTTGAAGAACTAAAAGAAATCAATAACGGATTGATTTGCAACCAAAAGCCCTCGATGGAGCAGGGCCCAGTCCAGATAACTGGGAATGGCACCAGGTTACAAGCTATCTTTGGGCTCGCCGCGAAAACACTTAATACAGCCCAGCGAAAAGCCCAGCATACTCGTGCGGCCGGCTTCAGTCATCACCCAAGGACGTTGGATAAAAGGCGGCTGGTGGCGCACATGCTGAAAGTGACCGCATGCAAGCTCAGCCACCCAGTCGTGTTTTTCGTCTAAGTGATAACCACAAATGGCTTGTGGAATGGCATCTTTGTGTGTTGGCATTTTGACTTCTGGTTATCCTACCGTGATCTGGTATTGTACTTCGAGGTGAAAGCCTTCGTTGTTACATACTCTGAAGAGCATGTTCGACAGAGCCTTCGGTTTTAGCCCTAGGTTTTGAAATATCTTGTTTGCCTAATGGTAGAGAGTGCAAACTGGCTTGGCGCTGTCAGCTGACCTAGTCGGCCAAAGATAGGCGTGAAGCCTATTCACGCCTTGGCTTTTGTGGTTATACCCAGCGCCGCACCGTGGTTTTATAGTGACGGTATTCTTGGGTAAATGCTTGTTCAAGGTGGTGCTCTTCTACCAAGGTTTGGCGATAAAGCGTGCTCCAACCAATTACAAGGCAAACGAGGGTAAAGACCGAAGGCAGCGCCAAGAAAAAGCCAAGTTGCGCCAGTGCCACGCACACAAACATGGGGTTACGTGAATAGCGATAGAGGCCCGTTTGGATCAAGCGAACCGGGCCGCGAGGGTCTACCCCTGAGCGCCAAATTGTCCCCATTTTCCAGTGCACTACAGCTGTGATGGCAAATCCTACGGTTAATAAAACGAATCCTAAGCATTGAATGAGTGGCTGTATTAATGGCGCTATAATGCCTAAATATTGATCCCAGTGAGGCGCAAATAATCGGCCCACGCAAATGAACCAGATTGCCGCTCTAAAGCTTTTAAAGAGCATGTGATTCCACCAACTTGCGCTAAATCGTTGGCCTGGGAAAATAACTTCTCCGCTGCTGACCTGGGGCTTTATTAATATAATGCGTGCGGTATAAAACACCGCGACAAAAGTAAAGAAAGCGGCTAAATATAGTCGGCTGAAAGCGAGGACCTCCGCGCTCAGTGGGCTAAGGTGTGTCATGAGCATAAACCTGGCTGAATGAACCGCGTTACCCGCACCGCCGTGTTGCTGGCCTTGTTGCTGATTGTGCCTGCCTTGATGTGAACCTCCTTGTTGGTCGCTAATCTATTTCGATAAGCTTGCCGATAAGGTATCACAAACCGCCATTTTTTGTTCATTGCGAGCCTGCAAAAGCCTTCGTTACACATTTTATTCACTGTTGGCTAGGTGCTATTTAGGGACTGAGCTGAGCACTTTGGCTTCTGACGCTTTGCCTATGTCGATTGCTAAAACGTAAGGTTCATATCTGAGGAGTCCTGCTTGATAAAGGCTGGCTAAAGGCTGTTTATCAACTACCCACACAATAGAGCCTTGATCAGTGGATGCAAACTGTATAAATCGGCTGCGGCGCTGTTCTTGTTGGGCCACTTTATTTAGCAAGTCGAGCACTGCCACGACATCATACCAATCGCCATAATTTTGCGCCTGTTGTTGATAGCGATGGCCATTAACTTCTGCAAAAAGCTGGTAGGGCTGGCGGTCTGACGATGAGTATGGCGGTGCAACTTCTTCAAATTTAACATCGCTTAAGTCGGTATGTTTGGCCAGCATATGCAATAAGCCATCATGCTCATTGGGGAAAAAGCCGGTCTCGGTGTCAAACCAAGCGACGGCGGCCAATGATGACAAGTAATCACTGGCGGTTATCGCATATTCGGGAGAGGGCAATTGTTGCCAGTTATGAGCAAGCAAGCCAAGCGAGGACAAATAGTCGAGTAATTGACCCGGTTGAGGATAAAGGTGCATGGCTGCAATCAGCTCTGGTAAATCAGAGTTGGGCACCAATTTTATCGGCCAGTCAGCCATAATAGTCGCTTCTGCGACGGCCTCAGCCCGGTTGGTGCGGGCTAATTCGCGCAAACAATAAGCGACATCTTGCTGCTTTTTACCCTCAGAAAGGCTGCGTTGCCAACCGGCGCACTTGCCTTGTGCGGGCGGGTGATTCTTCAGACCGTTGTCTTTGTGATGGGTATTCAAGGTAGGGTTATCACTGCAGGCAATAAGCCCAATTCCCACTGCCAACAGGCAAAGGCTACGACGGAGCGGGACTATATTCATGGTCATGCTTACACTGCTGTTGAGAAATGGAATAGGGTAAACACAAACAAGGTGAGCATGGTAAAGCCGATCACTTTTTGAGATTGGCGAATATCATCGATTTCTGCTTCAGATTTGTGTGCCATGCTGGTAGGGGTAAAACGGTTAAAGCCAATTAATAAGGTATAAATTGCGACGAGAGGAGAGAGGGTTAAAATGATTAAGGTCATTGGCTTATCTCAATAAATAGGATGAAAATACAGTATTAAGTAGCGTCAATTTTTTATCAATGAGCGAGTGTGAAACTTGTGCTCTTGCCAATTTTTTTATAAGCGGCTTTTTATAATTGAAATTGACCATTTTTATGATGGCAGCAGCGCGTAATGCTTCAGGCAATGGCGTTAAGATAGGGGGCTCACGCTATGAATGACCATATAAGTAAAACCACTGTCATCTTTGGTACGGTATGCGCCAATGGCGTTGAGGTGTTTTGCCATTACCGCGGTCATTTCCCAGCCATCTGTTTCATCGGCCGGCCAAATAGCGGCTTCTAAGGCCAAAAAGCTATTGGCTTCTCCCAGTTGTTGTAGCGCTTTAGATTGTGCTTTTATATTGCTAAGTAATGAGGTGTTGGCCCATGCCCACATCCATGTATTCGACTTGGATGAAATACTGCCTGAAAAGCTGACTTGGGCCGCGAGTTGCTGTTGACCATTCAAACTGAAAATTAAGTGTTCACTGGCTTGATCCCAGTCCCATCTGTCGTATTGATTTAAGTCATGGCGGGCAATAAGGTCAGCTTGTTTATGTTGTAAGTAGTGAAAGCTGTCACGAACTAATTGGTGATAAGCCGCATCATCTTGACGCCAATTAGCTTGCCTTGCGCTGTGGTAGCAATGGCTACAATGAGCGGAAAAAGCAGCAAAATCCTCAGCAATTTGGTTCCACTCCCCTTGTTGCATCAACACTTCTAAGCACTTATCGCACCATGCATCCGGGTACAACACATCAGGGCTCTCTTCGTCATAAGCGGTATTAAAGCCAGCTTGCTTTGCGGCGATCAGGTGCTGACATAAGTAGGTGACTTGTTGAGAGTGTGGCTGATGGCAACCTGAGCAAGACATGAATGAACCTTTGCGTAAATTGGGGTTGAGACATCTTAGCAAGATATAAAGCCGCAAGGTTGATGAAGCTACAAGAATTTGATTCGCGATCGCATTTTGTTACCGCTTTGACAAGGCATCATTAGACGGTTTTTCTGAATATGCGGTAAACCAGCGCCATGAGGCCACAAATGCTCGCCGGTAATAATAGTGCATTGACGCCAAAGGACTTAAATAAACCAGCGCCAAGGGCACCGCCAATGATAAAACCGCTGATAATACACAAAAACAGCTTGGCTTTGCGCTTGTCTAGGCCTTCGCCTTTTAAGTACTTGCCTAACATTATGCCTAAATCGGTAAAAATGCCGGTAACGTGAGTGGTTCTTATAATGGCGCCGCTATAGGTGGTGGCGAGTGCATTTTGTAAACCGCACGCCGCCGAAGCCAAAAAATGACCGTAGATGCTGCCTGAATTCAGCTGCCACAATGCCGCAAACAATAACAGAGACTCTAACATTAAAGCCGTATCATAATGTCTGCCTAGTTTTAAGCTGGCACTCGATAGCAGCAACCCGGCCATAGCCGCGCCAATCACAAAAGACAGCAGCACGCCTAAGAGATGCCATATCAGAGTGGTGTTTTGAGTTATGACTTGCGCGCCCAGTAAAGTGGCGGTGCCGGATAAATGGGACACAGACTGATGCTCAAAACTCAATAAGCCAATTGCATTTATAAAACCGGCGATAAACGCCAATAACCACGCCCCTGTTTCTACCCATTTTGGAAGTGTTGAGATCAAAGATGGTTTCCTTTGTAAAAATTAAACGGGTTCACCATTGCACCAGCGTTTAAGTATAACCTGCATTATTTTTCCCACTACTACGATGAGTATGGCGCCAAGCAATACTGGCGTGAACAAAAAGGTCCAACTTTGGCCAGAAAGCATGATCAGCATGGGGTTCGCTCCCGCCGGCGGGTGAGTGGTGTTACTGAGAAACATGGCGGCAACGGCTAAGCCGGTTGCTAACGCTAAGGTGAAAGGCGTAACGGTCAAGTATTGTACGAAGGCGATGCCGATGGCGGCGGTAATAAGGTGACCCCAAATGACATTTTTTGGTTGTGCCAACGGACTTTTCGGCAATCCAAAAACCAGTACGGTAGAGGCGCCAAACGGTGCCATCACCAAAGCCACTTGGCTAAGGTTTGCCTCGATAGCGGACAACGCAAAAATGGCTAAAAAGGCGCCGAAGCCAGCAGTGAGAGCAATAACGGATGTTTTCATGGGTTTCCTCTTTATGAAAGTAGACCGACTTGTCTACCTCTTGATTGTAGACAGACTGGTCTCCTTTTGTCAATATGGCAATTAAAGGAGCACATTTATGAATGCCAAACGACAGTTACTTATTGATACTGCGCTCACCCTGTTTTATCAACATGGCATTAACGCCATCGGGATCAATGAGGTGTTGAGTGTTTCAGGTGTCGCTAAGCGTACCCTTTATAATCATTTTGAGAGCAAAAATGCGTTGGTATTAGCCGCGTTACAGCAACGTCATGAAGTATTTATGCTTTGGCTAAAGCAACAGTTGCATGGTGCCAACTCTGACCATGAAGTGATCGCTCGGCTATTTGAGTCCTTGGCCCGCTGGTTTAACCATCAGGCTCCGGAACTTGGTGTTTTCCGCGGTTGTTTTTTTATTAATACCTCAGCCGAGTTTACCGAGCCGGAGTGCAAGATTTTGCATTTTTGTCACCAACATAAACAAGCAGTTCGTGAGTTACTTGCTAGCTACATCAGTCATGACAATACATGTTTATTGAACGCGGTTTGCTTAATGAAAGAAGGTGCCATTGTATCAGCGCACCTTGGGGGAGAGGGCGACAAAACGTGCAGGCAATGTATTCAGGCGCTGAACGTGATGATGCCAAGCACTGGTGAGTGATTACGCGCTTCTCAATCATTCGCTGCTGCCGTCATTGACCATTCATAACGACGTCACGCAGTCCCTGCCTTAAATAACGCAGTGGCCGGTTCACATCAGCTCAATGTCGCCAAAACATAAGCTTCTGGGCCATTACATACGCCAGCACTGGCGCATAAAAACAGCCAACACTCTGTTTTATATGTTGTTTTTAAAGAAGGTGAATCACGTATTATGCTGGAGGGTGCTGTTCAGAACATGGCTTTGTTCAGGCGCTTTATGTAATGAATATGCTGCGCCAGTATGATTCTGGTGCACCGAGTCAAAGCAATAAGCTTAAACGTGTGGGCTGGGACGATGATTACAGGGCTAAAGTGTTCTTTGAATGAAAAACACTCAAAGTATACTCCCGCCCTGCGACTAATGAACTGGCTTCTTTGTTGCTGATATAGCTAATTCCGGCAGGTTGCTAATAATGGAAGCCGCGGCAATTTTCCCAATGCCTTTCATGTTTTGTAAAAGTTAATTAGTTTGACAAAATAGCTTGAAAAATACGGGGTCGACAGCCAATGCGCTCAGTTTAGGTGGTGACACGCCATAGAATATCGATTTTATATTTATTTGATTTCGACTGTTTTGTGTTAATCTTTCTCCATTCTTTTCTACTATCAATATCAATTTTATGTACCGATTAAGAGCCCTACTTTTTGCTAGCTTGCTTTCAACCTCGGCGGTTGCTGGAAACGTGTATACTTGGACCGATGAGAATGGCACTGTCCATTACAGCTCGCAGCCTTTGAATTCAGGTGAGTCTAAACAAGTAAAAATTCCCACAATTAATACATTGAAGTCTGAGCCACAGCCCATAGTTTCAAATACTAAAAAAGAAAATCGCCTCCAGACAAGCAGAAAAAAAGTCGATACAGCGAGTATGATCTCTTCTGATTTGTGCGCGGGGGCGAAACGAAAATTAAAGTTTAGCTCCGAAATGCTCGCTTCGGGAAACTTTGTGTGGAAAGGAAATACATTTAAAAAAGAAAACCTTATAAAAGCGAAACGTTCAGCGAAGAAGCAAATCAAAGATTACTGCTAGCGATGTTAGATAGTGCCATTGAGTTTGTTTGATTGTTTTGGCAACCTTCTTTCTGAGATATTCACTATGACAATTAAGTTCATAAATGGGCTGAAGATAGACGCTTGTTTCTGTCTCAAAAAATAGCGTGGTTGAGCGCTAAGCTAAGGTGCAAGATAGCGATCTTGGCGCTGTGCTGCGGTTGCAGAAGGCAATACAAATATGGCTAAGGCCCCTTATTTAAAGTCTATCAGGAATCTGAGCAGAACCACGAAGAAGATTTAGGGTTTGGTTAGGCCTGGAATTCCTAGACACTTTATAAATGAAACTGGCTACAGGCTTGAGGTAGTTAGAGAGTTCGCCCAGAAGCGAAATGCCCTTGTATATCGAGGTGTTGAATTTGAATAAAATGGCTTACGTTTCGATTCATTGCACACTCTCGGTCACTGTTTTTTTGCCTAAGTTCTAACTCGTTAATGTGTAATAATACGCCAGAATAAAAATCAGCCACATACAACCTGAAACAAGTTTCAAACCGATTGTCCAACAGTTTGACCGCTAAGCCGAGTAGGGACGCAGAGCCGGCATCAAAATCAACTAATGCTTGCAGTCATCCCGATGTATGACTGCAAGTTATGGTGCGGCTTATGGGCAGGTTACTTGCTCCCAAAACCAAGAGCCAACACGAGGTGTTTCCCAAGTACCAGGGCTATTTTTAGCCGCGTAACAACTGGCTTTGTAGCTTACTACGTCACCATTGCTCACTTTTGTTTGCCCTAGCACAAACGGCACCGCGCTAGTAGGAGGCTCGGTTGGCACTTGCGTAGGCTGCGGTGGCTCTGTTGGCGCGGTGGTAGGTACCGGCGTTGGTGTCGGCGACGGTGCTAGCGTTGGCTCAGGAGTAGCGGTTGGCTCAGGTGTTGGTGCCTGTGTTGGGGCTTGAGTTGGAGTGGCACACGCAGTCTCAGTCCAGAACCATGATCCAAGGCGCGGCGTTTCCCATACTCCAGGGTTGTTTTTCGCTTGGTAGCATTTGCCATCATAGCTGACTACATCACCATTACTGACTTTGGTTTTACCCGGTACAAAGGCGATGATATCGCCCGTAACCGGTGGCGCTGTTGGTGCTGGTGTTGGTTCAAGTGTTGGCGCTGGCGTTGGTGCGGTAGTCGGTGCAGTTGTTGGCGTTGGCGTCACACTTGGCGTTGGTTCAACAGAACTAGCACAGACAGTGTCATCCACCTGATTGATTACATCGTCCATAGCACTGAGTAAAGAGTATTGACCAAAGCTATCTTGGCCGAGCTCCCAATTCATAATGCCGCCAACATTGTCGATGGCATATTGGGTTTTTTGGCGAATGGTAGGAATACCGTTGTATTTTTTACCGCCAGCATCATCAACACAAGCATTGTCGGTGCTTTGTTGAATAATTTGCGCGTAGGTTTGCACGGCTGCACCGCGTGAGTAAAACGGCACCCCGAGTACCAGTTTGTTGGCGTCGATATTTCGGGATTTCCAATAGCTCACTGAGTCAATGGCGACTTGCATGGATGAATGGTGTGGGCCTTGGGCGTCGTATGCCATTAGGTTCAAGAAATCGACTTTCGCTAACACGCCATCACGAATATGGCTGGCTAATGAGCCGTAAGAGACCACAGCAGCCGATAAGAACAAGTTCTCAGCGTGCAGCGCATCTCCCAGCTCAATCATAAAGGTTTCATAGTTAGCAGCGGAGCTTGCGGTAGGGTGCTCCCAGTCCATGTCAACGCCATCAAGTTGATGCTGCTTGGTAAAATTGACAATGTTTTGAATTAAGTTGGCGCGAGTTGTTGGGTCAGCAGTGAGGTTTTCAAAAATCCGCGCGGTGCTGTAGTTATCGTCCCAGCCCCCTAATGCAATACCTACTTGGGTACCTACTGCATGGGCTTTTTGACGAATGTTGGCTAAGTCTGCCGCGCTGCCCCCATTCATGATGTAGATATTGCCGTTGGCATCTGGGCGGGCAAACGAGTACATCACGTGGGTAAGCTTATTAAACTCTATTTGGTTAATGGTATAAGCGCGATAAATAGGTAAATACCCCACGCTTTTAAAGCTATCGTCAGCCACTGCTGCACTAGCACTGGTGCTAAATAATGGTGCGGATAATACAGTGCAAAGCGCCAGTGAGCGCGCTATCTGGGTCAATTTCATGATTACATTCCTTGTAAACGAGTCTGATTGTAAGTTGCGTTGTTTAATTTATGAGCAAATATTATTGCTGTAAAAGTTCAGGCAGGCAAATACGAGTATTGAGTTTGAGGGCGAAATCACTGTTTTTTCATAGTGTTATGTTAGCTGTTAATAGTAAAGGATGATTCTGGCGAGGATTTTTTTCGCCGTGTGTTATGTGAAATATCAGCTAATATGGATACCTTGTTGTTGATTATTTTATGATATTCACTGGCGTTATATAAAAACACATGGGTTTTCAATGGCTTCTATTAAATATGTGACGGTTGCTCTCGCGCTTATGGGCCTTAGTGCGATGCCTTCTTATTCACTTGCGAAAGAGTCATTCGCTGCTCAATCCGTTTCAAGCGGATCCGCTACCACAATAGGTAATGCAGCTGCCCTGCAAGGGTTTGATAGCCATGCAGAGGCGAAAGCTTGTTTAGAGGATGCGCTGTTAAAAATGGAGGCGCTGGATTTTAAGCGCTACTCGCGTGATTGGCCTGCTATCAAACGCGCAGTTTTTGAAAAGTATCCCGCGCCGCTGTATAAAACCCAAGTCTATAACGCCATTAATTATGCGGTGGAGCTAACGGAAGAAAAGCACACTTCGTTTGTTCCAGCTTATCAATTAGCTCAAATTGATGATTACAACAAAGCAAACCAAGAAGCCATCACGAGTTTTATGCTCAAAGACGATATCGCCTACTTAAAAGTGATGGGGTATTTATCGTTAGATAACAACATTGAACATGGGCAGGCGTATCTAAGTTCTGTGCTACGTGCAATTAAACAAGTAGACTCCGCCAGTTTATCTGGCTGGGTGATTGACTTGCGGTTTCATAGAGGCGGAGTTATGTCATGGATATACGCTGCCATGAGCCCTTTTTATCCGCGTGGGCGATTAGCGTATACCGTTAATGCCTCTGGTAATAAGCGCTGGGTCATTAATGGTAAAAGCCACTTATCGTCTTTGGGGTATGGGATTGATACTCCTGGCTACCAATTAAAAAGCCCATCGGCAAAAGTTGCCGTGTTGATTAATGGCGGCACTGCGAGCATGGGAGAAGTCACTGGACTCACTTTACAACAGAACCAGGCCAAGCTATTTGGCAAGCCCAGTTATGGGGTGATTTCTGTAGTTACTCCAAACGTTTTATTGGACGACTCACAAATATGGGTGACTTCAGACATCTTTTTAGACTTAGCCGGTAATCCGGTTGACACTGTACTTACGCCAGATTTCTTGGTTGACTCACCGCTGGATGAAAATGTGTTTGATGCCAGCTTGCTGCCTGCTCCCGAGGATGATGCCGTGATCCAAGCTGCGTTGGCATGGATTGATGATAAACAAGTCGCTTCGGCAGATTAGCCATGACTTGCCCGTGGGCGATGGTGTGCACGGGCAAGTGGTATGCACTTTCTTGGTTAGCTTTCCATTGCGATATTGCTGACAGCACCCTGATCATCAAAAGTGACGCTGAGCAGATAGTCGCTGACCTGATTGAGTAAAGCAAAATCATAGGTTTGCTCCCATTGATCTACCAGATCTAAGCTGGCGATCATGTCTTTGGCGCTGGGGGCCGGTTTACCTATTAATTGCTGCCAATCGTCTTCGCTTAACAGGTTTAAGTGATGGCTGATAAACAAGTCGATGCTGTATTCGCCTTGTTCAGTGCCAATGGCTGCTTCAATGGCGTTAAGGGCTTGGCTAATTTTTGGTCACTATTCCAAATTATGTTTGTAGGCTAACTCTGGCGAGTATTATTGGCTTTTAAGTTGTGATGATAGATGCCAGAGGGTGTTTCAGAACGCCCTCTAAGTGAGATAGCCGTGTTCAGCTAACTAAGGGTTTAACCTTACCACTTGCCACCCGTCGCCGTGTTTTTGATAGTCAAAGCGGTCGTGTAACCGGTCTGCTTTACCTTGCCAAAATTCAATACGCTCTGGGATCACCCGATATCCGCCCCAAAACTCGGGTAACGGGATAGGTTTGCCGGCAAACTCTTTTTCGTAATGTTTTACTTTGTCCATCAACTCTTGGCGGCTTTGGGCAACGTCACTTTGGTGCGATGCCCAAGCGCCAATTTGGCTGCCGCGACCACGGGAGTGAAAATAAGCCTCTGACTCGGCTTGGCTAACCCGTTCTAACCGGCCTTCGATGCGTACTTGGCGTTGTAAAATGTTCCAGTGAAACAACAAGGCGCAATGCGGGTTAGCGTCTAGCTGCTGCGCTTTACGGCTGCCATAGTTGGTGTAAAACACAAAGCCGCGGCTGTCGACTTCTTTTAATAACACCATACGTGATGACGGTTTACCTTCTGGCGTGCAGCTGGCCACTGACATCGACTCGGGCAAAATAATGCCGGATTCTTCGGCTACCTTGAGCCAACCGTTGAAAAACTCAATTGGATCATCCGTTGGTTGTAATTCTGGCATATCAATTAATACGCCTTGGCCCAGCGTAAAGGCACATTTTAGCTTGGTTAACAAAGACATGATGTTCTTCTTAGTAAACGAGATGATGCTAAGTATACGATAAAGCCAGGTAAATGGATGACCATTAACCGGTTAATTTTAAGGGCAAACGCACACCTGGTATGGCAAGCTCAACGTCGCCTTTGGGTTTGCTACAGCAGGTTAAGATATGACCGCTGCGTACATACGCCATGGGCGTTTTGTCGTAAGCCACTTCGCCGCTGAGCAGTTTGCACTGGCAAGCGCCGCAGTGGCCGTCTCGGCAATGGTATTCTGAACCAATACCATTGCGCTCTAACGAGTCGAGTATCGTCTGCTTGGGGTCAATGGCAAACGCGATGCCGTTAATGGTCAGTTTGACTGCCATTAGAGCTCAAAATCACCCAAGTCGTCGTGGTCAATTTCAGAGTCGATTTGACCTACTAGGTACGAGCTAATTTCTGACTCTTGCGGCGCCACTTGGACGTTGTCACTGACCAGCCAGTTATTGATCCACGGAATGGGGTTGGAAGTGGTTTCAAACGGGGCATCGAAACCAATGGCTTGCATACGCACGTTAGAAATATATTCTACGTATTGGCACAAGATGTCTTTGTTAAGGCCGATCATCGAGCCGTCTTTGAACAAGTATTCAGCCCATTCTTTTTCTTGTTGCGCAGCGCGCATAAAGATGTCTCTGGCTTCTTGCTCACATTCTTTGGCAATTTCAGCCATCTCAGGGTCATCTGCGCCGTCTTTCCACAGGTTTAGAATGTGCTGAGTAGAGTTAAGGTGCAGCGCTTCGTCACGAGCAATTAAGCGAATGATTTTGGCGTTGCCTTCTAGCAGGTGGCGCTCGGCAAAGGCAAATGAACACGCAAAGCTCACATAAAAACGAATGGCCTCGAGTGCATTAACTGAGTTGATACATAAAAACAGTTTTTTCTTGATGTTACGTACCGTAATTTGTTCCTTGCTGCCGTCTTCTTTGGTC
Organism: Motilimonas pumila; assembly: GCF_003596335.1. Classification (GTDB taxonomy): domain Bacteria; phylum Pseudomonadota; class Gammaproteobacteria; order Enterobacterales; family CBDFNC01; genus Motilimonas; species Motilimonas pumila. The sequence goes on from NZ_QZCH01000007.1 coordinate 14,453, forward strand.
AGTTCGCCAGCACCGTTTAGCTGATAAAACTGGGTGGCGGTGATCAAGTCGTCGTAATAACAAGAGATATCATCGGCGCGCTTTTGGATTTCTTCGTTGACCACGATGTCATCAAAAATTTCGCTTGGGTCGGTAAACAGGTTGCGAATGATGTGGGTGTAGCTACGACTGTGAATGGTTTCGGAAAACGCCCACGTTTCAATCCAGGTCTCTAATTCAGGGATAGATACTAAAGGCAGCAGCGCAACGTTAGGGCTTCGGCCTTGAATTGAGTCGAGCAACGTTTGATATTTCAGATTAGAAATAAAAATATGTTGCTCATGCTCTGGCAGCTCTTGGAAGTCAACACGATCACGGCTGACGTCCACTTCTTCAGGGCGCCAGAAAAAGCTTAATTGCTTTTCAATTAGCTTTTCAAAGATCTCAAATTTTTGCTGGTCATACCTAGCCACGTTCACTGGGTTGCCAAGAAACATAGGCTCTTTCAGTGGGTTGTTTTGCAGTTTTGAGAAGGTGGTATATTTATTCATTGAGTCTGCTCTAATACATCTATATTTAGTGGGGAAGACAAGCTTCCCCTGGGCTAGGATTAAATTTTACACGCGCCGCCGGCACAGCCGTCGTCTTCTTTTTGCACGTCTGTTTGGTTATCTTCTGCGCCGTCACGGGTGTTATGGTAGTACAGGGTTTTGAGGCCCATTTTATAGGCGTTTAGTAAGTCTTTAAGCAACAGCTTCATTGGCACTTTGCCGCCTTCAAACTTACTTGGGTCGTAGTTGGTGTTGGCAGAAATGGCTTGGTCAACAAACTTTTGCATAATGCCAACTAGCTCGATGTAACCCGTGTTATCTGGGATATTCCACAGTAACTCATAGTTTTCTTTTAGGCGCTCATATTCAGGTACAACTTGCTTTAAAATGCCGTCTTTACTGGCTTTCACACTGATATAACCGCGCGGCGGCTCAATGCCGTTGGTGGCATTTGAGATTTGGCTCGATGTTTCAGAGGGCATTAAAGCGGACAGAGTTGAGTTACGTAAACCGTGAGTTTGAATGCTACCACGTAAGCCTTCCCAGTCGAGGTGCAAGCCTTCGGTGCATATTTTGTCGAGCTCAGATTTGTAGGTATCAATTGGAAGAATGCCTTGAGCGTAAGTCGTTTCGTTAAACGCCGGGCACGCGCCTTGTTCTTTCGCTAGCTCGTTAGACGCTTTCAATAGGTAGTATTGAATGGCTTCGAAGGTACGGTGAGTGAGGTTGTTAGCGCTGCCGTTTGAGTAGTATACGCCATTCTTGGCGAGGTAATAGGCGTAGTTAATCACGCCCACACCTAAGGTACGACGGTTTAAGCTGCTGGTTTGCGCTGCTGGAATTGGGTAATCCTGGTAATCCAACAGGCTGTCTAGGGCGCGTACGATCAAATCGGACAGCTCTTCGAGTTCGTCTAGGCTTTCAAGCTTACCGAGGTTAAACGCAGAAAGCGTACAAAGAGCAATTTCGCCGTTTTCATCGTTAACATGCTCTAATGGCTTGGTCGGCAATGCAATTTCCAAACACAAGTTACTTTGACGTATTGGCGCCACTTTTGAGTCGAATGGACTGTGAGTATTACAGTGGTCGACGTTTTGAATGTAGATGCGGCCCGTGCTCGCACGCTCTTGCATTAGCAGGGCAAATAGGTCGACGGCTTTAAGGGTTTTCTTGCGAATACTGTCGTCTTGCTCATATTGCAGGTAAAGCTGCTCAAATTTTTCTTGATCTTCAAAAAAGGCGTCGTAAAGGCCCGGTGCATCGGATGGGCTGAATAACGTAATGTTACCGCCTTTGATCAGGCGAGTGTAAAATACTTTGTTTAATTGCACGCCGTAATCTAAGTGACGGACACGGTTTTCTTCTACACCACGGTTGTTTTTAAGAACCAGCAGTGACTCTACTTCCATGTGCCAAATTGGGTAGAACACGGTGGCTGCACCGCCACGTACGCCGCCTTGCGAACACGATTTTACGGCTGTTTGGAAGTATTTATAAAATGGAATACAACCCGTGTGAAATGCTTCTCCGCCACGGATTTCACTGCCAAGGGCGCGAATGCGACCGGCGTTGATACCAATACCGGCGCGTTGTGATACGTATTTCACCACGGCGCTTGCGGTGGCATTGATTGAGTCTAAGCTGTCACCCGTTTCAATCAGTACACACGAGCTAAATTGACGGGTCGGGGTACGCACGCCAGACATGATTGGCGTAGGCAGCGATAACTTAAAGGTAGATATCGCATCGTAGAAGCGGCGTACGTAGTCCATGCGCACGTTTTTATCGTAGTTGGCAAATAAACACGCCGATACCAACATGTATAAAAATTGAGCGCTTTCAAAGATTTCACCGGTGACACGGTTTTGTACCAAGTATTTCCCTTCCAGCTGCTTAACAGCGGCATAAGAGAAGGTCATGTCACGCCAGTGGTCGATAAACTCATTCATTTGCTCAAACTCTTCTCGGGAGTAATCGTTAAGCAAATGGCGATCGTATTTGTCGGCTTCACACATTTTCACTACGTGATCATAAATATGTGGTGGCTCAAATTGACCGTAGGCTTTTTTGCGTAGGTGGAATATGGCTAAACGTGCTGACAAATATTGGTAGTCAGGCGTGTCTGGCGAGATTAAATCGGCCGCGGCTTTGATGATAGTCTCATGAATATCTTCAGTTTTAATGCCGTCGTAGAACTGGATGTGAGATTTTAGCTCTACCTGAGACACGGATACGTTATTTAAGCCTTCTGCTGCCCAGGTAATGACACGATGGATTTTATCTAAATCTATCGCCTCTTTTTCGCCATCACGTTTGGTAACCAACAGATTTTTATTCATGAAACAAGCCTTTTTGTAGTGATTGGTAATCTAGTGACCAGCTAAAGACACAAAAGGCTCTATCAGGTATAGGTTTTGGATAACTTATACGCAATACAGCCTTTCTCTAAGAATTCGCGCTAGACACTACATCTAGTGTTTTAATTTTTATTTTATACAAGATAATGAGGTATTCGGATTTTTGCAAGTTGACCGAGAAAGCAATTTTTGTGGATAAAGTGTGAAAAAAACCGCTTTGTTAGTGACTGCTAACTGCATTTGGCCTCGCCCGTTTGTACGATGCAAAATTCAAGTAATATTTCTGCTTAATTTCAAAAAAATAAAATTTTATATTTGTTTTTTTTTGTTGCTCAAATTGCCATCAAAGCCTACGTTGAGCTGGCTAAGGCTTGAGCAATTTGTGACGAAAAAATGACGGCAAAAATCCATAGAATTCTCGCGCCAGAGTGTGCGCGAGATCGAAGATCATTTATTTACTTAGCGAGGTCGACACATCAGCATGTAATTGGTGTCGACATTTTGGTCAAGATAAAAGCGTTGGCTCAGCGGTTGATACAATACGCCCGTTAAATCTTCACACTTGAGGTTCGCTCGGTCGGTGAAATTAAGCAGCTCAGAAGGGCGTATAAATTTGTCATGTTCATGAGTGCCTTTTGGTACCCAGCGCAATACATATTCTGCGCCCACTATCATGGTCAAATACGATTTTAGGGTACGATTAATGGTAGAAAAGAAGATCATGCCATCAGGTTTTAGTAATGCAGCGCAAGCTTGAATCACAGAGGCTGGGTCGGGCACGTGTTCGAGCATTTCCATGCAAGTGATCACGTCATAATGCGCTGGCTGCTCCGCTGCATGCTGCTCTACGGGCATTTGAATGTAGTTCAGTTCTGCGCCGGTTTCTAAAGCGTGCAAACGTGCTACTTCAAGTGGCTCAGTGCCCATGTCTAGGCCGGTGACAAACGCCCCTTTATGGGCCATGCTTTCAGATAATATGCCGCCGCCGCAGCCAACATCCAAAACCGTTTTGCCGAATAATCCACCGCAACCTCGGTTGATATAAGCCAATCGTGTGGGATTGAGGCGATGTAAAGGTTTAAATTCGCCTTCTAGGTCCCACCAGCGTGATGCCATGGCTTCAAATTTTGCAATTTCTTGTTCATCTACATTCATGGTTTTGTTGCTTTTTTAATCGTTGCGGCTGATGCGGGCTATTATAAGCGCGAGTTAGATCTAAAAACCCCATTTTTTTTAAAAAACTTCCACTTTTTCCACCCAGTTGAACGCTGCCTCCGTCATGAAACTGTGGTAGAATCTTCGGCTCGTCAAATTAGACTGAAATAATAGATTTAGGGATTTAAGCTTATATGAGCGATCTTGCAAAAGATATTACGCCGGTAAATATTGAGGATGAGTTAAAGAACTCCTATCTCGATTATGCCATGAGCGTCATCGTGGGCCGGGCACTGCCGGATGTCCGCGATGGTTTAAAACCTGTTCATCGCCGTGTGCTGTATGCAATGAACGTACTGGGCAATGACTGGAACAAACCCTATAAAAAATCTGCCCGTGTGGTAGGTGACGTAATAGGTAAATATCACCCACATGGTGATACCGCTGTTTATGACACAATCGTACGTATGGCGCAGGACTTCTCACTGCGTTACATGCTAGTAGACGGCCAAGGTAACTTTGGTTCTGTAGACGGCGACTCTGCCGCGGCGATGCGTTATACCGAAATACGCATGGATAAAATCTCCCACGAATTGTTGGCAGATTTAGACAAAGAAACCGTGGATTTTGTGCCTAACTATGACGGCACAGAGCAAATTCCAGCAGTACTGCCAACCAAGGTGCCTAACTTATTAGTTAACGGTTCTTCTGGTATAGCCGTAGGCATGGCAACCAATATTCCGCCCCACAACCTGACCGAAGTGATTAACGGTTGTTTGGCGCTGATTGAAAATAACGATATCACCATTGACGAGTTGATGGAGCATATCCCAGGCCCGGATTTCCCGACTCAAGGCATCATTGCTGGCCGTAAAGGCATCGTTGACGCATACAAAACTGGCCGCGGTAAATTGCGTATTCGCGCCCGTGCCGATGTTGAAGTTGACGAGAAAACGGGTCGTGAAACCATCATAGTGCACGAACTGCCTTATCAGGTTAACAAAGCAAAACTACAAGAAAAAATTGCCGAGTTAGTCAAAGATAAAAAGATTGAAGGCATCAGTGGTCTGCGTGATGAATCGACCAAACAAATTCGCTTAGTGATTGAAATCAAACGCGGCGAAGTGGGTGAAGTGGTGTTGAATAACCTGTATGCGCAAACGCAAATGCAGGTGTCTTTTGGCATTAACATGGTTGCCCTTGACGATGGTCAGCCAAAGTTATTTAACCTAAAAGAAACCCTCGAAAGCTTTGTGCGTCATCGCCGTGAAGTGGTGACACGTCGTACCGTGTTTGAGCTGAAAAAGGCCCGTGACCGTGCGCATATCTTGGAAGGTCTAGCGATTGCTTTAGCCAATATTGACCCCATTATTGAGCTCATTCGTGAGTCCGCTACGCCAGCTATTGCTAAAGCTGAGTTGCAAGCGCGCGGTTGGGACTTAGGTAACGTTGCTGCGATGCTAGAAACGGCCGGTAACGATGCAGCGCGACCAGATTGGTTAGCGGCTGAGTATGGCATTCGCGAAGGGCAATACTTCCTGACCGAGCAACAAGCACAAGCTATCTTGGACTTACGTTTGCATAAGCTAACCGGCTTAGAGCACGAGAAGATCCTTGATGAGTATAAAGAGCTGCTTACGCTGATTGCTGAATTACTGCACATCCTAAACAGCCCTGAGCGTTTGATTGAAGTGATTCGCGAAGAATTAGAATTGATTCGTGATCAGTTTGGCGACGAGCGCCGTACTGAAATTACTGCGATGAGCGGAGACATTGATTTAGAAGACTTGATCAATGAAGAAGATGTGGTTGTGACGCTTTCTCGCGAGGGTTACGTTAAATACCAACCGCTCACTGATTATGAAGCGCAACGTCGCGGCGGCAAGGGTAAAGCTGCAACCAAGATGAAAGATGAAGATTTCATCGAACGTTTGCTGGTTGCTAATACCCACGACACGATTTTATGTTTCTCAAGCCGCGGTAAGCTTTACTGGCTTAAAGTCTATCAGTTGCCATTAGCTTCACGCGCCGCGCGTGGTCGTCCAATCGTGAACATTCTGCCACTAGAAGAAAATGAACGTATTACGGCTATTTTACCGGTCCGTGAGTACCAAGATGACAAGTTTATCTTGATGGCAACCGCTTCAGGCACGGTCAAGAAAACCGTTCTGAGCGCATACAGCAAGCCTCGCAGTTCTGGCTTAATTGCGGTGAACTTGAATGACGGTGATGAGCTAATTGGTGTCGCTATCACCAACGGTGATGATGAAATCATGCTGTTCTCAGACGCCGGCAAAGTGGTACGCTTCAAAGAGTCGGAAGAGATCCCGGTATTGGATGAAAACGGACAGCCTGTGCTAGATGAACATGGTCAGCCGGAAATTAAGTTCCGTGGTGTTAGACCTATGGGTCGTACTGCGACGGGTGTTCGAGGCATTAAACTGGCAGACGGTCAAAAAGTCGTTTCACTGATTGTCCCGAATGACCATGGCGACATCTTAACCGTGACTGAAAATGGTTACGGTAAACGTACTCCACAATCGGAATACCCAACCAAAGGTCGTGCGACCCAAGGGGTGGTTTCGATTAAGGTAAGCGAACGTAATGGCTTAGTTGTGGGCGCGGTGCAAGTGGATGAGTCAGAAGATATTATGCTTATCTCTGATAAAGGCACTCTGGTTCGCACCCGCGTAGAGGAAGTCTCTACCGTAGGCCGTAATACCCAAGGCGTTACCCTTATCCGTACTGGTGAAGGTGAGTCTGTGGTCGCGTTGCAGCGTATTGAAGAGGTCACAGAGTCTTGCGAAGACGATGCCGAGACTGGCCAAGAAGCGCAGCCAGTGGAAGCGTCAGCCAGTGAGGCTGGGTCAGAGCCTGACCAAGAATAAGATAATAAGTTAATGACTAAATGAGCGGCGTTTGCCGCTCGTTTTATTTTCTGGAAAGTAAAAATGTCTCAGGTATATAACTTTTGTGCCGGTCCGGCGATGTTGCCAACGGCAGTAATGGAACGCGCGCAAGCAGAAATGCGCAACTGGAATGCACTGCAAGTGTCAGTAATGGAAGTAAGCCATCGCAGCAAAGAGTATATTGCGATGGCCGAACAAGCTGAGCAAGACTTGCGGGATTTATTAGCCATTCCGGACAACTACAAGGTGCTTTTCTGCCAAGGTGGCGGTCGTGGTCAGTTTGCGGCTGTGCCATTAAATCTTTTTGGTGACAAACTGGAAGCGGATTACATTATTACCGGCCAGTGGGCTAAATCGGCTGCTGAAGAAGGCAAAAAACACGGTAAAATTAACCAAATTGATATTCGAGAAACGGCTGAAGACGGCTCAGTGAGCTTAACGCCTAGCACTAAGTGGCCGCTGAACCCCGACGCGGCTTACGTGCATTACTGCCCTAATGAAACCATAGAAGGCATTGAAATCAGCGATATTCCTGATACCGGTGATGTGCCTTTGGTAGCCGATATGAGCTCAACGATTTTGTCGCGGTCGATCGATGTGTCTAAATTTGGTGTGATTTATGCTGGAGCACAAAAAAACATTGGCCCATCAGGCTTGGCCTTGGTCATCGTGCGCGAAGACTTGCTAGGCCGTGCGCGTCAAGCTATTCCTTCTATTTTAGATTACCAAGTGTTGGCCAACTCTGACTCCATGTATAACACGCCACCAACTTACAGTTGGTATTTGGCGGGTCTGGTTTTCCAGTGGTTAAAAGAGCAGGGTGGCATTGCCGAATTTGCCAAGCGTAATGAAGCCAAAGCCAATTTACTGTATGACTACATAGATGGCAGTGACTTTTACCAAAACCAGGTAGATAAACAATACCGTAGTTGGATGAACGTGCCTTTTCAGTTGGTGGATGAATCATTGAATGAAGCGTTTTTGGCTGAGTCTGCTGAGGCCGGGTTATTAACCCTTAAAGGACATCGTATTGTGGGTGGCATGCGCGCCAGCATTTATAACGCCATGCCGATTGAAGGGGTTGAAGCTTTGGTTTCTTTTATGCAAATATTTGCCAGCAAACACCAAGCTTAAGACGTCAACTACAGATTTAAAGGAATCAGCATGAGCTGTGATTTTTTAGCATTAGCCAATTTAGGGGTGCAAGGACTGCATCCATATCAAGCGGGTAAGCCCGTTGACGAGTTAGAGCGTGAACTGGGTATTAGCGACATCGTAAAATTGGCGTCAAATGAAAACCCTTTGCCGTTGAGCGAACAAGTAAAGGCGGCCATCACCGCAGAGCTGTCTGAGTTAAGTCGTTACCCGGACGCGAACGGATATCACCTAAAACAAGCCCTTGCCAGCGAATATGGCGTGACAGCTGAGCAAATCACGTTAGGCAATGGCTCTAACGATGTGTTGGAACTGCTAGCTCGCGCTTATGTTAGCACGCAAGACGAAGTGATTTTTGCTCAGTATGCATTTGTGGTCTATCCATTAGTGACACAAGCCATTGGCGCCAAAGCCGTGGCGGTGCCTGCGAAAGACTGGGGTCATGATTTAGACGCCATGCGCGCGGCGATCACTGAGCATACGCGAATGATTTTTATCGCCAACCCCAATAACCCGACGGGCACATTTTTAGCCAGTGCTGATATCTTAGCCTTTTTAGAACAAGTGCCAGAGAATATTGTGGTGGTGTTAGATGAAGCGTACTTTGAATACGTGGAGCAATCTGAGCGTGCCGACAGTATCAATTGGTTGCAGCGTTTTCCTAACTTGGTAGTCACTCGCACTTTCTCAAAAGCTTATGGCTTAGCGGCACTGCGGGTGGGATATGCTATCTCAAGCCCTGCTATCGCTGACATTCTTAATCGAGTTAGGCAACCCTTTAACTGCAACTCAGTGGCCCTTGCTGCGGCTTGCGCTGCATTACAAGACAAGCAATATTTGGCTGAGAGCGTGGCGCTTAATCAACAAGGCATGGAAGATTTGGTGGCATTTTTTGAGCAGCATAATCTTGCTTATATTGCATCAAAAGGCAACTTTATCACTTTTGATACCGGTCGAGATGGTCAGCAAGTGTATCAAGCACTGCTAGCGCTTGGCGTCATTGTTCGTCCGATCGGCGGTTACGGCATGCCGGCCCATTTACGTGTTAGTATTGGCACCACTGCCGAAAATCAAAAATTCAAAACAGCGCTTGCTCAGGTTTTAGCGCTCTAGAAAAGAGATAGAAAGGAAACAGATGGAACAGTTAACCCTAAACCCGATTCATAAAATCGATGGTGAAATTAACTTACCGGGTTCAAAAAGTGTATCGAACCGCGCTTTGCTGCTGGCGGCCTTAGCAAAAGGCACCACAACCCTGACTAATTTATTAGACAGTGACGACATTCGTCATATGTTAAATGCCCTTACCAAGCTGGGTGTGCAATATCAGCTGTCTGCAGATAAAACCCAATGTGTGGTTGAAGGTTTAGGCCGAGCGTTTGAAACTTCACAAGCGATGGAGCTGTTTTTAGGGAATGCTGGCACTGCGATGCGCCCACTTTGTGCGGCGTTATGCTTAGGCAAGGGTGAGTATGAACTTACCGGTGAGCCTCGCATGGAAGAGCGTCCAATTGGAAGCTTGGTGGATGCTTTGCGCCAAGCCGGCGCTGACGTGACGTATTTAAAAAATGAAGATTACCCGCCGCTTAAAATAAAAAGTACCGGCCTACGTGGCGGTAAAATTTCCATTGATGGTTCAGTCTCTAGCCAGTTTTTGACCGCATTTTTGATGGCGGCACCTTACGCCGATGGCGATACCGAAATTGAAATCGTTGGTGAGCTAGTGTCTAAACCTTATATCGAAATCACTCTACACATCATGTCGCAATTTGGCGTGCAAGTAGAAAACATCGATTATCAGCGCTTTATTATCAAAGGCCAACAAACCTATACCGCGCCTGGTCAGTTCTTGGTAGAAGGTGACGCATCATCTGCATCATACTTCCTTGCGGCAGCGGCCATCAAAGGTGGCACGGTAAAAGTGACTGGCATAGGTAAAAAATCGGTCCAAGGCGACGTTCAGTTTGCAGACGTGTTAGCGGCAATGGGCGCTGACATTGAGTGGGGTGATGATTACATTAAATCTACCGTTGGCGAACTCAAGGCGGTAGACATGGACATGAATCATATTCCTGATGCCGCCATGACCATTGCAACCACAGCACTTTTTGCCACAGGTACTACAGCCATTCGTAACGTTTATAACTGGCGGGTAAAAGAAACCGACCGTCTTGCTGCAATGGCCACAGAGCTTCGTAAAGTAGGTGCTGAAGTGGTAGAAGGTCATGACTTTATTGAAGTTACACCAGCGCAGACGTTGCAACATGCGGCCATTGATACGTATGACGACCATCGCATTGCGATGTGTTTCTCCTTGGTGGCCCTCAGTGATACACCGGTCACCATCAATGACCCGGGATGTACTTCAAAGACATTCCCTGACTACTTTGACAAGCTCAAACAAGTCAGCAAGTAAAACTAAGGAGCCAAACGGCTCCTTTTTTTGTACCTAAAATTAAGTATTTCAAATTTTTTACAATAGGCTCAAGGTTGAGTCTAGGCTTATAGAAGGGATGGTAAACAACTAATAGAAGGCATCAAGATGGCTGAGAATATGAAAACCTTGGGTGAATTTATCGTCGAAAAACAACTGGATTTTCCAGATGCGTCTGGCAGCTTGTCACAGCTACTAGGGGCGATTCGGCTTGCTGCAAAAGTCGTTAACCGAGAGATTAATAAAGCAGGCTTGGTCGATATCATCGGCAGTGCTGGGCAAGAAAATGTACAAGGTGAGCAGCAACAAAAGCTGGATATTTACGCCAATGATAAATTTAAAGCCGCAATGGAAGCTCGTGGCGAAGTCTGCGGAGTAGCCTCAGAAGAAGAAGATGACTTTGTGGCTTTTAATAATACCCAGTCAAAAAATGGCAAATACATAGTGTTGATGGACCCTTTAGATGGCTCATCTAACATTGATGTCAATGTCTCGGTGGGCACCATTTTCTCTATTTATAAGCGTGTCAGCCCAGTGGGCTCAGAAGTAACAGAGGCGGATTTTTTACAGCCTGGGCGCAAACAAATTGCTGCAGGCTATGTTATTTATGGCTCCTCAACCATGTTGGTATACAGCACGGGCAATGGTGTACACGGTTTCACCCTTGATCCCTCTATCGGGGTTTTTTGTTTGTCACACCAAGATATGAAAATTCCTACCGACGGTAAGATTTACTCTATTAATGAAGGCAATTACATCAAATTCCCGGAAGGAGTAAAACGCTACATTAAGTTTTGCCAGCAAGAAGCGCCTGAGCAGGGGCGGCCTTATACGTCACGCTACATAGGCTCTTTGGTGTCTGACTTTCACCGTAACTTGCTCAAAGGCGGTATTTTCATTTACCCGACCACAGCCAGCGCGCCAAAAGGCAAGCTCAGGCTGTTATATGAATGCAATCCGATGGCTTTTTTGATGGAGCAAGCCGGCGGTAAAGCCAGTGATGGTTTTTCATCCATTCTGGATATCAAACCCAGTGAGCTGCACCAGCGCACCTCTTTTTTTGTTGGCTCAACCAATATGGTCAACACTGCCGAAGCCATGATGGCCGACTTCAGTGGGCCAGATGCTGAAACAAATCTATAATTAAAAAATGCCACCTTGGCCATGGCTTGACCTAGCACATGGCCAATGCCTTGGGTATAATCGCCGCGGTTATTTGCATAGGAGCGTGACAATCTGTCACCGGTGCGATGGGAGGCGAGAAATATGGTGGCAAGTGCCCCAATTATTACGATTGATGGTCCAAGTGGCTCAGGAAAAGGCACCTTATGCCAAGCGTTAGCCCAGCATTATGATTGGCAATTACTAGACAGTGGCGCAATTTACCGAGTGCTGGCACTGGCAGCTATCCACCATAACGTGGATGTCAGCAATGAAGACGCCGTGTCATTGTTGGCCGGTCACTTAGACGTTGTATTTAAACCGTCAGATGAAGGCGTCAAAGTATTCTTAGAGGGTGAAGATGTAAGCCGTGAACTTCGCACCGAAGAAACCGGCAACGCCGCTTCTAAAGTGGCGGCTTTTCCGCGTGTAAGAGAAGCTTTGTTAAGGCGCCAACGCAGCTTCCGTCAAGCCCCTGGCTTAATCGCTGATGGCCGCGACATGGGCACTGTGGTATTTACGGATGCACCAGTGAAAGTATTCCTAGATGCCAGCGCGCAAGCCCGAGCAGAAAGGCGTTATAAGCAATTGCGTGATAAGGGGTTTGATGTTAATATCGCGCATCTTTTAGCCGAGATTGAAGAGCGAGATCACAGAGATCGTAATCGACCTGTGTCTCCTTTAAAAGCGGCCGAAGACGCATTAGTGATTGATTCAACTTCGCTCACCATAGAGCAGGTTATTGAACAAGTCATTGACTATGCGGATAAAAAGCTAAACCAAGGCGAGGAATAATCCCCGTCGATGTTGATTCCACGGAAGGAATGAACTTTGTATCACAACCCCACTCACGATGGATTATGAGTGGTTGTAATTAACTTAAAGTGTTAAATAACATGACTGAATCTTTTGCTCAACTCTTTGAAGAGTCTCTAAACGAAATCGAAACGCGCCCAGGTGCGATCATCAAAGGTACTATCGTTGCTATCGAAAACGGTATCGTACTAGTAGACGCAGGCCTTAAGTCTGAATCTCCTATCTCTGTTGACCAGTTCAAAAATGCTTCTGGCGAACTAGAAGTTAGCGTAGGCGACGAAGTAGACGTAGCCCTAGACGCAACGGATGATGGTTTCGGTGAAACTCAGCTATCTCGTGAGAAAGCGAAACGCCATGAAGCGTGGATCGTTCTTGAGAAAGCTTACGAAGAGCAAGAAACTGTTATTGGTGTTATCAATGGTAAAGTTAAAGGCGGTTTCACTGTTGAACTAAACGGTATCCGTGCTTTCCTACCTGGTTCTCTAGTAGACGTGCGCCCAGTTCGCGACACTGCTCACCTAGAGTACAAAGATCTAGAATTTAAAGTTATCAAGCTAGATCAAAAACGCAACAACGTTGTTGTTTCTCGCCGTGCAGTTATCGAAACTGAAAACAGCGCAGAGCGTGACGAACTTCTTGAGAACCTACAAGAAGGTCAATCAGTTAAAGGTATCGTTAAGAACCTTACTGATTACGGTGCGTTCGTTGATCTTGGTGGTGTTGACGGTCTTCTTCACATCACTGATATGGCTTGGAAACGCGTTAAGCACCCAAGTGAAATCGTTAACGTTGGTGACGAAATCAACGTTAAAGTGCTTAAGTTTGACCGTGACCGCACTCGTGTATCACTAGGTCTTAAGCAACTAGGCGAAGATCCATGGGTAGCAATCGCTAACCGTTACCCAGAAAGCACTAAGCTTACTGGTCGTGTAACTAACCTAACTGATTACGGCTGTTTCGTAGAAATCGAAGAAGGCGTTGAAGGTCTAGTACACGTTAGCGAAATGGATTGGACTAACAAGAACATCCACCCATCTAAAGTGGTTAACGTTGGTGACAGCGTTGAAGTTATGGTTCTTGATATCGACGAAGAACGTCGTCGTATCTCTCTAGGTCTTAAGCAATGTATTGCTAACCCTTGGGAATCATTTGCGGGTACTCACAACAAAGGCGATCGCGTTAGCGGTAAGATCAAGTCTATCACTGACTTTGGTATCTTCATTGGTCTTGACGGTGGTATCGACGGTCTTGTTCACCTATCTGACATCAGCTGGAACGTGGCTGGCGAAGAAGCCGTTCGCGACTTCAAGAAAGGCGACGAAATCGAAGCTGTTGTACTACAAGTTGACCCAGAGCGTGAGCGTATCAGCCTAGGCGTTAAGCAAATTGCTGAAGATCCGTTCAACAACTACCTAGCTGATAAGAAGAAAGGTACTGTTGTTGTAGGTAAAGTTCTTGAAGTTGACGCAAAAGGCGCAACAATTGAGCTAGCTGAAGGCGTTGAAGGTTACATCCGTGTAGCTGACATCTCTCGTGACCGCGTTGAAGATGCAACAACTATCGTTGCAGTTGGCGATGAGCTAGAGTCTAAGTTTGTAGGTGTTGACCGTAAGAACCGTGTTGTTAGCCTATCTGTTCGTGCTAAAGATGAAGCTGAAGAAAAAGCAGCTATCGAAGGTCTGAACAAGCAGCAGCAAGATGACGGTGCATTCAGCAACGCAATGGCTGAAGCTTTCAAAGCAGCTAAAAACGACTAATTACAAACTTCAAAAGCAATATTTTATCAATACTGCGATTGAAAATTTGTAAACTGAGCTACATAGAGTAAACTGAAAATTAGTTGCTTGTTAGGTAGTTACAGTATCTAAAGAGGGGCTTGCCCCTCTTTATTGTTTTTAGGCAACTGGAAAAGTCATAAACTTAAATGGGAGAACCTATGACCAAGTCAGATCTCATTGAACGACTCACCAGTACTCATTTGCAGCTTTCAGCAAAAGAAGTTGAACTAGCGATTAAAGAAATCCTAGAGCAAATGGCGGATACGCTCGCCAGTGGCGAACGCATTGAGATCCGCGGTTTTGGTAGTTTTTCATTACACTATCGTGCTCCGCGTGTAGGACGTAATCCGAAGACCGGTGATAAAGTTGAATTAGACGGTAAATATGTACCGCACTTTAAGCCTGGTAAGGAATTGAGAGAGCGCGTCAATTTAAGCATTGCATCTTAATGATGCGTGCAAATATAAAAACGGCCATGTGCCGTTTTTTTATTGCCTTTGGCATAGGATGATATGTCTATCTGTTGTACCCTATGTGTATAATTAGTTGATAGATTTTCCAGTGACTTAGGAGGCTATGTGAAGGCATTTTTAATTGCAGTTGTGGTATTTTTATTTTTCGCCGTTGCGGTGTTTCTCGGCTTAAAAAATGAAGCCTTGGTGAATTTTAATTATTTGATCGCACAAACTGACATTCGTTTATCCACCTTGTTAGCCATCGTATTTGGCATCGCTTTTACCTTAGGTGCGATTATCAGCAGTGGCCTCTACATGAAGGTTAAACTGGCTAACGGCCGGCTGCAAAAGAAAATCAAACGTCAGAATAAAGAGCTGGATGAGCTAAGGACATTACCGTTAAAGGACTAATGTTGCCATGCTAGAGCTGCTCTTTTTGTTGTTACCCATTGCCGCCGGCTATGGCTGGTATATGGGCCGCAGAGGCTTGCATCAAACCCGGCAAAAAGATTCCAACAAATTGAGCCGTGATTATGTCACCGGCTTGAATTTTCTGTTAAGTGATGAGCCTGATAAAGCGGTAGATTTATTTATCGATTTGTTAGAAGTTGACAGTGAAACCATAGAAACCCATCTGGCTTTAGGCAATCTTTTTCGACAACGCGGTGAAGTTGACCGTGCCATTCGTATACACCAAAACCTGATTGCCCGTCCTACCTTAACCGCAGAGCAAAAGCATTTAGCCATGCTGCAATTAGCTAAAGACTTTACCGCTGCGGGGCTAATTGATCGCAGTGAAGAAATTTATTTACAACTGGTGTCGGAGCCTGAATATAAGGTGACCGCATTGCAGCAGTTACTTGCAATTTATCAGCAAACTAAAGATTGGCAACGTGCAATAAAAATCGCCGAGCAGCTAAAACATGCACAGCAGCCAACCGCCGTTAAAGATATCGCACATTTCTATTGCGAAATGGCCAATGAGGCCCACCTAGCAAAACAAGATAAACAAGCCATTAACTATTGTAAAAAAGCCTTAACAGTCGATCCTGATTGTGTCCGTGCCAGCATTGGTTTAGCTGATTTATACATCGCGAAACAAGATTACAAAGCTGCGATCAGGCAACTTGAGAATGTAGTGAAACAAGACGTTGATTTTGTTACCGAGGTTTTGACCCGATTAGAGCAATGTTTTAGCGAACAAAAAGACCCACACGCTTTTTTACATTGGCTGGATCATGCCTGGAGCCAAGGTGCGGGTGCTTCTGTGGGACTCAAATTAGCAGAATACTTGGCACAATCTCAAGGCATTGAGCAAGGTGAGTCGCTCGTTGCTAAACAGTTACAGAAAAACCCTACGATGAAAGGTTTTTACCAGCTAATGGTGTACCATTTAGAGTTGGCAGAAGAGGGCAGGGCGAAAACCAGTTTAGACAGTTTACGTAAATTGGTGCGCGAGCAATTGAAAATTAGCCCCAACTTTCGTTGTAGAAAATGTGGATTTGCGACAAAATCCATATATTGGCAGTGCCCATCGTGTAAAAGCTGGGGCACGGTAAAACCCATTCGTGGACTAGACGGAGAATAACAGTAAAGATTATGACGACAGCAGTAATAACAGATCCAAAAGTGATCGTAGCGTTGGATTACGCCGATCAACACGCCGCCCTCAATTTTATTGATCAAATAGATCCAGGCAGCTGTCGCCTTAAGATAGGTAAAGAGATGTTTACCCATTTCGGCCCTGCTTTTGTAAAACAAATTGTCGATAGAAAATTTGATTTATTCCTCGACTTAAAATTCCATGATATCCCTAACACTGTGGCCAAAGCTGTGGCAGCATCCGCCGATTTAGGCGTCTGGATGGTCAATGTTCATGCCAGTGGCGGTCGCCGTATGATGGAAGCGGCAAAAGCTTCTCTCGAGTCTTACGGCAATGACGCTCCACTGTTGATAGCGGTAACGGTTTTGACCAGTATGGAGCAACAAGACTTAGCTGAAATCGGACTCAATGTGGACCCGCAAACCCATGTTAAACGCTTGGCTCAGTTGACCCAACAAGCTGGCCTTGATGGTGTGGTATGCTCAGCACATGAAGCCGCAACTCTGACGCAACAATTAGGCAGTGAGTTTAAGTTAATCACTCCTGGTATTCGCCCTGCGGGCAGCGATGCTGGCGATCAACGCCGTATTATGACACCTGCGCAAGCGGTGGCAGCTGGCAGTGATTATTTAGTCATTGGCAGGCCTATCACTCAAGCTGAAGATCCCGCTAAAGTTCTCTCTCAAATTAACCTTACAATATAATAATCCTCTAAATCAGTGCCTTGAGAGCCTTGCCTCCAATCTCAAGGCTTTTTTATAAATCCGCCATATGTATGATTTTTATCAAAAAGTCATCCGAAATTCTCATATCAAATCATTAATTAATCAGTTTTACATCACATTACCATGAAGTTTAATGGATTGAATCGATATCTATCGATTATCCTTACAACTGTAATATTTCTGAAATGAATAAGAATTTCACTTTTTAGATTCGCTAGTTATTGCTACTCATAGCAAAAGGACTAACAAGCTTTCTAACCAATGAGTGAAAAACTTAACAACAGTATTTTGCATGGATGCGCTTTTGATACCCGCTTAGGGTTTAAAGGATCAATGTGCGTATAACAACTTCGATGATTAAAAAAGTACCTACTAGTCGTGGCTTTTGTCTACTAGAAGTACTTGTGACTACATTTATAGTTGCTTCTGCTCTCGTGGGCTTAATGGCTATGCAGGGAGTGATAAAAAAATCCACCTATGCCAGTAAACAGAGAACACAAGCTACCTTTATTGCTCAAAGCATTATGGAAAGCTTAAAGATAAACCGAAGTGTGCTCAAAAATGCTGCCAACCTAGATTTATTAAAAAGCATATCTCAAAGTGCCGGTAGCCTTTCTGAACCAACTTGCTCAAGTTGCTCCCCTCAACAACGCTTAGAAGCAGATATTGTTAAGTGGCAACACCATTTAACTGGCTCAAATGTAAAAAGAAGCGCAAAAGCCATCGCCGGTTTAAGTAAAGCTGACGCCTGTATTACTCATGACCTTGCAACGGGCAATACGATGATTGTGGTCAGTTGGCATGATAGAACTGAGTCGAAGGATGCACGCACAGCTTCGGGAAGTGAGTGCGGTACTGACAATGTCTCTCGGCGCCAACTCGTGCTAAAAAGCACCATTCTACAGGCATAAAGATGAAGAGTTCTAAATTCCAACAGGGCTTCAATCTCATCGAGTGGATGGTAACTATTGCGATTGCTTTGTTTATTATCGCTGGTATGACCTCATTTTTTGTGGCAAGTAGAACGTCAAATATTGCCACAAACGAATCCGCTGAGTTACAAGAAACGGGCCGCATCGCTTTACAGTTATTAAGTCAAGATCTACGCCAAGTTGGTTTTTGGGGCTTTTCCACTCGTCATATTTTGACAAACCAATTATCCGTCAAAAACCAACAGGTGAGATCTCCTGCCTCCATTCCGAATAATCGAGACTGTATCGATGTTAATGGGGTTGGGAGCTTTCCAAAAGATGACATCAGAATGAATGATATCTGGAGCTTTGAGGTCAATACCCCCCTGCAAATGGGGTGCATAGATGACCAGGATAGCAGCACTAAGTTGGCACAAGAAACAGATGCTATTGCAATTAGAAGAGCAAGAGGCCAACAGGCTTTAGCCCCTTTGACTCCGCAATATCATATTGCTTTAACAGGCTCAGAAGCTTATATCTTTGCGGCGCCCACAGAAGTGCTTCCCATTAAGCCTCAGTGGCAAGGGGCTCATGTTTATCAATACATTCACAATGTTTATTACATCGATTATGACGTCGCCAGCAACGTGCCTAGGTTGCGACGTAAAATGCTAAATATTGATGCCGGGAATGTTGGCGAGATGAAACTACAACCTCCTTTACTCGAAGGGGTTGAAAACATGCAAATTGAATACATAGTCCGAGACAGTAATGGTCATACATCGTATTCAGAATTTGTTGCGGGAAGTAATCTTGAAAACGTGATTGGCGCAAGAGTTTGGGTGCTAATTCGAGCGGAGCAGCCGAAAAAAAGCCCAGGTGAGAAAGATATCAGCTACCAAATGGCGGGGAAACAAATCACGTTAAAAGATGATTATCGCCGTTTGTTGATGTCAACCGTTGTGAGTTTTAGTAATCCCATATGGTTAGGGTAATCAAATGAAGAATCAAACAGGCGCTGCCTTGGTATTAGCAATGTTAATGGTGGCATTGTTGTCAGGAATGACGGTGATGCAGATGAGAACATCAACGATGGATTTAAAGATGGCTGGGGCTGGCACATTAAAAGTAAATGCAGATGCAATACTTGAAGGTAATGTAGAACAGTTAATGGCTGTTAAGACCTCTCAGCAACAGTTTTCAGTGATTAAGGCCGGTGAAGCTTATGTCGCACCAAATACTCCTGGGCTTAACATTGATGTCAAAGATCCAAAAGAAACCTTGTCTTGTGGGCGTAAAAGGCAAGCCAGTTCAGACAGTGTATTTAGCTGTCGATATATTCATTTGCAATTATCTAGGGAGTATGGCCGCAAAAAGCAAGCCGGGCGAACGGGAACAAATGCCTTGGGTTTGGGTGTTGAGCAAAGAATTATCAAAACTTAATAACTAAAAAAATACAAGTTTAAATACAGATAGGGAAAAGTCTAATGGGATCCTCAAAGCTAACAGCGTTAGTACCTTTGTTTTTTTGTCAGCTTGCTTTTGCAGATGATACTGAGCTGTACGTAACCGATATTGCGAGTCGCAATAATCTAAAACCTCAAGTGATGATCATTTTTGATACTTCAGGCAGCATGAAAACCAATGAGACGGTATCAAAAGCAGCGTTTGACCCCAATGAAGATTATGCAAATGGCAATGCACCGACAAAAATATTCTGGGCAAAAGAAGGAGAGGCTGTTCCTTCCTTATCCAGCACTCAGTACTTCGATGTCGCGGTCAACTTTTGTAATGCATCAATTAACCCACTATCAAAGACGGGCCGTTACACCGGAAATGTCAGAAGGTGGAACAGTGGTAACCAACAATGGATGAAGCTTAACGGAACCCAGGGCCGTCATTTTGAATGTAAGGAAGATGTGCTCAATAACGACAGCGCTAATCCCGGTGATGGATACAATGACTCTGGCTTTCCTGTAAACAATGAATCAGACCCTTTTAGTAAAGAAAGTAATGGTAACGTTTTTACGGGAGATGACGCGGTTGCGCTTTATACCGCTAACTATCTTGCTTGGTACGCGAAAGATAACGAAGAAAATAAAAGCCGCTTGTCGATTGCGCAGGAAACAGTCTCCGACTTGGTAGCGTCGACCCCTTCAGTCAATTTTGGCTTAATGGCGTTTAACTTAAACTACGGTGATACGAGTCAAGATGGCGGTCGAGTCATTACTGCTTTAGGTGATATGGAAGCTGCCGACAGAGCGGAATATTTAGCTCAAATTGCAAGCTTAAAGGCAAAAGGCAATACACCATTATGCGAGAGCCTTTACGAGGCATATCGATATTTTGGCGGTAAAAAAGTCCATTTTGGCGATAACGATACAGTGAGTAAGCCTAAACCGGACGATACGGCGTACGATAGCCAAAATCGTTATGTATCGCCTTTTAAAACTTGTCAAGATAGGGCGTATGTTATTTTAATGACAGACGGTCAGCCGATTGAAGATAGAGCGGCCGACAGTTTAATCTCCTCGTTAACAGGAGAAAGTGCCTCTTCAAGTTATTTACCAACTTTAGCTGGTTGGTTAAATGGTAAAGATATAAATACAGAAAAAGAGGGCGAGCAAAACCTTACCACCTACACGATTGGTTTTGGTGAGAATGCTACTTCTAAAGCTGGCTCATTATTACGCAATACCGCCTTAAAAGGTGGGGGGGCATATTTTGCAGCATCAGACTCAAAAGATCTGCAACAAGCTTTTCAACAAACCATTATCGAAATATTAAATCAAACCTCAAGCTTTAACGCGCCTGCTGTATCTGCGAGTAAGCTGGATAAAACACAACATAATAATTCAATCTATTACTCTATGTTCACGCCAAGTAAAAAAGCGGTGTGGAATGGCAATCTAAAGAAACTGAGCATTAATGACCAAGGTATCCTCGTCGATAGAAATCAGCAACCGGCGATTGACTCCAATGGCCATATCAGTGCTAAAGCTTCTACTTTCTGGAATGGTAAAGAAGATGGCGCTCAGGTTATGTCCGGAGGGGTGGCGCAAGCACTAGCCAATGCCAAGAGTAGAAAAGTACTGAGTAACTTAGGCGCAAACGGGGCATTAGTAGAGCTGAATATCGATAACCTGTTAACTCATTTTGAATTGACTAAAAAGACAGAGCTAGCCAGCGAACTGGGATTAACGATTGAAGAACTGCCTAAGGCGGTCTCATGGTTACAAGGCTATGATGTCGATGATTATGATGAAGACAACGATCGTAAGGAGTTTCGAAATAATATCTTCTCCGATCCATTACACTCAAAACCTTTACCCATAAATTTGTCCGATAGCACGGACTCAGATACCCATATTATGGTGGGCACAAACTCTGGTTTCTTGCACTTTTTTACTGATACGGGAGATGATGTATCTGAACAGTGGGCGTTCATTCCTGCAAGTAAAATAAAGTCAGCGGTGAATTTAAAACGGCAAAAAGACAGCAGTCAGCACCATTACGGTATTGATGGCTCGCCAGTGGTAATGAAGTTGTTTGGAAAAACAGGTAACTTACGTAAAGCGATTGCGCTAGTTGGCATGCGCCGAGGTGGCGACGCCTACTTTGCATTTGATATCACTCGTGCAAACTTGCCTAAGCTATTGTGGCAAATAAATGCCAAATCGAATGGCTTTTCTGAACTAGGTCAAACTTGGTCACAGCCTGTGGCCAGCCAGATTTTACATAATAGTACGGGAGAAGACGAAGCGAAATCCGTGTTTATTTTTGGCGCGGGCTACGACGATAAGCTTGATACTTGTAAGCGTTCTGAAAGCGAAAATTGTGCGACTGACAAAGGTCGAGCTATTTACATTGTCGAAGCCGAAACGGGCGATAAAGTTGCTGAGTTTGGGGTAACAAGTTGCCAGAGTACGTCTTGTATCAAGCATGGTATAGCCGCACCAGTCACGCTCTTAGACAGTAATGAAGATGGCTTCACAGATAGGATATATGCCGTAGACACAGGCGCATCAGTTTGGCGTGTAGATCTCCCAAGCCCTAAAAAACAAGATTGGAGCATGATTCAACTTGCTGATTTAGCGGAAAATGCGAAAGCGGATGATCGTCGCTTCTTTAACCCTCCGACTGTGGTGCGTACATATCACCAAAATGTCGTAAAAGCTGGCACCACCTATGATATTACAGATGTGCCTTTTGATGGAGTTTTAGTCGGAAGCGGAAATAGAGCGGCGCCGGCGACGGACAAAACAACGTCTGACCAATTTGTAATGTTGCAAGATAGGTTCATTTTACCTACTCAGTTTGGTTCTGATGGTGTTCAGCCTCCTGAGGTTTTGACCTTAAATGACTTATATAACATCACCAATGACCCTGTCGGTAACTTTAAAGGCGGTAATATCTTAGATGTAAAAGCTCAATTAAGTGATAAACGAGGTTGGAAATACAACCTTCTAGCAGCGGGTGAAAAGTCATTAGGCGGTGCTCTAGTCATTGACGGTACGGTTTACTTTACATCTTTTACACCTAGCATCGATGACAGTAAAGAATGTGGTATCAATGAGTTAGGAACAGGAAAGATGTATGCAGTTAATATCTATGATGGTACGGATACCCACTCATGGCGAAGCCGTGAGATTGGCAGTCATGTACCAGATACCTTAGTCGTGCATTCTGGAACCAACGAAGCTGGAGATTCAACTTTACGTATCTTAGGTGCAGGTAAAGGGGAAGCCATTACCATTGAAGATGTCGCAACTGGAGATCAAAAAACGGTGAACTCAGGGACTCAAACCACCAATGGCTCTATGGCGCCGAGTCGTATTTATAGCTTTTTTGAGGAAATGTAAGTGAAAAAGCATACCGGATTTACATTAATTGAAGTAATGATAGTGGTCGCAATCATGGGGATACTTGCTGCTATTGCTTTTCCCTCGTATCAACAGTTTATGCTAACCAGTAAACGCGTTGAAGGGGCCAAAGCATTGGTTGAAATTGCCAACCTTCAAGAGCAATACTACTTAGACTATAACCGCTTTACGGGCTCATTGTCTGACCTTAATTACCCTGAAGAAACAGAAACTAAAAGGTATAAAATATCACTTTCAAGCGTGGATGAAGAAATGGATTTCATTGCGACTGTCACCGCTCAAAACCAGCAAACCTCAGACAGTCAATGCTTAAGCTTTACGATTGACCAGGATTTAACAAAAGGAGGTAACAATGAATGTTGGCAAAATTAGTTGTTTTTTAGGAATGCTGATTTTCGGCACCTCTATGCAAGTGGTAGCTGAAGGTGGTCTTTGGGCTAAATGTGCAATAGAGACTGCAACAGGCTCCAAACAGGTCGCACAATTTAAAGTGTCTGATACTGAAATTAATGAGGCCTTATTAGATAGAAAAGGCCGGGAGCTGAGCCAAAGTGGCTTTGTATATGCCGAAGACGGCAAAACAAAGCTAAAGATTAGTACTGTATTTCAGTGTGTTACTTTAGAGGGGGACTTTACTCAGGTTGCAGCTCTTGAAATTGAGCAAGCTTACCCTGAGTAATACCGCCCCTGTATTGCCCTGACAGCTTTTGCCCTATACCAGCGGCTGTCAGGTGCATATTTTCCGAATTTTTGAGTGGTTGTAACCAAACATTGCATTCGAGTTGGTCAGCTCCTGTGGCTAAACCCCCAAGTAGGCCTATTCACTTTCGCGTGAAGGTATATCTCAGAATACAATCGTGATTCATTATTTTTGAGCTCGCTATTGTGAACTTGAAAATAGCTTTTGTATAAAACCCTGCGCGCATTTTTAGTGCCGTTAAAAATGGGAGGATTACTTACTGGAATATAAGGAAAGTCGGCTTTATCGCTAACTTTGATTCTGAGCCTGCATCAAGGGGAGGCTAAATTCTACAACAAAATGGTCTAAGGACCTTTTTATCCACCTTTTTTGTCCAACACTTACATCGGTTTATGATAAGAGACCGATCTGATTTTACAGACTAAAATTCAACGTGGTATTACTAGGTTTATATTGCTGTTTCGTGTCATGAGCAATGAGCTCTTATGTTACTTTAGCTTTAGGGTAAACAACGCTCGAGTGGTGGCTTAAATACCTATCCTTTTGGCAAAGGTTTGTTTAAGAAAGCTCACCTATCGCTTAATGACCATGCAATCCTGTCGCTAGGACGCAAGGTTATTCAGCAAAAGAATATAAGCTTGAATATTTACAATACCTTAGTTGCCTAATGTGCTAAACAAACAGTTTTAACTGCAGCTTACTTGGTTCTGTGTGATAGAGGCTTTCCCGGATGCTTGTATGTTAATAGTGCTGCCGCTTTTGTCGGCGCAATATGTGATGGCTAATGAGCCAGGTAAATTGCTTGTTAACCCATCAGGTTGGTATTGTACCGAGTATAATTGTGAGCTGAATTGAATATCGTCTTTTGTTGAAAATGGCTCTGAACGCTTGAGCAACATATCATCAGGATCCAATTGTTCATTTTTATTAAAATCAATGAATACGTCCACTCCATTAATCCAGTTATCTTGGCATTGCTTACTCGCATTAAGGCTACAAATTGTTACATTTTGGTTATTGCTAACGGCTTGGTTCCTAGCAAAAGTGATGTCTTTAAGAAGACTATTCGCTGAGTCGTATGAACGAGAGTTACTGGACAAACTTCCTAAACCTGCAGCGGTCATTGCCATCAAGACAGACGCGATAAGTAAAACAATAGTTAACTCAATTAAAGAAAAACCTTGGATTGCCTTTGAATAAAAACGCATTGCTGTCTCACTACTATTTGGTATTTACTGGATTAATATTATAAACCACTGTATCAACCAATAAAGTAGGCTAGATCACTTTGTTAAATTACTTTTATTTGATTTCAGTCTAAAGGCGGCTTCTAGCACAAAGTATGCTACTCCAGCCATTGCGCCGATGACATGAGAAGATGTCATGACATTTGCTTCAATGAGTTGCGCTATCCATATACTTTCAAAAGCGTGTTCGTAGATGAGTTTGACAATGAGCCCACAGAGGAGTAACTGCCCAAATTTTACTTTCTTATGTATGTCTTGCAATGCGCCATAAGCAAATAATGCGTGTAAGCTTCCTGACAAGCCAACATACCAATTTACGGTAGGCTCAAAAATATACAAACCCACTGTGACACACAAAGAAGAGATAAGAAGCAACAAGATTAACTTGCGACTAGTAAAGTGAAATAATTGCTGCAGTAAAATCAAGCCGGCAAGATTGAATACTAAATGGTAGCCATTGGTATGGCAGATATTAGCTGTGATGAGTCGCCATGGCTGACTCCATAAAACTTCGCGTTGGTATGCCAATAAATCATGTGCCGATTCATCAAATAAATACAAGCAGGTTGCTAGTACAGACAAAGAACAGAGTATAATGGTCGGGTTATGGCTGAACAGCCTCTGGTATAGGTAATTTAGGTAGTACAAGTATGGCTCGTCAATGGTGTGAAAAGTGCAACAAAGCGCAATCTATGTGTATTTGCCACATGATTACTCTAATTGATAACAAATACAAACTGATTATTCTACAACACCCATCAGAAGCGAACAAAGCGATTGGTACTGCACGTATTTTGTCTTTGAGTTTAACGCGTTGTGACCTTTATTGTCAGGAACAACTGCCTGTTTCACTGCTCGAAAATCGCCCAAGCTTTTTATTATACCCAGCCGCAGGCGAAGAAGTGCCTGTTAAGATTGCCAACTATCATTTTCCTGCCGATAGCCAATTTATTTTGTTGGATGGCAGCTGGAAAAAAGCGTTTCGTTTATTACAGCTTAACCCCGCTTTACAGGCCTTACCTAAGGTGGCTTTATCACACGTAAAGCCCACTCAATATACCATTCGTAAGTCAAATAAAGACGATGGTGTGTCCAGCGTAGAGGCAGGATTTTACCTAATGAGTGAGCTTGAGCAACAGAGTATAAAATTCCAACCCTTGTTAGACGCTTTTCAAGGCATGGTCAAAAATCAGCTCAGTTGTATGCCATCGTCTGTTCGCCGACAGCATTACGGCTATGATTGAGCCCTACTTATTCGTAGCTTAAAGGATCCGTTTCGCCAAAATGGGCAAAAGCCGCTAGGCGCTCTATACATGAGCCGCACTGACCACATGCCTGTTCTCTGCCGTTATAACATGTCCAGGTATCGCCATAATTAAGCTTCATTTCTATGCCGGCTTGTAAAATTTCAATTTTACTGCTGTGTAAAAAAGGTGTTTCAATGGTCACCTTTTCAAAGTTAGCGATAGCAGCCACTTGATTCATCTGTTCAACAAATTCTGGCCGGCAGTCTGGGTAGATGAGGTGATCGCCTGAGTGTGCGCCATAAAATACTTTTTCGGCTTTAATGGACACCGCATAACCAATTGCCAAAGACAATAAAATCATATTGCGGTTAGGTACAACGGTAGATGCCATGTTGTCGTTATCATAGTCACCAGTGGGTACATCGATATCTGAGGTGAGCGATGAACCGGCAATAATTTCATTTATTGCTGAAATATCAATCACTTTATGGTTAATATTTTGACGTTGGCAAAACGCTTTAGCGACTTCTACTTCTTTTACATGGCGCTGGCCGTAATTAAACGTCAAGGCAAATACTTGATAACCTTGCTGTATCGCTTGGTTAAGCACAGTGAAAGAATCCATGCCGCCGGAATAGATAACTACTACTTTTTTATTCATAAGCCTTGAGTTTCAATTATTATTCACATATAAACCACGATTTTACGCAAAACAGGCATACAAACCAATGGCTCAGCAGTATCGAATCAATGAAATGTTTCAAACTATCCAAGGGGAAGGTGTATATACTGGCGTGCCTGCAGTATTTATTCGCTTACAAGGGTGTGATGTCGGCTGCCCGTGGTGCGATACCCAACATACTTGGCATATAGCCGATCAAGATAAAACCGACTTGATCATTATTACTGATAAAAGTAACGAGTCGTCTCGCTGGGCACAAGTAGACAGTTGCGGCATCATCAAAGAAATGCAGCGTTTAGGTTACGTGGCCAAACATGTTGTGATAACCGGCGGTGAGCCGTGCATGTATGATTTGCGAGAATTGACGTTGGCCTTGCATCAGCAAGGGTATAGTACGCAAATTGAAACCAGTGGCACTTATAAAGTACAAGTGGCTGACGCCAGCTTTGTAACGGTATCACCTAAGGTGAACATGAAAGGCGGCTTGAGCGTGCGAAAAGACGCGCTCTTACGAGCAAATGAAATCAAGCACCCCGTTGGTACAGCCAAGGACATTGACGCTCTGGATGCGTTAATACAACCCTTACACAAACAATTACAGGCGCAAATTTGTTTACAACCCATCAGCCAAAAGCCCCGAGCTACGCAACTGGCCACGCAAGTATGTATTGAGCGTAATTGGCGATTGTCTATTCAAACGCACAAATACATAGGAATTGATTAATGGACCAAGCGACAACGCAAGCTATGTTGGCAGCGATGATGGCAACAATGCCTTATGGTAAATATCGTGGGCTGCCCTTGATTGATTTACCTGAACCATATGTGGTGTGGGTCTCTCAGCAAGGGTTTCCTGCAGGCTTGTTGGGGCAACAACTAGCCCTAGTTTATGAAATAAAACTCAATGGCCTTGAAACCATGCTTCGGCCTATGCTGGCCCAAATGACAAAGTAAACATTTTTCATGCTTCTGTCATGAGACTTCTTTATAATATAACGCCATAAATCAAACACCTCGATAAAATTAACACTACAGGGAGCGTAAATGACCATATTAGTGACAGGTGGTGCCGGGTATATCGGTAGTCATACTCTTGTTGAACTATTAAATGAAAATCATGACGTTGTTGTGATAGATAATTTGTGTAACGCCAGTTTAGCATCCCTTGAAAAAGTGGAAAAACTAACAGGTAAAAAGGTGCCATTTTACCAAGTAGATATTCGTGATGCTGAAGGCTTAGCGACAGTTTTTTCTAAGCATCAGTTTAATAGTGTGATTCATTTTGCCGGCTTAAAGGCCGTTGGCGAGTCCAATGAAATGCCGCTGCATTACTACGATAATAATATTTCTGGTACGGTTAATTTATGCCAAGTCATGGCGAAATACCAAGTAAAAAATATTGTATTTAGTTCGTCAGCAACCGTTTATGGTGACCCAGCTAGCGTGCCAATCAAAGAAGATTTTCCGACGTCTGCAACGAATCCATACGGTCGTAGCAAGCTTTTCATTGAAGAAATCTTAGGTGATTTATACAAAAGCGATAACAGTTGGAATGTCATTAACTTAAGGTATTTCAACCCCGTTGGCGCCCATGAAAGTGGCATTATGGGTGAAGATCCCAATGGCATCCCAAACAATTTAATGCCATATGTTGCGCAAGTTGCAGTGGGCAAATTGCAGCAGCTGAGCGTTTTTGGTGATGATTACGACACTGCCGACGGCACGGGTGTTCGCGATTACATTCACGTGGTGGATTTAGCAAAAGGCCACGTTAAAGCGGTTGAGAAACTGACTCAAAAGCCAGGTTTAGCAACATATAACCTTGGTACCGGTCAAGGTTATTCAGTTCTTGAAATGGTGGCTGCATTTGAAAAAGCATCAGGCAAGACTGTTGCTTATAAAATTGCACCACGAAGAGCGGGTGATATCGCGCAGTGTTTCGCTGACCCAGCATTTGCCAAGCAAGAGCTGGGTTGGCAAGCAGAGAAAAATATCGAAGATATGACCAAAGATGGTTGGCGTTGGCAGTCAGAAAACCCGAACGGTTATAAATAAGCAATAATTAGAATGCCGATAAAAAAAGGTCTGCATTTGCAGACCTTTTTTATTGGTATAACTGCATTACGAAGTTAGATTAAAAAATCTTCTAAAGATTTACCTTCATCAAGGGCTTTTTGAATTGGGCTTGGTTTGCGACCTTGACCTGTCCAAGTTTTCTCATTGCCATCTTCGTCAATGAACTTGTATTTTGCAGGACGTGGTTGACGTTTTTTAGTTTCCATACCACCGCTAAGGTTTAGAAGCTCACTTGGGTCAATACCATCGGCTTTAAGCATTTCTTTATATTCTTCAAGCTTACGGATTTTTTCCGCATTTGCTTCACGCTCAGCTTCATGTTCTGCGCGACGATCGCCAACAATTTTGTTGAACTTTTCTGCAACTTCTTCCAATTGTTCAATAGAAAGTTCTTTTGTAGCAGCTTTTAAACTGCGGGCATTTAGAAACGTTTTTAAAAAATCGCTCATTATTATTTTTACCATTAGTTAAGAGAGAGAAAGAAGTAATATAGACTTATTTGAGCCTTATTTCCAGTATCTTAAAGTACTAACTTTAGTTGAAAGTATTTATTCTACAAGGTTATTTGGTTTTATATTTTTTTGACCTTAAATTGTTTAAAGTTATAAAAATTTTAGCAAAGTCGCAAAAGTCCTTAATTGTACCTATGCTATAAAATTGCTATATTGCCATACTTAATAGTAGAGGTGCGCATTTTATTAGTATATTTGGTTAGGTTGACGCCGGTAAGCCAAATGGAAAGGAAACTGTGCCGAAGCGATGTAAGGCCGTCATGCCAACTCGCTGGTGATGCACTTAATAAGTGTATTACTGTCATAGTTTTCACTATGGGGAGCTACCGCACACTTTTGTTGCTTGCTTCTCATTCAAGTAATGAAAGAGGACCAATGGAACTCACCAGTTATTCTCAATCGATTTTATCGTTATTACCTCCTGTCGTAGCGGTACTATTAGCCATCATTACCCGTAAGGTTTTACTGTCATTGGGAATTGGCATTATTCTAGGCGCTTTATTATTAACAAACTTTCAGTTGATCGATACTTTTACTCATATTGGCCAAGTGTCTATCAGCTTATTTTGGGATGATGGTGCATTAAATAGTTGGAATATCGATCTGATAGTGTTTTTGTTAATACTGGGGGTCATGACGAGCTTATTGACTATTTCGGGCGCCACCAGTGCCTTCGCCAATTGGGCGAGTACAAAAATAACGAGCCAGCGTGGCTCAAAAATACTCACAGTGGTATTAGGTATCATCATTTTTATCGACGATTACTTTAATAGTTTAGCGGTGGGGAGTATTTGTCGACCAATTACCGATAAATATAAAGTTTCTCGTGCCAAGCTAGCCTATTTATTGGACTCAACTGCTGCGCCTATGTGTGTGTTGATGCCTATTTCAAGCTGGGGAGCCTATATTATTGGCATTATAGGAACCATTTTTGCAACGCACAAACTCACAGAATACACGGCGTTAGAAGCGTTTGTTACTATGATCCCGATGAACTTGTATGCCGTGTTTGCGCTGTTTCTAGTGGTGTTAACCGCTTATTTTAAGTTAGACATAGGCGCGATGAAATCGCGCGAACAAAAAGCCACCCTAGGCGAACTCTATAACGCACAAATGGGCGTACCCGCAGGTGAAATTGAAGCCGTTGCCAGTTCTGATAAAGCCAACGTTTACGATTTGATTTTGCCTATCATGGCGCTGATTATTGGTACTGTTTTCTTTATTATTTACACGGGCATAAATGCAACCGAGGGCCAAGTGACGGCTATCAGTATTTTTGCTAATACCGATGCATCCGGCTCATTAGTATACGGTGGTTTAACCGGCTTAGCGGTAACATTGATGATGGCATTAAATAATCGGTTGGCACTGCCTGTGTTAATACAAGGAATTTGGCAGGGCTGTCGCGCCATGTTACCGGCCATTCTCATTTTATTATTTGCTTGGTCCATGGCATCGATGATCAGTTCGATAGAAACCGGTAAATACCTATCGAGTTTAGCTGATGGTAACATAGCTGTGAGCTTGCTACCTCTGTTGTTATTTATACTTGCTGGTTTTATGGCTTTTGCCACGGGTACCAGCTGGGGTACATTTAGCATTATGTTACCCATTGCGGCTGATATGGCGATGGGCAGCAATACCGGTTTATTACTTCCTATGATGGCCAGTGTGCTAGCGGGAGCCGTATTTGGCGATCATTGCTCGCCGATTTCAGATACCACTATTTTGTCGTCAACTGGGGCAGGCTGTCACCATATTGAACACGTCATTACGCAATTACCTTACGCTTTATTGGTCGCACTTATCAGTGCGTGCGGTTATTTAACATTGGGCGTGACAGAATCGCTTTGGGCAGGCTTTATCGCGAGCGGGGTGTTGTTTATTATCGCCAGTGTCAGTTTAATAGTCTTTGTGAAGCGTAAATCTTGAGTAGGGCTATTGCCAGGGCTTTAAAAAAGGCCTGAGTTAACGGGCCTTTTATTGTGACAAGCCGGTCGTTTATTGGCTGGTTGATTCAGTGAAGCTGTTGGCCCAGCTAAGCGCTTCTAAATAACACTTAGACATTTTCTCTGTGGTTAATCCGAGTGCTGCGGCAATCTCGGATATATCCTGCCATTGTCCTTTTTCAAAATAACCAATGGCCGCAATATACTGGGCCAGCGGACCTTGTTGTTGCAACAGCGCAGCTACTATTTCATCATCAATGGGAATATTCTCTAGTAAACTTTCCAAAGGTTGGTCAAGGAGGCTATCAAGCAATGAGAATAATCCTGCAAGAAAAGCGTTAGACGGTAATATATTGGTTTTATGCAGCGCCGCCAGGTTTTCGCAGAACCTGCCACGGGCCACTGACATTAAATAAAGCTCTGAAGGTTTATCTAAGTCAGTTTGTGTGGTAGCAATTAGCGATACAAACTTCTTTAGCTGCTCTTCGCCAAGATACACGGCCGCTTGGCGAAATGAAGTAATGGATTTGGCGTTCGATTTAACCAGTTTATTAACAAACATGAGCAGTTTGTAAGATAAGCTGACATCGCGAGAGAAAATATTATCAATCCGACTAAAGTTGAGTTCAGCTTTGTTTACTTCTGCGAGTAGCTCCATAATATTAATCTGGCTGTGAGATAACTCTTTTTGTTGCAACATTTCTGGTTTGCTAAAAAAGTACCCTTGGTAAAAATCAAAGCCTAACGCTTTGGCTTGTTGAAACTCTTCATGAGTTTCGACTTTTTCTGCCAGGTATTTCATTTTGTGTGGGCGGCAACGATCCATGACTGCTTTAATGCTCGCCATGCTGCTTAATCTTAGGTCAAACTTAATCAGCTTGATGTAGGGGAAAAAGCGCTCCCAAGCATCGTTATATTCAAAATCGTCTAAAGCCAATTTATAACCTCTTTGGGCTAACATTTTGACTTGTGCTAATAATTCATCGCTGGGCTTTATATCTTCTAACAGCTCAATAACCACGTGCTCTTTGGGTAACAATAGCGGCAGGCTCTGCAAAATAGCCGTTTCAGTGAAGTTAATGAAGCACACTTTATCATTGGCTATTTTATTGAGGCCGAGATTTAAAAAGGTGTCTGATACAAGCTTTTTTGTGGCGTATTCTGAATCGATTTGTGGGAACACATTTTCAGCACTGTCACGAAACAATAGCTCGTAAGCAACGAGGTTTTGGTGTTGATTCAAGATAGGCTGACGAGCAACAAATGAATACATAAAAACTGATTATTTACCGATGTTAATGTTGAGTATATTGGAAAAAGCTTAGCTTTGCTTAACGCCATTGAACGTTAGAGGGAAGAGCTCACTTAGACCCTGCGTTCAATCATGATTGTCAGAAGGTTAATATAATATAGGCTGGAAAACACGGATCTTGCTCTGATTTTTTTGATGATTTTCGGTATTTTATGCTGCGGATGTGCGTCTGAATAGTATCCGCAGCATATTTTATATTAAATTGACCAATCAATGCGTTGTGACAGTTTTTGTTCCAGTTTTTCCATCGGCTCATCTTTATGAGCAACCAGCACTAGATTAGCGTGTTTGACGGGGGTAACCATGGCTTGCATATCCCCTTGGGTCAACATAGGTTGCGTGGCCATCTTTGTCGATTTAGGCACCACAAATACGGTTACTTTGTCATGCTCACCTTGCAAAATCATATGAAAAGCGGCTGCGCCACCGAATGAGCAATGATTCACGTAATAAACGTGGCCCAGGGTTTGCTCTACTTGACCACCGTATTTGGCAAGCTTGGCATTGACCGTGTGTAGGTCAGCGGCCTCATCGATATGTTGGGTGAATATCAGCTCATTTTTAACGTGCTCAATAGCCACTTCACCTATGCTCGGATTTTGCTCAAAGTTAATCAGATTAAGACTCAGGCCAATGAAAAAGGCCACGCTCGCGGCTATTGCCAGGTGCCAGCGACTGTGCTTTTGATTGTCTTGGTATTGCTCGAATGTTTGATTGAGTAATATTTTATCTGCTAAACCTTCAGGCACCTCAATGTCTTTAAGGCCTGCTTCTAAGGCGTCATCAAAAGCTTTCATTTCATCTAGAAACTTTTGGTTCTGCTCACTTTCTTGAGCTGAAGCTAAAAATTCCGGAGATTGATTATTGGGATCTGCATAAGCGTTGCGACGAAATTCTAACTCATCCATTACTTTGCCCCTTTATCGTGTTTTGTTGCTCTAGTGCTTCTTTTAGCTGGTTTTTAGCTCTAAACAAGCGTGTCATGACCGTATTTTTGTTAAGTTTCAGCTGCTGAGCAATTTCTTCTCCGCTCAGCCCTCCCACCATTTGCAATAGCAAAGGCTCTTTGTATTCTGGACTCAACTTTTCAATTTGCCGGTGCAGCCATTCACTCTCGATTACCTGTTCACTGCTACTTGATACGTCATCAGCGACCGTATCGGTTTCAATATCAACAATATCAAAACGTTTTCTTTCAAACCTGCGTGCATTTTCGCGCCGTAAGATGGTGATAAGCCATGCTTTGGCGGCTTTTTCATCTTGCAAGCTATCAAGAGCACGCCAAGCACGTAAAAATGTGTCTTGCACGATATCTTCTGCGATGTGCTTGTCGCGGCATAACCAGTATGCGTAGCGATATATATCACCATGATAAGCTTGCACTAAGGCTTCATAGCGTTTTTGTTTATTAGCCATATCTTGTATGACCGGAGGGGGGGCATTTTTCTTTCCAAGAAATTTTTTTATCATGCAGCATCTCCTTTTCCTGATGCCATAGGCTGGCATCAGGGCATGCTTGTAATTATGCTAGCTTGGATTAAGTGGCGCGATTGTCTCAGACTCTGTTGCCGTTTTAGACACAGTATTGATGCTTCGTGCTAATTCGTCACCTTGCCAAGGCGCATTTTGTGCGATGGCCGCTTCTAATTGTTTCAGTGCCTGAGCCAATTCATGATGAATGCCTAGGGGAGAGCGATCATGTGGCCATTGATCTTGTTTAAATACTAACCATGCTTGCCACGCTTGGCTTTTGTCATTCTGTTCGCAGGCCGCTAACAGCTTTTGCTTAGGCAAGTTATTGGCAGTTGCAGTGCGAGGAGTCGTTGCAACAGCAAGGCGCGGTCGATTAAAATAAAAAATCAAGGTGACTAGCCAGCCCAAACCGAGTAGCGCGCTTAACCAAGGCCAAAAACCGGCATCGCGCTCTACGATTGTCGTAGGACCATGACTCTCAATAATGGCTTGTTCAGGCTCTTGCGCCGCCGCGATTACAGTGACCGTTTGTGCGGGCACAATGGCGTATTCTATTTTATCGGTTGCGCTGTTCCACCAAGGAATTTTTACTTCTGGTAACACCAACTCACCGGCTTGCTCGGCAATAATAGCATGGCTACTGATACGCTGTGCGTACGCTTGACCTTGATGGGTAAATTGGCTTAATTCGTCTTTATCAGGGTAGATCCGGACGCCGTCTGGGTATTGAAAGTTGAATTCAGGTAACGCGGCCTGAGGTGTGTCTGCCGCAATCAAAGTGAAGGTGCGTGTGACGGGCTGACCGACAACCAGACTTTGCGCTTTATTTTGTAACTCAGCATTGAGCATGACTTGTGGGCTGACTAACCATTGGCCGGCAAAGCCTGCCGGTTTGGCTTTGACTTCCAAGGTCAACGCTTGACTGGCTTCGTTGATATTGGAGCGGATCATACGGTTGTAGCCTTGATTATTGACGCGCTTATAACCATCACCAGTTAATTGTGCCGGCGCAATATCAAACTGGCCCGATTGGCTGGGGTTAATGGCAAAGCGACGCGTAATCTTGTGATACTTTAAGCCATCTTTAATGGCTATTTCTTTTTGATCTTGGCCAATTTGAGATATGTCTGCCCCGGTTAACTTAGGGGCATTCAAATTGGCATTCTCCAGATTTACAGCGGTATATACTTGCACCGTATAAATCACTTGCTGACCTGGGTATACACTGGTTTTATCAAGCTCTGCGGTAATGAATACGTCTTTTGGTTCATCTGCTTGCTCGCCTTGAGAAACGACTTTCACCGCGATAGGGCGGGTCAATTGCCCTGCGACGTTTAACGCGGGGATCTGAGTCATGCCTTCGGTTTTAGCCGATAGAGAGACTCTCCAACGTGTGACGCTGGTAAACTTACCGTTTATCATCGATTTTTGGCGGCTAACGGAAGGCCTGAACACGTCAAAGTTTTGCTCTAGCGGACGGGTGTCTAAAGCGTCGGGGTCGGCGCTCTCGTCCACTTCTATTTCAAGGGTAAATATTTCTCCTTGATACACAGGGTTTTGACTGATGCTGGCGCTAATAGCAGCAAAAGCGGAATGCGGCGCCCACATTAGTATCAGGGTCAGATAAAACCATAATCTACTCACCAGGTTTCTCCTTCTTCGGTAAATTTATCGCGCTTTTGGTATTCCAAGCGCATTTTATTGCGTAGCAAGATAGATGGATCATCCGCCATCTGTTGTAACCATGCTGGTAAAGGCTCTGTGGGTTCAGCTGCGGCTTCATCGTTGTTTTCAACACCCTGCGCAATAGATGGTTGTGCATCTGCTGGCGCAGGCTCTGGGCTAGGTTCAGGGGAAGCGACGGCTGATGCTTGCTGATCTTCACCTTGCGGTGAGACCTCTGGTTGCGTTTGTGCTTGTTGACTCTCTTCACTTTGGGATTGTGGGTCTTGAGCATCTTGATTTTGTGAGTCTGGCGCGTCTTGGTTTTGTTGCTCATCTTGATTCTGTGAATCTTGTGCGTCTTGGTTTTGTTGCTCATCTTGATTCTGTGAATCTTGCGCGTCTTGGTTTTGTTGCTCGTCTTGACTTTGTGAGTCTTGCGCGTCTTGGTTTGGTTGCTCATCTTGATTCTGTGAATCTTGCGCGTCTTGGTTTGCTTGCTCGTCTTGACTTTGTGAGTCTTGAGAATCTTGACTTTCTTGCTCATCCTGGCTCTGTGAGTCCTGTTGTTCTTGCTGCTCCTGTTGTGCTAGCCAGTCTTTTAAGCGGGTCAAGTTTTGCTGAGCACTGACATGGCCTGGTTCACGCTGCAGTGCGGTTTCATAACTTTTTAGGGCGGCGTCATAATCTTCTAATTTAACTTGAGTATTACCGAGGTTATACCATGCATTGGCGCTATCAAGTTTGGAAAATTGCGCTTTCGCTTCGTCGTATTGTTCGGCTTTAAAGTAAGCGGCGCCTTTAGCGAGAGGCTCTTGATACAGCTGCGCTGCAGTTTCATAGTCTTGTTGTTGAAACGCCTGATACGCATTTTGTTGCGTATTTTGCCAGATGCTTTGGCTTTGGCTGTAGCCGGGCTTAGGTAGAAAGCAGGCCGCAATCAAGGCGACGCTAAATAAATGGCCACGCCTAAAACCGAACAATACAAATGGCGCCAATAAAAACATCAACCAATAGCCATCATCAATGGCTTGTAAGCTTTGCTGCTCGCTCTTTTCAGCTGCGTCTTTGGCCACGTTAAAAGCAAACTGATTGAGTGCAGAAATGTCTTTGTCTGAGCTTGAGAGCGTCACTAATGTGCCACCTGTTTGTCTTGCTAACTGTCTTAACGGCGCCAGCTTTAGTTGCGGGATCACAATATTGCCGGCGTTATCCTTAAGTAAATCTCCATTGGGTTGTGTTATGGGCGCCCCTTTTTTACTGCCCGCAGCTAAAAACGAAAGCCGCCATGAGCTTTGACCGACAATGTCAGCCATTTGCTGGCTATGAGCGCGGCTAATGCCATCGGTAATAAAGATAATGTCACCGTCTTGATACCCTGCATTTTGCAATAGGGCGATGGCGCGATGTAAACCCGCAACAGGATTTGAACCCGGTTTAGGCATGATGTCTGGGCTTAAATTAGGCAATAAATTTAAGATGGTTGCATTATCTTGCGTCAACGGTGAAATGGTAAAGGCGTCACCTGCATATGCGATTAAGCCTTGCTCTCCCTCGGTTTGCTGGCCAATTAAATCCAGCGCTTTATATTTTGCTTGGGTTAGGCGGTTAGGCGTTAAGTCTGTGGCGTACATACTCATGCTCATGTCCATCACTATCACTCTGGCTTGTTTGAGTTGCACAATGGGCACTTCTACTTGTCGAAAGCTTGGCCCAGCAAGGGCAATACTGGCTACTATGCCCAAGTACAACACCCACCAGTGCAGTTGGTTATGGCCACGTTGTCCTTGGATTAACCGTGTGGCAAGGTGCGGCGCGATCAGGTGTTTTAAGCTGGCTTGTCCTTGATGGCGCTTTAGCCAGATAAACAATGCCATCACGACAGGGATTAATAATAAAAAAAGCGGGCGTAAAAATTCAAACATGCCTTAAGACTCCCGGCGCACTAGCGTAGCGCAGCCAAATAAAGCAACAGCAAAGGCGAGTGGCCAATAAAATAGGTTCTTTTCTGGGCGATAGCTGCGAGCTTCAGAAGCGACCGGTTCGAGTTTATCCAGCTCTTGATAAATAGCGGATAAGTCATCGGGATCACGTGCTCTAAAATACTGCCCGCCCGTCATACTGGCAATCTTAGATAAGCTTTCTTCATCCAAATCGGCGCTGGGGTTAACCTTGACGCTGCCAAATAAACTGCGTTGTAACATTTCGTCAGCACCGAGTCCTATGGTGTAAATTTTTACCCCTTGTTCTTTCGCGTATTCTGCAGCTTTTATGGGGTCGACCGTACCCGAAGTATTTTGGCCGTCGGTCAGCAAAATTAGCACTTTTTGTTCGTTGTCTGCTTCGATAAAGCGTTTTACCGCTAGGCCAATACCTTCACCAATGGCGGTGAGCTCGCCGACTAAACCGATTTCAGTTTCTTGCACCAGTTGTAATACGGTATTGAGATCATAAGTGAGTGGCGCTTGCAAATAAGCATGGTCGGCAAACAATATCAAACCTAGGCGGTCCCCTTCGCGGCGACTGACAAAGTCCGCCAGTACTTTTTTACTGACGCTGAGGCGATCCGTGGTACGCATGGTTAATTGCATATCTTCAATTTCCATACTGCCAGACAGATCCAATGCCAACATAACGTCTCTGTGCTGCTGCGGCACTCGCACTGGTTCGCCAATCCAAGTTGGTCGCATCATGGCTATCACTAAGGCCAGCCAGCCCAGTAAAAAGAGCAGGGCGGGCCAACGGCGCGTGGGTACTGTGTTGTGCTGTGTAGGCGTGTTTGGTGCTTGCGGCAGCCACAAGGTAACCTGCTGGCTTGTTTTAGCGGGTAAGCGCCAAAGCAGTAACGGCAATAACGCGAGCAATCCGAGCCAAGGATAGTAAAACTCAAACATTTGTTTGCTCCTGGTTCGGTAGATTTGTAAGTCGTGAAACCTTTACAGGAATCGCCGACTTAATCCAACGTTTTGCCAATGCAATATCTTGGTCATCGGCAACTTGCGAAGTTTGATAAATGCCTTGTAACCAAAGGTGCTTAACGGCATTGAAATCGGCTTTTTGTTGACTTGATTGAGATAAAAACTCAAACCAAGCGTCGCCGCTGAGTGCGGCGACTTGAGTGCGGCCATAGGCGCTGATGGCAATGCGTTTAAGCAACTCACTCACTGCTAATAAAGTGGGGGATGTTTGACTTAACGCGTCTAACTGCACTAACGCGGCGCGTCGTAATTTGCGGCGGTGCCAGTATCGCCATAATTGCCAACCAACTAAAGCCAGTAATGCTAACACTGTGAACGCGGCCAGCCCCGCAGCTAAAGACGGAGGCCAAGGTGACGCTGGCACTGGCATGACAATATCGAGAAGCTCTAAGGGAGCAGGTTGAGGCAGGGACATAATTACATTTGTTCCAACAAAGGCAAACCCGCGCTGATGGTATGGTGGCTAATGGCGCGGCGTTTGAGGCGGTGACTTAATTGATCACGTTTAGCCTGGGCAGCGTCAGCATAAGTTTGACGCTGCTGCGAGAGGTTGAGCAAGCTTTCACCAAAGAAGGAGCGAATTTTCAATTGGCCTTTGGCACTTTTTGGTAAGCTTATTTCAAGGGGATCTTCAATTTGCCATGCGCTCACTTGATTATGACGCTGCATCAGGGCTAATTGTTTTTCGCCTTGCTCGGTCAAACTGGCAAAATCACTGATAAGATGAATTTGAGAGCCGGTATGAGCTAGACGGCGCAAGCGGGTCAGTTCAGCAGTAAATTGTTCGTGGCTGTGAGCAACTAGCTTTGTGTCTTCTTGCTGGAAAATGCTTGGCTGTTGTTGTTGCAAGCTACACAGTCCATGAAGCAGTTGCAAAACGCCAGTGGTGCGAGCCTTGGGCTTTAATTCCAGGTGCTCAGCTTGATTAAACAATACCGCGCCAACACGGTCGTTACGTTGTTTGGCTTGCCAAGCGAGTAATGCGGCTAAGTGCGCCGCTTGTACTGATTTGTACAACAAGGTTGAACCAAAAGTCATGCTGTCAGACAAGTCGACTAAAATAAACACCGGACGTTCTTTTTCTTCTTTGAACACTTTGGTGTGGGTTGAGCCTGTGCGAGCGGTTACCCGCCAGTCAATTGAGCGAACGTCATCGCCCGGTTGATAGTGGCGCACTTCATCAAACTCCATGCCTCGACCTTTAATTAATGACCGATATGGCCCTGCCAGGGTGCGACCCCCCATACCTTGACTGGCTTTAGCAGGTTTGTTTTTTTGATACGACAACAGCTCTTTTAACGACACAGCGATGCCATTGCTGTGTGGCAAAGCGGGGTGGATCATGCTGCTAAAGCCACTTGTGAAATGATATGATCGATCACCTTATTGGCGCTGATGCCGTCGGCTTCTGCTTCATAACTCAGCAATAGACGGTGCCTAAATACGGGGTAGCAACAGCTGACGATATCGTCAGGGGTGACAAAATCGCGACCATCAAGCCAAGCTCGTGCGCGACTGGTTCTGGCTAATGCTAAAGTGGCGCGAGGGCTGACACCAAAGCTTATCCAATCTGCAAGTTGTTGAGAGAACTGGCCTGGATGACGTGTGGCCATCACCAGATCAATCAGATATTGCTCTAAATGCGGCGCCATAGTGACGTTGAGCACTTCTTGGCGTAAAGCAAAAATTTGCTCTGCCGGCAGCTTTTGAATGCCTTTGGCAAAATTCCCCATCACTTCATTTTGGTTGAGCTGCAAAATTTCACGTTCTGTTTTTGCGTCCGGGTAGTCGAGCTCAAGGTGCATGATAAATCTATCAAGTTGCGCTTCAGGTAGCGGGTAGGTACCTTCTTGCTCTAAGGGGTTTTGGGTTGCCATGACCAAAAATAGCTTAGGCAGAGCGTACGTTTTTTTGCCAACAGTTACTTGGTGTTCGGCCATTGCTTCAAGCAATGCTGATTGCACTTTGGCCGGAGCGCGGTTAATTTCGTCCGCCAAAATGATGTTATGAAACAAAGGGCCGGACTCAAACACAAACTCGCTAGTTTGTGGTCGGAATATGTCTGTGCCGGTTAAATCTGCCGGCAGTAAGTCGGGGGTAAACTGAACCCGGTGAAAGTCACCTTCGATGCCATCAGCCAACGCTTTCACTGCTCGCGTCTTGGCCAGTCCAGGCGGTCCTTCCACTATGATGTGGCCATCGGCTAATAGCGCAATTAATAAACTATCGACTAATTCACTTTGCCCCAAAATGGCTTTGTTGAGATGGGCTCGGAGCGCTTGGATATGTTGTTTCGACATGAGAAAAAGTTCAGTTTTAAAAGAATATCATTCGATATTACCCCTATGCGGCAATTCATCCAAGACTGGCTATGCTTAAATAACTGAAATTTAAAAAACATTTACACAAATTTACGGTTAGTTCTTGTACAGGAAGCAAGCATGGAGCAGTCTCATAACACAGAGCCCAGCGCACAAAACCTACCTGCATGCGCCGCCATTCGCACGGCGCCAATGCCGCGGGTGGCCATTGTTGCAGGCCTTCGAACCCCATTTGCTCGTCAACTCACCGCGTACCAAGATGCTAGCGCCTTAGATTTAGGCATCAGCTTAGTCAGTGAGATATTGCGCCGCTCGCCAGTGGCGCTTTCTGAGTGGCAGCAAGTGGTGTTTGGTCAAGTGATACAGATGCCTCGCGCACCCAACATCGCCAGAGAAATTGTGCTCGCCAGTCGTTTGCCCGTGTCGACTGACGCATATTCGGTGACGCGGGCCTGCGCCACCAGCTTTCAAGCGTTGACGAGCTTGGCTCAAGGCATTCAAACGGGCGCCATTGATGCCGGTATTGCCGGCGGCGCGGATTCATCGTCTGTGTTACCCATTGGGGTTAGCAAGCCTTTTGCGAAAGCCTTAGTGCAGCTAAGTAAAGCCAAAAACATGGGGGCGAAGATGAGTATCTTGCGCCGCTTGCCATGGCGTCACTTGTTACCTGTTGCTCCCGCTGTGGCTGAATACTCAACCGGCTTAACCATGGGGCAGTCAGCTGAGCAGATGGCAAAAAGTTGGCATATCAGCCGCCAAGCACAAGACGAATTTGCATTTCGTTCCCATCAACTGGCAGCAAAAGCTTGGCAAGAGGGGAACCATCG
Source organism: Motilimonas pumila (assembly GCF_003596335.1). GTDB lineage: Bacteria > Pseudomonadota > Gammaproteobacteria > Enterobacterales > CBDFNC01 > Motilimonas > Motilimonas pumila. Next base: position 56,311 of record NZ_QZCH01000007.1, read on the forward strand.
AGATTGGGTCATGCCCACTTGGGTGCCTCCGTTTGCAGCGGGCATTAGCCAGGACAATACCATTCGAGCTGATGTGGCTTTAAAGCGTTATCAAGATTTTAAACCGGCGTTTGACAAACGAGGGGGCAGTGTCACTGCGGCTAATTCTACGCCGTTAACTGATGGCGCCGCAGCCATTGGCTTAATGTCAGAACATAAGGCTAAAGAATTAGGCATCCCTGTGCTGGGTTATATCCGCAGCTGGGCTTATCACGCGAAAGCGGTGCAGCAAGATATGTTAATGGGGCCTGCGTTTGCCATTCCAAAAGTATTAGACATGGCGGGAATGACGCTGGCTGATTGTAATGTGATTGAAATGCACGAAGCGTTTGCTGCTCAGACCTTGGCTAATGTGCAGCGTTTAGAAAGTAAGCAATTTGCTGCCGAGATAGGGCGCACAGAAGCGATTGGCAATATAGATATGGACGTATTTAATCCGTATGGTGGGTCGCTGGCGTACGGCCATCCCTTTGCTGCTACGGGAGTCAGGTTAATATTGCAGGCTTTGCAGTTCCTTAAACATCGTGGCGGCGGAGTGGGACTTACCTCGGCGTGTGCCGCGGGTGGACTGGGTGTGGCAATGGTCGTGGAGGTAGAGGAATGAGTGATAAAGCAATGGCAGCCCAGTTGCTGCAAACTCCTACTCTCAGGCTACATTACCGAATTGATAGCAGCGGTTTGACTGCAGAAGACGAGTATTATCAAGCGCACAGCCAAACTAAAATTGCGCGCTTGGTGATATCCAGCCCTCAGCAGCGCCATAATACGTTTGATCAACAAAGTATCGAGGACATGGCCTTGATACTTGATGCTTTGGAATCAGACAACACCCTAAAAGGCTTGATCATTACCAGTAATAAATCAGGCTGTTTTATCGCCGGGGCCGATATCAATATGCTCGATGATTGTCGTCAATATCAACAAGCCTTTGAGTTAGCGCGCCAAGGACAACACTTGTTTGAGCGCTTGAGCAAACTGCGATTTCCGGTTGTCGCCGCCATTGATGGTGTGTGCTTGGGCGGAGGTTACGAGTTGGCTTTGGCGTGCACTGCGCGCGTGACCAGTGACAGTAGTCACACTAAGATAGGCCTACCTGAAGTACAGCTTGGCTTACTGCCTGGCAGTGGTGGTACGCAAAGGCTGCCACGACTTATTGGCTGCGCCCAGGCGTTGCAAGTTATTATGACGGGAAAGCAATATCGCCCCGCGCAAGCCCTGCGCCTGGGCATGGTGGACAAAGTTGTTCCCGCGGAGGCGCTTCTCAAGGCTGCCATGACAATGGTGAATCAAAAACTGACGCGGTCAGCGCCATCGTTTATTCAAAATAATGCCCTCGCCAGATCATTTATCTTTCGTCAAGCGAACGCGCAAGGGATGAAACAGAGTCAGGGCCATTACCCGGCCGTGCCAGCCATTATTGCAGCTTGTCGCAGCGCTTATCTACGCCGTTCAAAAGCGGTGCCATCGCCTGGAGAGATAATAGAGGCAGAACATTTTGCGCAGTTAGTCATGAGCCCCGAGTCGCAAGCTCTTAGGCGGCTTTTTTTGGCTCAAACTGCCATCAAACAAGGGGGCAAACCGGCCGCCAGCAAGGTAGACCAAGTGCTCGTATTAGGAGCGGGGTTAATGGGGGCGGGAATCGCGTTAGTGAGCGCAAATCAAGGCCGCTGGGACGTTAATATTAACGACTTGTCTGAGGCTGCGATAGCGCAAGCTATGGCATATAGTTACCGTTATTTTGAGCAAAAACAGCGCCGAGGTTATATTTCTCAAGGAGAGCTTAATCAGTCCATGGCACGCTTTAGCGGCGCCTTGAGCCTGACTCATTTAGGCAAAGTGGACGTGGTGTTTGAAGCCATTTATGAGGATCTAGCGGCCAAACAACAGGCTCTCAAGCAAGTTGAACATTTATTAGTGAAAGGGGCGGTTTTTGCCAGTAATACGTCCTCGATCCCTATTGCTGAAATTGCCAAAGGCAGTCAGTATCCGGCGCAAGTCATAGGGCTGCATTATTTCAGCCCAGTAGAAAAAATGCCTTTGGTAGAAGTGATACCTCATCAAGGAACGAGCAAAGCCACTTTACAACAGACACTAACATTGGCGCATCAACAGGGTAAAACGGCCATAGTCGTCAAAGACAGTGCGGGCTTTTACGTGAACCGAATTCTAGCCCCTTACATTAATGAAGCCATGAAGTTATTGATGTCTGGTGAATCAGTGCAAAAGGTTGACCAAGCATTAACGCAGTTTGGTTTCCCGGTCGGGCCGTTCAAGTTATTGGATGAAGTTGGGCTGGATATTGCGGCCCATATCGCCCCGATTTTACAGCAGCACTTAGGCTCACGCTTTACGCCAGCTAACGGCTTTGACATTTTACTCGAACAGGGGCGCCTCGGTAAAAAAGTGCAGCGTGGCTTTTACATGTATCAGGGCAGAAACAAGGACCGGCATACCGATGCCAGAGTCATGGCAGAACTGAAAGTGAAATACGCCAACCTTGTCAGTGAGTCAGACATTGTTTGGCGTTGCGTCATTCTGATGTTGTTGGAGGTCTTAAGGTGTCTCGATGAAGCCGTTGTTGAGTCAGACCAAGCTGCCGATATAGGCGCGGTTTTTGGCATCGGATTTCCGCCATATTGGGGCGGCCCTATTCAAATGGCTCGGACATTAGGGGCTAAACAGATCGAGCAAAAATGCCGCGATTTAAGCCAGCGTTTTGGCGAGCGATTCACGTTAGAGGAACGCTTACAAGACGTATTGCACAGCGTTATAGAGGCATAAATGCAGCGAAGCTTTAATCGTGCTACCTCTAAATAGGTGTTTTGCGACAATGTTGATAAATAGCAATTTTTGCCAAAAGGTTAGGGCTATAATGGCTAAAAAAGGAGTCTTTTATGAGTACGTTAGAATCAGTTATTTGGCACGTTTTGGGCTATTCAGCGATGCCTTTTATTTTTTTGATGGGCTTTTTAGGGGTATGTGTTGCCTCGATTTATATCCTCAAGGTTTGCGGTGCTAAGCCTGTTGAAGCGCAAAAATAATCGTTAGAAGGCAGCATGCCTCGCATGCTGCCTTTTCTATCTTGCCTGTTTAGCCTACTACTATGCTTTTACTGTTCAACCTTCAGTTTTAGCTAACAAGCTTGTCGTTGATTCCTTACGCAATGTTTGACATTTCATGGACGGTAAAGGCCGCCACCTTGCCTTCTGTTTCACTCATGTAGTCTTTTAAGTGTTGATTCTCCATATGGTCGCGCCACAGTTCACGGCTTTGCCAATTTTCATAAAACACAAAATGGGCTGGGTTTTCGTTGTCTTGATGTAAGTCGTAGTTAACACAGCCCACCTCTGAGCGGGTGATATCAATTAGTTTAATTAAAGCGGCTTTGACTGTGTCAATATGATCTTGGTGTGCATGGATATGGGCAATTATGGTCAGAGTGGGCATCAATTCTCCAGATAATATAATTAATCGCAGGTTAGTCATTATAGTCAACTGAAAGCCCGGTCAGCATTTATATATGTAGGGGAATGCCATGATATTTACTATCCCACCCTCTGCTTATACTAATCTAGATTTTGCCTTTACCAATGCAGATGATGGGTTTGCGATTGACGCGACTGAAGACGTCATAAACCGAGGCAGGGGACAAGGGTATAACCTAGCCGTAATGCAGTAGAATTACTGAATATTTTCACTGCCCTTAAGGTTATGCTAGCTATGTTCAAGCATTTTTTAGTACTTAATTAAATGAATAATATAAAGCATAAAACCGTACTGGTGGTCGGCGGCGCAAATGGAGGTGGCCGTTCGTTCGTAGAATTTGCCGCTGCGCAAGGCGCAAAACACATTGTTATTTGGGACTTGGACGAAACCGGTATGCAGCATTTGGTGCAGCAAACCGCTCGGACTGACTGCCAATTGCATACGTTTCGTGTGGACGTTAATAATCCACATTTTGTCGAGGCTGCCCTAGAGTACGTGTTCGGTAAAGTCGGAGGGGTTGATGTTTTGGTCAACAACGTTAGACCCAGCACCGAGTTCTTAAACTGTAAAGGGCTAGGTAAAAAAATGTCTAGTGCATTGGTTGCGCCAATGAATATTACGCGTGCTGTGATCGATAATATGGCGCATTTGCAGCAAGCTTCCATTATCAACATTGTGTCGGGACGAAATACGTCTTGCCCCCATGCTGATGATAATTATTGTCACAGCTTATGCCCTTTGCAATTGTGGTCACAAGAATTAAGCGCTGAGATGCAGCAATCATTACCACATATTAAAGTACAGACCTTGTTGAAGTTTCATTTTGATGCGAGCTTGGAAAAATCAGCTATACGTACTTTTTGGCATCAGTTGTCGGCTCAAATTAAAGCTGTGTCGGTAAACCCTGCGCGGGTTTAGTTAATAAACTTCTTGGCGCTGCTTCTAAAACTGTCCGCTTCTTCGATGGCTTTACCTATGGTCAAGGGTGCATGGCTCTCGTGTGCCTGACCTTGGCTGCAGACAATGAGACGATCAGAAAAACGCGACTTTAGGCTCACAACAAAGCGTATTAGATCTGCTCGAGACAGCTTATCTATTGCGTCGGCAACTTGTTCACGCTGGCTAAACTGCCAATCTTTATTGCCTATGCTCACCCAATAACGTTGGCTTCGCGCTTTAAGATTAGTGTCAGGCTCGCGCATTTTAGCGATCAAACCTTGTCGGCTCATGTCCCATTGCGCTTGCGATAATTCCATTAATACTAAGTGAAAGCTATCAATGAATTCATTGATGCAATTTAGCAAATGTTCGGGGCTTGCGACTGGGCTTTGTACGTAGAAAATGATCCCCGGATGGCGGTTTAATGGCAGGTTACCACTGCCAACAACATACCCTAATTGTTGTTGGGTTCTGAGTTCATGGAAAAACCCAGAAGACATAATATGATTGGCTAACGTATACAATGCGATGGACAATGAAGCGGTGTCGCTAGACTGGTAATACACTATCATGGCGGAATCGTTATGGTCGCAGTGCACTTGCCTTACCAGGCTGCCTTGACCAGATATATCGACCAGGCGGCGCTGGGTTTCAGCGCCGGGAGCGGCGTTTGGCGCCAGCTCTTTTTGCAAATAAGTTGATAACTCTTCCACTTCACCTTGCAACCAATCTCCGTGTGCCAGGACTTCAACGTGCACCTGTTGATAAAGCGCTTCAATAAAGCCTGGCATTTCATCCAGGGATACGTCTTCTAGTGCGGCCGCTAGATCCACTGCTGGTGGGTTAGCCGGTTGCAGCAAAGAGGTCAATTGGCTGAACAGTTGAGAAATGGGTTTACCTTTCTTTTGATTATGCCAATTGCGAATCAACTGCTGTTTGATAATCGCGAAGCGTTGAGGGTCGACTTTACCAAATTTTCGGGCACTGAGAATCAGCTGTAAAAGCAGTGGTAGTTTAGCCGTAAAACCGCTCAAATGAAGAGTAAATCCGCCTTGATGGGCGTATATACGATAGCCTAAGCCTGCAATTTCAGCGGGGTAAGTTAATTCAGATAAATGGTCTAAAAACAGCTCTACGGCAATACGGGTGAGGGCGATATTTCGCACATTTTTCACTGCATGCTCACAATCCACCGCGATGTATAAGCTGCCTTTAGGCACGTTGAACTGTTCATCTTTTTTGTACCATACCCGATATCCTGGCTTGTCAGTTAACAAGGTCGGAATATTGGGGCCTGGCGCTTGCGGGCGCGGCGCAATATTGTGGGCAATAAAGGGGTTGGCAGGGGGCAAGGCGAGGGCAAGCGGCGTTTGCGCTTTTTGCCAGCGACTTAACCGAGTGGTATCAATCACTTCAACCCGGTAAGGCGTGTGATACCAACGCGCTGTGCGATCCGTGTCTTGGCCTTGGGCGCTGATCAGCATTCTTAGGTTGTCAGGCCTAAAGTAGTCCAGCATATTCCGGATCAACGTTTCGTCGTAATTGGCCATCACGTAATCGCCGTAAATGACGTCTTGGGCTGGATAATGATGCATGTTAATGGCCAGGTGCGAAACGAGATCAATGGCGCGGCCAACTTCCTGAAATTGAAAGGCTTGCTCGACAATGGCATGTTTTTCTTGGTAGCGCCAACGGTCAATACCTTGTCCTTTAATCAGCGCGATATAGCCAAAAAGGGCTTCGATAATGTCATCAACATGGCTTAAGCCTTCGTCCGTCAGGCTAAATGACACGCTGAAATCTTTGAAGTTAGAACCGCTGATCCCGCCCCCTGCGCTCAGAGTGTTGATCCAACCTTGTTGTTTGAGCACGGAAAATAAGCTCTTCGGGTATTCATTGCCCAGTAGGTGACTGAGGTAAGTCAGTGGCTTGGTTTGGTAATACTGCGAGATATCCGGTAACGCAAAAGACACAAACAGTTTTTTGGTGTCTTTAACAGGGTTAACTTTGATTTCTAACGTGAGCTCTTTGGGGGTGTACAGAGGGGCTTTGATCTTCCACTTTGGCAATTGGCGATCTATCACGGCACCGAACATTGCTCGGCACAATTGTTCCAGTTGGTCTAATGAAGTGGGAGCAAGTAACACTAAACTCATGCGAGAGCTGCAGTATTCTTGCTCATAAAATGCCAGTAGTTCATCACGGGCCTTACGGCCATCAAAGTCAGCAAGGGTTTGCAAATTACCGACCGAAAATTTGGCAAATGGGTGCGCTGGGTTAGTGGTTTCTTTATTTACTTGATATTGACGACGCACATCGTCTTTGAGTTTAAGCTGGTATTCTGACTCGATGGCTTGACGCTCTTTATCCACCTGTTCTTCGGTAAATAAAGGCGCAATAAAAAACTGCGCAAAGCGATCCAGTGCTGGTTCAAAATATTCCGCTTCAATATCGAAAAAGAAATTGGTGAACTCGGTGCCTGTCCAAGCATTGTGATGACCGCCATGGCGACTTATAAAGTCTTGGTAATCGCCACTTTGAGGATATTTTTCGGTGCCCAGAAACAGCATATGTTCCAGGAAATGAGACATGCCTTCACGATCGTCCGGATCGTGAAAGTGGCCGACATTGACGGCCATCGCAGCTGCCGCAGTGGCCGCTGCACTGTCGTGAACTAGTAACACCTTGAGACCATTCGCTAAGGTGAGGTGACGATATGCTTTGCTATCATTCGGGCTTTTATGCACGGCGTACTCCGGGGGTAGTATCGGGCAGGCGAGGTCAAGCCTGAATGCACCCAAAAGTGTAATTTTGTGTGAGACAACAATCCATTATTAACAGGATATCAGAGAGTTGCAAATGATTATGATAAATTTGAACGCTGCCACTTTTAACTCAAAGCCATCACACGTAAACTACCTACTTTAGTATTTGTTTAGGCTATGCTCATGCAAGTGTATATTATGCGCCACGGTCAAGCTGAAATGTTAGCCAAAACTGACGCTCAACGCCCGTTAACTGCAACCGGCAAACATGAATCTGAAGCCATGGCCCACTGGCTTGCGCCGCAACTCAGTCACCTGGAAGTAATAGGACACAGTCCGTACTTAAGAGCCGAGCAGACCTTTGCGGCTATTTCTCCTTTGTTACCCACAGCAGATAAAACCGTTGAGCTGCAACACTTGATCCCCTCAGGTAACGTACACAAAGTGACCAATTTTATCTATGAGATGCAACAGCAAGGTGTCAAAAGCCTAATGTTGGTTTCACATTTACCCTTGGTCGGTTATTTGGTTGCCGAGTTATGTCCCAGCGCGGGCGCCCCTATTTTTGCCACCTCTGGTATAGCATGCGTCAATATTGATGATGATTTACAAGGTGAACTGCAGTTTTTATCGGCCCCACACGACTTGTAATTGCTCCATCGATTTCTCAGGGATCCTGATGAGTAAGGTAACACCTTGAAGTTATTGACTATCCCGTGTTGCCTTCATGACATTTTCTGTAATTGTCAGGCGTCAACTTTCAGAGTCAGTGATGGATCTAGATCAAAAGTATCTCAATAAATGCGTTCAAAAGCTTTGTACATCAACTAATGTAAGCGCTTGTTATTGAAATATTACATTAAAAGGTTATTCATGAAGTTTCATCCCATCGCTATTCTTTGTGTAGCTTTGTCTTCGGCCACTATGGCCAATCCTGCCCAAGACACGTTTTTTAAAAAAGCAGAAAACGAAAGAAAATATCAAGCCGCTTTAACAGAAGGAAAGATTAGCACCTCTCGAGACAAGTTGGTTAAAGTGTGTCAAAGCGTTAAGCAAAATAAACAACCTGACCTTGACTGCAAATGTTATTCTGAGCAAGTTGCAAAGCTGTCTGACAGAGACATTTTTTACGAGTCCGTAGTGGCTTTTGAAGATTATATGAAAACGGTCGCGAAAATTAAACAAGCATTGAGCAAAGATGATACCGCGGAAATTGAAAGGCTTAAAAAAGCGCAGTCGGAAAAAGACACGCTAACGAAGCGCTTAAGTCAAGCCTGCGGGTAAATAGCCTCGAACCTAATACATCAATATTGGCAGCTTGATGGCAGTTGAATGCTGTCAAGCTAGTGCATTTATATGTTAAAGGTTTCGGCAAGTCATTCCTTGTTACTCCTTTATGGAAGGTTTTTATTTTGAAGCGATTATTACATTGCTGCCTTTTGTTAGCTTGACACTCTTTGGCGGTGTTGTCTTTACAAACACGCAGGCCTTACCTGCCTTCACAACACTTTAATGATGAGAGTCGCTAAGCTTTTTCATCAACAAGGTAAATCGACCCGCTTATTGGCGCAAGGCAAACGTTTGTAATGGCTTTGCTTCGCCACTTATACCACTTGTGCCTTAGCATTCTAAAGCCTCTGTCTCGACGAGATCGCTTAACTTAACAATGATATTTTTATCGTCCTCTTTGTCCGTATTTTTTACACTTAGTCAATGAAAATCTGTAACCTGAAAAAAAATAATAGACTTTTCATGCACATAAAATTCCGGCTTAGAACTTGCTTTGTTTTCTTTGTTATTTTTAACATGGAAATCAAGGGGGTATCGATGCGTTTGCTTCAATCCTTGGCGTTGTTAGCTTGTTATCTTTTCGTTGCACCGATTAATGCTGCTGTGGTTGTTTTTGATGATGAACTGGCGTGGAAAAATGCCCTTAGTCCCGGTTTTGAATTTATCACTGAGGACTTTAAAAGTAGCATAGAAGAAACTGATGACACTATTTCTATGGCCCATTTTGATTTAGTGTACTCCCCTGCTAGTACAAGTATTAACCCTGCTAGTACAAGTATTAACCCTGCTAGAACAAGTATTAACCCTGCTAGAACAAGTAAGAATAAAGTTGCGTCAGAGGTGTTACTGATGGACTTCAGTTATGACGGTGTGGCGTATATTGAGGTGTTGTTTGATCAGTGGGTAAATGGTTTTATCGCGTACTTCACCGGAGCGACCAATGGTGACCAAATTACGGTGGAAGTCAATAGCATGACGTTGAGCCTTGCCGACACTCTTGGGGGCGGTCCGTCGAGTATCGGCGGCACCGGCTTTTATGGCGTGCTAGATACCGATCAGCGCTTTAATTCTATTCGATTCTCGACGCTGCAGACAACCGAGTTTGGCGAGTTCGCGAATCTTGACGACTTTACTATGGCTGTTGCCAGTTCTGGTGGAGTAGTCAGTATTGATGAGCCAGCCAGCTGGCCGTTATTTCTGAGTGTGATTGTACTGTTGGCTTTTTGGAGACAAGGGGACTTGGTCGACAGGCGCAAGCTTTGAGTACTAAGGCCAAGCAAGCTTAACCCTGATTTAATGTTATTGACTGCTTAGTTAAATAAAAATGTCATAAAGCGTCTTTATGCTGCCTGTGTTGATTTTAGCCAGGTAGGCCAGTATGCGAACATTTAAAGATTACAACGCCGTTAAAATTGCTAAATACGTCAAGTCATATTTTACTGGGCAGCTGTTTATTCAAGGGGAAGGGCGATTTGAATTCGCCCAAGGAAAGGTTATTTTTTCAGCTACCGCCCCGCATCATTATAAGCGCGTTGCGTCGCAAGTGAACCGAGAAATAAAAGCATTAAAAAGCCTCGCGGTGGCGTAAAATGACCAGAGATTCTTCGCGCTAGTCAGCTTAGCGACGTAAATGTTGCTCATCAATCTCGATTAATACTAAGAGTGCACCTTGGCCACCGTATTCGAGTGGCGCCTGATGGAAAGCGACCACGTCTGGGTGCTGTGCCAGCCACATAGGCGTCTTCTTTTTCAAAATATGCTTACCGATACCGTGCATTACGCAGCAAGTCTGGTAGTGGCGCTTTTTACACTCGTGGATTAATCCCGCTAACTCGCGCTTGGCTTGTTGTTGGGTAAGCCCATGCAGATCCAGAAAAATTTCGGGAGGGTAATCACCACGGCGTAGCTTCTTCAACTCAAACTTATCGGCGCCTTCGGCGATAAATCGCATCGGGCCATGTTCATCAAAGTGAGGCTCAAACTCGTCAGAAAAATACTCTTGTTCGAGTTCATGCTGTTTTATTTCCTGACGCTCAATTTTTTCCTTGATCCTAGGTTTGTCTGGTCTTATGGTATCCTGTTTGATTTCACGGGCACCTGAAATGGCCTCTTTAAATAGAGAAAAGTCGTCAGTATCGTCTTTGTGAGCCATAATATCGCCCTTTTTCATCGAAGTTTCATGCAAACCGGGATTTTAACCGAGTTGAGGTATAATTTGGACAATAATTTACGCGCTGAGGCAGTCGCGGATTTAATCACTATCGGCGATCTGATTCGTTGGAGTGCAACGCAATTTAGCCAGCATGGCGTTTTTTTTGGTCATGGCACGGACAACCCTTGGGATGAAGCGGTGCAATTAATTTTGCCCAGTTTGCATTTACCGGTCGAAATGGGCGGTGACATTCGCCACAGTCGTTTGACCACAAGTGAGCGTCAACACTTGGTAGATTTAGTGGCAAGGCGAATCGATGAGCGGATCCCAACTCCTTACTTGACCCATAAAGCGTGGTTTGCAGGATTGGAGTTTTATGTTGATGAGCGCGTTTTAGTGCCGCGCTCACCTTACGCTGAATTGATCCAGCAAGGCTTTATGCCGTGGCTGACACAAGCGCCGCAAAGGGTGCTTGACCTGTGTACTGGCAGCGGTTGTATCGCCATAGCGTGTGCTTATGCTTTCCCAGAAGCGGAAGTAGACGCCGTTGATATCTCGACGGATGCGCTGGATGTAGCCCAAGTCAATATTCAGGATCATGGCCTTGAACAGCAAGTTTTCCCGATAGAGTCTGATTTATTCAGTGGGGTTAAAGGCCAAAAATATGATTTAATTGTGTCTAATCCACCTTACGTGGACCAAGAAGACATGGACAGTTTACCGGATGAGTTTCGTCACGAACCAGAGCTTGGTTTGGCTGCGGGCTTTGATGGCCTAGATTTAGTGCGCCAGATGTTGGCGCAAGCCGCTGATATGTTGACAGACAACGGCGTATTATTTGTTGAAGTGGGGAATTCCCAAGTACACCTTGAGCAAGCGTACCCAGAAGTACCTTTCACCTGGATTGAATTTGAACAGGGTGGTCATGGTGTATTTATGTTGAACCAAGCGCAGTTACAGCAATTTCAACACGTGTTTTCCTCTTAACGATAGGATAAAAGAAAAATGGCAGGGAACAGTTTCGGACAACTTTTTCGAATTTCGACGTTTGGTGAGAGCCACGGTGTCGCTTTAGGTTGTGTGGTGGACGGTGTACCACCTGGGTTAGAAATATCAGAAGCCGACTTACAAGCGGACCTAGACCGTCGTAAGCCGGGCACTTCGCGTTATACCACGCAGCGCCGTGAACCCGATCAAGTACGCATTTTGTCAGGCGTATTTGAAGGTAAAACGACAGGTTGTAGCATAGGTTTGTTAATTGAGAATACCGACCAACGCTCTAAAGATTATTCGGCAATCTCTAACTTGTTTCGCCCAGGTCATGCCGATTACACGTATCATCAAAAGTTTGGTCATCGTGATTACCGCGGCGGCGGTCGCTCTAGCGCCCGCGAGACAGCGATGCGTGTGGCTGCGGGCGCCATTGCTAAAAAGTACTTGGCAGAGAAATTTGGCATCAAAGTACGAGCTTACATGAGCCAATTGGCTGACATTAAAGCGGAAACCATTGATTGGGAACAAGTTGAGCAAAACCCGTTCTTTTTCCCTGATGCGTCTAAACTTGATGCCCTTGACCAGTACATGCGTGACCTGAAAAAGCAAGGTGACTCAATCGGTGCCAAAATTACCGTAGTGGCAGAGCAAGTGCCTGTGGGTCTAGGCGAGCCGGTGTTTGACCGTATTGATGCTGACATTGCGCATGCGCTGATGAGCATTAACGCCGTGAAAGGCGTTGAAATTGGTGATGGTTTTGATGTGGTCAATCAAAAAGGCACAGAGCATCGCGATGAACTGACTCCTGACGGTTTTACTTCAAATCATGCGGGCGGTGTATTAGGCGGTATTTCTACCGGTCAAGACATCATTGCCCATATTGCGCTTAAGCCAACGTCGAGTATTACCATCCCGGGTAAAACCATTACTGTTGACGGCGAGGCCACTGAGATGATCACTAAAGGTCGCCACGATCCTTGTGTGGGCATTCGTGCGGTACCGATTGCGGAAGCCATGATGGCGATTACTATCATGGATCACTTATTACGTCATCGCGCACAAAATATCGATGTAGTGACGCAAACGCCAAAAATTTAAGCTTGGCGTCAAAGTCCCGTGTTTACAAGCCACCAATAAGGTGGCTTTTTTTGTTTTAGTGCAACTAAATTTGATTTTATAGGGCGGTATTTATGCAGCAATGTTTGATATAATCGCGCCATTATAATTTAAAGCGTTCTACAGGGACTTGTGAGCAATATGATCCCCAATCTTAGTATTCAAGAAAATATTCATCCTGACGTTGTTGCGTATTTAAAAGAGCTTGGCAACAGTACTTACAGCGGTGACATTGAAACCACCTATGCCAGTAGACTTGCGGTGGCGACAGATAACTCTGTGTATCAAAGTTTGCCACAAGCCGTATTACTGCCAAAGACGCAGCAAGACTTAATCACTTTGTGCCGTTTTGCCAGTAAACCAAAATATCAAAGCGTTAAATTTTCCCCACGGGGCGGCGGCACGGGTACCAATGGCCAGTCATTAACCCAGCATGTGGTGGTCGACTTATCACGCCACATGAACAAAATTTTGGAAGTGAACGCCAAAGAAGGTTGGGTTAGGGTGCAAACCGGCGTGGTCAAAGACCAGCTCAATGATGCCCTTCGTCCTCATGGTTTTTTCTTTTCACCTGATTTGTCGACCAGTAACCGCGCCACTGTCGGTGGTATGATTAATACCGACGCATCAGGCCAGGGCTCGTTAAAATACGGCAAAACCAGTGATCATGTATTGGCTTTGACCTCGGTATTAGTGAACGGCGATCTACTAAAAACTAAGCCCGTAAGTCTAGCCAAAGCGTTGCAGTTTGCAGAAGAAGAAACCGCTACCGGCCAGATCTATCGCCAAGTGTTAGGCACATGCCAACAAATGGAACAGGAAATCGAACAGCGTTTTCCTAAGTTAAACCGCTTTTTAACCGGTTATGACTTAAAACACGTGTTTGATAAGCAACAGGAAAAAGTCGATGTAAGTCGTATCTTGTGTGGCTCTGAGGGGTCATTGGCTTTTATCACTGAAGCTAAACTTAATATTACCCCGATCCCGACATACCGTGCCTTAATCAACGTGAAATACGACAGCTTTGAGTCTGCCTTGCGTAACGCGCCATTTCTTGTTGAAGCGCAAGCGCTTAGCGTTGAAACGGTTGACTCTCGGGTGCTCAATTTAGCCAAACAAGACATTGTTTGGCATAGCGTGTCAGATTTAATCAAAGACGTGCCTGACAAAGTAATGGACGGCCTCAATATTGTTGAATACGCCGAGCAAGACGAAACCAAACAAAATGAGAAAATAGCCCGCTTAACTCAGTTATTAGACGCCAAGATAGCCCAAGGCGAAAGCGGCTTAATTGGCTATCAAATTACCACTGACTTAGCGGCGATTAACCGCATTTATGGCATGCGTAAAAAAGCGGTTGGACTATTGGGCGCCGCGAAAGGCCGGGCTAAGCCGGTAGCGTTTGCTGAAGACACGTGTGTGCCACCAGAGAATCTGGCTGATTTCATCATCGAATTTCGCGCCCTGTTAGATAATAAAGGCCTGAACTACGGTATGTTTGGCCATGTTGACGCAGGGGTCTTACACGTGCGTCCTGCTTTGGATATGTGTGACCCAGAGCAAGAAGTCTTAATGCGTGAAATTTCAGACAAGGTCGTTGCCTTAACCGCCAAATACAAAGGCTTAATGTGGGGGGAACACGGTAAAGGTTTCCGCTCGGAGTATGGCCCAGAGTTCTTTGGCAAAACCCTGTTCAATGAACTACGTAAAATCAAAGGTGTATTTGATCCTTTAAATCGAGTCAATCCGGGGAAAATTTGTACCCCGTTTGACTCCCAAGATAGCTTGGTTAGCGTTGATGCCACCAAACGCGGTTTTTACGACCGTCAGATTCCGGTGCAAGTTCGCGACAGTTTTACTGAGGCGGTAGATTGTAACGGTAATGGCCTGTGTTTTAACTATGACACTACGTCTCCTATGTGTCCTTCAAGTAAGATCACCAAAGACCGTCGTCATTCGCCGAAAGGCCGAGCTGGTTTGATGCGGGAATGGTTGAGGCAGTTAGTTAATAACGACGTTGACATTATTGCCCTTGAAAAAGACCTCATGGCGGGCAAGAACGACATTAGCTTAGTGAAACGTTTTGCTAACAGTTGGTCTAAAAAGCGGGGCGAGTACGACTTTTCGGCCGAAGTGATGGAAGCCATGGAAGGCTGTTTAGCCTGTAAAGCGTGTAGCAGCCAGTGTCCGATTAAAGTGGATGTACCGACTTTCCGTTCGCGTTTTATGTTTTTGTATTACAGTCGCTACCAACGTGCGGTGAAAGATTACATGGTGGGATATTCAGAGAGTTACACCCCACTGATGGCGAAAGCGCCAGGCATGTTTAATGTATTTTTGAAACAAGATTGGGTGCAAAAGTTAACCACTAAAGCCATTGGCATGGTTGATATACCGGTATTAAGCCAGCCAACATTAGCCCGTTCGTTAAAAGGCCACACTGCGACCAAATTTAACATGCAGGCCTTGGCTGAATTGCCAAAAGCAGAGCGTGATAAACATGTCCTAATCGTGCAAGACCCATTTACCAGTTATTACGATGCGGACGTGGTTCGCGATCTTGTGTTATTGATTGAGCGAATGGGTTTCCATCCTGTATTGTTGCCGTTTAAGCCAAACGGCAAGCCGCAACACATCAAAGGTTTTTTGCGTCAATTTGCAAAAACGGCGCAGACGGCGTCTGATTTCTTGAACCAAGTGGCGCAGTTAAAGATCCCTATGATAGGCACAGATCCTGCGTTGGTATTGTGTTACCGCGACGAGTACAAGAAAGTACTGGGAGACAAGCGTGGTCAGTTTGAAGTGAAGCTGTTTCAAGAGTGGCTTACCCCCAGACTGCACCAGGTACACATCAAAGCGACCACGAACAAAGATTTCTATTTATTTGGCCATTGTACGGAAAAAACCAATGTGCCTAGTTCAAGCAACGACTGGAAAGAAATCTTTAATGCCTTTGGTTGTACCTTGTCTGAGGTGAGCGTTGGCTGTTGTGGTATGGCAGGTACTTATGGCCACGACGCGAAACAATTAGATAACTCTAAAGGTATTTATGGTTTAAGTTGGCAGCAAGCCATTGCCAAACATGACAAGTCTCAATGTTTGGCAACGGGTTACTCTTGTCGTAGCCAGGTTAAGCGCTTTGAAGGTGAGAAACTCATGCACCCGGTGCAAGCGTTGCTAACCCTTAAGTAATCCCATTTAGTGCCATTCAAGGCCATTGCTTACCAAGGTAGGCAATGGCCTTTTTTTTTGTTAGCGTAGTGCTAATCAAGGCTTATTTATTTGGCTGACCCCGCTGGTGACTGAATGCGCCATTAGCTTTTAACAGGAGTCTTCAAGGTTATGTGGCAAACACCGCCTAATTTGGCTGAGTTAAACCAAGTGTGTGATAACACCTTGGTATCCCACTTGGGGATTTGCTTTACCGCATTTACTCAAGACTCATTGACTGCAACCATGCCTGTTGCAGCTATCACCTCGCAACCTTTTGGCTTGCTCCATGGCGGAGCCTCTGCAGTACTTGCAGAAACCTTAGGTAGCGTAGCTGGCAACCTGATGGTGCCAGAAGGACGTATTTGCGTGGGCCAAGACATCCATGCTAGCCATTTACGCAGTGTCTCAAAAGGCGAAGTGACAGGGGTGGCCAGTGCTATTCATATTGGTGGCCGCAGTCATGTTTGGGCTATTGATATTTATAATGAGCAGCAGCAATTGATTTGCAGTTCGCGGCTAACTTTAGCGGTGATCAAGCGGTCTTAAGTATTTGAAAACAAGCATTTTAGAAATCTCGCCAATTTAAGTAATAGCTGTATTCAATTCGCTGCTGAGTATCCAGGGTATGGTTGAATACGCTGCTTGGTTTAGCTTGACACTGGCTCTCGATGAACTCAGGCTCGGTCCAGCCTGTCATTCCTCCCAGATATTCGCGCACGTAGCCCCAATTGCCGCAAGACAAAATACTGTCAAACTGTTGCTCGCGCTGACACACTACGCAGGTTTCGAACATGACAATCATGTCCTCTCCCTCAGTGCCGTAAAAATCAGAGACGTAAGGGGTGTCATAGATTGCTACGGTTGATGCGCGCTTGACCGGTTTTGACCAAGGCTTGTCGCGGCTGTCTTTGGGGGTGAAGTGGTCGCCATAGCCGTGCTCAAGGGGCGCATTATCGTAAAAGGGTTCGTGAAAGTCGGGAGGCACGTCTACCTGCACTGCTTGCTCATTAGCAAGGTGGCGAATGTTAGTGCTTCTGATTTGTAAAATACGGTATTTATCACAACGAGCGAGGTTTTGCTGTTGCACACTGCCTTTTTGATTACTAAAAAAATGAATTTCTAAGCCTACACCGGTGGCGTTATCTTTCGGTATGTATGAGGCATTTTCTCGCCCTGAATGGTACCAAGGTTTAGAGAAGTCGAGCCTGCCAATGTCATGGCCTTGAAAAGTGACAGGGCAAGAGCGCGCTACAATGAGCGGGTTTGACCTTACATCGATAGTCACCAGCAATAAGCCGCCGTAACAAAGGGAAAGTACCCATAGTTTGCCAAGGTTTTGCACATTTGCCAGCATGAAACCACTCCACCAAGCGTGAATAACCTCAGTATAGTCAATAATGTGTCATCAATTTTTCATGTCAAAGTGGTAGGGAGGCGGGGAGCGGAGAAGATTGCTTATGAGCAGGCTCATAAGCAATGCAAATAGGTGATTTAGCCGTCTTTAAAACACACCCAAAGAGAGTGAACGATGGCTGGAAAAAACATTAAGAAACAAAGAATAATATTGATAATGAGGTGCTTGCCAGCGCCCGCTTTAAAGAAAACTGCAAGAGGTGGCAGAAGTAGTGACAAAATGATTAAAACAATTTTGTTGTCCATGATAGTCCTTTAAAAGATGATGAATAATCAAAGCTAGGTTAGCTGAAACTCTTTGCTCAGTCTGTAGTCATGGCGTTTTAATATGAATTATGAGAGTTAGCTTGAGAAAAATAACTCCAGCTTGTGTTTTGTTGTTATTGTTGCTGTTCTATTGACCGAAAACGGATAAGGAATTCTATGGTAATT
Source organism: Motilimonas pumila (assembly GCF_003596335.1). Lineage (GTDB taxonomy): Bacteria > Pseudomonadota > Gammaproteobacteria > Enterobacterales > CBDFNC01 > Motilimonas > Motilimonas pumila. Next base: position 74,149 of record NZ_QZCH01000007.1, read on the forward strand.
ATTTATGGCCAACGGCATGCTTTAACCCCCATTAAAGGCCTACTCTCAGATACTATTCATCATGTGATGCAGCAGGTTTTAGGGCTACCAGAGGGTAAACGCGCGCACCGGTTTATTAGCCTTGATAGCGATGATTTCTATTACCCCAGTGATCGCTCTGAGCGTTACACCGTGATTGAAGTTAATATGATGCAAGGGCGCTCTGTGGCAACAAAAAAGCGATTGATTAAGACTTTGTTTGAGTTAATAGAGCAAGAGGTGGGAATTGCGCCGATCGATGTTGAAATCACGCTACAAGAGCAACCAGAGCATTGCTGGGGCTTTCGCGGTATGACGGGCGATGAGGCTAAGTTAAACTACAGCATTAAGGTGTAGCAGGTCGGGTATCTATGAAAAAAGCCGAATCAGAATTCGGCTTTTATCATCATTGTTGCGTGTTAAAGCTTACGCAAATGCGTCTTGCAGTGGCGGTACGACTTGTTTTTTACGACTTAGCACGCCGTCTAACCATACCTTGCCGTCCGTTGGCGCTTTACCGTAAGCGCGCTCAATCAGGGTATCATCTTCACTGATTACCAAGACTTCTGAACCTTCTTTCATGATGTCAGTCAACAATAACATCATGGTGTGGCGCTCGCCTTCGTTTTTCATTGCTGCAATATCTGCGGCAAGCTCGGCCTTTATGTCATCAAATACAGCAAGGTCAATGACTTCTAGTTGGCCAATGCCGACTTTATTTCCGTTCATGTTAAAGTCTTTAAAGTCGCGCATCACAAGGTCACGAACAGGTGTGCCTTCTACAGCTGACTTCACTTTAAACATTTCCATGCCAAGGGCTTTGTAGTCTTCAATACCGGCAATTTCAGCCAGCGCTTCCACACATTTGATGTCGGCAGTAGTGCATGTTGGTGACTTAAAAATGACCGTATCACTTAAAATTGCACACATCATAATGCCGGCGATGTCTTTTGGAATTTCTACGTTATGGAAATCGTACATCATTTTGATGATGGTATTGCTACAGCCGACCGGCCTGATCCAACATTCTAGTGGTGTAGATGTCGTGAGATCACCCAGTTTGTGGTGGTCCACTATGCCCACTATGGTTGCTTGAGCAATATCATCAGGTGCTTGAGTGAGCTCTGAATGGTCCACAATGTATACATTTTCACCGGCGTAGCTTTCTTTAAATTCTGGTGCTTCGAAACCAAACTTGTCTAAGATAAAAGCGGTTTCTGGTGAAAGCTCTCCTAAACGGGAGGCAATTGCTGGCTCATCGATTTGGTTTTTTAAATAAGCTAGGGCAATTGCACCACAAATTGAATCAGAATCTGGGATCTTATGGCCCACCACATACATTGTCATTTTTGCTTCTCTCCTATAATTTTGCATAATTTTAACAAAGTTTAGCGCCAGAGGTGAAGCCTAATTTGGGCTCCAGGCAAGGGTTAAGGCTGATTAAGTTAGCGCTTTACTGTGGCAATGACGTGAAATCAGAGATAAGGCAGTGGCTTTTGACGATAGTTATCAGCGAGATTCAGCAACAGCAGCTCACTTTCCTCCATATTAAGGTTGAGGGTTGGTTGCGCGCTCGTGATTATGTGGCCGTAGGCGACTTACTTAATCATTGGCCGTATCGGTGCAATCAGCCTGCGCTAGCGATCGTTGATTGCCGTGGATTGACGGGGTGGCATTGGCGAGCGCTTTACTACGACTTGATCTTTTCTCTGCGTTATCGCCATTGTTTTGCGGGTTTTGTCGTACTGGGCAATCGGCGCTGGCAGCATTGGGGTTGTGGTGTATCGGCCATGATAATGGGCATGCCTATTCACTATTGTAATAGTGCTGCAAAGGCTTATCGTTTGATACACAGTTTAGCAAGTGGCCGAGATTGATCGACATAGCTGTTGTTGATGAAAAACTGCAACGACTAAAACTCAGATTTACCACACGGTATTTTTTATTTAAAGCCTTAACATTCTGTTATCCGCCTGATTTTGTGGTTCACGGCGACTTTTCAATTCCAGCAAAAGGACACTCCCGTGCCAGCACCTAAGTATCTTGATTTTATTGCCAAGTGCCTGCAGTTTTTACCTGCCGAGCGCGTTATTACCGAAGCAATGCACCGTTTCGCAGCCGGAACCGACGCCAGTTGCTATCGCTTAGTTCCTGAAGTCGTGTTGATCCTAGATAAAGAGGACGAATTACAGCAGGTATTGGCCCTTTGTCGAGACGCTAAGTTAGCCGTGACGTTTCGGGCCGCGGGCACCAGCTTATCAGGGCAAGCAATCAGTAACTCGGTACTGATTAAGTTAAGTTCTGCGTGGCGAGGTCATGAAATACTGGCAAATGGCGACAAGATTCGTTGTCAACCCGGCCTTATAGGCGCTCAAGTCAACCGAATTTTAGCCCCATATCAACGTAAAATAGGCCCAGATCCGGCGTCGATAAATACTTGTAAGATTGGCGGCATCGCTGCCAATAACTCCAGTGGCATGTGTTGTGGAACGGCGCAAAACTCTTACGCAACAGTGGCGGATATGCGCCTAGTACTGGCAGATGGCAGTGTGCTGGATACGGCATCACAAGACAGCATTGCTTGGTTTAAGTCTCATCACCGGCGATTACTCGACCAATTGGAAAGTCTAGCGTGCTCTACTCAGCAAGACAAAGACTTACGTGAGTTAATTAAGCATAAATACCGGCTCAAAAACACCACAGGATATAGCTTGAATGCGCTGACAGATTATCAAGACGGCATCGATATTCTTAAGCATCTAATGATAGGCTCGGAAGGGACCTTAGGTTTTATTTCTGACATTACCTATCACACGATAGCGCAAGCGCCTTTTAAAGCGAGCAGTTTGGTGGTGTTTGCAGATATTCGAACTAGCTGCCAAGCTGTGGCGCGCCTAGCCAATACTGAAGTAGCTGCCGTAGAGTTGATGGACTTCGCGAGTCTTCGCTCGGTTGCTTCGCAACCTGTGATAGCCAAGCACCTTGCTGCTATGCCAGAAGGGGCGGCGGCTTTGCTGCTCGAAGTTCATGGTGAAACTGAAGCGCAATTGAAGCAAGAGATGGCTTATATTAATGAGCAATTAGCGCCGTTTTCATTGGTTTGTGATATGGGGTTTAGCCAGGATGAGCGCCATTGTCAGCAGCTGTGGGATATTCGAAAAGGCTTATTCCCTGCAGTGGGTGCAGTGCGAGAAAAGGGAACCACGGTTATCATCGAAGACATTGCGGTAGCGGTTGAAAACCTGGCCGAGGCAACTTTATCGTTGCAGCAACTTTTGGCGCAATACGGTTACCAAGAAGCAATTATTTTTGGCCACGCTTTGGACGGTAACTTACATTTTGTATTTACCCAAGACTTTGGATCCCCGACGCAATTGCAGCGATATCAACTGCTAATGACTGACGTGGTGAAACTGGTGACAGTTGAACATCAAGGGTCGTTAAAAGCAGAGCATGGCACCGGTCGCAACATGGCACCGTTTGTAGAGCAGGAGTGGGGCCAACAAGCGCTTGCAATCATGTGGCAAATTAAACATTGGCTGGATCCTTTGGGTATCTTGAACCCGGATGTGGTATTGAGCCAGGACCCTAATATCCACTTGAAAAACCTAAAACTGATGCCCGCTGCGGCGGCGGAGGTAGACACTTGTATCGAGTGTGGTTTCTGTGAGCCGGCCTGTCCGTCCAAAGATTACAGTTTAACACCAAGGCAGCGGATCAGCGTTTATCGCCATGGCCAAACGTTAGCCGCAAGGGACGCAGAGCCTCAGCAGTTAGCTCAATGGCAACAAGCGTTCCAACACAGCGGAATTGACTCTTGCGCAGCGACAGGCATGTGCGCGCAGCAATGTCCTGTCGGCATTAATACCGGTGAACTTATACTTTCGCTGCGCCGGGCGCAGCTTAAACCGTGGCAACAAAAGTTGGCCTTGTGGAGCAGTGAACATATGGCAGGCATCACTGCATTGGCGCGCTCAAGCCTTGCCAGTCATGATAAAATGAAGCAATGGCTAGGCGCTAAAAATATCGCCCGGCTCAACCAAACTGGCCATCACCTTGCGCCTCAATTGATCCCAATTTTGCCTGCCACCTTACCAAAATCGCAACTTACGAAGCCCCAGTCACTGCTCAGCAAAGCAGTCAACGAGCCCCAACCTGAGCCTGCTTTCGTGTATTTGCCAAGCTGCCTCAATCGAACGTGCGCAGCAAATGGCAGTGGTGACAGTAGCCAACATACAGACACACACGATGGGCAAGACTTGATGTCTACGTTAACTGCTTTAATGACTAAGGCCGGTTTTAGGATTGTCATACCTGGGCAGGTAAATAGCCTGTGCTGTGGCCTCGCTTTTCACAGTAAAGGCGCGCAGCAAGCCCATCAAGTGAGCTTAGAGCAAACGACGACCGCTTTATTGCAAGCCAGTGAACAAGGGAAATGGCCGATTGTGATGGATGCTAGCCCTTGTGCTCAGCATCTTACAAAGTACCAACAAGCAGGCCTCACCATATTGGATGCAGCTGCATTTTGTGAACTCTACTTACCACAGCGGCTTGACTTTCATCCAATACCTGAACCCGTGATGTTGCACGTCACTTGCAGCAGCCAAAATATGGGCCAAGCGAACTTGCTACGCCAGTTATTGGCCCGCTGCGCGGAAGAAGTGATTGAGCCTGCGCAAATCAGTTGTTGCGGCTTCGCGGGCGATCGTGGCATTTGCGTGCCGGGTTTGAACCAAGCTGCCTTGGCTGATTTAGCTCAGCAAGTACCTAAGGGGTGCCAACGAGGCTACAGTAATAGTCGCAGCTGCGAGATAGGCCTGTCGTTACACAGTGGCATTGAGTATCAATCTGTGGTTTATTTGGTGAATCAAGTTACTACAGTAAAAAATACAAGAGCAGAACGCATTTATGGCCAAAAAACACCCGAATAAAAAGCAAAAAGTGTCTGATGAAGTGGTTACCGAGGCGATGCAAGTAGCAAAAGCAACTCAAAAACCTGGGCAGACCAAAGAGCAAACCAAGCTGATAGCGCAAGGGATCCAAAAAGGCATTGAAGAATATAAAAAGCGCCACAAAGAAAAAGCCAGGGAGTTAGACAAACAAAAGCGTAAATTACAGCAACAAAACACGGCATCAAAAGCTGCGGCGCCTGTGGCCAATGCAAAGCCAGAAACAGTGGCGAAGCCTAGTGCAAGCGCGGCTTTACCTTGGGCGTTATTAGGATTGAGTTGGACCGGTTTTTTACTATATATATTAATGATGTAAAGCAAGCTGTTTAAACTTGTCTATAGTCATATGAGGCATCTAAACAGGAGTGATTCCATGAAACAGCTTTTATCATTAAGCGCCGCAACGCTGCTTATCATAACCGTTAGCGCATGTTCTTCAGACACGCCAACTGAAACCGTTGGCATGAGTAATCCAGCCGCGCAATTTTGTGTTGACCAAGGTGGTAATATTGAGTACGAGCAGTCTGAAACAGGCGAAATGGGTATTTGTCATACTGTTAACGGTGAAGAGATAGAGCAGTGGGCGTATTATCGTCAAGCCAATCACCCCGTTGGTATGGCGAATCCTGCAGCAGTGTTTTGCATAGAGCAAGGTGGAGAATTGGTGAATGAGGACGATGGTACCGGTGTAGTCAACTTTTGCCAATTGCCGGATGGCAGTAAGCAAGAGCAGTGGGATTATTACCGCGCACAACACGCAATGTAATACATGGGTATCCGACTAAGGTATTAATAATATTGTTTTTTACAGATTGAAAAAGCGTCTATAGTTAATTTGACCATTTAATAAGGAGAACCTGAATGGCTAATAAACTACTTAAATCTGTTGCATTTTGTGCGTTATCTACATTGAGTTTTGGGGCCCTTGCGGGCATGGGCGATCCGGCTTCTAAGTTTTGTGAAGCACAAGGCGGAAAAATAGAGCACAAGCAATCTGAAACCGGTGATATGGGCATTTGTCATACTTCAGATGGACAACAAATAGAGGCTTGGACCTACTATCGCCATAACCACGTTGATTCAGCAAAGGCAGATAAGAAAGACGCAAAGAAAGCGAAGACAGGTATGAGTAATCCTGCGGCCTCTTTCTGTGAAGAGAAAGGCGGAAAAGTGGAGCACAAACAATCCCAGTCTGGTGACATGGGCATTTGTCATACTTCAACAGGCGAGCAAGTTGAAGTATGGACTTACTACCGTCATCATCACTAGGCGACGAGTCTTGATGTCTTAGAGCTTAGTTTAAGTGGCGTAGTAAGTGGTCACGCCACCTTTTACCTTCCATTTTATTGTAATAACTCGTGGTCGTCAGGCAACATTTTAGTGATCCACAAAATGAGCTTGTGTTTCATGTTTGGGCCATCTTCATGATGCGTCGCTAACGGCGTGATTTGTTTGTCTTGCACCAGTAGACGATAGACAACTTCCACTTTATCTTTTGATGAGGTTCCTTGATCTAGGCTCGAATAGCCTCTTTGTTTAGCATATTTTAAGCCTATCTCTAACGCTTTTTTTAATAACTGCGACTCGTTTTTCATTTTCTTCATGGCGCGGCTTACCTCTTATCTTATTGTTTTATCTCGTTATCAATAAGACTACAGGGAAAACAGGTGTTTTGCTTGTTTTGCTTGAATTTACCTTGGCGTGTTATCAAATTGTGACGGATATGAGGTGTTAATATTGCGCTGATTTGTTTTTTTTGTAGCGGTTTAAGCTAAAAAATAAATAAAACATCACTTTTAATGTGATTTGTGTCATATTTTTAGGGGGTGTTATACAATGCCGCGAATTTTGATTACGCCTATGTTGTTAGAAGGATGCTACTTATTATGAATCGCGTATTACTCAGTATGTTACTTTTGTTGCCGGCAACGGCTTGGTCTTCAGAAGTCAGTGATGAGCTGCTTAAACAACTCGATTGTTATGCACTGTCCGAAAGCAGCAGTAAAAAGAGTTTATATAAAAGCCAAGCGCGTCGCGTAGCCCGTGATTTAGCCATCGATAAAGAGCATTTAAAAGCGTTAATCAGCAACGCCGAAGAAAACATGGCCGGCATGAGCCGAGCAGACCGTCAATCGGTCTACAGTTACCGGTGTGAAGCCAGGTAAGCATTTTCTTAATACAAAAAAGCCCGCATTGTTGCGGGCTTTTTTGTGTCATGGCGGTTCGATCAAAATGACGTGCGTCGATAGGTACGATATTTAGGCGTCCAGAAGTTATCTTGCAGCGCTTTATCGATTACTTCATCAGCGATAGGTAATGCAACTTCATCAGCAATTGCTTGTTTTGCCACGGCTTTGGCGATAGCTTTACTGATAGCTTTGATTTGGCCTAACGGTGGCAACAGCGCTCCTAACGGTTTGTTATAGCCCATGGATGCATCAGCCAGTGCTTGACTGGCAGCCATGAGCATATTATCGGTAATATACTTCGCAGATACGGCTAATACTCCTAGGCCAATGCCAGGGAAGATATAACTATTGTTACACTGAGATATTTCGAAGTTGCGGGTTTGGTAGTGCACGTTGGCAAAAGGTGAGCCGGTGGCGACAATGGCTTTTCCTTGGCTCCAGTGAATTATGTCATGGGGCGTTGCTTCCACCCGAGAGGTTGGATTGGATAGCGGCAATACAATGGGTTGCGCGGTATTCTTACACATGGCTTCCACTACTTGTTGCGTGAACAAGCCAGGTTGACCGCTGACGCCAATTAGCACCGTAATTTTACCATGCTCAACCACGTCTTCCAGGCCATAATGATTTGCCTCTGGCCAGCTTTCCAGTTGCTTCGATGCTTGAACTAGGGGTTGTTGGAAGCTCTGTAAATTAGGCATCTGGTCCGTTAATAGTCCATACCTGTCAACCATAAATACGCGTTCTCGGGCTGCTTGCTCCGTTAAGCCTTCGCGTTGCATCTGCTTAATAATATGCTCGGCAATGCCGCAGCCGGCAGAGCCTGCGCCTAAAAATGCGATGCGTTGCTGACTTAACTTTTCTCCTTTATTTTGGCTGGCTGCGATCAAGGTGCCAACAGAGACTGCGGCTGTGCCTTGGATATCATCGTTAAAGCAGCACAACTGTTGACGGTATTGTTGCAATAGCGGAGTAGCATTAGTTTGAGCAAAGTCTTCAAATTGCAACAAGACTTCTGGCCAACGGCGTTTTACCGCCTGCATAAATTGATCAACAAATTCGTTATATTGCTCACCAGTAATGCGTGGATGACGCCAGCCCATGTACATAGGATCTGCCAATAACTGGCTATTATTGGTGCCTGCGTCTAACAGTATTGGCAGGGTATACGCGGGGCTAATACCACCACACGCGGTATAAAGAGACAGCTTACCAATAGGAATACCCATGCCACCGATACCTTGGTCACCTAAGCCAAGAATGCGCTCTCCGTCGGTGACCACTATCACTTTTACATTTTGTTTGGTTGCATTTTCGAGCATGTCATCAATCTTATCCCGTTCAGGGTATGAGATGAATAGGCCCCGTTTACGGCGATAAATTTTAGAAAATTGTTCACACGCTGCGCCCACTGTTGGGGTGTAAATAAGCGGCATGATTTCTTCTAAGTGATTGTCGATTAAACGATGAAACAAGGTTTCATTCGTATCTTGAATATTTCTTAAATAGATGTGTTTATCTAAGTCAGATTGAAACGATGACAACTGTTGGTATGCACGTTTCGCTTGTTCTTCGATCGTCTCGATATTATGGGGCAGCAAACCGGTTAAATTAAAACTGTCACGCTCTTGTTGGGAAAAGGCGCTGCCTTTATTTAGTAATGGGGTTTCAAGTAACGCCGGGCCGGCGAATGGAATATACAAGGGTCGTTGAAACGGCATAAGTTCTCTTTGGTGATTACGATAACAAAAGGGCTGGGCCCTATGATTAATGTCTCAGCTTATTGTGACTGCTTTGTGACCAAATAAAAATCAGTGAGATCATGATTTTGGTTTTATTTCTGCAGATCTTAACCTGTTATGGCCTACTTTAGCACGGTCAGATAAATGCAAGCTGAACAAGCGGAGCAAGAAGCCTATGTTTAAGTGTCAACGATATATCATCTTGGTTATATCTGCTACTCGGTTTGCTTAATTGCTCAGCGGGTAGGCTTTGTTAGGATAAAGCCATCTTAACGACGCGGAGAAAAACGATGAACGGTATAACTCAACAACAATCTAGGTGGTTTTTATTGGTCGCTTTTGTTACCGCTGCATTCTCAATATTTAGCGCGGTACTGATGACCGAGCCGGGTCAAAGTCTTAACTTACCAAGGCAGTGGGTCGTAGCATACTACCAATACCGATGGTTATTCATTGGCGTCAATTTAGCGCTTTTGGGATACCTGTGGTACTTACACCAACAGTTTGGGATTTGGAGCAAAGTAAGAATGCTCCTAGCTTCCACGGGAGTAGTGACATGTATTATCGCGGCTAACTTTTTATTGGCACTCTTTTTCCCTTCTTATCAGTACGACGCTAATTATGTATCAGTGAGTCAAGCGGATAAGGTTTTGCAGCACGATGACACCATTTATGCCGTGGAGATTAATGGTGAGGTAAGGGGATACCCAAGAGAGCACCTTGAAATCCCGCACATTGCAGGCGACACCATAGGTGGAACAGACGTAGTGATGACTTTTTGTGCCCTGAGCAACCTGCCGGTGGTGATTGAGCAAGACATAGGCCACGGTCAATCTGATTTGGGTATCTTGATTCAAACCCATAACAACTTGGTGATGGTAGACAGGCGCTCTGGTGAATTGGTTCAGCAAATTAATATGCAATCTGAGTTTGATGAGACGCATATTAAGGTGCACCCAAACACCATGATGACATGGGAAAACTTTAAAGATATCTACCCTGAAGGTGAAGTATTTATTTATGAGTTTGAACGCAAGGTTGACACCCTGCTACTGGCTATTTTTGATAAGCCAATGCAACGTCAATTTAGCGAAGAGCACGGCCCTATTTTTCCTACTTTAGATATGCAAGACGATAGAGTCGGTTTTAAGGAGCAAGTATGGGGATTGGAGCTGGGCCAGGAGCAAATCGCTTTTACTCGTGAGTTTGCACAACAAAACCCACGTTATGAATTTGAAATGAACCAGCAGCCTATGATGATGGTGTACGATGAGCAACGAGATATTTTAAACGTGTTTTCATTGCTTAAAGGTGGCGAAACGGTTTCAGTCGAAAGTGTTGATGTTCAAGGCTACTCAGATCAAGGAAGGTTAGAGCAAGTGCCGATGCACAATGGCGTATTCTGGATGATATGGTCGCACTGGTACCCAGACACTGAGCTGATGGGATAATCAACAAAGCATAATCAAAAAGCGCAGCTTATGCTGCGCTTTTTTCGTTGGTCTTTAGCCGTTACGGTTTTGCTCTTTGCGTGTTACCCAGTTGTTTAAACACTTGCTTGATTTCTCGCTCGAGCCAGAGGAATTTCGCTGATTTAAAGTAGTTATTATTAAAGTTGAGTGAATACTCTATGGTCATCGGCTGTTGCTTGTGCTCAAATCGAACAAATTTAAATGCGCTTTGATCTAGGCCGACAAAGGCGCTTTCTGGCGCAATGCAAATAGTATCGGGTTGCTCATTCAGGTATTGCAAAATGGTACTTAACTGCTGGCTTCTGAATTTAGGATTGAGTTGAATATTATTTTCAAAAAGATTCTGCATTTTCATATATTGGGCGTTATATTCTGGCACAATCAGGCCAGCCAAAGGATAATTCAGCAATTCATTGACACTGATGCTACCTAACTCGCCAAGCGGGTGGCAGTGATGATAAATGCCACCTATGTGGCTGGTGGCTATGTGCACTTGGCGTAATTCTTTCGATACTTCAATAGGGTAAAAGCTGATTCCAGCGTCGACTTCACCGGTTAATAACTGACCATCAGTTGCTGGGCTATAACTATGAAGCTCAAGGGCTAACTCGGGGGCTTTGGCCATGATCGCCGCGCAAATGGCATAGCCGTGGCTATCTAATAAGTAGCCGTTAATGGCTAAGCGAAATTTTCCCGTTAGCTGGTCAGGGCAAAAGTGCTCGCCTTGTAGAGTGGTCTCAAGTAAGGCCAAGATTTTAGGTAGCTGCTGAGCCAAGGTTTGGGCTTTGTCAGTCAGTTTTAAGCCGCGAGCTTGGCGCACAAATAAAGGATCATCAAAGCTTTCGCGAATTTTCGCCAAGGAGCGACTGACTGCGGGCTGACTCACGCCAAGGCGCTCAGCAGCCTTGGCAGTGTTTTTCTCTTGCAACAAGACGCGCAAAGTTTTTAACAGATTTAAATCAAATTCGTTTAGATTCATACAAGGTAACCTTAGCTAACGTCCTGTTTAATCTTAAACATTTTTAATTTAACTCGCCAATGAATTACTTAGCTGAGGGTATGCTTGCAATAGATCGTTGAGATATTGCGCGACCAGGTGTCTGTGGCTGTCAATGAAAAAATGTCCGCCACTAAATTGATAGAGTTGCATCGGCGCTTTGAAATGGGCTTGCCACTGAGTCAGTTGATCATAGGGTACGCTCGCATCGCCTTCCCCCCCAAGTACGACTAATGCAGCAGTAAATGATTCTAATTGCTGGGCTTGATGATTTTCAACCATGGTAAAGTCGGCTCTTAGCATCGGAGTGAAAAGTGCCATCAGCTCGTTATCTTGGGCGACTTCTGGCGGGGTGCCACCGATGCGTTTAATTTTTTCAATGAACTCAGTTTCTGGCAATAGGTGGATGGGATTGTGGGTATTTTTAAGGTGTGGCCCACGACTGCCTGATGCGATAAATAGCTCGGGAGTAGGGTAACCGTGTTGTTGCAGTAAGCGGTAAAGTTCGAACGCTACTCGGCTGCCAAAACTGTGGCCAAAAAATGCGAATGGCTTATCCAATAATGGCTTTATGTCGCGGGCTAAATCTTTGACCAATTTGGTCATATTTGTATAACTAGGCTCATGGTGCCTGATGCCGCGACCCGGCAGTTGTAACGCCACCATTTCAATGTGTTCTGGTAGTTGACTGGCCAGCTTGGTGAAAGTGGCCGTACTGCCCCCGGCATAGGGAAAACAAATGAGTCGCATCTCTGCGTGGGGTCTGCGTTGTGGAAATGTAAACCAAGCTTTGTTCATGCTTCGCTCCTTGAAAATAGTGTTGTGTGATTAAGGTTGTTTAACGCCGTGCGGTTCGGCGTTAGAAAGTAACTTTAATGAGACGACAGATTGCGCTGTTAGCGGCGAAATACTGCCCATATTTCGAGTCATAGGCAGCAATAGCCCCAGCACGGCAGCCAAAGCAATGACAACGCCGGCGCCATGGAGTACGGTGTAAGTATCCATGTGTGAAACTAACCAGCCCGCCAGTGTGCCGGATACGGGGATGAGCCCTAGAATACAAAACATGAGTAAAGCCATTACGCGGCCCATAAAGTCAGCCTGAGTACGCTGTTGAAACCAGGTCGTGCCGGCCACCATGATAAAGCCTGCGCAAAGGCCCATCGTCAGCAGGCAAGTCACAACTGCCCCAAGCAGGTGACTCGTTTGCGCTAAAGTAATAAGCATGAGACCTGACACACCATCGCATATTAATACCCACCAGCCGAGTCGGTGCGGGGAAGGCTTGGTAAACACTGCAATACCCGCGCCTAACAGCGTGCCTAAACCTGTCATCGCATACAAGGTGCCGTAGCCTGCTTCCGACAGCCCTAGATGTACTTTGCTGATGATAGGTAAGGTGGCTAAAATGGCGCCGTGCATAAAAAAAGAAATTAACATTAAGTAGCCAAGTACGAGACGAATGCCCTTGTCATACCAGCAATATTGAATTCCTTTCACGACTAAATTTGTCACGCTACCGTTGGCTTTAGGCTGCTCTCGCGTTTGAATGTTGAGTAATAAGATTAAAGATAAACTGACCAACAACGCATCAATGATAAAAGCGATAGCCAGGCTTTGCTGTTCGTTTATCGCGGAGCTAAAAAGCCATGCGCGAACTGCCCAAATAATCCAGCCTGCCATCAGCGGCCCTAACATCATAGCAACTTGGTTGGTTGCCATTAATATGCCATTGCCAGCGGCTAACTCTTTGGGTTTACACAGCGCGGGTAATAAAGCTTGTGATGCGGGTATGCCAAACGCGCTTAAGGTACCAAGAGCGATGCCAAACCCGCATAGCAAGCCAATGGCTGTGAATTGCAAATAGACACACGCTGCCAGCATGAACATCACAATGACAAAACAGGCTCGGGAAAAAAATAGTAGCTTTAATGGGGAGCTGCGATCAGCTAAAGCGCCACCAAATAAAATGAGCAAGCTGTGCGGTAAACTGAAACTAGCCATCACGAGTGACATTTGAAAAGCATCATTATTGGTTTGCTGCAACACTAGCCAAGGTAAAGCCAGTAGGGTGAAAAAACCCCCGAGCTGAGCACAACTGCTTCCGAGCCAGTGCAGAACAAAGTTTTGATTAGAAAATATAGCCATATATTACTCAGTGAAAACGCGGGCCTAAGCCCGCTGATATTAATTAAAGGGAAGCGTCACACGAGCCGATGGCTTGCCAGACGTCCCATTGACCTGAGTGTGCCGGCCACTCTGCATAGGTCCACCACTTCGCTTGATATTGCACGCCGTTTAGCTGCACCAAGTCACCTTGTTGGTAGGATTGTTTGCTTTGCCATTGCGGCAAGCTGTGACAGGGCTGTTTGATTGCGCCATACCAAGTTGTCGAAACGAGAGGCCAATTTTCTATCGTTAAAATATCATCGATATGAGGGATCACTGTTGCTTTGTCTTCATCGCTCCAGTGACGTTCTTGGGCTTGGTGGCAGGTTTGACAGGTACTGGTCTTGCCTCCCCATTTTTTCGTTTTAACAAAGAAAAAGTTAGGGTCGTCACTTGGATCGTCGTTGTGATATAACGCGGCAATGGCGTCTAGGTTATCTACCCGGTGTTGCCAAGCTTCTTGACCCAGAGTCCAGTTATTAAATTCCAGTTGTGGGGCGTATTGCCATTGCAATAAGTTACGCGCATCTTCTAAAGCACCGAGCTTAGTCAGGTAATCGACATAACCGACTATCATGCCAAGGATGTTAAAAGAAAATCGCGGCCTATCCATGCACGTTCTGATTTCAGGACAGTTTGTTGAAAGAGCCGTGCCCCATGCAAAAAAGCCTTCCATAAATTTGTCATTTGCTTCGAAGAAATCTAACCCCACGGTAAATGCATGAAATAAAGGATGAATTTCTCGCCATAAACGGTGCTCGTCGGTCAGAGCGGAAATGGCGTCTTGATCTTGGTGAACTCGTGCTAACCAGCCTCGGTCCAATACAGATAAGCCGCCAAGAATAGGGGCTAAACGAAAGCGATCATTTGCGGGGTCTTGAAGCCAGTTTTGCTCCATTTGTTGGGCGCGGTCTATTGTGTGCTTGGAGAAGTAACTCGCGATGACAAAGTTATGCAAGATACTTGGGTCATCAAAGTCTGTTTCACCTCCGATCCAAGTATTACTGGCTTTGATCAAAAAGCCGGTGAAGACGTTTGTCGGATCATTAACAAAATCATCCAGTAACGCAGCAGCCACTTGAAAGCGTTCACCTTCTTGATAATTGAATGTGTTGTAGAAATCTAGATGCGCTTGATGGTCTTCGTTGTAGGTGATGGCCTTTTCTAAATTGAAATAACGATTAAGCTTTTTTTCGTTGCGGTTTTTTAAGCGTTCTGTCCAAGGTTCAGTGGCGTACAGATCATCGACTCGGTTTAAAAAATAGTCAGCTAGAATACTGTTTTTTAATTGCGTACCAGAAACATTTCGACGCTTTAATAATGAATCTTGTAAATAATAAAAGGCGAGAAACTGAGCCAAAACTTTATCATCAGGCTTGTCCAGGTAGGCGGTGAGAACTCGAAATTCGAACTCACTGAGGACGAATTGAGTACTTCTTGGAATCGCTGTTTGGTAGCTTGAAAGGTGATCAAGTTGTGCTTGTAACGAGTTTGGAGAAGGTATCTCACCTGTGATCGCGGGGTGTGCGGCAAAGCGAGCAAGCACTTTATCACTGACGGAGATGTGACTGTCAGCTAAGAAATGTTTGCCGTTATCAGTCAGTGGCATAGGCTCGTTTTGTGCGTAAGCTTGAGCACCTGCTCCCAGTAGCGCAGCACAGACTGCAGCTTTAATTATATTTTTCACAATCATCCTTAATTAATATCAAGTGAAGTAGTAGGAGTGTTAATGCACTCCTACGTGATGTTGGGCAACATTGCCCAATGACGGTAACTGCAGATATAACAGTCTGTTATGTCATCCCCGTCGTTAACAAACTGGCGAGATTAATCCAGCAAGTTTGAAAAAGTATCGAGCACATCGAGGTAAGTGTTGATAACGTCTTGTATCGTAGACTCTTGGTAGTGGCTGCCTTCGTATTCCACTGCTAAGACTAAGTGCTCGCCATGCTCTATGATTCGAAACCAATTCCAGCGGCTCAGCTGTTTACCTTGAGCGCGAGCATATCGCCATTGTTGACTGGTGACCGCATCGTGCCACTCGGGTGGGATTTTGGCATGAGTATCAACGGCAAAAGCAAAAGACGTCGCCCGATTGATAGCACTTTCCCCCTGTATTAATTCCCCGGATGAGACTCCTGAAGGTACAAATTCACGATAATCCAGGCTTTGATGTTTACTTATATTTAGACTGTCGATAGCGACATCTTTTGCGGTGTCTAATAAGTTCTGTTCGGTATTTGTCGCTAAGAGAACAAGGTCAGCAAATGCGCCAACTAGATGCTCTGTTCCTGCAACGTGCCTACCCGATAAAATCATGCCGATACTCGGATTGGATTGGCGCAGTATTTTGCTAACCATGTGGGCCAAAGCACTGAACAGCAGGTGATTCAGTGTGATGGAGTGTTGGCTGGCCAGTTGCCTGATGTTAACAGAACGACTCGCGCCTAAACCAAGGTAAATACTGTGCCTTTCTGACGCGGTATTTTCTGCTGCAGCTTTGTCATGGGGTAAGCGAGCGGGGTGGTATTTGTGCGCGTAATCTTGCCAGAAATCGCGTGCTTTTTGATATTCCTGAGTGCCAGGGTATTGTTCAATTAACCAAGTTTGGTAATCAGCATAATTAAATGCTAAAGGTGTGAGACTGATTGTTTGTTGTTGATACAAGCTTTGATATATCGCATTGAAATCGCGATTTAAAATAACAGTCGACAAGCCATCAGCAAAGGCATGCTCTTGAGTAATCAGTAGCGCAAATTGATTATTTTCATCTAGCAGCACCTCCGTCAAGGTAGGGGATTGTGAGAATTGGTGCAGCTTTTGACCTGTAGCAAATACCTTGTCGGCGCGACTCTCGTTAATCAGGGCTTCATAGCTATAATGCTCAAGAGCGCCCTTGATTGGACGGGTTTGGAATTCCGGTTGCAAAAAGCTTGGCAAATGCAGCATCAGTTTCCCTTGCTGAAGTTCAACTTTTGCAGACAAGGCACAATGGCGTTGCCATAATAGTTTTAATGCTGCAGACATATGCCCTAAGTCAAAAGGTAAGTCACTTGGAATAAGTGCTTGCACCATTGATAAATGTTGCCCCATATCTATGTCGTGCCAATGAAACTTAATGAGCGATGGTGCATGAAGGATGTCTTTGCTTGAATGTGTTATCTGATATTGTTGCTGGGCAATTTGAACTTGGGGTTGAGTTTCGATGGTTTGCGCCTGTTGCGACAGGCGTTGCACGTTTAAGAAAGTACTCGCTTCTAGTTCACAATTAAATACCTCGCGAACTTGGTGCATTAACTTTATGAGCGCCAAAGAGTCACCTCCAAGCAAGAAGAACTCATCATCTCGGCTTACAGCGTTGTTCTCTATCTCAAGTATTTCAGCCCATATTTGACTTAGCTTGGTTTCTACTTCTCCACGAGGTGAAGAAAATACGGCTGTTTTTGCAATTTGAATTGGCCTTTCAATCAGCGCTTTTCGATCAATTTTGCCATTGGCTGTTAATGGCATTGCTTCTAATGCTTGAAACGCTGAGGGTATCATATGGCGAGGCAAGCTATTGGCCAGATACTGGCTTAGCGCAGTGGCAGCAAGGTTTGGCTGATTGTGATGCTGAGGGAGATAATAACAAACCAATTTGTTAGGCTCGCCCACCGCAACAACAATCGCTTCTTTAACCCCTGAGTGTCGACACAATTGTGATTCGATCTCGCCAAGTTCAATGCGAAAGCCGCGGATCTTGATTTGTTGATCTATACGGCCTTGCAAAATTAGCTCACCTCGCTCATTCCAGCTCGCGAGATCACCCGTAGCGTAGAGTTTTTCGCTTAGGCCATCCGTAAATGGATTCAGGACATATTTATTTTGGGTGAGTTCGGCTCTATTGTAGTATTCAGTCGCCAGTCCGTGCCCCCCAATGTAGAGCTCACCAAGTACGCCAATCGGGAGCTTTTTCATCTTACTATCTAGGATATAAAAGCTAGTATTTGCGATGGGCCCGCCAACCGAGGTGGGGGAGTTAAGGTTGAGCCGTGAAACAGAAGACCAAACCGTTGTTTCGGTCGGTCCATACATATTCCATAACGCCAATGAGTGTTGTGCTAACAGTGCTTGTTTTAGGCTATCTGGCATAGGCTCGCCACCACACATGGCTTTAAAGGGGCGATTTATTTGCCAATTAGCATCAAGCAGCATTTTCCACGTGGCGGGAGTGGCTTGCATCATGGTGATGCCATGTTCAGTGATCATCTTTATCAAACGTTCAGGATGGAGGCTGTCGCTACGGCCCGCGATGACAATTTTCGCACCAACAATGAGGGGTAAAAATAACTCCAAGGTATGAATGTCAAAAGAAATAGAAGTGACCGCGAGCAATGAATCTTGAGCTGAAATACCGGGTTTTTGAGACATAGCAAATAAAAAGTTACACAAACCTTTATGCGATATCACTACGCCTTTGGGCTTCCCAGTGGAGCCGGACGTATAAATGATGTAGGCACTATCTTGTGCCGACACTTGCGCCTTGAATGAGTGTCCTTGAAAACGGGTCAAATCCAGCTTATCGATAGCAAGCGTGAGTTGCTGAGCTTGGCCAAAATTGAGGTTGAGATGCGAGTGGGTCAAAATGAGGTCTGACTCACTGTCTTGTACCATGTATTTCAGGCGTTCAATCGGATAGGCGGGATCCAGTGGAACATAAGCCGCGCCAGCTTTCATTATTGCAATCAAAGCGATCAGCATGTCAGGGCTTCGCTCTAATGCCACGGCAATGCGTTGACCTTTTCCAAAACCATGATGGTTAAAATAGCTTGCTAATGCATCGCTGCGACGATTAAGTTCATCATAACGGATGTTTTCTTGCTCACCGATTACGGCATTATCGTGTGGCCGAATACTGACTTGTTTTGAGAAGGCCGATAACCAGTTAGTGCTAGGCCAAGATTGCTGAGTCTTATTCCAATTTTGTAGCTTTTGATGCTCTTCCATGCTGATGACTGAAATATCACCGAGTGTTTGAGTAGGCTCGGAGATGATTTGCGTAAGCACATGTGTGAGCTGAGAGAGTAATTGTTGTCCTTTAGAGTAACTAAAGAGTGAGCTAGAAAAATTGAGCTTTAACTTTAAATCTTGGCCAGGGTTTATCGTTAAGGTTAAATCGAAATTAGTTTGCTCATCGGCGTTAATGTTGCTTAATTCAAATGCTTGCCCTTGACTGTTTAATTCGACAAATGCATCACTGAGCGGGTAATTTTCATAAATGAGTAAAGACTGAAGGCTCAACTCTGGCCCATGGACGTTGGTCTTTAAAATGTCTTTTAAGGGCAAGAAACTGTGCTGGTGACGCTGCTGGGCCTGTTGATGATGTTGCTGTAACCAATCGGTTAAACACCAATCCTCTTGATAGTTTAATACCACAGGCAGGCTATTAATAAATAGCCCAACCATTTGCTCAACGTGTTCAAGCTCAGGAGGTCTGCCCGCGACGGTTTCTGCGAAAACTAGCGTGTCAACTTGGCTATGCTGCTGCAATAAAAGGGCCCAAGCGCCTTGCAAAACCGTGTTGACCGTCACGTTCGATTGTTGAGCATATTGCGATAACTTCGCCAAATCTGTGAATTGAGTCTCCACAACATGTTGTTGATTTATGGTGGCTAAATCAGAGCTTTTTGGGCATGAAGGAAAATGACTGTTATGACGCCACTGCTCAAGCTCTTGATTCCAAAAGTGGCGGGCCTTGGCGTAATCTTGTTGTGCCAACCAAGTAATATAGCCTTTGTAAGGCGCGAGTTGACTTGAGAAAGCGCTGCTTTGCAACTTGGCTTTGTATCCTTGCATGACGGCGCCAAAGACCAAAGGCATCGACCAGCCATCAAGTAAAGCGTGATGATTGGTCCAAAGTAGGCGATAACTGTGATGCGCTAACTTGGCCACGGTCAAACGCATAAGTGGCGCTTCGTCAGGACGAAAACCTCGAGCTTTATCTTGCTGTCGATATTGCTCAAATGCTTGGGTTTGCTCAGAGGCGTTTAAATTTGAGAAATCCACTTCAGACCATGGCAGAGCCACATCACTGAGTACCATTTGCAGTTGATTATCAGCCACAAATTGGGTCCTGAAAATGGCTTGCTCGGCAAAAACTTCGCGCCATGCATCCGCAAAGACTGCGCAATCAAATTGACCCGTTAAATCCAAATAGATTTGGCTAACGTAGGCACTGGCATCTACGGCGCTATGAAATAACATGCCTTGCTGCATACCGGTCGCCGGATATACATCTTGCATATTGGGGTGTTGTTGGCTTAGCGCATCTAGTTTATCTTGGGTGAGTTGGCTTAGAGGAACGTCACTGGGTGTTAGGCTCTCTGTGTGCGTTTGCAGGCAGCAGTGGATAATATCTTGCAAACTTTGTTGAAAGTGACCAAGTAGCTGGTCGACCTCAGCAGTTGAAAAATGAGAGTCTGCGTAATCTAATCGAATCGAGAGCTGGCCATGGGCGACCAAACTATTTAGCCCCATCGCAAATGGTCGCGGTCTTTGGTCACCTTCTTGCGGCCCCAAATCCAATTGCTGAGGAATAAACGCTGATGTTTGATCAAAACTGCTATCAAACTGGCCTAGGTAGTTGAACACCAACGCCGGTTGTTGTGTGGTAGCCAGTTCGCCTGCTTGTTGCAGTAGTAAATAGCCTTGGCCTTGCTGCGGTACCTGACGTAATTGCTCTTTGACCGTTTTGATCAGCGAGGCTAATTGGCGAAAGCTCTGTTGGCTTGCTTGAATATTAAGCGGGTATAAACTGGTAAACCAACCCAAGGTTTCGCTAATGTCTAGTTTAGGGTTTTGATGTTCTCTACCATGACTCTCCAACGCCAATGGCAAAGATGTTAGGCCTTGCCAGCGATGCATGGCTAATAGCAAGGCGCTCAGCAATAAATCTGGCGTTTGTGTATTAAAGGTGTGATTGCTTTTTTCAATCAAGCTTTCCGTCAGGCTAGCGCTCAGCTGAGTCTGCGCTTGCTTCGTTTCACCGACACAGGCAGGGGCTAGTTCGCTAAATGGTTGTGGTAAGGGTACTTGTTGCTTTTGCCAAAACGGTATTTGCTGTTTTAACTCGGGTAAACCCTGTTGTAAATGTTGACTCCACTCTTGCAAAGACGATGTTTTAGGGCCCAAGGTAATGGTGTCATTCTGTTGCAATTGTTGCCAAGCCGTAGCGATGTCTTGAAATAATATGCGCCAAGAAACGCCGTCTATCACTAGGTGATGGATCACCAGTAACAAGTAAGAGTTTTGAGCGTTATCTCTGATCACGCTCGCCCGCACTAAGTCTCCTTTTGAAAGTGTAAGTTGGGTTTGACAAAGGCTGGCGTACTCTTGGATAGCCGCTGCGTCTGGTAAGTTGATTTGTGTGACTTGCGACTGAATATGACCTGTGTCAACTGACTGGTATTGGCCATACCATTGGCCTTGTTGAGGTTGAAATTGCAGCCTGAGCGCGTCGTGCTTTTGATACAAGGCGGTCATGATGGCGACTAATTTTGCTTGGTCTAACGTTGCGGGGCAGCGTAATAAAAAACTTTGATTATAGTGATTGACTTGGACCGCAGACTGATTGAAGAAATACTGCTGAATGGGCAGAAGAGGCTGTTCACCTTCACTGTCGTGCTGTGAAATTTGTACTTGCTGTTGTGTGCTAGCCGCTTCAGCAAGCCCACGAATAGTTTGTGTTTCAAACACCGTTTGGGTGGTAAAATGCAATCCCATTTTGGCGGCTTGAGCGACTAACTGTATCGCTAAAATGGAGTCTCCACCTAATTCAAAAAAGCTATCAGTGACACTGATTGGATCGCGTTTTAACAAGCGTTGCCACAGTAAGCAGAGAGAGTGCTCTTTGTCCGTGGCTGCGGGCTCAATGATGGCCTGCGTACAACCCTCGATGTCTGGCAATGCTTTACGATCGAGTTTGCCATTGGGAGTCAAAGGTAAGCGCTTCAGTTGAACCATGGCGCTAGGCACCATGTAGGCTGGTAAGTATTGGCTAAGTTGATGCTTGATAAAATTAACATCAAGGTCATCATGTATGCTGGACTGTTGTCCCACAAGGTACGCTAATAGTCGTTTAGGTTCGCCTTGCGCCAGTACCGCCACTTCTTTAACGCCAGGCATGGCTAATAATTGGGTTTCTATTTCGCCGAGTTCAACCCGAAAACCCCGAATCTTTACTTGATGATCAATTCTGCCTGCAAACACCAAATCCCCTGCGGGGGTTTGATAAACCAAATCACCGGTTTTGTACAAGGTAGAGTCAGACACCGTGGCACAAGCTATAAAACGTTCAGCGGTCAATTCCGGTTGATGCAAATAACCGTCAGCTAAGCCCACTCCGCTGATATAAAGTTCGCCAGTGACGCCGATTGGAACAGGTTGCATAAATGGGTCGAGTACAAAAGTGCTTAAGTTAGCAATAGGTTTACCAATATGCAGTTCTGATTGGTCAGGCTGGAAAGTACCTATGGTGGTACAAACCGTGCTTTCACTGGGCCCATACGCATTATAAAAGCATCGTTGATGTGCCCACTTTTCTGCTTGAGCGCGAGAAACCGCTTCACCTGCAACAACCAAGTGTTGCACGCTATGCCATTGCTCGATAGGTAAGTGAGGCAATAATACCGGAGGCAATGTAGCGTGAGTGATTTGTTGCTCCGCCACTAAGGAAGACAATAACTCTGCAGATTTGACAACGCTTTCATCGCACATGTGCAAGCTCGCGCCATGGCTCAATGCCATGACCCATTCCCACGTAGCCGCGTCGAAGGCGATAGACGCAAATTGTAAAACGCGCGACTGAGGTGTGACTTGCAAGGCTTGTTGCTGCGCACTGGCTAAGTTGATTAAACCATTATGGGCCAATTTTACACCCTTGGGTTTACCCGTTGAACCTGAGGTGTAAATCACATAGGCACAATCCGTTGCCACAGTGTTGGCGGTAAAGTTGCAGCCAGCATTATCAGGCAGGTGTGCTAAGTGAGAGATTAGCTCGTGCCAGTCAATCACGGTTGTGGTTGCAGTTGGTGGCGTCGGCATCGCACTTTTTGTCGTCAGCATCAGCTTCGCTTGGCTGTGAGACAGTATGTACTGCACCCGCTCTTGCGGGTAATGAGGGTCGACTGGCAAGTAGGCTGCGCCCAGTTTGAGTGTTGCAAGAATGGCAATCAACAAGTTTGGGCCACGTTGCAAAGAGATGGCAACCAAATCGCCTTGGCCTACGCCTTGTTGACTCAGGTAAAAAGCGACTACGTTCGCTTGACGGTTGAGTTCGCCGTAGCTTAATTCGACGGTCGCTAGGGTATTATCGTGATGGACTAAAGCGCAGGCTGCCGGCGCTTGTTGGCTCCAACGTTCAAATAATCTGACGACGTTGTTGACGGCGATTACCGGAGCCTGGGTTTGATTCCACTGATCGAGATTAAAGGCGTCTTGAGGTAAAAGTATGTGATGTTGACTGAGCGGGGCTTGGGGCGCAGCAACTGCCGCGCGCACTAATTGCTCAAAAATCTGACTCCATCGTTCGATAGTATTGGCATTGAATAAGCCTGAGTTGTACTCCCATTGGCACATTAATCCGGCGTCTGTTGGCGTCAGGTTCAGCGTCAGGTCAAACTTGGAAAAAGCACAATCAATGGCCAAAGGTGAAGCGTGGATATCCCCAAGTTGCCATTCACTTTGCTGGGCATTTTGCAGCGACAACATCACTTGAAAGAGAGGGTTTATATTGTTTTCTCGCGGAAAATCGAGGGTCTCTAACAGTACGTCGTAGGGGGTTTGTTGATGGTTGTAGGCTGCCAGCAAGGTTTGTTTAGATTGTGCCAGTGACTGTTCGAGATTAAGCGTTAAGTCGACTTGGTTTCGTAACACTAAGTTGTTGATGAAAAAACCGACCAAGGGCGCTAATTGGCTTCGCTCACGGTTAGCAATAGGGGTTCCGATAACGATGTCTTGTTGCCCAGAGAGCCTAGCCAAAAGGCAACTAAACAAGGCATTAAGTGCCATGAATAAAGTGGCGCCTTGTTTTTGGCACACTTGTTCTAACAGTCTGACTAACGATTTTGGCAATAGGGTTTGGTGGGTGCAGCCGGTACCGTCATGGTTCTCCTTACGGGCAAAATCTAATGGTAAGTTATGACAAGGTGGTAGGTCAGCCAGTTGCGTTTGCCAATAGTTAAGGTGTTGCTGCGCGGCTTCTGTTTGATTGAAGTCGCGCTGCCACAGAGCATAATCGGCATATTCTATTTCGTGTTCGGGCAGGGCTTTAAGCGATAGCTTATCATTGCAGGCGGCTTGATAGTGCTGGCTCAGTTCATTGACCAATACCGATAAAGACCAGGCATCCGCGGCAATGTGGTGTAAAGTCAACAGCAACACACTTTGCTTGCTTTGTATGATCAATTGAGCCCGAAGCATGGCGTCACGGGCTAAGTCAAAGCGTTTAGCGGCTTCTTGCCGTGCTAGCTGTATCGTGTTGTGTTGTTGTTCTTGGTGAGATTGTGCCGTTAAGTCTATTTCTGCTAAATGGCACTCAATAGGCGCAGTGACCACTGCTTGGCCTCTTCCTTCGTTGTCTTTACGAAACACGGTGCGAAGCACCTGATGACGCGCAAGCATCGCTGTTAAACTCGCTTGTAATGCGTTCTTGTTGACGTCCCCTTGTAGCTGAAGGGCCAGAGGCATATTAAATTGGCCGTGATCTTGACCTAATTCGCTGGCCAGCCACAGGCGCTGCTGAGCAAAAGACATGGGGTAGCCAAGTTGGCCACAATGGTTGACTGTCAATGGCTGTTTACGGATATTCAATGCCATTTCGGTTTGTTGCTTTTGCTGTTGTTTTTGTTCAAGTAATTTTTTAAGTAAGGCGCGTTTTTTTGCCAGCGCGAGTTCACTGGTGCTTGGTTGACTCATGTTATGTTCCTACATTCTTGGCAGCTCACCCGCTGAGGTTGCACTCAGCGGGTATGTCATTTTTAATAGAGCTTGCCCGCCGCAAGTGAAACGCTGAGCGGGCAAGTTGTTTTATTAGTCAGACATTTCTTCGAGGTAGCGGTCTAAATCGGCTTCAGACAAGTCATCTAAGTGATGTAATAATTCACTGAACTCATGTTGCTGATCGATTTCGTGGGCAAAGGCGACCAAAGTCGGCGACTCAAATACTTGTTTAATCTCAAGCTCGATTTGCCAATTTTGGTTAACTTGAGCAATCAACCTTGTGGCCAATAAAGAGTGGCCACCAAGAGCAAAGAAGTCATCGTCCAAGCCGACTTGATCCAGCTCTAACAGCTGTGCCCATATTGCTGCTAATGCTTGTTGGGTAGGCGTGTTTGGCGCTTGATATTGATGTACACTTTGTTGAAGTTGTGGACTCGGTAAGGCGTTAACATCGAGTTTGCCGTTAAGGGTAAAAGGCAGTTCAGATAACACCACAAATGCGCTTGGCACCATGTAATCGGGCAGCTGTTGTGACAGGGCTTGCCGTGCTTGTTGACTCAGGGTATTTTGAGCGTCGGTTGGCGTTGGCACGATATAGGCGACCAATTTGCTTGGTGTGCCTTGGGCGATCACGGCGGCATCTTCAATGATGGGGAGTGCTTGCAAGCAGGCTTGCACTTCACCAGGCTCCACCCGAAAGCCGCGTATTTGAACTTGTTGGTCCGCGCGGCCAAGAAACTCCAGCTGACCATTGGCTAACCATCTCACCTTGTCACCGGTGCGATAAAGCCGCTGGTTTTGATGCTCCACAAAACGTTGCGCGGTCAGGCGAGGCTGTTGATGGTAGCCATGTGCCACGCCGGGCCCGCCAATGTAAAGCTCACCCACAGCGCCAATAGGTTGTGGCGTCATGGCGGCATTTAAAACCCATGCCTGATGATTGGCCAGAGGTCGGCCGATACTTGGCGTATTGCCGACGCGAAGACCGGTTAATTCCACCTCTGTGACCACGTGAGTTTCAGTAGGACCATAATGGTTATGGATCTTGACGCCTTGTTTCATTAGATCTGCCATAGCAGAGTTAATGCTGAAGGCTTCTCCGGCTAATACCACCTCGCGCAGTGCAGGCAGTTGCATTTGCTGCTGAGCCAAACTGTCCAACAGAAAACTGAACATTGCAGGCGCGCTGAATATGCGTTCAACTTGATGCGTTTGCAGGTAACTGATTAAGCCCTTGCCATCTAGCTTGAGGGGGTCAGGCAATAACACTAAGGGACTGCCGGTAAACCAACTGGTGGCAATTTCCTGAATTGACACGTCAAACGCAATGGACGCCAATTGCAACGTTGTTGCGGCCTGTTGCAAGCCTCGCTGATGCTGCACCAAGTGACTGATGGTTTGGTGGCTTTGAAGCACAGCTTTGGGTTTGCCTGTACTACCAGATGTGTAAATCAGGTAAGCCGGATCCGCCATGCTCAATGTATTTTGCTTCGGCGGGGCCTCGCTATATGTTGATAAATCTTGCCAGTCTTGAGAAGTAAGGTGCACGCCTGGAACCGTTAAGTGATCGAGGCTGTTGTCACTGAGCGTAATGATGGCCTCACAATCTGCCAACATTAACGCTAATCGTTGCTGCGGCGCACTGACATCTAATGGTACATAAGCGGAGCCAGTTTTTAAGCTGGCTAAAATCGCGATGATAAGATCAGGTGAACGCGCCATCGCAATCGCAATGCGTTGATTTTTACCGGCACCATGGCTGATCAGCTTGTGAGCTAAACGATTGGCTTGTTGATTCAATTGATGCCATGTGAAACGTTGTTCAGCAAAGATCAGTGCTGTTTCATTGGCTTGGTGTATTGCCTGATGCTCTGCCAGTTGATGGATCAGCAGTGCTTGAGTCGTGAGGGTTTCTCCCTGAGCCATTTGCCTTAATTGTTGCGGGTCTCCCAGTACAATGTTGGCCAAAGGTTGGCTCGGATCTTGGCAAACGGCAGTAACAAGTTGCTCAAAGTGACGGCTTAGTTGCGAAATACTACTGGCTTCAAACAAGTCTGTTGCGTATTCCCAATCAAGGCTTAAACCCTCTGCGGTTTCTACCATGTCTAGATTAAGGTCAAATTTTGCAAAAACGCTCTCATGAGGCAGTACCTCAATTTTAATTCCTGGCAAGCTAGGTTGACTGGCTTGGTTATTTTGCAACGCCATCATCACCTGAAATAACGGCGCATGGCTTAAGCTACGTTCTGGTTGTAACTGGTCAACCAAATATTCAAATGGCAATTGGTGGTGCTCTAAAGCGGCCAAATGGGTCGACTTTGCTCTGGCAACTAACTGTTCAAAGTTGGGTTGGCCAGAAAGGTCATTTTTTAATACCAAGGTATTCACAAAAAAACCGACCAATTCAGCGATTTCGTGGCGGTCTCGGTTGGCTACCGGGGTGCCGAGAACAATTTGCTCGGCGCCTGAGTATCGCTGTAGTAAGCTCGAAAAAGCGGCTTGCAGTACCACAAATAAGGTGGTGTCTAATTGCCTTGCTAATTGATTAAGCTGTTGTGTGAGATGAGCCGAGAAACGTTGCTTGATGCGTGCGCCGGTATAACTTGCGACGTTTGGCCTGCGTTTATCGGTTGGAATGCAATGCAAAGGTGCTAAATCGGCGAGCTCTTGTTGCCAAAAATCGAACAGTTTAGCCAGTGTTTGTTGATCAAGCTCTTGGCGCTGCCAGTGAGCATAATCGGCGTACTGTATCGCTAGTTCAGGTATTTCTGGGGCGTGTTGCTGCGAATGGCCTTGGTATAAGGCGAGAATTTCTTTCTCAATAAGACTGCGCGACCAGCCGTCTGCGGCAATATGATGCATGGTCATAACTAACACGTATTCATCTTTGCACAAGTGAATTAAGCAAGCTCTGAGCATTAGATCTTTGCTTAAATCGAACTCCGTTTGGCTCTCTTGGTCAATCTGTGCCTGTAAAGCTTGCGCTTGCGCTGCGGCGTCCAGCTGGGAAAGATCATGTTGTTGTAAAGCAAATGATTCCCCTTCTATAACTTGCTGGTTAACTTCACCATTAGCGTCAACCTGGTATACGGTTCGTAAAATATGATGGCGCAAAATAATGCCGCCAAGGGCTTGCTCTAGGGCCGCGACATTCAGGCTGCCTTGAAGTTTCAAAACAGAAGGTAGGTTATATTGCGCTTTAGCCGTTTCGATCTGATCAATCAGCCACAGTCGTTGCTGCGAGAAGGACAAAGGGGCTGGCAAGCTGTCGTTGTTACGACGGCTAATTGCAACAGAGCCAGTGCTGACGGTCTGTAGCTTTTCTTCAGCATTGTCAGCTTGGGCTCCGGTGGCCAGTGGACCGGCCAATAAAAAGGCCACAATCGCGTTCACGCTAGGATGTTTAAGCACTAAGGTTGCTGGCAGTTTTAAGCTCAACGCTGCTTGTAAGCGATTCTTAAAATCCATTGACATGAGAGAGTTCAGACCATACTCAAACACATTACGGCCATTATCCACTTGCTCAGCAGACGCTAGGCCGATGACCTCTGCCAGTAAGCCTGCTACGGTAGTTTGTAACAGGGCTTTTTGATCCGCTTGAGGCGTTTGTTGCCATACGCTGATAAAATCTTGCTGCTCGGACTCGCTTGCTTGGTAAAAACGCGCAAACAAGGTCTTACCGGCGGGGTTAGGGAATTGTTGTAAGATTTTTTGCCAATCAAGCTCAAACACGCCGCCCTGAGCCACACCGTGACTTAAGAGTTGATCCATCGCTGCTAAGCCTTGAGCATTGCTAAGCGCAGCCATCCCTGCATCACTCATACGTTGAATATCATTATCTGCTAGGTTTGCCGCCATGCCTGCGTCAGCCCATGGCCCCCAGTTAACACTTAAGGCTGCTAAGCCTAGGCTCTGACGATAATGACATAAGCTATCCATAAACGTATTCGCGGCGGCGTAGTTACTTTGACCTGCCCAGCCTACAACCGCGGCGATGGAAGAAAAGCACACAAACACATCAAGTTGAAGGGGGAGGCTGGCCTGATGTAAGTTCCAACTACCGGTTACTTTAGGCTGTAGTACTTTGTCAAATTGAGCCTTGTTTTGACTTGCGATGGTGCCGTCAGCCAATACTCCGGCGGAATGAATAATGCCTTTAAGTGGGCACGTTGAACGATTGAACTCCTTAATAACCGCTTCAATTTGTGGGTAGTCTGATACATCGGCTTGGCGCCAAGATACTTGGCAGCCCATTGCCTGCGCTTTTGCTATGGCGATTAACGCTTGCTCGCTTGGCGCTCGGCGGCCGATCAAAACAATGTGTCCGGCGCCTTGCTGCGCTAGCCAATCGAGAATGGTTAAACCCAGCCCGCCAAGCCCACCGGTTACCATATAACAGGCGTCACTGCGAATGTAATCGGGGTTGATACCGTGACAAACGGGAACTTGTAAAGTGCTGATGGGCAGTTGTAATAACTCCCCGGCGCCCTGTTGCCAATAACGGGAGAGTTGATTGACGGATTGGATAGACGCAGGTGCTATCAATGCATCATATTGCCCCGATTGGTGGCATAGCTGGATTAAGCCTTGCTCATTGATTGGCTGGTGTTGCCAGCTTGCGGGACTTAAATGACGTACTGTAATTTGTCGTTCGATAAGACCTTGCTGGGTTTTGGGCGCTAATACTAAGTCGCGATTGAGGTTTAAGAACGTTCCGAGTACGCCAAGCTGAGATAAGGCTTTGTCAATAAACTGGCCTGTTAAATCACTGACCAGTATTTGATATTCGGCATCGGTGACCGTGGCAAAGGCAAAGCTTTGTTGACTGAACACTTGAGCCACCCCGGCGGCTAACAGCTGACTTTGGTTGGCGGTATTTTGTACCGTGGCGACAACGGGGATCTTGCGGCTAAGGGCGACTTGAACAAAAGCCATGTTGGGTAAACAATCTGCATTTTGTACCAGAATAGGTTGCTGCTTATTTGCTTGTGACAAGGCTTCAGCGGCAAATGCAAGACTGGACAAATGCAGTTGGCGCAAAGCCTCAGTGTTAACGTTTTGCTGGCTTAGGTTGATGACATGCTGAGCGTCAACCAGGATTTCGCCGGCGATGCCTTGTTGCTGGATAAGTAACACTTCATCGCCAATATCAAAGCCTGTCACACTACTACCGGTCGCGCAAACTTCAGCCCAAACATCACAAAGGCCTTGTAATTGACTCGATGCGCCACCGGCTTGACTGAAACAGGTATTGATTTGCACCGCCTTTAGCTTCAGCTGGTTTGCCGTTGGCATAGGCAGGGTTTGTTGAACCGCGGTTACTTCGCCATTATGTGTTTTCAATGCAAAATGGTGTTGTGCTTGCTTTTCGGTTGGCTGGTGGGCTTGCTGGCTTAAGTGTTGTGAAGTGGCACTGACAAGCTGGTGGTAATAGCGTTGTGCTTTTTCTGAGTGATGACGCAGAGCCACTTCTTGCTGATAATCAGCGCGTAAGAGTTCCTCTATGACAGGGTCAGACGACAAGGTCAGCGCATGATCGATATCGATTAAGCGAGTCTGATATGCTGGGTATTCAGCAGCGAAGACGCGGCCAAAACCCCACAATGGTGTCTGCCACAATTGTAATGGTTCACTGTCTTGGTAGTGGTCCGCGCTCACTCGCTGGCTGGCTAAGGTGATAAAACAGACTTGATTTAGCTTCTGCCAGCCGACCTGTTCGATGGCTTGTGTCAGTGCCATTGGTAAAACCGCGCTTGAATGACATGCTTGCTGCATTTGTTCGCCGTTAAGCGATGTTATCCCATTGGCCAAGGTGTGTTGGGGTAAATAAATCAGTGAATCTGCGTCAGTAAAGGGCGCCAATGCTTGGCTCAAATCTGCCGCAGTGTAATCAGCACTATGGTCAATTGCCAGGTAATCACAAGTTTGGTTTGCGGCCAGTAGTGCTTGTTGAAGCTTAATGCCTTGCTGTTCAAGCCCGACAATTAGCCAGTGTTTCTTTTCACTGTTTGGTGCAAGCTCTGTGCTTGTTTTATCCTTTTGCCATTCAAACATGTATTCAATGGGTAATGCATTAGCGTGTTCAATCTGGGTTTTACTGGCAACGAGTTCAACGCCTAATACCTCCACTGTGACTTGGCCGTCAGGGTCGCAAATGATGATATCGCCACGAATATGCTCGTTGTCTTTGAACAGTGTATTGAGAAAAGCATACCCTTGCGCCTGCGGCTTTTTATGTAAAACCAATTGTTTAATAGCAACGGGTAAAAAGCCTGAATCGATAGTGGCAAAGAGACTTTGAAAAGCGGCGTCTAAAATACTGGGGTGCAAATGGTATTGGCTAAGATTTGCAGCCAACTTAGCCCCTAGCTGGTAAGCAATTAATGACTGCTGATCACTGTGCTGGGCCCACTGCACGCCTTGAAAGCTTTCTTGGTAGGTCAAGCCAAGTTGATGACAGTGTTGGTAAAACGCCGTTTGTTCAAGGCGTTTAGGAAGCCCTTGCTTTAAAGCAGAAATATCCAGTTGCGTTTTTTGTGGGGCGGGGGGCAGCTCACTAATAGTTCCTGCACTGTATCTTTGCCACTGTCCAGACTCGCTGTTGAGTGCTGTTACACTAAAATCCCCTGTTTGGCTGTCAAACTGGGTTTCTATGGTGTGGCTTTCTGCAATGAAAAAGGCACGTTCGAATCGAATGTTTTCCAAGCTAAGCTGAGAGTTTTCGCTGGTTTCACAGGCTAACGCCAGTGCCATCTCAATGTAAGCGGCCCCCGGATAAACGACTTCAGATTCAACTTGGTGGTCGCCAATATAAGTAAGGTCTTGCAATTCAAACTGTTTTTGCCAAATGGCTGACGTTGATTTTAAGCGACAACCAAGTAACGGGTGTTGTTCCTCTTCAAAGCCATTTTGACTTCGGATGTTTTTGATCCGCGTTTGCTGCACTTCCACTGACTCATGCCAGTAGCTTTGATGTTGCCATGGGTAATTCGGCAGGTCGATAAACTGTCCTTGTTGCGGATAAAGCTGCTGCCAATTAAGCGCTATCCCACCACAGTGCAACTGAGCCAGGCTTTGTTGTAGCATCAGGTTATCGTCTTGCTTTCGCTGCATGGTCGTCACTACAAGGCTGTCATCCAAATCCACAAGATTATTTTTAATCGAGCTGGCTAATGCTGCGTGTGGTGCGATTTCTAAAAATACTTGATAACCATCCGCTACCATACTTTCTATGGCGGCTTGAAAGTACACGGGCTCTCGCACATTATCTGGCCAATATTCGGCATTCCAAGCTTCAGTCGTGGCTTGTTTGCCTGTTACAGTGGAGTAAATAGGAATGCTTGGAGTGGCGACTTTTAGACCTGCCAGGTTGGCTATCAGCGGCGCTTTAAGTTTGTCCATCACTGGGCTGTGGTAGGGAACGGCCACTTTCAACATTCTGGCGAAAATACCTTGTTCGTCCAGTTGTTGCGCTATGTGAGTCAAAGCTTGCTCGTCACCTGACAGAGTTATGGCTTGTTCGCTATTGATGGCGCCAATTGACACCTTGTCTTCAATGCCTGCTAAGTAGGGGGCGAGAGCAGTTTTGCTCAGTGCTACAGCCAACATCTTACCTTCACCTTCGGTGGTGGCTTGCAGTTGACTACGTTGATAAATTACCCGAATGGCCGAGTCGAAATCCAGAGCGCCAGCGATATAACTGGCAGCCACTTCACCTGCACTGTGTCCAACAATGGCTGCGGGCTTGACATGCCAACTCTTTAATAACGCAGCAATAGCAACTTGTGTTGCGAAAATAGCCGGCTGGGCAATGTCGGTTTGATGGATTAAATGCTCGTCGTCACTGTGATAAATTTTGTCTGTTAAGGACCAACCAGTATAACGGGCTAAAGCCTGATCGCATTGGTCCATGGCTTCTCGAAATACCGGCTCTTGTTGATATAAGCTTTTTCCCATCGCCGGCCAAGTGGTGCCCATGCCTGAAAATACAAACGCAATTTTTTGATTGCTGTTAGACAGAGCTTTACCTTGGCATGTACTTGGGTGGTTATCGCCTTCGATAAATGCCTGTAGCCCTTGGCATAACTGCGCGATATTGTGTCCGGATACTGTCATCCGAAAGGCATGGTGGTCTCGTTTAGTGCTGGCGCTATAACATATATCGTGAAGGGGCTTGGCCGTACTCTCTGCGCTGTCATCGCTAAGGGCAGAAAGCATATCAAGGTATTTTTTTGCTAGTTGTTTAAGGGCGCTGGGTGACTTTGCACTCAGGGGTAAGAGCTTTAATAAGCTATTGATAACCGGTTGTTGATCTTTGGCCCGATTTTGCGCCTGCGGAGTGTGTTGCAGCACTACGTTGGCATTCGTACCACCAAAACCAAATGAGTTAACCACGGCATTTCTTGTGCCGCCATCTGTTTCAGGCCAAGGTTGCTCAGTGGCAGCTATTTCCAGATTCAGTTTTTCTAAATCTATTTTTGGGTTGGTGTTGTGATAGTGGATATTTTGTGGGATCACCCCATGCTGCATGGCTTTAACGGTTTTAATCAAGCCCGCCATACCGGCTGCTGCTTCGGTGTGGCCAATGTTACTTTTGACAGAGCCTATGACACATTTGGCCTGTTGCTCGGGTCTTGGACCAAAAAGCGCGCCCAAGGCATTTACTTCAATTGGATCGCCTACGGCAGTGCCGGTGCCATGGGCTTCTGCATATTGAACGTCTTGAGGTGAAATTTTCGCCTGTTGTAAGGTTTTTTCGAGCAGTTTCTTTTGCGAGTCGCCGTTTGGCACTGTGATCCCGACGGTTTGTCCATCTTGGTTGACACCAGTGGCTTTAATAACTGCAAGAATGTTATCGCCTGCGGCGACAGCATCGGATAATTTTTTGACCAGTACGAGGCCTGCTCCTTCACTGCGCACATAGCCATTCGCTGCCGCATCAAAGCTCTGGCATTTGGTATCGGGCGAGAGCATCGACGCTTTACAGATAGACATGGTCAGCTCAGGGCGTAATAGGATATTGACCCCGCCTGCGATAGCCATTTTACTGTCTCCGCTATGAATGGCTTTACAAGCCATATCAAGGGCAACTAATGAAGATGAACATGCGGTATCCAGAGTGACGCTGGGGCCAATTAAGTCGTAGCAATATGAGATCCGGTTAGCCGTTAATGTCATGGAAGGCCCCGTCGCCGAGTGGCTGCTCATCATTCCCTTTGCGCTTGAGTCGAGCTGAATTTGCTCATAGTCATGCATGAATTGGCCAATATACACAGCGGTATCTGAGCCCTTAAGCTGACTGCCTGCGATCCCTGCATTTTCAAATAGCTCTTCGGTGAGCTCTAGCAACCAGCGATGTTGGGGATCAATATGGGGCGCTTCTTTTGGCGTAATATTGAAAAATTGTGGATCAAACTTATCAATGTTTTGTAGGAAACCACCGCGGTTAACGTACATTTTGTTGGCTTTATCTTTGTCACTGTCGAACCAAGCCTGGGTGTCCCAACGATCATTTGGGACATCAATGATGCCGTCTCCCGCGTTTAAAAGAAATTGCCAAAAGGCTTGAGGGGAGTCGATATTGCCAGGGTAACGACAGGATAAACTTATAATGGCAATGTCGTTTTCTTTGTCCGTTGCGTAACTCGTTGGCGCAGTGTTTTGAATGTCTGAAACGTTCATGACTATTTCCGTAGTAATAAATACTTGATGGCTTACAACTGTTATTCGTTGTTTCAATCAACAAGTTTAAAAACTCATAAACTGGCTTAAACGGCCACGTTTAGAGCATGAATACTATTTGGAATAGGCGAATTAAAGGTGTTGAAAAAATACCGCAGCTTGCAAATCGCAAACTATTTTTAGACACATCGCTATCCTTAGCTTCTCATCTAAAATAACGCTGACGTACTACGTCATCTAATCAACATTATTATTAATTAATGGAGCTCAGCGATGTTAAAACAACAAAATGTCGCTTTCAATGTCACCTAGGTGACGATTTTTTGAACAAGGATTTACTTAGGTTTAAGAGGGTTTTAATGGGTTTAACTATAAGGCTGCATGTTATTAGTGGCTTTTTATGCTTATTTACGGGTCTATTGCAGGGCTATGTGTTTCAATGGTGTTTTTTACATTTTGTTTATATCGACAATAACAATATTATCGATATGGGGCACCCAACTGAACAAATAATAGATATATTAACAGGAGTTTATTGATGTTTGGCTTAAATGTTAGCGCTACCAATCGAAATGTGGCGATTTTAATCGCATATTATCCTTGCTGCTAGAAAGGTTATTGGGTGCTCGATAACTTGAAGAATTGCGGAAAGATGAATAAAACTCAGCATAAAAGTGGTGTAATTCATGATCGATCAAAAACTGTGCAAGGGCGAATGTGAACTTTATATTGTATTTTATGACTTAGTTCACTTTTCGCCGCCGTTATTAATCAGTTACGAGGCGTTAATCGAGAAAAAGGTAGCCTAAAGTAAACCAGGTAAGCAGGGTTTTAGCGTCATTGCTGGCTAAAATTTCATCAATATCAGCCTGTTGCACTTCGGGGTTGCATAAATTCCGATAGTACTGAGATTGATTATTGCTTACATCGTATTGCTCACCCGCGACAAAAATACTGTTAGGACGCTGTGCTAAATATATGAATTTTAAGCCTGGCACTTTACGTACAATGGCGCCTTCAAGTAAAGCCGAATGAAGGGTGTCTGCGGTCATCTCTTGCGTTAATGGCAATATATCCAGCTCGTGATTCGAACTTGAAAAGTGCTGTCCGAAGAAGGGCAGTATTACTTCAGGTTGGTTAATCAGGCTTTGTAATAATGTGCTGAGTTTATCGCTTTCATGGCGGCTTATTTCACCGTATAGATTGGCTTGCGTTAATTCCGGATCGCTATAGCGTTGCCAGCAAGCTTCTTGTTGCAGCAGGTGATCAGTAAAGTCATTGAGCAGTTCTTTTTGATCCGGGGCACGAAAGCCGACGGAATAGTTTAAGGCGGCTTCAACAGCATAACCTTCATGGGGACAACCCGGAGGGATATATAAGATATCACCCGGCTCCATCACCACATCAATACATGCTTCAAAAGGGCCACAGTGCTTCAATGCTTTGTCTGAGGTAAATTCTGCGAGGTCCTGCTTTTCTCCTACCCGCCAATGTCGTTTACCCTGTCCTTGAATGATAAATACGCAGTATTGATCAATATGAGGCCCAACGCCGCCTTTGGGGGTTGAATAGCTGATCATTAAATCGTCGAAGCGCCAATTAGGAATAAAATGAAAGAGTTTCACTAAACTTGCGGAAGGCTCATGCCAATGATTAACCGCTTGGTTGAGCAAGGTGGCACCGTCTTGAGCTAAGCGACTAAAGTCTTGAAATGGACCACATTCAGCTTGCCATTTACCGTCATTCAGCGAAACCAGCCGTGATTGCACTTCCGGCTCCATGGCTAAGCCGGCCATTTCTTCGGCCGAGATGGGGTCGACAAAATCAACGATGCCCTGTTTTACAAATAATGGCTTTTTCTGCCAGTACTGGCTGAGAAAGTGGTCGATATCAATATTTAACTTAGGCACTGTATTACCTTTTATACACAAACAAAAAATTTACCAACAAAAAAGCCGCACCAAAGTGCGGCTTATTCACTGCAGCTAGAGTTTATAGCTTGTCCGTAAGCTCAACCGCTTGACCGATGTAGTTAGCAGGTGTCATGAGTTTTAACTCATCTTTGACTGATTCCGGCAAGTCAAGTGTATCAATAAAGTCTTTCATGCCTTGGCCGTCTACGCGTTTACCACGAGTCAGCTCTTTTAGCTTCTCGTATGGCTTTTCGATGCCGTAGCGACGCATCACGGTTTGAATTGGCTCGGCCAATACTTCCCAGTTTGAATCTAAGTCATTGGCTAGGCTGTCCACATTTGCTTCTAGCTTGCTGATGCCTTTTAAGCTGGCTTCGTATGCGATAACAGAGTAACCGATGGCAACGCCCAGGTTACGCAATACGGTTGAATCCGTTAAATCACGTTGCCAGCGAGAAACCGGCAGTTTCGCAGCGAGATGATCAAAGATAGCGTTAGCAAGACCCAAGTTGCCTTCTGAGTTTTCAAAGTCAATTGGGTTAACTTTATGAGGCATAGTTGAAGAACCAATTTCACCGGCAACGGTTTTCTGTTTGAAGTGACCCAGGCAGATGTAGCCCCAAACGTCACGGTCAAAGTCCAGTAAGATGGTGTTGAAACGGGCGATAGCATCAAAGAACTCAGCGATGTAATCGTGTGGCTCAATTTGCGTGGTGTATGGGTTAAATTCGAGACCAAGGCCGGTTACAAATTCTTCGGCAAACTGTTGCCAGTTAACTTCAGGGTAAGCACTTAGGTGAGCATTATAGTTACCTACCGCGCCATTGGTTTTGCCCAAAAATTCAACCGCTTTAATTTGTTTAACTTGGCGCTCAAGGCGTGCAACCACGTTTGCCATCTCTTTACCTAAAGTAGTTGGAGACGCGGGTTGACCATGGGTGCGAGACAGCATAGGTGTGTCTCGGTACTCTTTCGCTAAACCACGGATTGCTTGGGTGATTTTTTCACAGTAAGGCAATACCACTTCGTTGCGAGCTTCAGTTAACATCAGACCATGAGAGGTGTTGTTAATATCTTCTGAAGTACAAGCAAAGTGAATGAACTCAGAAACAGCGTCAAGCTCTGCGTTGTCTGCCACTTTTTCTTTCAAAAAGTACTCAACCGCTTTAACGTCGTGGTTGGTGGTGGCTTCAATATCTTTCACTCGCTGTGCGTCGGCTTCAGAGAAGTTAGCAACAATGGCGTCAAGCAATGCGTTAGCTTGCGCGCTAAACGCTGGCACTTCCGCAACGCCTTCAGTGGCAGCTAATTTCTGTAACCAGCGCACCTCAACGGTGACACGGTATTTGATTAAACCAAACTCACTAAAGATTGAACGAAGTGCTGACGTTTTACTTCCGTAACGGCCATCAACTGGAGATACCGCCGTTAATGCAGAAAGTTCCATTGTTTGCTCCTGATTTGCTGGTGTCAGATGAAAAGACACTGTCTTGTTAATAAGGCTAGGGAGTTACACCCTGGCTAAATTTAGTTTTGCTTGTTGTACCATTTTCTTGCGCGAGAAAATGATATGGCGGCGTTTGCCACCTACTTGGCGCCACAACACACATGACCGAATGCCGGCCAGCAGTAGGGCGCGTATTTTATATTGCGCACTGGTTTGTTGCAAAATTTCTGGCTTGCCAGAAACTTGGATTCTTGGGCCGAGTGGGCTGATGATGTCGCTGTAGACACTCGCTAGGTTCGCTATCACTTGTTCATCTTCAATGTTGAAGTGGGCTAACTGTCGTTTGACTTGTGTGATGCGTTCAGCCAGTAGATTCATTTGGTCGCCGCGTTTGGCCAATTTTTTTTCAAGGGCTAATAAGCCAATGACGTAACGGGTGATCATAATATGGCGTTGGTTATTTTGGTTCTCTAATTGATCCACTAAGACTTCAAAGCCAAGCTTGAGGTCCGCCATCGAGCCATACACGGCTAACGTAGAGTTAGGGTCGGTTGCCATTAATGAGTTTAAGCAACTCTTCATGGCATCGGGTTTACATTGGCCCGTGCGTGCCACTTCTTCAACTAAAGCCGCTGCTTGCCAAATGCCAGCAAAGGCGAGGGTACGATCTTGCAAATCTTGACTCATAGTTTACCTCGCTTCGCGGTATTGTTGATCGATGACAGCGCCGCCTAAACAGACCTCATCTAAGTAAAATACAGCGGACTGACCAGGAGTGACGGCTTTTTCCGGCTCGGCAAAAGTCACTGATAAACTGTCTTCGCCCGAGGGTGTTACTGTACATGCAACATCTTTAGAGCGGTAACGTGTTTTCACGGTGCATTGCAAAGGCTCGGTCAAGGGCTCTCGGGACACCCAATGCACTTGGGTTGCGTCAAAGCCGTAGGAAAATAACGCGGGGTGATTCGCCCCTTGGCCAACAATTAATACGTTGCGTTTCAAATCTTTTTCAACCACATACCAAGGTTCGCCACTGCCATCTTGCATGCCACCAATGTGCAGGCCTTTACGCTGACCTAGGGTGTGATACATCAAGCCCTGGTGCTCGCCAATCACTTCACCTTCGGAAGTTTCAATACTGCCTGGCTGGGCAGGTAAGTACTGTTGTAAAAAGTCGGTAAATTTACGCTCACCGATAAAGCAAATGCCCGTACTGTCTTTTTTATTGGCGGTGACCAAGTCTTGTTGTTCAGCAATGGCACGCACTTGAGGTTTTTCAATACCGCCGACAGGAAACAAGGTTTTACCTACTTGCTCATGACTCAAGGTATACAAAAAATAGCTTTGGTCTTTGTTTTGATCCAATCCTCGAAGCATTTGCCATTTGCCGTCCACTTGGCGGTTTTGCACATAGTGGCCCATGGCAATGAAATCTGCGCCGAGCTCTTCAGCGGTAAAGTCTAAAAAAGCTTTAAACTTGATTTCTTTATTGCACAGAATGTCCGGGTTGGGCGTGCGGCCGGCTTTGTACTCTTCGAGAAAGTGCTCAAACACGTTATCCCAATATTCAGCGGCGAAGTTGATGGTATGCAAATGAATGCCAAGTTTGTCACAGACGTCTTGGGCATCTTTTAAATCTTCAGCGGCAGCGCAGTATTCGTCGTTGTCGTCTTCTTCCCAGTTTTTCATGAACAAGCCTTCAACTTGATAGCCTTGTTGCAATAATAAATATGCGGACACCGAGGAGTCGACGCCACCTGACATACCAACGATGACTTTAGTTTGACTGTTGTCTTTCATAGCAACCTATAAATCCTGGGAAAAAACGGCGTGATTCTAACAAATATTTAGCGCCTAAGACAGCTTTGTGATCCAGTCGAGGTTATTTAACGCCGGTGCACTTTTAAACATTGCCATCTGGGTAGTATTTAAGCATTTCCATTGGTGCACGCTTGCCTTGTTCAAAGTCTTCGATCACTTCCAATACTAGGGCACTGCGCAGCTGGGTATGGCGCTCTTTTAATTGCTCTAAAGACAACCAGTGGCAGTTAATAATATCGTGATCTTGGGGCTTACAAGGGGGAGGCGCCGAGGTGAACTCATAACAATAGCAAAAGCGTAAGTAGGTGATGTGATTGTGCGGGCTGGTGAAAAGATAACAGCCGACCAAACCTTGAGGTTCGAGGGCCAAGCCTGTTTCTTCTAACACTTCGCGGCTAACAGCCTGATTCAACGATTCATTTGCTTCTAAATGCCCGGCGGGCTGGTTCAACACCACTCGACCTGCGTCGTGCTCTTCGACAAATAAGTACTTCTGCTTATATTTGATGATACAAGCGACGGTAACGTGGGGGGCGAACATGTTAATTTATCTCCTGATAGTGACCATTTTCAATGCCGTCAATGGTCCAATTGCCAATGCGATAGCGAATTAGACGTAAGGTAGGAAACCCTATGTGAGCCGTCATGCGTCGAACTTGGCGGTTTCGTCCTTCGCGAATAGTGATACTCAGCCAAGTTGTCGGGATGGATTTTCGCTCGCGAATTGGCGGCACTCTCGGCCATACCGTTGGCGCATTCATCACCTCAACTTTGGCTGGTAGTGTTAGGCCATCTTTTAACTCAACGCCACGTCGTAGCGCGTCTAAATCAAGCTCACTGGGCGCGCCTTCCACTTGTACCCAATAGGTTTTGCTGGTTTTAGCACTGGGTTGAGTGATTTTTGCTTGCAGCTTACCGTCGTTGGTTAGCAGTAATAAGCCTTCTGAATCGCGGTCAAGTCGGCCGGCGGCATAAACCCCTGGCACTTTAATGTAGTCCTTTAAGGTCGCGCGGTTATTATCGTCGGTGAATTGGCTTAATACGTCAAAAGGTTTATTGAATAAGATGACTTTGCGCGCTGCTGGGACCGTTTTAGATCCAGTCGGTTTTCTGACTGGGCGCGATTTTTGGGGCCTAGGATGGTATGGCTTGGGCATGAAGCAAAGTATTGGTTTAAGTACAGTGGCACGAGTATATCAAAGGCAGCTTAAAATGACCGGATAAGTTTACATCGATAACCGTTTAACATTGCCGGGTAAGCGGGATAACAGCGGGGAAGAGAAAAACGCAGATTTTCAACGTCAGATTGGTTAAACTAAAAAGCAGGCTAAGCCTGCTTTTTTAGTTCTCAGGTTATTTTTGCTCTACTGGGCAAATTTCCGTTGCGTGAGAGCCTTTTGGTCCGGCGTGAGTTTCAAACTGAACTTGTTGGCCCGCCTTTAATGTGCGGTAGCCTTCCATTTGTATCGTTGAGTAATGTGCAAAAATATCTTCACCACCTTCTTCTGCACAAATGAAACCAAAACCTTTCGCGTTGTTGAACCATTTAACCGTACCGGTTGCCATACTTCTGCATCCTTTTTATTGTAGAAATGAACTAAAAATTGTATGCCTTATTGCGTGTAAGCATTTACATGATGATTGTTGATATCATCAAGATATCAATTTAGTA
This sequence comes from Motilimonas pumila, assembly GCF_003596335.1. Lineage (GTDB taxonomy): Bacteria > Pseudomonadota > Gammaproteobacteria > Enterobacterales > CBDFNC01 > Motilimonas > Motilimonas pumila. The sequence continues at coordinate 115,196 of NZ_QZCH01000007.1, forward strand.
AAAAAAATAGCATAGTCAAGACAGTGAAATTAACTTAATGATGTGTTTGTGATGTTAATCTAAAGCAAAAAACATTTTCGCGATCAGTAAACAGAGATACTAGTATTTTATTATGAGCAAGTTTCAGGAACCCGAACACGACAGTCAGGTCGCTGACGAAGTAAGAACCAAATTACAACCGCCATCGTTATATAAAGTAATACTGCTGAATGATGATTACACGCCGATGGATTTTGTGATAGAAGTGTTACAGAAGTTTTTCAATCTTGATATTGATAGTGCCACTCAAATCATGATGAATGTTCATTACCAAGGAAAAGGCGTTTGTGGTATTTACACTGCTGAGATAGCAGAAACAAAAGTAGTGCAAGTCAATAATTTTGCTCGTGAAAGCGAGCATCCTTTAATGTGCACTATGGAACAGGATTAAGTCCTATTAGTCTTCTTGTGGTTTTTTAGGGAGAGTCGCTTATGTTAAACAAAGAGCTAGAGCAAACACTCAACAATGCTTTTAAGCAAGCGCGAGAGAATCGTCATGAGTTTATGACGGTGGAGCATTTACTACTCGCATTATTAGATAACCCATCGGCGCATGAAGCCTTCGCCGCCTGTAGCGCAGACACAGAAAAATTACGCAAAGAGATCAACGATTTTATAGACCAAACCACACCTCTTATTCCTGAGCATGATTTAGAGCGTGAAACGCAACCCACGCTGGGTTTTCAAAGGGTGTTACAGCGAGCGGTATTTCACGTGCAATCTTCAGGCAATACCGAAGTGTCAGGCGCAAACGTGTTGGTTGCCATTTTCAGTGAGCAAGAGTCACAAGCTGTTTATTTTCTGAAAAAATCGGATATCTCTCGCCTCGATGTGGTGAACTTTTTATCCCACGGCATTCGCAAAGATGAAGGCGAAGAGGGCCATCACCATGTTGAAAGCAACAATGTGGAAGAAACAGCTGAAGAAGGTGGGGTAAAACTTGAGAATTACGCAGCCAACCTGAATGAGTTGGTGCTTGAAGGGCGTATTGATCCCCTGATTGGACGTGATAATGAGCTCAACCGCACAATACAGGTATTGTGTCGTCGTCGTAAAAATAACCCGTTGTTAGTGGGCGAGGCGGGCGTAGGTAAAACCGCCATCGCAGAAGGCTTGGCTTATCGCATTGTGCATAAAGAAGTGCCTGAAGTGATTGCAGACAGCACCATTTACTCGTTGGACATGGGCGCGTTACTTGCCGGCACCAAGTACCGCGGCGACTTTGAAAAACGTTTTAAAAACTTACTCAAGCAAATTGAGAAAAAAGACAACGCCATTTTATTCATCGATGAGATTCATACCATCATTGGCGCAGGAGCTGCTTCCGGTGGCCAAATGGACGCTGCGAATCTGATTAAACCCCTACTCAGCAATGGCTTGTTGCGCTGTATTGGTTCAACCACTTACCAAGAATTTTCACAAATTTTTGAAAAAGACCGCGCCTTAGCCAGACGTTTCCAAAAAGTGGATATCGTAGAGCCTTCTGTGGATGATACGACACGGATCTTGATGGGCCTTAAAGCCCGGTACGAAGAACATCACGATGTGCGTTATACGGCCAAAGCAATGCGGGCAGCGGCGGAGTTAAGCGCAAAATATATCAATGAGCGCCATTTACCCGATAAAGCCATTGATGTCATTGACGAAGCAGGGGCGCAGGTCAGATTACTGCCAGCCAGTCGTCGTAAAAAAACCATTGGCGTTAACGACATCGAAAACATCATTTCTAAGATTGCGCGTATTCCGGCTAAATCGGTCTCGGCTTCTGATAAAGACGTACTGAAAAACTTATCGCGGAATTTAAAAATGGTGGTGTTTGGCCAAGACAACGCCATCGAAGCATTGACAGACGCGATTCGGTTGAGTCGCTCTGGCTTAGGTCATGAAGCCAAGCCTGTCGGTTCGTTTTTGTTTGCGGGTCCCACAGGGGTTGGTAAAACGGAAGTCACCCAGCAAATTGCTAAAATAATGGGTGTTGAGCTGATCCGGTTCGACATGTCTGAGTACATGGAGCGCCATGCTGTCTCTCGTTTGATTGGGGCGCCTCCTGGCTACGTTGGTTATGACCAAGGGGGCTTATTAACAGATGCTGTGATCAAGCACCCCCACAGCGTGGTGCTGCTGGATGAAATAGAGAAAGCCCATAGCGACGTGTTCAATTTGTTGTTGCAGGTGATGGATCACGGCACGCTGACAGACAATAATGGCCGAAAAGCCGATTTCCGTAACGTAATTTTGGTGATGACGACCAACGCCGGCGTGCAACATACCACCAAGCAGAGCATTGGCTTTAAAGCACAAGACCAAAGCCATGACGCGTTGGAAGAAATCAACAGCGTATTCTCGCCAGAATTTAGGAACCGCCTCGATAATATTATTTGGTTTAACCACCTTGATATGGAAGTGATATATCAAGTGGTCGACAAATTTATCGTTGAGCTGCAAGCGCAGCTAGACAAAAAAGGTGTGTCGATGGTAGTGGACGATGCTGCCAGAGAGTGGCTAGCTCATAAAGGGTATGATAAAGCCATGGGCGCACGACCTATGTCTCGGGTGATCCAAGAGCAACTCAAAAAGCCATTGGCCAACGAAATTTTATTTGGCGACTTAGTGAGTGGTGGAGATGTCACGGTTAAGCTTAAGAAAGACAAGCTAACGTTTAAGTTTTCTAAAGTAGGGGAGCCAGCCTAACACCACTAAGGCTATCTCTGAGGGCTGTTAAGCGGCCACTAAGTCAAAAAAACCAGCGCATGCGCTGGTTTTTTTTGGCGAAGTGATTATCTTGCGCGGAACACAATGCGTCCTTTAGACAAATCATAAGGCGTTAAAGCCACCGTGACTTTGTCACCCGTAAGAATACGGATGTAGTTTTTACGCATTTTACCTGAAATGTGGGCTGTTACTACGTGGCCGTTTTCTAGCTCAACGCGGAACATAGTGTTTGGCAGTGTATCCAACACCGTACCTTGCATTTCAATATTATCTTCTTTCGCCATTGAATCCTCTATTTGCATGTTTGCTATTTTTTGACCGCCGCATAATGCCAGATTTGCTGCACAGGGTAAAGTTAAGGCGCCACTTTATTAGCGAAATTATGCCATTCTCCCTTGATTAATCGTTCATATGGCTTAAATCGAGTTTTGTAATTCATTTTTCTGCAATCATCCACTTGAAAGCCCAAGTATAACCAGCGCTTTTGTTGGCTTTGGGCAAACAGGATTTGCTGTAAGATGGCATAACTGCCAAGAGACCGGGTCTCGTAGTCAGGATCATAAAAAGTGTACATGGCGCTACAACTGTGGGGTAAATCATCGGTCACTGCCACCGCGATGAGTGTTTGTTCGTGATAAATTTCGATAAAACAGGGAGCCAGCCAATGGCAAATCACAAAGTGCTGATATTGCTTTTCGGTGGCTGGAAACATCGAACCGTCGGCATGACGAAGGTTGATGTATTTTTCGTATAAAGCGTAATAATGGGGTTGAATTGTGCGACTGACCCTGCAACTTAAGTCTTTGTTTTTATTAAGTAGTCTCTTTTGGCTTTTACTGGGCTTAAATGTTGAACAGTCTACTCTGACAGATTGGCACGCATGGCAACTAGCGCAATGAGGTCGGTATAAATCATCGCCGCTACGGCGAAAACCCAGAGCCAGTAGCTGTTCGTAGTCTGGCGCAGTGCGCATGGTGGCGTCCATTAACACCAAAAGCTGCTCTTGTTTATCAGGTAAATAACTGCAATCAGACTCGGGTGTGATTCCTACCTTTAATACTAGGTTACGCTTATCATTTGCTTGTTCCAGCATTCCTTGGTGACCTCCTGCTGCTTTAATTGAGCCAACTGCTTAAGGAACTGCGGCCTGCTCACGTCTTTTACGCCTAAAGTTTGCAAATGAGGGTTATCTAGCTGACAGTCAATCAGTTGCCCTCCATGACGGGAAAAGTGTTGGCACAGGCCAATGAACGCAAGCTTAGAGGCGTTAGTCTGGTGATGGAACATCGACTCGCCGCAGAACAGTTGCCCGACAGCAACGCCATATAGCCCGCCGACAAGTTGGTTTTGGTGCCAGCATTCAATGGAGTGAGCCATACCCGCATGGTGTAAGTCGATGTAGGCTTGGACCATTTGTGGCGTGATCCAAGTTCCTTCGCCTCGGCGCTGAGTATGAGCGCATGCTTCTATTACTTGAGTAAAGTCAAGATTGACCGTGATAGCAACCTGTTGGCGCTTAATATGTTTTCGCATAGTACGGCCTACATGGACCCGCTCGGGCGCTATTATTGCGCGCTCACTCGGGCTCCACCACAGGATAGGTTGACTGGCGTCAAACCAAGGGAAAATGCCATTTTGATATGCTTGTTTGAGTCTTGAGACCGATAAATCGCCGCCAACGGCGAGCAAACCGTCAGGCTCTGCTAAGGCGTGTGCGGGGTGTGGAAAATCCTGGGCGTCATCGGTTAATTCGGTTATAAATAAAGACATGGCTTAAGTTTGAGGCAAGTAGATGAAACTGATTTGGCTGCTAATTCCCATTATTGTAACCTGTTTTACCCCAGTGACTGCAAGTCCGTACCAGCGAAATGTGGCCAAGCCGGTGAACAAGGTTGCTTTCGCTAAAGTTGATAGTGTGCGCTACATCAATCAACAACAAATTCAACAATCACAGCATCAAGGTTGGAAAACATTATCAGGTGCCGCTATTGGTGGCTTGCTTGGTTATCAAATCGGGGATGGTACCGGGCAAATTGTGGCCACTGCCGTGGGCACTTTATTGGGAGCGGGCTTGGCACAGCAATACCAGCAACCACAAGTGAAAGATGTACGCTTGGTTGAAATGTTATTAACGTTAGAGCAGGGCGGGTTGGTCAATGTGGTACAAGACTATGATGCCAATATGTTGTTTAAAGCTGGCGACGCCGTGCGCTTGTTATACTTTGACGACGGCGTGCGCGTGGATCTGGCGTACTAAGCGTTAGAACTGCCCGTCGACATCGGCGAATACCTGATTTCTGCCGTTGTTTTTGGCTTCGTATAACAATTTGTCGGCGCGGTTGATTTGCGCTTCTAGTTGTTCTTCCAATACATTGGTCACGCCAAATGACGCGCTGATCCAAATCTCTTGATCTTCAGCGTGAATCGGCATTGCTGCCAACGTTTGTCGAAATTTGTCTAATCGCTCAGCGGCGTGCTGATTATCAAGTTCTGGCAACAATAAACAGAACTCTTCGCCGCCAAGGCGAGCGACTAAGCCGTTTGGAAAGCATTTAATGAGCATATTGGCAAAGTGTATCAGTACCACGTCTCCGGCGTCATGGCCGTAGGTATCATTGACTTCTTTAAAATGGTCTATGTCCATGATTGCTACTGCCAATTGCTTGCCAGATTGTAACGCGTGTTGGTGCAAGGCCGCACCTTGATTGTACAAGTAACGGCGATTATACAACTTGGTCATAAAATCCCGATTGGCAGAGTCTTGTATTTCTTCAATCAGTTCAATGTGCTCTAAGGTCTGATTAACGCGGCAGTAGAGCTCTTCGTGAATAAAAGGTTTGGAGAGAAAGTCGTTAGCGCCATGTTTGATAAAGCGGGCCGATAATGAAGCGTCATCGGCAGAAGAAATGCCGATAATGGCGAGCTCTTGCTTGTCTTTATTCTTGCGCAACTCTTTGACTAACGCAAAGCCGTCCATCTCGGGCATGTTGTAATCGGTGAGTAATACCTTGATGTCAGGCTCTTGATTTAGGATGGCTAATGCTTGCACCCCATTTTCTGCAGTAAACACCTGAAAAAGATGCTGTTTTAGTAAACTTGCTAGGTATTGACGTGATACTTTTGAGTCATCAGTAACCAAGATTTTCAAATATTGGTTTTTAAGCAAACGTTTCAGCAGGGTAATGGCATAGTTAAATGAGTAACTGCTGTCTTTGATAACATAATCAACCACACCCATGTCGAGCAACTTGCTGCGCATGTTCTCGTTATAGTCTGCGGTCAGCACTATGGTGGGTATTTGTTTCGATAAGGTTAATGCTGCGGCTTCACCGCTGAGGGCATCAGGCAGGTTTAAATCTACCATGGCAGCGAAGTAGCTATCAGCGCCATTGTCACTGATAAACTGGCTGCATTCTGCCATGGTTTCGGCAACGTCGACGGGTATATTTAACTGGCTTTCAATGACTTGTTGTAAAATTTTATTTACGGTTTTGCTGTCTTCTATGACCAGGATTTTTTTCATACCCGCACTCCATTATGGTTTTATTTTTGGTCGTTGAGGCCGTCTAAAAAGCGCTCTGCATCTAATGCTGCCATACAACCGCTGCCAGCAGAAGTAATTGCTTGGCGATATATATGATCTGAGACATCGCCCGCAGCAAATACACCTTCAATAGATGTTTGCGTCGCATTTCCTTCCGTGCCAGATTGGATTTTTAAATAACCGTCTTTCATTTCTAGCTGGCCTTCGAAAATTCCGGTGTTTGGGCTGTGACCAATAGCCACAAAGCAACCCATGACATCGATGGTTTCAGTCGCATCTGATTGGGTGTCTTTCACGCGTACTTGGGTTACGCCCATGTCATCCCCTAATACTTCGTCTAGGGTACGATTCAAGTGTAGAGTGATATTGCCATTTTCGACTTTATCCATCAGGCGCTTGGTTAAAATTTTCTCTGAACGGAAAGTGTCGCGACGATGAACTAAGTGCACTTCACTGGCGATGTTAGACAAATACAAAGCTTCTTCAACCGCAGTGTTACCACCACCAATGACGGCAACCTTCTGGTTTCTGTAAAAGAATCCATCACAAGTGGCACAGGCTGAAACGCCACGACCCTTAAAGGCTTCTTCAGAAGGCAGGCCTAAGTAACGTGCCGAGGCACCGGTTGCGATGATTAAAGAATCACAAGTATATTCACCGGAATCACCTTTTAAGGTGAATGGGCGCTGTTTGAGATCCACTTCATTAATATGGTCAAACAATATTTCAGTTTCAAAACGCTCAGCATGGGCTTTCATACGCTCCATTAGCGCAGGGCCCGTTAGACCTTCGGCGTCGCCAGGCCAGTTTTCAACTTCGGTTGTTGTTGTTAGCTGACCACCTTGTTGAATGCCGGTCACTAAAACAGGGTTAAGGTTTGCGCGTGCCGCGTAAACAGCCGCGGTATAACCCGCTGGTCCTGAACCTAAAATAAGTAATTTACAATGTTTGCTTTCGCTCATGTTTTGAGGTCTCTTCCTTAATGCTTGCGCCGATTGTAGGGAATTTCACTAAGCCGGTAAAGCGATGGCGATTGATAGCGAATAAAATATTGTAATGAGGCGGCTTTGCCCGCAAAACTCTGGGCTCTAAAAGAACAATTAGTTATATTTTATAAGTAAAAGAGCTGAAAATATCAGCTGCTTTTTAGAATATTTGATATATTTTTCGGCTCTTTGATGGCCAAATATGGCAAATCTAAGCTGTCTGCAACCTCTTGGCGACATATATGACCATTAATAACATTTAGGCCATTAAACAAGCCGGGATCATCGGCCATTGCTTGGCACAGTCCTTTTTCTGCTAACGCTATGATGTAAGGCAAGGTCGCGTTGTTTAATGCAAATGTGGCGGTGCGTGCCACTGCACCTGGCATATTGCTAACACAGTAATGTACTATGTTATCAATGATATAGGTTGGGTTCTCGTGAGTGGTGGGACGTGCGGTTTCGCAGCAACCACCTTGATCGATGGCAACGTCAACGATAACTGCGCCTGGTTTCATTTGTTTGACCATGTCCGCACTAATGAGTTTAGGGGCCGCCGCGCCTGGCACCAACACCGCACCTATCACTAAATCAGCTTCAAGCACGGCTTGTTGCAGGTTGTGGTTATTGGCATAAAGGGTGGTAACAGCATTACCATAGTCTTGGTCTATTTCCCTTAACACTTTGATATTTTTATCTAAAATGGTGACATTTGCCGCCATGCCGTGGGCAATTTTAAGGGCTCCTCGACCGACATTTCCTCCGCCAATGATCACCACTTTAGCCGCTGCTACGCCAGGAACACCTGCCAACAATAAACCCCGACCACCGGCAGATTTCTCTAGTGCCCTCGCACCCGCTTGGACCGACATACGGCCAGCGACTTCTGACATAGGCGCAAGCAGAGGTAAACCATTAAAAGCATCCGTAACAGTTTCATATGCTATACATACGGCCTTACTCTTGATAAGATCCTCCGCCTGATGCAGATCGGCTGCTAAATGTAAATAGGTGAACAGGATTTGATGTGGTTTGAGCTTTTGACGCTCTAATGGCTGAGGCTCCTTCACCTTGACTATCAAGTCAGATTTTGAGAATACATAGTCTGAGCTTGGTACTATTTTAGCGCCGGCTTTTTCGTATTGGTGGTCTGAAATATCTATGCCATGGCCGGCTTGTGTTTCAACTAAGACCTGATGTCCGAGTCGAATTAATTCAAGCACACTCGCAGGAATCAAACCAACTCGATATTCGTGGTTTTTAACTTCTTTGGGTACTCCAATGATCATAAAAACCTCACATGTATTTATGAAAATTTAAGGTTATTACGCTAGTATATTCTCTAAACTGTAGAGTATGCCACTATAATACAACTTTAGGCGTGATATTGTTTTACTGGGATGTAATTGAATGGAACTTTATAAATGATGGATGTTAACAGTAGACCTCTGAAAGACCTTGATCGTATCGATCGCAATATTCTAAACGAGCTACAAAAAGATGGCCGCATCTCGAATGTGGAGCTGTCTAAGCGTGTTGGCTTAAGCCCGACACCCTGTTTAGAAAGGGTACGCCGCCTTGAGCGCCAAGGATACATTAAAGGCTATACCGCCATTTTAAATCCGCTGTATCTAGATGCATCACTGCTGGTGTTTGTTGAAATTACATTAAACCGCGGCACGCCTGACGTGTTTGAGCAATTTAATGGCGCGGTGCAAGAATTGGAAGAAATCCAAGAGTGTCACCTTGTCTCCGGTGACTTCGACTATCTGCTTAAAACGCGCGTGAGCGACATGTCTGCTTACCGTAAACTGTTGGGCGAGACTCTTTTACGTCTACCGGGTGTGAATGACACACGTACGTATGTTGTGATGGAAGAAGTAAAACAGTCTAATTCTTTAGTGATTAAGACGCGTTAAGCTTTACCTGTTCAAACAAACAGTTAGAATATAAGAGCGGCTTTATGCCGCTTTTTTTGTTATTTGCCGCAGCATTCACCACAAGGAGCTGAGTTTGACTAAGGCTAAAACCCTGTCTTCATTATCAGGTATCGCGCGTATTCTAGAAGTGGGGCTGATTGCTTGCCACGGTTTCGCGATATTCATGATGCTATCTTTGGTCACTTTTCATCCTGCCGATCCTAGCTGGACGCAAACTGCTTGGGAAGGTTCGATCAGTAACTCAGGAGGCAGCGCTGGAGCCTGGCTGGCGGACATTTCTCTATTCATATTTGGGATCACCGCGTATTTATTGCCGTTTGTGATCGTGGGGGTAGCGTGGTTTTTGTTCTGGAAACCTAAAGGCTTATTTAAGCTCGATTATTTGGCTTTAGGGTTAAGGGTCATCGGCTTTTTATTTTTGGTGCTGGGCTTTACCGCGTTGGCGTCATTAAACTTTGACGACATTTACTATTTTTCAAGCGGCGGTGTGCTTGGCGATATTTTATCGCGCGCCATGGTGGAGTATTTTGGCTTATTAGGTTCAACCTTGGTGTTACTGTGTTTTATTGCGACAGGCTTTACCTTATTGACGGGCCTTTCTTGGTTGATGTTGATAGATAAATTGGGTGAGTGGATAATTCACTCAGCGCTATTTTTAGTCAATCTACCGCAAAAAATACAACAAGCGAGAGCCCGAAAAGATGAGCCGCAAGGGGCGGATAAAATTCTGTTTTCGGAGCAATTACCTGAAGCAGAATCGACAATGAAAGCACCGGAAGATAAGCCAAAGCTGCCGAGTTTAGAAAAGGTATTTGATGAAAATATACAGCTCAACCAAGGCAATGTGACAGACGCGGAACTTGCGGATGGTTTACCTGCGTTTTCAGCGCACTACGAACATAGCGATGAGCTAGACAATCAAGCTAACGTGATGGATGTGCCCTGGTTAGACGAAGATGCGGCTGGCCATATGGACGTTGTTGCCGAAGATAATTTAGAGAGCCACATTGAGTCGGTGCAAAAATCGGTGGCGGCGAAAGGGCAGTTTGACAAAGCGGGGCAGCAAAATCCTCCGGAAGAAAAACAGGCGCCTAGTGTGGGGGATATTCACCAACTTACGCCAGAGGTCACGCCTCATTCACCTGTGACACCTGTTGCAACAACTGACTTACCTGCGGCAACTGCAGCCCATGATGGGCAAGATTTAACGCCTGAAGACCCGGCTATTTTCCCGGCTCATTCGTCACTGGATACCAATGATGACGCTCGGCAAGAAAATGCCACGCCGCCGGCTGTGGCCCAGCTAGTCAACCCAAATAGCAATACGCCAAGCTTAGAAGAAGCCATTAAAGCGGTCGAAGCGAAAAAGAACCTGCCGCCTTTAGCCCCCTTACCATCCATCGATTTATTGGACCGCCCTAATAAGGCTGAAAACCCGATTAGCCAAGAAGAGTTGGATCAAGTATCCCGTTTGGTGGAAGCGAAGTTATTGGACTTTAATGTGCAAGCTCAAGTGGTAGCCGTGTTCCCTGGACCTGTGATTACCCGCTTTGAATTGGATCTCGCGCCGGGTATTAAGGTCAGCAAAATAACCGGCTTATCGAAAGATCTCGCGCGCGCGCTATCGGCGATGAGTGTGCGGGTCGTAGAGGTGATCCCTGGCAAGTCTTACATAGGATTAGAGCTGCCTAACCGGCACCGTGAAACGGTATTTTTACGTGAAGTACTTGACTGCCAAGCGTTCCAAAGCAACGCGTCGCCTCTTAGCATGGTGCTCGGCAGTGATATTGCCGGTAAACCTGTGGTGGTAGACTTAGCCAAAATGCCGCACCTGTTGGTTGCGGGTACTACGGGCTCAGGTAAGTCGGTCGGGGTGAACTGTATGATAGTGAGTTTATTGTACAAGTCATCGCCAGAAGACGTGCGCATGATCATGATAGATCCGAAAATGTTAGAGCTCTCTGTCTACGAAGGTATTCCGCACTTATTATCTGAAGTGGTGACGGATATGAAGGAAGCCGCCAATGCGCTGCGTTGGTGTGTAGGGGAGATGGAGCGTCGATATAAGCTGATGTCAGCGGTGGGTGTCCGTAACCTCAAAGGTTACAATGCTAAAGTCGAAGCCGGAATTGAAGCGGGCACGCCACTTTGCGATCCACTATGGAAACCCGGTGACAGCATGGACGAAACCGCTCCTGAGCTGGAGAAACTGCCTCACATAGTGGTGGTGGTCGATGAATTTGCTGACATGATGATGATTGTGGGTAAAAAAGTGGAAGAGTTGATTGCTCGCATCGCGCAAAAAGCGCGCGCTGCCGGTATACACTTGATCTTGGCGACTCAACGTCCCTCTGTTGATGTTATAACTGGCTTGATTAAAGCCAACATACCAACGCGCATCGCGTTTCAAGTGTCCAGCAAAATTGACTCTCGAACCATACTCGACCAGCAGGGCGCTGAATCATTATTGGGTATGGGTGATATGCTTTATATGCCACCAGGCACGAGCGTACCGACTCGGGTACACGGTGCATTTGTGGATGACCATGAAGTACATAAAGTAGTCGCCGACTGGAAACTGCGTGGTGAGCCTAACTACATTGAAGATATTTTAAACGGCGAACCGACAGCAGAAAATATGTTGCCTGGCGAAGTGGCTGAAGCAGATGAAGAAATGGACGCCTTTTATGACGAAGCGGTGGCGTTTGTAACCGAAACTCGTCGTGGTTCTGTGTCTGGTGTTCAACGTAAATTTAAGATAGGTTATAACCGCGCCGCACGTATTGTAGAGCAAATGGAACTACAAGGCATTGTTAGCGCGCCCGGTCATAACGGTAACCGCGAAGTGCTCGCGCCGCCTCCGCCTCCTAGGAATTAATATGAAAAAATTACAACTACTTGTTTCTTCATTGTGTTTATTTAGCTCTGCCGTATTGGCAGACGTGCAGCAGGAGCTACAACAAAAGCTGCAATCTGTGGCGCAGTTTAATGCCCAGTTTAATCAACAAGTACTGGATGCTGACGGAGAAGTGATTCAGCAGGCCAAAGGTGAGCTGACCGTCTCTCGCCCAGACAGGTTCAAATGGCAAGTTACAGAGCCAGATGAAGAGTTAGTCGTGTCAAACGGCAATACGGTTTGGATTTATAGCCCGTTTGTAGAGCAAGTGACCTTGCTCGACCAAGCCACTGCTATTGAAGGAACGCCGTTTCTGCTGCTGGCCAGCAGCGACCCAAAGATTTGGCAGAAGTTTGATGTGAGTAAAAAAGGCCAAACATACACAATCACGCAAGATAACCCAGACGCTGTGATTGCCGAGTTTGTGATGACTTTTAATGCCAAGGGTGAGCTGGCTGCATTTTCGGTAAAGGAAGCGCAAGGGCAAAGCAGTGAATTTAGCCTGAGTGAATTTAGTACTCAAGGTAACTATCAAAAGTCAGACTTTGAATTTATCGTACCTCAAGGCGTAGAGATCGACGACCAAAGATAATGAGCAATATGGATCTGGACTTTGCACCAGACTTTCGGCCTTTGGCTGCTCGCCTTAGGCCGTCAAAGCTAGACAACTATGTCGGTCAGCAGCACTTGCTTGGCCCAGGGCAGCCTTTGCGCCAGGCTCTTGAAGCTGGCTATTGCCACTCTATGATCTTATGGGGCCCTCCTGGCACAGGTAAAACAACCTTGGCTGAGTTAGCGGCGCAATATTGCGACGCTAAAGTGGAGCGACTTTCGGCGGTGACTTCCGGCGTAAAAGATATCCGCGCCGCGATTGATCAAGCGAAACTAAATGGTCAGCAAGGCTACCGTACACTCTTGTTCGTTGATGAGGTACACCGTTTTAATAAAAGTCAGCAAGACGCATTTTTGCCTTTTATTGAAGACGGCACCGTCACATTTATTGGCGCGACCACTGAAAATCCTTCTTTTGAGCTCAATAATGCCCTGTTATCCCGAGCGCGGGTGTACGTTTTAAAAAAACTCAGCGCTGAAGATTGTCAGCAATTACTGACCCGAGCGTTAGCGGAAGGCTTTGATGGTCAAGATATTACTTTGGATCAAGGCGTGGCTGATAAGCTCATTGCATTAGCCGGGGGAGATGGTCGTAAAGCCCTTAATTTTATCGAGCTGATGGTGGACATGGCCACGGCAGAGGATGGCCGAAAATGCCTTACACTGGCGCTGCTTACCGCTGTTGCAGGGCGCCAAGCCGGCAGTTTCGATAAGCAGGGAGATTTATATTACGACTTGATCTCAGCGTTACATAAATCCATTCGTGGCTCAGCCCCTGACGCGGCGCTTTATTGGTATGCCAGAATGCTGACCGCAGGGTGTGACCCTCTTTATATTGCCAGACGTTTATTGGCTATCGCTTCAGAAGATGTGGGAAACGCCGATCCAAGAGCGATGCAGATTGCAGTTTCTGCTTGGGACTGTTACAGCAGAGTAGGCGCCGCCGAGGGTGAACGCGCTATTGCTCAAGCTATCGTATATTTAGCGTGCGCAGCCAAAAGTAACGCCGTCTATACTGCGTTCAAAGCCGCCATGGTAGACGCCAGAGAGCACGGCGAACTTGATGTACCAGTACATTTACGTAACGCGCCAACCAAGTTAATGAGTGAGCTGGGCTATGGCGCCGAGTATCGCTATGCCCATGATGAAGCTAACGCTTACGCCGCGGGGGAAAACTATTTTCCCGATGCCCTTAAAGCACAACGTTATTACTACCCCGAGCCTCGTGGCTTAGAAATACAGTTACAAGAGAAATTGGCGCGCTTGGCGCAGTGGGACCAAGCCAGTGAACGTAAACGTTATGATGAGTGAGTAAAACAATGAACAGTTTAGCGGCGTTGGGTTTTGTAGCAATGGGGGGAGCAATGGGAGCTTGCCTGCGATTTGTTATCAGCAATTGGGCACTTAGCGCCTTTGGAAAGGGCTTTCCTTTTGGTACACTTATCGTCAATGTGGTCGGGTCATTGATGATGGGTATGATTTTTATGCTATTAGAACAAAATATCATCAACAGCCACCCGTGGAAGCAGATTATTGGGGTGGGCTTTTTAGGCGCACTCACTACTTTTTCTACTTTCTCAATGGACAGCTTGTTGTTAATTCAGCAAGGCGAATTATTAAAAGCCATTCTTAACGTTGTTATTAATGTGGTGGTGTGTATCACCGCGGCATGGATTGGCACTCAACTCATTTTAAAAAGTTAAACGTAAGGTTAAACATGTTAGATCCAAAATTTTTACGCGGCGATTTGCAAGGGGTCGCTGATCAGCTGGCCACGCGCGGTTTCCAGTTAGACGTAGCCAAACTTACTGAATTAGAAACAGAGCGTAAAGCGCTACAGGTAAAAACAGAATCCTTACAAGCAGAAAGAAACAGCCGTTCTAAGTCCATTGGTGCCGCAGCAAAGCGTGGTGAAGACATTGCTCCTTTACGTGCTGAGATGGCGCAATTGGGTGAAGATTTAGACGCAGCTAAACAGCGTCTAACCGACTTGTTAGCGGAGATTAACGAGCTCTCGCTTAGCATCCCTAACTTGCCACATGAGTCTGTGCCGGTAGGCAAAGATGAAGACGAAAACGTTGAGATCCGTCGTTGGGGTGAGCCAAAACAATTCGACTTTGAAGTCAAAGATCACGTTGACTTGGGTGAAGCGTTAGGCGGGTTAGATTTTCAAAGTGCCGTGAAGTTGACCGGCTCTCGCTTTATCGTCATGCAAGGGCAAATTGCCAAGTTGCACCGTGCGTTAGCGCAGTTTATGCTAGACGTGCATACCACTGAGCACGGTTACACGGAAATGTATGTGCCTTATTTGGTCAATGCAGATAGTTTATACGGCACGGGTCAATTGCCAAAGTTTGGCGGTGATTTATTTCATACCAAACCCGCTACCGAAGAAGGCCAGGGCCTTTCTTTGATCCCAACTGCGGAAGTGCCTTTGACCAATATGGCGCGAGATGAAATTTTTGCTGCCAACGACTTGCCGATCAAAATGACGGCGCATACGCCTTGCTTTCGCAGTGAAGCGGGCTCCTATGGTCGAGATACCCGTGGTTTGATTCGCCAACATCAATTTGACAAAGTCGAAATGGTCCAGCTGGTTCACCCTGAGCAAAGCTTCCAAGCATTGGATGAACTGACTCAACACGCTGAAGCTATTTTGCAAAAGCTGGAGTTACCTTATCGAGTGATGTCACTGTGTACCGGTGACATGGGCTTTGGCGCCACTAAAACGTTTGATTTAGAAGTGTGGTTACCGGCTCAAGACACTTACCGAGAAATTTCGTCTTGTTCTAACGTGGGAGACTTCCAAGCTCGTCGTTTGCAAGCGCGTTTTCGCCCTGAAGGTGCCAAGAAACCGGAATTGCTGCATACCTTAAATGGCTCAGGTTTGGCGGTAGGTCGAACCTTGGTGGCGATCTTAGAAAACTATCAGCTTGAAGATGGCCGCATTGAAGTGCCTACTGCGTTGCAGCAATACATGGGCGGTCTTACCCATTTAGGTTAATGGCATGGTGAGCAAGCGTCAATAAATACGGCGCACGCGAAATACCTCTTAATCTTACAAAGCCAGCATAATTGCTGGCTTTTTTTGGCTTTGATAAAAGCCGAGAGATTATCAGATTCGAGGGCAGCTGCTGTTTATCACTTTTTCCCCCTTTTTATTGTCTGCTAAGCTAACTACAACCAAGGAGATGATGATGCAAACAAATGATTATCAATGCCTCTCGCCAGAGGCTTTAGCACAAGCGATAGGTGACCTGCCAGGTTGGCAAATTACCGCTCAAGGGCTACATAAAGTGTTTACCTTAAAAGACTTTTCGCGGGCTTTTGCATTTATGACGCAAGTTGCGATGATTGCAGAGACTTACAACCATCACCCAGACTGGAGTAACAGTTATCACAGGGTAGAAATCTACTTATTTCATCACCAACTTAAGTGTATCAGTGAGCTGGATGTAATATTGGCCACGCGCATTGAGCAATTACTGCCGTCGCATTAGCAATTCTTGTCTCAAAATCGCCGTGGACTGCCATACATCAGTAACATCTGCGACGAAATGATTTTTCAATCTGTGTATTTATTTTCATTTTTTATTACGACTTCACTCTTGTCATGGGGTTCAGGCCCTTTTCATTGCTTGCTTAGCACGGTCAACCATGGCTTGTTACACCTTATGTCGGCTGCTATCAGCGTCAAAGACAGTCTTTTTATCCTCTTTTCGTTTGTGCTCGCCTGTGACGATAGCAAGCATTGCCACTATGGTAGCGCTATCAGTAGGTTTTGTTGCCTGCTGCGTATGCTTTAAGGACAGTGAAGCACGGATTTGGTGAATTTTCCTCTGTTAGGGCGCCTAAATACCCAGCGATAAAATTACACAAAAGCGACACTGTTATAGAAATGTTAATGGCTAAGACCTTTTGCCTTGATGTTTTTGTGAACTGAGCATTTTTAATGTGGGACGTTTAGTAAAAAAAAGCGGGATTTTGACACCATTCAATTTTTTTCACTAACAGAAGTTAATCTTTCATTTCTTCTGAGTAGAAATTGAAATTCATTTAAAAACAATGATTTGCATATATTTTGAGGTCATATTTATCCTTTGAATGTTATCCATGATAGCGATTCATGAGGGCAATTAGCCATGTCTGATAACTGCAAGCATTTTCCTGTTACTTGTTTGTAAACTGTGTGACAAGTTAATGACCAAGCTCAACGTCTGTATGTCTTGTTTAAGGCAATGGCGAGAGTCAGTGTCATGGGTTTTCGATGAAGCAAAAGGAATTGCCACTTGAAAAAAATACGCACCAGTCATGTTTATATCGTTGTGACTCACCTTTTAGCTATCATTGCATTTTTCACCAGCTTACTGTCTGGCTTTCGTTTAGCTCAAGACAGTGATTTTGCCATTGCACTGCCAGCATTGTTTATGCCACAAGGTGATGTGTATTTTTGGCATGGCTTAAGTGCACTGTGCTGGTTGTTGGTGGTTATCTTATATTTAGGCTTCCATTTTTTAAGACCACAACCTTTGCGGATCAGCCCCAAAAGGCATCGTGTGATCCACCTGTTATATCTCCTTTTAGCGTTATCTTTTTGCTCGGGTGTGCTGCTCTATTTAGCTTTGCCAAATTTACCTTATCTATTTGTTCAGTTTTGTCATTATTGGCTCGCGTTACTGCTTATAGTCGTCGTCATTTGGCACCTTATTCAGCATCTTCAGCTTCCCATTAGTCAATGGTTAAAAGTATTTATACCAGGCCGACAGCCGTCAAATCAGCGGCGATATCTGGTGCTGAGCGCGGCGGCTGTTGTTGCGATTACCGTGAGTTATGCGGTCAGTATTTTCTATCCAAAGTTAAGCCCTAAACTCGTCAGTAAGCCAAAACACGTTGCGATTGCATTAGATGGCGAAGCGACTGAGTGGCAGCACATCACAGGTACTGACTTATTGGTAGCCCAAGGCGCGAAAGGCGCCATTAAAACGGTGATTTCGGCCAAAGCTATGCATGATGAGTCGGTCATTTATTTTCTGTTCCAATGGCAAGATAGCAGTGAAAACTTGACCCACTTACCGCTGATCAAAACCGCTGCGGGTTGGCAAGTGCAGCACAATGGTTTCGGTCAAGACGACGAAATCGGTAATTACGAAGACAAGTTCGCTTTGATGATCAGTGATAATGCTCGCTTTGGCGCAGCAGGCTCCATTCATCTTGGCAGTCAACCTCTGGATAATGCTCCTCCTTCTCGCTCGGGCCGTGGCTACCACTATATGCAACAAGGCATGGCAGACATGTGGCAATGGAAAGCGTCAAGGCTTGGTCACATGGCGGTGCTCGATGACGATCATTTTGGTCAACCGGCTCCGGTTTGCCAGCACTGTCCGCGATACACCGCAGGCTATCAAGCCGATCCAAAAGACAGCGGCGGCTACCGCATGAATTGGCAATGGTTTAGTGAAAGTACTGTGGTGCCGCTTCGCTTACCCACTGCCGATGCCTGGCAGCGATTAGCGCAACGTAAACGTTTTGCTATCAGCTGGTGGGACACTGAGCCGTACAGTGAACATTTGGACAATTACCCCGTTGGCACGCAACTGCCGAGCGTACTATGGCTAGACAGTTTTGATGGTGACAGAGGGGACGTGAGAGCGAAAGCTCAATGGCATAAGGGCACTTGGACTCTCGAAATAGCGCGAGACCGAGATACTTACTCTGAGTTTGATATGGCACTGACGTCGGGGGTGTATCTTTGGCCTGCGACGTTTGATGCCAGTCAAACACAGCATAGTTATCCGCAGCGTCCTTGGCAGTTAGTCATACAGGAGGGCTCATAATGAAAGCACTATTGCTGCCTGCTGGGTTAACTCAAGTACTGCGCGCAATGACGATAAGCCTAGCGGCTCTTGGTGGATTGGGGTGCGATGTGAATAGTCACAGTGTCGCGGGTGCTTCGAGCCGATTTACCAAGCTGACGCATCAAGGCGAAGCCGTGGCTGCCAAGTCTGGCCCTTGGCATTGTGTTTACGACCAAGTGCAAGGTTTGATGTGGGAAGTGAAGTCTGTGCAGGAGAATGCACACTATTACAAATCAACCTATTCTTGGTTTTTGGCCGAAAAGCCTTCACAACGCTTAGGTAGCTGCGGGGTAGGGCAAGGGTTTGTTCCTTGTCACAGCGAAGATTTGGTACGCCTGCTTAATCAAATTAATTACTGCGGCAGTCAGCAATGGCGAGTACCCACAGCCCAAGAACTCACCTCATTAGTCAATGATGCTGCTTATCCCGGTAAAGCCAAAGTACCGGCTGGTTTATTTCCTCATACCGTGAAAGGTCCTTATTGGAGTAGCGATTTCCACCATTCTCAAATTACTACCGTGCACTTTGGTAGTGGCGAAATTGGCCGACTAGGGCCAAATAACGCAGCTTGGCTGCGATTGGTAAGCAGCGATGACTCTCTCAAACAGCATGCTGCAATACCCACTAGCGACACTTTACATTAACCAAAGACATTCATGGAAATGAATGAGGAGTCTTAAATTGTGAATATTTCACATGGAAAGAAAACCTTCAAGCTAGCGCTTTTACCGTTAGCCCTCGCTGCCAGTTTTAGCGGTGCGAGTTATGCCGGAACCGGTCAAGTTCGTGTGGTCTGGGATCAAGACCCTGCTCGCAGTGCCGTCATTGGCTTTTCTCCTGTCGGCCAATCGAGCAACGCCTACGTGATGTATGGTAGCGACACTAATGAGACTAACTGGAGCAAAAAGTCGGTCACCGCAAGCTACAGTTTTGACGCTGGGTTTGATAGTGAATTTGTACGTTTAGCGAACCTCACCCCCGACAGTAAAGTCTTTTTTAAAGTCTGTGACGATAGCGGCTGTGGCAGTTTATACAACTTTAAAACGGCGCCAGCCAGCAGCAGCGACTTTACCTTTATCGCCGGTGGTGACTCTCGCAGTAATCCGTCGGTACGCCGCAGTGGTAACAAGCTAGTCGCAAAGTCTCGACCTTTGTTTGTGATGTTTGGCGGTGATTTAACGTACGGCAACGAAGCCCATGAAATATCCGCTTGGCTAGATGACTGGCAGTACACTTTTACCAGTGACGTGATTGACGGTAAAAGTTATAAAACGGTATACCCTTTGATTCCTGCTGTGGGTAACCATGAAAAATATGACCAGACCTTTATGTGTAAAGTGTTTGGTATCGATTCCAATAAAGACGGTCGCTGTACTTTAGATGACACGTATTTTGCGGTTAACGTCGGCGGTAACCAGCTGCGCGTTTATACGCTCAATACAGAATTTAGAAACTCAGGCTACTCAAGTGAGTGGAGCCGCCAAAAAAGCTGGTTGAGCAGTGATCTAGCAGCGAAAGGCGCAAGTGCCACATGGCGTGTTGGGCAATATCATAAGCCAATGTTCCCTCGAACAACGTCAAAGAGCTACGTCAACAGTAAAATGTTTGAATGGGCGAATGACTTTTACAACAAGAAGATGAACCTAGTGGTGGAGTCAGACAGCCACCTGGTGAAATATTCTTGGCCCGTAAAACCTGCCAGTAATGATATGCAGAAAGTCAGTGCGGGTACGGTATTTATTGGTGAAGGGAGCTGGGGCGCGCCAACTCGCCCGGCAGACCGTTACTCAGATTGGATTGCAGATCAAAGCAGTTTTGCACAATTTAAAATCGTCCAGATGAAGGGTGAGCAAATGTTGGTGCGCACCGCTCGCTTTAGCAGCAACGCACAAACATTAGCCTTGAGTAGTCGCGATGCCGATCCTTTATCGCTGCCTTCAGGTCTCAGCATTTGGAATGCAGCGAGTGTTGGACAAGTCTATACCCTAGCCAAAGACAGCGCTGGTCGAACGATTGTTGCCACTGGCGCAGTCGATTTGTCGGCTCAATTTAGCAATAGTTGTCAAGAGTTAACGTGTCGTTTTGATGCGAGCAATTCAACCGGTGAGCAGCTTACTTACAGCTGGAGTTTTGGCGATGGTAGCAGCGCAACGGGCCAAAAAGCAGACCATAAGTTTGCCGCTGCAGGTAGCTATAGCGTTAAGCTGACTGTGACGGATAAAGCCGGCAAAACCAAAAGCCAAACTCAAACCGTGACGGTGAAAAAGTCCGATCCAGCAGATGCTATTTTAACCAACAAGGTCGCTAAAACAGGATTGTCAGGCGCTAAATCAAGCAGTCAATACTTCACTTATCAAAGTAACAGTACTGGCAAACTGCAAATTGCCACTTCTGGTGGCAGTGGCGATGTGGATATGTTTGTAAAATTTGGCGGTCAACCTAGCAGTAACAGCTATGATTGTCGTCCTTACAAAAATGGTAACGCGGAGACTTGTGAGTTTGCTGCGGCTAAAGTGGGCACTTATCATGTGATGTTAAACGGCTACCAAGATTACGCCGGTGTATCACTGCGAGTTATCGCTGCCGACAGTCAAGGTAATCAGCAGCCAAATGCTCAATTCTCCAGCACCAATAATGGCTTATCGGTGTCGTTCAAAGACGCAAGCCAAGACGCTGACGGCCAAATCTCATCGCGGTCGTGGGACTTTGGGGACGGCGCCAGTGCCACGCAAACTAACCCATCACACACATACAGCAAAGCGGGCAGCTACAGCGTTACGTTAACCGTGACAGATAACGCCGGCGCGAGCGCCAGCCAAACTCAAACCATTACTGTGACTGCAACTGACACAGGTGGCGCGACAGCATGGTCAAGTGACAAAGTGTATGTGGCGAAATCCTTAGTGACGCATAAAGGTAAAACTTACCAAGCCCAGTGGTGGAACCAAGGCAATGAGCCTGGCACATCTCAATGGGGCCCATGGGAATTAGTGTCAGGTGGTAATGGTCCGACACCGTCGCCAACCCTCGCGCCTAACCCCACGCCATTGCCGAGTATTACGCCGAGTGTGAGCCCAACGGTGGCACCGACAGACGGCCCTGTTACAGGCTGTAACGGGGTGGATGCTTGGAATACTAGCACCAGTTACGTTATTGGCGATGAAGTGAGTTACAACAATCAGCTTTGGCGAGCGACTTGGTACAACGCCAATCTTGCACCAGGTTCAAGCAATGCATGGAGTAGCTGGGAGTTGGTCAGCGCTTGTAACTAAGAAGTAAGGCTTGTACATCCAGTACGGCCTGATCATCAGGGGCAGCGAGCAGGAAGTACGTTAGCCCCTTTATAACATTAATAACAAGGAAGAAAATCAATGAATCGATTCAGCAAAACGTGGCTGGCTCTTGCCGTCGCGGCAGGGTGTAGCGGTCAAGTATTCGCCAACACAGTGGACATCGAGCTTGCCGATATTGCAGCGCAGATGGAAACCGCTAAACCGGCCATTTCGGCAACGCAAGTGGCAGCGAGCATCAGCTTAACCAGTACTGAGCAGCAGGCGGTTGAGATTTATGAGCCCGGTTCACCTTTTATTAAGTTGCACGTCAAGCAACTTAGTTTGCCAAAGGGCATGGCCCTTGAAATAAAAAGTGGCACAGGGGAAGAAATTTACC
The DNA here is from genome assembly GCF_003596335.1 of Motilimonas pumila. Lineage (GTDB taxonomy): Bacteria > Pseudomonadota > Gammaproteobacteria > Enterobacterales > CBDFNC01 > Motilimonas > Motilimonas pumila. The sequence continues at coordinate 137,449 of NZ_QZCH01000007.1, forward strand.
ACTATGGACCAGGTCTGAACACAGCCAAAAACTTTGATGCCGATAAAGGCGATAAGCCAGGCGGCGCTTTTACAGCGCTATCGATTTCTGATGACACTGTCTTACTGCGCCTTATTGGCCAAAGAAAAGCCGGTGACAATACCCCGATTGAAGTTGTGGTGGACAGTTACTATCGCGGCTTAACCCAAGATGAAGTCAGCAACAGTAATAGCTTTCTTGGTGAGATAGGTTTGGAGTCTACCTGTGGCACATCAGATTACGAATACGTAGGTTGTTATGAGGACTCGCACCCGGTTGAATATGCGCACAGTAAACCTGTGGGTAAACTTTACATGGGTGGCTCGGTATGTACCGCATGGAAAGTGGGGCCGGGGAATACCTTCTTAACCAATAATCACTGTATTGAAAACCAGCAAGTGGCGAATGGCTCAGAATTGGTTTTAAACTACCAGTACAAGACCTGTGGCAGTTCACAAGCTGCAAGCAATGTAAAGCTGGTGGTAGACCAAGTTATTGCGACCGACTCAAGCTACGATTTCACCTTGTTTAGTGTGAAAAACCCGGCTCTTGCCAGTGAGTTTGGCTACTTGGGTCTTGATCCAAGAACCCCAAGTAAAGGCGAGCGCATTTACATTCCACAGCACCCAAATGGCTCAAGGAAAAAACTGAGTATTTTTAGTGATGTCAACAATAATGGCATGTGTCAAATTGACGTTGCAAGCGTGAATGACGCTACACCAGGGCAAGATACTGGCTATAAATGTGATACCGAAGGCGGTTCTTCAGGTTCGCCTGTTATCGCGGCGTCGTCCAATAATGCTATTGCTTTACACCATAAAGGCGGTTGCGGTTACGCCACCAACAAGGGGGTGCAAATAGCGAAAATCTGGCCGAAAATCAGTAACTATTTCAATGGTGTGCCGACTAGTGGGGTAGGTAATGGTGGCGGTAACGGCAACCAATTACCACAAGCGAAGTTCAGCGCCAGCTGTACTGAATTAAGTTGTGATTTTTCGGCCGCGCAATCAAGCGACAGTGATGGCAACATTGTCAGTTATAACTGGACCTTTGGTGACGGCACCACCGCCACTGGCAAAACCGTTTCTCATACCTACTTAGCCAGCGGCAGTTACAGCGCTAAATTAGTGGTGACGGACAACCAGTCAGGCTCTACTTCTGTGGTTAAAACCGTGTCTGTCAAGCCATCTGGTCCCGTCGATAATACGCTTCAAAAAGGCGTCGCCAAAGCCGTTAGCGGCGCTAAGTCTAGCAAAACCACCCTGCAATACGTATTAGATGAGGCAGCGGATAACCTCACCATAAATATCAGTGGCGGTACCGGTGATGCTGACTTGTACGTGAAATTTGGCAGCGCACCTACGTCAAATAGTTACGATTGTCGTCCTTACAAAAATGGTAACTCAGAATCTTGTCAGTTTAGCCAAGCTCAAGCGGGTACTTACTTTGTGCAGTTGGTCGGTTATGCCAACTTTAGCAATGTGAGCGTAGTGGCGGATCATACGGCTGCAACTGGTGGCGGCACTGGCGGCGGAACGGGTGGTGGCACCGGTGGTGGAACAGGCAGTTGTGGCGATGTAGCGACGTGGTCAAGTTCTCAGGTGTACAACACAGGCGATCAAGCTGCCGTTGCCGGTAACATTTACCAAGCGCAATGGTGGAGTAAAGCGCAAGATCCTGCCACTAACAGTGGTCAATGGCAGGTGTGGCAGCTAGTGAGCAGTTGTCAATAAGGATTTAACTCAGCCTGACTGAGTTAAATGGCACTGAGTGGTGAGACTGTAGCGGTCTGCTCGGTGCCAGTTCAACGGGCTAAGGCCCACATTTAACAAGGAAGAAAAATGAAATTCAAACTCGCACCCATCGCACTGGCATTATTGGCTGGTCCGGTGTTGGCAAACAGTGCCTCGGAAGAAATCATTAACGCAAACTTTGTCGAGCAAAGTGAAGAGCAAGCAACGATTTACGGCTCCAACGAACAGATCAGTTATCAGCGAAAAGAGCTAGACGGTAAATCTCTTGCCGTTTACGAAGGCGATATTATTTTAGGTGAGCACCAAGAGGTGCAAAGTAAAGGGGCCGATCCTCTCACAGTAAAACCATACAGTGATAATCAATTTGAAGCCTCCTGGGGAGGACGTACAACTTGGCCAAATGGCGTTGTGCCTTACGTTATCAACAGTGCTGTTCCAGCCCAAGACGTGACGACGATTAAAGCGGCGATGAAATGGATTGAAGAGGCGGCAAATGTAACGTTTGTCGAGCGCGGCGCGCAAACCAGTTACATCAATATTATCCGTGGTGATGGCTGTTACTCTATGGTGGGTCGCATTGGCCGTAAGCAAGACCTGTCGATTGGCAGAGGCTGTGGCACCAGAGGTATTGTTGCCCATGAATTTTTACATGCTTTAGGTTTCTATCATGAGCAGTCTCGCGCCGATCGTGATAATCACGTGAATATTTTGTGGCAAAATATTCGCCCGGGTATGGAGTCTAACTTTAATAAAGGCGCAGCGGTCACCGCATCAATAGGCCCGTACGATGTAAAGTCTATTATGCACTATGGTTACAAAGCCTTTAGCACGAATGGCCAACCAACCATTACGTCAAAAGATCCGAATGTGCCGAACACCGCGCTGGGCCAACGTCAGTTCCTCACCGATTTAGACATAGCCGCATTACAAGAAATTTATGGTAAACCAACAGGCGGCACTGTGCCAACGCCGACGCCTCCACCCCCCGTAAATAGCAAGTTAACCAATGGCGCGAGCGTTGCTGCTTCTGGTACCAAGGGTGGCGATGTTTTTTACAGCATTGATGTACCCAGTTCGGGCACGCTGAATGTATCCATTAGCGGTGGCACGGGTGATGCCGATTTGTACGTCAAAGGTGGCAGTAAACCGTCGACGAATAGTTACGATTGTCGACCATATAAAGATGGCAACAGTGAATCGTGTTCGATTGCGAATGCCAAAGGTACTTACCATATTATGCTGCGTGGTTACGCAAACTTTAGCAATGTTACCTTAACGGCAAGCTATACCGCGGGACCTTTTCCGACGATTGCGCCAACTATTACGCCAACCATTACGCCGACTATTACGCCAACAGTGTCACCGACACAGCCACCGGTCACGTTACCGCCAACGGGTAACTGTGGTAACGCCTGGAGCGCAAGCACAGTGTATAACTCAGGTGATACAGTGAGCTTAGCCGGCAGTCAATACAAGGCTAACTGGTGGACGAAAGGCGAAAGCCCTGCCGAGAATAGCGGTCAATGGCAAGTATGGAGCTTGGTCGGTAACTGTTCATAATAGCGTGTATTCAAGCTTAATATTTTGGCCAAGGTTTATGGCTAAATAAGATAGTTAACAAACATTGTCTGTCAAAACTGTCAGGCAATGTTTTATCTTCGAAAGATAAAATGGTGGATATACATTGCGTTGTTATTTGGACTGACGAACGATTTCGCTGAGAACCCTTCATTTTGTGCAATGATAGAACCTACTTAAAGGTGAATACCAAGTGAAACTTTGTTCAGCTGTTTGGCGTATCCTTGACTTAAACTTGACTCACTGGTCAACTATGGCGGCAGTTAGGTAGTAATATCTCGCTATTCAAGGAAGAGGAGCATGATGTTCGCGCCCCGTATCGTTTTTATGTTTTTCTGGCTCACTTTATTAACGCCAGTTTTTGCCATGCCTTTTCATGGCAGTCACCACTTTGACAGTTATAGCTTAGGTCAAGGCTTGTCTCAAGCCAGCGCGCTCGAAGTCATTCAAGATCAACAAGGGTATATATGGGTAGGCACCCAAGATGGTCTGAACCGATTCGACGGCCAACATTTTCTGCAGTTTCGCCATGTTCCTCTTGATGCTCGCAGCTTAAGCAGTAATTACATTGCTGGCTTAACCTTAGATTGGCAGCAGCAGCTCTGGGTATTAACGCCATTGGGGCTTCACCAGTATCAACCTGAATACAATCAATTTACTCGCATTGACCAATCTCATGGGCTGCCTGAAGATCCATGGCAGCTGATTGCGGATGCCAGCGGCAACCTTTGGATCAGCAGTAATAAAGGCATCAGCCGATACGATATAGCCTTAGGTCAATTTCAGCATTTCGATTTGCCATTGGCAAATCGACAGAAAAATAATTTCCCAGTGCGAGACATGACCTTAGATGAGCGTGGCCACCTGCATTTTATTAGTCAGCAGCAGAAGTATCAGTGGCTGCCTCAACAAGGCCAGTTCAGTCGGGAAAGTATCACCTTGGCGAACAATGATAGCTTGCAACTGATGCGCTATATTGGCCAACGCTGGTGGCTAGCAACAGATCTTGGCTTAATGCAACTGGCGAAAGATGGCGCAACACATGCTTTTTGGAGCTGGCATTCATTGAATATAGAGGGCATGGTCACCGACCTGCAAAGTGATCAACAAGGTGGCTTATGGGTTGGCTCATTGCAAGGGTTGTATCGCTTACCTTTGGCTGAGCACTGGCACACCCGGTCTAATATCACGCCGCAGGCCCACGATCATCACAGCCAAGTTGAGCAGCCTTATGGTTTGTTAGATAACAGCGTTGAAACACTGTTTACCGATAACAACAAAGTGCTTTGGATAGGTACCCGCTTGGGTGGAGTCAGTAAATTATCACCTCAAGCCTTAGCGTTTCAAAGCTTAAGCCAAGCGCAACAATTATTACAAGACAATGTGGTCATGGCGATGCTCGAAACTGACCAGGGACTGTGGCTCGGCACCGCAGATGGGTCACTGAGTTTGTGGGGGCATCAAGGCGAAGTCTTGCACCAGAGTACGCCAAAGTTTTCGGAATCGCTCACCGACAAGGATCTAAAAGGCAAGCCTCTTGATGGCCAAACCATCGGCGTGGTCCTTGCTATTGCTGAAGATTCTCAGAACGAAATTTGGTTAGCGGGCACCAATGGGTTAGGACGGTTAACGCAAGCAGGCCAATTACAGTCATACCGTATTACAGATGAAGACGGCTTTAGCGATCATTACACCAGCCAAGTATTTCTCTTTAATGGTGAACTTTGGGCCATTAGCACAGCTTTAGGTTTAGCAAAATATTTGCCGGAGCAAGACGAATTTGCGTTGCAACCTATTTTCTTAGCCGGAGAAAACCGGCTGCAAAATATCAATAACGTACTTGTCGATGGTGACGCATTATGGCTCACCAGCTTTGATGGCGAACTGCTGCACTACGATAGCCAGTTGCAACAACTCACAAAATACCCATTAAAACGCCAAGGCGTGAATGTGCAGCTCGACAGCATTACCAGTATCTACCGAGACCCATTGCATCGACTTTGGCTCACCCATCAAAACGGCTTGCTGCTTTATGATATAAAGAGCCAACGTTTAGAGGCATTGAATCTGCGCGGTAATATGCCAGAAGGCATGTATTATCAGGTCTTGAGCCCCTCCTCGGGGAGTTATTGGGTCGCTCATTCGAAATGGTTGTTACAGCTCGATGAGCAAGCCAATGTAGTGCGTAAATACCAGCGCAATGTTGGCTTACCGGTTTCGGAGTTTAACTCCAGCAGTTTAGTGCTTGCGTCGGGTGAACTGGCTTTTGGTCACGTTGGCGGTGTGCTGACGTTTCATCCCCGCGGGTTGCCTCGACCAAGTGCGAGTCCTGAAGTGGCTCTGACATCCCTCAAGGTGTTAACAACGGCAGCAGACCAAGCCAAGCAATGGCAAGAGCAGGGCACCTTAGTCGCGCCGGGTGTACTGGCTCAAGTTCAGCTACCTTGGCATAACGCGTCACTGAAATTAAGCTTTTCGCAATTAAGGTATGATCACCAAGGCGCCGAATATCGTTATCGCCTTAAAGGTCTTGAGTCGAAATGGAATTTGGCTGAGCCGGGGCAAACTCAAGCCAGCTATCACCAATTGCCTCCTGGTGGGTATCAGTTTGAAGTACAAGTGGCCAATCAGTCCCAGCAATGGCACCCTGCTCAAGCATTACTTGCGGTGACGATCACCGCTCCGTGGTGGCAATCTCTCTGGGCTTACCTAATATATCTTGCCTGCGGCATTTCAGTGATAGTGTATTACTTTCGATGGCGCATCGGGACCGAGCAAGCCTATTCAAAAAAGTTGGCGCAGCAAGTGGAGTATCGCACCGCTACGATTGCCAAAATGAGTGAGCAAAAGTTGCGATTATTTGCCAATGTTTCTCATGAATTTCGCACCCCGTTAACCTTAATTAAAGCCCCGGCTCAGTATTTACAGTCGCATCTTGGCCCTGGCGCACACCAACAAGATTTGGGCCAGATCAGTCGTAATTGTGACAAATTACTGACCATGTTAGACAACTTGTTGGTGATGACACGAGTGGCTAAATTACCTGAAGCGGGAAAAGGTTGTAGCCTTAACCAGTTAGCGCAAAGGGCATTGTCTCATTACGATGAATTAGCCAGAACTAAACACCAACAGCTAGCGTTAGAAATAAAAGGCCAACTCGGGGTAGCGTGCAGCGAGCTGGAGCTCGAAACCGTGATATTTAATCTATTGGGTAACGCCATTAAATACTGTCCGGCTCACAGTGACATTCGCATCATCGCGCGCACTATCGGGCACCAGGTAGTGTTAGCGGTGAAGGATAACGGGCCGGGGATGTCGGCGGCTCAGCTTACTCAAATTTTTGAGCCTTTTGTAAGAGGGCAATGTCATGGCGCCACAGACGATGGTGCAGGATTGGGCTTAACCTTAGTGAAAGAGACCGTCGTCGCTTTAGGCGGAGTAATAACCGTGCAAAGCGAACTGCACCAAGGCACCACTTTTCGGGTGTGCTTACCAAGTTCAGAACGGGTAATTTCAAGCCCTGAGAAGCCGCCAATCCCCTTGGTCAATACTACAGATTGGCGGGCGCGTGCAACAACAGCTGCACCAGGGCAGCCGCAAGGTAAGGTGCTAATTGTAGAAGATAATGCGGCGATGGCGCAGTACCTACAACAGATTTTACAAGGCGAGTATCAATGCACTTTGTTTAATGCGGCTGAGCCCGCCTTAGCTTATTTAAATAAACATTCAGTGGATTTAGTCATATCGGATTATGTGTTACCGGAAATGGACGGTCTGGCAATGTGTCGCAGCATCAAAACCTGCACAAGCTTGTGCCACATTCCGGTATTGTTTGTCAGTGCAAAAGTCGACAGGCAAAGTAAGTTGGCGGCATTATCGGCAAAAGCGGCCGACATCATGGCGAAGCCCTTTGATGTAGACGAACTGATGATCAAAGTTGCAAACCTTATCCAAGTGCAATCACCGGCGCTGGTAACGCAAGACGAGGACTCGGCAGATAAAGAGTTTGTGGTCCGCTTGGCGCAAACGGTGGCAGATATGTACAGCGATCCAGATATCACCATCAGTGACATCTCTGATGCCATGTTTGTGACCAGTAAGCAATTGCAACGAAAGATAAAAGCGTTGTTGCAAATTACACCCAATGAATACTTGCGTCAGTATCGCCTTGACCAAGCACAAGCACTACTGAAACAAGGTTTATCAATTCAGCAAGTATCACAACAAGCAGGATTTAATTCACAAAGCTATTTTACTAACTGTTATAAGAAAGCGTTTGCGCAAACGCCGAAACAAGCTCAGCAGCAAATGCGCGCCGAAGAGCCCCAGCTTGATTGAACCAATTTTACTTAGATGCATTTCACCGGTTTGGGCAAGCCGGCTATTTTAGTGGCTTGCTTGGCAGGACCCTGAGGGAAGAGTTTGTATAAATAACGGCTATTGCCTTTTTCTGGGCCGTACGCTTTTGCCATGGCTTTAACTAGGGCGCGCATGGCCGGAGAAGTATTAAACTCGAGGTAAAATTGACGAACAAAATGTACCACTTGCCAGTGGTCTTCGCTGAGCGAGATGTTCTCTTGCTCGGCGATCACCTTTGCTAACGCCTCGCTCCATTGCTGACTGTCTGCGAGGTAACCCTTGGCGTCTGTTTCTATTTGTTGTCCGTTAAACTCAATCATGGCTCTCTCTATTTATAGCGAGTGATATTGCACGCTAAGGTTTGTATGTCCGCTGCCGTATTGGCAATCAACTGCATTTGTTGCACTAAAGAAATTTCATCCGGCGACAAGTCATCCAGTATCTGACTTGGTTGCTTGATGGCCGAAGTATGATGAATTCGCTCCGGGTCTTCAATACTGGCGATGGCATTATTCATCGCCAAACGGGTTTGTTCAACCAAAGGGGACATGTCATTTTCCAACTGATGTTGCTCAAGTTCTACCCGGTGGGCAGCAAACGCAGAAATATACGCCAGCAAAGCATTGTTACGGTTGGTGAGGGCATAACTTTCTTTTACCAGTTTGCGTTTTGAACCCGGCTCAATCAACATATTCTGCCATGCGCTGGCTAAGTTTATATCGGCTTCGTGGGCTTCTTTACGGGCAATGCGATAATCTAATGACTCGGTTTTACCCCGCGAATATTGACTCAACACGTGTTCAAAGTAATTCAAGTTGGCTTTTAATGACGTCGATAATAGCAGGGGTACCCGGCGATATTGCCATTCCGGTAGGATAAAGCTCACCGTGACAACCGCTAGCATACAGCCTAATAAGGTTTCCTCAATCCGAGGCAGCGCCACTTCTAAACCGGTGCCACTAAGCAGGTTAAATACCATCATGACAAACAAGGTAATGAAGGTCACTGCGATACTGTAGTTATTCTTAAGGTAGGTGAAAAAGAAGAAAGCCGAGATAGCCAAAATGAAAAATTGGCCATAGACGCTGGGGATCAAGTAGAGTAAAGGAAAGCCTAACGCGATACCGATAAAAGTGCCCATGACACGCTCTACCAAGCGTTTACGGGTGGCACTGAAGCTGGGCTGGCACACAAACAAGCAAGTCAGCAGGATCCAAAACCCTTGCTCAAGGTGCAATAAATCAATTAACCCATAGCCGGTCACAAAACACAGGCTCATTCTGATAGCGTGCCTGAAAATGCCAGAGCGAGTTTTAATGTGGCGTTTTAACGTTTGCCAGGGTGGCGTATGTTGCTGCTGCGCCAAAGATAAGTCCACGTTCGGATTTGTGTGATGTTGACTTACTTGCTCTGCCTGCTTCAGTAAGTCATAGATGCCTGCCAGGTTTTTATATACCAAAGACAAAGGCGTAAACAGCGTTTTGTCAAAATGGTGTTTTTGGTTCAAATATTCTAATTGATCTTGCAGTGCACGTAAGGTCCACCGCAGCGATGCCGGTGTACTGTAACTTTTCCGCATTAAGATAGCTTGGCCAAGCTGGTGAGTGGCTTCAGACAGTTGATACAGTAATTGATGAAAGCCTTGGGTCAACTCTGTTTTGGCGAACGCTTTTTCGAGTTGGCTGTATTGATAGTGAGTGGCCGTTACGCGTTCGTGTACTTGCTGTGCAATCATGTAGTAATGCAGCAATTGATCCAGTTTTTCTTTTTTACCTGGGCCATTCAAACGGTTATTTAGGGTATCTTTACAAATGTTGAGGCTGGTGACTACGCCAATGTTTTGCACTGCAAGGTTCTGCCTGACCGCAAACACGTCGTTAATGTCACCGCCAAAGAAGCGGGATTTTTCTAATTGAAAGCGGCTTAATGAAAAATACAGTTGTGCCAATTGCTCATGTAACGAGCGATAGGGTGAGAATAATACCCAAATCAGTGAGAACAAACCGTACCACAATGCACCAGCGGTGAGTTGCAGTGGCTGAATGTAAAAGGCTTGCTCAGGCCGATAGCCTATCATGGTATAAATGGCAATCAGTAAAGCGCCAAAGGCAATTTGCCCATAGCGCTGACCAAACACCCCTAGCATGACAAAAGCAAAGGTTGAACTAGCTAAACCAATCACAAACAACCAAGGGGTCGCATAGAGCAGCTCTACAGAAAAAGACGCAATAACAAAGCAGGCGAGGGTGATAGCCAAATTGGATAAGCGATGTAATAAGGCATCATCCGTCTCGGCGATAGCGCAGGCTACTACGCCAAGGGCGAGGGTAAGAGATAGCTCGGTTTGCTGCCAAAGTAATGCGGGTAACAAGGTGAAACTGATGGCGCATAATACCCGCGCGCCAGCATGAAAATAGGTATGAGTCAGTAAAGTACGAAGTTTTTCTTGTAACAGCAAAGAAACGGGCATGTAGCGGCTGGTTATCCTGAAAATGAAAGCTGTTCAAAGTGTAATAGATAGCCAAAAAAAAAGCCCCTACAAAGGGGCTTAATTGATAAATTGTTTGTTTTTAAACAATTTTAGTCGTCGCCACCACCAATACCTAGCAGGCTTAGCAGGCTTACGAAGATGTTGTAGATAGACACGTATAAAGTCACAGTGGCTGAGATGTAGTTTGTCTCACCGCCACGAATGATGTTTTGTGTCGTCAGCATGATAACTGCTGATGAAAACAAGATGAATAAACAGCTGATCATCATCGACATCGCAGGCATTTGTAGGAAGATGTTAGCAATAACCGCCACAATCAGTACCACAAATCCCGTCATGATCATGCCATTAAGGAATGACAAATCTTTCTTGGTGGTCAAAGCAAACGCTGAAGTAGCAAAAAATGCTAATGCTGTGCCGCCCAACGCTGTTAACACGGTTTCACCGGCACCGGCTGCCAAGTAAACACTTATCATGGGAGCTAAGGTATAGCCCATAAAGCCAGTGAATAAGAACACGAATACCAAGCCTAAGCTTGAGTTACGGTTCTTTTCGGTTAAAAACATCAAACCGTATGCACCCACTAGGAAAACTATCCAGTGCACTGCTGGGGCCTGAGTCATCACAGCGAAGGCGGTGACTATGCTTGAAAACGCCAAGGTTAAACCAAGTAAAAAGTATGTATTACGCAGTACTTTATTTACCTCAGTTGAACGCTCCAGCGTTTGAGTTTGAGTAAATTGATTCATAAGGAAAAACCTCGGTTGTAGTGTAAATCTGTAAAGTGTTATGGCGACTATACCACAACTTTTCAAGTCGTTAGCCTAACATGTTCGTACAAGTTTAGGCAGTTTCTTTACTTACATTTAACAAAGAATACGCAGAATATCAAAAAAACAGCAAATTTAGCTTAGTTTCTAACCGCACCAAAAGAATAGCCAAAAAATTCCATAAAATATCGCAATAGGGATTGCTTTCTGACGCTGATGTCCCTATTATTCGGCCCCACTGCGGAGGGGTGGCAGAGTGGCCGAATGCACTGGTCTTGAAAACCAGCGTGGGTTAATAGCTCACCGAGAGTTCAAATCTCTCCTCCTCCGCCACTTTCCTGATTTTACCTTATTTATATCCATATCAATCAAACACTTAGATTCAAGCCTTGAATTTTTATTTTTTTTATTTTTTTCGATGCTGACAGCAAATAACGCTTTTTTCAGTTTTTAATTGTACCAAGTTTGGTTATTATCGGGATATCCGCTTCTCTTAGTTTTGAAGCTTTATTTTTTTATGCGGAGCAATTCACTTGATTAACGTATTTCTTGTTGATGACCATGAGCTGGTGAGAACAGGGATTCGACGCATACTCGAAGATGTGCGTGGTATAAAAGTTGTAGGCGAAGCCGAAAGCGGTGAAGCTGCGGTGCAGTGGTGTCGTGAAAACGATCCTGACGTTATTTTAATGGACATGAATATGCCTGGAATCGGTGGCCTAGAGGCTACCCGAAAAATTCTACGCTATAATCCTGACGTTAAAATTATTGTATTAACTATTCACACGGAAAATCCTTTTCCTACGAAAGTGATGCAAGCAGGCGCGTCGGGTTACCTCACTAAAGGCGCAGGACCCGAAGAAGTGATGAATGCGATTCGCATGGTCAATTCAGGTCAACGCTACTTGTCTCCTGAAATAGCCCAGCAAATGGCTTTGGCACAATTTTCACCCGATGAAGACAACCCGTTTAAAAACTTGTCTGAGCGTGAATTGCAAATTATGCTGATGATCACCAAAGGGCAAAAAGTCACCGACATCTCTGAGCAGTTGAGCTTAAGTCCTAAGACAGTTAACAGTTATCGTTATCGCTTATTTAACAAACTCGATATTAGCGGCGATGTGGAATTAACGCATCTTGCTATTCGCCATGGCATGCTAGATGCTGATTTGTTATAAGCTCGCGGTTTAAAATTAAAATAAAGGTGCCTGTTGGCACCTTTTTGCGTTTATGACCATGAAATTTGATCACAAAGCTTTTCTAAAGTCTGTTACTGAACAACCGGGTGTTTATCGTATGTACGATGAAGACCAGGTGGTGATTTATGTGGGTAAGGCCAAAAACCTCAAAAAGCGCTTGAGCAGTTATTTTCGCAGTCAGGTAGATAGCGAAAAAACCCGCGTCTTGGTATTACAGATCCGCGCCATTGATGTCACCGTGACGCACACAGAAACAGAAGCGCTGATCCTCGAACATAACTTTATTAAGAAGTATATGCCGAGGTACAACGTATTACTGCGAGACGATAAATCCTACCCCTACATTTTGATTACCGATCACAAGCATCCGAGGTTGACGGTTCATCGCGGTGCCAAAAAAGCCAAGGGCCAGTATTTTGGGCCATATCCCAGTGGCGGCGCGGTGCGCGAAAGTTTACACCTAATGCAAAAAATATTTCCCATCCGCCAGTGTGAAGACAGTTATTACAACAATCGCAGCCGACCGTGTTTGCAATATCAGTTAAAGCGTTGCCTTGCCCCTTGTACTAAGATGATGACGGAGCAAGAATATGCAGAGCAAGTCAGCTTGGCGCAATTGTTTTTGCAAGGCAAAAGCCAAGCTGTTATCGCAACCATGGTCGACAAAATGCAACAGGCCAGCGATGCATTGGCGTTTGAGTCCGCAGCGCGCTTTCGTGATCAAATTCAAGCGTTGCGCAAAGTGTCTGAGCAGCAAAGTGTTACTGGCTCAAGTGCGTTGCTTGACGCCATTGGCTTTGCCTATGATAACGGCGTCGCCTGTGTGCATGTGTTATTTATCCGTCAAGGTCAAGTGTTAGGCAGCCGCAGTTATTTCCCTAAGGTGCCCAGAGACACAGGCGCTGACGAAGTCTTTAGTGCATTTATTACTCAATTTTATTTATCAGGTGCCAACGGACGTATCGTTCCGAAAGAGATTTTATTGTCCCACGGCTTGGAAGAGCAAGATGCCATTACTCAGGCGTTATCTGAGTTTGCGGGTCATAAAGTTAAATGCACCAGCCAAGTAAGAACTGAGCGCTTGGGTTTCCAGCGCTTGGCCTTGACCAATGCCGAGACGGCTTTGGCTACCAAGATAAGCCATAAAAGTACGCAGTTGCAGCGCTTTAACATGTTGCAAGAAACGTTTGAGTTAACAGACAAAATTCGACGCATCGAGTGTTATGATATTTCTCATACCATGGGTGAAAAAACCGTGGGCTCTTGCGTGGTGTTTAACCGCGAAGGGCCGCTGAAGTCTGATTATCGCCGCTTTAATATTGCAGGCATTACCCCTGGCGATGATTATGCGGCAATGGCACAAGTGCTCGCTCGACGTTTTCGAGGCTCTCAAACGCCGGATAAGGTACCTGATATTGTCTTCATTGATGGTGGTATTGGCCAGCTTAAACAAGCGGAGCAGGTATTAGCGAGCTTGGATGACGCTTTTACAGATAAAGTGCCGCTGCTGATTGGCATTGCCAAAGGCGTAACACGAAAAGCAGGTCTTGAAACCTTGATTGTCGGCGATACTTACGAAGAGCTTTCTTTACCTGCAGATTATCCCGGCTTACACTTGATTCAACATATTCGTGATGAATCCCATCGGTTTGCGATTACCGGTCACCGACAACGTCGAGACAAACAGCGTAGGCAAAGCACCCTTGAAGGGATTGCTGGAGTAGGGCCAAAACGCCGACAATCGTTATTGACATTTTTAGGAGGGATTCAAGAAGTTAAAAATGCATCCATGGATGATTTGGCCAAAGTGCCCGGAATAAGTCGTGAGCTTGCAGAGAAGATCTATGATACATTACACCACTAATTACTCGAGTGCCGGTGCACCAACTTTGTAGCAACCATACTAACAATGATAAATATCCCCAATATACTGACTGCGTTTCGTGTTCTTCTTATACCTGTGTTTGTTGTCTGTTACTACTTGCCCACAGAATGGGCTGCTTTTTTAGCGGCGTTCTTCTTTTGGTTAGCAGCTGTGACGGATTATCTAGACGGCTACTTAGCGAGAAAACTCGAACAGCAAACCCCGTTTGGCGCTTTCTTAGATCCGGTGGCAGATAAAGTGATGGTGGCAGCCGCGTTGGTGGTGATCGTCGAAGACTACAATTCACTTTGGGTTACGATCCCGGCCATTACCATGATCAGTCGCGAAATTATTATCTCAGCCCTGCGCGAATGGATGGCTGAATTGGGTAAACGCGCTAATGTCGCGGTGTCTTGGATTGGTAAATGGAAAACCGCAGCACAAATGTTAGCGCTGATTGCTTTAATTTGGCAACAAGCGCCATGGATGGAAATGGTCGGCATGGTGCTACTTTACATTGCGACTGTGCTAACCTTTTGGTCTATGTTCAGTTATTTAAGCGCTGCGTGGAAAGATTTGGCTCATAATTGAGCAATTGAACACAAATATTCAGCGCTTTGCGCAATTTTCAAGCGAACGATCAAAAACATGCATAAAGTGTGTTGACTGGCCCAAGATAATCATTAGAATGCGCAGCACATCTCGCAACGAATGAGTCGCAAGACACAATGCAAGATGAGCGAAAGCGACGATGAAGCGGTACTAGCTCAGCTGGTAGAGCGCGACCTTGCCAAGGTCGAGGTCACGAGTTCGAACCTCGTGTACCGCT
>NZ_QZCH01000070.1 GCF_003596335.1 Motilimonas pumila
ATGGACTCGTTGCGGTACAAGCGAAGTGGCATTTTGACTTTCAAGCCAACACAATAAAACATCGCAGAGTGCTTTCCCTACCCCGCTTAGGGAGGGAAGCCCGGAGCCATAGGCGATATCAAATTCACGAGTCCCAATATCAATGGGCAATACTGGAATATCAGCGGCTCACGCACAACGCTGGACTGGGGAAATTATGAGGGGATCCGTCAGTGCCTCAGGTGATTTGTCATCATCATATTTATAGAAAATATCATGCTTGATGTTCCCTATACTTTTAATACCTAATTCTGCTCTTTCTTCTTCATTAGGTTCAATATTTTGATAGTCTAAATTCAGACTATTGCATAAATCTGATATAACTGAATCAGGAATATTAATTTCTTCAGCCGCTGTGCTGATCTTGTATTTATCTATTGTTTTACTAATGAATGCAGAAAATTCAACATTACTCTTATCTCTTTGGATTGGATGTAAAGTACCAATCAAAACTACTTTATTCAATTTGGAAACCTCTGGAACATAACGCCCGCCTCAGCGGCAGACAAATCTGGCGCTTTTTTTGCCGTTTTTTGGCAAAATGAGTGACAGGTTTGGCTGTCCGATTGCAGGCGCTTGTTAGGTGCTGATTAGACGACTCTAAACGTCGAATTTTTCCGAATAGCCGTAGTTACGGCGCCTTTCTTTTTTCCTTTGATTAACGAATGAGATTCATTTGGAGTGAATGGGTCGTTCGCAACTTCAGCAACAGGATCATGCAAGAACTGTTGCGCCCAAGCACTTACAACCTCACCTTCCCGCTTAGGATTTCTTGGGTTCCTGATCTCATCACAAACAGTTATCGAAATAACCATATTTCTGCCATGCGCAACCTGCGCAGATGCTTCTGGATTCTCTTGATATTTCATCCAATCACAAGACATTTCAGGATCGTTAAATATTGAGAGCGGTAATTCATCTTGATCTTCAGGAAGAATATTAGGACTAGCATATCGATAAAGCGTTTCACCATCATTTATAGACATTATTATGCTACCCCTTCCAAAAACATACCAACCTCTTCGCTGAATTCTTCAAGCGAGATATCGTATTCATTAAAGCTGTCAGCGACTTCAATGGAAACTTCCACTTGGGAATTATTGTGAAAATGTAAATATATATTTTTATCTTCAAGATGAAGTTCAATACCTACACCACCTGTTGGTATTGGTCCAAGTAATAATTTGGGGATGTTTGGTGCTGCATGCTTAGCAAATAAATCTCTTTCAAATGTATGTAAGAATTTTTTACATGCAATACATATTTCTTTTGTTGGAGCAGCAGCGCCACCAGATATCCAATCATCTCCAATTTGATCTAGGGAAGACAAATAACTCTTTCTTTTCGCTATTAACCTTGAAAACTCTACCTTCTCCTTGGAAATTTCAATATATTGCTCTTTGCTATCAAAATTATTGAAATACTCATGGATCAAATCTTTTTCAATAAGGTTATTTCTTCCTTGAATGTAGTTTCTTTCCCAAGGGTAGTCTGTATGTGACATATCGATTAGATTCGATTGCCCAAGAACTAAAAAGGAAGACAGAATCCCAGCCAAAAATTGCTTTTTGGAGTCATTCAGCGTTGCAGTTGAAGCATCTTCAGCAACATCTAAGCAGTTATATCCATACTGTCTAAAACGTCCCCATATTGAGCTATTTACAGGACCATGTTGCCAAGCATCCATATTTTCAGAGAATAGGGGCTCGCCATACTGAGCAAGATAAAACCCTTGCGAAAAATACAATAATTTTTGTAATTCTCTATGAGTTATTCCAATTTGGCTTTCTCGTATGAGGTAATTGGCAACCTCATGTATATCTGAACTACTCATATTACCTCTTGTTTAAAATGATTTATCACAGCTTAAACTCTAGAGCTATCTTAGCACCTAACGCCGTTTTAAGCGGCGAGTAACAGCTTGCTAAAATGTGAAACGAAGTGGAACCGAGCAAGCTGTGTCACGAGTCCGACTTGAAAACCTTGTTAGTTGCCTATTTAATCAAATTTAAATTGCCATCCACGAAGCCAACAGCAAAAGCTTTTGCTCGCTTTAGTTTACTTGCGTTAACGTAATTTGACTTTATATAACCGCGAGCCATATTAACAATTTTTTGTTCTGCAACTTCCCATGATTTGCCAAATAAATCGTTTGAAACCTCAATAGAGCGAGTTGTAGGAATCCAATCTTCGTTACACGCCCAATCTTCATCTTCTGTATCGAATTCATTTGAGCCAACAATTTCAATGACAAAAGGAGACTCATAAACGTTAATGTTAAACGCTATTACGTGCGCAGGTATTTCGACACTGAGTTGGCTATCTAACCAAATTGAAAAATCCAGCTCGTTTTGAATCATTCACCAAATTCTCCTAGGCAACTAACGCCCTGTTAAGCTGTAAAAAATGGTTGGCTATAATCGCGAAGCGATGGCCAACTGTTTTTTATCAGTTTAAACAGCTTGTTATATGCCCTTTCTCGCGTTCAAAGAGTTTAACGATAGATAGCCACCTAAAACCCCAAAACATAAATATAGAAACAATGGCATGCTAAATTCTGGTAAACCAGAAAATATAACTACCACAATAAATAAACTGCCAATTATAAAATTAAATAAGCTGATTGCTGAAAATATTCGAGGCTTTCTAAATAAGCCAAATAAGATTGTCGCAAAATATACAAAAGCACATATTGCACCGATTGCTCTATTACCAGTTAAGTTTTCAAATCCTTTATCGACCGAAGTAAACAAATAAACACAAGTTAGAATGCAATAAAAGGAAATCAATATTTTGTTACTAAGTTGCACACTCATCGAATACCTCGGGCATATAACGCCTCGTTCTCACGAATCCCCTCATAATTTCCAATAAAAACAATGAGTAGACGCGCATCGCTCATTCTGATCTAATGAATTTCGCCAAAAACACACCTTATCAAATGAATTTAATAGGAATTCCTAACGATGCGCGATATTCAAATTCTACAGCAAACACTGACAGAACAATGCCCTAATATTCACAAAAAACGACTGAGCTCTCTGATACTTGCCACTAAAAGCGTGCTCAATGGCGCTGATTTAACCTTAACCAAGCTTGGCAGAAAACTGGATTCCAACACCACGGTTAAGCATGCCATTAAGCGTGTCGATAGGCTGCTCGGTAACCCACATTTACACCGCGAAAAAGACTCCATTTATAAGTGGCACGCCCACTTAATT
>NZ_QZCH01000071.1 GCF_003596335.1 Motilimonas pumila
GACGCGACGTTTGCCGTGAACCAAGGCTATCGCCTCTGGCCGCTGCGCGGCTTGTTGGTCGACCAAGTCGCTGAACATTTGCGAGCTTTGGTATGCTGCACTAGTAGGGTTAAAACTCGCCAAGCTATCTAACTGAGCTTGTGGTAAAGGCGCGTAACTGGCTGCTGAGCTATCCATCTGTGCAAATAGTTGCTGACAATGGTGCACAAATAGCTGTGCTACTTGCTCAATAAAGTCGCCTTCAAAGCGTGATGCATCATAAGCAAAATCCACGTGTAATTGCGTTGACGGGAAAATGGCTAAAGTCAGCGGGTAATGGGTTTGCTCTTGACTTGAGGGCTCACCAATTTGTAAATCATTTGGCCCTGCTGCTAGTTGAGAGAAATCCATTGGGTAGTTTTCAAATACCATTAAGGTATCGAACAGCGAGTTACTGCCCCAGTTCGCAAGAGCCTGAATCTCCGCCAGAGAGACAAAATCGTGCTCGCGCTGGGCAACACCTTGCTGTTGTATTTGTTGCAACCAATTAACCCAACCTTCGCTTTGGGATTGGTTAACAACCATAGGCAAGGTATTAATAAATAGCCCCACCATGTTATTCGCTTGTTCGAGGGCCGGCGGTCTGCCCGCTACCGTATTAGCAAACACAACTTGAGGTTGATTGAGCAATTGCCCCAAGGTTTTTACCCAAGCGCCTTGCATCAAGGTGTTAAGGGTTAAATGGTGCTGTTTTAAACCTTGATTAAAAGCCGCTAACTCAGTTTCAGAAAACACCACTTTATGCCGTTGCTGCCCGTGCTTATTGGTTTGGCTGCCACGCTCTTCCGCCAATAAAGAAGGCGCTTTTATTTGGCTGACGTAGCCTTGCCAATATTCCAAGCTATGGGCCATATCTTGCTGCTCAAGCCACTTTAAATATTCAGCGTACTGCACCGCAGAAGGCAAGCTTTGTTGGTGGTAACTCCGCAGAAGTTCGCCAAATAATACACCACTACTCCAGCCATCCATTAAGACATGATGTAAGGTAAATACGCACGCATAGTCGTCGGCGCTTAACTGCGCTAAATCGACTCGCCATAACGGCCCTTGGTAGAGGTCAAAACCATCGCTAACACGACGTTGTTTGAGCTTTTCTAAGCGCTCGTTAGGGTCGCCTTGGGTATCGTCGCTTGGCGCGGTGAAGTCATGTTGTTGCCATGGCAATGACAGCTCTTTGGCAATCACCACCCGCTCGCTGCCAAGCAGCGCAGCAAAATATGCACGCAAAGTATCATGGCGGGTTAATAGTGTTTGCCAGGCTTGTTGTAAACGCACAGGATCAAGCTGTGTCATCGGCAAGCACACTTGGTTGATGTAGTTGCTTCCCTGGCGAAGCTGAGAATGAAATACTAAGCCTTGCTGCAACGCGGTGGCAGGTAAAATATCACTCACATTTTGGTCGAGTTTATCTAACTCCGCCTGAGAGACCTCTGCCATCACATCTTCAGGGGTGACAATGGCAGGGTTAAGCGCCATAAAGTTATCTATTTCGGCCAAAGACTCGGTAAACTGACTGCTGAAACTGTCGGCCTCTAAATCAGAAAAACACGTCGCGGCAAACTCAAACTCAACCTTTAATTGCCCTTGCTCAAGAGCCGCGTTCACCACCACTGCAGCATCCGCTACGATAGTGTCGTCGCGCCATAGGCCAGAGTCTAACAATTGCCAATTAGAGTGTGCCGGTACTTGACCCAGGAAGTTAAATAAACAGTCTTTAGCACTCTGTATAACACCGTGTTGCAGCTGCTGAGCACTGTATGCAATCCCGCCCAACTCAACCGCGCGTGATTTAGCCTTAAGCTCTTTCACTTGCAGTGCTAGGCTCGTTTGACTTGCAAATGTTAATGGGTATGCCGAGGTAAACCAGCCCGTCGTTTGCGATAGGTCTAAATCAAACGACTCGCCAAAGCGACCATGGCTTTCTTTGTAAATGGTACAATGCGACTGACCAGAGCGGTTGAATAAGGTCTCGGTCACAGCCAACAGTAACAACTCTTCTAAAGTCAAACGGGCATAGGTTTGACTTTGCGCTTGCCAGCTCGCCACTTGCACTGCGTCAAAACTGACTTGGCGCGTTAATATTTGCTGACCTAAAGCTTGATTGAACAAGGGTGAATGAGACGACTGAGATAACCAAGCGGGCGCTGTTACTGACCATTGAGATAACGCGTTTTGCCAATCATTAAGGGTATGTGTTTTTCGAGGAAAAGCGACCTTAGTGCCTGCTTTTATTTGTTGATAGCAGGTTTGTAGATCCGCCAAAATAATGCGCCAAGAGTACGCGTCGACCACCATATGGTGAGCAACCAGTGTGATCATAGCAGCGTTATCATAAACTTGACTATTTTCTTGATATAACACGGCTAAAGTACACGCCAATGTTAGGTCTACCTGCCGATTTAAATGGTCTAAATCCGCCTCTGGGTGGATGCTAAAATAAAAATTTCCTTGCTCTGGTGCAACGTAATAAATCTGACCGTTTGACTGTTGCTGCATCCGTAAGCTGTCATGGTGTTTTACGACAAGGGCAATAGCCTGCTGCAATGCTTGACTATCAAGGGCTTGAGGTAAGGAAAATTGTAAATATTGATTGGCGTTGGCAACGCCGTATTGGCGACTAAACACTTGCTGCAAAGGCAGCAATAAAGCCTCACCAATTAAAGGCTTTTGATCGGCTTTAATAAATTGACTCTGCTCCATTTGCTGTGCAAGCAGAGATAACACAGGCGCGTCAAACACCTTCTTTGGCGTTAAATTAAACCCGCTTTGCTTCACCCTGCTCACTAACTGC
>NZ_QZCH01000072.1 GCF_003596335.1 Motilimonas pumila
GTATAAGATCACGATAGTGCCTGGGCGTCAAATTGAACTGTATAGACTGCTCAAAAAACGTTCACGATCTTGCCCTGCTCTTCAGGCGAATCGAAATCTGGAGGTGGAGGTAATGTTTTCTTATTCATCCCTCCAGATTGTCAGCTTAAATAGAGCACTCAAGTTGAATATGGGATCAAGTTAACTGGGTCACATAATTTCGCTGTCAAGACCTTGCGGGTGAACAGTTACTTGTAAATTAACAGGCACGAGATTATCAAAATAGTTCTCTATATTTCTCAATTCGCCAGAACTATTTAGAAGCCGTACACAACGTAAATTCTTCTTTGCTCTGGAACACGCCACATATAGCAGTTTTCTTGTTAGGGCTTTCCTAGCCGGATTATCTGTCTCCGGCCTAAAACAACTTCCAAAATCATACTTTGGCCAATTAAATTCATCTAAAACCACAACAACATTTTCAATGCCAGTTCCTTTAGTTTTATGCATTGTCATGAAGTTACTGTCGTCACCTTCATATTTGTAGAATGCTAAGACCTCGTTGAAAATCAGCTCACTACCAAACAATCCAGAATAGAATTTTTCACTCTGAACATCTTTTGCTAGTTGCTCGTAGTGTTCCTCAATCGCCTCAACTGTCAAGCCAGTACCATTATTCTGCTTAATATAGTCACACATTTGATTCTTTGTATTACATCCAGATTCTTGTAATTTCTTGAAAGCATGAATGTTGTTATCTTTACCAATCCTTTCCAGCTCGCAATCCTTGCGTTTAAGATAGGATTGATGGCTTTCGGATAACGAGATCAGTCCAGCTAAAACAGCTCGATTCATGACAGTATAAGCCGCTTCATTAGACGAAGATAGCTCTTGGAGTATATGATGCAGCTCTCTTTTATCTTGCTTAGTTTTAATAAAAAAACCCTTTTTTTTCAACAGTCTTATCAGCTTGTTGTATGCACGATTGTCAGCAGCAGAGCTATTAAAAAGTCGTAGTAATTCAGCAAGCTGTCCGAATTGAAGTCTATCGAGGTGTTTTTTTATCTCTTCCCGTGTATCACGAAATCTGCCATCAAACAGCTCATACAAATGTCCGAAACCAGCATCACGAGCCACCGATTTATTGGGGAGCTTCAATAACACATGCTCACCAATATCAGCCTGAGCGAAAACAGTTAAATCTTCCAGCCTCCGAGAAATTTCAAGTTTATACTCCGCCAATTGCTGCTCATATTGAGCCTTTGCAATTTGGTAATCACTTTTGATTTCATCAGAATCCCTTTTTTTGGGAGGGGCTGGTTTGTCTGGCGCAGGAGGCTTGATTGAATAGTAAAAGGTTGCTGAGCCCTCCCGTTCTTCAGCAGTTTCCATTATTCCATTGGTTTTCTTGAAAGCGACTTTCTGAGTCAAACCATCAGAGCGAAGTTTGTTAGCAACATCAATTACTTGACGCGAGCAACGAAAATTATCTTCTTTTTCAATTAATGTTAACTTCCCGTCATCTATAAACCTTTTTGCCGAACCTATCCCTCCTTCATAAATTGCTTGTTCACTGTCACCGAACAGACCTATGGTTAGCCCTTTGTTAGGAGTAGAGTAAATCAATGAATGAATAATATTTTCGTCAGTATCCTGATATTCATCGATAAATATATAGTCATATTTATCGCGAACGATTCTCCCTAAATTAGAATAATGAGAAAATAGCAGCGCAGCTATTTTGATAAGACCATTATGTCCAAAAGTGGCACTTTTAAAGCTGTCAAATTGCGTGTCATTATATACAACTTCATTGAAATGATGTCGCTTGATAATTTCTGCGATCGCTTCATTTAGTTGCTCAATGTCATTATTTAACGATGTATAAAATGATCTAGGATCTTTGTCGTATTCACGCTTTCCTATGACTTTTTCTGTATCTTCTTGTAGTACGATAGAGCGCCAATTAGCCAAAGATTCGTGCAATGTTTTAAATCTCTTATGCTCTTCAGCCTTTCTAGTCTTATCATCACCATCATAATGTTCAATGCCCAACTCCTCGAATAAAGGAAGGTAAAAGAGCTCTGGCAGTAGTTTTAAAAGATTACGTTTGTATGGTTTTACAAGCTCACTAATAAACGAATGGATTGTAGATACTTCAATCCCTAAGCCCACACGTTCGACTATTTCATCAACAGCTTTATTAGTATGAGTAATACAAACAATTTTCTTATCCGGGTGATTTTCAGAGCAAAATCCGACTATTCGTTTTAATGTTTCTGTCTTACCGCTCCCAGCACCGCCTTGTAAAATGAAGGACTGTTCAAGTTCTATACATTCTTTTATCTTTTCTAAGGGTGTACTCACTGACTGATCCATTTTAGCCCCTTACTAATATACTCTGGTGTTACCCAGTCAGCCTTCCCCGTAAGACCCAAATAGAGTAAGGATGCTGCAAAGTCAGATTTTTTATCAATCACTCTATCTGTCAATTCAAAGATGTTTACAGTATCTATTTCTTCAATATCATCCTTATTCTTCAACCCTAAAACTTCACTCTCAGCGCAAGCCCTCTTTAATTCAGATTTATTAGAATTAATAAATGCATCCTCAAAAGATCTTGCTTGATAACCATGCTCTTCCGTCTGATAAGCGACTTTTACACAGCCCGCAGCCCAGGGCAAGATCGTGAACGTTTTTTGAGCAGTCTATACAGTTCAATTTGACGCCCAGGCACTATCGTGATCTTATAC
>NZ_QZCH01000073.1 GCF_003596335.1 Motilimonas pumila
ACATAATGCGCAGTTATATATACCGACCCAGATAAACGGCGTTATATCACCAAATGGCGCTGAAAGTATCGTTTGTCATTCGACAGGAAAATTTATTGATTGTTGAACGATTAGCGCAGTTTGTCGCTTCGCTCCGGTTTAGCAGAAAGATGTAAAGTTTTTTGTGGGATTAGCGTTTGGCGTTCTTGTGATAAGAAACCCCAATTGCTGGGGCTTCGTTGGTTTGGCATGGCTTCGCCATATATCAGCGTGCTGGATGTAATGCGGAAGCGATGCAGTATTTCATTTTGTCTTTGCTTTTAGTGTTATCACAAAGCTTGTTAAAGGTTCTACGGGCTTGTTCTCTACAATATCTGCGCTCCATGGAATGCTTTTTATAGTCATAGCAAACCGTAGAAAGATCGATATAGCCATCATGTTTTAACTTGTACCTGACATTGTAATGGCGGTTTTCATAAGAAGTGACGACCTTGGCCAGTGTCGTTGTTGAAGTGAAAAACAAAGAAAACATTATCACCAACGCTTTAGCATGCCAGCCTACTCGTCCGCTAGATCGCTCCCTCGCGCGGCTAGCCTGCGAAAGCATTGGTGATATGGTTAGAAGTGACTTCATTGTATAAATTGTTGTCCTTGCTAAAAGTTTGTGAATCATCTTTATCGACAAATTTTTCTGATTTTGCCATCGGATCAAAAGTGGCAAACAACACTTGGTCAGTGTAATTATTCTTAAGCATGACCAAGCCATGTTGCTGAAATTTAACGACATAGCCGAGTATAGCAAGGTCATCATTATTTACTTGGGTAACGGTATTGTTTCCGAAGTCTAGTGTGAAAATATAGTTGTTTGGGTGTGCATAACCAGAGAGCCAGATTTTGTGTGCAGCGTAAGGATTTACGTCAATACGGCCAGCGTTCCCAGTAGCAGCCAACGCAATGCTATTATAACGAGCAGTAAGACCATCAGTTTTTTTATCAACTTGAACGCTAGCTTGAAGAGCTTGCTCAGTAGAGGTCGGAAGACCTTTCGGTACAATTTTTGAAACGGGCTCAGAAATCGGCTCTTTAACCTCTGAATTCTTACCATAATCATTAATAAAGATCTGCCATAAACCATAGCCAACATATCCTAGTGAGGAAACAATAAGGATCATAATTAATATGATCTTCGGATGTTTAAAAGGGTTGTCAGACTGGCCTGATTTTGTGTTTTTGCCGGTCTGGGTTGATTTGTAACAAAGGTGAACCCATAGCGGAACTTTTTCGGTTTTCTTAAACGTGTCTTTAACGGTTAAGCCGGTAGTTTTGGGCTTGTGTTCACTGATAAGCGGTTTACGTTTAAAAAAAGGTATTGAGTCACGGTTGCGGTGCGCAAAAGCGGTTTCACATGTACCGCGAATGCGTTTGTTTATATCTTCTATATCGGGAGTGCCAAGGACAATATCCCAGTTGTATTTTCTGTGACGCTTAAAAGCGGAATTAAGAGAAACGGGATAAACAACAGTACCATCGTTGTTAAACATAAGCTCACCAGTATCGTCTATATCACCCTCATCAAAATCGTCTGGCTTAATTGAGTCAAGCTGAGAGTGATAAAGAGAAATAATAGACTTTGGTAATTTATCTTTAAAAACTTCAATGGGCTTGTATTTGGTTTTATCTTCTGACCATTCTTTTGTTGTTGTGTAAACATCTTGAGCTTCATCAAGAATCACCATAGCACCAAGAGGCATCCAACAATACCAATGGCGCCAGAGTTCTGCGCGCTCTGCACCAATAGAATTAATACGAATTAGTGCTGACGTATCAGGAAATTTTTCACCAAGGGCTTTTTCAATATATTTAAGTGGATAAACGCCTTCGACATTTGTAACTACTATGCGCCCTTCCCTTAGCGCTGGTATTAAATGCTTGGAAATAATAAGCGCTGATTTATAAGATCCCGGGGGGCCGTGTCTGATTATCGCAGCCATTACCAACCCACCATATTGAGTACAAAACGAGTCATGTAACACTCAAAAAGAAACATAATGCAGTCTGGCAAACGCAAGCGAGATGCAAAATAAGCAACATCGGTTGGCAATGCAGTTAACGCAGTTGAGATATGTTGAGTAATGTTCAAATCATTTAAAATATGACCTGCAACGTCAGAAGCGAGTTGCATCATAAATAACATGCTAACGACCTTGGCATAAACAACAAACTCAAGCATATAAGCAATGATTCGGCTGATTAAATCAGGGATTTCAATAGTGAAAAAATCCCTGATATCTTGAATAAGTTGGCCTATTTCTGAAAAGAAAGCTGATCCATCAGCAGCATAAACCTGAAATGAAAATAGACAGGTTAAGAATATTAAATATCTCAATTTGACCTCCCAGATAGCACGATACCCGCGCC
>NZ_QZCH01000074.1 GCF_003596335.1 Motilimonas pumila
CTGAAAGAAAATCAGCGGTCTGAAATGTGAACAGCATGAGCCTTTGTCGCACTGAAAACTATTTGATCAACAACGCCCTATGACTGCGACCCGAGTAAACTCTCTCGGATGAGCTAACGAGCGATTAAGAGAAGAGTAGCCTCTAGCCTTAAGTTGTTCTCTAATCTGTCTAAGCTTAAGCTCATGCTGACCGATACTGAAGGTTGGATTAATATCTAGAACTTTTATAGATAAACCATATTCAGAACTAAATGAAACTTCGCCCAGAAATAGCACTGAAATATTTTTTGTAAATCTTATTCCAGTTTTACTTTCGAACTTTTCAATCAAACTAGCATAATTTTTCCAGATAATAGCATTCGCTGATGAACGCTTCCCCTCCTTATTTTTATGACTGAGAGTCAAATAAACATTACCAGAAGTATGGAAGTTTATTGAATCTATATCACATGAGAACCAGTATCCTTTGGTAAATTCCGCTCTCAAGGACTCCCCGATATGGTATAATAATTCCGAAAGAGTAATGTCAGAAGCAACTTCTTTTTTATAAATCATAGGCTTCATATAATAAAAAATCCAAAAACTCTATTTAATTTCACCCATGAAATTCAATCCCTTTGTACAAAAGGTATCCAATAAAACCAAAAAATGAAATTCGAATATACCAGTCAACTCTTTGATGACTTGATTTTATTCTCTCTGCTTTTTTAACTTTTTTCCTCTCAGCTCTATTCCTAGCCTGTATCCTCTTTTTTTCCTTTTTCTCTTCTTTCTTTGCCTTATATTCTTCTAAACTAATGTCACTAGGTCTTCCAAATATTTTATTTGTGATCAAAAAACCTACAGCAAGTTCAATAATAGCCAAGCCTGCAAAAAACAGTCCAAATGCGGCAGAGGCAATGATAAAACCTAATGTAACTAATACAAGAGAAATTAGAATGTAAGGATGTTTTTCGTACGTTGAGTCTACTTTTTCTTCTCTCAAAAAAAACCAAAGGACCACACCTAGAACAACCCCGAATACTATTCTTTCTAGCATTTTCCACACCTTTACTTTTACTTCTGAGTAATATACCTTGGATAAGACTATACTTCGATAGTTAGTCTCACAAAAAGACGTTGTTAACTAAATAATTCACTGCTCGACAAAGGCTATATAGTTCATTTTCAAGACCCGAAAGCACTGTAGTGCTATAACGCCCTTTTTCAGTGAATATTGACTCGTACCTCGCTTCACTGCAATTGTAAACTTTGTCTACTCCACCTGTATTAAATTAAGACATGTCAAAATTTTGCTCACTGGCAAACTTTGATCAAAGCAATACATTAATGGTCTTACTTCTTCCGCCAACTTATGAGATAGACCAAGAGCCTAGTTTTTAACACCGATGTCACTTGCGCCGTTTGTGGGCAAGTATCTCCTCACCCAGACCTAATGAGCTGCAGTGAATTCGGCGCCAGGGATTTAGATACGCGTCCAGCCAATGATATGAGGGACTGCCTAGATTACTTTATTCAGCAATGCCCTCATTGTGGTTACAGTCACCATGATTTATCTCAAGCGATTGATGAATCAAAGTCAGTCATCCAGAGGCCAGAATACCAATCTCTATTGGTTGCACCTCACGTACCTGAGACAGCTCGCTCTTATATGGCTTCCTCATTTCTGTATGAGCAACAAAGGCAATTTGCAAAAGCTACTTGGGACATGATTTCCGCCGCTTGGATATGCGATGACGAAAAAAAAGATGACATTGCGTCATTTTGCCGCGTACAAGCCATTTCGCTGTTGAATAATGCTAATGCTTATCAGCAGTCTATTGCTGAGCAACCAAGCTTAGCACAGCTCATCAAAATAGACTTACTCAGAAGAGCGAATCTATTTGATCTAGGACTGACGGAGTTAGCACAACTCTCAGATAAGAAAATGGAGCCATTGCTCAAACAAACAGCGGCATTTCAGCTCGATCGCTGCTTAGCTCATGACAATGCAGCCTACAATTTTGCCGATGTGACGAGTACTCACTAGCAGGTCTACCCTATCCCACTGTTATTTGCCCGGTACTAGCACTCAAAAAGAACCTATGACCGGGCAAGTTAATGCGTTCACATCCCTTGGCTTCTACCTTCATACAACTAACCTGTTTTATCCCCTTTAGGGTATATTATATCTTTATACCCACCTAAGGATATTCGCTCATTTATCCCTGGTAAGGGTGTTCTGGTCAACTACAACTGGACACTTTTAGTTGAGAATTTTCAAACTCCACTGGTGATAAATCACCATTGGCTGAATGTAGTCGCTCTAGGTTGTAATACTTCATGTAAGCGGCCACATCTTGCTTCATAAATTTCC
>NZ_QZCH01000075.1 GCF_003596335.1 Motilimonas pumila
CCTTACTATCATGTAACGAGCCGCTGTGTGCGGCGCGCCTTTCTTTGTGGTTATGATAACTACGCTAAACGCAGCTACGAGCACCGTAAACCTTAGGTGCTCGACTAAGTTAAAAACTGGCAAGCTGACCGCTTAATTGCCGAAACCGACCATCAAGGCCACTACCAGAGCTATCAGTATGAGCCGGGGACCTTTAAGCCACTGGCCCTGATTAAGGGCGAAGCCAATACCTCGGATAGCGATGCAACGCCGGATGTTTTCTACTACCAGCTAGACCACTTAATTACAACCCCAACAGCGGTTCATTTTTAACCCTGGACCCTATCGGCCTTGCAGGCGGGCTCAATAACTATCAATATGTGCCTAACCCTACGGGCTGGATATACCCGCTGGGGTTGGCGAATAAGAAAGGCGATGAGTTGTGTTGTGGGCTGGGGGCAAAAAAATCATTTACTCGTCCAGATCAATCATTCATTAATGACAAGCTATCTACAGTTTCCACTCGAGATGAAGGTTACTTAAAGAGCTATGTAGATAAAGTCTATTCGAATAAAAAGTGGAGCTGGGACGACATTGATCCCAACTTGTCATCTTACCGACGAAGCAAGTTGAGAAATAAAGCAAAATCATTAGGTTTGGTTCCTGATATTAAAGTTGATAAAGCTACTCATTTTGCAAATTTTGATGATTATGCTGTCGCTGATGTTAAATTACCTGAGGCTATGTTTAAGGCTAGTGATGCACAGCAATTTAAGTACTTGGATGATATGATTGGTGGGAAGGTTGAAGGCCATACGTGGCATCACCACCAAGATTCAGGTCGAATGCAATTGTTACCCCTAGGATTACACAAGATATATTTTCATAAAGGCGGCCGTTCGACTGGTATGTGGGCTGAAGGTAAAAGGTAGGAATAGATAATGTCAGAAATAAAATATGAAATAGGCCATCGTTATGGTGAGCGGGAATCAATGTCGAAAGAGAGTGTTCTTTCTAACATTGATAGCCTTTTTAATGAGTTGAGTAACGAGATATATTCCCAGCCTGATGATGAGCATCGAGAAGTTTATATTATGGATAATGACAGGGACTCATTCACAGTAAATATTGATGGCTATGTTTTAATAGAGTCTAAAATGTCTGGGTCCATGGTAATGTATTTTAAAGAGGTTAAGTCTTTAAGTGAATTAAGGGTAGATGCGTTAGGTTTTTTATCTGATAAGCTCAGTCTAATTAAAAAGAATGACTGGGTTAAAGATTCTTCTCTTTTAAGCTTAAGAAAGCCAAGTTTTTTTAGGAAGAATAACCTTCCAGCTGATGGTGTGTTGCATGAGGCTTCATACCAAGGTGAGCTGGATAAAGTAAAAGAGCTTATAGCTGCCGGTGCAAATATTGATTTCCAAGATTCAGACGGAGCGACACCTATAATGCAAGCTATTGTTGAAGGGCATGAAGATGTTGTTCTATTCTTAATTCAGCAGGGTGCAGCATTAGAACTTACCGATAATGATGGTTGTGATGTCTTTGAGCTTGCCGAGAGTTTTGATAGGATATCTTTGCTATTGCAAAATGCTGCTAAAACGTAACATCGTGATAAAATATATAGGACACCCACCAAAATTTGACAGAAATCACCTTCTAACCCAAAACTTAAAAGGTGGTTTTTACCTCGGAGGGTGTCATGACCCTACCTCGAAAACAGCTCATTTGTGCTGAATCTACGCACTACTATCATGTCACCAGCCGCTGTGTGCGGCGTGCCTTCCTTTGTGGTTATGATAACTACTCTAAACGCAACTATGAGCACCGTAAACCTTAGGTGCTCGACAAAGTTAAAACTGGCAGGCTGTCCGATTAATCGCCGAAACCGACCATCAGGGCCACTACCAGAGCTATCTGTATGAGCCGGGCACCTTTAAGCCCCTAGCCCTGATTAAGGGTGAAGCCAATACCCCGGATAGCGATGCAACGCCGGATGTTTTCTACTACCAGCTAGACCACTTAATTACAACCCCAATACCGCCGCGTTTTTAACCTTAGATCCGATTGGCCTTGCAGGCGGGCTCAATAACTATCAATATGTGCCTAACCCTACGGGCTGGATTGATCCGCTGGGGTTGGCAAATAAGAAAGGGGATGAGTTGTGCTGTGGCTCTGATGCAATTAAGCCACCTCATATACCTATGACTCAACAAAAGTATGACGAGATCATCAATCGTGGGAGTCCGAATCGGCCGGAAGACGTCACAGAATACTTGCCAGATGAATATGTGAAAGCGGCGTTGTTGACTAAATAGGGAACCTTTCTCGAAAACTGCGATCAGATCATTGAGCACGATACATGGAAGTGATTCT
>NZ_QZCH01000076.1 GCF_003596335.1 Motilimonas pumila
AACAGTGTGGCACTGGCCTAGCTAACCCACGATAAATGCAGGAGGTCGACACTGTGCACAGGGAATCATTATGTCTAGCTGTACATTCAGGGTGTTTATGATAATCGGAAGTACTGACGAATTTATAGAGATTGAAGAACTCCAAAGATCTCAATCTAATAGTGACATTGGCGTATACGTAAAGCTCAAACTACAAGATTTTTGTGGTAGCTATTCTGGAGTGTTCATTGGTGAACCAGAAATCAGTTTGTTTTGTGAGCAGCTCAAGTCATTAAATTTGTCGAG
Organism: Motilimonas pumila; assembly: GCF_003596335.1. Taxonomy (GTDB): domain Bacteria; phylum Pseudomonadota; class Gammaproteobacteria; order Enterobacterales; family CBDFNC01; genus Motilimonas; species Motilimonas pumila. Next base: position 286 of record NZ_QZCH01000076.1, read on the forward strand.
GCAAGGTTTTGCTAAAATAAATAGCCTAACACCTGATGAGTTCAAACTTGAAATTAGGTCTGTTGGTAGCCTTGGAAAGATGGAAATAGAAGCTCAGATTCATAGGCATCAATATAGCGGAGATAAGTATTGGCCTATTTATTTAAATGGAGGCTTTGAAGTTGAGCCGAATGCAATTGAACAGTTGTTATTCTACTTTAACGATTTTCTTGGTGAGCACAGCTAACAAGTCAATTTAAACGGAACTAAAACAGTGTGCCATGTTTCGTTCCTCAACAAGTTTGGCACACAATTTTAGTCCGCTTAATTGGGCGTTAAGTGTCATCATGGATATCAGCATTTTCGTAGATAAAACATACGATCTATTTTCAACTTTCGATAAACCTTTGGTTGCGACGAAAGTAGATCACTGTGATGAATGCCGAGATCATAATGATGAGATTGGCGGCGTAAATTGTAGGGACCTTTCCCCCGAGCAAATCGGCACCGTTTGTTGGGGTATAAGCTCTTTTCTAACTCAGGAGGCTATGGGGTATTACATTCCTAGGCTTATTGAATTAGCTGTAACCGCTGAGGATGATAAACATGGGACACCTTACATGTGCTCATTTATAAACCAAATTGGTCTTTCTTCCTCATCTGATCAGTTTGCACTCTTTAGTAAGGCGCAGCGTTTAGCGGTTCGTGATACTTTGTTTATCTTGAAAGATACTTACATGGATACTCTCATTGAGCACTGTTGGGAAGATGAAATAGACGGTGCAATTACTCAGTGGGGCACTTAACAAAAGCAAGCAGTCGGAGCGGTTTTAAGCTGCTTTCGTTTCACTCAATCAACTTAAAACGCGCCCGCTGTTGCTGGCGTTATACGTTACTGAATGTTTCATTATGAATATTGAAGAGTCGTTACAATTTTTAGCTAAGCATCAACCAATGCCTAGCGACCTTGAGATAACAAATGTTCAATGTGATCTATTTGTTGCTTCTTTGGAATTATTTCAAAACTCACATGATGTTAGGTGCATTCCTTTATTCATGAATTGTGTTAGCGAACATACTGGTATGGGAATGTATGAAATAATTGCAGATGTTCTTATGAACCAAGATCGTGTTAATGTGATTCGTGGCTTACGCGATGGTCTTCAATCAAATGATATCGCCATCAAATACCGTTGCTGTTGGTGGGCACTTGAACTAGATGCGTGGGAATTACTCCCAATCATTGAACCACTTGTAAATAGCGATAATGAAGACTTGAGAGACGCATCAGAAGCTTATGTTAATATTGCTGGTGAAAACGTATAACAAGCGCTTTAAACGGAACAAAAACAGTTGGTTAGGTTCCGCTTCGCTCCACATTATAACCAACAATTTTTGTCCGCTTAAGCGGGCGTTAACTGCCTATGAAATTGACCACCGATTTTGACAAGCTAGGATTTCATGACACTTCAATTGAAAAAATAGAGCGTCAGTCTGAATCTGTTGTTTTGGAGATAAAAGGTGCTTTTGTTTCCAAAGAGCATCCCGATTCAGATGGTCTGGACTGGACGGCTGAAGAAGCAACACTAAAAATTCTAGGCGTAACTGAGGAAAGAGCTACGTACTGGGATGATACCAAGGCGGCGAGGGAGCATCCTGAGCCAGAGTTTCCGCTGGATGAAATTATGCATGCAAGTTTCAAAGATGGTGTATTTTCGTTCGATGGATTTAAACAAACCGTACCGTGGTATGAATGGTTTATAACTGCTAATTCATTCATCTTGGAGGTTAAAAGTGCATCCAAGTTCAGCAGTTAACAAGTCAAAGCACGCGGACATGGTAAAGCTGTCATCTTTTTTGTTCCAAAAAAGCCGCCCACTTCACCATGCCGGTGTTTGAGGCGTTGATATGATTCCCACTGTCAACGAGCGCGTGACTATCCCTACCAAAAATGTTCGGCATGGGAGAGAAACTTAAGTGAGTGCACCTTTGGCAAGAAAGTTCGGCGGTTGACCTTGCTGATATTCGCGGGTT
>NZ_QZCH01000077.1 GCF_003596335.1 Motilimonas pumila
TTAAAAAAGCTGGTTGGTGCGATGATTATAGAGCGCAAGTCTTCTTTGGGCTATAAATTAACCAAAGTATGCTCGCGCCCTGGCGCCATGACACCCTCCTAGAGAAAAATCACCTTTTAAGTGTTAGTTAAAAGGTGATGGCTGTCCTGTATATTTCGTGACGTGATAGTAGGGCGTAGATTCAGCACTAAATGAGCTGTTTTCGAGGTAGGGTCATGACACCCTCCTAGTCAAAAAGTCACTTTTTAAGTAAAAGTTGAAAGGCGACTTCTGTCAAATTTTGGTGGGTGTCCTGTATATTTTAACAGATTTTTAAATGGTCATTTATTTCAGTATTTTTTGGAAAATAGAATTAATATCTTTTATTTCGAAGGGAGTAAATATATCTGTGAGTAACTGGAAGATTTCATCCTCGGATTGTTCATCCCATGTGATCTCCATAACTCGAGAAATACTATCACTAATAAGTTCATTCCAACTAGGGAACCTTTTCATGACATCTCCACTCCAGTTGAAGGAAAAGTAGTCATCTTTGAAAAAGTCGTAAGCAAAAACTATGTCTCCATTAGAGGTTGACCATAGGGGCAAGATTTTTCCAAACCCATATTCTGCTTGTTCCTTACTGGTTAAATCAAAAACCATTGGGGTTGAAAAGTAATTTACTAATTTATCTGGTACTTTGTCATCAATTATTTTAAATACCACATCAGGTAAATTCAAACTCCTTGTAACAACAATGGCTTCTTCTTTTGACATAGCGTTCATAGATTTATCCTATTAAATATTACAGCTATACTCTTTTATTAGTCAGGTACTTTGGAAATTAGACTGACGTGGTTTTCAATTTTTCTTGCGTGTTCAGATTTTATTGGGCTCTTGGTTATGTGTCCAGATGTTATTGCTCTATGGATTTCCATATGGTGAGATCGGTCCCTAGTCATAATCAAATTTCATGGGTCAACAAGATCTTGAGGATATAGTATCTTGTTATAATTCCAATGGTGTACAGGTCCGTCTCCAACATTAGGGAGGACAGGACAGCAGCTTCTTAGCTAGCTTATCCTTATTCGTTTAGCACATACTAGCAGTTCAACTAGCGGCTCAAAGGTAACAGCATTCCTCGTTATTGGAGGTATTCAATTAACAATACGGTAAGCAAGTGTTTTGCTGAACTAATACACATAATCTTTCCCTGGCTCTTAATCAGGGCCCCTAACACGGTCTTAATAACAGGCAGTTACACAATTTTTTACAGTCTCTTTTCTATGGGTAGAAAAATAATAGTTTGTCTAACAACCTCAAATCTTTGTTTGTCAGTCTTTTCTTTATTTCTATTTTACTTAGGTTAGGAATATAATTCGGTAATCTCTCCCGAACCCTTAGAGGGTCGCCCGATTGGATTGATAATTCTATTTCCCTCTCTGCTTCTTTGATGCTTATCGGGCTTAGGAACTGATTTAGTATTTCTATTAAATCTCGGAACGCTGCATCTTTATTGTAAGAAGTTTCTTTCGGTATATACATAAAATAGACACAAAGTTCAACAATAGCTCGCGGTGCTTCAAAAGGATCAACGAAAAATAAGACTTAACCTTCTTCGAGAGTTGACATTATGTCATATTGATCTTCATAAAAGTTTAGCGAATCTAACAGGTCGTGTCCGAATTCTATTTTTATCTCATACCAAATTAGTTCGTCAGATATCCAGATTTTAGCATTGGCTTCTTTGGTTTTTGGAAAGTATACTTTGTAGTACTCCCAGAACAAATTTGAAACTTCTCGAGTATCAAAACCTTTAGATCTTACAAAGAATGAGTCATTGCTTCTATACCTTATTGGGCTGAGTAATGGGACGATATCATCACTTTTCTTTGCTCTGTAATGCTTAATGTAGGATATGCCTTCATCTTCTATTAACATCTGAGTGAAGTCATCTTCGTCCTCGGGCTCATAAAAATATGTCATAAAATATTTCCTAAATTTGTACCAGAATTTTTAAAAGTTTACGTCAGGGGTTAGCCTAGGCAATCCTTTTTTTTCTCGAAGCTCGTTTAACTCTTTCGTACTAAGTTCAGGAAGTTTCCTATCTTCTCTTACCCTTGGGTCTAACGGCTAAGGAAGGACAGCCACTTCTTAGCTAGCTTATCCTTATTCGTTTAGCACATACAAGCAGTTCAAGTGATGGCTCAAAGGTAATAGCATTTATCGCTAGTGAGGGTATTTCAATTCAAAATACTGCAAACAAGTGTTTGCTTGCGGTGCAG
>NZ_QZCH01000078.1 GCF_003596335.1 Motilimonas pumila
TATGCCTAAAAAACCGCGGGCAAGATCTTGCTCGCTGGGCAACTTCTTGCTCGCATCTGAGCAAGATCTTGCCCGCGAAAACCACCTTGATGTATAACTTGTTGATTTTTAATGTATTTAAAGTTGGCATGCAACTTGTATTATAACAAGCACTACTACTCGTTTAGTTAGTTTAACTATTTGATTTTTAATCTCTAAAAAGGAAATTAAGATGCCAACTCCTTGTTATATTGCCATCGAAGGCCAAACCCAAGGTAACATCACTGCTGGTGCATTCACTGCTGAGTCGGTAGGTAACATCTACCAAGAAGGTCACGAAGACGAAATGTTGGTACAAGAGTTTGACCACATTGTAACCGTACCGACAGACCCACAATCAGGTCAACCTTCTGGTCAACGTGTGCATAAGCCATTCAAATTCACCGTAGCGCTAAACAAAGCGGTACCACTTTTGTACAACGCACTAGCGTCAGGTGAAATGCTACCTCGTGTAGAGCTAAGATGGTACCACACTACGGTTGAAGGTAAGCAAGAGCACTTCTTCTCTACTATCTTGACAGACGCGACTATCGTTGACGTTGATTGTAAAATGCCACACTGTCAAGACGAAACCAAAGGCGGTTTCACTCAGCTAGTTAAAGTATCACTGGCTTACCGTAAGATTGATTGGGAACACCTAGTTGCCGGTACTTCTGGTGCTGATGACTGGCGTGCGCCACTAGAAGCTTAATTGCGACTAGTTAACCTTAGGCATCGTTAAAAACAGGATCGTTTTTCAGTTTGTGATGCCTTAGGTTTGTTAAGCCAGCTTATCTTGCCACTGTGGCTGGAGGCTGGCTTAATTGTTTTAACTGCAGTAAGGATACTTAATGGCGAATCAAACGGGCTTACAATTTACCTTTCGTGCTGACGGCCTCAGCCATGGCGAGCTGTTAGTAACAGCGTTTGATTATCAAGAAGGTTTGTCGCAGCTTTTTAATGTTTCCCTTTCACTCGCCAGTCGGCGCGATGATGTTTTACCAAAAGAAATAGTGGACCAAACAGGGTGTTTAACCATTTATCAAGACGGTGAAATACTGCGTCATGTTCACGGCATCGTGAGTCACTTTTCTCAAGGGGACACAGGCCACAGCCACAGCTTATACCATGTCACATTGGTGCCTGCAGCAGCCCGCTTATCTTTAAGACACAACAGTCGAATTTTTCAGCAACAAACCGCGCTCGATATTATCAGTATTTTATTGCAAGAAATGCAGATAGACGACTACGCATTTGCTTGTCAGCGCACGCCTTCAACACGCGAATTTTGTGTGCAATATCGTGAAACAGATTTAGATTTTATTGAACGCCTCGCAGCGGAAGAAGGCCTGTATTACTTTTTTGAGCAATCGGCGGGCAAGCACACCTTAGTATTCAGTGATAACTTGCAATCAAATATGCAATTTACTGAGGCGCTGCAATATAACAACTTAGCCGGAGGGGCGAGTAAAGCGCCTCACATCAGTGAATTTGGTTTGCGCCATGAAATCGCTTCAAGCCATACCGAATTAAAAGATTACAGCTTTAAAAAGCCACATTATGCCTTCTTAAAACAACAAAACGGTCTTGAGAAAGCGTGGCAAAATGACAATTACGAACACTTTGATTACCCAGGCCGGTTTAAAGATGCAGGCAATGGAGAAGCATTCAGTGATGCCAGAATGCGGTCATTAAGAAGTCACGCCATTTTAGCTGCGGGCAAGAGTAACATTGCACAGCTTATTGCGGGCGCAAAATTCGATTTGGTTCAACACCTGCAAACAGACTTTAATCGTGATTGGTGCGTATTATCAGTGCAGCATCATGGTGAGCAACCGCAAGCATTAGAAGAAGCGGGCGGGGAAGGCATGACCCGTTATCATAATGACCTGACCGTGTTTCCGAGCCACCTTATATGGTTGCCAGAACAGAACCCCAAACCAAGGGTAAACGGCCCACAAATTGTCAAAGTGACAGGGCCGCAAGGGGAAGAAATCTATTGTGATGAGCACGGCAGAGTAAAGGTACAGTTCCCTTGGGACAGATACAGTGACAACAATGAAAATGCCAGCTGTTGGATCCGTGTAAGCCAAGACTGGGCAGGCGCTCAATATGGCAGCATGGCGATCCCTCGTATTGGTCACGAAGTTATCGTGCACTTTTTGGAAGGTGATCCAGACCAGCCTATTATTACAGGGCGAACTTACCACGC
>NZ_QZCH01000008.1 GCF_003596335.1 Motilimonas pumila
GTATAAGATCACGATAGTGCCTGGGCGTCAAATTGAACTGTATAGACTGCTCAAAAAACGTTCACGATCTTGCCCTGTTCCAATTGGTAATCTTGCCTTTCGATTTGCCCATGTTCGGTAACCCACCTGATCTCGATATTGCTCAGATCCGCGAAGACTCAGTTAGTTCAATCTGATTTAGGTAACAACGCCTAGTTATTTTTGACTCTTTCCTTTGCATATAAATAAGCAGGTAATGCACAGCTTAACCCTATAGTAAGGTTTATTATAATAAATAGGTATGGTTTTGGATTGGTAGGTTTTTTGGAGTCATTAAACATGAAAAACCAAAATACGAAGGAACTAATCAACAGATCTGCACTGAAACCTGCAGCAGCACCATTTTCAAATAATGACGCAATAAAAAAAGGAATATTTAGTCCTTCAATCTGAAAGAATTGAAAAAAGAATAAATATGGAATTATGCCACCTAAAATGGCTAATACTAAATACAAGTTTTTCATAGTGTAAATAATCCTTTTTTAACATTAGCTACTCTTCGATAAAATTGTTATACGCTTGCCAATTACTCATCAAAGGTGAACTCTTTAAGGTCTGCATATGTTTCATCTGTCATTGATAACATTGCCTGGCCATTAGTCAATGGGACAGAAATAGCAAACAGATTGTCTTTGCCTTCTACAGAGAAGTACATTCTTTCTTGCCCTGATTGACTAATAAAAAACCCGATGAATTTAAAATCCTCTTCTTTAAAAGTATTTTTAAGTGGACCTTCGCTTTCATCGAATTGATAAAGGCCAAATTCAAGGTTGAAGTAATCTACCAATGCTTTGGCGTCGGTTTCTGGCCTATTCAAGAATTTGTCGGATTCTATTGGTTCATTCACGATCTCTCCTTAGCGAATATCGTCACTTTAAATGGCGAGTAAAAGCTTGCTAAAACATGAAACGAAGTAGAACTGAGCAAGCTGTGTCACGAGTCCGGCTCGAAAACCTTGTTAAACGCTTCCCTCCGATTCGACAACCAATATTCTGGTTTCGCCTCGAGGGTGAGCAACATGCTCAGTTCCAATAGACGCATAAAAGATGTCTCCTGTTTCCAAAACGACCGATTTCTCAACACCTCTATCTTTGAACAACATTTCTACGACACCATCTAAGACTACAAATACTTCTTCGTCGTCATTAATATGCCATTCGTAAGGTTTATCTGTCCAATGTAAGCGCGTCGTAATACCATTCATATTAGCGATGTCTTGCGCGCCCCAAGCGCGATCAGATTTGAAATTTTTGCTTTTGATTACTTTCACAATACTTCCATGTTTGAACGAGCAGTTAACGCTGGTAGCTGCCGGCAATTTGTAGCGAGGAATGAGCGAAAAATTGATCCGCCAGCCTACGCTTGTTAGCTCTTTTACTCAAACCAATGATTCTCATTGTTTGTCAGGCGACTCCACTCAGATCGAGAAATAACCGAAATATTCTCAAGTTTTGTTCCTGTTAAAATATTTGAACTATCCCAAGATAGCACCTCTCCAATATCATCTGGTGCACTTCCATCGTATTTTGGTAAGTTGTGACTAAATACCCACATCCCTTTTACCAGTAGTTTTTCAAGATCTTTAACGTTCTCCGGAATCATTTTTAACAAAGGGGCATCAGCTAACTCCTTAGCTATATCCCTGGGCTTATAGAAGTCGTCGTCTAAGCACCACCCACCTTCATCCTTCCAAAGATATGCACAATAATCCATATGCGATATTTCAATAGCATTCTTAGACAGTTTTGAGCCACTCTGATAAAAAATGCTGTACCTTAAACTTTCAGTTTCAATTAGCGCTATTAAAAATGGCTTAACTAGCGAACAGCCAAGATCTATACCTGAATACAAAGCTCGAAATTCGTTGAGAGTGGCATTAATATCGCCATTCTTAACAAGAACCGCCTCAAGACTTTCGATTAACTTTTCCTTTCCAGTAAATTCTTTCATATTTTTAGTGCTAACATCTCAATAAGCGTAAGTTAATGGTTGACTAAAATCGTGAAACGACGGCCAACTGTTAATTTTCCGTTTAAATGACTTGTATATGCACCTCCAGAGCCATCTTCTACCAGATCGATAAGCTCTTTCGAAATGGAGATAGGCCATTCTTTAGATAAAAGATATGGCTTACAAATTTCAAAATAGAATGGCCATTCAAGCAGAACTATCAAATCAGGGTAATCTGCTATACGCTCGTAAGTCGATGGAACAAGCATATCTCTCCTAGAGGCATAACGCTCCTGTTAAGGTGTAAAACTCTGTTGACTAAACTTGAGCACAGCGAAGATAGCCAACTGTATTTTGTCGCACTGTAACGGATTGTTAGGCAATTAGTTCAGAAGCTGAACGGATGCGTTATTGTGATTTGTATGGTTAAATTTCACTTCAGCAATCTTAATATTTGCCTCCTCATCAGTCATCACATTCTGTTTTACAAGCCATTTAAATTTATCTATTTCACTTTCTAGTTCATTATTTGGATTAATGTCGCCATACCAAGAAAGTAGTTGTTTTTTTCGCCGAGCTGTAAGTTCATCAACAACTGCATCATGCTTTTTATCTTTCATGACATATATATTCCCACGTTCAGTTTGAAACACTGTGTAAGTAACCTTAGTGAAAAATGCCCATAGAACACAAAGTGCGCCAGTAACTATCCAGAAAGAATTTATTGTTAATGCTGCTAGGTTGTAGCTATCATATACTGAAAAAGCAACGCCTAGCCCACACCACAAATAACCAACGTTTCTTAACCATTCATTTTCTTCAATTTTAACCGATGATTTTTCAGGTAAGTCGCCATAGTTAAAATCGATATCTCCACTACCGCTTTTTTCTTTATAAGCAAAGTTAAAAAAGTCGTCTTTGAAGATGAATGTATGCTTAGTTGAACCTTTTTTCTGTACGAACTCCATTTATACCTCTAAGTGTATGATTAAAAATATTTTTTTATTAAAAGTTTATTAGCGCGACTTTATAAGGTTGCTCGACCATGTAAGGTAGGAGGTGCCTATGTATCGCCGCACAAATAAACATCAAAAAAATGTAATTTAATTATACAGCAATCGGGCGAATTGAGAATCTACGCCAGCTCAAGATTATGAAAAACCTCGAGAGCTATCTGAGCTTCGTCGAGTCATTGAAATCGCCGACTTTGACTCGTGTGAACCGGTCACTCACAAAGTTGAGCTGTTTATTACAGATTGCATCGGCTGCTATGACGTAGTAGTGGATGGTCGATTGTGGCAGAGGCGGATGGGTTGGAGCCGAATACTGGTCTCGTTTAGAAAGGCAATGCCCGTCTTGTTGCAGAGTAATTGTTCTGAAGTCTTTACCGTATTGATACAATAAAAAAGCCGCTACAAGCGGCTTTCGGGGTAATTTATATTGGCTAAGGTGTGTTACACATTGCGAGAAAAGTGCTTGTATGAGTAGGCAACACGCGCGGCTACATCCATGCCGTGTTCATCGCCTAATTGCTCAATTTGTTGCAAGCGAGGCAAAATGCCTTCGCCGTTAGCAATCTGAATGGCTAAACCAGGTCGAGCGTTAAGTTCTAATAACATTGGCCCTTCTTCTTTGTCTAACACCATGTCAGTACCCAAGTAGCCCATGCCAGACATTTCAAAACAACTTGAAGCCAAGTGCATCAACCTGTCCCAACCTGGAACTGCGAGGGTTTTAAGCTCTTTTTGAGTATCAGGGTGAAACTCGACCGGCAAGTCAAATTGCACGGCGCGAATAGCTTTGCCTGTGCCTATGTCTATGCCAACGCCCACCGCGCCTTGGTGTAAGTTCGCTTTACCGTCTGAGGCGGCGGTAGACAAACGCATCATGGCCATGACCGGAAAGCCTTTGAACACTATCACACGCACGTCTGGGACACCTTCAAAGCTAAAGCCATCAAAAGCATTATCAAACTTTATCAAGGCTTCTGCTACGGCTACGTCTTGCGCGCCGCCTAAGCTGAACAGTCCGGCTAAGATATTAGAAACATGACGCTCTAAGTCTTCTACCGTCGCTTCTTCGCCGCTGGGCTTATAGAAACGGCCATTTTCAACCTTGGTAATAACCAAAATACCTTTTCCACCGCTGCCTTTAGCCGGTTTAATCACAAAGCCGGGTTGATCTTTTACCATATCAACGACGCCTTTGACCTCAACCTGAGAGCCAATCACGCCGATGAGGCCAGGCGTGGTAACGTTAGCTTCTTGAGCAATAATTTTGGTTTTAAGTTTATTATCCACTAACGGGTACAAGCGTCTTGGGTTGTAACGGCCAATATAACGGCCGTTACGTTGGTTCATTCCCATGATGCCTTTCCCCCTAAGGGTTTTAGGACTGGCAAGAAAACCAAACATATTTTAGTCCTCCGCCAAAGGCTTAAAGCGACGCAATTCAAGTAAACGGTAACCTGTATAGTTACCTAGCATCAGTACTAACGCCATGATAATGAGCTGTAGGCCCAAGAAGTTAAACGTTAAGTGGCGCACGTACTCGTTGTTCATCGCAATGTAAGCCAAGATAGCCACAATCAAGCTGCCACCGCCTTGTAACATGACTTCTTTAGGGCCTTCTTCTTCCCACAGTACCGACATACGCTCAATGGTCCAACTGAGGATGATCATCGGGAAGAAGGTGATTTTAAGGCCTTCACTTAAGCCGACTTTGTAAGACACCACGGAGAATAACCCTATCATCAGAATAACCATGATGATGACGGCGGATATTCGCGACACCAATAAGAGGTTTAACCGAGAGAGGTAGGAACGGATTACTAGGCCCGTGCCGACAACGACCAAAAATCCAATTAAGCCGGTCAGTAGGCTGGTTTGAATAAACGCCATGGCGATTAACACAGGCATAAAGGTTCCCGATGTTTTCAGGCCCACGATGACGCGCATCAGCACGACCACCAATACGCCAAATGGGATCAGTAAGATACCTTTAAACAATGCTTGCTCTTCAATCGGTAAGCTTTGAATAGAGAAGTTCAGTAAATCTTGACTGTTAATCTTCTCTTTCACCGCCATCATTGCCGGTTGATCTTGTTTGATCATCGAGAAGGTGACCACAGAGTCTGAGCCGCCGACCAAATCCAGAAGTGAGGTGCCAGACTGTTCCCATAACAACAAGTTAGTGCGGTCGGCTTCTTTGCCGGTTCGCGGGTCAAACAATAACCAATCGCTATTTTGGAAAACCTGAATGTAAGGTTGTAAGTGTTGACGACGACGACCATCTTCTAAGGTTAAACCGCCCACTAAACGTGCTTCAATCTCGGCTAAGTTGAGTAATCTTACAATTAAGTGCGCTTGATTACTGTTGCCTTCAAGCAATAGCTCTGCGTTTTGCGATAAGTCTTTGCGGTCAAACTCTTTCAGCAGTTCACGGGTATATGAAAAAGCGTCTGCGCTTCGCGCGGTGACTTTTTCTGTCATTTGTGAAGCGGCGATGGAGTAGGGTTCTTTAAATTCTGGAATGTCTAACTGTGGCGGTACGCCCAAGGCGGCCAGTTCCAAGTTTTCATCTTCCAACAGCTGCACTTTGTAAAACAGTTCTTGGCCACCATTCGCCTCACGGATGGACCATTCAGCGCGTGGCGTATTATTTTGTTCAATAAAGTTTAAGCCATAACCCGGTGAAGCTGCGTTTTGGTGCAGCACCGTAAAGCCTGGCTGACTCATTGGCGTAGCCAGTGAAGCTTTGACACTTTCACCATTGGCATTAAACTCTACTTTTGCATCAACCGACCAAACGGTGCGTTTTACCCCGGGTGTCCATGGCACTTCATATGCCACGTGACGTTGAATAGTTAACGCAAGACCAACAACAATCAATATGCCGACCAAGATATAAAAGGGCGTTTTTGAAGCCATACTTATTTACCTTTTATTATTATTTTTTAGGTTTGTATTCGGTGTGAATTTGCTTTTTACCTGTGTCCACTAGAGTGATGTCTTTTAAGAACTCACGGCCTAGTAGAACGGGGTAAGTCATGTGGCCACGATCTTTTAGGTTAAATTCGGCTTCTTCACTCAGCGGGCCCAATTTAATGTTTAAACGAACCACAGGGCGTTTATCAAACTCTTCTGCACTGGCTTTTTTTACCTCAGCAGTGCGGATCACTTTGCTTTCAACTAATACAGGATCGCTGCCGTCGGCATGAGCGATGTTAAATTTCACCCATTTGTCACCGTCACGTTCAAATTCAACAATGTCAGTAGCGTGAATAGAAGAAACGGCTGCGCCAGTATCAACACGGGCAAGTAACTTCACTTTCGGCGGCGTAATTAATACCCACTCTTCGTCACCAACAATCGTTTTACCGTCGATGTTGGCATTCACTTTTGGCTTAGGACACTTGGGTGCAGCGACAGGTGCTACTACGACTTTTTTATTACTGGCACGCACGACAGCATGCTCAAGGTCTTGCAGCCGTTTGTTTTGTTCAAGCAGTACCCCATTCATCTCTGTGCATTGAGTGATGATGTTTTGCTCGGTTTGGGATAGCTCCTGAGTGAGCATTTCAGGGGTAACGGTAGGTTCTGGATTATTGGTGGCACATGCGGACAGCAGTAAAGCTGAACTAAGCAGTAGGGTTTTCCATGGCATAGCAAATTCCTTCAGGGAGTCTAAGTTATCGTTTTATTATTACTGTTATTATTTGAAATTAAGCGATTTACGGCGTTATGACAAGTTAACGCCAATTTATTTTTACTTCTTTTAGCTTAATCGCTTTTCTGGGTTTCGGGCAATTATCACCACTCTTTTGGGAGCGGGGTAACCTTCTACCGTCAAGTTTGGATCTTGTGGGTCTAAAAAGTCGTCCAGCGACTCGTTGCGCATCCATTGCGTTTGTCTTTGCTCGTCTTTCGTGGTTTCTGAAATATCGACAATGCGCACGTCTTCGAAATCGCACTTTTCGACCCACAGCTTTAAGGCGGCTGCGCTTGGAATAAACCAAATGTTGCGCATTTTTGCGTAACGATCTTTGGGCACTAGCACGTCAGTTTCACCGCCTTCAATGACAATGGTTTCAAGCACGAGCTCGCCGCCAGGTACTAGTTGCGCCTTTAATTGCTGAATGTGGTCGATGGGGGATTTACGGTGATACAAAACGCCCATTGAAAAAACGGTATCAAATGCTTTGAGCTCAGGCAGCTCTTGTATGCCTAAAGGCAATAAATGAATGTCTTGATTTTGGTTTGCGAAATGACGAATCGCTTCAAATTGGCATAAAAACAGCTGCGATGGGTCTATGCCCACCACAAACTCCGCGCCTTCTCCCAGCATGCGCCACATGTGGTAGCCATTACCGCAGCCCACATCTAGCACGTAGCGATATTTGAGAGGGCTAATATGAGGCAATAACCTGTCCCACTTAAAGTCAGAGCGCCATTCGGTGTCGATATGTATGCCATGTACCGTGTAGGGGCCTTTGCGCCAAGGGTGAAACTTTTGCAGCAGGTTACCTAACTTGGCTTGCTCGCCCGGTGGCAGTTCACCTTCTTTGCCCACCGACACTTGGGATTGAATATCGAGGTGATCCGTGGGCGCATCCGGAAACTTTTTTAACACCTTTTGCCAGCTCGGAAACTCGCCCCTAAGGTTGTCTTTTTCCCATTTCGCCAATTGCGCGGGTAAGGTGGTGAGCCAGTGGCTTAAATTGTTTTTGGCAATCTTGTGGTAAAAATTAGAAAAGTCGATCATGTAATTATTGAACCTAAATGTGGCAAGAGTGGCGAGGGGTTATTTAATGGCAACCATAGAGCCAAAGTTAAAGCACTGAAACCAAAGTTCCACGTGTTCAAAGCCCGCCTGTTGTAAACGTTGTTTATTTTGTTCGACGGTATCAGGCACCATGACGTCTTCGAGCGCGCTGCGCTTCTGGCTGATTTCAAGTTCGCTGTAACCGTTGGCGCGTTTAAAGTCATGGTGTAATTCAAATAGCACGTTATGAGTGACGTCATTATCAAAATGAAACTTCTCAGACAACACCAGAACACCGCCGGGCACGAGGCCTTGGTATATTTTTTTAATTAAAGCGTGACGTTCGGCTTTGGGCACAAATTGCAAGGTAAAGTTAAGTACCACTAAGCTGGCATTTTCTATTTTGATGTCGCAAATGTCGGCGCATTGTACCTTGACGGGCACCTCGCCTTTGTAGGCGTCAAGGTGTAGTTGACAACGTTCAACCATGGCGCTTGAGTTGTCCACGGCGATGATTTCACACCCTGCTAAAGAGACATTTCGGCGCATTTCTAGGGTCGCAGCGCCGAGGGAGCAGCCTAAATCGTATAAGCGGGTATTTTCTTTGGCAAAGCGTGCGGTGATCATGCCGATAGCGGAAATGATATTGGAATAACCTGGCACAGAGCGCTTAATCATGTCAGGGAATACTTCAGCAACGTTTTCATCAAAACTGAAATTACCCATTTGCGCCACCGGTGCGGCAAATAATGTGTCTTTATTTTTCATTTGGCTCTCCAACCCAACAGGGCGCGTATTTTAATCAATCAGCCGCCTTTTGTGAAATACCTTACGTATTTATTGTTATAGCCTGTTCTAGGGCAAAGACATGGGCTACAACCTTGCTATGTTATTTGCGTTTTTATTGCTCTAAGTCATTACAAGGACCCAACATGAAACTTGAATCCATTGCGTTGCACCACGGCTATGAATCGGAAGCGACCACCAAAGCGGCGGCGGTGCCTATTTATCAAACCACCTCGTTCACTTTCGACGATACTCAGCATGGCGCTGATTTGTTTGATTTAAAAGTTCCTGGCAACATTTATACCCGTATCATGAACCCAACCACCGACGTATTAGAGCAGCGAGTAGCGGCGATGGAAGGTGGTATTGCCGCGTTAGCTGTGGCCTCTGGCATGTCTGCAATTACTTACGCAATTCAATGCTTGTGCGAAGTGGGTACTAACATCGTTAGTACCAGCCAGTTGTATGGTGGCACTTATAATTTATTTGCCCATTCATTGCCTAAGCAAGGCATTGAATGTCGAATGGTGTCTCACGATGACTACGATGGCTTTGAACAAGCCATAGATGAAAATACCCGTGCCATTTTCTGTGAGTCTATTGGTAACCCAGCGGGCAATGTTGTCGACATTGCTAAATTGGCTGAAATTGGCCACCGTCATGGTGTGCCTGTGATAGTGGATAACACGGTAGCGACGCCTTTCTTGTGTCGTCCGTTTGAACATGGCGCAGACATAGTGGTGCACTCATTAACAAAATACATCGGTGGCCATGGTACCTCTATTGGCGGCATTATTGTTGACTCAGGCAAGTTTGATTGGGTAGCAAATAAAGAGCGCTTTAAAGTCTTTAACGAGCCAGATCCGTCTTACCACGGCGTGGTTTATACCGAAGCATTAGGGGCGGCGGCATTTATTGGCCGTTGTCGCGTGGTGCCACTGCGAAATACCGGCGCGGCCATTTCACCGATGAATGCGTTTCAAATTATGCAGGGGCTTGAAACACTTGGCCTGCGGATGGAGCGCCACTGTGAAAACGCCGAAAAACTGGCGGCATATCTACTTGACCATGAAAAAGTAGACTGGGTAAATTACGCCGCGCTGCCAAGCAGCCCTTACCAAGCCAGTTGTCAGAAAATCTGCGGCGGTAAAGCGTCAGGCATTTTAAGCTTTGGCATTAAAGGTGGCGCAGAGGCCGGCGCCAGATTTATCGACGCATTAGAGATGATTTTACGCTTGGTCAACATTGGCGATGCCAAGTCGCTGGCTTGTCACCCTGCATCAACCACGCACCGCCAACTTAACGGCCAAGAACTCGCCGCCGCGGGCGTCAGCGAAGAGTTAGTGCGTATTTCCGTCGGCATTGAAAATATCGACGACATCATCGCCGACGTGGAACAAGCGCTGGCAAAAGCATAAGCCTCATAGACAAGAGGTTGGCTTTAGCTCCTACTGATTTGACCAATGATTCGAAGGAGTAATAAAGGTGGTTGTAATTCCATCAATTATTCCTTCTTTAATGGTCTGAAACATTATAGCGGGGCCTCTCCCCGCTATTAAAAACGTTAGTATTAAAGCGGACTTGTTGGTGAAATAAGGAAAAAACATCGCTACCCCGTGCAGTCTATCGGCCTGTCTCGAACAGATACAACTAACCCTAGGAGCTTACTCATCGTTGTAACATTTCTGATGCCTCACCAACTTGAGCGTTGTAACACCTCAAGCTCAATGTGTCGTTAGCAAGCCCTTTATATCGAGACATTGTTGCCTCAAAGATTGCACGGTCGTGGTAGCTTGAATCAGTTTTTCACTGAGGTAGAGCATCGCGTTTAAGTACATCAACCGCTTCATTTCGTGGCGCCACTTTCCCTGTAGCCTGCATTTTTTCTAAGAAATATACAAGGCTTGCAATCCTTGTTTAGTATTACGTTATGATACTTTGCGATGTCGTAAGCACCTTCTCCTGATACAGTTTGAAATTTCCTGCGAAGCGTTTTCAAAATGTCAGGTAAATTTCATTATCACTAACGCTGACGAGGCTTATTTATGCACTAATCACTTCAGGAGTATCGACATCAACTGCAAGATGCAGTTTGCGCCAAGTTCTGCGCTTTTCAACATCATATTTGTTCACTGCCTTCCCAAAGACTTTCAGAGTTGTTGAATCTTTCGCTATATAGGGCAAAGATCCTTTGGCTCCCCCTGCACTGTCTTCGATCGTTTACTGGATTTGGTGTAGTCAGGTGAGCTTAAAGGGACACTTGAATAGCTATTTAATTGTTAAAATTATTAAAAGTATTGAATTATTAATACTTTTAATAATTAAAGGGGGGGGTAAAATAGAGGAAATAATCAAGGAAGTGCAAAAATGAGACAACTTTTTAAGCCTGTTATTGCTATATTACTATTTTTATCAAGTCCCTCGGCATTTGCAGGCGGTATACCGTTAATTTTCACGGCCGGAGAGCAATTATATTCCACTGGGCACATAGTTAAGATTGATGGAAAACAAAAAATTGTTGCAGTAAAGACGAGCGGGGTCTTCATATTTGGTATTTTTGGTTTAGGTGCGGTGACGGATAACTATGCTCTTACTGATAGCATTCAGTCTGACTACTATCGTGATATTTACGGCAGAGGAATAAACGATCTGAAAAGAGCAGGCCAATTACCACAAGACTTCCCAGTAGAGGCAAGCATGACGACCACTGCTATTATACATAGCTTTTTCTTCTGGATTTCCCTCATTTTAGGAGGGATTTTTCTTGTTGTTTATTCCTCTATAACAAAAAATAAAAATAATAAATTACTTGTCAGTACGTTCTGCTTGATTAAGAAAAAAGACGGCTCGTTTTCTGATGCTTGTTTATCAGACATCACGAATTGGTATATTAGGTCAGCAGATGATAAAGCTCCACATAAAACAGTGGAAAAAGCAAATAGTGCGGTAGACAAAAATACCTGCATAGAAAGTTATGCTTTTCATAAAGCTCGTTCAATGAATGAATCAGCCAAAATATCATTCATTTCAGTACTCTACTTACAGTTACTAGCTTCAAGCGATCCATTTACTGAATTACAATTTGAAAACTTAAATTTATTTTCAACGGGAATGGGGATGCTACCAGAAACTTTTGAGAGTACCATTAGGCAAATTAACAACGACATTGCTCAAAACTAAACTACTTAACCGCTTATTTGATGTAAAAAGTGGCATATAAATAACTTTAAAGTAACATTTTCTGCATCAAACCCAGGGTGAGAGCACTCATGCTCTGACCCTCTACTTTTTTATTTCGCGCTAAAATACGCTTTGTTTCCTCATTTCAATATCACTATCAGTGATGTTTTATATCATTGCTAGTCTATTTTTTGCTCTCTGGTTTCTTGTCATACTCTTTTGGTATTCCATTTCGATAGCCAATATCGACACCCAATATCCAAGCTTATTAGAGACCTGCTATGAAAAAATCCCTGCTACTGACACTCATGTCCCTTGCACCTGCGTCAGTTTTTGCAGCTGAAGTAAGCAAAGACAATTACGTTGAAGCTGAAACTGATTGGTACTTCGCCGGTGTTCAAGCAAAGTTGGGGGTTAATACTTGGATGCATGACGCGCCTGTGAGCATCGATAACCAACAAGTCATTCGCTCAAATCGAGACGTTGCTTACTCTATTGCCATCGTTGATGTATCCAAAGGTGCCACTTTCACTGTACCTGAGTCAGGGCACTATCAAATCATTCACATCATGGATGAGCAGCATCTTTCTCACCAAGTGGTATCACGGGGTGAATCATTGACTATCACGGCGGATGATATTAACGGTGAGTATGTTCACATGCTTGCCCGCACAAAAATTGCAGGTGATGACACGGCAGAGCGTCAACAACAGCTTAGCATTGAAGCCAACTCGGCTCGCCCATACCCTTCAAAAGGTTACGCAGAAGCAGAGGTAACCGCACTTCGCCAGAAGTTGGTGACAGAGTTTGTAGCAAGTAAAGCGAAAATCTTAGAGCACATGTCTTTTGTAAAAGACATTGAACAAGCAGATCCCACTTCTTACTTGTACGCTACTGCAGTCGGTCACGGCGGTCTTCTTACGAAGCGCAATACCTACCTTACGTAGTGGGCGGTGGCTTCTTCTCGCTCACCACGTATGACACCGCAGGTTGGATTGTAGAAGACAACTTCTACATCGGACACGAGAGCATGAAAGACAATGGTGACACATTCGAAGTGGCCTTCAATTGCCCTGGCGTTGCTCACTCTGTTGATGTGCAAGAAGGCTGGACAGGCGTATGGCGTTTCTACAAGCCAAACAACGAGATGGCATTTATTGACTTCATCGACAGCATTCGCAGCGTTAGCGTTGAGTAAACAGGTTTTACTGATTGTCGCTTTGTCGACTCAAGTTTCTTACTGCATCTCTGATGCGATTATCCTTTTACGAAAATAGGTATCTCTTATGAACAAGACACTGATTGCAACATTACTTGCAGGTTGCTCGGGGTTGGCTATTGCTCAGCCTTTTGATGCGATTAACCCGATTGATTCTTCCAATTGGGACATTAACCCACAAGATTACGGTATGACTGCAGAGCAGTTTATCGAGTCTGAATCGCTGCATTTCATGAAAAACATGGCTCAGCGTGAAGGCATTAACGGCATCTTTCATTTTACCACGCTAGCAAAAGCGGAAGACCGTTGGGTCGTGTCGCCATACAATGGCGTGGTTTACTCTATGGTTGTTGTTGACGTAAGCGAAGGCTTTACGCTCACCCTGCCTAACACAGGTGAGTGTTACATTACGACGCAAATCGTTTCTCAAGAGCACATATCTTCCCAATTGATGGGGGGCGGCACTTACACTTATGATGGCTCTGAGTGTAAAGGTACCCACGTCGTGATTGGCATATGAACCACACGCAACCTTTCTATAAAGTGGGCAAGGGTACTTCCGAGTTGGCCCCTGACATGTTTGATACTAAGTACATTTTTATTGGTCTACGTTTGGCAATGGATGGTTCAGAGGAGAATGTCTGCCTTATCACTGCGGAATTACAGTCACAAGTTAAAAAGTGACCGGCGGCTTGGTGCACAAAGCGGTACACGGTCATCATTCTCGTTTACCCCTGTAAGATAAGGTGAAGCATGGAATAGCGACAAGAAAAAATAAAAAGGCTGACACTCGGTGTCAGCCTTTTTAGTTTTTAATGTCAGTGTTAAAGAAATACTTGGATGTTACTCGTAATCAGATGCGTAAGTATCTTCGTAAGAATGTGAGTAAAACTCAAAAAGGTTACCAAACGGATCTTCGAGGTAAACCATTTGTGCTTGTTTTAACTCGTCATCGGGGTGATAACGCATGATGTCCATACGCACTTTACCGCCATACTCCTCAACACGCTTGATTGCCGTAGCGAACTGTTCTTTTGGCAATTGCAGGCAAAAATGAAAAATGCCGATGCGAGAAAAGTCGACTTCGTGACGCTGTTGGCGATCTTTCATCTCAAACATTTCAACGCCAATGCCATCTGTTGTGACTAAGTGAGCAATGTTGAAACCCTTAAAGCCCTCACCAAATACCGCAATACACATACGGCCGATGGCCGATTCACGCTCTTCGATGACTTTAGTGTTATTCATTACAACGCGAAGGCCGAGTGCTTTTGTGTAGAACTCTACTGCTTTGTCCATGTCTCCGACCATCAGGCCCACATGATTCATTTTCATAAACGTCTCCAATCTTAATTTTAGTTTTCAACATAACAATCGTAGTGTTTAAGCGTGATTGTGCGAACTTTTTGCGTTAACCGACGGGTTCAATTCTTAGTATGCATTGTTGCTCTGGCGAGTAGTGCCGCAGAATGTATGATTTTTAGATAGCAGGGCGTGGCAATGAAATGCCCTGCGGGCAATTATTTTTAGGTTGTTTACTTTGCCTCGATCTTATTATGGAAGGCAAAAAAAAAGGATTGGTTTTATACCAATCCTTTTTAGAGAGGGGCGATTTTCTACCTTAATTACAGGCAGGTAAGCACTTACTCATAGTCAGTGGCGTACGTTTCTTCGTAAGTGTGCGAGTAAAGTTCAAACAGGTTACCAAACGGGTCTTCTAGGTAAACCATTTTTGCTGGCTTGCTATCATCTTCTGGGTGGTAGCGCATAACGTCCATGCGCACTTTACCGCCAAATTTCTCGACTTTTTCCATCACGCCTTCAAAGTCATCGGTTTGCAGACAGAAGTGGAAGATACCAAGGCGAGAGAAATCGACTTCGTGGCGCTCTTGGCGCTCTTTCATTTCAAACATTTCTACGCCTATACCATCGGTGGTGACTAGGTGAGCAATGTTGAAACCTTTGAAGCCTTCACCGAATACGGCGATACACATGCGGCCGATGGCAGACTCGCGCTCTTCCAGTACTTTGGTGTTGTTCATTACAATTTTTAGGCCTAGTGCTTGCGTGTAGAACTCTACCGCTTTGTCCATGTCGCCTACCATGATGCCTACGTGATTCATTTTCATAATTTGCTCCCAATTCATTTTAAATGCAGTAATTTGTTTCGATGAAGAGAGTATATGGAGGTCATTGGATAAAATAAAATTATAATAAATTTTTATAATAATAATTTTTTTTTATTGATTTTCTTTGGTTTTTTAAGCGCGAGCTATTAGCCCTGACACGTGTACTAAAAGCTACGTATCCACTAGCGTTTAAAACGCAAAAGACTGGCATTGCGGGGTAAGCCCATCAGGGTTTTCAAATTGAGCTGCCAAGTTTTTATTAAAGCTCTTCGATGAAGATCAAACCGCTGGCCTTTCGAACATTACTTGTGCGGTCGTGCTGGCCCGTATTCTACTTGCCTTGGTCTAAAGTTCATTTTAGCGAGCAGGGTTAAACCATTAAATGTGCTCAGTAGCGGTGAAGCGCGGGCAAGGGTTTATGCTTACCGCTCCTGGTGTGGTTGAGTGGCCGACGGGCTTTGTCTACAATAGCGCTATTCTCACTGTTTTTAGGAAACAAATATGAGCGACAATACAGCCAAACCTGCTTTACCTGACCACTTATCGGGTAACCCTCGTAGCCCATACCATGTAGAGGAATGCTTTGAACATGACATCGGCATTCGCCTTAATGGTAAAGAAAAAACCGATATCGAAGAGTATTGCATCAGCGAAGGTTGGGTAAAAATTCCTTCGCCAAAAGCCAAAGACCGTTTTGGTCAGCCAATGCTGATAAAGCTTAAAGGGGAAGTGGAAGTTTTCTACAAGTAATTCAGCCTCAAGCCTAATGAATCGCGCGTATCCCTATCTTTGGTATGCGCGATTTAAATCTTTTCTATTTCTATTTCTATTTCTATTTTACGCTACGCCATAACATTACAGCGCCCTCATGAATAAAAGCAAAGCCTTCTCTGGCATATTGATACCAAAAGCCAGCCGCACTCACTTCAAATAAAGCACAATGCCTAGTTAAGGTTTATACAAGGTCCACTTATCATTATCAAAGGTGTAATACTGGTTACCAATGACTTTTAACATGGTCGTACCGCTATTTTCTGACACCACTTCACTGTGGTCGAGGGCTTGCGTTAAGCTTTCCATACTGACGCCGGGTTGGCTGTATACCGGCTCAGAGATGATATTGGCCAGTAAATCACTGAGCGCCAAGTAGCTCGACGGGGCGTCTATTGTTACAGGGCCGCCTGTTACCGCAACATCTGGGCCAAAGAATTTGACCCCCACTGGCACATGAGTGATGGCGAAGGTGGGAATTTCGCGCATGCCGGATATTTGCATTTTGTCCCCTCTGACACCGCCGCCATGCTCAGGAATCAGGACCACAACAATATTGCGCTCGCTTTGTTGTAACTGTTGAAAAAATGCGTACAGATCATCGAGCAACACCTTCTGCTGTTGCCGGTAGGTCTCAATTCGGTTCAGTTTGTTGTTGCCAACCACTTTATTGCCATCATGAATACTGATGGTGTTGTATAAAGCGGCGCTGGCCGTGTTGTCTTTTTTGTCGAGCCATGCATTAAGGACGTCTTTATCGCGGTAGATAGGACTGCCGTCAAAAGCATATTGATAAGGGGTTAATTGCTTGATATCGACTAAAGGCGAAATGTTCCCCATGTTTTGTTGAATATGGCTAGTGAAAGCGTCAAATTCGCCATTGTGGTTGAGCATTAACTCTTGTTGAAAGCCAAGTCGTGTCAGTTGTTCAAACAACAGGCATTGTTTGCTGCTCACCGGGCTAAATAAATCGGCGTGAGGCTGCTGGCCACAACTGGCGCGCAATAAGCGCAGTACGGCGGGGCCGCTGTAAGAAGTTGCAGCGTTGAACTCTTTAAAGACAATATCAAACTCTGAAAATAAAGGGTGTTGGCTTTGTTTAGTAAAAGCCAGGTCGTCCCAAGACAACGAGCAGACATTTAACAGTAAAATGTCGAAGTTGGGTTTGCTATCAAGGGATAGCGAACTTATGCTCGATACCTTGCTTTGCTCTTGGGCAAAAAAATCGCTGCGATATTGGTTCAAGCCCTCATCTGAAGTGTCTACTGCGGCAGTTTGTGGTTGGGCTTGAGTTTGCCCGCTTGAGGCGATTTCGCCAGCTGCGGTTTGCGGTTGGCTCACGCTGTGCTCTTTAGGTGACTCGGGCCAAGAAAGGTAGAGCATGGCCACCAACACAAAACTGCTGACGCGAATAAACTGGTGGGTGTAGGCATAAAATACCGCTAACGTGGCAATTAATACCAAAGCGGGGACAGAGACAAAGCTCGAGGCCAGTTCAAGCAAATAGCGCCAGTCAAACTGCATCAGCTGATCGGTTTGTTGCCACAAGCGATCAAGGGGCGGTAAAAATGAGTCGTGATGCAATAGCAAAGCTGCCAGAACTAACGCCAGAGCTTGTTTGATGATGCCGCCAAGGCGAGTCGGTATCGGCAATAATAAAAAAGCCACAAAGGCAAAGTTATAAAGAGGATCAAAGCCTATAACCTCTTGTACTGCCAATACTAACTTAAACAGTAGAAATACGTTCCACCAACCAATATGTGCACGATGAGCTTGGAAAAGTGCCATTAAGCGTCCTCAAAATGGTTTTTTTTAAGGTGTTTCGGGTGCTGGGTATTGCGTCGAATCACTCGGTATATGCTGGGTAGCAACAGGCATGTGAGCACTCCAATGGTAAAACCAATCAGCAAGCTCACTATTACGGTAATAGTAAAATCATCTATGTTCATGATGCCTACCTTCGTTGGGGTGAAAGGGCACGGCTTTGGCAAAGGCGCTGTGACGATCGTCTTTAAGGTTGGTCAGTAAGGTTGGGCTCAAGTGGCCGTTAGCTACCACTTCAGTCACTTGTAGGGTGTCATGTTTGGCTTGCTCCAATGCCTGCATAATACTGCTCTGGTCATAATAAATATGATGATTGGCAAACAGCTCGTTGATGTCTATCTGGAAAATATTGGCAAGGGCAATGGCGATTTCAGATTGTCGAATGGAACTTAAAAACAGCAACAGTCGTTGGCCTTTGGCTAAATAGATATCGCCGCTTCTGCGGGTCAGGCAGTATTTGGCACATTCTTTAGCAGACAGTTTATGGCTTGCTTCAAGTTGTATTAGAGCAAACGCCAGTTGGTTAGTCTGCAGTTGTTGCATAGCTTGTGGCACCAGTCGGTAAAAGTCTGGTTCTGACACCGCACCACTTTGTTGAGTGGCTGCTTGGTAAGCTGCCAATAGTGGCTCAAATCCTTTAGGTAGAGCTTTAGCATACAGTTGATGGCTATTGGCAATGACTTGGTCGACAAGGTGAGAAAAAGGTTGATTAAAGGTCACCACATTATTTGCGCCGCAGCGTAACAGTAAATACAGGTCGTTATAGCGAATACAAGGCGCAATTTCACGCACCAAAATCGTCAAGGCTGGGCCAAAAAATTGTCGCAATAAATAAATGGATTTGGCTAAGGTTTTTACCTGCTCAAATTTTTCGCATGAGAATACGGCGCAGCTTTGTTGGCTTTGTCCTATCAGCTTTTCTAGCTGTTCGATGTCATCAAAGCAGTGCCAATGCGAAGGTGCCTGCTCGCCGCTTTTTATTACGGCTTGGCCATAGAATACTTGCTCTATGGTTTCACTGAGTATTTGCTGTGGCAGTGTAGATTCAGGCTCCCATGTTGCGGTTTCGTCGTTGAGGTTAGCAGTCATGCTTTTATGTTGCTGCAAACCAAACGGTGTAAATGCTTGATGGATATATGCTCGCAGTTGTGAATGAGATAATTGCACTTCGGCCAAGTGTCGCAGGGCTTGTAAATAAGGTTGCAGTTTAATCAGTTGCTCGTTGGGACTGGTACAAATAAGCACTAAATGAAGGTTAAAACGGTGGCGTCGATGCCAACGCAGTATATATTGCCAGTGCTCTGAACTGAGTGCTTGGTTGGCCCGCCAGAGCAGCAATAAAGGTGGTTTATGAGATAAGTTTAGCGCCGAAATGTCATTAAGCAGGGCGTTTAAGGTCAGCTTGCTGTCTTCGGATGAGGGTAAATAGGTACTTGAGAAAGTGTGATTCAAATCACTCTTTAGCGCGTTGCACTGTTCACAACACAGTTGAGTGAACTCAGCCTGAGTTAAGCCACTGACGAGGTTCGCTTTTTTGTTGTGCTTTAAGCCCAATAATGGCCTATCTAAGCCCTTAACGAGTAGCCAAGCGGCGGCCAAGTCGGACTGAGTTAGCGTAACAAACAACCGAGGGTGTTCAAAATTGTCATTCATATGCGATAAATAACTCATTGAATTGCGAAACTTATACGGGTTATAGAATATTGTAGCTGCAATTTTAATTCCCTAGCATGGCGCCTTCATGTTATTGGGGGAATCGTGAGATGAAATCTGTTTCTAAAGACATCCATCACATTTATCAAGCTTATGGCCTTGAAGGTGACTCTTACCAAGAAATCGGCTTGGCAGAAAAGCAAGAAAAATTGACCAAAAAGTGGAAACTTACCAATAATATAACCAATATTAATCATATTGAGCGTGGCCCAGTGCAAGCGCAGGAGCAAGCAGCAATTATTCGAGGCGGTTAATATTTAATGACAAGGGTTTTGGTAAAAGGCATTACCTCCGGTGTTGGCGCTACGACCATAGCGGCTAACTTGACCTATGCCCTTAATGCAAGCGGCCGCACTACCGCCGTTGTTGACCTGGACCCGCGCAATATTTTAGGCATGTGGTTTGGGCAAAATGAAGCAGATCCAAATGGCTGGGTTTATGCTGAGCTGACCCAGCAAAGTTGGATGTTAGGCGGTTATGTCAGTCCGCAAGGTGTGCGTTTTTTCCCCTTTGGTGATCTGTTTCAATTGCCCAGTGACATTGAGCGTTTACCCTGGTCAAATTTGATTGAGTCTTTGTTGCAACGAGTGTTGCCGGCAATGCTAACGGCTCTGTCTCGTGAATATGAGTTTGTTGTGCTCTCTTTTCCTGCCATGTTCAACGCTAAACTGCTATCAAAAATCAAAGCCTTCGCAGACACTGTTTTAACCGTCATCCACTGTGATCCTGTGTCATTTAGCCTTTTACGGCGCCCTTCGAACCAGGCTGAACTTGCAGATTCCTTTGTGGTTGCTAATCAATGCTCTGTGTTTCATCAAATCCAACAAGACTTACTTTTATTAAACCAAGGCGCTTTTGCGCAACGCTTTATTTCAACAAAAATTCATTTCGATATTGCCGTACAAGAAGCCTTAACCAGTATGACATCAGTGGTAGAGTATTCTCCCAATGCTCAAGCCAGTCATGACTTTAGAGCATTAGCAACTTGGTTAGTCGCTAATGCGAGTAAGCAAACCCAAAGCTCATGAATATTCTTGCCATGTGGGTGCAACCTCAGGCATTAGCAAAGGCCCCGCAAGGCGCAGACTCCTCGCTATCACTTGCTTTGTGGTTTTTGTTAATGCGCTCGGTGACGTCGACAAAGTGGTTTAACCAGCAAGATTGGCAACATGATTATCCCCAAGTAAATTGGCGTCAACCTAGCCCTGGTGACGGTGTGAGAATGTTGCTGCAAACGGTGTGGAATTGCTTTTTTTATGCTCATTTCTCTATTGCCGATTGGCGCTTGTATCGCCATTGGCTGCTTATTAAGCAAACTTTTAGCTGGCTGCTTCGCGGCGCTTTTTGGCCTTTGCAGCTAGGGGTAAAATGGGTTGACCGTGTGGCTGAGCGTCCCGTGCCTAAAGCAAAGCGTTGGCAACAAAAAAACCGCATCATAAATACCAGCTTAACCTTGGTATTAGCCTTGTTGGCTGCGCTGTGTTTAACGGTGCCTTTTACTTGGCAAGCTCAAGCGGTATTTGTCTTGATTTTGATGTTTTTAGGCGGGTTAATTAACCGCATTGCCGGGCGTTTGCCTAACATGCTGTTAATTGTCTTATCCTTAACCGCGTCTTGTCGATATATATGGTGGCGCTACACCTCGACCATTAACTGGGACAAAGAATTAGACTTAGTGTTAGGCCTGATCTTATTAGCTGCTGAGTCATACTCTTGGGTCATTATTGTACTGGGGTATGTACAAAATATTTGGCCGCTCAATCGCAAGCCCGTACCGCTGCCTGAAGATGCCACCACTTGGCCATCCATAGACTTGTTTATTCCAACTTATAATGAAGATCTTGAGGTCGTCAGGGCCACAGTAGTCGCTGCCCTTGGCGTTGATTGGCCGAAAGATAAGCTCAATATTTATATTCTGGACGACGGTAAGCGCGACAGCTTTGAAGCTTTTGCTAAGCAGTTTAACGTGGGTTATTTTCGCCGTCCCACCAATGAGCATGCCAAGGCCGGCAATATCAATTACGCCCTAAAGCACACAAAAGGCGAGTATGTGGCCATTTTTGATTGTGACCATATACCGACCCGGGCGTTTTTTCAGGTCACTATGGGAGCATTTTTAAAAGATAAAAAGCTGGCCCTAGTGCAAACCCCACATCACTTTTTTTCTCCCGATCCGTTTGAAAAAAACCTCTCAAACTTTCGTGATGTGCCCAACGAAGGCAACTTGTTTTATGGCTTAGTACAAGACGGTAACGACACCTGGGATGCGGCATTTTTTTGTGGCTCGTGCGCGGTGTTAAAACGCGCGCCATTAATGGAAGTGGGTGGCATTGCTGTTGAAACCGTCACGGAAGATGCTCACACTGCCCTTAAAATGCACCGCTTAGGGTATCACTCCGCTTATCTTAAACAGCCAGTATCAGCAGGCCTTGCAACCGATAGTTTGTCGGCGCACATTGGCCAAAGGATCCGCTGGGCCCGTGGCATGGCACAAATCTTTAGGCTCGATAACCCAATCTTGGGTAAAGGTTTAAAGTGGAACCAAAGAGTGTGTTACGCCAATGCCATGTTGCACTTTTTATCGGGTATTCCGCGGCTGATTTTCTTACTGGCGCCCTTGGGCTTTTTATTGCTCGATGCTTATATTATTTATGCCCCGGCGATTGCCCTGTTTCTCTACGTCTTGCCGCACATGTTTCACGCCAACATTACCAATTCTCGCATCCAAGGGGAGTACCGACATTCTTTTTGGGGGGAAATTTATGAAACTGTACTGGCTTGGTATATCGCGGTGCCGACTACCGTCGCTTTGTTTGCGCCTCACAAAGGCAGCTTCAATGTAACTGCCAAAGGCGGCTTGATAGAGGGGAGCTTTTTTGATTGGGCGATTAGCCGGCCCTTTATCATTTTGATTTTTCTTAATTTGAGCGGCGCGGTGTGGGGCATCTGGCGCTTATTTGCGTTACCAGAAGGTTTAGTAGGCAGTCTCGTCATTAATTTATTTTGGACCTTATACAATCTGTTGATCTTAGGCGGTGCCTTGGCGGTCGCTGCGGAGACCAAGCAGGTGCGGGCGAGTCACCGCATTGCGGTTGACCTGCCGGCCACAGTCGCACTGGACTCGGGCCATTTATATGCCGTTAGAATGTTAGATTTTTCGTTCGGTGGCCTGCGAGTAAGTAAGCCAAATGGGGTGCTCTTTGGCTTAGGTGACAAGGTCAACATAGTGCTACAGAAGGTGACAGAGACGGCCACGTTTGCTTGTGAGGTGACCTTCGTAAATGAAAAGTTTTTAGGTTTGAAGCTGTTACCTATGACAGTTGAAAAAGAAATTGACTATATTCAAAGTACTTTCACACGAGCCGATACTTGGTCTGTGTGGCAGCAAGCTTATGAAGTGGATAAACCCATGGCCAGTTTATCCAGTGTTTTAGTGATTGGCGTGACAGGTTATCGAAGTTTGTATCGCTTTTCGCCTGCGGTGATCCGCTGGCCTATGTTGCAGTTATCAAATTTGGTGCAATGGTGTTGGTCGTATATGCCCCGTATTCAAATTACCAGAGGTTGATGAATGAAAAATGTGTTGCTAAGGATAAGCCTGTTGTACGTTTTGTGTTTACATGTGGCATGGGCGCAACCAGAACCAAGCACCAATGCGCTGAAACATGATTCAGCGGATGCCACGGTAACAGCAAAAGACAGTTCGCCATCTAGCGAGGCCCAAACTGCAGACTTGCGCACCGGTGTCTCTGAAGAGGTCTTGGTTGATACCTCGAACGATGGTACTGGGGTGGCGCAACACAGTTACACTTTTGCTGACCTTGGGCAGACAGGGTCGCTCAAAATGCAAGGCAGCGAAAGCACCCTTTATGTTGGATTTGGTTCGCGCCTAGATCAAATTGTGACTGGCGCAAGTTTGCAATTAGACTTTATTCCTTCCCCCGCGTTGATGGAAGTTGTTTCGCATTTAAGGGTGTTTTTAAACGACGAGTTGATGGGTGTTGTCACCATTCAAAGTGAAGATTCAGGGGCGCCGGTTAAAGCCGATATCAACCTTGACCCTCGATTTATGAGCAATTTTAACCAATTAAAATTTGAGCTGATAGGCAGTGTGGAACAAAGCTGTGCCAACCCGAATGATCCCAGTATTTGGAGTGAAATAAGTTCAGCGAGTCGCCTTAACTTAACGGTGAAAAAAACAACGGTAGAAAATGAACTGAGCTTATTTCCGGCACCATTTTTTGACGCCCGAGACTTTGGTGATTTGAATTTACCTATGGTGGTGCCTGCTGGTTTTGGCCTGCAGGGCTTGCGCGCGGCGGCAATCATGACGTCGTACTTTGGCAGTTTAGCTGACTGGCGAGACACACAATTTCCTTTGTTTCAAAATCATTTACCTGAACGCCACAGCATCGTGTTTTTGACCAATCGCGACAGACCTACGTTTTTAGCTAATTTCCCGACCATCAACAGTCCCAGTATTCAGGTTATCAATCACCCGCAAGATAAATTTGCCAAATTGTTATTAGTGATGGGGCAAGACGAACAAGCCCTGACTCAAGCTGTATTAGGGTTAGTTGCCGGTAATCCATTGATGTCAGGCCCAATGGCAGAGATTACGGCGATCAAAGATATACCGACTCGGGCAGCTTATGACGCCCCGCGTTGGATCAATACTGCACGGCCTGTGACGTTTGCAGAGCTAATCGATGGGCCTTATCAATTACAAACTCGTGGGGTAGATCCCGCGCCGATAGATTTAAACTTTCGACTGCCACCAGACTTATTTTTATGGCAAGCCAAAGGCACACCACTGCAGTTAAATTACCGCTATTCGCCCTTGGCGCAAGATAACAGTGCATCGCGCTTGTCGATGCGTGTAAATGGCATTTTTTCTAAAGGCATACCCCTTGATACCAGCGGCGAGAGTAAATCAGATGTGGTGCGCCTGCCGATGATAGAGCAAGGCGTTGCAGGCTCTCAAGCTGCTACCTTACCTGGGTTTCGTTTGGGCGAGCGCAATACACTGAGTTTTGTCTTTTCATTTGTCGCCAGTACCGACGGTATTTGTCAACCGAAGCAAGGCGCAGAAAACTTTGCCGTGATGGATGAAAGCTCAAGCATCGATTTTTCAGGGTTTGCCCATTACTTAGAAATGCCAAACCTCAGCGTGTTTGCTAAGTCTGCTTACCCCTTCTCGCGTTTTGCTGACTTATCGCAAACGGTCGTGTTACTCCCCGAAGCACCTTCAAAACACGAAGTGCAGCTTTTGCTTGATGTCATGGGGCGCATTGGCAAAGAGACGGGGTTGGCCGCGTATCACATGAGCTTGCAACACCAGTGGCAGGCTAGCTCGTTATCAGACAAAGACGTGTTAGTGATTGCCAAGCAAGCTGAGCAAGCATTCGATTGGTCTGAACAAGATTTGGCGCATTTGTTATCGGCGCAAGGTGAGCGCAGTTTAGGCGGTAAACAATCTGGTGAGGGCGCAGCAACATTAGAACTGCAAGCGCAGGGACAGTTTGCCAGCATGGTCAGTTTTCAATCGCCATTTTCTTCGCAGCGCACTGTCGTGGTACTCAACGGTCAAGACGGGGATAGCTTGTCGCTGATCACTGAGGCCATCAATAATGCAACCGGGGAGTTTCTTTTTGGCGCAGCAGCGGCTATTCGCCCTGCTAGTGTGACCAGTTTTGAGAGTGAAGATACTTACTTTGTCGGCGAGTTACCTGTATTACAACTTATCTGGTATCACTTTTCTGGCCACCCAGTGCTGATTGCTTTGATTGCGGTCTTTTTGGTGGTGGTTTTCTCCGTGCTAGTGTGGCGCGCGCTACGAGTAGTGGCGGCGAAACGTTTAGCCCAAGGGGAAGAGGATGAGTAAGGCATATGCGTTTTGCATATTGTTGTTGGTCAGTTTTTGCAGTCAAGGCCAAAGCACTGCCGCTGAGTCATGCCAATGGCCACAGTGGCTGCAATTTAAGCAAGTCTATATTCAAGACGGTGGCCGGGTAGTGGATGGCTATGATAAGCGAAGAATTACCACTTCTGAAGGACAGTCTTACGGCTTGTTTTTTGCGTTGATAGCTAACGACCAAGACACTTTTTCGCAGCTTTGGCGCTGGACCGAGAAACACCTTGCCCAAGGCGATATCAGCGCGCGGCTACCGGCATGGCTATGGAGTCCTGAGCAAGGTGTGATAGACGACAATTCAGCGTCAGATTCCGATTTATGGATTGCTTATACACTGCTTGAAGCCGGCAGAGTGTGGCAAAACGCTTACTACAGCAATTTAGGTTTTTTGTTGGCGCAGCGGATTTTGACTGAAGAAGTGTACTCAGTCAGTAAAACACACGCCCATTTGTTGCCGGGCAAGCAAGGGTTTGTGGCTAAAACTGGGGCGATAAAACTTAACCCCAGCTATGTTCCCTTACAGCTATTAAGTTATATGCAGCATTTATACCCAGCTTCAGATTGGGCCAAAGTACGCCAAGGCAGTGAAGCGTTATTATTGGCGACTGCCGAAACGGGCTATAGCCCGGATTGGATTTGGCTTCACCAAGGGCGCTTTGACTTTAATCCTACCGCGCCAGGAATTGGCAGTTATAACGCCATTCGCACTTATTTGTGGGCCGGCATGTTGTCACCAAAAGACCCTTTTAAACCCTCTCTTTTGGACGCTTTAAAAGGGTTTACTCAGTTTATTGTAGCGCGAAGCTTTCCGCCTCGTGAAGTGAATTTAGTGACCCAAGCGACTACGGGAGAAGGGCCTGCGGGTTTCTCTGCGGCTGCCGTACCGCTATTAGTGTCTATGTCTGAGCCAGCCCATGCTAAAACGCAGTACCAAAGAAGCCAAACTTTGTTGGTGACCACGCAAGACAATGCCTATTACGACAATGTGCTGAGCTTATTTGGTCAGGCTTGGTATGAGCAAAGGTATCGTTTTAACCTTCAAGGGGAAGTTGAACTGCAATGGCAACAAGGTTGCGAATAGCCTGCTTAACTCTGTTAGCGCTAAGCTTGGTTTGCGCCACAGCCCGCGGGGCTGAGGTTGAACAATTTTCGATAACGCCGAGTGCGGCCATTGCGCAAAGTAATGATATTGCTTGGCTACTGACCCAAGTGGAGATTGCTGAGTTAAATCAACGTCAAGATATTGCCATTGCTGCAATAGAGCGGATTGAAGCCATCGAGCCGGATAATATTGAAGCCACTGCCGCAAGAGCCAGACTTTTACTTTTAGAAGATAAACCTCAACAAGCTAAAAAGTGGCTCGCCCAGTTGCAAGCGCAAGCACCGGATAGCCTTGCAACACAAAAGGTTGAACAACTTTGGCGGCTCAAGCATGGTCAAAGTGCGCAGTATAATCAGTTGCAATTGTTAACCAAAGGGGGGCAATACGACAAAGCCCTTGAAATTGCAGAGCGACTGTTTGCTGGAGAGTTTGCGAATTTATCACTGGAGTTAGACTACTTAAGTCTACTGGCGCAGCGCCGGCAATATTGGCCGCAAGTAACAGCGCGTTTAGTGGCGCTTAATCAAATCTATCCCAATGTGCCTTTGCTGCAACTGCAGTATGCGGATATGCTGCGGCGTGAAAACCCGCTCGACCCTAAGGCGCAGAAAATTTTCTCGCAATTGGTTAAGGATCCTAAATTGGGGGAGCGAGTAGGCGATATTTGGCTGCGAACCTTGCAAGATATCCCCATGTCAGACAGCTGGGTTCAAAGCCACGCTATCATTGCCAGTTATAACCCAAGCGTATTGGTTTATCAGCAAGCGTATGACAACGCCAAGCAAAGTTGGCAGCAAGAGCTTGAGCTGCGAAAAGACCCAAGCTACCGCGCCAAATTAGCTGGCATTAAACTAATTAACCAAGATGCCTCCTCCGAGCAAGTGTTTCAGCTACTCACTCAAGCGTTATCAACGCGCCCTGATGATCCTGAAATAATCGTTGCGATGGGTAAATATTGGCTCAGGAATCAAGAGTATCAAAAGGCGCATAAGTATTTTGTGCGGGCGAAGTCTTTGGATGATAACCCCAATTTACAATCCGGTTATGAAAGTCTCATCACGACCGCCCAATATTGGTGGCTGGTGGAACAAGCCGAGCAGGCAAATGAAAAGTCGCAATTTTCTCAGGCTGAACAAAAGTTACAGCAAGCGTTGGCATTAGATGCAGAACAAGCCTATGCCATGATAAAGCTGGCACAGCTTTATATGTCGCAATCTCGCTGGCAGCTGGCTCAGGCTCAGTTACAAAAGGCCATTGCAACTGAGCCAGATTCTGGTTACGCCCTCAGTACTCAATTGGAATGGGTTGTGCGAACGAAAGGAGAAGCCGCCGGCCTGAAATATATCGCTAGTTTGTCGCCATCTCAGCAACGCTTATTGCAAGAGCCTAAACAGCAACTACAACAGCGCCAGTTGATGGATGATTTAGCAGCGGCGCAAGCAAAGGGAGACACAGCATTAATTGAACAGCGGGTGGCTGAGTTGTTGAAAACGCCTCCGCAATCACCTTGGCAAAAAAGAGAGATAGCCCAAGCGATGGTGCAAATAGGTGAGCAGGCATTAGCCAAGGAGCAGATGCGATTGTGGTCACTGCAAGACTCTAGTCCCGAGATGCAGTATGCCTACGCCTTATTTTTGAACCAGCAACAGCAACCCCAGCAAGCGTTAATTATCTTAGAACAAGTGCCCCTTAACAAACGTAGCGAGGCCATGAATGGTTCATTATTGGTTTGGCAGCAAGCAGCTAAGGCGCAACAAATTACTTTGGCGTTTGCACAAAACCCGCAACAAGGTGAGAGGTTGCTGCATCAATGGGCCGAAGACATGCCATTGTTTGTGGCCAAGCAATGGCTCAATATTGAGCGCTCGGACATCGCACAAGAGATGTTTAGCGCTTTTGAGATAAAGACCATCGCCCCTTGGCAGGTAGATGATTACCTTGATCTGGCACGGGCTTTTGCAGACACAGCGCGTTTGCAACAGTTAAGTGACTGGGTTTCTATACAAAATTGGCCTGAGCAAAACGTTATTTTAACCAAAATTAATCGCGCAGACAGGTTAATGAGAGTGCAACAAGCCTTGCAAAATAACGAGTTAAGCGCCGCTCGGGATATCTTAAAACCCCTCACGTTAGAGGCAGAACCGAGCCAATCGCCTTGGCCAGAATTATTTGAGCTAGCGGTTATGCAGTACCAAACTGGCGAAACCGCCTGGGAGTACGACTACTTGTTTTTGCAACGTGGACGATTGGCTTCATACCAATTTGCGCAGTTGATTGCGATGAGTCAAGACGACCAACAACAGGCATTGTTGTCGGAATTTAACGTGCTGACGCAAACGCAAGCCTACGATTGGTGGCTGGTGCATGATGCTTTAATGCAGCAAGCGCAATGGTCGCAAGCACAAGAGTATGGTTTGCAAGCTTTACAGCGCCATCATTTCGAGCAATTTCAGCAACACGTTTCGCCGCAGCAAAGTTACTTATCTGCAGGCGATGATTGGATGAGTAATAGTTTGGTACGAAATATTGACCAGCTGCGACATCGCAAGCAAAGCTACCTCAAGGTTGGAGCGGATTTTTCATTTGAGCAATCAGACAGTCGCAATTTTGCTTTGCCTGTTGAAGCCAGTATTGCCATGCCCGAATATGATGGCCATTTGTTGCTGCGGACTGAGCTGATCCATACTTACGACGAAAATACCTATTTTGGCACTGAGCAAGAAGTTAACATCAAGCAAACGGGGCAAGCCTTTGCGATTGGCTGGCAAGCAGATACCTGGCAGGTAGACCTCGGCACTACGCCGGTTGGCTTTAATCAAACAGATTGGGTGGGGGGAGTAACGCTGGACGTCGACCTGCAAGACTTTGGTTTGAGCGTAGACTTGTCAAAGCGGCCAGAAACGAGCAGCTCTTTGGCATATGCCGGCGCAAAAGTAGACGTTGATCAGCAAAGGTTAAATTGGGGCAGCGTATTACGTTCTGGCGCCAGCCTTGGGCTGTCTTGGGACCAAGGTGGAGACGTCGGCTTTTGGTCGGTAGCTCAGTGGCATCAGTTAAAAGGTCACAACGTTGAGGATAACCAAAGGTATGCCTTGATGGCAGGCACTTATTACAAATGGATTAATCAATCACAGCAGCGGCTCAACATAGGCCTAAACCTATTTCACATGGGCTATGATAAAAACCTCAGTGAATTTGTGTATGGCCATGGTGATTATTACAGTCCACAAGCATACACATCTTTGGCCATTCCTTTGTCGTATTATCAGCAAGTAAACAACCAGACCAGTATTGGTTTGTTAGCCAGCGTATCTCATTCTTGGACGCAAACGGATGCTCCTTACGGCGTTCCCGGCGAAAGCAGTCGAGACAAGGGCTTCGGCTTTGGCTTTGAAGGCTTGGTTGAACACAAATTATCGCCGCATTGGTCTGTTGGCGGTAAGGTAGCACTGAAGGTGTCTGATGATTATCAGCCCAACCAAATTCAGTTATATTTCAAATATTACTTCAACGATAATTGGCGTCAGCCGCCATTACAGCCAAGCACTTTGCAACTGTATTCTAATTTTTATTGATTCAAAACATATCGAGCTGTTGGTGCTGCACTTTGGGTAAGTGTAGCCAACTGGCCGACTCACCGAGGCTCTGCGCGATTTGCTGGGCCAACTCTGGCGCGTGCAGGTTATCTGCTGTGTGAATGTATAAATATGGCGACTTCCCCTCATCAATCCACTGAGCAATTTTTTTACGCCATGGTGTAAATTGGCGCAGTGAATGAGCTAAATCGACGTCACCAATGAAACGAATAATGGGAAACGTACCCGTGGCAATGGCATGCACTGGCACATTGGGTTTTTGCCGCTGCGCGTGCTGCATCACTGGCGTGGTGGCGGGGCTCGAAAAAACGGGCCGAGAGTCCATGATAATGCGGTTCATACCAAGCTGGATTAAAGTTTGGTTGAAGCGTTTTTCTGGCTCACCTTTAGCAAAAAAGTCGCGATGACGCACTTCTACGCCATATTCATACCCACTGGGTAACTGTTTCAAAAAAGCAAAGAGTTTATCACTTTCAGCAGGGCTAAAACTGGCTGGCAGCTGCAGCTTAATAAGGCCCAGTTTGTGTTGCAGGGGGGCAAAAAGCTCAAAGAACTGCTTCAGCTCTGCGCTAACATTGTGCAGTTGCTTTTGGTGTGAGACCGACTGGGGCAATTTAAGGCTGAATCTGAAGTCGTCAGGCGTGTCGTCAAACCATTGCTTCACCGTGCTTAATTGAGGCAAGGCGTAGAAAGTGGTATTTCCTTCTACCGTGTTAAAAACTTGACTGTAATGGTGCAGCAAGCTCGCACCAGAGCAAGATTGGCGAATAAGCCTTGGATACCACGACTTTTCTGCCCACATTGCCATGCCAATACGTAAAATATTCTTCCCTGTAGCGCCTTGCACGATTTACCCCGTTGTTGCTTTTCCCTATAATAACGGGTTTTTTATACTTAATAGACAATAACTCCGCAACGGCAATTTGCCGCTGGCGAACACAGGATTGAACAACATGCGCACTCTGTACTGCGGTCAGGTAAATGAAACAAATATTGATCAGCAAGTTGAACTTGTTGGTTGGGTGAACAAACGTCGTGACTTAGGTGGCGTTATCTTCCTAGATTTAAGAGACCGTGAAGGCTTAGTGCAAGTGGTTTACGATCCTGATTTACCGGAAGTGTTTGAATTAGCCAGCAGCCTGCGCAACGAGTTTTGTGTTAAGGTTACGGGTAAGGTTCGCCCTCGTCCAGCAAGCCAAGTCAACAAAGACATGGCCACTGGTGGCGTTGAAATTTTAGGTCTTGAACTTGAAATTCTTAGTAAGTCTGCACCTTTGCCTTTGACACTTGACGATCACCAAACAAACAGTGAAGAGCAGCGTTTAAAATACCGCTACCTTGACTTACGTCGTCCAGAAATGGCAGAGAAAATCAAATTCCGTGCCCGCATCACGAGCGCGGTTCGTCGCTTTTTAGACGACAACGGTTTCCTTGATATTGAAACGCCAATCCTTACTGCGGCAACGCCAGAAGGTGCCCGCGATTACTTGGTGCCCAGCCGTACACATAAAGGTAACTTTTTTGCTCTGCCACAATCACCACAGCTGTTCAAACAGTTGCTGATGATGTCAGGTA
Source organism: Motilimonas pumila (assembly GCF_003596335.1). Taxonomy (GTDB): domain Bacteria; phylum Pseudomonadota; class Gammaproteobacteria; order Enterobacterales; family CBDFNC01; genus Motilimonas; species Motilimonas pumila. Next base: position 31,562 of record NZ_QZCH01000008.1, read on the forward strand.
TGGACCGTTACTACCAAATCGTGAAGTGTTTCCGTGACGAAGACTTACGTGCTGACCGTCAGCCTGAATTCACGCAAATCGATATTGAAACCTCTTTCATGTCGGCTGACCAAGTGATGGCGGTAACAGAAGAGATGATCCGCGGCATCTTCCAAGACCTGCTGAATGTTGACCTTGGTGACTTCCCGCGCATGACATACGCAGAAGCGATGCGTCGTTACGGCTCAGACAAGCCTGATTTACGTAACCCGCTTGAGCTAATTGACGTGGCAGACTTGGTAAAAGACGTTGAGTTTAAAGTTTTCTCGGGTCCTGCAAACGATGAAAAAGGCCGCGTGGCGGTGATTTGTGTACCAGGCGGCGCTGCATTATCGCGTAAGAACATCGACGAATACGGCAAGTTTGTTGGCATCTATGGCGCCAAAGGCTTAGCGTGGATGAAAGTCAATGAAGCTGCGAAAGGCCTTGAAGGCGTACAGTCTCCAATTGCCAAATTCTTAAACGAAGAAGTGGTAAATGCGTTACTTGAGCGCACTCAAGCCAAAGACGGTGACATCATTTTATTTGGCGCAGACAAAGGCACGATTGTTTCGGAAGCGATGGGCGCGCTGCGCTTGAAGCTAGGTGAAGATCTTGAGCTAACCAGTGACGAGTGGAAGCCTTTGTGGGTAGTTGACTTCCCAATGTTTGAAGAGTTACCAAATGGCGGTTTAACACCATTACACCACCCATTTACGGCGCCAACAGGTTTAACTCCAGAGCAACTAGAAGCCGATCCAGCCAACGCCATTTCTGATGCGTACGACATGGTGTTGAATGGTTGTGAGCTAGGCGGTGGTTCAGTGCGTATTTACGACCAAGCCATGCAAGCCGCGATTTTCCGCATTTTGGGTATCAGCGACGAAGAAGCACAAGAGAAATTTGGCTTCTTGCTTGAAGCGCTTCAGTTTGGCGCTCCACCGCACGCAGGTCTTGCGTTTGGTTTAGACCGCTTAGTAATGCTAATGACAGGTGCCTCGTCTATCCGTGACGTTATGGCGTTCCCGAAAACATTGACAGCAGCGTGTCCTTTAACCAATGCACCTGGCCAAGCTAACCCTGCGGCATTAGCCGATCTTGGCTTAGAAGTTGAAGCGCCTGCAGCGGAAGAAGAACAAGCGTAATGACATACAAGCGCCCTGAATCAGTATTGGTGGTGATTGTCACTGATGCTGGTCGGGCGTTAGTGCTGCGCCGGCTGGACGATGCCAGTTTTTGGCAATCGGTCACTGGCAGTCTGGAAGGGGATGAATTACCCTTTGATACTGCAATTCGAGAAGTAAAAGAAGAAACGGGCATTGATATCATTGCTCAACAACTTAACTTGGTCGACCTTCAACACCAAGTGCGTTATGAGATTAACCCGCTATGGCGACACCGCTACGCTCCTAATGTCTCCATCAATTTAGAACATCAATTTCTGCTTGAATTGCCAACACAGTGTGAGATTCAATTAACCGAGCACAGTGAATATGCTTGGCTGCCTTTTTCGCAAGCCGTGGAGCGCATTAGCTCAGCTTCCAATCGCCAAGTGATCATAGATTTAGCCAATAAAATTGGAGATTAGTTATGGCAGGTCATAGTAAATGGGCCAATATCAAACACCGTAAAGCGGCGCAAGACGCCAAGCGCGGTAAAATTTTCACTAAGCTTATTCGAGAGTTAACCGTGGCTTCTCGCGAAGGCGGATCTGATCCTGACTCAAATCCACGCTTACGGGCGGCAATAGATAAAGCTTTATCAAATAACATGACAAGAGACACGGTAGAGCGTGCGGTTAAACGCGGCGCCGGTGAGCTTGACGGCCAAGAGCTGGAAACCATTATTTATGAAGGCTACGGCCCCGGCGGCACCGCAGTCATGGTCGAAACTATGACAGATAACCGCAATCGTACCGTGTCGAGTGTGCGCCACGCCTTTACTAAAAGCGGTGGCAACTTAGGCACTGACGGCTCGGTGGCGTACTTGTTTGAAAAGAAAGGCGTGATTTCCTACGACGACAGCGTTGATGAAGAAACCATCATGGACGCGGCCCTTGAAGGCGGCGCTGAGGACGTGTTAACCCACGAAGATGGCTCGATAGACGTTTACACCACGCCGGAAGATTTTGGCGCCGTTAAAGATGCTTTAGATGGCGCCGGTTTTGACGCTCAAAATGCCGAAGTGACTATGGTGCCTTCAACCAAAGCTGATTTAGACGTAGACACTGCGCCTAAGCTTATGCGCCTGATTGACACCCTAGAAGACGATGACGATGTACAAGAGGTGTATCATAATGGCGAAATTTCGGATGAAGTAGCTGCCACCTTGTAATAGAGTGTCGTCAGGCAGTAATTTGTATCCAGTATTCAACGGGGAGCTTAGGCTCCCCGTTTTATTCACTTGTTGATCCGACTCATGCGGTTATCTGGCTTGTGGTTTACCACGGACGTGCAGAAGTTGCGATAAACGCGCACCGTTTTAGGAAAGTAATGAGCATCATTTTAGGCATAGATCCAGGCTCCAGAACCACGGGCTTTGGCTTAGTCAAACACGCTGGCGGTCGTTTTCAATACCTTGCCAGCGGTTGTATTCGCACTAAAGGCGATGAGCTCGCTCCCCGTTTACACACTATATTCCAAGGCATTAGCGAGATCATTAGCCAGTATCAGCCGCAGCAGTTTGCCATTGAGCAAGTGTTTATGGCAAAAAACCCAGATTCAGCCCTGAAACTTGGGCAAGCCCGAGGCGTGGCAATAGTCGCGGCAACCAGTGCCGAACTCAGCGTTGCGGAATATTCTGCGCGGCAAATTAAACAAGCCGTAGTAGGCACGGGCGGGGCAGAAAAAGCCCAAGTGCAACACATGGTGCAGCATATCTTAAAGCTTGACGGAGTGCCGCAATCCGATGCAGCAGACGCGCTAGCGGTGGCTTTATGCCATGGCGCAACCCAAAGCAGTTTAATTGCCATGGCGGGAAAAGTGCGTAAAACCGTGCGGGGCCGTTTTCGGTGAACGTTATTACCTCATCTTACAGCGTCCGTTATTTGTCAATAAGTTAATATTTAATAACTCAATAATTATCTGGCCAATATTGCCAGTTTTAATGCTGGCTTAAATTCTCTTTATTTATCATCTTTTTAATTTTCGTTTACCTTACTGAGCGAGACCCTAAAGACGATTCTGTGCGCTGGGTTTTACTCTTGCATTTGGTTTTTTATTTTCACATTGTCTATCATGCGAAAGCACCATATCTGCACTATATTAAAATCACTTGTTTCTGCATGTTAGCCCTGTTTTCCCGCTCGCAATGAGCACCAAGGTGTTTGCAGTTCGGCTCTCAGAAAGTTCATAGGACGAATGTGTTTATGCTTTACCCCTTCGCTGCTAATGCCACTTGGCCTCAAAAGCTCTGCTTGTCTCTCTGCGCTTGGCTATTCGTGGCGTTGCTTGGTACGTTTTCTGTTATTCCCTTGGCGAGCGCGAACCTTGTGAGTGATACGCCTCATCAAGGCCTAAAGCCTTCTGAAAAACCCATCAATATTGCTGAATTAAAAAACCTTACCAGTGAGCTGAAGTACATTGATGAAGTGTTAACTTCGTCGGTGCTAAGCTACGCCTTCACTGGGGATCAAAAGTGGCTGCTGCGTTATCACGAATATGAGCCCAAACTGACTCGGGCAATCAATTTGTTGTTAGCCAGCCAATCTGATGAAGATAAAGCCCTTGTCAGTCAGCTTGAAGCGGTCAATGACCAATTAGTGGCGGCCGAAGAAGCGGCCATTGAGCAAGTACGCCAAGGCGATCGCCAAGGGGCGATGGCAATGATCAATAGCGGGGACTACCACAACTTTAAAAGTGAATACATGGCGTTGTTATTAAAGCTGGTGGACAACATTCAGCAACGCGCAATGAAAGCTGAAAGTTCGGCTCATGCTAAAGCTTTGAAGTTAAGCGAAGCAGAGGTGCAGTGGATAGCAAACAACAAGGTTCGCATTGGTATTGAGCACTGGCCGCCCATTTTATTTTTAGATGAGAATCAAGAAATGGCCGGGCTAGCTGGCACTATCATGAATAAGATAGTGGCTAAAACAGGCCTGCAATTAGAGATAGTAACTGGCAGTTGGAATGATTTATTGGCGCAGTTTTACGCCGGAGAAATTGATTTATTGCCGGATGCGTATATTTTTGAAGACCGTAAAGCCCATGGCAACTTTTCTACGCCTTACTTTTTGGTGCGAGAGTTATTTTTTGTAAAAGACGACGCTCAGTTTCAATCAAACCTAGACTTAGCCAACGCCAGCATTGCCATTGCTGAAGGTTATACCACCATCGAAAAAGTCAAAGCCTTGTACCCCAATATCAATATTGTTGAAACCTCCGGCGTGCAAGAGTCGATTAACTTGGTGCTAAATGGCAAAGTGGATGCTTTGTTGGACGCTGAAATTGTGGTGCAAGATTGGCTTGGCCGTAACAATATTACCGGCATTCGAGTCATCGACGAAGACGTCACTTTTCCCACCTCATTACATATGTTTAGCCACAAGCAAGTGCCGCAACTGCACAGCATAGTGCAAAAAGGGCTCGACTCACTTAAGTTAAGTGATTTAATGCTGGCTAACAATGATTGGCTCAAAGCCCCAGCAGAGCAAGTGGTGGCGGCAGAGGATGATTACACCCAAGTATTGTGGCTGTCGTTAGGCGCAGGGCTATTGATGCTGGTGCTAGGGATTGGAATAAGTTCAAGCATTATACGTGTCAGTGATGAAGACTTGGCGGCAAAATTTGGCTCTGCCAAGTTTAAGCGCGTGATTTTTGTCAGCATGCTGGCGCTATCGATAGTTCTTATTGTCGCTGCATCTAGCGTCATTCAATACGCCAAAGAGCAAAGGTACAGCGCCCTTGAGTACAGCTTAAACACCCTGTTAACGTCAACGCATCAAAGGCTCTCATTTTGGGTGAAAAACGAGCTGGGCCGTTTGGAGCATTTGGGTAAAAATAAAGAGTTGACGCAAATGGTCGAGTCTTTATTAGTAGTACCAGCAGACAAGCAAGCGTTATTGCAAACGCCATTACAGTCGCAAATACGCCAGTTTTTTAAAGCCCGTGAAGGCGAAGTAGGCAATATTGGCTTTTTTATCATTTCCCCTGATTATGTGAACCTTAGCTCCCGTCGAGATTCCAATATTGGCGACATTAACCTGATAAGAGAGCAAAGACCAGAGCTACTGCAGCGCGCCTTTAACGGTGAAAATGTATTTATTCCGCCCATCCGCTCAGACGTGTATTTCAACGAGCAAAACCGTCAAGATAAGCTGAAGCCTCCCACCATGTTTTTTGCTGCGCCGATACGTAATAGCCGCAATCAAGTGATTGCTGTGCTAACAAAACGGGTACAGTTCGATGGCATTTTTTCATCCATTTTGTCTGCCGGTTTTATTGGCCAAAGCGGTGAAACCTATGCCATCGATCAATCGGGCTTATTACTTTCCAACGTACGGTTTGAACATCACTTACGGGATATTGGGTTATTACCTGTGGATCGCAGAGCGTCACTCAACGTGCGTATTGCCGATCCAGGGGTAAACCTGCTGGAGCAGCCCGAGCACAGCACACCCGACCCAAATTGGCCGTTAACACGCATGGCACAGAGCATCGTTAATAAAATATCCGGTTCAGACATGTCAGGTTATCGAGATTATCGCGGCGTTGAAGTAGTCGGCAGCTGGCTATGGGATGACGTGTTAGGCGTGGGACTGGCCGCGGAAGTGGATGTGGCTGAATCAATGGCCTTGTTAGTTACATTCAAATACGCCATTTGGTCTGTATTGTTTATTTCTTTGCTGCTGTTTTTTGGCAGTACTTTTTTCACTTTGAGTGTCGGTACCCGGGCCACCCGGGCTTTAAGCCGCTCGCACGCAGAGTTAGAAGTGTTGGTAAAAGATCGCACGCAAAAATTAAACATCAATATGAAGCGTATTCGAACCATTATCGACAATGCGTCAGATGGCATCATTGTGACGGATAAAAACGGCACGATTCAAGAGTTCAGCCCGGCAGCGGAATTGATATTTGGCTACCCTAGCGAAGACATTGTCGGCGAAAATATCAGCAAGCTTATGAACGAGCCGTTTCAGCAGCGTTTTTTGCAAGACAAAATGGCGCAAGTGAGCTCTGAGCATGCGGTATTTGAATTGATTGGTTATCACCAATATCGCGGTGAGTTTGATATTGAAGTAGCTGTCGGCGAGGCGATGTTTGAAAGCGATCATATCTTTACTGGCATAGTGCGCGATGCTACCGCCCGTAAAGAAGCTGAGCGTGAGCTGCAAGCGGCCAAGCAAAATGCGGAAGAGGCCACTCGAGCAAAAAGTGACTTCTTGGCGAACATGAGTCATGAAATTCGCACGCCGATGAACGCCATCATCGGCATGAGCTATTTAGCATTGCAAACGGAGTTGAGCCGTAAGCAAGAAGACTACATCAATAAAATTCATAACTCGGCGGATGCGTTACTTGGCATTATCAATGACATATTGGATTTTTCAAAAATTGAAGCCGGTAAGTTAGAACTAGAGAATATTGCGTTTAACCTTAACGACACCCTAGATCATTTAGTGCAAATTATCTCCCACCGCAGTCAACAGAAAGAGTTAGAGCTGTTGATAGACATAGACCCTAAATTGCCGTTGGATCTGATGGGGGACCCACTGCGTTTAGGGCAAGTGTTGATCAACCTAGCGAATAACTCGATCAAGTTTACCCATGAAGGGGAAATCATCGTCCGGGCGAAGCTGCTCGAAAAGCAAGGTGATTCGATTAAGGTAGAATTTTCGGTGTGTGATACCGGCATAGGAATGACACCCGAACAGCAAAGCAAGCTATTCCAATCTTTCAGTCAAGCTGACGCTTCTACAACCCGCAAATATGGTGGTACAGGGTTGGGCTTAACGATTAGCAAGACCTTAACAGAACTGATGCAAGGGCAGATCTGGGTCGAAAGCGAACAAGGAGAAGGCAGCACCTTCTTTTTTACCGCTGAATTCGGCTTAGCACCGGCGAGCAGTAAGCATCAAAACGCCCACGAGAGTGCTTTGGTCGATTTGCCTGTGTTGATTGTGGATGACAGCCTAGCAGCACGTGAAATCTTGTTTAATTTATCTGAAAGCTTGGGTTTTGTGCCTGACGTGGCAGCATCTGGCCGTGAAGCACTAGAGAAACTGGTGTCTGCTGAGCAGCACAATCGTCCATTTAAATTGGTCTTGGCAGACTGGAAAATGCCGCAAATGGATGGCATTGAATTAGGCCAGCAAATAGTGCAGCACAATGAGCTGACGCAAATCCCTAAGTTTGTCATTGTCACCGCTTATGACCGCGATGAAATGTTAAAGCAAGCCAGCCATATTCCGTTAGCGAGCTCGATTACCAAGCCAGTGAGTGCGTCTACCCTGCTTGATACAGTATTAAAAGTGATGGGTAAAAGCAGTGCTGTCGCCCCTGCTCATCGCAGTGGCAAGCTTGATACTTCCTCGGTTGCTGAGATTGCGGGCGCGCATATTTTGCTAGTAGAAGACAACGAAGTGAATCAGCAAATTGCGGTTGAACTTCTGACACTTGCTGGGCTAGAAGTTAGCACCGCGTGGAATGGTCAAGAAGCCCTTGATAAGGTCGACTCAGAGTCATTCGACGCCGTATTGATGGATGTGCAAATGCCGGTGATGGACGGTTACACCGCCACCGAGCGACTGCGACAAATACCTGAGTTGGTGAATTTGCCAATTATTGCGATGACGGCTAACGCCATGAGCGGAGACAAAGAAAAATGCTTGGCAGCGGGCATGAACGATCACTTAGCCAAACCGATAGATCCACAAGAAGTGTTTAACACGTTAGCCCAATGGATTGAGCCTACGGGCAAAGCTATTGTTCAAGCGAGTCCTGCAGAAGCGCGAAGCGATACGTCATTAGATTTACCCGAGTTTGATGTCGAAGCCGCGTTAGCGCGTGTTGGCGGAAATCAGAAAGCGTATCGCAATATGCTGCAAAAAGTACGTAACAGCGAAGGCAATGCCATTGCCCGCTTCAATGATGCCTTGGCCGGCGAAGACATTACCCAAGCGACCATAGTGATCCACAGTTTGAAAGGGGTCGCCGCCAATATAGGCGCCAGTTTTATGGTGCCGCCAGCAGAGCAGCTGGAGCAAATATTAAATAAGATGAAGCAACAAGGTGAGACGGTACTCGGTGAGCAAGGACAGGCGCTGTTACAGCAATGTGAAGCCTTGGCATTAAAGATGTTAGCCACCATTGATGAGGTATTATTACACGCTGAGGCGACGCCCTCAGGGCATTATGATCAAGGAAAAGCGGCGGAGTTGATGGCGCAACTCGCGCAACAAATCAGCATTTTTGACAGTGGTGCCAGTGATACGTTGGAGCAGTTGGCGGCGAAATTACCGCCAGAAGGTTTGCCAGATTTTGATGCAAATGCCGTGTTAACCTTAAACAAGGCTTTGATGAGCTATGATTTTGAACACGCAGAGCAGTTGCTTGAGCAATTACGCAAGGCGCTGGCAGATTTCAGCTCCGCTGTTGAGCCACAAGCGCTGTCTGCAACAGAGCTAGAAGACAAGTTGCAGCACATTGTCGCGCAAATCGAAATGTTTGACTCAACGGTGGTAGATAGCGTGGATGACCTATTGGATTTAGGCGTCACAGAAAGCGTTAGCCAGAGTTTAGAAAAAGCCCGCACGCACCTTAGTGAGTATGACTTTGATGCGGGAGAAGCTTTAATTAAGGCATTATTGCTAAACCATTAACTAAGCTAACGATTTTGGCTATCGCGAAAGGAGTAAAATAAACAATGTTAGACGTAAAACAAGCCACCATATTGGCGGTAGACGATACTTTAGCCAATATTGACGTGGTGAAAGGCGTATTATCTGAGGACTACCTGGTACAAGCGGCTCTTAATGGACCAATGGCATTAAAAATCATCGCAAAACACCGTCCGGATTTAATTTTATTGGACATCATGATGCCAGATATGGACGGCTATGAAGTTTGTCAAACGTTAAAGTCGAACCCTGAAACTCAAGACATACCGGTGATTTTTTTAACGGCAAAGTCGCAAGAAGAAGATGAAACCAAAGGCCTCGCGATGGGGGCGGTGGATTATATCACTAAACCGATTAGCCCACCGATTCTAAAAGAGCGGGTGAAAAACCACTTAATGCTCAAAGCGTCGCGGGAGCTACTTGAAAAACAAAATGAAATTTTAGAAGAAAAAGTGGTGCAGCGAACGGCGCAATTATCCGAGCTGCAAGATGTGGCGATGGTGGCTATGGGCGCGTTGGCCGAGTCACGGGATCCTGAAACGGGTAACCATATTCGTCGCACCCAGCATTACGTCAAAGTCTTGGCCATCGAACTTGCGCAACAGCCCATGTTCAAAAACATACTTACGCCAGACGTGATCACTTCTATGTATAAATCGGCGCCGCTGCACGATATTGGTAAAGTCGGCATTGCCGACAGCATTTTACTTAAACCGGGCAAGTTGACTGATGAAGAATTTGAGGAAATGAAAAACCATACCGTGTATGGGCGCGACGCGATTTGCGCGGCAGAGAGGCACATCGACAACGCCGATAATTTCCTTATTTTTGCCAAAGAGATAGCTTATTCGCACCAAGAGAAATGGGATGGTTCAGGTTATCCAGAAGGGCTCGCGGGTGAAGACATTCCGCTTTCCGCCCGCATTATGGCTGTGGCGGACGTGTACGATGCGCTGATCAGTAAACGGGTTTATAAACCGGCATTCAGTCATGACAAAGCGGTCAGTATTATTGAGGAGGGCCGTGGCAGTCACTTTCAACCTGAGTTGGTTGACGGTTTTTTACGTATCGCCGATGCGTTTGACGCGGTAGCTAAGAAATACGCAGATGAAGAAGGTGAGATTCAATAACGTATCTCTACTTTGCCTTGTAACCTGTTTGTCGCGCCATCAACCATGGCACAGGTAGTTGTGCCATGGTTGATGGCCATTTTGCTATCCGTGCACGGCCATACGTTATTATCGGTGGGTGTTCCTAGCTTCGTTGAGCGATAAAAAACTGGTAGCCAAACTCGCCTAGGCGACGACGGTACAGATCCACTTCATGTTGAATATCGATGAAGGCTGGTGCGTTTTTCATCCTTGGCGCGAGCTCGTTGAGTCGCTCTTGCAGCGGCTCGTAGTAGCTTGACCATGCTTGCTCAGACACGGTAAATGTGTCGACAAGCTGATATCCCGCTTGCTGTATTTGCTTCATTCGCGTTGCAACGTTTTGCATATCTGGGTAATCACTCTTCCAATGCGCAATACTATCGTCACTTGGGGTGGCGGTTAACCAAACCAAGTCGCTGAATACTAAGGTGCCGTTCGCTCGCAAGCGTGGCTTCCACTGCGATAATGCATTTTCTACCCCCATCACATACGCTGACGCTTCTGCCCACATAACGTCAACCTTTTCGGGATCATCACCAAGTTGCGTCATACTGACACACTTTGTTGACACTCTGCCGCCGAGATTGTGCTGCGTTATTTTTGCCTGTAAGCGATCTAACGCAGATTGCTCATTGTCTGTGGCGCTAATATGAGCCTGTGATAATCGCGCCAGAAGGATGGTGGAATTACCATTGCCACAACCTATTTCCAAAATATGTTGCGGAGAGTGGGGCAGCAGATTAAACGCTTTGGTCGTATCTTGTTCACTGTTAGGGCCCCAAGATTCCAGCGTTTCGAAAACAGCCATAAAATCTTGCATATATTTGTCATGTTCATTCATATCTTTTGATAACCATTTAATTCTGAGGGCTTGCTTTTCGTCATACCCTTGAACTTTTAACCAGTCTAGATGTGCATCAGGCGCGATTTCCGACAGGCTTTCATGCCAGGGTTTACTGCTTTTTTTGCCGAGCAGAGAAGCTAATAACGCCAGCGACTGCTGCTTTTGCTGAATTTCATTTTCCAGCGCTGTATAGCGGCTTTGGAGTACCGATTTATCCAGTTTGCTGTCGAGGCAAGATTTACACTGGGCTAACGTGAGTCCACCACTTTGCAACTGTTGGATCAGGCGAACTTGCTGCAGGTCTTTGTCAGTATAGACTCGGTAACCATTGGCCATCCTGTCGCCAGAAATCAAATTCAGCTTTTCGTAATACAGCAAAGCCGTTCTTGATAACCCCACTAATGCAGCGAGCTCTGAAATACGATACACACATAGCTCCGTATTTTTCATTGTGATACTTAATGTAAACTATAAAGCAGTAGACAGGTCAAGGTGAAAATAAGCAAACATAAGATGGTGGCACTAAAGGTGCAATTGCAACAAAGGTAAAGAGCATGACAGCCTATTCAGCGAAAGGTGGTTACGCCCATCTTTGCTGGGCGCTTGCTTCTAGGGTTACGGGCACAGCAAGCGGACGGTGAGGCGAGTGCCTTGTTGTTCGTCGCTGCTGAAATCAATGCTGCCTTGCTGGGCTTGAGCCGCCAGTTTAGCTGAGTAGGTACCGATCCCCGAGCCTCCGGATTTTCCGTGAGTGGTAAATTTATCAAAAAAGTTGCCCCGTATTTGGGCCGGGATTGCGCCTAAGTTGTGAATACTGAACTCGACTTGGTTATCAACCCATTGTCCGGTTAAGGTGACTTGGCTGCCTTTAGGCGCTGCTTGAACGGCGTTGTTAATCAGGTTGTAAAACATGTTTTGTGCGAGCCGTTGTTCGCCTTTAAAGGTTAAGTCGCTTTTGATATCGCTGACGATGCGTAACTGCTGTTGCTGACAAAACTGCTTGAGCCCAAATAGCGCGGTGCGGATCACCTTCACTGCGTTGAGTGGGCCAAGGGTAAACGGACTGCCTTGCTCAAGTTGATGCAATAACATGTGGTTTTCAATCATTTGTTCTATGGTGCTAGCGGAGCTTTTGATGATGTCGGTTTCTATTTGGCAATCAGATTGTTTCTGTTCGATGGCTTGTGTGGCGGCGTAAATGGCGGAAAGTGGGCTCTTAACGTCGTGTTGTACTATGCGTTCTATTTCATCTTTTAGGCGCGCATTTTCCAGTAAGGTGTCAAGTTGTGCTGCCATATCGAGCCGGTGTTGTACCAGTTTCATGTGCGTGGCAATTCGCGCCAACGTTACTTCTGGCTCGATAGGTTTAGTGATGTAATCAACGGCGCCAAGGGACAAGCCTTTGACCACGTCTTTGGTTTGAGTGAGCGCGGTAATAAATATAATGGGGATATATTGAGTTTGCGGGTCGCCTTGTAGCCGCTGACAAACCTCTAAGCCATCCATATCAGGCATCATAATATCAAGCAAGATAAGATCCGGTGGGTTGTCTGATTGGCATATAGTTAACGCCTTGGCACCGGTTAAGCAAGCTTTCAGTTGGTACTGTTGTTTCAGTAGTTCGGTCAATACCGTGATGTTATTGGCTTGATCGTCAACGATTAAAATACTCGGCTTACTGCTTGATTGAGGTACTGCCGGTGTACTTGCCACGTCTTCGTCTGGGCTGTTCGTCGTAGTTTTCGCATCGGTAAGTGGCACTTGTTGCGCCGGCTTATGGACCCTCACTGGCATGGCAAAAGCATTGTCTACTTTGGCTTTGAGGGTATTGTGATTAAAGGGCTTAACCAAATATTCACTGACGCCAGTGGCAATGGCTTGTTTGACGTCGTCGTGATTAACGTTGCCCGTAAGCATAATAAACGGCACATTTTGGTGCGCCTGTGAAGACTCACGAACGTGTTGTAATAACTCAAAGCCATTCATCTTTGGCATGTTCCAGTCTGACACAATTAAATCAACGCTGTGCTCTTCAAGCAATAACAGTGCTTCTTTGCCGTGGCTGGCACGATATACCTGTGCAAAGCCTAAACTGGTGAGCATGCTAGTGACGGCTTTGTTCATCACGGGGTAGTCATCAACCACGAGTGCGCTTAACTTGGCGAATTTATTCACTGCCGTAAAATCTTCTAGCATGCGGGCCTGCTTCATCAATATAGGATTAGTTTGAGCATAACCCATGACCCGTTTTAACTCTAAAAGTGATGCCGTTTTGGCATGATTATTTGTGACCTTGTGAAGGCTTTTGCGCTCTTGTTCCTATCAACAAGAGGGATTAGTTGCTATCGGCCGGCTGCGGGGCGGTGAGTAAGGGGGCTTTATGCAAACTCCGTTTTGATTGATATTCCAACGCGAGCGTCAATCCAGTTATGTGAACCAAACACTTATTGTGATAATTTTGTTATTAATTGGTAATCTTGGCGTTATTTTCAATTTCCATACTGTTTCTCAATCTTGATTGTTTGCTTGAGGAAAAGTTAAAAATGTCTCCATTTAATACATTTTGCAGTGACACGCTGCAGGGCTTTAAACCGTCCATAGGCCATTATCGTGGCTGGGCACTTGGCGCTTTGTGGGTATTCCCCTTGGCTCAGGCTTGGGCAACTGAGCCGATTAGTATCATTTCACCGGCAGTTGTCACCGAGCCTGCAAAAGTAGCCTTGGGTAAGAAACTGTTTTTTGAGCCGAGGCTATCGCAATCAGGCATAATTTCTTGCAATTCTTGTCATAATCTTGCAACCAGTGGCACGGATAACCTGCCTACATCTATTGGCCATAACTGGCAAAAAGGGCCAATTAATTCGCCTACCGTATTCAATGCCAGTTACAATTTAGCGCAGTTTTGGGACGGTCGAGCCAAAGATTTGCAAGCTCAAGCCGGTGGTCCGATTGAGGCTGATAAAGAAATGGCGTCTAGCCATAGTGTGGCGGTTGCAACACTAAGCAGCATTCCGCAGTATCAGCAAGAATTTGTGGCAGTGTACGGCAAAGGTGCAATCAATATGGATAAAATCACCGATGCTATCGCCAGTTTTGAACAAACGCTAGTAACCCCTAACTCACCGTTTGATCTTTGGCTACAAGGGGATAAATCCCAGCTGAGTGCACAGCAGCTGAAAGGTTACCAAACTTTTAAGCAAGTTGGCTGCACTGCTTGCCATAATGGCCCAGCGGTGGGGGCAAACAGTTACCAAAAAATGGGGTTAGTGCAGCCTTATCAAACTGAAAATCCCTCACTGGGCCGTTATAGTGTGACGGGTAAAGAGCAAGATAAGCACGTATTTAAAGTACCAACGCTGAGAAATATTGAACATACCGCGCCTTATTTTCATGATGGTGCAGTATGGGACCTCAGCCAGGCGGTAGAGATTATGGCGCAAGTGCAATTAGGGCAAACGCTCACGCCAGAGCAAACCCAAGACATTGTCGCTTTTTTACATTCATTAACCGGCGAGCGCCCACAGATTGTTTTGCCTGCGCTTCCGCCAAGTCCTTTTGATCCTCTTCATGTTAAAAGATGAAGTGTGATCGGCGCGTGAAAATCTTTGTATGAGGTTACGAAGCGCGCCGTTATACTGCATTTTTAATGTAAGGCGCAAGCACAAGCCCAGCATGTGCGAGCAGTGTGATTTTGAGATTAACAAGGTCAGCCATGAATCATGATGTATGCATTGTCACTCGCGAGGATGATTATCTTGAGGTAATGACAAGGTGTTAGGTGTGGAAAGCCTCGGCTTTTTTTTTATAACCTCTGTGCTACTGGCGCTTTCACCTGGGCCCGACAATATCTTTGTCTTAACCCACGGCGCTCATCATGGCCGCAAAGCCGGTTTGATGGTCACGTTGGGGCTGTGTAGCGGCTTATGCTTTCATACTGCACTAGTAGCGCTTGGGGTGGCGGCTTTGTTGCAAGCTTCGCCTGTTGCTTTTAGCGTCTTAAAGCTAATTGGCGCCAGTTACTTGCTTTACTTGGCTTGGGGGGCGTGGCGCAGCAGTGCTTCGAGTTTACCGGCGCAACCGCCTTTGTCATCACGAGCTTTATACATCCGAGGTGTAGTGATGAACGTGACTAACCCTAAGGTTGCTCTCTTCTTTCTTGCGTATTTACCGCAGTTTATCACTCCGAATTTTGGCCATGCAGGCGGCCAGACGCTGTTGCTGGGAGGGGTATTTATGTTGGCCGCTTTACTGACTTTTTCATCGATTGCATGCTCGGCCGGTTTGCTTGCTCCTTGGTTAGGGGCTGCGGCGCACAGGCAAATGTGGCTAGACCGTTTGGCTGCGTTGATTTTTGTGATGTTGGCGATGCGATTATTACTCGGCGGCTAAGTGATTAATGCCAATGCAGTGACTAAAAGTTTGCTTAGGCACGTAGTATATGAAGCCTTGATGCAACGAGAAGATGCCCCCAAATAATGAATAAAATAACCCCTAAAAAACTGCTCCACAGTAAATGGACCGCGGCTAACCCCAAGCGAAAAGAAAAACATTTCATGATCACAGAAGTTGAGTTTGATGAAGAAGGCGTTGTGGTACATTGCTTAATGGAAGCGATTATGACCAAGCGTGAAATAGCGATTGATTGGCACAGTTTAAAAGACAGTGAGCTGTGGCGCCAAGGCTGGAAGTAATTTCCTTTTCTGCTCAGCACAAAAGCACAGGTAAACAAGCAAAGGGCCATAAGCAATGACAAGTGAAAAAGCAAAAATGTTAGCGGGTAAGGCCTACGATGCTTGGGACGACACCTTGGTTGCCGACAGAATGCGTGCAAAATCTGTTTGCCATCTGTTTAATCAAGCCGATCCGACGCAGTTACACCCGCGTATGGCATTGCTGACATCGCTTTTAAACATCTCTGGCCAGGCCCATATTGAGCCAGTTTTTTTTTGCGATTATGGCTACAACATTCATATTGGTGATCACTTTTATGCCAATCATCATTTGACCATCATTGACGTCTGTGAGGTGAACATTGGCCACCATGTGCTGATTGGCCCACATGTGATGATTGCCACTGCAGGGCACCCCATTGAGCCAATGGCTCGGCGAGAAACCGAATTTGGGCGACCGATTAACATAGGTAATGATGTTTGGATAGGCGGTAATGTCTCGATTTTACCGGGCGTCTCTATTGGCGATAATTGCGTGATTGGCGCGGGTGCTGTGGTGGTCAAAGATATTCCCGCCAACAGTGTTGCCGTGGGCAACCCTTGTAAAGTGGTAAAGCAAGTGCCGTTGGTAGAAGCTTAAAGCTTGCCATGACACCTTTCCAAAGTGGCCTGACAATTCATGCGCCCCCTCAAACGAACACCCACAACCTCAATACTCTTGTCATTTCAAACTGCCTTATACAACGAATTTTTCCAATGCTTCTCATAACCTTGAGTTGGCGGCAATTCTCTATTAACGCAGTAAGGGTATTATTGACTGATGATTTTTGGGGCTCAATAGCAGGGCGTTTATTGTTAGGAGTAGTCATTGTCGGATTTAGTTAACAAAAAGAAAGAAGTCGTTTTTTTATTAGAAAAATATATTTCTACAATAGAGAAAAGTGATATAACAATTCCATTCTGGGAGGGCGGGCTTACTACTTTTATCAGTGCGCTGCAGAAGTGTATTACCGATATAAAGCGAGATTGTGTATCTCCGACCGGTTTTTATTATCCGTGTATTAATTTGAAGTACTTTCACCCTAAGTCACCTTTAGGGGATGTCTTTGAAATAACTTACTCTCATTCTAAAGAGCTGAAAGAAATGTTCGATTTAGTGAATAGTAAATGTAAAGAAATTGCTGAACTTGACAATTAATTCAGTCATTTAATCAGAGTAAAACCTTGCTTTTACTCTTCCCACACTAAGCTTAGTTCGTCACTATACGCGATTGAATGAGATGTTATATGCGAAATAAGCAATGTTAAAAACGGTAGATTATTTACTTCATATCCACACACTTCCGGATGACCTGAAAAAAGCCCTTAATGACCCCCAAGATTTGCTGTGGGGCACTGCGCAGCTTTATGCTAAGTTGATTGAAACTCAGTATCTTTGGAGAATCTGGCAGATAGATGAGTTTGGTGAATTATGGATTGAGGTCAACTCCATTAATGATAAAGGCAGCCCTAGGTTTGAGACGCTTAAGCTAGACTCAGGCACATACGCTCTCATAGAAAATGAGCCTTATCAGGTGCTAGTTGATCCCTAATATAGGCTAGCGTAGCCCATTTTAAGGGCAAAAACGAACAAAGCATTTTGCCGTTGGCAAGAGAAGCGCCAGTAATGGCTAAAAGGGGCAAAGACGGCGCTGCCAATTACCTTATCTCGGCGCAAAAAAACGGGGCCCAATGTGAGCCCCAGCTTTAAGGTAACAGCTTTAAGATAAAGTGTTTATTAGTATTTTAGTGAAGCGGTAATAAAGTGCAGGCGGTTTTTCGTGAAGCTGCCTTGGGCTACGCCATCGATTTTAGCTTCGCCTAGGTCTGAGTATTGGTAAGCTATCCCCAGCGTTTTGTCACCCCACACTTGGGTTTCCGCACCGACACCTATGCGCCACGCTTCATCCAGTGCTAAGTCGATGGTGCGCTGGCTGGCACTGTCGATTGGGCTTGAGTCGTAAGAAGCGCCTGCCATCAAGGTCCAGCTGCCTAAATCGTGACGAACGGCCGCGCCAATACCAAAGGTATCTTGGTAGTCTCTGTCCAAACTGTCACCAAAGCGGCTCCACTGTTCCCAGTTTACTTTGGCCGATAGGTGAGTTTGTGGGGTAAGCGCATACTCTGCGCCTAAAACCACGCTGCGCGGAGT
Organism: Motilimonas pumila; assembly: GCF_003596335.1. GTDB lineage: Bacteria > Pseudomonadota > Gammaproteobacteria > Enterobacterales > CBDFNC01 > Motilimonas > Motilimonas pumila. The sequence goes on from NZ_QZCH01000008.1 coordinate 49,272, forward strand.
ACGCATTTTTTCTGCAATGACAATTTCGCCGCCGTTAATGGTGGTGAACGCTAAGTCGTCATATTTATGCTCAGTACCCGAACTATAGGTTAAGCCGAATAGCCATTTATCGATTTGATACTGAGCACCCAAGCTAAAAGATAATCGAAAATCGCTGTCGCTGACCTCTTGTTCTCGGGAGTGGCCTTTGAAAAAAGTCATAGAAAAGTCGCTGTATTGGCCAATCAAGGAAGCGCCAAGAGATAGTTGCTCATTGACTTGATAGCCTACCGACGCGGTAAGGTTTACGGCGCTAATAGCGCTTTCATCTAAAATGGTTAAATCACCCACGCCGCCTAGCGCGCCACTGGCGTATTCTAAACCTAGGCCTCCGGGCGCGTGTAACGCAATACCGGCAACCCAGTCGTCATTGATACGTTTGGCGTAAGAAAGATGAGGCAACAATTGATTGGAAGTGCTGTCGGCAGAAGCGTAAAGCTGATCGCCTTCGAAGTGCTGCGATAAATCAAGGTACTGCAGGCCTACATGGTAGCTGTAATCATCGATACCGGTTAAACCGGCCGGGTTGGTAACCACCGCCGAGCTATCTCGATTGTTGACGACGCCTGTTACACCCGCGGTGGCTAAGCTTTCGGCGGTACCCATCTGACTTAAAGATAGACCCGCGCCAGTAGCTGGAAGCGAGATAAGGCTAGCGAATATAGCCCAAGGGGCAAGTGTTTTTTGCATTGCAGTGTTTATCCGTTAAGTTGTTTATAAGATGACTTTTATGTCTGTCATCATAGCTACAATATAGGCGTTAATCTCATGCTGTGTTGGTATAGGGTCTATTACCATAGGTAATATATAGGGTTGTCCTAAGTTCTTAGGCATTTACCTGTAGCTGTTGGCTGCCAGCCCTAAGCAGATAAATGCCTTCATCTTATTGGTGGTTAATTTCGCAATGACTGGCACCAGAATGGGCTTATAATTGTTGATACCTTGCCGCTGCTGCCGCGACTGCTTGCCAATGAGTGCTGGACTGTAATTCCTGTAACAGTGTTTGCTGTTCATCTGGGCTCATTGGCAAAAGACGGCCGACCATGTCATAAGGCGTTTCACCTTGCTCAATATTAGCTAAGTCAAACCCTGCTTGATTGAGCAGCCAGATGGCGCTTGAGCCCGTATCGTAGAAAATATTAAAAGCAAAGTATTGAGTTGATTGCTCTGCATTGTTGAACCTTGAATAACCGCCTTGCTCGTTATCCATTTGCAGTGGATCAAAGCTAATAAATTTATGCTTGGCATAAACAGGTAAAATGGCGCGAGACAACATCACATCTATGTATTGAGCACTGCCTTCGTAGCGCTCTTGACTCATGCCGTGGCGATAAACCCAGGTTTGTTGCTTGGTTTTACCTGTGGCGGCTTGCTCTAACTTAATTTGCTCATGAGCCATTAACCAATATTCTTGCAGCTGCTTTTTAGCTTCTTCGGCTGTCATGGTTTTATCAGGCAAACCCTGCAAAATGGCCAATTGAGCTAGTTGCAGGGTGCGAAATTGCAAGCTGTTTGGGTATTGGTTCAGCTGCTCAAATGGTAATTGCTGGGTGTGTGGGCTTGTTTTAAATTCAGCGGCTTGATGGTTATGAAATATCTCATGAACAGCTAAAGCAATATCTGCGGTAAAATCAGGATGAGTGACATTCACCGAGCTTGGCTTGTACCTTTGCAAATAATAGTTATGGCCATCCACCGAATAATAAAATTCAAAGGTATCGTTACCGCCATTACTGGCTCGCAGTTTGTCATTTGCTTGATGCATTTCATGCTCTAAGTGCAGTGCGGTTAAACCGTAATTTTCATTGGCACCGATTTGCTGTCCTTGTTTAAGGTGCGATTGAGGGTTGAGCATGATGGCTGTTTGTGGCTCATTGTTGCCATCAACACGGACATACAATTGCGAGGTTTGGCCGTATTGGTAACTTGGCCAAATTTGGCTTTGCTTGAAAAAATCCTTTGCTTGTCGAAGCTGCTTTAGAAAGTCTTTATCGATCGCCTGAGTAAGCTCAGTGTTGGGCGCCTGTGCCGGCGTAACCAAAGATGATCCCGTTGGCTTTGTAGTGGGGGCGGTGGGCTTGCTCGGTTTGATTGCATTGCTGCCCCCAGAGTCTTGGCAAGCGCTAAGGATAACAAGCAATAAGCTGGTGCAGGTTGTTCGAATGGTACGATTCATAAGGGCGTTCTCTTGAAAATAAGTCATAAATTTGTGTCGCTAAGCAGTTTGCTGAGGTGGCAAATAACGGATGGTTTTTGCTGCGCGGCCATTAAAAACCATCATTCGGTAAGCAATGAAAACTGCTTTAGCTCTGCGGGAGTTAAGTAATGCATTTCTTGTGTGCTGGCCTGATGCAAGGTGAAAAAGTAAAACTCACTGGCCTTACTTAAGCCTATTTTTTGGTAGTATTGGATATAAGGCTGGTGGGCTTCATGGTCTCTTGGTAGTTCTTTGCCTTCTCGCTCACCGTCACTCCATGAATGCACTCCGATAAAAGCGTCTTTATCTGCACTACGGCTTTGGCCTGCGAGGAACAAATCTGTGCCACCTGATGCAACTCCTCCACGCAATACTTGGCCTTGCGCGTCCTTCTTATTGCGTAAGTTAGATACATGAGTATGTATTTTTTGGGTATGGACCAGTTTGGCCAATTTCAGATTGGTCTCATCATCAATGGAGCCGCTGACGTCTAAAAATTGTAACCGCTGTAACTGGCTGTGCTGAGAGAACAAGGTTTGGCCAGCCTCTAAGCTGCCATCACAAATCACCCCTTCAATTTGAGCAACGGTTTCACCTTCTAAAACGCTAAATACAGCGGTGTCTTGTGCTGTCATGTCATTTGCTTCTAATAATGCTGGATCGCACTGGGATATATAGCGGCTGACAATTTGCGGGCCCGGCTCGGTTGTCGGGGTTGGCTCTGTGGTTGGTGCTAGTGTTGGTGTTGGGCTCGGGCTCGTTGGTTTGGTTGCGACACTATCTGAACCGCTATTACATGCGGTTAGGGTCAGTAGGCTGAGAGCGGCAACATAGGGCAGTTTCATTATGTGTTCCTGTCATGATGTGAGATGACGGCATTATGAAACTCAGGGCAGAAACTTAATATCGTGACTGTGTCAGCTTTTGTCGGCAGTTTGTAATGGAACTAATGGGCTGCTTTTAGCGGAATGGATAAACAAAAACTGACGCCTCCAAGAGGACCTTGCTGCACGCCGACACTGCCTTGATGACGGCAGGCTATTTGTTTCACTATTGCTAGGCCTAAGCCGTAACCGCCAGTGGTTTTGTTACGATCAGAATCTACACGATAGAAAGGTTTAAAAAGATGCGTAAAGTGCTCGGCATCAATGCCTGGGCCATCGTCATATACCCAAAAATCGACATTTTGAGCCATGATTTTTACTTCTAAGACCGCTTGATGTTGGCAGTACTTAATAGCATTGCTGAGCAAATTGTTCAGTGCACGTTTGATGAGCCGAGGATCAAACTCGGCTTTAAGGTTGTCGGGTAAGTGATACTTCAGGGTGACGGCATCTGTGGCTTGTAAATTTGCTAGCAGGCTGCCCAGCCATGGCTCAAGGAGTATACTTTGATACGTTAATGTCAGGTCTTCGCGTTCTAATTTACTGTAATAGAGCATTTCATCTACCATTTGGCTGAGCTCTTCGGTGTCTTCGATGATACTGTTTAAGGTTTGCTTGGTGATTTCACTTTGGGTCTGTACTGATAAAATATCAGCTTGCCATTGGATCCTAAAAATAGGGGTGCGAAGGTCGTGCGCTAACGCGTGGGTGAGCTGTTTATTGTTGTTGATAAGGGCGCTTATCTTGTCTGCCATGGCATTAAAACTGCGATTAAGACTTCCCAGCCTTAAATGGCTCGACTCTGAAACACGCGCACTAAAGTCGCCGTTGCCAAAGGCGGCACTGGCTTTAGCTAAAGCCCGGTAGCGGCGATTTAGAAACCAGGCGAGTAATAAACAATAAGCGGCGAAACCCATTAACCAAAACAGCCAGAGTAAGTCTTCTGCGTCATGTAACTGCTGGTACAATAATGCTTGCTCATCAAAGCTGACATAATAAAAAGCCTCGCTGTGATCCAATACAAACCAAAAATTATCTAGGTCAGCAATATAGTATTTTGCTTGTTGCAATTCGAAGTACGTAATAGGCGCGAAATCTGGGTAATCCAATGCGCTAAACCGGCTTAATTGGGTGCCTCTTTGTTTACAATAATCTTGCAGCAGAAGCTCAACTTGCGATGTTGGCAGGTGCGCTGCTAAATGATTGAACAATTTCAGCGTGGCTTGGGTTTCGGCATTAATGACTTGTTGGTCGTAGTTATCCTGATGACCAAAAATAAGGCTTTCGTACGCTACTACTGAAGCTGCAAAAAACAGTAATAAACCAATAAAAGATTCAATAAAAAAGCGTGACATGATGACCTTGTTTGCCCTCAAAAGAGGATTTAATTCCAGCTGTCTGGGACAAACAAATAACCTTGTCCACGCACTGTAATGATTCTTTGGGGAGTCGCCGCATTGTCTGCCAGCTTCTTTCGCAGGGTGACAATCTTATTGTCTATTGTGCGATCTAAGCCATCATATTCAACCCCTCGCAAGTGCTGAGTTAGCTGCTCCCTTGATAACACGGTATCAGCGGAATGAGCCAGCAGCCAAAGTAAACTGAACTCACTGTTTGTCAGGTTGATGGTTTGTCCCGCCAGCTGGCATAAACGGCGATTCTTCATTAGTTTTAACTGGCCAAATTCTAGCTGCTCAGTGACCACTGTGTCTTGCCTTCTAAGTAATGCTCTGACTCTGGCTAATAATACTCGTGGCTTGATGGGTTTGTTGACAAAATCATCGGCGCCTATCTCTAAGGCGGCCACGTGGTCAAAATCATCGTCACTGGCAGTGAGCATTAATACCTTACCGCAGTAATGTGGCCGTATCTGTCTGCAAAGTGTCAGGCCATCTTGTCCTGGCAGCATAAGATCAAGCAGCACGGCGCTTGGTTGCTCCTTAATAATGGCTTGCTCTGCCTGTAAGCCGTCATCAAAACGGCTTACCTTAAAGCCTTGCTGCGCAAAATACGCCGATAACATCTGGTTTAATTTGGGGTCATCTTCAACGATGAATAAATGGGGCGCCTGACTCAAACTTTGCTCTTTTCTGATGTTTCATTGATAAGTGATAATGCCGACTTTTATGTTTTTGAGCAAAGCGATATTGACTGTTTTGAAGGTGTAATAGGATGGAAAACAGAAACCATTAGAGTTTTATACTGCTTGATTTATGGAGGGAGTAAAGGTTTGAACAAGTATGCTGGTAATAATCATGGCGTCAATAATAAAGCCTTGCCATTATTGCGGTGTTTGCATAGCCAAAATAAGCCACAACGTCTGAGCGTCGGGGCTTATTTTTGGCTGCCGTGTATTAAAGGTTAGTCGTCGAAAAACAAGCCAATGGCGATACTGGCTTGTTCAATTAAAGGCATGTTTTCATGCAGTTGTTCAACACGTTTATACGTGTCTGAGCTGGAGTTTGAATCTTGCTCGGACTCATTTGAATCGATGCTGTTTAAATCTCCGCCCATCATCATCAATTGCAGCATTTCAGGGCTAAAACCACGACGACCTGATTGCGCGATGTCGGGGTTATCTTTGAACGGCTCTGGCAACATGGTTTCATATTCAACCAAGCCGGTTCCGAGTATGCCAATATTGAAGCTCGAGTTTCTTACGCCAAATGAGTTGATATCCGCTAAGGTATTTTCAATGCCTGCTAAGAAAACTCCGCCGGTCTCGTTATCACGAATAAACATGTATTTCAGGCATACATCTTGATCGTTTACTGTCGCTGTGTCCCCTTGGAATATAAATGCTTCCCCTCCTTGTGGGTATTCTGATGACAAGGTAACAGGGTAGCGTTCAATCAGATCATGGAAGTTAGGCTCTAGACCATCGGGTACGCTCACGAGGGCGAGTTGCTCTTTGATAGAGTCAATATTGTGGTTTAAGCCCACGTCCCCTCGGTCAAACTTATTGATGTTTTCTAGGATACTTTCTTCATTTGGGATGATGGGCTTGCCAGTATGGTCGGTATCTACTTGGCTGGTAAACTCGCTGTTATCTAAGAACTGCAAAGAGCCAAAAAACATTTGACCACCGCGGGAAAGGGTGACCTCTTTGTCATTGTTCATGTCATCTTTTCCGCCGTACTTAATTTGTTGTGAGTCACCCTCAATTTGACGAGGCGGCATGCTATTTAAAATAGCGTGCATTTCTTTTTGCACGCTCATTGGTAGCACGGTAGAAGATTTACCGCCGCCAACCCCTTTGCCTAAGAAAGTCAGGTTAGTGCTGTCACCAAAGTGCGACGGGCTTTGCCATTCACCACGAGAGTTACTTAAATAGAAGCCGTGCAGCTCATATTTGCCTGATTCCCCTTCTATGTAGGCCAAACAACCGGTGCGCCCAGGCTTAATTTCAAAGGGCTCTGTCATGGCTAAGGTTTTGCCATTTTCCATTGTCATTGAAAATTTTGGCGTCAGGTGGCTGCTGTTGAGGTCATCACTGTCAATATCTGACACTGGACACTCCACTTCATCGACATCTTGGGGAAACAGCTTGTCAATTTTATCCTGCTGCGTCACCGTGTAGTTTTGATGCTCTACCATGCTGGTATTATCAACAATCAGCTTTGCCGCATTCGCGTCTAAAATAGTGAGGTTGGTTGAAAGGTGGCCGTTAAAGGTAGCCACCTTTTGTTCGATAAGTTCGCCAATTTGCTCTTGGCTGAGGGCGCCGGCTTTGATGTCAAAGTCAGACATGACGCTGTCTTTAAGCCAAGTTTTCAATTCGGAATTAAAGTTGTCGGTTCCTTCTAGCTCACTAAAGTTTGGGCTGCCTGTATTACTAAAATAGTTGTTAAGGTGAGTGGTAGTGGTTTGTAAGTTGTCTTTCAGGGTGTCTAACTTATCTTTAACCATTTGTTTGACTTCGTCTGGAGTCAGCTCATCAAGGCCAAACCGTTCTGCGCTGGTTAGCGCAGCTCTGACTTCTTTTTCAACGCCGGCGATGTCATCTTTAGACAGCATGTCGTAGCCCGTGAGGCCACTCATGCCTTCGCCATTGGTGCCACTGAAGAAGTTATTAATCGTGTCATTGGCGGCATCACGTTTGGCAATAAAGTTATCGACGGCCATTTGTGCCAACTGGGTTAACTCGTTTTGGTCCAGTACATTTTGGTGGGTATATGGCGAGCGTTCAATAATGCTAAACATGTCTTGTTGAATCGACTCTTTCTGTGAGTCAGTTAAGCCATACGCGCCATTCAGCGTGCTGAAGTTATTGCTGCCAGGTAAAAAATCTTCAATGGCTTCGTTATTTTTAAACATGATGGCTTCACCAATAACCATTGATAGGTTGTTGCCTGTCATTGAGCCTTTTGGGACCCCGTCACCTTTGACGTTATTAAACACTTGCTCGATCATCTGTCTGTGTACTGGATTGTCTAATTTACTTTTAATTAGTTTCAGCATGGCATCACGGCCATTATCAATACGTTGATTGATGGTGCCTTGAGATTTAAATTTTGGCTCTTGGCCTACTTTCTCGTATACCGTGATGGTTGGTTGGGTAACCTTGTCTTGGGTTCGCGCTTGGTGGTTGGCATCTTGAAAATTATCGGCAAACTGTTTGATGTCTTCTAGCGTGGTCGTATTAGTCAGCGTAATTGAACTTGGCATGATTATTCTCCTTAAACCCGAAACATTTCGGCCGCGATATGCTCATTGCTAGTAATGGTTTCTTCAGCTTCTTGTTGCACACTGCCGATAGCGAGTTTCCAGTAAGCATGCTTTTCTATGAAGTTTTGCAGCACCGCCTGTAGCTGTTGTACGTCGAGCTTTTCCAACGCTAAATCCACCATCATAATGGCGTCACCTTGTGGCTCTGACAGCGCCATTCTTACGCCACCTGTGGCCATAAACTGGCTGTTATTTGCTAACAAGAGTTCTAAAACGGCCGTGCGGTCGCTACTGGCCGGTATGGTTAGCTCTGCGTAAAGGGTAAACCTGTCTTCTGCTTCGACGTATTGCAGAAAAATGGTCAAAGCGGAAGTTTCTACTTCCCACAAGTCTTCGCCGTGCAGGCGAATAGCGTCCGGCTCCATTACTGGGCCTAATTGTTGAAGCAAAGCGGTTGCGCGCGATAAATCTGCCATTGTTGTGCCTTATATTTATTATTTGATTTTTTTGATGTGCGTTTGAGCATCAAGCTTAGGAAGCGAAAAAAGGTGCTGCTTTAGAAAAAAGTTGATTTTTTATCAAACTCGGTTTGATGGTGAAAAAAAGAATGGCTTATGTGCGCTGGGTCATGGCTCAGCCACAAGGTGAATAGAGCACACGGTGGAAGTTTGAGCTAAAGCGCAAAATCAGGCCTTTCTCAAATTAATCTCAATATCTGTTGCTATAATTGTGTTGCTTCATGATTTAGTAGTTGCCAAGGAATGGCACTCAAGCAGTATGAGAGTAGAGATATGGAATGTCCTAAGTCGCCCACCCATTTGGCGATTAACTTCGCAGGTTTGCTGTGTTCCCTTGCATCGATAATCTGGCTCAAGTATTACGGCCATTTATTGGTTATGGATCAATTATATATAGTGGTTGCTGGATTGGCATTGGCTGTGCCAATCATCGTAATGGAATTTATTTGGCTTAAACCCTACGCGAACCCTTCGGCTGGTTTAAATTTTACCCGTTCACATACCCAACACTCTGGCAGTTTCACGCGTACCCTCGTTAAGCTATTAGGGTTGGGCGTGTGTTTTGCATTTGTGGCTTTTATTTATTGGTTATTCCCGGAATATCGCGGCGGCTACTACGACCGTTTTTTTGATATTGCGCGTTACGCGCTATTAATGCTGGTGATTTTGGCGCTGCCTTACTTTTATTGGGTAGATCGCGCCATGGTGGCGCCAAAAGACAGCTACTGGCAATTAGGCATGTTGTGTTTAGGGCAAGCGCAATATGTTAATTGGAAAAGCATTGTGCAGTTGTTACTTGGCTGGACAGTAAAGCTGTTCTTTTTGCCTTTGATGTTTATTTACGCCAGTAACAATTTAAACCTTATCATTGAACAAGACTTTAACGCTTTGTGGCACTGGCAAGCCCCTTTTAGTGCTCGTCACTCCCTTAACATCTACCAGTTTTTTAATAATTTTTTATTTTACATCGACCTGCTTTTTGTCACTGTTGGCTACTGTTGCACTTTTCGTCTATTTGATTCCCATATTCGCTCAACCGAACCTACTTTTTTGGGGTGGGTGGTTGCTCTTTTGTGTTATCAGCCATTCTGGGGGGCGGTATTTGGCTCACTTTATATCAGTTACAGTTCAGGTCAGGACTGGAGCAATCACTTTTGGCAAAGTCCTAATCTACACTTTTTATACGCCATAGTTATTTTGGCTCTAGTAGTGATTTACGTCTGGGCCAGCATGGCTTTTGGCATTCGTTTTTCGAATTTGACCCATCGTGGCATTTTAACTAATGGCCCGTTCCGGTATACCAAACACCCAGCGTACATCAGTAAGAACTTATCTTGGTGGCTGATTTTTATGCCGTTTCTGGTAGCACCCGAATTCGACGATAAGATCAGGCTGAGCCTACTGCTATTACTGCAAAACCTGGTCTACTTTATGCGGGCTCGCACCGAAGAAAAGCACCTTTCTCAAGATCCTGATTACGTAGCCTACGCCCAGTTTATTGAACAAAAAGGCTGCTTCGCATGGGTGGGAAGCGCGTTGCCAATTTTAAAATTTAAACCCGGCCACCTATTTAACCTTGATGAAAAAGATCAGCGGCAAGCTCATGCAGGTGATGCCGCAAGGGCCAAAGACGCAGGGTAAAGGATTTCAGCCGCTGCAGCATGCACTGGCTGAAGTAAACCACAAGCTTGACTTGTGAAATTGATATAAATGGACAAAGGAAATCAATATGGAAATGAAATTAATTCCTGCGGCTTTGCTGGCTGCTGGACTGTTTTCAACCAATGCGTTTGCGCTAGATTGTAGCAATATCGCGCAGTGGGACAGCGCCACTATTTACACTGGTGGTGATCAAGTACAGCAAGATGGTAAAGCATATAAAGCTGCTTGGTGGACTCAAGGAAATAGCCCGGCTACAAACAACGGTCAATGGACTGTGTGGGGCATTGGTGAAATGTGTGATGGCGGCTCGTCTAGCTCAAGCAGCTCTTCAAGTTCATCTAGCTCATCCAGTTCAAGTAGCTCATCAAGCTCAAGCAGTTCTTCTGGTTCAACCAGCTCTTCTTCTGGCGGCAGCAGTTCAAGCAGCTCTTCAAGCTCTTCGGGTGGCACAGGTGGTACAGGCGAGTGTGGCAATCCTGAATACGTGGCGGGTACGCAATACCAAGCTGGTGATATGGTAGACAATGCCGGCTACGCTTACACCTGTAACATTGGTGGTTGGTGTTCTTCAAAAGCTGAATGGGCTTATGCGCCGGGTACAGGTGCACACTGGCAAGACGCTTGGTCTCAAGGCCAAATGTGTGACGGTGGCAGTTCAAGCTCAAGCAGCTCAAGCAGCTCAAGCAGTTCAAGCAGTTCAAGCGGCTCAACCAGCTCATCTAGCTCAAGTGGCTCTACGAGTTCATCAAGCTCTTCGAGCTCAAGCGGTTCGACCAGCTCTTCAAGCTCAAGCAGTTCTTCTGGCGCATCAAGCAGCTCGTCTTCTAGCTCTTCAGGCGGCACATTACCGAGCAACAAATTACCTAAACGTACCCTAGTAGGTTACTGGCACAACTTCGATAATGGTTCTGGCTACATTCGTCTAGAGAATGTGTCAAAAGATTGGGACGTGATTAACCTGTCATTCGCAGAAAATAAGCGTGGCGGTCAAGAAGGTGAAGTTGAATTTGAACTTTGTCCGATTGGTTGTACCAATGTTGAAACCGAAGCGGAATTTAAAGCGTCGGTAGCAGCACTGCAAGCACAAGGTAAAATCATCAACATTTCTTTGGGCGGCGCTAATGCGCATATCTCTCTAGATACACCATTAGCGCGTGATAACTTCATCCGCACTATGGGTGAAATCATTGCGAAATATAACCTGAACGGTCTAGACATTGACCTCGAAGGTGGCTCAATGAATATGACTGCCGGTGATAAAGTACAAGTAGCTAAAACACCTGCCATTGTTTACATGATTGAAGCCGTGCATGCACTTAAAGCCCGTTTTGGTGAGAACTTCATCTTAACCATGGCCCCTGAAACGGCTTATGTGCAAGGTGGTTTCCAAAACTTTGGCGGCATCTGGGGTGCTTACTTACCACTGATCCACGGTCTACGTGACGACTTAGATCTATTGCACGTGCAGCATTACAACACTGGCTCATTAACCGGTGCTGACGGTGTGATTTACTTCCCTGGTACGACGGACTTCCACGTGGCACTTAGCGACATGATGATCACAGGTTTCCAAGCAGGTGGCGGCAACGATCCACAAAACTACTTCCCGGGTCTGCGCGACGACCAAATGGCGTACGGTTTACCATCAGGTAAGAGCTCTGCATCAAGTGGCTTCACTTCTACTCAAGCTGCGCAAGATGCGGTGAGCTGTTTAGTGAGCTTAACTAAATGTGGTAACTATGTACCAGCACAAGCACGTCCAAACTTCCGTGGTTTAATGACATGGTCAATTAACTGGGATGAGTTTGACGGTTTCAACTTCTCGAAACCACACCGTGCCTTCCTAGATACTTTACCGCAATAATCCTTTATTCCGAGTAAAGACTCTCAAAAGCCATGCGGCTCTGCCCATGGCTTTTTTTATCCTGGCTTATTAATGCAACCCCTCTATGTTTACCCTTAGCGATGTTGAAATGGTGTGACTTGCGCCAAGACTTGACCATGCAACTACGAATACTGGATTAAAGACTGGATATTTACCCAGTTGTTTTTTATGCTACTGATAATTTACCTGAGCAGAAGAAGATAACGTGATTGGACGACTAAGAGGTGCGCTGTTAGAAAAACAAGCGCCAGACGTATTGATTGAAGTGGCGGGCGTTGGCTATGAAGTGCAAATGCCGATGAGCTCTTTTTATCACTTACCAGAAGCCGGCCAAGAAGCCATTATCTATACCCACTTTGTGGTGCGAGAAGACGCGCAACTGTTATATGGCTTTGCTGATAAACTGGAACGGGCGATGTTTCGTGAACTTATAAAAGTCAACGGTGTTGGGCCCAAGTTAGCGCTTGCTATCTTATCAGGTATGTCTGCCAATCAATTTGTGCAATGCATCGAAAACAATGATGTGACGGGCTTAGTTAAACTGCCAGGAGTGGGCAAGAAAACGGCTGAACGCCTGCTGGTGGAAATGAAAGACAGGCTAAAAGGTTGGGTTGGCGTAGACTTGTTTAACCCAGATACCCGCCCTGTTGATGAGCCAGTGATGACCATGGCCAGTGATGCTAAATCGGAAGCTATCAGCGCTTTAGTTGCGCTAGGTTATAAAGGTAACCAAGCAGAAAAAATGGTGAAACAAATTTATCAAGCGGACATGAGCAGTGAAGTTTTGATCCGTGACGCACTAAGGGCAATGGCCTCATGATTGAAGCAGATAGACTGATTAGCGCTGAACCGCAAAACTTTGAAGAGCAAGTCGACCGCGCCATTAGGCCCAAATTGTTGGATGATTATACCGGTCAAGATCATGTTAAAACGCAAATGAAAATCTTCATCGAAGCGGCCCGAAGACGGGAAGACGCTTTGGATCATTTACTTATCTTTGGCCCTCCGGGTTTAGGTAAAACCACTTTAGCCAATATTGTGGCTAACGAGTTAGACGTAAATATCAAAACCACCTCGGGCCCGGTGCTGGAAAAAGCCGGCGACTTGGCCGCGCTGCTAACCAATTTAGAACCCAATGACGTCTTGTTTATCGATGAAATACATCGATTGAGCCCCGTGGTAGAAGAGATCCTTTACCCTGCGATGGAGGATTACCAACTCGATATCATGATTGGGGAAGGGCCGGCAGCACGTTCAATCAAATTAGATTTACCGCCATTTACCTTAGTTGGCGCGACCACACGCGCGGGCTCTTTAACATCACCATTACGCGACCGCTTCGGTATCGTACAAAGGCTTGAGTTTTATGATGTCGACTCGTTGACAAAAATTGTTAGCCGCAGCGCCGACTATTTGGCTTTAAATATGGATGAAGCCGCTTGCCATGAAGTTGCGCGGCGCTCACGAGGGACCCCTCGTATTGCTAATCGCTTGTTAAGGCGTGTGCGCGACTTTGCTGAAGTGAAACACGCGGGTGTGATAAATCAAAGTGCGGCCTGCAGCGCCCTAGACATGCTTGAAGTAGACCAACAAGGCTTTGATTATATGGACCGCAAGTTACTTGAAGCCATCATCGATAAGTTTATGGGCGGCCCTGTTGGTTTAGATAACTTAGCGGCTGCCATTGGCGAAGAAAAAGAAACCATTGAAGACGTGCTGGAGCCATTTTTAATTCAACAAGGCTTCTTACAACGCACGCCAAGAGGGCGCATTGCCACTGACCGAGCTTATTTGCACCTCGATTACCAGCGACCAGAGTCCTAGTTTCTCCCTTAATCGTGTCTCTTCTGAAGGCTTAAATACACCTTATTAGGGCTGTGTTTAAGCCTGGTTCAGCAAGGTTAGTTGAACTTGTTCAAGGCTTTACGCATTTTTACTTAATTCCTTTACCACTGCTTGGCCCCATGGGGTATAGTAAGTTAGCGGATATTGAGTTTTATTTTAGTTGTTTATCAATGAGTCTTATCAGCCACTAGAATGAGATTTGCACAAGTTTTAACCCGATTTAACTAAGACCTTGTTACTAAGTTAAATTTGTTTAATTTTGTTGTATTTTTTGAACTTAAATCAAACTCAAGTTACATATTCTTTGATATTTAACTGACGGCTACGAGCCGCAGTGATATAACACAGATTACAAAAATTAGTTGCAGTCTAACTTTGGCTGCATGTTAGGAGAGAGAGTTAGTGCACGCAGATATGTCGTTTATTGGCCTGTTTATGCAGGCAAGTTTATTGGTTAAAGCCGTTATGTTATTGCTATTAGCCATGTCGATTGCGTCTTGGACCATGATCTTTCACCGCCATAAAGTCTTAAAAAAAGCCACCAATAGTGCCGACAGATTCGAAGACAGGTTTTGGTCAGGTATTGACCTGTCTAAGCTTTATCAAGAAAGCACCGCGCGCAAAGAACAGCTAGAAGGGCCAGAGAAGTTATTTCATCACGGCTTTAAAGAATACATCCGGCTACATAAAACCGCCGGTAAAACTTCTGAGACGGTGATGGAAGGAACGTATCGCACCATGCGTGTGACCTTATCTCGTGAAATTGACGAGTTAGAAAAATCCTTGCCTACCTTGGCCACGATAGGCTCAATCAGTCCTTATATCGGATTATTTGGAACAGTGTGGGGCATCATGAGTGCTTTTATTGCACTAGGTGAAGTACAACAAGCAACGTTAAGTATGGTTGCTCCAGGTATTGCCGAGGCTCTGATCGCGACCGCTATGGGACTATTTGCCGCCATACCTGCGGTAATAGCATATAACCGATTCAGCACTAAAGTCGCACGACTTGAAAATACATATATCAACTTTATGGAAGAATTTACTTCCATCTTGCAACGTCAAACCATGACAGAACAAGGAACAGCCCAAGCATGATGTACGGCGGTTATCAACGCAAACGGCGTCGTCCGGTCGCTGAAATCAACGTAGTACCATACATTGATGTTATGTTGGTGCTGTTGATTATTTTTATGGCGACAGCCCCTCTGATCACCCAAGGTGTGAAGGTGGATTTGCCGCAAACGACAGAGGCGGAGTCCTTGCCAGAAGACTCTAAGCCCCCTTTGGTGGCGTCGGTTGACATTGAAGGTAATTACTACCTTGACGTCGGCGACAGCAGTGAAACCGCATTATCTGACGATGAACTCACCACCTTAGTGGTGGCCCACTTACAATTAGAGCCAGACAGCCCTGTTGTAGTGAAAGGCGATGGCGCGGTGGCGTATGAACAGGTCGTGCGCTTGATGGTGTTATTACAGCAAGCGGGAGTACCTTCAGTGGGTTTGATGACTCAGCCTGAAGAGTAACGTTAAGGAACGCCGTGAAGTCGAGTTATTCATTACCTTTAATCATCGCATGTGCATTGCACCTTATATTGGGTGTGGTGCTTGTTATGAGCGTAGAGTTTAAATCAGAAAGCAAACCCCAGCCCGTGGGCACTGTCATTGATGCAGTGGTTGTCAATGAAACAGCCGTGCAACAACAAGTCGATAAAATTAAAAAGCAACAAGCAGACAAGCGCCGTAAAGAAGCTGAACGTTTAGCCAAAGCCAATGAAGAGTTAGAACGGGTCAAAAAACTGGCCGAGCAAGAGCGCCAAAAACAATTAGCTGAACAGAAAAAAGCAGAACAGCTAGAGCAAGACCGCGCCCAAAAAGAGCAAGAGCGTGTGGCTGCAGAGCTGGCTGCTAAACAAGCCGCTGAAGTGGCAAAACAACAAGAGATAGAGCGTCAAAATGCGATTGCCGAAGCCAAAAAAGCCGAAGCTATCAAGCAACAGAAATTGGCTGAGCAAAAAGCCGCTGAAGATGCTGCGAAAGAAGCGGAGCGCGCGCGGTTAGCGAAAGAAGCTGAGCGTCAAAAGGCAGAGCAAGAAGCGATTGCTGCGAAAGAGCAGCAACGATTAGCCGAAGAAGCCGCCAAAAAAGCCGAAGCTGAAAAAAAGAAACAAATTGAAGAAGCCGAGAAAGCACGTAAACGAGCTGAAAAAGAAGCTGCAGAGCGCAAAGAAAGGGAGCTTGAAGCGCAGCGACAAGCTGAACTAGAAGCTTTGATGGCCGCAGAGTTTGCGGCAGAGCAAAGCGCGCAGTTGTCGGCTCAGCAGCTGTCTGAAAAAGGCAAATATCAAGCCTTAATCAAAAGCAAAGTAGAGCGTAATTGGCGTATAGGCTCAGGTTTCGAAGGAAAACATTGCGTATTAAATATCCGCCTGGCACAAGACGGTTTAGTACTCAATACTCAAAGCGTCGAAGGGGACCCTGCGGTATGCCGTTCGGCGGTAGCAGCAGTGCGACAAGCAAATACTTTACCTGTGCCGTCAGACCCTGCAGTGTTTGCTGAATTTAAAGATTTTAACTTACGATTAGAGCCTTAATAGGGAAAAACAGATGTTGAAAACTAAGTTATTTACGCTGTTATCTTTGTGGTTAATGCTGGCGTTTAATGCCCAAGCAAAACTTGAAATAGTCATCACCGAAGGAGTAGACAGTGCCAGGCCGATTGCTGTCTTACCTTTTACCTATGTCGGTGAAGGCAAAGCCCCCCAAGATATGGGTAAGATTGTTGCTGCAGACTTAAAACGTACGGGGCAGTTTAAGCCACTGTCCACGTCTAAATTACCGGCCAAGACATTTGACAGTCAAAACCCGGACTTTACCCCTTGGAATGCACTGGGTGTAGAAGCGATAGTGGTGGGCGAGGTTGACGGCCCAACAGACGGCAAATATCAGGTGACGTTTGAATTGATTGATGTGTTATCTGAGCAACAAAGCCCGGCTGCGAATCATGTGTTAGATAAGCGTAGAACCAAAATTAAACCGGTGCAGGTAAGGCAGTTTGCGCACCGTATCAGTGATATTGTATACGAGAAGCTAACCGGTGAGCGCGGCGCCTTTTTAACTCGCTTAGCCTATGTTGCGGTTGATTTAAATAATCCTCATCCCTATCAACTAAGGGTATCGGATTATGACGGCTATGATGAAAAGCTTGTGGTACGTTCACAAGAGCCGTTAATGTCGCCTTCTTGGTCTCCTGACGGACGTAAGTTGGCTTACGTGAGTTTTGAAAACAATCGTTCACAAATTTTTATTCAAGACGTGTATACCCAAGAGCGCATAGAGCTGACTTCTTTCCCGGCTATCAATGGTGCCCCGCGGTGGTCCCCGGACGGTAAAAAAATGGCGATGGTCTTGTCTAAAGACGGCCAGCCCGAAATTTATGTCATGGATATCGCCACTCGAGACGTAAAACGCATCACCAATAACCGTGCTATTGACACTGAACCTAATTGGTCGCCGGATGGAAAATCGTTGATATTTTCTTCAGAGCGGGGTGGTAAACCGCAGATATATCAAGTAAATTTAGCTACAGGTGTCACCAAGCGCATGACTTGGGAAGGGGAAATGAATCTCGGCGGCAGCTTCACCCCTGATGGACAATCTTTAGTAATGGTTAGTCGTAACCAAGGTCAATATCGTATCGCTCGACAAGAGCTCAATTCCGGATACCTCGACGTACTAACCAAAACCAGTCTTGATGAGTCGCCTAGCGTGGCTCCAAACGGCAGTATGATTATTTACAGTACTGTTTATCAAGGAAAGAAGGGACTGGCATTAGTCTCGATGGACGGTCGATTTAAGGCTAAATTACCGGCACGTAGTGGCGATGTTCGCTCTCCGGCATGGTCGCCTTATCTAAACTGATAATAAAAGTAAAAAAACAGAGGAAAACAAGGTATGGAACTGAACAAAGTTCTTAAAAGTCTAGCTGTGGCGCTGCCAATGATGACTCTTGCTGCATGTAGTGCAAACAATGAAGAAACGTTCGAAAACCAAGATGGCATGAACCCGCAACCAGAATTCCCAGCAGGTGAAACTGGTGCTGTTGAGCCAGTAGATATGACTGAGGAAGAGCAGCTAGTTGCAAAATACGGTGCTGGCATCCTAGAAACGACGATTAACTTTGCTTACGATCAATCTGACATCGCGCCAGAATTTCGTAAAGTGCTAAATGCACACGCACAATACCTTGTTTCATCTCGTAAATTTGTGACCGTTCAAGGCCACACAGATGAGCGCGGCACGCCTGAATACAACATCGCGCTAGGTGAGCGTCGTGCTAAAGCGGTAGTTCGCTACCTACAAAGCATGGGTGTACCAGCTGACCAACTTAACACTGTAAGCTACGGTGAAGAGAAGCCGCTAACCATGGAACACTCTGAAGCTGCATACGCTGAAAACCGTCGTGCAGTATTAGTATACTAAGGTAAGCCTTTGCTTATGCACACTATAATTAAAACGGCCATTTCGATGGCCGTTCTTAGCTCTAGCTTTTCAAGTTTTGCGGCGGCGCCGGTGTCAGATGCAACGGGGGGCGATTTAGCCACGAGAGTTGCGACTTTAGAGCGCATGCTTGAGGCCCGCAACCAAGTGCAGTTTGATATTCAGCAACGGCTGGATGAACTGCAGCAAGACGTCAACAGCTTGAACGGCAATATGGAGCGACAAAACCGCCAGATTGAGCAAATTCAAACGCGCCAGCGTGAGATTTATCAAGAGTTGGATGCAAAAACTAAAGCGGCACCTGTTGCGGTAGCGCCAAAAGCTGATGCGTCCACACCGGTTGCCCCTGAAGGTGAAAAAGCCGCGTATGAAGCGGCAGTGAAGCTGGTATTGCAAGACAAACAATACTCGCAAGCAATCACTGCATTTAAGTCCTTTATCGAAACCTACCCAGATTCCAGTTATGCGGCGAATGCGCATTATTGGTTAGGGCAGTTATTGTTTAATGCGGGACAGCGCGAAGAAGCAAAAAAAGAGTTTGATATAGTGGCGAATGATTACGCTAAATCAAATAAACGCGCCGAAGCCTTGTTAAAATCCGGTATGATCTCTGAGTACTTCGGTAAAAATGAAGAAGCGAAACAAAGATATAATGAAGTGATTTCATCATATCCTGGCTCTTCGCCAGCCAAGCTTGCGCAGCCAAGATTGTCTTCTTTACAGTGATTTGATGGATAAATCGACATATTCTGAATGAATTGACGGTTATCTAAGCAAACGGAAAAAAAAACACATTTTTAAGTTGCACTGAATCATTAAATCCGTATTATAAGCCGCCGTTGCCTAGGTGGCTTTGAGAACTTCTCAGCGGTTAGTACTAGGCGGTTATTTCGGTAACCATGTGGGTTGTTAGCTCAGTTGGTAGAGCAGTTGACTTTTAATCAATTGGTCGAAGGTTCAAATCCTTCACAACCCACCATCTTAAGAACCTCGCAATAGCGAGGTTTTTTCGTTTTTAGCGGCATGGATTTTAATCACCTCGGGTGTATAATACGCCACAGTTAAGCGGCACCTTCTGGAAGACACATGAGCCAAATAGAACAAGCAATCATTGAATCGGATTACCCTTTTCCTCCTAAGCCTACCCCTCTTAATGAGGACGAAAAGGCGCAATATAAAGCGCGAATTAAGCAGCTTTTAATTGAAAAAGATGCAGTGTTGGTGGCTCATTATTACACGGACCCTGAGATTCAAGCACTGGCTGAAGAAACAGGCGGTTACGTGGCTGACTCCCTTGAAATGGCCCGTTTTGGTAGAGACCATAGTGCCAAGACCTTGATCATTGCTGGGGTGAAGTTCATGGGGGAGACAGCTAAAATTTTAACCCCAAATAAAACCGTATTGATGCCTACCTTAGAGGCTACTTGTTCGTTGGACTTAGGTTGTCCGGTAGAAGAGTTTTCGGCTTTTTGTGACCAACACCCTGACCACACAGTGGTGGTGTATGCCAATACTTCTGCGGCGGTTAAGGCTCGCGCTGACTGGGTTGTCACCTCTGCTATTGCATTGGATATCGTAGAGCACTTAGACAGTGAAGATAAGCCTATTATTTGGGGACCCGATCGCCACTTAGGCTCTTACATTGAAAAGCAAACTGGCGCAGAGATGCTGATGTGGCAAGGCGCTTGTATCGTGCACGATGAGTTTAAAGCCAAAGCGTTAAAAGACATGAAAGCGGTTTACCCTGATGCCGCGGTGTTGGTTCACCCTGAATCACCTGCGAACATTGTTGAGCTAGCCGATGCTGTTGGCTCTACCAGCCAGCTGATTAAAGCGGCGCAAACCTTACCTAATAAACAGCTTATTGTGGCAACTGATCGCGGTATTTTTTACAAGATGCAGCAAGCTTGTCCAGATAAAGAAATGATTGAAGCGCCCACCGCAGGCAGCGGCGCAACGTGTAAGTCATGTGCTCACTGTCCTTGGATGGCGATGAATGGCTTACAAGCGATTGAAAGCGCTTTATTAGATGCAACGGGTCATGAGGTATTCGTTGACCCTGAACTGGCCAAGCAAGCCATGATCCCGCTGGATCGCATGTTGCAGTTTGCGGCCAATAAATAACCGCGTGCAATCACTGCTCCAGAACAAAAAAAGAGGCTTTCGCCTCTTTTTTTTATCGCTAATTTACATTAGTTACTAACCAATTCGGGTACTCAAGGTGTGGCTTTCGCCGGGGGCGATGATCACCGCTTGCTGAGTGATTGCTGACTCCACGCATAACATGGTTTGGTAACCATCATCAGGCATGTCTGCCATTGCTGCTGCGCCTTCAATCCATGGCGTCCATACCACAACTGTGTCGTTACCCTCGTTGTGAATGGCAACCTCTCGCTGCAAGCCTTGATCGCTAAGCGTTAAACTTGGCTCCGCTTGTGTGTAGAGTGAGTCAATGGCGCCATCGATGCTCAAGGTGCCAGTAGAAGCTTTTTGCTGTTTACCTGCTAAGCTGTCGAGGTATTGCGAGCCCAGACCTGTCACTTTAGCGTGTTCTGGCGCAGAAATATTTAGGTAAGTATGCAAAGCTGCGAGATAAGGGGCCGGCTTTTCGCTCTGGTTATGAGTAATCAAACGCAGGTCTATTGCTTCGCCTACGGTTGCCACAAGCGTGAGTTCAAATTGATGAGGCCAAAGTTCCAAGCTTGCTTTTGTATCGGTTAATTTAAAGCTGATTTGCGTGGCACCATCCACTTCTTTAGTTTCCGCCAACTGCCAAAGGCTGTTCCGGGCAAAACCGTGCGACGGTAAGTTGGCTCCAAAGCTCGCGGGTGCCGCGCCAAACCAAGGCCAGCAAATTGGTACACCGCCACGGATCGCTTTTTTATTATCAAATATGGCAGTTTTACTTAGCCAAATTAGCGGCGCTTTAGCTGCTTGTTGAAAATGGATAAGGTGCGCGCCGTGCAGCGTAAAACAAGCTTGGCTAAATGCGTTTTCAACCAAAACAAATTCAACGCCTTGATCGTCTACCATAATTTTAGTGGTGTCAGAAACGCGAGTGTGCTCGGTCAAACCTAAATGCTCAATCATAATGCCTCTATTAATAAAGTTAATTATTATCGGATCTTGTCTGCTGAGCAGTTTAAACTATTATGGATATGAATAGTAAAAACAGGTTTCTTCACGACAGTTTTAAGCACTAAAAATTGCTCAGTATCAATTTATCATGCTGATAGTGTTTTTTTTGATAACTATCAGTAGTTTTTAAGGTAAAAAGCTGATGCGATAGCACAGAATGTTTTATGCTTGACCGTAATAATAGATAAATCTATTACGACTATAACTGTGGTCGTCTTAACATCTTATAACTAATAGGATCATCATGTCTGACACCTTACTTTCCTCTCTCGCTCACATTAAAGGTATTGACGCCAATTACATAGACGCTTGGGGTAATGAAGCACAAGTTTCCCCAAAAGTGGTCTCGACCATTTTACAAGCCATGGGCTGTGATACGTCTGAGCAAGCTTTGCCCGCGCAAGTGGAACAAGCCCTAAAGCAATATTGGATGGCTGGATTGTCTGCGAGCACTTTGGCTTACCTTGACGAGCCGGTGCAACTTGAACTCAGGTTACCGATAGACTTTGTTAACGACCCAGTGTCGTTTCAGGTTAATACAGAAACTGGAGAAATCATTAAAGGCCAAATCACCCCCATAGAGGGTGAGCTGCAAGCCATTGAACATATTAACGAGGTGGAATTCCAAGCTTATCTAATCACCTTACCGATTGAGCTTAAGGCGGGTTATCACGACTTAATATTGTTTGAAAAACACCTAGAGGAGCCGCTCGCCAGTAGCCGCTTGATTGTAGCCCCACGCGCTTGTTTTACGCCAACGAGTATTCAACAAGGTAAGAAGGTTTGGGGTGTCAGCGTGCAGCTTTATGGCGTACGCAGTGAAAATAACTGGGGCATTGGTGACTTTGGTGACTTACCTGAGTTGCTCGCGGGCATCAAAGGCCAAGGCGGCGATTTTGTTGGTCTAAACCCCATTCATTCTTTGTATCCCATGATGCCAGAGAATGCCAGTCCATATAGTCCTTCTTCTCGTGAATGGCTCAATATCATTTACATTGATGTCAATCAGGTGGAAGAGTTCAGTAGCAGTGAAGACGCACAGGCTCTTTACCACAGTGAAGATTTTCAACGCGACTTGGCCATGGCCAGAGCGGCAGAAAATGTTGATTACAGCACGGTAAACCGACTCAAACTGAGTGCGCTTAAGTTGGCCTATGAAAGCTTTAAACCGAAATTAAAAGGCAAGTCTGCACGGGTCAAAAGTTTTAAAGCATTCGTCAAGCAGCACGGAGATGCTTTGCAGCAACAAGCCGGCTTTGATGCGATACACGAACATTTAATCGCCCAAGACCCGCACGCTTGGGGCTGGCCTGTATGGGCCGAGGAATGGCAAGATTTCGCCAGTCCTCACGTAAAAAAGTGGCTCAAAGCAAATAAAGATGCGGTGCAATTTTGGGCGTATTTACAGTGGTTGGCTGATGAACAGCTTAATGACGCGGACGCAAAAGCCAAACAGTTAGGAATGGAAATCGGCATTTACCGCGACCTTGCGGTTGGCGTTGCTTCTGGCGGTTGCGAAATTTGGGCTAATAAATCTGATTATTGCTCGCAAGCTACCGTAGGCGCGCCGCCTGATATTTTAGGGCCTTTAGGACAAAACTGGGGCTTACCACCCCTTGATCCTGCAAAGCTAGTAGAAAATGGCTTCCAAGCATATATCAACCTATTACAGGCGAATATGAAAGCGTGCGGCGCGTTGCGCATTGACCACGTGATGGCATTGTTGCGACTGTGGTGGGTACCGGCAGGTGACTCAGCTGACAGTGGTGTATATGTGTATTACCCGGTGGAGTTTATGCTGGCTATTTTAGCGCTAGAGAGCCAACGTCAGCAGTGCTTAATCATAGGGGAAGACTTAGGTACGGTACCTGATGGTATGGATGTGCTGCTCAAAGATGCTGGGGTCTATTCTTACCGTGTATTTTGTTTTGAAGTGGCCGAAGACGGCGGCTTTATCTCTCCGAGCCATTATCCTACGCAAGCGATGGCGACAGTGGTAACCCATGATATGCCAACCCTTACCGGCTTTTGGCACTGTGAAGACTTGAAACTGGGTTTAACCTTAGGTCTATATAAAGATCAAGCACTGGTTGATGAGTTAATGGCTGACCGCCATCAGGCTAAACAGCAAATGCTTAACAGCTTACATGGCCACCACTCTATCCCTGACTGCATCTCAGAGAGCGTCGATGTAGTAGGTATGGACCGAGGCTTAAGTTTTGGCATTCAACAGCATATGGCACAAACCAACTCTGCATTACTGAGCTTGCAACTCGAGGACTTCTTGGAAATGGAGAAGCCGGTGAATGTGCCCGGAACCAGTGATGAGTATCCTAACTGGCGCCGTAAATTAAGCACAACGCTATCCGATTTATTCTCTCAGCAACATATTTCTGAGCTGACCCAACAAATCAGTGCTGCGCGCAACCAAGCAGCAAAATAATAAGTTACGAATAGGTATAAGCATTAGAGAGTCCCATGAATAAAAAACCGACCAGCACCAAAAGCGTAAAGCCAAGAGCCAAAGCAACCAAAAATACTGTGGCTGACAGCTTTCAAGATCACGAGTTAGTTGAGGTATTACAGGGTGCGAGATTAAATCAACCATTTGAAAAGCTAGGCCTGCAACCTTGCACTAAAGGCCATAAGCTGACTGCATGGTTACCTGACGCTGTAACCGTCACTGTGGTTAGCTTAGCTGATGGTAAAGAGCTCGCGAGTATGAAGAAAGTGTCTGAGGCGGGCTTATTCGAAGCCAGCTTTCCTCAAGCCAAAGAGAGCTTTAATTACCGTTTGTTAGTGCAGTATCAAGTTGGCGCAGATAACCTCACCGACCCTTATCAATTTCGTGAACCCGCATTCGACGGTTTAGCGGAAATGACGCATCAACCTGAGAATTTGTATCAAGTGCTTGGCGCGCAATTGACCACGGTTGAAGTCGATGGCGTGAAAGTCAGTGGAACCCGCTTTGCGGTATTTGCACCTAGCGCATCGAGTGTGAGTTTGATTGGCGACTTTAACCACTGGGATGGGCGTCGCCATCCTATGCAGCGCAGCCTTTGCGGCCATTGGGTATTGTTTGTGCCAGAACTGATGGCAGGCACCAAATATAAGTTTGAATTGAAAGACCCTATGGGTAACCGCTTGCCCCATAAAGCGGATCCGGTGGGCTTTTATGCTGACCAATATCCTTCTCATGCGTCGATTGTATTTGACCACGACGATTACCAATGGAACGACAAACAATGGCAACTCTCACAGCAGGGCGATAAACGTTTTGCTGCGATGAACATTTATGAGGTTCACCTTGGCTCTTGGCGTCGTAAGAAAGAAGCGGGGAAAGAGCGTTTTCTCAGTTATGAAGAACTGGCGGTAGAACTTATCGCTTACGTACAAGAAATGGGCTACACCCATATTGAAGTGATGCCGGTTTCTGAGTTTCCTTTTGACGGCTCTTGGGGCTATCAGCCAGTAGGCTTGTATGCGCCGACCAGCAGATTTGGCGATCCAAATGGCTTTAAACACTTAGTGGACCAATGTCATCAGCACGGTATTGGCGTGATTGTGGATTGGGTGCCGGCGCATTTCCCTTCGGACCCTCACGGTTTAGCCCGTTTTGACGGCACACCATTGTACGAGTATGAGGATCCGCGCCGTGGTTGGCACCCTGATTGGAATTCATACATTTACGACTTCGGTAATGACTCTGTACGCCAGTTCTTGGTAGCAAGTGCTTTATTTTGGCTGGATAAGTTTCACGTTGACGGTCTTCGGGTGGATGCCGTTGCTTCGATGCTGTACTGGGATTATTCTCGCGAAGAAGGAGAGTGGGTGCCAAACGTTGATGGTGGAAACCATAACTATGAGGCGATCAGTTTACTGCGTTGGTTTAATGAAGAAGTCTATCAGAAGCATCCTCATGCGATGACCATTGCCGAAGAGTCGACGGCGTTTGCTGGCGTGTCTAAGCCGACTTTCGAAGGGGGGTTAGGGTTTGGCTTTAAATGGAATATGGGCTGGATGCATGACTCACTAGAGTATATGTCGACCGATCCTATGTATCGCAAGTATCATCATAATGAACTGACATTCTCTATGGTGTATCACTACAACGAGCATTTCATTCTTCCTTTGTCCCATGATGAGGTTGTTCATGGTAAGAATTCTATTTTAGGCAAGATGCCGGGTGATGAATGGCAAGCGGCGGCCAACCTTCGAGCTTACATGGGCTTTATGTTTGCTCACCCAGGCAAGAAGCTTAACTTTATGGGCAATGAAATTGCGCAAGCAGGAGAATGGAACCATAACAGTCAACTGGACTGGTGGTTGCTGGAATACGACAAACACAAAGGCCATCAGTTGTTGTTCAAAGACTTAGGTCATCTGTACAAATCAGAGCCGGCATTATTTGAAGCTGACTACCTGCCACAAGGGTTCGTTTGGTTAGATCATGAAGACGGCGAAAATTCGGTGTATGCCTTTATTCGTCAAAACGTGGATAAAACGCGTCAAGTAGTGGTCGCGGCTAACTTCACACCAATTCCTCGTCAGGAATATCGCTTAGGGGTGCCAGAAGCGGGGGAATATGAGATCTTGATTAACAGTGACAGTGAGTTTTACTGGGGCAGTAACTTTGAAGCGGGCAGCCACTTTGTGAGTGAGAAAATCGCCCATCAAGGGCAGTCTCATTCTATACGTTTGAACTTGCCACCTTTGTCGACACTTTATCTGCGTAAAAAAGGCTAGGCACTGATGACTGAGCGTGTCACTGTGAATACGCCCCCTGTGGGGCCTTACGTATTACGCAGTGGCAGGCCAGAGCCCCTTGGGGCTCAACTGATGTCGTCTGGCTGTAATTTTTCGGTGTACTGTCAAGCTGATACCGAAATTTGGCTGATGTTGTTTGACCACAACGAAGTAGAAATTCAACGCTTTCGGCTATTAGACAAGGTGGGCAATTACCATACTTGTTTTATTGATGGCATCTGCGCCGGACAACGTTACGCCTTTTTAGTGTATCAGCAAGGCCGCCCTTACTATTTGATTGACCCCTACGCCAAGTGCTTAAGTAAAGCGCAGCACTGGAATGGCGAAGCGTATCAG
Source organism: Motilimonas pumila (assembly GCF_003596335.1). Lineage (GTDB taxonomy): Bacteria > Pseudomonadota > Gammaproteobacteria > Enterobacterales > CBDFNC01 > Motilimonas > Motilimonas pumila. The sequence goes on from NZ_QZCH01000008.1 coordinate 75,713, forward strand.
CAAGCCAGCACAGACTTTATCGCTAAGTCAGTGGTGGTGGATGATAGTTTTGATTGGCAAGGGGTGAATAAACCGAACCACCAAGCTCACAACCTGATCATTTATGAGCTGCATGTGAAAGGTTTCAGTTGGCTCAACCCCGCCATACCAGTAGCTTTACGAGGCACTTACCTCGGCCTCAGTCACCCTGTCAACCTTGCGTATTTCAAGCAACTTGGCATCAATGCTGTACAAATCATGCCGATATTGAGCTTTATGGATGAGCCAAGGTTAGCTGATTTAGGTTTACGCAATTACTGGGGTTATAACCCCGTCAACTTCTTTAGCCCTGAGCCTAGGTATGCCATTGCCGATCCTGTTACTGAATTTAAAACCATGGTGCAGCAATTTCACCAAGCGGGCATTGAGGTCATACTGGACGTTGTGTTTAATCATACCGCGGAGGGAGGTATCGGGGGGCCGATATTGAGCCTAAAAGGGTTGGCCGAGCGAGTGTATTACAGTGTCGATGTCGATGAGCAACAGAACATTGTTCATCATCATAATTTCACTGGCTGTGGTAACAGTGTCAATCTGGATAACCCTTGGACCCTGAAGCTAGTTATAGATGCGCTACGTTATTGGGTTGAGCACATGCAAGTGGATGGTTTTAGATTTGATTTGGCGGTGACCTTAGCCAGAGAAAATGGTCAATTTCAGCCACTCAGTGCTTTTTTCAAAGTCTTGCACCAAGATCCGGTGTTGTCTCAAGTGAGGTTAATTGCTGAACCTTGGGACATAGGCCCTGAAGGTTATCAATTGGGTTACTTTCCTCATCATTGGCTTGAGTGTAATGATAAATTTCGTGACAATATGCGGGCTTTTTGGCGCGGCGATGGCCAGCAGTTGGCAGAATTTGCTACTCGCTTGTTAGGCTCGCGTGACTTGTTTCATAAAAGCCTTCGTAGCATAGAAACCAGTGTCAATTACATTTGCTATCACGACGGTTATACCTTGGCTGATTTGGTCAGCTATGACGTTAGGCACAATCATGCCAATCTAGAAAGCAACCAAGATGGCCACGGCCATAACTTATCGAATAACCATGGTATTGAGGGGCAAACCTTAGACTCAGCAGTGAACCAAGCTCGAGCACAAACACAGCGTAATTTGTTGGCGTGTTTATTATTAGCCCAAGGAACACCGCATTTTCTTGCGGGGGATGAAAGAGGGCACACTCAACTTGGCAATAATAATGCTTATTGCCAAGATAGCGCCATCAGCTGGATTGACTGGCAAGAATCCGATGAAAGTAGACAACTAACCCGGTTTTGTCAGCAGTTGATAGCATTACGCCTTCGTTCAAAATTGTTTAACCGCTTACAACTCGAAGATGACGATTACTACCGGTTAGCCAGTAATATGCAAGTAGCCTGGTACCACCCAGACGGGCGTCGAATGCAGCTTAATCATTGGCAAAGTGAAACCGCTCAAGTCCTCATTCTTGAGTTGGCCTATCAGCAAGAGCATTACCTGTTGGTGTTTAATGGCTCGGCATATGAAATCAATTGCCACCTGCCAGCTGTGAACCAGCCCTCCTGGCTTTGCGTATTCGATACTAGCGTTAACCATGGCTTACAAACGCCAACGTGCAAGGTTTTATCTGGCAATATCATGGCAAATGCCCATTCGGTGATTTTGTTACAAGCATCATGATTTACTTAGGTAAGGAGTATCATGCAACATATTCAGTATCAACAATTAGACCTATCACCCAGTAAACTGGTGTGCATAGGTCGAAACTATCTCGCTCACATAGAAGAGCTTGGCAACCCTGTGCCTAAAGACATGGTGTTTTTTTTAAAACCTAATTCAAGCATTTCGTCCGAGTTATATGGTGAGGAGAATGCAACTATTCATTACGAAGCTGAAATCTGCTTTATGTTACAAGGCCAACAAGCTGTTGCGGTAGCGGCGGGGTTAGATCTCACTAAGCGCGATCTTCAAGCCAAGTTAAAAGCGAAAGGTTTGCCTTGGGAGCGGGCGAAAGCATTTGATGGCTCCGCGGCCTTTACCGATTTTATTCCGTTTGACCCGACTGCAGGAGAGCTGGCGATTGAATTTTGGATTGATGGTGAATTAAGGCAAGCGGCTACTGAGCAGTTAATGATCCACAATCTAGAAAGTATATTAACCGAGGCGCAAACCTTTCTTACGCTGCGAGATGGTGATGTGGTGATGACGGGGACGCCGGCTGGGGTGGGGCCGCTAATACCGGGCTCAAGGGTGCACCTTAAATTAATACAAGGGCAACAAATGTTAACCGAAAAACGGTGGCAGGTTTTAACACGAGAAGCGGGCTAATTTAGCCGCTATTAGGGCAAAAAAAACCCGCACTAAGCGGGTTTTTATTTACCTAAGGCAACAACTCTTATTTAGAGATGTGAGCAACTAGGTCAAGAACTTTGTTTGAGTAACCGATTTCGTTGTCGTACCAAGATACAACTTTAACGAACTTGTCAGTTAGTGCAACACCAGCTTTTGCATCGAATACAGAAGTTTGTACTTCACCGATGAAGTCTTGAGAAACAACTTGGTCTTCAGTGTAACCAAGAACGCCTTTAAGTGCGCCTTCAGAAGCTTCTTTCATTGCTGCACAGATTTGCTCGTAAGTAGCAGCTTCTTTTAGGTTAACTGTTAGGTCAACTACAGAAACGTTAGCAGTTGGTACACGGAAAGCCATACCAGTTAGTTTGCCGTTTAGTTCTGGAAGAACAACGCCTACTGCTTTAGCAGCACCAGTTGAAGATGGGATGATGTTTTGAGAAGCACCACGACCACCGCGCCAGTCTTTCGCTGAAGGACCGTCAACAGTTTTTTGAGTAGCTGTAGTAGCGTGAACTGTAGTCATAAGACCAGACTCGATACCGAACTTGTCGTTAAGAACTTTAGCTACTGGAGCAAGACAGTTAGTAGTACAAGAAGCGTTAGAAACGATGTCTTGGCCTGCGTAAGTATCTTGGTTAACACCCATTACGAACATAGGCGTAGCGTCTTTAGAAGGACCAGTTAGAACAACTTTCTTCGCACCAGCAGTGATGTGTTGACGAGCAGTTTCGTCAGTTAGGAAGATACCAGTTGCTTCAGCAACTACGTCTACACCAACTGCGTCCCACTTAAGTTCAGTTGGGTTGCGCTCAGCTGTTACACGAACAGTTTTACCGTTAACAACTAGGTTGCCATCTACTACTTCAACAGTACCGTTGAAACGACCGTGAGTTGAGTCGTACTTAAGCATGTATGCCATGTAATCAACGTCGATTAGGTCGTTGATTGCAACTACTTCTACGTCGCTACGTTCTACAGAAGCACGGAATACGAAACGGCCGATACGACCGAAGCCGTTGATACCTACTTTAATCATCTTTAGATCCTTACGGTTTGTTTAATCTTGAAACTGTGTCGATATTACATAACTCATAGGTGATAGAATTTGATATTTATCAAGTTTACACCTTTGATGTTAGATTCTTTCAAAAATCAAAAAATCAGCGCTAAAACAGGCTGAAAGTCAAATTTTTGCTGGTGAAAGTGTTGCTTTACTACAAAAAGGAGCCTTTGTAATCGCACAACACTGTCATATCTATACCAGTTGCTACTGGGCCAAATGCGTCTTGGGCACAAGTAATTACTAGTGTAGTCAAAAATTATCATTCTGTTATTTTACAACATGGTGTTGGTAAAATTACATTATTTACGTGGAAATTTAAGCTAATGGGCGGTTTTTTGCAAGTTTTTTTACTACACAAAAAAAGTTTGAGCTTGAATTCGTGGCGGTTTTCTTCCTTCATTAAACGTTTACAAGCCGTGTAGGCAAGAGATGTAAACTTTTTTCAATTAATGTTACGTTAAAATCTCGAACTTGATAAAATTATGTCGAATATCCCGAGTGTAAGGAATGCATAAGTCATGTCTGAAGATGCAAAGTGGCGTCAAAAACTGACCCCTCAGCAATACCATATTTGTCGTGAAAAAGGCACAGAAGCGCCATTTAGCGGTACTTTGCTCAACAATCGTGCAACCGGTATTTACCATTGTGTATGTTGCGAGGCAGCATTATTTTCATCAGAAAATAAGTTCGACTCTGGCTGTGGTTGGCCTTCGTTTGACAATGCGGTAGAAGGCGCTATCAATTACTTGGAAGATCACAGCCATGGCATGGTGAGAACCGAAGTGCAATGTCGGCAATGCGACGCCCATTTAGGCCACATTTTTAATGATGGTCCAACGCCGACAGGCCAAAGGTACTGTATCAACTCGATTGCGATGGATTTTACGCAACAAGACGATAAGGCTTAATAGCTTTTACCTGCGCAGTTTAATGGCGCATGGCCATTGTGTTGCTCGCAAAGGTGTGAACTACTCCTGCTGCGTTACCACAGCTCCAATGAAGGTTGTTGCAATAGGTTGCTAACGGTGCTTAGTATGAGTCTACAGAGGCATTGTTTTGGCTAGACGTATGGCCTTTAAGCTAGCAAGGTAGCTTAAAGGCTTGTTGCTCAGATGCTACATATTGTAGTCGCCGGACTGAAATTGGAAATTTTTAATATCATCAATGACTTCTCCAGCCATTTCTTGAAGTTTGTCCTTTTCTTCTGGGCTAAACTTGTGTTGGCGGTCAATCCAGCTTTCGTTTATCGGGTACTCGCCTAGGCGATGAGCTACTTGCATCCAAATGTAAGCGGCTTGATAGTTCTTGGTCTTTAAGTAAAGAGTGGTCAGCGAGTTATAAATACTGGGGTTGGGTAAGGTGTCTTTTTGCAAACGCAACGTTTTGTATAACAAGCGGATCGTTTTTTCACTGTCACGTTCAAAATAATAGGTCGCTAACGCCAGTGTCAGTTCAGGATCATTTTCCGCCGAGGTGCCTTCAATGGCCAGAAAGCGCTCTTTTGCCTCGAGGTCTCCATTAACTAGCCAATGATAATAAGCAAGCTGTGGCAGCTCTGAGTGCTGCGTGGCTTTATCGATTCGCTCAATTTCATTGACTGCGGTAATAAAGCCTTCCACTCGCTCTGTTTTTTTATGTTTAGCGTGGATAGGTTCGACATTGGAAGCAATTTCAATACACTGTTTATAGTCTATGAAGCTTCGCAGTATGTAGTACTGATTTAACTCTGATGACTCGTTGGCATAGTTCTGACGCTTAAGAATCACTTCGCGGCGTTCAGCTTTACACCAACCATCGGTGTTGAGCCCTTGGCAAAGCTCCGGTGACTTTTCACAGATTGCCTTTGTTGTTGTTTTGTTGAAACAACCTGTCGCAAGTAAAGTGGCGCCGAGTAACACTGCGAATTTAAATGTATTAACCATGCTATCCTGAGAGTTGCTTGGGTTGAAACTGAGTTTGATTGGCATCATAACCTTATCAATATATTGTTAGTGTAGTCTTGTTTTAAAACTGCTGTTATCGTCCCAGAACGTAAGTTCTTTCGAGTGCTTGCTTGAGTCTCAGCCATTAGCATGATATTAACCTGCCAGGAAAAGGAGTACCTATGGACAGTTTATTGAATAACATGACCGAAGATATCTACCAACGTTTAGTTGAAGTGGTAGAAAGCGGTAAATGGTTTGATGGTCAAGCATTGAGCCAAGAGCAAAAAGAAATGTGCTTACAGGCCGTTCTGGCATGGCAAGCCAAGCATAATACGGACCCGGAACACTTTACCGTGGCTCAAGGCGGCGAGTTGCACATGAAAAGCAAAGCCGAGCTTAAACAGCAATACAAAGAGCAAATCGAGATTAAACAGCAAGATTAGCTCGCGCTTAGTTCGCCCCTTAAATCTTGACTCATTTTTTGACGAATCATTTGAGGGCTATTATTTCGGCTTAATAAGGCGTGAAGTTTAGTTAACGCAGCTTCAGTGGTCATGTCATGACCACTGACGACGCCAACTTGCGCCAGCGCATTGCCGGTGGCGTATCCTCCCATATTAACTTTACCTTTGAGGCACTGGGTCAGGTTCACAATCACAATGTCATTATCGTAGGCTTGCTGCAATGTACTGAGCAAAGCGGGATTTTGCGGCGCGTTGCCAACACCATAACTCAGTAAAATAAGGGCTTTCACTGGTTGTTGTAAAATATTAGCAATCACCTCGGTGGCAATACCTGGGTACAAGGTGACTACCCCAACAGGTTGCGGTGTAATGGTGTTGACTTGCAGCTGCGTACCTTTTGGCTGTTGTAAGTCAGCACTCACGACTTCGATATTTATCCCTACGTTCAACAATGGCGCATGGTTGGGTGAGCCAAATGCTTCAAAGCCGTCTGCATGTACCTTGGTGGTTCGATTACCGCGAAAAAGTTTGTTATTAAAAAATAAACTGACTTCGGCAATGGGATAATTGGCTGCTAAGTACAAGGCATTGAGCAGGTTACTTTGCCCGTCTGAACGAAGCTCAGCTAGGGGAATTTGCGAGCCTGTGACGATGACTGGTTTGGTTAAATTCTCAAACATAAATGACAACGCGGATGCGGTAAACGCCATGGTATCGGTACCGTGCAGTATCACAAAGCCGTCATAATCGTCATAGTTGGCCGCAATGTCATCGGCGATTTGTTGCCAATGAGAAGGGTCCATATCAGAGGAGTCAATTAAAGGTTGGTATTCATGAACCGTAAAATCGGGCATTTCCGGGCGGTAAAATTCGGGCATTTTTGCCAAGCTGTTCGCCATAAAACCGGCCACAGGGATATAGCCTTGGGGCGACTTTTGCATGCCTATGGTACCGCCAGTGTACGCGACGTAAATAGACTTTTTAGCCATTTATGTTTTCTTATTAAAACGTTTATGCTGATTATAGGGTGAATAAAAGAAAAAAAAAGCCCGCGTAGGCGGGCTTGAGGTTTTTTTGCTAAGCCAACTTAGCCCGAGGGTTATAGCTTGACGCTATCACACGCTGGACACAAAGCGTATAAGCCCTTCGGGTCGTTGTAACGAAGCATTGGCGCTGCTTGTTTATCTACTTCCGTGAGGATGGCTTGCACGCTTGGCGATTGTAATATCTCTGGTTGCAGTTGCTGTTTCACCTGACCAAAAAACTCTGACAAAATCGCGTCTCTGTTGCTCTGGTAGGGCTGCACAATTTTAATCTCAAAGTCGTCCAGTTCGGCCAAGCTTGCCGCTCGCGTCAACGATAGCTTAAGGCCTCCAAGGTGATCAACTAGGCCCAAACGTTTGGCGTCCTCACCTGTCCAAACTCGGCCCTCGGCTAGTTGTGCCACTTCTTCAGGAGGCAACTTTCTACCTTCGACAACTACTTGCAAAAATTTGTTGTAACCATTGTCGATACTCAGCTGAATAATTTCCTTCATGTAGCTAGGTAAAGGCCTGGTGACTCCTACGCCGCTAAAAGGTGTCGTGCCTACGCCATCGCCAGAAATACCCATTTTTTTCAGGGCTTTCTCAAAAGTCGCAAACATGCCAAAAATACCAATCGAGCCGGTTAAGGTGACGGGTGACGCGACAATCTCATTGGCCGCCGATGCGATCCAATAGCCGCCAGATGCTGCGGTGCTACTCATGGATACAATCACGGGTTTATTTGCCGCTTTTAGCGCTAGAATTTGTTGCCTTATTTGCTCAGACGCAAATGCGCTGCCGCCTGGGGTATCAATGCGTAATACCACGGCTTTAACTTGTTCGTCTAAGCGTGCGTCGTTCAGTTGCTCAGACAAGCTGTCGCCGCCAATGGTGCCAGCAGACTGTAAACCAGCCATAATTTCACCGGAGGCGAAAATGGTCGCGATTTGATCTTTGTAGCCTGTGCTTTCTTCAAAAGCATCAGGAATGGCGGCCAGGTAGTCTTGAAAGCCTACACTTAAGTAATTGTCTGCGCTGTCGTTCTCACCCAGTTGAGCCATCAAGAAATGGCGCATTTCTTGTTTACTTTTTAACTCATCCACCAGTTCTTGCTCTTTAGCATAGAGGCCTTGTGAGCCTCCCGCGGCTTTTAGGCGTTCGAGGTATTGTTCTACGCTTGGGGATATCGCATTACCCGCCAAGTTTCTTTCCATGGCGATGGTTTCGATGTATTTGCCCCACAGCTGGTTTAACCAAGCTAAGTTCGCTTGTTTGCTTTCACTCGACATGTTGTCACGAATGTAGGGCTCAACGAAGGATTTATAAGTGCCAACTTTAAACACGTGTGAGCTAATGGCCAGTTTGTCGATGGCTGATTTAAAATATAAGCGATAAACCCCTAAACCTTCTATTAACACAGCGCCTTCAGGGTTCAGCATGATTTTATCGGCGTGGCTGGCAAGCAAGTATTGGCTTTGCGTATAAAAGTCGCCATAGGCGTACACAGGTTTACCGGATTCTTTAAACTCTTTGATCGCTGAACCAATTTCCAACAGTTTGTTCATGCCGGTGCTGTGCAATCCTTCTAAATCTAAGATCAAAGCGCTGATACGATTGTCTGCTTGAGCAAAGCGAATGGCGTGAGTGATGTCAGTGAGTGCGATTTCACGGAACTGCTCGGTGTCTTGGCCTAGCAATTCGTTGGTAAATTCGGAAACAGGGTCGACAGGTTGTGTTTGCTCAACAACTTGCCCTTTTAAGTTGAGTGTCAGGGCTGCGCCTTGGGGAATGTTAGGCGTAGGGTCCGCGCTCATGGCGATGGCTAATACAGCCACAATCAGTAAAAATGCCAGATTGAGCACTAATAAGCGGATAAAGTTGATGGACTTAAATAGCGTGCGAAAAACCCATTTGATAACACTCAAAACAAACATCCTGTTTACATTTATTGTGGCTCAACTCTACTAAAGTTATGACCGAGAAAAAACCGTTTCTCTCTCGTAATGCCATTTATTATTGTTATGAAATAGACATTTGCTTGATTTTCTTGCTTAACTTTAAGCAACTATCATTCTCATTAGTGCCTTGAACGGGTAACATGAAGGCCACGCCAACATGACTTTACCACGGCAAAAGCGTGCCGGGTAAGCAGCAAGAAAAGGAATCGCTGATGCAAGCCATAGAATTATTATTAAATCGTCGTTCATGGGGGCGCTTGACTGAGCCAGGGCCTGATAAGTGCGACCTAGAAACCATTATTCAAGCAGGCCTTCGTAGCCCTGATCATGGTGCATTACACCCTTGGCGTTTCATTATTGCTGAAGGCGATGGCTTATTACGATTAGGCGATATTTACCAGCAAGCGGCAGTCGCGAATGGCGCGGACGAAGCTGCGATTCAAAAAGCGCAAAATATGCCTCAACGAGCGCCCTTAGTCATTACTGTGGTTGCTTGTGTCACGCCGGATCATAAAATCCCTGAAGTAGAGCAGGTATTGTCAGCAGGGTGTGCAGCGCATGCTATGCAAATGGCGGCTCAAGCGTTGGGTTACGGTGGTATCTGGCGAACTGGCGCGATGAGCTACGATGACAAAGTAAAAGCCGATTTAGGTTTAAAGGGGAAAGAACAAATTGTGGGCTATTTGTATCTTGGCAGTTTAGTCAATGAACCGTCTGCTACTAAAAAGCTCGACCCAGATGACTTTGTTAGCTATCTCTAGCGTCAGCTAAGAGGCGCGTTTTCTGTCTCAATTTATACTATTAAAAAAGGCCGCAGTAAGCGGCCTTTTTGCTACGCGATTTTTACTGCATCACTATTAATATTCAGCAGACTTAGGTGCACGTGGGAACGGAATAACGTCGCGAATGTTGTTTACGCCAGTGACATAAGACACTAAACGTTCGAAACCTAAACCAAAACCTGCGTGTGGCACAGTGCCGTAGCGACGAAGATCACGATAGAAGCTGTATTCTTCTTTATCCAGATTCATTTCGTCCATGCGCGCATCCAGTACGCTCAAGTCTTCTTCACGTTGGCTACCGCCAATGATTTCACCAATGCCAGGAGCTAATACGTCCATGGCGGCAACGGTTTTACCGTCCTCGTTCAGCTTCATGTAGAAAGCTTTAATGTCTTTCGGGTAGTTTTGCATGATCACCGGGCCACCTACATGCTCTTCTGCAAGGTAACGCTCGTGTTCAGACTGTAAATCAACGCCCCATTCAACCGGGTATTCAAATTTCTTACCACAGGTTTTAAGGATTTCGATGGCGTCAGTGTAGTCCATTCTGACAAAGTCAGAATTAATCATGTTTTCAAGGCGAGAGATGGCTTCTTTGTCAACGCGCTGGGCAAAAAATTGCATGTCGTCTGCACGTTCATTGAGCACGGCCTTGAAAACATATTTCAATAAATCTTCAGATAACTGTGCGGCGTCAGCTAAGTCGGCAAACGCAATTTCTGGCTCAACCATCCAAAACTCTGCAAGGTGGCGACTTGTGTTTGAGTTTTCGGCGCGGAAAGTAGGACCAAAAGTGTAAATTTTGCTTAAGGCACAAGCGTAAGTTTCACCGTTAAGTTGGCCAGATACGGTCAAAAAAGTTTCTTTACCAAAGAAATCTTCTTTGTAATCTATGTTGCCTTGATCGTCTTGCGGTAAATTCATCATGTCCAGCGTTGATACGCGGAACATTTCACCTGCCCCTTCGGTATCACTGCCGGTAATAATCGGCGTGCTTACCCAGTAGTAACCCTGTTCGTGGAAAAAACGGTGGATTGCTTGAGACAAACAGTTACGGACACGGGCTACTGCACCTATGATATTTGTTCTTGGGCGTAGGTGCGCGTGCTCACGTAAGTACTCAATACTGTGGCGCTTCGCTGACATTGGGTAAGTGTCGGGATCTTCCACCCAGCCAACAACCTTAACGTGGGTTGCTTGGATCTCAAACTGTTGACCTTTGCCTGGGCTTTCGACTACTTCACCAGTCACTTCCACTGAACAACCCGCTGTAAGGCGAACGATTTCAGCTTCGTAATTGTCTAAGTCTGCTGGAGCAACGGCTTGAATCGGGTCAAAACATGAACCATCGTAGACTGCAAGAAAAGAAATACCGGCTTTTGAGTCACGGCGTGTTCTGATCCAACCTTTTACAGTCACCTGGCTTCCTACCGGGTACTGACCTTTAAATACTTCAACTATGGACGCTTGCGTCATCTTAGTATGCTCTCCAGCTGCACGAGTTAATCAAGTATGCGACCCGTTAGGATTGGCGTACGGTTAACCCAAATTTTCAATGTTCAAAACCCGTAATCTTACCTTTGCCTATTCAGGAAACAAGTAAAAAATGGAAATTTCCGCCTTTATCTGTCGCTATGGCACAAATCACAGCGATATTGCTGAGTTTGAGGTATCTTCAAACGAGTAGAAGGAGAATATATGGCGCAACAAGAGCGAAGACGGCGAGGGAACAAGGTCCAAGTATTATTGGCTTGCTTGGCTTTTGCCAGCTGGAGTTTGTTATTGGTGGCGTTATTGCTGTTTCATTATGCCAGACCTGAACTAGAAACGGGTCTCGTCCGGTACTTTGAGCTCGATGTGCGAACCCATTGGCAACCCCATCTAAAGAACTACCTGCTTTATGTGCTTTGGGGCTGTTCTGGCCTGTCGCTCTTGAGCTTTGTCATTAACCTGCGTTACTCGCGGCGCAAACAAGACAAAGTCTGGTTTAACTTTATTATGCTATTGGTGATTTGCGCCGTAAGCTTGTTATTTTTCTACTTAAAGGTATAAGCCTTTTACATCACATCGCTTTCCAAGCCGTTTATTCTTGATGAGGAAGTTCACTCAAGGTTTGCTTTATCGCATTGATTAACTGTTGCAAATGCGCACTGGTCATCACAAAGGGCGGCATCATATATATCAACTTACCAAACGGGCGCAGCCAGACACCGTGTTCAATAAAAGCCTGTTGCAGCGTTGCCACGTCATACGCGTGAGTGGTTTCAACCACACCGATTGCGCCTAATATTCTTACATCAGCCACATTTGGTAATTGTTGCAATGGCTTGAGCGAGTGTTGCAAAGTTTGCTCAATCGCGGCCACTCTTTGTTGCCACGGGCTTTGTCGCAACAAACGTATACTGGCGGTTGCCACTGCGCAAGCCAGTGGGTTGGCCATAAAGGTGGGGCCATGCATAAAGACGCCAGCCTTACCTTGGCATACGGTATCTGCTACGTGCTTGGTAGTTAAGGTGGCCGCCAAACTCATGTAGCCCCCTGTGATGGCTTTACCTAAACAAAGAATGTCGGGCACTACATCGGCGTGTTCACACGCGAGCATTTTGCCGGTGCGACCAAAGCCGGTGGCAATTTCGTCGGCGATGAATAAGATGCCGTATTGCGCGCACAACTGCTTGGCACTTGCTAAATACTCTGGGTGATAAATGCGCATGCCCCCAGCCCCTTGCACAATAGGCTCTATGATCATGGCGGCGATGTCGTAATGGTGTTTTGCCAACGTGGCTTTGAGTTCGTCCAGCTCACTGGGGTCAAAAGCCTGATCAAATCGACTTTGCGGCGCAGCAACAAACAGATGCTGGGGTAAAAAGTCTTGATACAATTCATGCATCGAGTTTTCAGGGTCGGTAACGCCCATCGCGCCAAAGGTGTCGCCATGATAACCATTTCGTACGGTTAGAAATTTAGCCCTCGGTTCGCCTTTGCTGTGCCAATACTGCAGCGCCATCTTCAACGCCACTTCCACCGCAACGCTACCAGAGTCAGACAAAAACACTTTATCGAGGGCTTCGGGGGTGATAGCAATCAGTTCTTGGCATAAATCAATGGCGGGTTGATGGGTCAAGCCGCCAAACATCACATGGGACATTTTTTGCAGCTGTTGCTGCGCAGCCTGGTTGAGCTCTGGCACGTTGTAACCATGAATACAAGCCCACCAAGAAGCCATGCCATCAATGAGTTCACGGCCATCGTCCAAAGTCAGGGTTACGCCACTGGCGTGGCTAACACCGTAACAAGGTAATGGGTTAACACTGGAAGTATAAGGGTGCCAGATATGTTGTTGGTCAAACTGGTAATTTATGCTCATAAAATAACCAAAGGTAAACTGATTGCCGTAATTAAAGTTGACAGCTTAACGTGGATACATACACTAGCCAAATAATTTTAATAGCAAAACAGGCAAGCAAAATGGCGGCAGAATTAAGACACGATTGGACGGTCGAACAGGTTAATGGGTTATTTCAACGTCCTTTTATGGACTTGGTCTTTATGGCCCAGTCAATTCACCGTCAACACTTCGATCCTAACCAAGTGCAAGTCAGCACTTTGTTATCGATAAAAACCGGCGCTTGCCCAGAAGACTGTAAATACTGCCCACAAAGCGCACGTTATGATACGGGCCTTGAAAAAGAGCGTTTGCTTGAAGTCGAAAAGGTATTGACGGAAGCCAAAAAGGCTAAGGCTGCGGGCTCAACCCGTTTTTGTATGGGGGCGGCGTGGAAAAACCCCAAAGATCGCGATTTGCCATACATTGAAGAAATGGTGAAGGGCGTAAAAGCATTAGGTTTAGAGTCATGCATGACGTTGGGCATGTTAAACGAAGATCAAGCAGGCCGATTGGCCGACGCCGGGTTAGACTATTACAATCATAACTTGGACACTTCGCCCGAGTATTACGATCAAATCATTACCACTCGTACCTATCAAGACAGGTTAGACACGCTAGATCATGTGCGCAATTCAGGTATGAAAGTATGCAGCGGCGGCATTGTTGGCTTGGGCGAGTCGGCCAACGATCGTTCTGGTTTACTGGTGCAATTGGCGAACATGCCGAAACACCCGGAAAGTGTGCCAATTAATAAATTGGTAAAAGTACAAGGTACGCCACTTGAAAATGTGGATGACTTAGACGAGTTTGAATTTATACGTACCATTGCGGTTGCTCGTATTATGATGCCTCAGTCTCACGTGCGTCTATCCGCAGGCCGTGAAAAAATGAATGAGCAAACTCAAGCCTTGTGCTTTATGGCCGGCGCCAACTCGATTTTCTATGGTTGTAAATTATTGACGACGCCAAACCCAGAAGAAAATGCCGATATGAAACTATTCAATAAGTTAGGCATTAACCGCGAACAATATCACGTTGACCCAACAGAGCTAGAGGCCGATTTGCCATTGGGCCCTGTAACCCAAGACACCGACTTATTCTATGACGCGACACGAGCTCGTTAATGGCCTTTGATTTTATCTCGGCGCAGTTAGCCGAGCGTAAAAGTCAGCACCTGTACCGTCAAACAACGGCGGTACAATGCCAAGGGCGCCTGATTCAATATCAACAAGCTTCCTTGTTAAATTTTTCCGGCAATGATTACCTTTCTCTCGCACAAGCCCCTGAGCTGGTGACTGCTTGGCAGCAAGGGCTCGCTCAGTATGGCTGTGGCAGCGGAGCCAGCGCCTTAGTGACTGGTTATTCTGATGCTCATTATGCGTTAGAACAAACCATTAAAGAGTGGCTGAATGTGCCAGCGGTTGCCTTGTTTAATTCAGGCTACAGCGCAAACCAAGCTGTGCTTAAATTGCTTCTTGGCAAACAAGACCTGCTTATTCAAGATAAATTAAACCATGCTTCTTTGATTGAGGCCGGCCAATATGTGGCCGCGAACATGGTGCGTTTTCGCCATAATGATATGTCTCACCTTGAACAACGTTTGTCTCAAGGCGGCGAGAATAAACTGGTGATTAGCGAAGGCGTTTTTAGTATGGACGGCGATCAAGCGCCGCTGGCGGAAATCGTTCGTTTAACTCGGCAATATCAAGCTTGGCTGATGGTGGATGATGCCCACGGCATTGGCGTACTTGGTCCCCATGGCCAAGGTAGCTTGGCGCAGCAAGGCATTCATCCGCAAGATTGTCACATTCATATGGCGACATTTGGCAAAGCCCTTGGTGTTGCCGGCGCTATGGTCGCGGGCACAGTTGATTTAGTTGATTACATTACCAATTTCTCTAAGCCTTATATTTACACCACGGCGATGCCTCCAGCACAAGCCGTGGCCATTAAAGCGAGCATTGAGCTATTGCAACAACAGCCGTGGCGACAGCAAAAATTGCTACAAAATATTGCTACCTTCAAACAGGCTGCACAGCAAGAGGGTATTGAAATAGCACCTTCTGAAACGGCGATTCAACCGGTTATTATTGGCGGGAATAATGCCACCTTAGCTTTGGCTCAACGACTACGTGAGCAAGGCTTTTATTGCACCGCAATCCGTCCGCCAACGGTACCGCCCGGCAGTGCCAGACTAAGGGTCACCTTATGCAGTGCTCATACGACAGCGGATATTCATGCTTTAGTGACGGCTTTGGCACAAGGACTCGCAGGTAATGCTGACGCAGGGATGACAAATAGAGAGTTTAGCAATGAGCAGTAAACTCGCCATTGCACACGCGTTTTCGAAGGCGGCGCATAGCTACGACAGCATGTCTGGTTTACAGCGCGAAACCGGTCAGCACTTATTGTCAAAAGTAGCGAAACATGCAAATAAGCAGCATGAAGTGGGTTTGGACCTAGGCTGTGGCACAGGCTTTTTTGCCACCGACCTAAGCCAGCATTGCCAGCAGCTGATTGGCTTAGACTTAGCATTAGGCATGTTGCAATATGCTAAAACGCAGCGGCCGACAGTGCGCCACTGGTTACAAGGTGATGCTGAGCATTTGCCGTTAGCCAATAACAGCCTAGACTGGGTGTTTTCCAGTTTAGCGTTGCAATGGTGCGATGATTTATCCGTCGCTTTAGCCGAGGTACATAGAGTATTAAAGCCGGGTGGAAAGCTCTTTTTTAGTACCTTGGCCGGCAAGTCTTTGTGGCAGTTGCAACATGCGTGGCGCCAAGTCGATGATTTACAGCATGTGAATGAATTTAAGACGGAAGCAGAGCTTGCACGCATTTGCCAGAACAGCCCCTTTATGTCGGTAACCAGCCAAGTGCGTGAACAAGTGGTGCAGTACAGGCATCCGTTTCAACTGTTGAAAGAGTTAAAAGGCATAGGTGCCAATCACGTACTTGGGAATAAACCTTCGGGGCTTGCTGGTAAAGGTAAATTCAATGCCTTGCACTTGGCCTATCAAGAATTTAACCAAGACGGTCATTACCCGGCCAGTTATTTTGTGTTTTATGGAGAGTTGCAAAAATGAGTCAGCATTTGTTTATTGCCGGCACCGACACCGATGTAGGCAAAACAGTCGTCACGCAAATACTGATGCAAGGCCTCATACAACAAGGTCACACTGTGATTGGCCATAAACCAATTGCGGCGGGTGCAGCAATGACAGCCCGAGGTTTGGAAAATGACGATGCTTTGCTTATTCAACAGGCCGCGTCAATGTCACTGCCATATGAGCAGGTTAACCCGATTGTATTTGCTGAGCCTATCGCTCCGCATATTGCCGCGGCAAAATACCAACAGCCTATCAGTTTGGCGGCGTTAGACGCCGGATTGTCAATGCTTGCGCAATACAACAGTGACTTCACTTTTGTTGAAGGTGCGGGTGGTTGGCGTCTGCCTTTAGGCGACGATGGCTTTTTATCTGATTGGGTTATTGCTCAAAAAATGCCCGTCATCTTAGTGGTAGGCATGAAACTGGGCTGCTTGAATCATGCCATGTTAACTGCTCAGGCTATCCTTGATGACGGATTACCTTTGGTTGGTTGGGTGGCGAATACGCCAAGCGACAGCCAACAGGATTTTTATCAAGAAAACTTAGCGTACTTAAAGCAGCATATAGCGGCGCCAATGCTGGCTGAAATCGGCTACGCAAGTGATCCCTTAGCTCAAGGCGTACGCAGTTTAGATCTGTTGCCTATAACCGACTTTAGTTAAACCAAGGTCACATAGCGTGTTTACAAGTAGTTAAAAGGAAGCAAAAGCTTCCTTTTAAAACTCGTTGTGAGCAGGTTTAACTTGCAACCGCTTTTTCTAGCGCTTCTTCTCGTGACTCAACAATATTTTGCTCGCCAACAAGGTCTATGAGTCCCATGCGCTGAAATGTTTGTTGGGTTGCTGTAGAAGGGCAAGCAATAAATACTTGCTTATCATTATCTACTGCGTCTTTTACCGCATTTTCAATTGCCAGAGAAACCGTGGCGTCGATTAAAGGTACATCTGTTAAATCAAAAACAACTTTTTCAAATGCATGTATATTTTCGTGCTCACGAGCAATGGCTCTTGAAACGCCAAACATCATGGGGCCGCTAAAATACATCAGCATCACCTTACCATTACCTTTGGCAAGGGTGCTAATCTCTTCTTGAGTAAGAGGGATACTGTCGTCAGTGTCACTGATCCGGTAGATGTTCTTCGCTTGCAGGCGACTCAGTTTTTCGATAGT
The DNA here is from genome assembly GCF_003596335.1 of Motilimonas pumila. Classification (GTDB taxonomy): domain Bacteria; phylum Pseudomonadota; class Gammaproteobacteria; order Enterobacterales; family CBDFNC01; genus Motilimonas; species Motilimonas pumila. The sequence goes on from NZ_QZCH01000008.1 coordinate 92,965, forward strand.
AAGAATATTAGCAATAAACACCCCGATACCTACCGCTACAATCAAATCGACAAATACCGTTAACAACATGACACCATACATGATCATGGTTGCGGTCTTTGATACACGATGGGCTCGCTTTAAGAAGCTCCAATCAAGAATATTTAAACCGACTTTTATGGCAATGGCCGCGAGAACTGCAAGCGGGATGTAAGCGGTTAGGCCTGCTGCAAAAACCACTAAAATCAATAATACCATGGCTCGAGTAATGCCAGATAAAGCGGTTCTAGCTCCGGCTTGAATATTTACCACCGTCCCCATCGTTGCGCCAGCGCCAGGTAAGCCTCCACATAAGCCAGATACCATGTTGCCAATGCCTTGCCCGATAAGCTCTTTTCTGGAGTCGTGTTCCTTACGGGTTAAGCTGTCTGCAATCACAGCAGTTAACAAGGCATCGATACAACCTAGCGTGCCTAATACTATGCCGTCTAATACCATTTGAGTGATTTGATCAGCAGTGAAGGTGGGCAAAATCAACGAAGGAACGCCAAGGGATACTTCGCCTATCGCTCGAATACTATCGCCACTGAACAAGGTAAGAGCGATGACTGAACCAACAATTAACGCAATCAGTTGTGGTGGTACTCTTACTGCCAATTTTTTAGGAAACCAAAATAAAATGGCAAGGGTTATCAATCCTAACGCTAGCTCAGGCCAGCGGATTTCCGAAAGCAAAGAGGGGATAGCCGTCAGGTTTCCAACTACACCGCCCCCAGGGTTGTCATGGCCTAGTAAAGATGGCAACTGTAAAATAATCAATATTAAGCCAATACCAGACATGAAGCCGGATATAACGCTATAAGGCATTAAGGTGATGTATTTGCCTAGGTTGAGAATCCCAAGCAAAATTTGAAAGGCGCCGGCAATCATTACCACGGTAAAGGCCATTGCTAAGCCATTTTCAGGGTTTTGCGCAACAAGATTGGTCAGTACTGCAGCCATTACTACAGTCATTGGGCCCGTCGGCTCAGAGATGAGGGTTGAAGTACCGCCAAAAAGTGCCGCGAATAAGCCAATTAGAATAGCTCCGTATAAGCCTGCTTCGGCACCTGCTCCAGAAGCAACGCCAAAAGCTAAAGCAAGTGGTAAGGAAACAATCGCTGCCGTGACACCGCCAAATAAATCACCTCTTAGATTAGAGAGGTTAATTTCATTAAACCAACTAGCTATTACCATGAAGAAAGTCTTATCCAATTTATGGGTTAGTTACTGCACCAGCGCTATAGAAGAAACTTGCGTCCTAAATTCTCGCTGAGTTTTTCAAACGAGTGCTAGCATAAGGAAATTACATAATTTTACCAGTCTAACGAGCAAGTCTGGCAGTTTTTTATCACTTTAAAGATAGAAGAGTAACGGCCGACGGATCGACGTTTCTGCTTATGTTAATGCACTTTGTGCGGTTGTTTTAATTATGTTGTTGTGGCATTCACCTGCCTATGACATTTTGTGCGGGTTTGTGGTTTTTTTAGGGCTCAAAACAGTTATTTTTACTACGCTGATAAACACGCAGTTAATCAGTTGTAAAACATTGTAAAGAAAGCTTGAACTTTGCGGCTTTAGACATATTATGTCTCGGTGTTTTTAACCTATTGTTTGAGGCTTTTAATGAAACGTATTGGTCTATTTCTGTTGACTAACTTGGCGGTGATGCTGGTATTGGGTATCGTCCTAAATATCGTTTTTGCGATGACGGGGATCGATTCTCGTAGCATGGGCGGCATCTTGATGTTTGCCGCAGTATTTGGTTTTGGCGGCGCATTTATTTCCCTGGCCATGTCAAAGTTTATTGCCAAGCGCTCGGTTGGCGCTGTGGTCATTGAGTCTGCCAGCAATGCTCAGGAGCAATGGCTGCTAGACACAGTTGCACGTCAAGCTCAACAGGTAGGCATTGAGATGCCGGAAGTGGCGGTTTACGATAGCCCCGACATGAATGCATTTGCCACCGGTATGAAGAAAAATGATGCCTTGGTTGCTGTCAGTACCGGCTTAATGGATCAAATGACCCAAGACGAAGTGGAAGCGGTATTAGCGCACGAGGTCAGCCACATTGCCAATGGTGACATGGTCACCCTGACATTGATTCAAGGTGTGGTGAATACCTTTGTTTACTTCTTAGTTTCCTTGGTATCTAGCTTTATCCAATCTGCCATGAGTGATGAAGACGGTGAAGGTGGCCCAGGTTTCCTTGCCGTATTAGCTATCAATACCGTATTGCACATGGTATTTGGTGTGGCAGCCTCTGTCGTAGTGGCTTGGTTTAGCCGTAAGCGTGAATTTGCCGCTGACTCAGGTGCAAGCCAACTCGTCAATAAAGAAAAAATGATTGCGGCACTTGAGCGTTTACGTGGCGGTGAGCAAAAAGAGATGCAAGGTCAGTTTGCCGCCTTTGGTATAAACGGCGGTTTCTCATCATTATTTTCGAGCCACCCACCACTGGAAGACAGAATTGAAGCGCTAAAAAACCAGTAGCATTTTTTCATTACAGCCAGTTTAATAAACTGGCTGTTCATGTTTTTAAAGCAGTGATCCTCTTCTCATATTTCACCAATAACTCAAGATTCTGATTTATAGAAACATAACTTATTGTTTTTTTTAGATTCTGTGTAATTAATATTCACTAGGCTTTTTCACTGCTGTCTGGCAAAATATGTAAAAAAAAAATAATGACAGCAGGGAAAGCTGTTTACTATGCATCGAAAATCGCTCCGTCTTGCACAATCCCTCTTTATCCTATCTATTAGCTTGCTGACAGGCTGCTCTCCTGTATCTGAAACTTTACGAGTGGGCGCAGCGCCATGGCCAGGTTTTGAACCTATGTTCTTGGCTCGTGAAATGGAGTATTTGGTTGGAAAAGATATTGCGCTTTACGAGATGACGTCTGCCAGTCACGTTGCTCACAGCTTTGAAGCGGGTAAACTTGATGTGGCTTTTCTTTCCCTTGATGAAGCATTAACGTTAGTAACACGTGGAGTGCCACTCAAAGTAGTGGCGATTGTGGATGAGTCCGTTGGCGGTGACGCGATTATTGGTTTGCCTGGTGTTACTAAGCTTCGGCATCTAAAAGGCAAACGCATTGGCTATGAGAACAACGCGGCAGGCTCTTTATTGTTAGCTGAAGCCCTCAGTCAAGCGCGCATTGCCGCTCATGACGTTGAGCTAGTTGAAGTTAAACTTGATGAGCAAAGGCAAGAATTTCACCGCTCGCAAATTGATGCTTTGATCACCAGCGAACCTGTGAAGCAGCAGTTGCTCGCCCTTGGTGGTGTGACCTTGTTCGACAGTAGTCGATTACCCGGTCGTATCGTTAATTTAGTCGTCGCCTCAGATCGCGCTGTCAAACGTCAAGAAGAAGCCTTGGTTGACCTGCTAAAGAGCTATTACAAGGCGCGTAAATTCCAAAAAGGGCGTCCGCAAAAAGCGACACAGTTAATGGCAATGCGTTTACAGCTCTATACCAGTGAGATGGAAAGCAGTTTACAGGGGGTTAAATTCATTGGTCAGGTCGAGTCGATGATGCGCTTAACTGGTGATAAAACTTCAGCTTTAAACTTACAAGCCCAAGAGTTGGCCGATTTAATGGTCTATCGGGGAATGCTTGACCAGGCGCCAAATTTGGACAATTTTGTATGTAGCCAAGTACTTGAAAAGGTGATTTATGAATAGTATTCGCCAATGGTCACTGGCTTCTGTTATCCCTGCACTCTTGTTTACCTTTTTCTTTTTGCTACAAGCCATTTTTATCAGTCTAGATTACGGCAATGACAAAGCTCGCCTGCTACAAGATAGCCGCCTTGAGGTTTTGGGTAAGGTCAATCGCTTACAGCAAAGTTTGTCGGATGCTTTGATGCGCCACGATAATGCGGTGGCGGAGCGAGAACTGACTCTGGCTGCACTTGATATCAATGTGCAAGACTTATTGGTTTTGGATGAAAACGCCGAAGTGTTGCTAGCCAATAAAATGAGTTGGAAGTATATGTTTGCCAGCTCAGTAGTCGAACCGTTTGAGTGGGACAGTTTCTATCAAGCTCGAGACAAGAACCGATTGGCTTATCATTATGACGAGACGAAAGAGCAGATCAGGGTATACGCCCCGCTGCAATTAGCCCGCAAAGATCATAGTTTAAAGCGTAACAACACCGGCTCAATCTATTTCAGCTACTCGTTAGCTAAGCCATTTGAAAATTTGTTCATTAATACGGTGAAGAAATCGGTTAAAACTACATTAGTAGTATTGCTTGCGATGGTTATTTTGACTTTGTTAATGCTCAAAATGATCATTCACCCACTTAATCGTTTAGTGAAGTCGGCGCATAAATTTGAAGCCGATGGTGAGTTTCACTATCATCGCCACGGCCAAGGTGAAATTGGGTTATTACAAAGCGCTTTTGCTGAAATGTCTCATAAGATGCAAGTCAACTTCCAGCAGTTAAGGGAAAGTGAGCAACGCTGGCACTATGCGCTAAGCGGTGCCAGAGACGGTGTGTGGGACTGGAATATTGAAACCGGTAAGGTATTCTTCTCGCCGCGCTGGAAAGAGATGTTGGGCTACTCAGAAGACGAAATTGGTACGGATATTGAAGAGCTAGAATATCGTATTCACCCTGAAGAATTAGAGGCTGCATTTGGTGCCCTGAATTATCACCTGCAAGGCAAAACGCCGTTTTATGAGCATATTCACCAACTGCGTTGTAAAGATGGTACTTATTGTTGGGTGCTTGACCGCGGCAAAGTGATTGAATGGGCTGAAAATGGTCAACCATCTCGGATTATTGCCACTCACACCGACATTACAGAGTACCGTGAAGCTCAAGAGACCGTTGCCTTTCAAGCTTTTCATGATGAAATCACCCAGTTACCAAACCGCCGCAAATTACTGGAGACGATGTCACTTGAATTACAGCGCGCTAAACAATCAAAACAATTTGGTGGCTTGTTGTTTGTTGATCTAGACAAATTTAAGCAGGTTAATGATATTCATGGTCATGGCGCAGGCGACTTATTGCTGAAGATGGTAGGCAATCGCCTCAAGCAGACCATCGCCTCGATTGATTTTATTGCGCGTTTATCGGGTGATGAATTTGCCATCATTTTGCCGCAATTAAGCAGTCGTCGTGACAAAGCGGCCGAGAAAGCGATGAACTTTGCACAAGAGGTAAGCCAACGCATTTCCTCACCCTTTGTTTTGCAAGGGCAGAGAATCAACCTAACTTGTACTACTGGCATCAGTTTGTTTCCTGAAGACGGTTTATTACCCACTGAGTTACTTCGCCAAGCAGACATTGCTATGTTCCACGGTAAAGATGATGGCCGTGAAGCGATCCATTTTTTCTCTGATGAGATGGAAAGTAAGGTCCAACGGAATCACAGCCTACAACAGATGTTGCGACTGGCATTAGAGCAAGATGAAATGAAAATGTTCTTGCAACCTAAAGTCGACAATAAGGGGAATATGGTAGGTTGCGAAGCATTACTGCGCTGGCAGCAACCGCAACGTGGTTGGATTTCTCCTGAAGAGTTTGTACCCGCAGCAGAAGATTCAGGCCTTATTTTAGAGCTAGGCCAATGGGTGCTTGAGCAATCTTGCTCGGTTCTGCAGCAGTGGCAGAAAAGTGGTTTAAACGACAGGTTCTCTACTTTGTCAGTGAATGTTAGTCCTAAGCAATTTCAGCAACGTAACTTTGTGGCTGACGTTAAAGCGCTGGTGGCGAAATACCAAGTACAACCAGGGCTCCTAGAGCTTGAGATAACAGAGTCAATATTGGTGACACAGTTAGAACAAGCCGTTGAGAAAATAAAAGAGCTAAGAGCTATTGGCATCCGTTTTGCGATAGACGACTTTGGCACCGGCTATTCGTCTATGTCTTACCTCAGCACTTTACCAATAACAGCTTTGAAGATTGACCGCTCTTTTGTGGAGAATTTAGAAACGGAGGTCAGCCAGCAAGCGATTGTATCTGCCATTATTGCGATGGCCGATCATCTTGATCTTGATGTAATAGCTGAAGGTGTCGAAAATGTAGCCCAGCTAAGCTACCTAAAAAGTAAAGGGTGTCATTTATTTCAGGGGTACTTGTTTGGAAAAGCGTTATCAATAGAAGAGTTCAGTCAGCAACTATTTACTTCGGTAGGCCAGCCCTGCAAAGTAAAGCCGATATAATGTTTCTGGTTTAACACGTTATTTATTTTTTGCTTTGAAAAAAAAGGTGAAGCCCTTGAGGTTGTTAGTTATTTTATGCCTTTACTGCAGCTCCGCTGTCGCTCTGGAGCACAGAAAGTCGCTGTACCCGATCATTCCGCAGCAAGATTTCTCCGGTTATCTTCAAAAAGTCATTGAGCAAGCGGCAGAGAACACCAATATCTATATCGCCGAGGGTACTTACACTACCTGCAAAACGATCCGAATCAATAATGTTAAAAATATTAGTTTAATTGGCTTAGGAGAGGTTGTTTTCGAAAAGTGTGATAAGGACTACAAAAACGCTAACTATACCTTATTAAAAGCGGTAGGCGTAAAGGGTTTCGTTATTGATAATATTGAGTTCAAAGGCGGCATGAAAAGGCATGGTAAAGTTATCGATGTTAGAAGCTTTAAAAAAGGCGACTACCATTGGGATAATTTTGGAGTGCACTTTCTTGGCGCTGAAGACCTTACAATTAAAAATAGTCGATTTTTAAACTTTGGTAATACTGCACTTTTAATTACTTCGGATCATAATGCCGTGATCCCTAATTCTGAGCATAGCAAGCTTTCTCTAGCAGAGGTATTAGTTACCGAGAATAGAGTTAACTCGAGAAATGTGATTGTTTCAAATAACCTATTCAAAAATTCTTATCAAGTCTCGACGACAAATGGTTGGGGCAAAGGTGCTAAGGCTGTAGGTGGGGTGGAAGACATAACTTTCATTAATAATACCTTTGAGAATTTGAGGGGATGCTTAAAATTAGCTTCAAGGGTCCAGGTGAAGGGCGCGAGGTTACAGGGAAATAAGTTTAAGGCCTGCTCAGGAATACAAATTGTGAGTTATTCAGATGTATCTATATTGGATAATCAGTTTGAGGATATTGATGGTTGGGTGCTCAGTGCATACCCTAATATGGCAAATGTAAATAAGAGCAAGGGTAATCAAAATAAAATCGTCCCTTACCCTATTGGGTGGGGTAACATTTCCTTTTCAAACAATGAAGTAAATAGTGCTAAAGGTGGGGTAAGATTTCAAGCCAGTTTTGCAGGCGAACAAAAAGCGAGAGATTTCGTTTCTGGTATTGAAATAAAAGGAAACACTTTTAATAAAGTGGATATGTCCATTTACGAGCTTAAAAAACGAAAGCAGCATGGTTATATCATTGTGTTATCTCCAGGTGATTATTCTACCCGCAAAAATAAAGTGGTATTTAAGGACGTCACGGTTAGTAACAACTGTTTTTCTTTGCACAAGGATGTCAAAGGTTTAGTTAATGTTAGGAAGTTAGCTAAAATTGACGCATCCCTCCATGCTGATAACATATCTAGCCCCTCTATTTGTCGTCACACAAAGTAACTTTGGCTGTAGTAGGCTATCAATCGAAAATCGATGCTTTGTAGCTGTATTACTGCTTCGCATGCCACTTTACTATTAAAGTGGCAAAATATCTGGTTCGTCGCAGTTAGGCGCTGATGTAGAGTCAGCTTCTTGTATAGTTGAAGTATCTCTTCAGTATATTTAATATTCGCTCAGGCTTTTGTCCTTGTTTCCAAAGACCTGCAGCGTATTTATTGGCTTCTAACATGGTTGGATAGGCGTGAACCGTGGCCAATATTTTGTTTAAGCCTAAGCCGTGTTTCATTGCTAAAACAAATTCGCCAATGATTTCTCCTGCGTTATGTCCGACAATCGTCACCCCTAATATTTTGTCTTTTCCTGGCACAGTGAGGACTTTGACAAAGCCTTGTGTAGCCCCGTCGGCGATAGCTCTGTCTAAGTCGCTCAAGTCGTATTGTGTCACTTGGTAGGGGGTGTTGCGTTGTTTGGCTTCTTGCTCATTCAGGCCGACGCGTGCAACTTGTGGCTCACAATATGTGACCGCCGGAATGACGTCATAATTGGCTTTAAATTGTTTTAAACGGCCAAACAGAGCATTGACGCTCGCGTACCAGGCTTGATGCGATGCAAAGTGAGTAAATTGCATCGGGCCGGCTACATCACCCACTGCGTACATGTTGTCGTATTGAGTGCGCAGATAATCGTCAACTTTGATCGTGCCATTGTCGTTAAGGGTAATGCCCAGTTCCTCTAGACCAAAGCCGCGGGTATTAGCCTTGCGACCTACCGCGATCAATACTTGGTCAAACAAGATCGTTTGTGATTTATCGCCTTGGCTAACGTTTAATTGTGGTTGCCCTTGCTGAACACTGAACGCATCGGCGCTCGCATTAAGCAATAGTTCACAACCGTCTTGTTGCAATTGCGTAGCTAATAACTGTGCGGTTTCACTGTCCTCTCGGGGGAGTACTTGCTTTGCCATATCGACAATGATGACTTTACTGCCAAAACGAGCGAAGCACTGTGCGAGTTCACAACCAATAGGGCCTGCCCCCAATACCAATAATCGCTTGGGTAAGGTTTGTAACTGCCAGATGGTATCTGAAGTGAGGTAATCAATGTTATTGATCCCCGAAATATTTGGCACAAAAGGCTTAGCGCCTGTAGCAATAATGATATTTTGTGTGGTGAAGGTATGCTCACCAACCTTCACCCGGTAAGGGTCGACAATATGAGCTCGGCCGGTTTTACACTCAACCCCTAATCCTTCATAGCGTTCAATTGAGTCGTGGGGTTCAATTTTACTGATCACTTGCTTCACTCTGGCCATGACTTCGGCAAAGTCGAGCTGTGCTTGCACGTGTTTTATACCGTATTTTTCGGCTTGTTGGCACTGGGTATACACATGGGCTGACTTTAATAATGCTTTTGAGGGGACACAGCCTGTGTTTAAGCAATCACCGCCCATTTTGTGTTGTTCGATAATGGCCACTTTCGCTTTTACGGTGGCGGCTATATAGCTACTCACTAGGCCACCGGCACCGGCGCCAATCACCATCATGTTGTAGTCAAACTTAGTCGGCTTGTTAAAGCGCTTAGCCTGTTGCCAGCGATTAACTTGTTTACTGATAAACTGGGTGACGTAGGGTAAAAGAGCCAGCAACGCGAAAGCTATCAGTAGCGATGGTGAGGTAAGATCCGATAAGCTTTGGATTTTTGCCAGCTCAGTGCCCGCGTTCACGTACACTAAAGTGCCCGGCAGCATGCCTATTTGGCTTACCCAGTAAAAGGTGCGCAGCCGAATATCACTTAAGCCCATTAATAGGTTAATTAAAAAAAACGGAAAGATAGGCACTAACCTAAGACTAAAAAGGTATTTGGCTCCGTTTTCTGTCATCCCCTGTTGGACACCGGATAACTTATGCTGCCAGCGTTTAAGTACTGCATCTTTAAACACATAACGAGAAAATAGAAAAGCGCAACTAGCCCCTAAGGTACTGGCAAACGAGGCGATGACCAGCCCCCAAAATAACCCAAACAAGGCGCCCGCGAGCAGAGTTAATAGCGCCGCCCCCGGAAAAGAAAGCGCTGTGCTGACTAAGTAGATAACAAAAAACACCAACAAGTAGCGCCAAAAGTGAGTACTGACTTGCTGTTGCCAGTGAGCTTGTTGGCTTTGTAAGTATGACAAGCTTAAGTACTGGTCTAATTCAAAGGCAAAAAAAGCAATGAATAACACCAAAAAGCTGACCAATAGGGTGATTTTTTTACTATCCATCTTGTTGACTCCCTGTCGGTAAATGGCAAAAACCCTGTGAAGGCACATCTAATGCAGCGTTAAACTTTGCCGACATATTTTGAAACGCGATAAGGCCGGTGAGCTCAACCAGTTCATCATCGTTAAACCAAGCTTTTAAATCTTTGGTGTGCTGATCGGTGACCCCTTGCTGAGTGTCTGTCATGGCTTCTGTATAGGCCAAAACCGCTCGCTCAATATCGTCAAATAAATCACTGTGACGCCAGTTATGCAAGGCTAACACCTTGTCTTCTGAACCTGCCCGTTTCGCCAGCGTCATGCTGTTGATATCGACGCAAAAGTGACAAGCGTTGATCTGCGATACTTTGACTGTGACCAGAGAGCGAATGACCGGTGTGATGGGGGAGCGGCGTCGATTGATGACGCCATACAGGCAGGCCACAGCAGCAAATAATTTAGGGCTTCGACCCCACAGCATGCCAGGAATGAGTACCTGACCATAGTTCTTTTTTTGGGTGGCGAAGAAGGGCTTTAACCAAAAAGGGTATTGTTTGAGGGGTTTTACGTTTACTCTCATCTGCGGCTTACCTGTATTGTTGTTATTGATGTGACCGGGGCGGTTATGAGTTTATTGCAAAATTAATGCAGCGAGTGAAAATAAATTCCTAATTTACAAGCATTCAGCTTAGCCTCATAGTGTATTATTATGAATCTAAGGGCACGTTTTTGCGTTGCTTTATCGTCGTCTGCTTTCGTATGTTTCTAATAGTACGACGGTCGAAAGTAATCTAATCAATATTTTTACACATGCCTTCTTATTTTGATGTGTAGTGCAATGTTCAATAGGGTTTGAATTTGTTTCTCGTTCGTTTATTGGTGTGTTTGTGCGTGCTTTTTAGCGCATTTGCCAATGCCAAAGTCAGCTTTGAAGTAACCGGTGTAAAAAGTGAAGTTGAAGATAATATTTTAGCTTACCTAGAGTCTATCGCGGCGCCTAAATCAGGGGCCAAAAATCTTGGCCCTTACCAAGATAGCTTGACGGAAGAAGCATACAAAAGTTTGAAAGCTCTAGGGTATTACAACAGTACCGTCTCTCTCGACGTCAGCGAAAATCCCGATAAGAAAAAGCAACTCAAGGTCAAGGTGAAAGTTGTGCTTGGACCACCGGTCAAAGTCACGGAGCTCGATTTAAAGTTACTCGGTGAGGCACGTCATGATGAAACCTTCTTAGAGTTTGTCAATAAGTTACCGCTCAAAGAAGGCATGAACTTGAATCATGGTACTTATAGTAGCGCCAAATCCAGCGTGGTCAGTCAAGCTTTGCAACGCGGTTATTTTAACGGCAAGTACCAAACAGCTAAAGTAGAGGTAAAAGCTAAACAAAATACCGCCAAGATCACGCTTCACTTTGATTCGGGCATTCGTTATCGATTTGGTCAAGTGGAATTTGTATTAGACTCGCCAGCAGAAGCTCTGAGTCGTGAAATGGTCCCATTTGAACAGGGTGACTATTACCATGGCAATATTATCTCCCAATACAGTTTAGATCTGAGTGATACCAACTATTTTGACAGCGTATTGGTTCGGCCCAATATTGAAAAGGCGGTGGGCAATCAGGTACCTATCGAAGTCAGCATTGATTTAAAACCCAAGAACACCTACGAGGTGGGAGCGGGGGTGACAACCGATGCTGGGCCGCGAGTGAAATTTAAATGGACGCGGCCTTGGGTCAACCAGCATGGCCACAGTTTGGGGACGGAATTAGAGTTAAGTGAACCCAAGCAGATTATCTCTGCGTTCTATAAGGTACCTGTGGATGATCCTAACGACAGTTATTTCAATTTTCAAACTGGTTACCAGCGCCTTGACGAGAATGACACTGACAGTAAAAAATACACCCTGACTGTCAGGCGCTTTTGGCGTACACCCGGTAATTGGGAGCGAACTGCTTTTTTAAAATATGATATTGAGGACAGTATTCAAGGTAGCCAAGCGCTTAAAACCAATCTAATTATCCCTGGTATAAGTTATGTTAGAACGCGAGTAAGGGGGGGCATTAATGCCTATTGGGGCGACAAACAGTTAATGTCGGTAGAGCTTTCTAACAAAATTTGGACTTCAGATGAAGACATCATCAGGCTACACGGCCAAACCAAGTGGCTGCGCACTTTTAACCAAACCCATAGGTTGTTAACCCGGCTTGAGCTTGGTTTTATTCAGGCCGACTCTATCTATAATGTGCCGTCGTCGATGCGTTTTTTCGCAGGGGGAGACCAGTCTATCCGGGGTTACGACTATAAAAGTATCGCGCCTAAGGACGAAGCCGGTAAATTGATTGGTGGGCGCTACCTTGGCGTTGGTAGCGTTGAATACAGTTATCCGATTTTGGAGAAATGGCGCGGCGCGGCGTTTGTTGATTTTGGCAATGCCACCAATGACTTTGACGAAGAGTTAAAAGTGGGAGCGGGTATTGGTGTTGCTTGGTCATCACCCGTGGGGCCGTTGAAAATGTTTCTCGGGGTGCCAGTTAACGATGATGAAGAAGACGGCGTTAAGTTTCACTTCTTAATGGGGCCGGAATTATGATGTGGCTCAGGCGTATATTCTTAGCGGGTATTTTTTTCATCACAGTGATCATTGGTCTGCTGCTCAGTCATCAGGGCAATGCTTGGCTGCTTAAGCTGACAACTCGCTGGGTTCCTCAGTTACAAATAGAGCTATCCCAAGGCACCTTGCTGTTTGGCGCAGAAATTTCTCATTTAAGTTGGCAAGATGAGATGATCGAACTAGACATTGCGAATATTCGATACCGGATGGATTGGTCTTGCTTACCGCAAACTTTGTGTTTGACCGAGTTAGCCGCTGCGCAAGCAAATATTGCGTTACTCGCCTTGTCAACGGATAGTGATACGCCCTCCAATGATGCGGAAGCTTCCCTTGGCTCCATATCACTGCCCATCGCCTTAGAGGTAGGTAATATTGACCTTAAGCAGGTGAGCTATCGCCAGCCCGGCTTAGTGGTAGATTTAGAGCACTTTTTCACGCAATTGAAAGTCAATAATCAGCAAGGTGTTTGGGCCAACCCAAGTATCCATGGATTGACAGTTGCCATGCTGCCTGATCAACCCGCACAGGAGACAGAACCAGCGCATTCGCAGCATAATTCAAGCTCGGCGGCAGGAAAGGGGAACCTTACTGCCCAAGATAAGAGCCTTCTTTCCTTACCTGAAATACATTTGCCCATTGCCATTGAACTTGCCCCGGCCTCACTGAGCCAATTTGTGTTTACTCAAGATGCTACGCGTATCGACGTCACCAGTGTATTACTGCGTGCTAAAGCGCAAGATGCCAATATCAAGATTACGGAGTTAGATTTGGTCATGCCGCAAGCTAACGCGGCTATGTCGGCTAATGTAGAGATGCAAGATACTTGGCCAATGCAATTAGATGCCAGCGCCGAGGTCAAAGATTTTGCACCGGTGACGGGGCAAAAACTGACGCTAAATCTGCAAGGCGACCTGGACAAGCTTCATGCCGATGTGCATTTGAATCAACTTATTGAAGCTCAGCTTTCCGGGCACGTTGCGCCACTCAATTTGGACTTTCCTCATCAGCTTAAGCTGACGTGGCCAACATTACAGTGGCCGTTAACGGGGAAAGGTGATTATCGCTTAGCCGCCGGGGAAATGAGCAGTAAAGGCAGTCTAAAGCAATTTGCCGCCAGCGCGTTTTCCAAAGCCAATATCGATGGCGTGCCTGAGTTTGCTTTTGCGGCCGATGTGACCGGTAACTTATCTAAGATAAAAGTGAAGCGGTTACAGTTGGATACCTTACAAGGCAAAGCCCTCTTAAGCGGTGACTTAAGCCTAGGTGATAGCATTGCGTGGCAAGGCCAACTTGGCCTTGATAATATTCGCAGCGATGAATTGGCACCTGACTTTCCAGCCGATGTATCTGGAAATATAACGCATGAATTTAAGCTGGCGGGAGATAAGTGGGCGGTTAATGTGCCTGACCTTAAGTTAGATGGCAGCTTGATGAATGAGCCGCTGCATATTTCGGGGCAGTTTAGTACCAACCAAGATCTTGCTTTTGATATTCCCGGGGTAGATATCGTCAATGGTCTGAATCAAATACACGCCAAGGGCAAAGTAAGTCAACAAGCCAATTTACACGTTCGCATTGATGTACCCGATATCACCAAATCTTACCCCGACGGTAGGGGATCGATTAAAGGTGAAATCAAAGTGTCTGGTGCGCTGACTGCGCCTGAATTAGACATAAACTTATCGGCATTGGCATTAGGCTTTGCAGAGCTCTCGATTGCTCAAGCTAACGTTCAAGGTAAGGTCGTGGCTGCAGAGAAACCTTCGGGCAATATCTCCCTTGTCGCTGAGGATATTATGCAACCCGGATTCAACTTGACCAAGGTTGCACTCTCGCTTGATGGTGATGCGAATGCGCACCAAGCCGCATTGGCTATCGAAGGTACACCTGTTGCAGCCAATGTGGTTGTCAGTGGTAAGTTACAAAAAAATACCTGGCAAGGCAGCCTTAATCAGGCCTGGTTTAGTAGTATAGAGGGGCGCTGGCAATTAGCTGCGCCTGCGGCCATCACGGCCGACATAGATAAAGCGGCGTTAGATTTAGCTCAGCAATGTTGGCACTCGGACAACAGCCGTTTTTGTATTGAGCCAAGCCAAGTAGGCAGCAGTGGCCAAGCTAGCTTAAACCTTGAACGTTACTTACTGAACCGGGTGCAACCTTTTATGCCTGCACAAGCTGTGCTTAATGGCAGCATTAGTAGCCAGCTTGCGCTGAAATGGAGCCCTGACACTAAACCCACGGCGAAGCTAACGTTGGCAGCAGAAGATGCCGGCTTCACGTTTATTGAAGACAAGGGGACTGAACATGCGGTGCCAATTAAGCAGTTATCACTAGACGGTCAACTCGATCAAAGCAAAGCGAAGATTGACTTTAAATTAGACGCAGCAGCCCTAGGCCAAGCCGATGTCGCCCTGAGCGTTGCCCCTTATAGTGAGCAGCAAAACGTACAAGGTACTTTGCGTTATCAAGGCTTAGATCTGGCGGCATTGCATTATCTCGTGCCCGTGCTTGAGCGCCTAAAAGGCGCCCTGTCTTTAGACATGATGGTTTCAGGTCCGCTCCAGAAGCCTGCAATTCAAGGCCAGTTAGTTTTAACCGATGCTGAGTTAGGCGGAGGCAGTATGCCAATGATGCTGACAGGCCTACAAACTAAGCTGACTCTGGATGGTTATCAAGGTGCATTAAGTGGTGAGTTTTACAGTGGAAAAGGTAAAGCAGAGCTTGATGGCGAGTTTGATTGGCAAAAAGAGCTGGATGCGTGGCTTACTTTAAAGGGCGACAAGCTGGAAGTTGATTATTTATCACAAGTTAGGCTGAATGTAAGCCCGGATATTAAGTTAGCGGTTGCAGACAAAGCTGTCAGCTTAACTGGTCAAGTTGAGGTACCTTCTGGGCTGATTCATGTGACAAGTTTACCTGCCGGTGCGGTGAGCATGTCAGATGATATCGTGGTCGTTGATGATGAGGTTGCCCCTAAACAAACGTCCAATATGCCTATTATTATGGATTTAGCCATCAGGATTTTGGACCGGGTAGAGATCGACGCGTTCGGTCTTCGTACTCATTTACAAGGCTTGTTGGCGGTGAAGAAAAAAGTGGATGGCCCGGTTTTAACTAACGGTGAAATTCACTTAGTGGATGGTACCTACCGTGCCTTTGGCCAAAGTCTGGTTATTAACCGTGGCCAAATAATCTTTTCTGGCCCACCGGATAAACCCTTTTTGTCGGTAGATGCGATCCGTGACCCAGACTTAATTGAAGACGACGTGACCGCCGGTATAAAACTAGAAGGCCCAGTGTCAGAGCCAGAAGTGACTATTTACTCGCAACCGGCGATGGATCAGCAAAATGCCCTGTCTTATTTGTTACGAGGCCGTGGCATGGACTCTGATTCTGGCGATAACTCTATGGTCACCACCATGTTGATATCCATGGGGGTAGGTAGAACGGCAGGCACGATAAACCAAATCGGCGAAGCATTTGGTGTCAAAGACTTATCGGTCGATTCTTCAGGCTCGGGTGATAGCTCTAAATTGACCATCAGTGGCTACATTTTACCCGGAGTTCAGGTACGTTATGGCATTGGCCTATTTGATTCAGTGACCGACGTTGCTATTCGTTATGAGGTCTTGCCTAAGCTATATCTTGAGGCGGTCAGTGGGCTCAACAATGCATTTGATATCTACTACGAATTTGACTGGGAGTAGCTTCGCAAAAAAGCAAACAGCGGGTTATTTTATTACCCGCTGCTTATGCCATTAATCAAGCGTCGCCGCACTGCCTTCACGTCGAGTGTCGACACCTGAAATGATGCTGTTGCCGTCAATTATAAAGCCATGTAACCCACTATTAAGATCTTTTACGGTTACCTCATAGCCCATTGCTTTCAATGACGCTTCAAACTTAGTAGCGGCGGTGCCTGCTTCGAGCTCATAACTGCCAAAGCGATTAACCATATGTGGTAATTCAATGGCTTGTTGTAACGTCATGCCCCAATCAAGGTGCGCTATCAGTGTTGTCAGTACGTAATTAATGATACGGCTGCCACCAGGCGAGCCTATCACTAAGTAAGGCTGATTAGACTTAAAAACAATGGTCGGTGCCATGGACGAGCGCGGCCGCTTCCCCGGCGCAACTTTGTTTGCCACATCCAGGCCAGCTTGCTTGGGGGAAAAAGCAAAATCGGTTAACTGGTTATTAAGTAAAAAGCCGCCCACCATCAAGCGCGAGCCAAACACATTTTCTATGCTTGAGGTCATCGATACAAGATTTCCTGCTTGGTCTCGAATGGCGAAGTGTGTGGTAGAGGGTTGCTCAATGCTTACTTCTGCGCTCAGGTTAGCTTGCGGCATGGCCATATCAGGTTGGCCCGGAGGCATAGCCGCGCGCGCTTTACCGCCCGGTTGAAGCAGGTTTTGACGCTGGCGGATGTACTCTGGTGCCAACAAATTAAGGTTCGGCCCCTGATAAAAATCAGGATCAGCCATATATTTACCTCGGTCGGCAAACGCCAAACGAGAGGCCTCGCCAATTAACCGCCATGACTCGGGACTGTTTGGGCCCATTTCGGCAAGGTTGCTGTTCGCTAATAAAGCCAAACTTTGGTTGACGGTTAAACCACCTGACGAAGGCAGCCCCATGCCGCAGACTTTAACTTGACGGTAATCAGAACAAACAGGTGAGCGTAACTTGGCCTGGTACTCTTGCATGTCTTGCATCGAAAGGTAACCAGGGTTAGTAGTATGGCGAGACACTTTATCCACCATGGCTTTGGCCAGTGGGCCCTGATAAAACCCTGCGGTTCCTTGCTTGGCAATCAAAGTTAAGCTGTGAGCATAGGCCGGATTTTTAAGCGTTGCACCGGCCGCAACGGCGTTACCTTGATTATCGTAAAAGTAAGCCTTGGCCGCTTCATCTTGGCTGAGGCGCGCAGCGTCTTTGGTTAATAACGTGTGTAGCCGAGGAGAAACAACAAACCCTTTCTGCGCCAATTCAATTGCGGGCTGAAACAGTGTTTGCCAAGGGAGCTTGCCATGTTGCTGATGGCTTTTCGCCATCAATGCAATGACGCCGGGCACGCCGACTGAGCGTCCGCCGACCACGGCTTCAAAGAAGGGTAATGGTTTGCCATCTTTATCGATAAATATATTATCTGGGATATTACTGGGCGCAGTCTCGCGGCCGTCATACGATAACAGCTGTTGTTTGTGCTGATCAAAGTAGAGCATAAATGCGCCGCCGCCGATACCTGAAGACTGCGGCTCAACCAAGCCTAACACCAATTGGGCACTCACCATGGCGTCAACGGCACTGCCTCCTAGCTTGAGGATCGCTAACGCTGCGTTGGTAGCATGCGGGTTCGCGGTCACCACCATGGTGTGGCGTGCCGTGACCACTTGGCTTTGCTGGCGTGCTGTCGCTGACTCTGGCGTAAAGCTATCGGTTACTTGAGCGCTAGCCTGGGTTTTACTTGGCAATAAGCTCATTATTAGGACTGTGAGCAAGGTGCCAACGGATAGCTTAAATATGGATGAGCAGGGCCGATATAATAAAGGGTTTACTGCTGCGCGACGGACTGAAAATAAGCCAGTTTTTGTCATAAAAAATCTCTTAGCAAAAGTGATGTTTACAAGTTAGCCGCAAATAAAAAATCCGCCAGTAGGCGGACTTATTATTTATAGCGGACGGTATTGAATACCTTGCCAATCTAAATAGTCTTGCTGTAAATACAGCCTTTGTACAAAGCCTTGCCAGTTTTTGTTACTGCGGCCTGTCCAAGCATTTTCTGCTCCGGCCAAAAGGCGTGGAAAGACCATATAGTCTAACTGTTTATCAGTATTGATGAACTCGGTCCAAATGGCGTACTGCATACCTAAGATATTATCTTTGCCCGTGGCGGTTAATTCAGCATCAAATACATCGTATTCGTAACACTGTTGTAAATTAAGTGCACTGGCCCAAGTCGTGCCTGGCTCTGACTCTGAGTTGTCGTATGCCATATCTAGGTAAGTATAATGCGCTGGCGTCATGATCACCTTATATCCTTTATTGGCAGCGCTGATACCGTTTTGGGTGCCATTCCAGGCACAGATAATGGCGTCTTGGGCGAGTTTATCGCCGTCTAATGCTTCTTCCCAACCCAGCAAGGTTTTACCTTGTTGGCGCAGGTTATCTTGGACATGGCGTAATAAGTAACCCTGTAGTTCGCGAATGTCTTGATAGCCCTGGGCTTGCATCTTTTCCTGACAAGCAGGGGAGTCCTGCCATACACCTTTAGGCACTTCATCGGCGCCGACGTGTACATAAGGCCCAGGAAAAAGCGCACATACTTCTTGAATGACCGCATCGATAAACTGATAGGTACCTTCTAGCGCAGGGTTTAGTACGTTGTCATGATAAAACTGCACTGATAGGTAGTTCGAGGTATCAGCCGGTTCAATTAGCAACTCTGGTAATGCTTTTAATGCCGCTCGGCAGTGACCTGGAATATCAATTTCTGGAATAATCGTAATTTGCCTTTGCTGGGCGTAGCTGACAACGTCTTTGACGTCTTGCTGGCTGTAGTAGCCGCCGTAAGGTGCTGGGCCACTGCCAAATTGCGCTTCTATGGCTTGGTCATGGCCGCGAAACGCAGTCTGTTTGGTTAACTGTGGAAATGCCTTGATCTCTAACCGCCATGCTTCGTCATCGGTTAAATGCCAATGCAGGGTGTTAAATTTATAATAGGCAAGCTGATCGATCAGCTGCTTAATTTTTTCAACGCTACGAAAATGTCGCACGCAGTCAAGCATGAAACCGCGGTAAGTGAATCGAGGGTAATCATTGATCACCCCTTTTCTTTGGGCGGTTGAGCTGTTTAAGCATTGTGCCAAACTCGTCAGACCATAAGCAAAACCTTGCTCGCCAGAAGCAGAAATTACCACCACGTCATCGAGGCATAAGCGGTATGCTTCACAAGGCAAGCTGGGATCAAGCTGTAATCGAATATTCGCGCTTCGCGCGGAGGCTAAACTGACGTCATGCTGTTTGAGTTGAGCTGAAAATAGGGTCGCTAAATGGCCAAAGTCATTGTCATCAAATAGTAGCTGTTGCGGCAGCTTTAATGGCGTTTGATTGAGATTGATATCTGCAGGGCGAGGAATAATAGCAACATCAGACAAGTAATCGTTATTTCGCTCAGGCATCAGTAATGGATTGACGGCAATGCTGGGTAAGGTAAACGGCACTAACTCCAGCATAATAGGCTGCTCAATATTATCGGCGCTCAAGTAGCAACCTATTGGCATGTCTGTGACTTTTTTCATCGCCAGCTTTTCGCCGGTAAAGCCAAATGCCAAGGTTTGCTTTGCCTCTAAGGTTGCGCCAGTTTGCGACTGCAGTGCTAAGTAGCTGCCATCTTGACGAACAAATGTCGCGCCGTGACAACTGCTTGCGTTAATCAGTCCCACCAAGGAAAGGTGCAAACGCCAGTTATGCAGTGGTTGTTCAGAGTCATTGTACAGTTCAAAGCATATGTTGTAGGCACTATCAAGGTTGTTGAGTTCAGTGATTGTTAAGGTTAAGGCCATGGCTAATTCTCGAATAATGGGCTGCTTTATCGGTTTAACTGCTTTAAGTGTATCTAAGGAAATGCCGCTGTCGACCGAAACCAGTATGAAATGAGGCTGAAAACCACAAACAAGCAAATATACTTGCTTGTTTGTGGGAAGGGGTTACAGGCTGATAGCTAACATGTACCAAGCCGCGTGAGGGATCCATTGCTCACCCCAGCGCCAATTTTGCAAAAAGTCGTCTTTTTGCGCTTCTGGCACTAATGAAATATCCCGTTCATTATCAAAGCCAGAAGTAATGCCATTGCATATGCCACCCGGTGCACTTGGGTAACCGTCAACATACTCAGGGTTATTGTGGCCATGGCCGTATAGCATACAAGCATTGAATGGATTGAGGCCCAGTATCCAGTTGAGTTGTTGCTGAGCAAAATCGCGAGCTTGTTGAGCCAAAACGGGCTCTGTTGTCTGATAGGTGCAGGCGACCAATTTGGCTGCTGTGGCTAGTGAAGCCAAGCGGGCATTCTCACCTTGCCACCAATAACCTGATTCATTTTGTTGCGCCACAAAAAACGCCGTGCGATTTTCTGCTTCATCAACCGCTTTCACGTATTGACGGGCATAGCCAAAGGGGTTGGTGACTTCAGCCGTAATGTCGAGTTCAAACTGCATGGCTTGTTGTACACAAGCGTCAAGCTTCGCAATGCAAGCTTGGTCTGTTTCAATTTGACGATACTCTAGCAGGCTAATCATGGGCAAGCCGGCTTCTGCGGCATGGTAGTAAGGTCGGCTATGACCATCTTCAACTGCCCAGAAGTGAGAAACCTTGTCATCGCTGCTTTGTTTCGCTTGCAAAGCTTCAGACCAGCGTCTGGCTTCCGATAGGTAGTAAGTGTCTGTTGTCGCGCGGTATAGCTCGGTAGCAGCGAGTAGGGCACAATAGTTATCGATGATATTTTCTTTGCCGTTATCACAGTAGCGTTCATTGTGTTGACACAAATGCGCGTACGCGTGCTTAGCGCCTTCAAGGTACTGCGCCGGCGTGTATTCTCCCAATGGTGCCATTTGAGAGGCTGCTGCCAAAGCTGCGATACTGACACCACCGCCCTGTCGAAAGGCTGCTTGCCATTGGGCAGACTTAATACCTTCTTGGGTCGAGTAGGCACAAATATGACGATTGTTGACGTCCTTACTCCACTTGTCAAAGATGGTCATGTAGAAATAACCTTCCTCATCAAGTACTCGCATCAGAAAGTCAGCACCAAATAAGGCCTCGTCTAACAGGCGCTTATTGAGGTTTACTTTACGAATATCGTCGCTGCCTGTGAACTCGCGATGAACACGGCTCATGTTCCACACAACCATAGGAATTTGCTGTGGATTAAGGTAGTTAGCAACAGAAAGGTGGCTCAAGTATTTACTCATGTCGCCACTGGCGTCAAACCAGCCGCCGCGCACGTCAGCGAATTTATCCGTTTCACCCCAGAAAGGCAGGCGTTGGTCCGCTTTATCAAACTCACCAGAGCTGCGTTGACCTTTAAAGTAAAAAATATTGTCGGACAAGGTTTGGTGGATCAGTAACTCTTCAGCAATGCAAAAAGGGTGTGAGTGAATGGTCTCACCTTGATGTTCTAGGCTAAGGTAAAACTCACCTTGCTCATCAAATGCCGAAAAATCGATATGATAAAAGTACCAGTCGCTCCACTGGTCAACACTTCCTTGTGCCATAATGTTGGCCGAAAAACAAACAGTTTTATCCTGGCATGAAACCAAAGAAGCCGGGCTCAAATTGAGCCCGGCTTTTGCTTTGATAACTGCCACTTTGTTTGCACCAACTTGATAACCAATGTGGTTAGTCAACAGCTGCATGGCAGGATCCTTATTGTTTAGTCATGTAAAAAACAACGTACAAAGTGGTTTGGTGCCACTTCTTTAGGCTCTGGTAAAGCATCCGTACATTTGTCCATCGCTTGTAAACAACGACCTGCAAATGGGCAACCAATACTTTCAGGTGTCCATAGTGGTATTTCACCCTTACGGCCGCCTTCTAAGTTATCATGGATGCTTTTCTCTGGGTTTGGTACCGCAGACATAAGAAGCTGGGTGTAAGGGTGAGCCGGTTTTTGAAGTACTTCATCTACTTCACCCCATTCAACCAAGTGACCCACGTACATTACGCCAATATCTTCAGCCAAGTAGCGGGCTGTTGCGATATCGTGGGTAATGTACATCATAGAGATACCGTCATCTTTCATATCTTCCATTAGGTTAAGAACACCTAAACGAATAGATACATCAAGCATAGACGTCGGTTCATCCGCTAAGATAACTTCAGCTTCTACTGCTAAGTTACGAGCAATGTTAACACGCTGACGTTGACCACCTGAAAGCTGATGTGGGAATTTTTCAGCTGTCTCTTTTGCAGGGGTTAGACCTACACGCTCCAGCAGAGAGTAAATACGTTCTGGCAATTCCGCTTTATTGGTTACTTTTTTGTGTAACAGCAAAGGGCGTGCCAAGTGATGGAAAATAGTGTGCGTAGGGTTCAAAGATCCAAACGGGTCTTGGAAGATCATTTGCACACTTTCACGGTATTCCATCAACTCTTGTTTTTGAGTGAAATCATCGATATCACGGCCATGGTACTGGACGATACCTTGAGTACGGCTGTACATTTTAGCGATGATTTTTGCGCTAGTTGATTTACCTGAACCAGACTCACCTACAATGGCTAGTGCACGACCTTTGTATAATGTGAAAGACACATCATTAAGGGCACGCATGTAGTTTTTCTTAAGTGAGTTAGCATTGATTGGAAAATCTTTAACTAGATTTTTAACTTCAATTATTGGATTATTTTTGCTCATATTGCTTCTCTCAATGCTCTTAAGCTTGGACCGGTTTTGGCTCTAACGATTTAACATCGATCATGCCATCATTGTGCAAGTGACAAGAAGAAAACTCGCCAGGCGCAATTTCAGTCAGGGTACAGTACTCTTGACGACATACGTCTTTCACGTATGGACAACGTGCTTGGAAACGACAACCTACTGGCACTTCAAACAGGTTCAATGGTGTACCTGGAATACCAACAAGGCGTTTCTTTTCGCCGTGAAGAGGAGGGAAAGCGTTACCTAACCCTTCCGTGTACGGATGGTTAGGGCGAGTCAAAATATTTTTCGCTGGTGAAACTTCTGCTAGCTCACCGGCATACATGATGCCGATACGGTCACAGAACTCTACCATTAGACTGATATCGTGGGTGATAAACAGAATAGAGAAACCAAACTCTTCTTTAAGTTGATATATCTTCTGTAGAATTTCACGCTGAACCACTACATCTAGTGCTGTAGTCGGTTCATCCATGATGATCAGTTTAGCGTTAAGTGCAAGGGCAATAGCAATAACTAAACGCTGACGCATGCCACCAGAGAACTGGTGCGGGTAGTCAGTTAGACGGCTAGGGTGGATGTCCACGATTTCGAGTAGCTGTCCAGCGCGTTTAACACACTCTTGACGGGTCATGTCTGTGTGCGCAAGCAGTACGTCACAGAACTGCTCTTCCATAGTTAGAACAGGGTTTAAGCTGTTCATCGCACTTTGGAATACCATTGCTGATTCTTTCCAGCGGTATTGGCGTAGCTGCTCATCGTCAAATTCTAAGATGTCTTTGCCGTTGAAAACAATTTCGCCGCCAGAGATAAATGCAGGTGGCTTATGTAAGCGACATACAGAGAAAGCCACGGTGGATTTACCACAACCAGACTCACCCGCAAGACCAAATACTTCACCTTTACCAATATCAAAAGAGATAGAGTTTACCGCACGCACGTCACCGTTACTGGTAATGTAATCAACGCAGAGGTTGCGTACAGATAGTTGAACTTCTTTTTTCTGACTCATGACGCAGCCCCTTGAACTTTACCTTGTTGCTCTTGTAGTGCTTCAGCTTCTTTTTCAGCTGTGATTTGCTTCCAACGCTTCAAACCAACGTGTGAACGTAGTTGAGGGTTAGCAATTTCATCAACTGCGAAGTTAAGGAGTGCAAGACCAGCACCAACACAAGCGATTACTACGATTGGGGAGAATACTTCCCACCACGCGCCGATGTTGATTGCAGAAGTATTCTGCATATTGTACAGCTGTGTGCCCCAAGTTACCGCTGTTGGGTCACCAAGGCCAAGGAACTCAAGTGTTGCTTGAGTCATGATTGCGTAAATAACAGAACCAATGAAGCTAGCACCGATGATAGAAATCAAGTTAGGTAAGATTTCAATCACGATGATACGCCAAGATGGCTCACCCAGTACTTGGGCTGCTACTACGAATTCTTTTTCACGAACAGCGAGGGTTTGTGAACGTACAACACGTGCGCCCCAAGCCCAGGAGGTTAAACCTATTATGAGCGCGATGACCATGGGACTCGCTTGCCCGATAAACGCTGCCAAAACCATAAGGAGTGGGAGCTGAGGAATAACCAGCATGATGTTCATTAATGAACTTAAGATCTCATCAATTAGACCACCGAAGTAACCTGCTGTGATACCTACCGCAACGGCCATGGCAACAACAATGATACCCGCGCCGAAGCCTACTGCTAGCGATAAACGACCACCGTATAAGGTTTGTGCAAATACGTCACGACCCATACGTGTGGTACCTAACACGTGCTCTGCATCAGGTGCCATGTGTGGGCGACCAGTACGCTTTTTAGAGTCGTATTGAGTGATTAACGGCGCAAGTGCCGACGTTAAAATAAAGAAACCAACAATGATTAGACCCATTAGGGCTTTGTTGTTTCGAACTAATAATTTTAAGAAACCCATGATTATTTACCACCCTTACGAAGACGAGGATCCAAGAATACATACAGAACATCGGCCAAGAAGTTAAAGCTCAACATGAAGATAGTCATGATAAGTAACTGGCCTTGGATGACCTGGTAGTCACGGTTGATGATGGCATTGTATAAAACAGTACCTAGGCCTGGGTAGTTGAAGATAACTTCCACAACCATTGCACCACCTACCACGAAACCTAGCGCCATAGAAAGGGCGGTTACACTTGGTAGAATAGCGTTACGAGCACCGTAGTTAAGCATTACGCGGATATTAGAAAGACCCTTTGCTTTACCCATGGTGATGTAGTCTTCGCCTAGAAGGTTAATCATGTTATTACGCATTGGTACCAAGAAACCACCTAGCTGTACGATGAAGATACAGAAAATAGGGGCGATTGCATGGTGAAGTACGTCTTTAATAAATACCCAAGTGAACTCTGGTGTTGCACCCGCAGTGTATGCGTAGCTGATTGGAATGAGGTCCATGTTTACACCAAAGGTAAACAAGATAACAATACCAAATACTAACTGAGGCGTGGCCTGTAAGACGAGAGAGAGCGGAGACGCAATACTGTCAAATTTACCGCCGCGATACCATGCTGCCACAATACCCAGTGAAGCACCAAACGCGAAAGCCAGCAAAGTTGCTGTACCAGTTAGGAAAAGAGTCCAACCAAACGCCATACCAAGAATTTCGGTTACTGGAGTTGGGTAGAAATAAGTTGAAACGCCGAGTTCCCAGCTAAAGATTGACTTGAAGTAAATCCAGAACTGTTCGTAAACAGGGGCGTCAATGAAACCAAAGGTTTCACGTAAGTTAGCTACTTGTTGAGCATCTAACATGGCACCACCTGCAAGCATTGCGGTGATTGGGTCACCTGGCATTGCACGTGGAAGAATAAAGTTGATTACAACGGCTACCAAAAAGGCACCAAAGTAAAAGACGAGACGTCTTAATATAAATCCCATATCTCTACACCTATTGTTAACTTCATCTCGGTTCACTCTAACTGAAGCTCAGGTTGTACCAAAAAAGGGTACGCGAGTGTAAAAGGTCGATCAGAAGGTTTTAGTTAAAGTAAAGCCTCACCCGAGGGTGAGGCTTGATTCTTAGTCAGTTAAATTATTTAACTGGCTTAAGATTTAGTACATGTAGTAAACGCTCTGGAGTGTCAGGCCATACTACTGGACGAGCTTGTGGGTTCTTATCGTTGAACCAACCAGTGAAACGCTTAGTGTTGTACTGGTAGTTGTAGTTAGTGCTCATAGCGGCCATAGTCGTTTGGTTTGAACCAATACGCTCTTGGATTTTATGAACGATAGCTACTTTCTCGTCTTGGTCGCCAGTTTTGTTGAAAGAGTCGATGAGTGCATCTAGCTCTTTGTCTACGTTGTGGTGACCACCGAAACGTGCTTTATCCATTTGCTCTGAGTGGAAAGCAGTGTTGTAGTATTTGAATGGATCTGGACCTGCAAAGTAGTTAGTGAACTGAGCATCGTAGTCAGCGTTTTGTACTTTTTCAGTCAAGATTGCGAATTCTGGAGTAGAAACGCTTGCGTTAATACCAACTTCTTGTAGACCTTCAACACCGATTTGTACTGTGTTGATGAAGTCAGACCAACCGTTTGGTGCTAGGATTTTGAACTCAACCTTAGTACCGTCTGGGTTTTCTACGAAGCCGTCACCATCAACGTCTTTGTAGCCAGCGTCTTTAAGAAGTTTCTTAGCGCCTTCAATGTTGAATTTGCTGTACTTACCGTATTTAGCGATAGAGTCTTTGTTAGCCCATGCAGCGAACTGGTCACCTAGTGCATCTGGGTACTCGTTCACAGACCAGTAACCGTAACCAGCGATGTCTACGATTGCTTGACGGTCAAGAGCCATAGAGAATGCGCGACGGAATTGTACGTCGTTGAACGCTTTAGCGTTGTTTGCATTTGGTGTCTTGAAGTTAACCATGAAAGAAGCAGAACCAGCTGCTGGGAACCAGTAGTGGTAGTGTTTGTTTTGGCTAACAAGTACACGGTCGATATCTGGAATGAACGCAGAAGTCCAGTCTAGGTCGCCTTTGATAGCTGCAGCTAGAAGCTGGTCATTGTTCGCAAGCTGTGGCATACGGATACAATCAACAGCTAGCTTGTCATTCTCGTAGTAGTTAGGGTTACGACATTGTACATAAACCTGTGGAGTGAACGTATCTACTTGAGTGAAAGGACCAGTACCTACTGGGTTTTCGTTTGTGAAAGTAGTTAGGTCAGCAACTTTAGAGAAAACGTGCTCAGCAACGATAGGTGCACGAACGATTTCAGCTACGATACCAGTGTTTACGTCTTTTAGTTCAACGGCTACTTTGTAGTCGTCAACTTTTTTAACGCCAGCGATTTTAGCAGAAATACCTGCTACGTCAGCTGCGCCGCCTTTAGCTGCAACACCTAGAGAGTAAACAACGTCGTCAGCTGTGAAAGCTTCGCCGTCTGACCATTTAACGTCTTTCTTCAGCTCGAAGTAAACAGTTTTTAGGTCATCAGAAAAATAGTGTTTGTTAGCTAGACGGTAAACTACTTCACCACCTTTAATTTCATTAACTACAAGTAGTGGCTCGTAGATGAACTGGTTAGTAGTAGCTAGACGAGAAGTCGCTAGGAAAGGGTTGAAGTTACGAACCCAAGAAGGTTTCATTTCTGAAACTAGTGTAAGAGTTGCTTTATCAGCAGCCATTGCAGGTGCAGAGATAGCACCAGCTAACATTGTAGCGCCCATCGCTACAGCTGTAGAAACTTTAGTTAACTTAGCAAGCATAACCATTCCTTAATCATATCCTTGTATATGAGAAGCGTACAAGTTGTGGCTTGTTTACAACCTGGCCGCAACTTGTCCAACGCTGGTTTTTGAGTTCTTTTGTCAAAGTGACTAAAAATGACTCGTTTAATGTTTTTCACCAACGGGCTATATAAAAGCAATTTAATGACGGATACGCAAATGTTTCTGTCGTTGATTTCGTTAAGCGTGAAGCATCTCACGTTAATATCGTTTATTAAATAACTAATCTATTATTAATCAATGGCTTACATTTTTTTTCTTTGCGAATTAAGCGGTGTTTTTTGCTCCAAATTCGGTCGATTTTTAGGCCTTTGTGAACGCCGTCACAATCAAAATTAGAGGGATATTTGTGATTGCTTAATTATGTTTTATAGACTTGTGATCACGATCTCACATGCTAAAGTGTGAGACCGCGTCATTACTGGGCTTAGGAGTCGCTTTTGCTTACTTGATTACGTAGCGCAAGCTTGGCTTGTTGCAGTTTATCGTGACTTTCTTGGGGCTGGGGGCAATGTTCTAACACATACTCAGCCGTGCTTAGTACGGTTCGCCAGCGTGGCGATTTTGGCAGGGTGTCGATTTGCAAGTACTTATCCAAGGTGCGGGTTTGCAGTGAACTGCGATCCAGATAAACGCGCCATAGCTTACTTTTCTCAGCTAATTCTATCTTGCCTTCACCGGTTGCCGTTTGCCAATGTTCGAGGGCAGAGCGCATGGTATCGACAATTTGGCTTCGTAATGGATCTTCGTTTGGCTCACTGGTGAGCTGCTGGGCCAACTCCGCAAAATCGGGGCCAAGCGCTTGTAAGTCATGGATCAGCTGAGGATCTGTGCTAATTACGTGCTTACTCAACGAAGTAATCGCACTGGTCAAGGCGGCTACTTTCGCTCGACTATGGTGCCCCACTTCATGATCTGCTAATACCGGCATGCAGTGGAAGATTAAACTCCAGCCCGGTTGTTCTTCAAAATTAGCCGGTGTAATCGTAACTTTACTGGCGAATGGACCTTCTACGCCGCGACATGCCAGCTCTATTTCCTGACTATCTCCTTCCATATCAGGTGCGCTTTCCAGTTGTAATTTGAATGGCGTCATTAAAATATCGTTAATTGAATGATGCACAAATTCTTCTTGCTCAATGCCAAATAGGGCCTGTGCGCCGGCGCTGGCGAATTGAACTTGATCGTTGAGATCAACGCCAATTAAGACTTCGTCGGCTTGTTCTAACATGGCAAGCAGTCGAAATTGAGTACTCTTAAGGCCTGTTTGCACTTGTATGTGCTGATTGATCTCTTGTTTGAGCAGGGTGTTTTCAACTTTTTGCTGATTCGCAATTTTAGCCTGAATATGGGCGTTGATTCTGGCGTATAGCTCGTCTTTGCCAAAAGGTTTAACCAAGTAATCGTTAGCACCGGCTTCAAAACCCTCTAGCAAATCTTTCGGCTGATTTAACGCGGTTAAAAACACGACAGGGAGAGTGAGGCGATCAAACTGCGTACGGACCTTTTGACACAACTCGAAACCTGTCATGGTTGGCATCATCACATCCACCAACATCAAATCCGGTTGCTCAACTTCCAACACCGCTAATGCTTCATGACCATCTTGGCAGCAATACACTTGATAACCTTGTAGCCCAAGGAGGTTTTGTAATATTTGCAAATTGATGGTTTCGTCATCGACAACCAGTATTTTGTAGGCATCTTCGCTGATATCAAACTCTACCGACTGCCAGTTGTTGCGTTGCTCAGGCTCGTTGTCTGCTTCGTCCATAAGCATGAGCGCACGAGATGAGGGTTGCACCACGGTAGGTTCAATACTCTGATCTTGATGTATCGGTAATGAGACCACAAATTCAGAGCCAATTTCTGGTTTGCTGCTTACGCCTAATTCGCCATTCATCAGTTGCACTAATTGGCGTGTCACAGATAACCCCAAACCATAACCCGATTTGGCATGGTTACGGTTTTCGCGCACTTGCATTAATGGCTCAAAGATATGACTGATTTGCTCTTGTGTCATGCCGATACCTGTGTCGGCAATGATAATTTTAAGCTGTTCGTCTTGTTGCTCAACCGTGAGTACAACTTTGCCTTCAGGGGTATACTTGATAGCGTTACCAATGAGGTTATACAAGACTTGTTCAAGCCTTAACTCATCAGCAAATACCACAGGTAAATTGTCTGGGCATTGATTGATTAACCGTACAGGTTTATTCCCCGTAAGGTGTTTACATAAATCAAACACCAAATTAATCACAGATTTAAGGTCTAAAGCTTGCGGTTTGATTGGCAACTGACCATAGCGCATCTTGTGATAATCCAACAGATCGTTGACCAAACGTGCTAAACCTTCGCTGCTTTTGATGATCAGTGAAAGTTGCTGGCGCTGAGCATCACTCAGTTCGCCGGCGCTGCCAGCAATCATTGATTCGGCCATGCCCACAATGCCGTGAATTGGCGTTCTCAGCTCGTGGGAAGTATTGGCTAAAAACTCATCTTTCAGTTTGTCAGCTTGTTGCAGCTCTTGGTTTTGTTGCTGAATCAACGCAACCTGACTTTCGAGTTCTTGCTTTTGCTCGCTGATCAGTAACAGCTTTTCACGCACAGAATATTGCATATGCGCAAAGCTGTGAGCAAGGCGGCCAATTTCATCGCCCTCTGGGTTCACTCCGCGTATCGGCTTTTCAAGGTCACCGGCGGCAACCAACTCTGCGGACCAGGTAAGGTTAAGCAAAGGGGCGGTGATGGTATTAGACAGCCAACGGGAGAAGAAAATAAACAGCAGCACTGAGAAGATGGCAAACGAGGCCACTAACTTTTCTAACTGGCGGGTGAGGGCGAACGCTTCGTCTTCTGATATTTCAGTGACTAATGCCCATGGCTGCTCAAAAACATTAATGGGAGTGTAGGCTGCTAAGACTTCGTCGTGTAAATAGTTACTAAATTGGCCAGCGCCAGATTCACCTTGTAATGCTAAACCCACCGGTTTTGAGTTTACTGCAATATCGGCATAGTTAAAGCTGTGTTCAACTTTGAAGCGCTCACTGCCGTATAAATCTGAGCGTAGCTTGTTATCTGAGCCAATCACAAAGGTTTCGCCCGTTTCACCTAGGCCTTGGCGGTCGCTCATTAGTTTGTTCAAGCCTTTGTTATCAATAGCAAATATGATAACGCCGCGAACATATGAGTGCTGTAATATAGGCACGCCTATATAGGCCTCTACCTTGTTCGTCAGCGGGTTGAGGCTAAAATCACCCAGTTGAAACAAGTCGGACGGGTTAGGAGACTGGTCCATCTGCACTTTGAGCTTTTGGTAAGTGCTTGCTAACCGAGTCGTTCGGTATTGCCCTGAAATGAGGTTGGTACCCATATCAGCTTGTTTGGTGACGGAATACACCAAGTTGCCGCTGTTATCAATTAAGTAGATATCTGAAAAATCAGACTCTTTAACCAACTTTGCGTATTCTTTATGGTATTTGAGGTGAACCCTTTTATACAGTTCGTCACCTTGGCTACTGGCATCAAATGCGGCGCCAGGAACGACTTGTTGGCTTTCGTCCTGGTACACATCCCAGCTGCCAGGCTTAAACAAGGATTGGGCGGTTAAGCGCGATTGCTCTATGGTGCCACCCAGACGTTCAAAAGCGGAGCTAAAACCGTAAAAGCGCCCGATAGACGCCTTCGCAAAGTCTGACTGCGCAAACAGACTCACTTGATGCTCAAGCTCACGAAAGTAATCACGCACCTGACTTTTTTTAATTTCTCGCACAGATACCAAGTGACTAGTCGTTTGCAATGCAAGATCTTTAGAGTAGGAATAAAGAAATAATACAGAGATAGTGGAAAAGGGCACAATGCTAAGCAATAAAAACGCTAGCATAAGTTTAGATCTAAGGCCTTTTAGTTTTCTTTTTTCTACCATTTGGTAATACTACTCCCCTGGGTCTCGACGGGCATCGAGTTTGGCTGTCCTTAATTCCTTGGACTTAGTTAGTTTCGCAGAATTATGCCCTGTGTTTCAATGACAACTGAATAAGTTGATGTCACAAAAAAATAAAATATCATCAGAGGACACCATGTATAGACAAAAAAGCTGGCTAAGTTTGCTATTAGTGATAATTCTATATTTAGCTTGGCACACTCCTTGGGTATTGCCGTTAAAAATTCTGGTCGTATTTTTTCATGAGTTTAGTCATGCTTTGCTCACTTGGCTAACAGGCGGAAGCGTGAAAAGTTTCGTGGTTTCATCTGATCAATCGGGTCACGTGATATCTGCCGGCGGGCACCGTTTTAGTATTCTTACCGCGGGCTATTTAGGCTCAATTTTAATAGGTGCTGGCATTTATCGCTTTGCTCATCAGCCTCTTTTACTGCCATTGATGGGCGCTATTATGTTGCTGGTTGGGGGGTTCTTTTTTGGATCAACATTTACACTGATTTTTAGCGCCTTAAGTGCCGCAGTATTGATTTTGTGTTACCTGAAACTGTCTTCACAGTGGCAAGCCGTTATTTTGCAAACCATAGGGTTAGCGAGCCTGCTTTATGTACCCTACGACGTCTTTCAAGATACGGTGATGTACAGTCACCATCGCTCTGATGCTGCCATGCTAGCGGATGAGTTTTTTGGTACCACTTGGATGTGGGGAGGTATATGGACAGCTTTATGTTGTGTCATATTCTATCTAACGGTGATCAAACCTCTTTTTAAAAGGGAAGCGAGAAAATAGAAATGCTCGACTAAATAGGGCGCTTCAACTTTAGTCATAAAAAAGGCGCCGCAGCGCCTTTTATCAAACAACATCGTGAACCGATATTTTACTCGGGGTAATGATAATACATTGAAGCAATCGCGGCCTTTCCTTCGCCAATCGGGGTTTCAACTGTGCCTAAAGCTTCATCATAATGCATGCCACCGTCACCGGATAAATCGACTGTTTTACCTCGAACCGCTCCCATCATGTCTCCACTTGCGTTGATGTCGATGTGTGTCAAAGGAGCATAAACGGATGCGTACATGTCTGTAGCGCCGTTCATTTTAACTCCAGTATCGCTGTCACCAGTGCTTTCGTAAGCTGAGTAAATTGTGAAGGGCGGTTTGTTATTATCAGATAACGTTGCATCGGCAGTTATGTTAGCACTTGAACCTATATCCACTTTACTTTCAGTAATAATGGTTAAGGAGCTACCTGACTCAATCGTAATGTTAGCCGGGCTACCTGCAGTTTTAAAGTCGCCTTGGACCACCAAGACCACGTCGCCACCGGAAATATGAATCGAGTCATTTTTTAACGTCAGGCTTTCAATAACGATCGCTTGGACTTCTTCTCCCATTAACTCCGTGGTAATGGCTGGGATATCCTGAAATTGTTTACTGCTTTTGTCGTAATATTGGCCGTTATCTGGAGTGTATTGAATTGGCTGATTACCTTTTCCGGAATACCAAGCTGTGGTATCGACTTTAGGGGGTGTTTGTCCATTTGCGCCTTTAAGTGAAGCAATCCCTGCCAGTTGAGTGGCGATATCGGCCGGATCGCAAGATGAACTAAAGCTTGGGTTTTGATCAGGATCTAAATCATGGAAGCTGACATGATTGGGTAACTCATCAATTTTATCTCGAGTAATACCATTAAAGGCGTCTTTAACTGAGATGTCTCCGCCCATCGGTATCCAATCATCAAGGATCATACTGCCATACGACATGACATCTCCTGTCACTCTGTCTCCACTGCCACTGCCACCTTTAATAGAGATATCACCGGCAGCCGTGACAGAACCATCCAAAGAGGCCGAGCCCGTGCTGGTGAACTTACCGTTGGCGGTGACATTACCATAGATGGGAGAATCCCCTGAAAGGGTTATATCGGCATTGGCATTGATGGTTTGTACGCTGGCATTATTATTTTTATTGTTTTGACTGTAGGGCCCATTACGAGAATCGTAACTGTCTATGTGACCACTGCCACTCAGTGCTATACCGTCACAAGCTACTACACCACTTTCGAATAGGTTTATTGCGCCGCTACTGGTTAGCTTTGCTTTAAAATAGGCTTTAGCACCATCAAATTTGCCATAACCGACAATAACATTCGCATCAGCAGTAGTGAGTAGCGTTGAGCCTCTGCCGTCTGCACTTACATCCTTGATTGGATAACCATTGAGGTTTTTGTTTGTTTCAAAATACTTGAATGCATCAAACACCTCTTTTTCCGCTAATAATCGGGCATTTAACTCTTTTTGCTGATTGCCGCCAATCTGCTCTTGCAAACGGGTTTCATTGAGGGCTGAGAATGCCACCAATGTTGATATGGTTGTGAGTATGAGTACAGACAGAAGTACAAAGCCATGCTGCTGAGTTTTCATAGAGAGCTCCCTTATTAGTAAGCCATTAGCGAATGAGGCACCTTTAATCACAATGGAAAAAAGATGCACAAGTGCTAACGAAAACTAATTACTGTTTTGATCTAATATTTTTTGTCGTTGTGCTAACGTAAACGCAATGCCATCGCTGCCGTATGAAGCGGGCATACCGTCTATATAAAGTTGAACTGTGACACCATTGCTCCCTAACGGTGTGACTGTCATTTTCTCTACACTTAATGCAATGAGTTGATTTCCTATTCCGTCATTGCAGTAAAGTCCTTCGTCACCCAGATAAAACAAATCTGAGGTACCGTTTGAGCGGGTATTGCCTAAGCAGCTATACACCACGTCTCCAGTCTGAATATTGTCGTAGGTTGTGCGAAGACGGTCTTTACCGTCCATTGTTTCCTTCGCTAAACCTCCGGCTTGACGCACCGAGCGAGCGATAAGGTTAAATGACGCGCGGAGGGATTCTTGTGCCTCAGACATTTGCTGGGTTAATGTCACGGCCGTTTTTAATGAAGAATATACGGACGAACATGCCAACACTAAGGTGAGTCCTATCGCCATTGAAACCATTAACTCTATTAATGTGAAACCAGATTGAGCTTTTCGGATATTAAGATTCATTGTCTGCCACCTTATCCACACACATCTGGAAAGTTGGCCATTAAAGTTACTTGGTTATTGTCCGCTTCATCAATGCGGCTATCAGTCCAAGTTAAATTAATCTCAGTACTCAATGTAAAACTATTACCTGGTTTACCTTCGGTGACACTGTACCCTTCAGGCAATCCACTTTTCCAAGTATCTACCACTTGTGTGTAACGAGCTGGATCGGTTTGAACGTCGCATAAATTTAGCCAAATGTTGTCGATTAATTCATTGGCTCGAATGGTCGATACCGTATAATGAAAGCTTGATTGTGAAGCCTGCAGCATTTTCATTTCCAGCAAACCGAGTCCCAGCAGTGCCACTACCGCGACGATGGTAGCAATTAATACTTCGATTAAGCTTAAACCTGCTTGCTGTTTAAGGTTGCTCTTCATTAGCTGCATGCTCCCGCTTGTAGCTTGCTCTGGCCACTGACATAAATGCATAAGCGTTTAGTTTCACTGTAACCAGAGACGGTAAACTCTTGTGCACTTGAAAGGCCGCCATTTCCTTTTACCACTGTGGTGCTGCCTGTCACCGTGATGTCTTGATGAGGGGCTTGTACTTCCATCAAGATTTTATTAGCAGCATCAACCACACGCCAACCCTTTGCCCAATCACTGTCTATGGCTTTAAGTGTGATGTTCGAAGAGGTTTTAACCGCTTCGCTGCGGGCAAATCGAAATGCGTTGTATAAATTATTACTGGCATCCGCCATGCGATCGGTTTGTACAAAAGTTTGATAGCTAGGTATCGCCACTAAGGTCAATATCATCACAATGGCAATGACAACCATGAGCTCAATTAAGTTAAAGCCCAACTGTTGGCGCTGAATATGCTTCATACTTACCTCCAGCAGTGTGTTTCATCCGCTGACGTGATGCCGGCTTGGTTGATACTTAAGGTGCCACAATCGTCATTGGCTTGAGAGCCTTGAGGCGTTGCTGTCAGAGTATATGTGTCTGTTGCTGTATCAACGCTTAATGAGAAGTTATAACTGGTTGGGGTTGTGATACTTGGTAACGCAGTGGGGTAATCACCTTGCCTGGCATAGTTACGTTCAAAAGTTTGAGCCATTTCTGACAGGGCTATTTGAGCATCAACCCGATTAGATTGCTGTATGTATGCTGTGTAACTGGGCAGAGCGATTGCCGCCAAGATACCGATGATCGCGACCACAATGAGCACTTCGACCAAGGTAAATCCATTTTTATTCATTTGGCAACCAAAACTAATTCTTTAGTGTGAGCTTTTACTATATTGCAAGTATGACAGTTTAATCTGCTATGACCACGTTTTGTCGCCCAAATTGTGACCTTGTCATATTTTGTGGTTCAAATGACTTTTTTGCATTACGGATCTAGAGGAAAATATTGATTTTTATTTTACATTTCAATCTTGTTAGTTAAATCATCAATATAAGTGTCTATTAAAGAAACTTTTACTTATTGCTGAGGATTTCTCATTGATTGATACAGCAGTAATTTATGTCATGCTTTTATAATGCCTGCTTATGGTTGTCATAATATGTAAACCATAAACACTACTGTTTTGAGGGGGTTATTGGGTACAATACGTTCTTTTTACAGGAGGTCACCCATGGCAATTACTAGAACTAAAATGGAAGGTGTATTAGCGCAATTGCTTGCGCCACAAAAATTTAAAGATTATTGCCCCAATGGTCTCCAAATAGAAGGGCGCGACAAGATTCAAAAAGTCGTCACTGGCGTAACGGCGTGCCAAGATTTGATTGACCAAGCGATTGCTGTCGAAGCCGATGCCATCTTGGTACATCACGGCTATTTCTGGAAAGGTGAGCCAGGGCCGATAACGGCGATGAAAAAAAAACGTATCGCCGCATTACTTAAGCATGATATCAATTTATTCGCTTACCATTTACCCCTCGACGTTCATCCTGAACTTGGTAACAACGCGCAGCTTGCGAAACTGCTCGACTTGCCTTTGCGTCGAGGCTTAGAGCCCTGGGACAAGTTATCTGTTGCCCAAGTGGGTAAGTTTGCTGAGCCTATCTCGCCGCAGCAACTGAGCGAAAAAATCTCTCGCGTATTAGGCCGCGAACCACAATGGATAGACGGCAACAAACCTGACATTCGCTCGGTGGCCATTTGTACCGGTGGCGGTCAAGATTATATTGATCTAGCCGCAAGCCAAGGCATAGATGCCTTTATCAGTGGTGAAATATCTGAGCGCACCGTATACAGTGCCAGAGAAATGAATATACATTATTTTGCCGCGGGCCATCATGCTACAGAGCGCTATGGTGTGCAGGCATTAGGTCAGTGGTTAGCGCAAGAATACCAACTAGACGTTGAGTACATTGAAACTGATAACCCGGTGTAATGCGCTGAGCGTCAGATTTGATCTGACGCAACAGTTCTGTCTTTTATAGGGGGCAAGCTGTGACTGAGGTTACAAAGCGTCGACTTGGCTATTGAGCCAGATGGATGAAATTTGCTTTGATAGTGGTACGAGGAGTTTACTGCTAAGGAAGCACTATGACACATACTATTTTCATCGTTTTTGTCGCGCTCAGCTTATTTACATTGATGAGGTTTATTCATCAGTCTTGGCAGTACGAAGCGGCAGTCAAGGCTCGGCCAAGTTATTTTAAGTTTTGGTTTTTAGCAGTATTCAACTTATGCCGAGTTTTGATATTAAAAGACATTGTCAGTTTTAAACGTGCTTACCCTACCTTGTTAAATAAACGCGCAGCACATTCATAACTCTACTCTGAGTGGCGCTTTTGGTTGATAAGGCAAGCTTATCAACCAAGGTTTCATGTCACTTCTCTATCGCGTTAACTTGCAATCGCAGCATAGTTTCAATTGCCGCGGCCAATTTTTCTCTGTCGTGACGGTGTTTTAAAGTTTCTTCAGCCAGGTCAAAATAATGCTCTTGATAATCATCAAGGGCCGCTGCGCCATGGGGGAGAATCACATGGTCAATAAAGGGCGCACCTACCTGCTGTTCACACCATTTTAATTGTTGGTTTAGAGTGAGCTGATCTGCCGGGCTTTGCTCAGGCACTAAATTAGCAATAAACACCACTGTCGTTTTACGGCTGATAAGGGCTTGCTGAATTTCAGGTAAGAGTAGCGGCGGCATAATGCTGGTTAAAAAAGACCCAGGCCCTAATATAATCAGCTCTGCTTTTTTTAATGCTTGCACCGCCTCCGCTGTTGCATTAACAGCTGGGCTTAATGCGAGCTTGTCTGGAAAGCTTTGCATTTGGTCTACCACCACTTCGCCGTGATAGTTTTTGCCTTCGCGGCAAATCGCCATTAAATCGGCAGGTTGTTCGGCCATGGGGAATATATGGCTGGTCACTTTTAGCATGTTCGAGATGAGCTTAATCGCATCAACGGGGCGAACGCAGAGTTGATCTAGAGCCAACAGCATCAAGTTACCTAAATTGTGACCCGCAAATTCGCCCTCTCCTGGGTAGCGATATTCAAACAACATACTGCCAATGCTGGGCTCGGGAACAAGCTGGTTAATGCAATTACGCAAGTCCCCCCAAGCAATGCAGTTTTCCGATTGCCTTAAGCGACCGGTTGAGCCACCGTTATCTGTGGTGGTCACAATGCCGGTTAACTTAGGGCCTAGATATGACAGCGAAGAAAGTAGGCGGCCTAAACCGTGGCCACCGCCAATGGCGGCGACATGTTTATATTGCGCCACGCCTTGACCGTCAGGCTGCTGCTGACTTGACGCGCTGAGGGCCGCGCTAAATTGAGCGGCTTGTTGCATGCTGGCTTGGTATTTTTCCATCACGACCACTTGAGTAATAAATACAAGCGAAAAGTTAACGACTTCATCTAGTTGATGCAACCATTAAATCTGTTTTTGATGACAGTTTGTAGACAAATAGTCAATCTGAATCTGTCTCTTTAGCATTTCATAGGGTGCTACCTGTGCGTCTCTAAATATAGCACCGCTGCTTCTACGCGGGATTTTACCGCTAACTTCTTTAATAAACTCTTCACATGCACTTTCACCGTGCCCTCAGAAATAAACAAGTTTTCTGCCACTTCTTTATTGCTGTGACCTTTTGCAATTTGTTGCAAAATCTCTGTTTCCCTTTTGGTTAAGCTGGCAAAAAGGGCATCGATATCTTGGCCTTCGTTAAGACAAGTTAAGTAAGGCTTTATTTCTTCGCTGATAACCTGTTGCCCGGTGGCAGCTCGTTTTAAGCTGGCTAACAAGGCTTCAGGCTCAGTGTCTTTTAATAAATAGCCATCAGCGCCTTGATTGATTAATTGGATCACGTCTTGTTTGGCGTCTGATACCGTTAAAATAATGATATGGGCGCTGATTTGCTCTGCGCGTAAAGCCTTCAGTGTATCTAAGCCAGACATGCCTTTCATATTCAGGTCGAGTAGGATTAAATCTGGCTCGTTAGCCAGCGCTTGAGTTAACGCTTCAGTGCCATTACTGGCTTCCGCTACTACGTTAAAATCTGGCTCAAGGGCAAGTAACTGTACGATGCCTTTGCGCATTAAGGGATGGTCATCAACCACCATCACGGATAAATTTTTGGTTGTCATATCATTGCTCTAATTGTTGATAAGGAAAAACCAGTGAAATCAAAGTACCACTGTTGGGTCGTGGCTCAATGTTGATTTCACCGCCTAAGTTTTGGGCCCGTTCATGGAGAATACTCAGTCCATAATGGCCTTGTTTTGCTTGTTCGCCCTCAAAACCTTGGCCATCGTCGCTGATACTGATGGCGATGTTATGGCTGTCCTGGTATTGACATACCACGAGGATTTTTGCTGCGTTGGCGTGTTTAATGGCGTTTAGCACTGATTCTCGAATGATTTGTAATATGTGAATATGATGCTCGGCTTTTAAGTCATGGTCGTTAATTTGGTACTCCAGTTGTAAGATGCTTGCAGATTGCTCTTGCAGTTGCTCTAACATAACGGCAATGGCTTCAGATAAATTTGCTTCTTTGATTTGCAACCTAAAGGTTGATAATAACTCGCGCAGTTGCAAGTAAGCTGCGGCAATGCCTTGATCGATTTCCTCGGCAATGGCGTTTAGGGCTTGGTCATTGTGCGGCTGCTGTACTTGGCGTTTTAAGCGCGTGCACTGGATCCTTAAATACGACAGCGCCTGAGCGATAGAATCATGCAGCTCTCTGGCGATGATTGCGCGCTCTTCCATTAAAGCCAGTTTTTGGTGTTGCAATGCATTTTCTTTATTTAACAAGCCTTGAGCAAGGGTGAAAGCCAGGTTATTGCAAACCGTGTTATCCAAAGCTTGTTGGCTGTGCATTGCCAGTTGGCCTAACTGGCGCTGGCCAATGGTCAACGTTGCATCGGTGTGACAAGCGGCCTCGGCTTGCGAAGGCTGCGGCCCAACCGTAATGGTGCGACTGACCTCATTGGCGCGGCACAAGGTAAGGGTAATGGCTGAGACTTGCAACTGCTCCTGACACAGATTAAGCAGTTTGTTGAGAGCGGGCTCACTGAGGTCACTGGCGCTGACTTGTTGCGAGAATTGATACAAAAAAGACATGTTTTGATGGGCTTTGGCCAGTGCATTGGTTTTTTCGTTAACGGCTTGTTCCATTTCCAAGTACAGGTGTTTTAGCTCTTGGGCCATGACGGCGACAGCTTGACATAATTGGCCTATCTCTTGGTCTGAAGCGCTGACTTTAGCTTGGTCAAATTGCTTATTTTGAATTGCTTTAGCGGCGATGATAAGTTGCCGTAACGGAGTGACAATGCGTGTTTTCATCATTTGCAGTAAATAAAGGCAAATAAATAAAATGCTTAAAATACTGCAACTTTGGAACAGAAATATCAGCTTTACTTTGAACTCTGACTGCTGCTGTAAATCC
This sequence comes from Motilimonas pumila, assembly GCF_003596335.1. Classification (GTDB taxonomy): domain Bacteria; phylum Pseudomonadota; class Gammaproteobacteria; order Enterobacterales; family CBDFNC01; genus Motilimonas; species Motilimonas pumila. The sequence goes on from NZ_QZCH01000008.1 coordinate 133,485, forward strand.
AATACCATATCGTCGATTTGGTCCACAAATTCAGCCACCTGTAAGCGGTACTCTTGATACTTTCGTGCGTGCAGTAAAGGCTTGAGGTGCTGCCATTGTTGCAGTAGTTGATTGTAATCCTGCTGAATATGGCGAGGCTGGTGCCAGTTAGTCACGGGTTGTAAGTTATCACCCATTAAGCTGTCTTCAAACTGCACTATTTGCTGTTCTAATAATGGATCATCACTGAGTAAAGAGTGAGCCAAACGGTAGCTTTGCATTCGTAATGAGCCCGCCACGTTAACCAGTTTGGCATCATTAAGATTGGTACTTTGTAAGGTTAAGCTAAGGCAAGCTTGGGCCAAGCAAATGGTCAAAATGATGAGTAATGCTCGGCGTAAACTTTTGGTGGCAGAACGATTGTATGTCTTCAAACGGCTTATCTCTAAGGAGGTAAGTTTAACGTAATACGACCTATTCTAGGCGTTTTTGAGATGATCTGCTGGGATAGCTCTCCAATATTTGCTATACAGAAATAAATGAACTCCGAGTTTAACTCGCCTAAGTCGAAGATATGGCGATTAAACCGTGTCGGAATTATCCGCAAAGGGTGTGGTGAGAAATTGTCATGCCTCCCGAATTTGGAAAGGTGTTTATGCCACAACTTATCGACAATTATCAGCGTAAGTTTGAATACTTACGGCTGTCCATCACTGATGTGTGTAATTTTAAATGCACCTACTGTTTGCCAAACGGTTATAAACCCGAAGGGCGAAAGCAGTTTTTAACTTTGCCCGAAATTAAACAGTTAGTGTCTGTGTTTGCCCAGCTAGGCACCAAGAAAGTGCGCATTACGGGCGGTGAACCTTCTTTGCGTAAAGACTTTTGCGACATCATTGCGGCTGCTAAACGTACCCAAGGAATAGAAAAAGTCGCGACTACTACCAATGGTTATCGCTTAGCAAAAGACGCACACGCTTGGCGTGACGCTGGCTTAGACGCGATTAATGTCAGTATTGACAGCTTAGACCCGCGACTTTTTCACCAAATAACCGGTGAAAACTTGTTTGCTAAAGTGATGGCGGGGGTCGAAACCGCACTCAAGCTGGATTTTCAAGCTGTAAAAGTGAATACCGTGCTAATGCGCCAGCTTAATGCGCATCAATTGGGCGAGTTTTTACACTGGATTAAAGATTTACCCGTTCAATTGAGGTTTATCGAGTTAATGCAAACCCATGACAACCATGACCTATTTCAGCAGCAACACGTGGCGGGCAGTACCATCATGAAGCAGTTGTTAGCACAAGGCTGGGTTGAGAAAATACGTCAGTCTACAGACGGCCCAGCGCGGGTGTTTGCGCACCCTGATTATGCCGGTGAGGTAGGTTTAATCATGCCTTATGAGGCGCATTTTTGCGACTCTTGCAACCGCTTACGAGTTTCGTCCTTGGGGCGTTTGCATTTGTGCTTGTTTGGAGAGCAAGGGGTAGACTTACGCGATTTGTTGCAACACCCCGAGCAAGCCGCTCAATTGCAACAAAGGGTATTGGATGAACTAAAAACCAAGCGTGTGAGCCATTTTCTGCAACAAGGCGATCTTGGCGGTACCGTTCACTTGGCTTCGATTGGTGGGTAAAGCGTATCTTTTCCGTTTTAACATGCTGATTATTTAATAATGTGAACACGGTGTTAGGGAAAAATTGATCTAGCACATAGCGCGCCAGAATATAACCCTTGCGAGGTATAGCCTCGTTTGGGGCCAGATCCTACATTTAGTCTATATCAATAAAAAAGCTGCACTTTGCATTTTGCAACAAAGAGTTAGTTCGTTTTTAACGACGCATAAAAGCTCACTGAGGCAGCAATATATAGGCAAGCAATGTCATCATCGGTCACGCTGTCACGTCGTCGTTTATTTAAGCGCGACAGTCAGCCATTAATCACTTTGCCTTGGGTTAGCCTTGAGGTGGATTTTATCGCCAGTTGCACGCGCTGTGAAGCCTGTGTAACTGCGTGTGAAACTAACATAATACGCCACGGTGATGGCGGTTTTCCTACCATAGATTTTAGCCAAGGGGAGTGCACGTTCTGCCAGCAATGCGCAGATGCCTGCCCCGAGCCGATTTTTGATACAACTCAAACCGAGCCTTGGCCGCAACAAAAAGTCGCGGTGAGCCAAGCTTGTCTGGCCCATCAAGGGGTTTATTGTCGCAGTTGCGGCGAGTTGTGCGAACAAGAGGCAATCAGTTTCAAACCCGGCATCAGCAGTGTGCCAGACATCAACATCGCAGATTGTACCGGCTGTGGAGCTTGCATTGCGCCTTGTCCCACCCAAGCTATCGCTGTGATACAAACGTCAGAGGAAGACCATGTCTGAAGTGAAAGAAGTTCATATTTCAAGTTTGGTGGTGTACACCTCGGTAGAACATGTGGCTGCCGTTGCGCAAGCAATTGAAGCCATGCCGGAAGCTGAAATTTATGCTCGAGACGACCAAGGTAAACTGGTGGTCGTGATCGAAAATGAAGGAAAAAAGCACATATTAAACACGGTTGAAACTATCAACCAACTGGATCATGTATTGAACACTTCTTTGGTGTATCACCAAGTGGAAGAATTAGTCTCGCAATGTGAGGAAGCACAATGAAATTTACTCGACGTGAATTCGTAAAAGCAAACGCAGCCGCCTCGGCCGCGGCCGTCGCTGGCGTATCATTGCCGGCTACTGCCACTAATCTTATCGCCTCAACCGATCAAACTAAAATAAAATGGGACAAAGCCCCATGCCGTTTTTGTGGCACAGGTTGCAGCGTGATGGTCGGTACCCAAAACGGTAAAGTGGTGGCCACGCAAGGCGACCCTAAATCGGAAGTGAACAAAGGCTTGAACTGTATTAAAGGCTATTTTCTTTCCAAAATTATGTACGGTAAAGACAGGCTGCAAACGCCTTTGCTGCGTATGAAAGACGGTAAATACCATAAAAACGGTGACTTCCAGCCGGTTTCATGGGATCAAGCGTTTGACGTGATGGCTGATAAATTCAAGCAATCAATTAAAGAAAAGGGCCCAACCTCAGTCGGCATGTTTGGTTCGGGACAGTGGACGGTATGGGAAGGTTACGCCGCTGCTAAGCTGATGAAAGCGGGCTTTTTATCGAATAATATCGACCCTAATGCTCGTCACTGTATGGCGTCTGCGGTAGTGGGCTTTATGCGAGCGTTTGGCATCGATGAGCCTATGGGCTGTTACGACGATTTAGAAGCCGCGGATACCTTTGTATTGTGGGGCTCAAACATGGCGGAAATGCACCCTATCTTGTGGTCTCGATTGACCGACCGCCGCTTATCACACCCCCATGTTAAAGTGCACGTGCTATCCACTTTTAAACATCGAAGCTTTGAATTAGCGGACAATGGCATGGTCTTTACGCCGCAATCTGACTTAGCCATCTTAAACTACATTGCCAACTACATAGTGCAAACCGACGCGGTTAACTGGGACTTTGTTAACAAGCACACGGTTTTCAAACGCGGCACCACAGACATAGGCTATGGTTTACGTCCTGAGCATCCTTTGCAAAAAGCGGCGAAAAACCCAGATAGCGGCGCGATGTCTGCGATGACCTTTGACGAATACAAAGCGTTCTTATCAGAATACACCTTAGAGAAAACGGTGGAGCTGTCTGGCGTGCCTGCTGATAAATTGGAAGCGCTAGCTAAAGCGTACGCAGATCCAAAACAAAAAGTGACTTCTTTCTGGACCATGGGCTTTAACCAACATACCCGTGGCGTGTGGGCGAATAACTCGATTTACAACATTCACCTGTTGATGGGCAAGATTTCAGAGCCGGGTAACAGCCCATTCTCGCTCACCGGTCAGCCTTCTGCATGTGGCACCGCACGTGAAGTAGGTACCTTTGCCCACCGTTTACCGGCTGATTTAGTGGTAAATAACCCCAAACACCGTGCCACAGCCGAGAAAATTTGGAAGTTGCCAGAAGGCACCATTCCGCCGAAGCCAGGTTATCATGCGGTGCTGCAAAATCGCATGCTTAAAGACGGCAAGCTAAATGCTTACTGGGTGATGTGTAATAACAACATGCAAGCGGCGCCCAACCTCAACGAAGAAAGCTTACCGGGTTATCGCAACCCTGAAAACTTTATTGTCTGTAGTGACCCATATCCCACCGTCACCGCGCAAGCTGCCGACTTAATTTTACCTACCGCCATGTGGGTAGAAAAAGAAGGCGCCTACGGTAACGCTGAGCGTCGTACTCAATTTTGGCATCAGCAAGTGTCTGCGCCGGGTGAAGCAAAATCTGACTTGTGGCAGTTAATGGAGTTTTCAAAGCGCTTTAAGGTGGAAGAAGTGTGGCCTGCTGAGCTGATAGCGAAGCAACCTGAAGTGAAAGGTAAAACCTTATTTGACGTGCTTTATAAAAACGGCAACGTTGATGCTTACAGCCTGGATGAAGTGGCAGAAGACCAGCTAAACGACGAATCTCGCCACTTTGGCTTTTATGTGCAAAAAGGCTTGTTTGAAGAATACGCTGAATTTGGCCGTGGCCACGGTCATGACTTAGCGCCGTTTGACATGTACCACGAAAAACACGGTCTGCGCTGGCCGGTTGTGGATGGCAAAGAAACCTTATGGCGCTACCGCGAGGGACACGATCCTTACGTGGCTAAAGGCAAAGGCGTGGACTTTTATGGCAAGCCAGACGGCAAAGCCTTTATCATCGCCACCCCGTTTGAGCCGGCTGCAGAAGCGCCAGACGAAGAGTTTGATTTGTGGCTCAGCACCGGCCGAGTTTTGGAACACTGGCACTCGGGTACAATGACTCGTCGGGTACCTGAACTTTATCGTGCTTTCCCTGATGCTGTGGTGTACATGCACCCGAAAGACGCTGAAAAGCGTAAACTGCGTCGCGGTGATGAAATCGTAGTGCAATCGCGCCGCGGTGAACTTAAATCACGGGTCGAAACCCGTGGCCGTAACCGTCCTCCTGAAGGTTTGGTTTATATGCCTTGGTTTGATGCTAAGCAGTTAACCAACAAACTGACCCTGGATGCAACCGATCCTTTGTCAAAAGAAACCGACTTTAAAAAGTGTGCCGTTAAGGTAATGAAAGCTTAATTACAGCGCTGGCTCAGTACTCAGTAACTGAGCCATGGAGGATGAAATGAAAATAAAATTATTAGCCACTGCTCTATGCGCGCTGATGTTAAGTGCACCAAGCTGGAGTGAACAAGATGAAGCGGACAACAATGTTAATAACGGTGGCGTGAGCTCGCTGCGTGGCAATGTTGAACTGGATACGCAACAAGATCCAGGTCGCATTAAACAGGTTCAACGAGACCGTCCAACCATGGATCGTGAATACGTGCATCAGCCGCCGCTGATCCCGCACCAAATTCGCCATTACAAAGTCGACATGGACGCAAACAAGTGTTTGTCTTGCCATAGCTGGAAAAACGCCAGTGAAACGGGCGGTACACGCATTAGCCCCACTCACTATGAAACGCGCGATGGCATGACATTGTCTGACGTGTCGCCAAGACGCTACTTTTGTTTGCAATGTCACGTGCCTCAAGCAGATGCTAAGCCATTGGTTGAAAATGACTTTAAACCTGTTGAGTCGCTCAGATAAGTTTAGCTTAAGGCGTTGATATGAAAAAAATTATAGCCATAATCAAAAGCTGGTGGCAAACCCTTAGAGCGCCAAGCTCTGCTTCGTTAGGATTTATATTATGCCTAGGTTTCTTTGGCGGTATTATCTTTTGGGGTGGCTTTAACACTGGCATGGAGGCAACCAACACGGAAGAATTCTGTTCGGGTTGTCATGAAGTTATCGTTGAAGAAATCAAGGAAACGATCCATTATTCAAACCGCTCTGGCGTTAGAGCCATTTGTTCGGATTGTCATGTGCCCCATAACTGGAGCGACAAAATAGTACGTAAAGTGCAAGCCAGTAAAGAGCTGGTGGCTTGGGCAATGGGTAACATTGACACGCCTGAAAAGTTCTACGAACGCCGTCGTCACTTGGCTGATCGCGAATGGGACCGAATGAAGAAGAACAACTCACAAGAGTGCCGTAATTGTCACGAGTTTGAGTTTATGGACTTCTCCATTCAAGGCAATCGCAGTGTGAAAATGCACTCAACCGCCTTGGCCAGTGGTGATAAAACCTGTATCGATTGTCATAAAGGTATTGCTCACGAGCTGCCCGATATGACAGGCGTGTCCGGTTGGCACTAAGCTTATCGATAAACAGGTCATAGCGCACAAATAAGGCGGCCATAGCCGCCTTATTATTTTCGCAAGCTTTGCTTTCAAAGCCTGTCATGCCATAGTTAACACTGTCTTTTGCAATGAGTTTTACCACTTTGAAATCGTTACACCCAGCACGCACTATTGCCGTTATTTTAGCGGGTGGCCGCTCCAGCAGAATGGGGCAAGATAAGGCCTTATTACAACACCAGGGTGGAACCTTATTAAGCCGTACCTATCACTTACTCAGCCAACTGGGTTTTCAACAAGTGGTGGTCAGTGGCGATTACCCCGATTTTCCCCATATTAAAGATGCCAAGGGTCAACTGGGCCCCGTGGCTGGTATTGCCAGTTGTGTGAATGCCCTTGGTCAGCAATGTGAAAACATGCTGTTTGTGGCGGTAGACACGCCATTATTAACCGCACAGAGCTGTCTTGAATTGTTGCAGCATAATGCAGGGCAGGGCGTGTATTACCGCTCAAGCCTGCTACCGGCATGCTTGGTGATGTCTGTGCAATTACCACATACATTAGACACGTTGATGCAGCCAAGGGCTGCAAAGCAACGCTCATTAAAACAACTTTTTCAAACTTTGGGCTGTCGGCCAATCGCAGTGCCAGAGCGCTTAAGTCAGTCTTTATTAAATGCTAATACGCCAGAGCAATGGCGCGATATCTGCCAGTTGGCAGCTAAGGAAGAATCATGAGTCACGCAGTGAAAGAATTTGTACCCGCTAATATTGCCGTATTAACCGTGTCTGATACACGGACCGAAGAAACCGATACTTCAGGTCAATACTTGGTTGATGCTTTAAAAGCCGAAGGGCATCAGTTAATGGCCAAGGAAATCGTGATTGATGATAAATATAAAATTCGCGCCACCCTTTCCAACTGGATTGCCGATGAAGCTATTAGCGTGGTGTTGGTAACGGGTGGTACCGGCTTTACCGCGCGAGATACCACGCCAGAAGCGGTAAAAGTGCTGTTTGATAAAGAGGTGGAAGGTTTTGGCGAACTGTTTCGTCAGATTTCTTATCAAGAAATTGGCACTTCTACTATCCAGAGTCGGGCGCTTGCTGGGTTTGCAAATCGCACCGTGGTGTTTTGTATGCCAGGCTCTACCAATGCCTGTAAGACGGCTTGGACTCATATTTTACAGCAACAGTTAGATTGCCGTCACAAGCCGTGTAATTTTATGCCACACATTGGGGTATAACATGAGTGAGTTAAGCCATATCAATCAGCAGGGCGACGCCCACATGGTGGATGTTAGCAATAAACAAGACACAGTGCGCCAAGCGATTGCTGAAAGCAGGGTGCAGATGAAACCAGAAACCTTAGCGCTGATTTTATCGGGTCAACACCATAAAGGTGATGTCTTTGCGACTGCTCGGATAGCGGGCATTATGGCGGCGAAAAAAACAGCCGACCTCATCCCCCTGTGTCACCCGTTGGCGTTAAGCAAAGTCGAAGTAGATATTAGCGTAGACCAGGCGAGCAGCGAAGTACGAATTGAAGCCTTGTGTAAGCTTGCGGGTAAAACAGGCGTAGAAATGGAAGCGTTGACGGCTGCGTCTGTGGCGGCACTGACCATTTATGATATGTGTAAAGCGGTGCAAAAAGACATGGTTATTAGCCACACTCGGCTATTAGAGAAAACCGGTGGCAAGTCTGGCCACTTTAAGGGGCAATATGATTAAGGTGTGCTTTTTTGCCAAATTGCGAGAGCAGTTTGAATGTGATGAATTGAGTTTAGAGGCCAATAACATTACACAGGTAAAAGACGTGATTACACAATTAGTGACTTTACACCCAAGCTGGCAGAGTGAACTGAAGCAAAGCAAGTGCTTGGTGGCGGTGAACCACGCCATGGCAAAAGCTGATACTGCGGTCAATAGTGGTGATGAGGTAGCCTTTTTCCCACCAGTAACGGGGGGCTAATACGATGATAAAAGTGCAACAGCAGGATTTTGATATTCAACATGAATATCAAGCGCTGGCGAAAGACAGTCAAGCCGGAGCTATTGTGACTTTTGTGGGATTAGTGCGGGACATGAACCTTGGTAAACAAGTGCAAGGTTTGGAGCTCGAACACTATCCGGGTATGACAGAGCAAAGCTTGCGAACCATTGTGCAGCAAGCTAAAACACGCTGGCAGTTATTGCAGTGCCGGGTGATCCACCGCGTCGGCAAACTGGCCCTTAACGAACAAATTGTCTACGTTGGGGTGAGTAGCGCTCACCGAGGCGATGCCTTTGCGGCGTGTGAATTTATTATGGATTACCTTAAAACGCAGGCTCCGTTTTGGAAAAAGGAGCATACCGATGAAGGGGCTAACTGGTTAGACGCGCGAGAAAGTGATGACCAAGCCGCAGAGCGTTGGCAGCAAGAATAATTGTTAGTGTACATGGAGTTTAAAAGAGACCTCAACGGGGGTCTCTTTTTGGTTTTATGTACCGATAGCTTATTGCAGTAAATGGTCGTAAGGCTCTATGGTCACCGTTTCACCGGCCGCAACCGCGCCTCTTTCTTGCTCTAATATGATAAAGCAGTTAGACGCACTCATTGAGCTAAATACGCCAGAGCCTTGTGCGCCAGTGCTGGCAACTTCAATCTGGCCTTGCGCATTGACGTGATAAATGCCGCGTTGAAAATCGGTACGCCCCGGCGATTTTTTAAATGCGGTTTGACTGATGGCTTGAAAACGCGCGGGGACCGCTGGCGTTTCTCCTGCCATTGCTCGCATAGTAGGGATGGCAAGCTGCACCAAGGTAACTAACGCCGACACTGGGTTGCCCGGCAAACCAAAGAAGACGCTGTGACTGAGCTTACCAAAAGCAAACGGTTTACCTGGCTTGATGGCCAGTTTCCAAAAGCCAATTTCCCCCAGTTCGTCTAATACTGTTTTGGTATAATCTGCTTCTCCTACCGAGACGCCGCCACTGGTGATAACAACGTCTGCTTCGTTGTTGGCTTGGTTAAACACCTTGCGCAAAGCGTCAAGATCATCAGGAATAATGCCATAGTCGATGATATTGACGTTAAAGTTTTGCAACACCGCGTGCAGACTGTATCGGTTGCTGTCGTAAATTTGTCCGTGTGCGAGGGGGGTGCCGACGGGCTTTAGTTCATCACCGGTAGAAAAAATTGCCACGCTTAGGGGGTGATAAACAGCCAAGGTGGCAATGCCAAGAGAAGCAATTAATGGAATGTCTCGCGGCGTTAAGCGTTTGCCTTGGTTTAGTACGGCTTGACCGAGTTGAATATCTTCCCCTAAACGGCGAATATGCTGGCCAACTTTAATACCGTGATTAAACGAAATACGGTCGCCGTTGGCGGTTACATTTTCTTGCATCTCTACCGTGTCTAAGGATGAAGGCACAGGCGCGCCGGTCATAATGCGAATGCACCCGCCCTGTGGGATGTTGCCTTCAAATGGCGTGCCGGCAAAAGCGGTGCCCACTAAGGTTAACGTGGTCTTTTCAGCCAGATCAGCGGCGCGAAACGCGTAACCGTCCATTGCGGAGTTATCAAATGCGGGTACGTTGACAGGAGAGGTCACATCATTAGCCAAGATGGTTCCCAGTGCTTGCGGCGTGTCAACGTTTATCACAGCTTGCTGGTTACTGACGCTATTGAGCATTTCTTGTAGCGCTTGTTCAACCGGTTTTAACCCTGGGGTATCGCAACATCCCATGCGATGAACTCCTTACAGTGAGAGAGTGAATAAAATCATAATAATCAGTCATATTATGAAGTTTAGGGCAATAATAATAGGTACCAAGGTCAAACTATGGCGGGTTGGTGCAATGAATGGCAATTTTACGGAAATCTCCGGTTTAAATATTGCATTTTGAGCAAAAAACCTCTAAATATGGCCGCGATAATGAAAACAAGGAAACAGGCATGGCCCAAGGCACAGAGGTAGCGAACCCTAACCCCGCCGCGAACATTGTTCGCCAAGCACTTATCGCCCGAGGATTAGAAACCCCTGTGGTTGAAAATGGCTTAGACAATACGCAGAAAAGGCAGCAAATTGAGCAACACTTTGAGCAAATAATGCAAGTGCTTGGCCTTGACCTGAGCGATGACAGTTTAATGGACACGCCCAGACGTATTGGCAAAATGTACGTTGATGAAATCTTTTCAGGTTTAGATTACGCCCAGTTTCCCAAAATAACCGTTATCGAAAATAAAATGAAACTCGATGAAATGGTGAAAGTGGCTGATATCTGTTTGACCAGCACTTGTGAGCACCACTTTGTCACCATCGACGGCAGCGCCACAGTGGCTTACATTCCGAAAACCAAAATCATTGGCTTGTCTAAAATCAATCGCATTGTGGGCTTTTTTGCGCGCCGACCGCAAGTGCAAGAGCGCCTAACGCAACAAGTGTTATGTGCTTTACAAGCGCTATTGGAAACAGACAACGTGGCAGTGTCGATAGACGCCGTGCACTATTGCGTTAAAGCCCGCGGCGTACAAGATGAGTCGAGCCATACCCGCACTACCGCATTGGGTGGTAACTTTAAGAGCAAACCAGAGACGCGCCAAGAGTTTCTACAAGGCTTGAAATAATGGCTCGCAAAGCGCCCAGAGTTGAGATTCATTATTGTAATCTTTGTCGCTGGTTATTACGTGCCAGTTGGATGTCACAAGAGCTGCTATCAACCTTCGCTGACGATCTTGGTGAAGTGGCATTGTGCCCGGGTGAGAAGGGCCAATTTCAAATAATGGTAGATAACCGTTTGATTTGGTGTCGCGTCAAAGATGGTGGCTTTCCTGAAGCCAAACAGCTGAAACAACGTGTGCGAGACCAACTTTTTCCAGCGCGAGATTTAGGCCATATCGATCAATAAACTCGCTGTGAAGTAATAGCCTGAACCCTGCCTGAATGTGAGCTCAATAAAGGCCTGCTATGGGTTAATGGCTATTGCTGCGAGGGAGTATTTTTGACTATAATTTATTCAGTTCACCCTGCTGGAGATTATATGCAAGTCGCTTCTCAACCTTTGTTTCAACCAACCTCTTTTTTGCAGCAACAAAAGCAAAAGCAGGAAGAAGAAACAGAAAAGCTCTCGAGTGGACAGCGCATTAACTCTGCAGCCGATGATCCAGCCGGTTTTGCCATCGCGCAGCGTTTAACGTCGCAAATCAATCAATCCAATCAGCTTTATGCCAATGAAGTGTATAACCAGTCTGTTGCGGGCATTGAAAGCAGCGGCTTGGCAAATACTGGCCAATCTGTGATGCAACTGAATGAGTTGGTGTTACAAAGTGGCAATGGCGCATACAGCTCTGACGATATAGCTGCCTTGCAAGGTGAGATTGACGAAATTGTTGAAGGCTTAGATAGCGCTCAGGCGCTTGGGCTAGACCAAATAGATTTGGTGGGAAAAAGCTTAGATGACAATTTACAAATTTTGAGCGATGCTCAAGACCAGGTGTTATCTGATTTAACCGACTTGGGCGCACAAATAAACGGCTCAACCGCATACCAAAGCCAGTTAAACTCCGCCATGATAAACCAATCTGCTGCGCGCTCGCGCATTCTTGACACCGATTATGCGGCCAGTAGTTCTGGTTTAGCTAATGCCGACGTATTACTGCAAGCTGCTGCCAAAATGAAGCAAGAAAAAGAAGAACAAGAAGCGAAAGCAGTCAACGGCATACTTGGATAAAAGGCGCTTGCTCGGTATAAGCCAACCCAAGCGACATCTTTAAAAAAAGGCTGATTGATGGTTCCTTAGAGAACGCGTACCACTTCAACCCTGCTTATGATGTCTGCATTGGGCTTGATAGATTAACGGGTACCTGCGCGACAAGCCATTTCAGTGCTTCTCTACTACTCACTTCGCCACATTTCCCTTTATCGAAGAGTACTGTCTAAATAAACAGTTATAATGTAAAAGGGCTACTCTACCGCGTTATTCGAGAAATAAAAAGGCTCGAATAATACATGCTCATACACCAAGTTACTGAAAAGTAATAAGTTATCTTATGCTCTTTTGTTTTTAACGAGAATCCTATTCTCGCTAAAACCGGATTCTCGCTTTCCCCGAAAAAATTTTATGTATTCGTTTGTAGCGACTAACCTAAACTGTTAAATTTATATGATTTTTTAGTCAATAGTTGTGAGGGTTCTGGGTGACGCAATGCGTGTATAAACAGAATTCTCGCTAATAAGCTGTTAGAAGGCGGGGCGCATTTTAGGGTTTCGAGTGCCGCATCAACACCATTTTTGTTGTCAGCTGGCTCAATATTGCGGCAATGAAGTTGAGAGAGTGCAAAAGCAATCGTCTTACTTCAGTGGCTCACCGCTTTAACCCTTTCTGTTTGTTCAGTACCTCACTGTAGCGGTGTCTTTAGGTTTTACTAAAGAAAGCATTGAGTTAGAGTATAAAGTTATTTGGGAAGGTGGTGTAAGTCCGCCATTCTAACAAGGTTTTCAAGTCGGACTCGTGATACAGCTTGCTCGGTTCCACTTCGTTTCACATTTTAGCAAGCTGTAACTCGCCGCTTAAAACGGCGTTATGCGTAAGGCTTTATATGAATAAATTTTTGTTAACTATTTTTACAGTTTTATCGTCCAATGTATTTGCAGATGGTGACTTTCGCGCACTTGAGGGGGATTATGCTGTAACTGGCGCCTATACAAGTGATATAGGAAGTAGTCACCTTAGAATTGTGTTAAATGGGGAACCTGCGAAGGATTTGTACTTAGCTATGGATACTGAAGTGTTCATTGATGAATGTACTGAAACAGAATCGAAAACTGTAGGTAAAATGCAGTGCTTCTTTTATAAAGAAAATAAGAGCTACGAATGTAATTTTGCAATAAATTTAGATAAGCAAACGATTGAACATGGAATCCCGTGTTAATTACGCATAACAAGTCGTTTAAACGGACGTGCAACAGTTGGCTCGCGCTCGTTCCTCGCACATTTTAGCCAACTATTTCACGCCGCTTAACGAGGCGCTGACGGATCCCCTCATAATTTCCCCAGTCCAGCGTTGTGCGTGAGCCGTTGATATTCCAGTATTGCCCATTGATATTGGGACTCGTAAATTTGATACCGCCTATGGCTCCGAACTTCCCTTCCTAAGCGGGGTATGGAAAGCACTCTGCGATGTTTTATTGTGTTGGCTTGAAAGTCAAAATGCCACTTCGCTTGTACCGCAACGAGTCCAT
>NZ_QZCH01000080.1 GCF_003596335.1 Motilimonas pumila
TAGCTGCGTTTAGCGTAGTTATCATAACCACAAAGAAAGGCGCGCCGCACACAGCGGCTCGTTACATGATAGTAAGGCGTCGATTCTGCACAAATAAGCTGTTTTCGAGGTAGGGTCATTACTCCCTCCTAGAGAAAAATCACCTTTTAAGTGTTAGTTAAAAGGTGATTTCTGTCAAATTTTGGTGCGTGTCCTTTTAGTTTCATTCTTTTAGTTTCTAAACTAGTCGTCTACCTCTAATATCTCTAGAAAACTGTTAAAAGATTCAGAGACAAGTGCAAGATTTTCAATTTTTCGAGGTTCTTCTTCTGCTCTCCAGTAATAGACTCTATCTTTAGTATTATTTCTCAACGAAAGGCACACTAAATCGCCCCCTGGATCCATTCCTATTGCTACAAGACCACTAGGAAGCTTTTCTTTGTAAAGTGTGTTTATCTGGACTAAGTCCTTTTCACCGTTTATTCCTAGAAATATGACATTAGTTTCATCATCATCAAATTCAAACACCTGCTCAGAGAATAATCCACCATTATATGTTTCAAGAAAATGCTTGTATTCATCTGTAAACTGACATCCAAGTGCTTCTTCCGTAGCAGCTATATCACCAGAAGTTACTTTTCCATTCAATCTAATTTGATTTAAGTTTCTCATTTAAACCTCCTACTTTTTTCGCTATTGAATCGCCACCTGAGTGTCCAACGGCATGATAATCTTCAGGCACTAACATCATTGTTCTTCCATTTTGGTGATGATGCCAAATGTGATTTGGGAAAAACTCTTGATGAGAATATGCTCCAGTACCAAAACCTGCCTCAATATTTGCAGCTTTAAAGTCGGTCCTACGTTTTCCAACCATTTTAGGTATATCAACATTAATTACCGAAACTGGAATAAAGTCTGGGTATGCATCTGGATTATACCTTACATTAGCACCATCTCTTACAGAGTGGACCGTATTAGCTTTTTCAAAATTAATGGGGTGATTATTTCCTACAATTCTTTTATTAGCCAATGGAGTATACTTAGAGTCAAGTGCACGATAGTGCTCTTTCAACTGAGCATATTGAATTGAGCTTTCCGAACCGTTATGTACTCTATTTGCGTTTGGACCATCCCCCCCACAACAAAACTCATCCCCTTTCTTATTCGCCAACCCCAGTGGGTCTATCCAGCCCGTAGGGTTAGGCACATATTGATAGTTATTGAGGCCGCCTGCAAGTCCAATCGGATCTAAGGTTAAAAACGCGGCGGAGTTGGGGTTGTAATAACGGTGCCGGTTGTAGTGCAGGCCGGTTTCTACATCATAGTACTGCCCCTGGAAGCGCAGGGGGCTGTGTATCTCTTCCACTTCCTGCTTGAGTACATTGCCGTAGGCACGGTATTGCACGCTCCATACGGTATTACCTGTGGTATCGGTCATCTCCTGTGGCGTGCCCAGGTGGTCCAGCTGGTAGTAATAGATTTCCGGTGCAGTAGTAATTGATGCATCGCTATCCGGGGTATTGGCTTCACCCTTAATCAGGGCCAGGGGCTTAAAGGTGCCCGGCTCATACAGATAGCTCTGGTAGTGGCCCTGATGGTCGGTTTCGGCGATTAATCGGTCAGCCTGCCAGACAAACTCGGTTGTGGTCTGCGCCAGGGTATGGTCCGTGACGGTTTTACGGATTCGTCTGCCAAAGGCGTCGTACTGGTACTCTGCCAGGGTACCGTCAGGGGTTTGTGCCTTAATCAGGCGATGCTGACAGTCGTAATGGTAGCGGGTAACCAGTTGCTGGCCCTTACCGCGTTTCTCTTTGACCAGGTTACCAAATTCGTCGTACTCAAAGTGCCGGTCTCCCTGAAATGCGAGACGGTTTCCGGTGACCTGAGCGCTGTTGTCTGTATTGGTATCGGGTTTACCCAGGGTTTGTGACAGCAGGTGACCTGCCGGGGCGTGGCTGAAGTATTCGGCAGGTTCCCATTACTGTGGGCTAATTTGTCATTGAGTCATTTTTATCCCAGTTATCGCCGTCGACGTAAAAATCGACGTTGATGGTTTTTTCAATAATTTCATCGTGATAAATTCGATTCTTCCCATTTCTCCCTTCAGCCGTGCACTTAAGGCTAAAAGGGCCTAGCAGACTATCACCCATGTCTTCTTTGGTGCAAACTAGCGCTCTGTTAGACCAG
>NZ_QZCH01000081.1 GCF_003596335.1 Motilimonas pumila
GGTTTCTTTATGTACGTCCAGGCCGATAAAAAGGGTGCTAGGATTATTCATGTCGATCTCCTGTATCTGTTATGGCGTTTACCTAACAGTGTGGCACTGGCCGAGCTAACCCACGATAAACGCAGGAGGTCGACACTGTGCACAGGGAATCATTATGTCTAAGTGTTCCATACCAAATCTAACTAGGAGAGTTAAAAATGAAATTTGTATACTACATGACATACCCTATGATTCTAATCTATACCCTTGGAGAAACTCTACGAAGGGGTGTAGATTACTTTTCCATTAACGCTACAACAATGCTTGAGGATTACTCTGCCGCTGTATTTTTTATACTTGCAACTTGGGCTTGGGTCAAAGCCAACGAGAACGCTGAAAAGTTAATGTTGCTTGCTTGGGCTTATGCTGCAGGTGGAATGTTTGTCCCATTTTTCGCTCATTTGGAAGCGTTTTTACGCGGAGTGACTTTTAGAGAAGATCATATACATACTGATGTAGGTTCTATCGTGTTAAAAGGTAGTGTATGGGTTATTAGTGTCATTTGTTTGTTTATAGTAATGCGCAGCAATAAATCTCAGTACCCTAGCAGCTAAAGTATCCTTTGAAAGCACATACAAGAATTTAAAGCGGGACTGCTAACAGTTTGCTCGGTTTCGCTTCGCTACACATTTTAGCAAACTATTATCAGCCCCTTAAATGGGCGTTATGTGTTTCTCTAGAAAGGAGCTCTGAATGTTAGATTTGAGACCTAATTGTGAATGCTGTGATAAAGATTTACCTCCTGAATCTACGGAAGCAGTAATTTGCACATTCGAATGTACCTTTTGCCTTAGTTGCGCAGAATCGGTTTTAAACCATGTGTGCCCAAATTGTTCAGGTAACTTGGTTCAACGACCAATCCGTCCTTTAGCTGCATTAAAAAACAACCCTGCATCAACTAAACGTGTGTTAAAAGAAAATGGTTGTGTTACAAACACATAACAAGGGTTTTCAAGTCGGAAAAATTACTATTGGCTTGCGCTTCGCGCAGTATAGCCAACGCCAATTTTCCGCTTAAAACGGCGTTAGCCGTCATGGCACTTGCTTATACTAAAGTGATAGAATAGTATCACTTTAGTATTCCTTTGGAGCAGCTCTCATGAAAGTAGAACTTGTTACTTCTCTTAAACGTCAGGCAACGAAGATCCTTGCCGACCTTCATGACACAAAAGAACCCGTCTTAATTACGGAGCATGGCAAGCCATCTGCATATCTTGTTGATGTTGATGACTATGAGTTTATGCAAAATCGCTTAGCTATCCTCGAAGGTATCGCAAGAGGTGAGCGTGCTTTATCTGATGGTAAAGTAGTAAGTCATGAAGAAGCCAAGGACAAAATGTCAAAATGGCTGAAATAGTTTGGACTGAGCCAGCGTTATCAGATCTCAATGATATTGCTGAGTATATCGCCCTTGAAAACCTTTTGGCTGCAAAGCAGCTTGTTCAAATGGTATTTTCTAAAGTTGAACGTTTGGAAGATTTTCCTGAGTCCGGACGTATTCCCCCTGAGTTGGCACACTTAAGCTATCGTGAAGTTGTGGTCAGCCCGTGCCGTATTTTCTATAAATATGATGGAGATAGTGTGCATATTTTATTCGTCATGCGAACGGAGCGTGACTTGCGTAAGTTCTTAATCAGCAAGCAGTAACAGTCAGATTTGACGGCTAACAAGAGACTATGGCGTCAATAGTTAATTTACCACTTTTGGCGCTTCCCATAACGCTCCATTCCGCAGCATTGAGTTTAAGATAACAATCATCTTTCTGATGCATGCAATAATCGCTACTTTTTTGGGTTTCCCGGCTGCAACAAGGCGTTGATACGTTGCTTTGAAAACAGGGTTTGATTGAATAGCAGACATCATTGCCATGTATAA
>NZ_QZCH01000082.1 GCF_003596335.1 Motilimonas pumila
CAAACCGGCGACATCGTGACGCTGACGGTGAACGGTAAAACCTTCACCGGCCCTGTGGATGTGGATGGTAACTTCAGCATTAACGTACCGGGTTCAGATTTAGCCGCTGATCCAGACGCGACTATCTATGCGTCTTTGGTAGCGACTAATGCGATAGGTGGGTCCGCGACAGTTACTGACACTGAAGGTTATTCAGTCGACACTGACATGACCAACACCGCGATTGCCTTAGATGAAAACATCACAGCCGATGACATCATTAACGCAGCGGAAGCGGCGCAACAAATCCCTGTCACGGGTAAAGCGAGCGGCGATTTCCAAACCGGTGACACAGTGACGCTGACGGTGAACGGTAAGACCTTCACGGGCCCTGTGGATGTTAATGGCAACTTCAGTATTAACGTTCCTGGTGCTGATTTAGCGGCTGATCCAGATACGACCATTGAAGCTTCTCTTGCGGCAACCGATGCAGCAGGCAACAGCACAACCGTCACAGACACCGAAGGTTATTCAGTCGACACTGAAATGACGAACACCGCAATTACGTTGGATGAAAACATCACTGCGGATGACATCATTAATGCAGCGGAAGCGGCGCAACAAATCCCGGTGACGGGTAAAGCGAGCGGCGATTTCCAAACCGGTGATACAGTGACGCTGACGGTAAATGGCAAAACCTTTACCGGGCCAGTGGGTGCAGACGGTAACTTCAGTATTAACATCCCAGGCGTTGATTTAGCTGCCGATCCAGATACGACCATTGAAGCTTCTTTAGCAGCGACTGATGCAGCTGGTAATACGGCCACAGTGACCGACAGCGAAGGTTATTCATTAGACTTATCCGTTAATGCTGTCATTAACCTAGATACTGAAATCACCGCAGACGACATCATTAATGCGGCAGAGCAAAGCCAATCAATTTCAGTAACGGGTAAAGCGAGTGGCGATTTCCAAACCGGCGACATCGTGACGCTCACGGTAAACGGTAAAACCTTCACCGGCCCTGTGGATGTGGATGGCAACTTCAGCATTAACGTACCGGGTTCAGATTTAGCCGCTGATCCAGACGCCACTATCGAAGCGTCTTTGGTAGCGACCAATGCGATAGGTGGGTCCGCGACAGTTACTGACACAGAAGGTTACTCAGTCGACACTGACATGACCAACACGGCCATCACGTTAGATGAAAACATCACAGCCGATGACATTATTAACGCAGCGGAAGCCGGGCTACAAATTCCAGTCACGGGTAAAGCCTCAGGCGATTTCCAAACCGGCGATACTGTGACGCTGACGGTGAACGGTAAAATCTTCACTGGCCCAGTGGATGTTGATGGTAACTTCAGTATTAACGTACCGGGCGCAGACTTGGTAGCAGACAGCGACAAAGTGATTGATGCTTCGCTAGCAGCAACCGATGCAGCAGGTAACAGCACAACCGTCACAGACACCGAAGGTTATTCAGTCGACACTGAAATGACCAACACGGCCATTACGCTGGATGAAAACATCACGGCGGATGACATCATTAATGCAGCGGAAGCGGCGCAACAAATCCCGGTGACGGGTAAAGCGAGCGGCGATTTCCAAACCGGTGACACAGTGACGCTGACGGTAAATGGCAAAATCTTTACTGGGCCTGTGGATGCAGACGGTAACTTCAGTATTAACGTCCCAGGCGTTGATTTAGCCGCCGATCCAGATACGACCATTGAAGCATCTTTGGCGGCGACTGATGCAGCTGGTAATACGGCCATAGTGACCGACAGCGAAGGTTATTCATTAGACTTATCCGTTAATGCAGCCATTAACCTAGATACTGAAATCACCGCAG
>NZ_QZCH01000083.1 GCF_003596335.1 Motilimonas pumila
CGATTTGAGATAAGCACCAAAATATTACTGGATATTGGCGAGTTACCGCCCGAGTAAATCTTCTAATAAAGGAAAAACCATGGGAAACGCAGCAAAACTTGGTGATATCGGCACCGCTCAAAATGGCTTTCCGCCTACGTCAATTCCACTGCTATGGCGTAAAAGTCTTACATTTGCCGCCCTGCGAATGTTAAGGACAGCGAGTGTTTAAATCTATTAACAAATATGGCTCTGAAGCATATCGCGCAGAGCAAGTAAAAGCTTCTCAGCGCAAGAGCCCATTGCGAATGATTTTGGCTGAATAAATATGTTAGATGAACAATACAGTGCCACGGCATGGCAACAAGATAAAGCAAGCCAAGTTAAACGGCCAGAAACAGGCTTACGTTACGCCACTTGGAGTAAAGGGAGTATCAAGCTGCCTTGGTCGCAAAATTACACAAACATTGAACCTTATCAGTATATTGCCGACCATATTTATGACTCAGAGGAAGTAGGAGAAGAAGGCTCTTCTTGGAGTCATACGCGACTTCAATATACCGGGGTTAAGGGCTATACCGCTTTTGTTATGAATTTTTTGGGTGGGGGCTACATCTATTCAATGATTGCATTGCTTGCCTTAGTTGTATTTTCAATTAGCCCATACTTTCCAAATGCAGAACACGATTTTCGAGATATGTTGTTAGATATCTCAATTATTGGGGGTGTTTTTTGCCTAGGGTTTCTCTTTAGGTATATTTTTTCCTACCTCGAAAAACACCCCGAATGGTTTGCCACCGATAATGGCGATGGTTTTTTCCGCCAAACTGGCATGGTCAAAGTAAAAAAACGCTTTGGTTTAGTCAGTTATCCTTTTACCGATTTTGATGCCTTTGTCGATTTGCATGTGGATAGCACCTCAGGGCAAACTTATACCAATCTGGCCGTGGTACACCGCAGTCAAAAGGTGGTGTTTTACCTTAACTTAACCGGTGAGTTGCAGGCCACGCCGCAGCAGCATTACCTTTGTTGGGAAATGTTGCAACGCTTTATGGATGTCAGTCAGTCATTGCCCGATATCCCCCAGCTTGAGCCCTTTAGGCCGTTAGACCCTACCACCGCAGCCCATGATAAAGCTAAAGGCCGCAAGGCCGATAAGTGGAAAAAAATGTCACCGAAATGGTTTGAGCAACGCGTGGCCAAGAAGTTAAAAAAAGCGCAAACTCGCTTTAATTGGGAAGACATCCCCGATTTATTCGACCAGCGAACCCAGCAGCAAAAACAGCAACAAGCTTTAAAGGCTGAGCAAGATGCAGCAGCCCTAAAAAGCGGCAAGGTAAAGCGCTGCCCAAGCTGTAAAGAGCTGGTCGCCAAGCTGGCAGCAAGCTGTGAGCATTGCGGTTATCAAATAAACCAATACGACGCCAGCCAGTTTGTGATGACACTACACCAGGCGATTGTGCAAGGTGATTGGGCCCTTGCCAAGCAGCATTTTGAACATGGCGCTGATGCAAAGTCCCCAAACGGTAACGGTGAAACGCCATTACAACTGGCTCAAAAACGCGGTGACCAGCTTATGGTCGACTTGATATTGCAATATGGCGGCGAATGAGCTTATTACAACAAGAGTAGGGTACAGCAAACTGTTGGCCCGTACTGCAGCACCGAATATAAGCGAAGTGCTTGCGATTTGAGTTATCAGCGTCATTACTTCGCGCTCCTCAATCCAATATAACAGTTGGCGAGATGAAATGCGTTATTAGCAACCAGAAAGAGAACCATGCAACCTTTTATTTATGACAACACGGCCTATCGCAGCGAACAAGCGCGAGACTTACATTTAAACAAACCGTCA
>NZ_QZCH01000084.1 GCF_003596335.1 Motilimonas pumila
TACCCCGCTTAGGAAGGGAAGTTCGGAGCCATAGGCGGTATCAAATTTACGAGTCCCAATATCAATGGGCAATACTGGAATATCAACGGCTCACGCACAACGCTGGACTAGGGAAATTATGAGGGGATCCGTCAGCGCCGCACTAAGCGGCAAAAGTCAGTTGGTTATACTTTGTGAGGCACGAACAAAACCAACTGTTTTTTGTCCGTTTAAGTGCCTTGTTATATTTTGGACTTCAATTAACAACTTTTTCTACTTGAAAATACATATTCTGATGCTGATTTATTACTAAGGTAACTGGTTTAGGAAATTCAAAATTTAAGTCAATACCAGCATTTTTTAAAGTATTACCTTTAAACTCAACAAGGATACTTTCACTTGTACCTAAAGGCTCAAAAGTACCAATAGCCCATTCAGCATATGTTCCATCACCTAGATCTGAATCCAGAAAATAGAATGTTCCAACAATTTTTTGAGGCCATTCCCTCGAATCAGATAAAGACTTCTCATATCCAGTTGGACTATCACATGCTTTCAGTAGAAACGAAATGCATAAAATCAAAACTACACGTAGAAACATAGATATCTCGAAAAATATAACGCCCGCTTAAGCGGACTAAAATTGTTGGTTATAATGTGTAGCGAAGCGAAACCTAACCAACTGTTTTTGTTCCGTTTAAAGCGCTTGTTATGCGTTTATAGCAACTCTGGAATTTCGCCATGTCTATGGTAACCCCAGATCCTTATTCCCGAATTTATTGCTGATACTTTAACATTTAGAACATTACAAATTTCTAATATATCTTTAGTCAGATCTACTATTTCGGGATCTAGTAACTTACCAATATCACGTTTAATTATTGTAATTACATCAACATATTCAATGGATTTAAAGTTACCCCAAATTTGCTGTAATTCAGGAGTGAATTCATAGCTGGAATCATGGTCAGGGAATATTGAGCCATCAATGTATTGTGACTTATATTGGATCATCTCCTCAATAAGGTTTAGTTCGCTAAAAAGAGCATTCCATTTAGTATTATTCATTAATCCAATGAGTCGCTCTTTTTCAATAATCTCTGTAAATTTAGAAATACTACAATCTCCGAATGACGCATAACGCCTTGCTCTCACGAATCCCCTCATAATTTCCAATAAAAACAATGAGTAGACGCGCATCGCTCATTCTGATCTAATGAATTTCGCCAAAAACACACCTTATCAAATGAATTTAATAGGAATTCCTAACGATGCGCGATATTCAAATTCTACAGCAAACACTGACAGAACAATGCCCTAATATTCACAAAAAACGACTGAGCTCTCTGATACTTGCCACTAAAAGCGTGCTCAATGGCGCTGATTTAACCTTAACCAAGCTTGGCAGAAAACTGGATTCCAACACCACGGTTAAGCATGCCATTAAGCGTGTCGATAGGCTGCTCGGTAACCCACATTTACACCGCGAAAAAGACTCCATTTATAAGTGGCACGCCCACTTAATTTCACGGGCTAATCCCTGTCCTATTATTCTTGTTGACTGGTCTGATGTGCGTGAGCAACTGCGTTATATGACCCTTCGGGCGTCCATTGCACTCGATGGGCGGGCGGTCACGATTTACGAACAAGTCTTCGAATATAAGCACTATAATTCACCGCAAAGCCACCAAACATTTCTCGACAAATTACAGAAAGTCCTGCCAAAAGAAGCCAGCCCAATCATCGTATCAGATGCAGGGTTTAGGAATACTTGGTTTAGGCAAGTTCAAGAAAAAGGTTGGTTTTGGGTCGGCAGAGTACGAGGCGAAGTATCATTAAA
>NZ_QZCH01000085.1 GCF_003596335.1 Motilimonas pumila
AACAGTGTGGCACTGGCCTAGCTAACCCACGATAAATGCAGGAGGTCGACACTGTGCACAGGGAATCATTATGTCTATATTTTCAATGGAATACTCATGAAATCACAACAAATCTCATATTTGTATCAGTCCATATCAGATATACAAAGTACTATAAGAGCCATAGATGTAAAACTTGGTTTTTTATTTGTTGCCATCTTTTTACCTGTAGTCGCTGTTCCTAAAATTTACCTTATTTATAATGAAATAAAACATGTTGCCTTTTACGATATTTCATCGTTATTGCTTTCGCTATTGTGGTGCTCGTCCCTATATTTCTTATTTAAATCATTAGTTTCAATTAAGAATCCAGTATCAGGAATTGAAAATATAGAAATGAACAACAAGTGCTCTTTCTATAATGGAGACTTGTTTAAACTTGATAAAATTGATCTTTTTTTCAATTTCCCTATCAAATCAAAGAAAACTGTTTCTATTAAATGCGAAGAGCTACCTCAAAATGAAGATGAGATTATATCCAGTTTAATGTATGAGAGCTTTAAACTTTCATACATTAGAGATCTAAAAATTGCACGATCAACGATATGTACATACTGCATATTTTTAACTATTTCATTGGGCACCCTTATTTGGTGCCTCTCTATTTTTAAAGTTGGGCTATAAGAAAATGGATCAGAATAAAAAAGATGAATTACTAAAATTAATTAATCAAAGTCTGAATAATGCAGAAGCAATATGGAATAAAGAAGGGGCAAACTTAGTTGCAATGGACGAAAGTGCTGGATTAGAATCATATAGTATAAATAAATCAGAAAGCACTCCTTCATTTATTCCTGGATATCCAATGGTAAGCTCTGACCAGAATGAGGTTGCTACATTCATCGCTTTAGTGGCTGATATGAGAGAATCTAGTAAACATTTACTGTGTGATATTAGTTCTAAAAAAGCAAAAGTATCAATGCTCCAAAGAGTATATTACGAAACTTCTGCTTTACTTCCAGCTCTTGCAAAAACTATTGATTATGAGCAAGGTGCTGTAACTGAATATTTAGGGGATGGTGTATTGGCTTTCTTTAAAGTTGATGACAACAATGAAAGTGAATCCATCTATGCAGCACATCGCGCAGCTAAAAATTGTATAAATATATGTAGAGCAATTGTAAATGAAGAAATTGAAAAGCGATATAATTTACCACCATTAGATATAGGCATCGGCTTGGCATGTAGTAAGGCTTTAATTACGTTAGTTGGCTTGGAGGGCTCGAAGCATGCAAAAGCATTTGGCGAATGTGTTTTTAGAGCTACAAAGTTATCTGGTGGAATGAACTGTATATATACTGATGCTCGACTTGAAGCTATGTGGCCTACTGTTTCTGGTGGTGGTCTTCGTTTTAATAGAAAAGAAGTTAATGGTGTTGAAGGCTACCTTATTGAATAAAAATATAACAAGGCAATTAAACGGAACTAAAACAGTGGGTTACGTTCCGCTTCGCTCCACATTTTAACCCACTATTTTAGTCCGCTTATTGCGGCGCTGACGGATCCCCTCATAATTTCCCTAGTCCAGCGTTGTGCGTGAGCCGTTGATATTCCAGTATTGCCCATTGATATTGGGACTCGTAAATTTGATACCGCCTATGGCTCCGAATTTCCCTTCCTAAGCGGGGTATGGAAAGCACTCTGCGATGTTTTATTGTGTTGGCTTGAAAGTCAAAATGCCACTTCGCTTGTACCGCAACGAGTCCAT
>NZ_QZCH01000086.1 GCF_003596335.1 Motilimonas pumila
ATCACCGTTATTGATGATTACCTGCAAGACGCCAAAGTATGGCTAGATTACAATCAAGATTTTATTCATCAGGCTGATGAACCTTTTGCCATGACCAATCAAAGTGGAGTTGCAGCACTTTATTTCCCTAATGACGTCGTGCTCGGCGAGCATAATTTGGTCGCACTAGGAATGGTTGGTAAAACCCTTGATACTCGTACTGGCCAGCTCCTTGATAAAGATTACTTGCTAACGACACCACGCGGTCAGCAAGTAATTTCCCCATTAACTTCTGTTGCTCAAGGTTACATCAGTCAAGGGCAAACACTGGAAGGTGCACAAAACGAGATTTGTAACAAGATTGGCGTGACACCTTGTAATATCTATGGCGACTACATCGCCGATGACGCCACCACCTTGCTTGGCTATGCCAGAGCATATATGAACGCCATGCCCAATAGTGCAGACACGGTGGACTACATCGGTGCAGTTGATAAATCCAACATCATCAACGATGCTATTAACGCTTGGATAGCAAACAATAACCTGAGCGCTCAAGCAGTTAACTGGTCTGCACTACAAATGACGGTGAATGAGCTTGGAGCATATGATTTCTCCAGTTCATTTTCCAGTGATTACGAGCAACACCGTTCTACAGCCATCTATGAAGTCGCCTCTGAGCTCGCCAGCTTATTACGAGACAACTACTTCAATGGCTATAAAACCCAATATGACTTAGCAGAAATAAACGCGGGCGCATTTGATTGTCCTAATGGTGGTACACAAACCTACCAAGGTAGCGTACAAGACGGCGGTAACAACGGTACAGGCTCTGTGAGCATTAATCGCACCTTTGTCAACTGCGCCTTTTTTGAAGGCGGCGTGGTAACCAACAGCAAATCTGAATTTTCAAGTCAAAACACCACCGACTACCGGGGCGACATTGTTACACTTAACAACCAGTTTCAAGTAAGTAAACAATTCCAAGCTCAACCCGGCGCGCCCGTTCAAATTGGCAGCAACATCGATTTAACCGCCACGTCAAGTTTACTGGCTGGCACAAAAACCAACTTGACAAACCTAAGCGGCGTAACCAAATACACGGTCAACGGCCAACACTACTTTTTCTCAATACACACACAGGCAAATGCACCACTGCATAATACCAGCACCACAACGGGTAAACTTTATATTCAGGAAAACACCCGTGTGACCGAAGTGATCCTCGACGGCACCAACTGGTCGGTCAACGGGGAAGTCGTGTACGGCGCAGAGTAACCCCATAGCAAGCACTTTACCGCAAGCGTTCAGTGCTTGCGGTATAAGTCATGTAAAATAGGCGCAAGTTGCGCTTATTTTATTTGTGAGCATCAAGCGAACGATTGACAATCACACTTATTTTTCAACATAGACAAATTAAAGAGACGCCCATGAGCTCTAGCTATTTATTAAGAAGTAACATCATTTTGCCTGACGGCAGCACCAGTGAATACGAGTCACTGCAAAGCTTTGCGCCGCTGGTCAGTGAATATTACCTGCACCACTCTCCCGTACTGGACTTATATAACAAGCTAGGGGAGCGTGAAACCAACAAATTTAAAATCAGTTATACCGAGCACTGCCCCGTGGTCTGTGAAGGCTATGAGCAATATCAGGCTAAAACGTTTAAGCCAGAGGCGTACCTGCGTCACTTTGGCCAAGTCGAATTTTTAGCCACCAAAC
>NZ_QZCH01000087.1 GCF_003596335.1 Motilimonas pumila
GCTGACAGCTTAATCACCGAAACCGACCACTAAGGCGACTAAGACACCCCACAAGAAGTTACCAATGCGCTGGGCCATACAGTCTGGAGCGTGCAATACCGTGCCTACGGTACTCAAACAGGAAGTGGAAGAGGTACAAAGCCCCCTGCGCTTCCACGGGCAGTACTATGATGCAGAAACCGGCCTGCACTATAACCGACACCGTTATTACAACCCCAACAGTGGCGCATTTTAACCTTAGATCTGATTGGACTTGCAGGCGGGCTCAATAACTATCAATATGTGCCTGACCCTACGGGCTGGATTGATCCACTGGGGTTGGCGAATAAAAAAGGGGATGAGTTTTGTTGTGGGGGGGATGTTACAAATACTGCTCCTGGCCCTGCCAACTTAGCATCGAATAAGATTCGACTCAAAACTCAGCTGTTTTTGCAAGAGGAGGGGCTTCTTGATACGCAGGGAAGGCTTACACAGCGGGCATTATCTAGCGCCTATGAAACCAAGACAACTCAACAAGGTGTGTTACAAAATAAAACTGTAGTTCAAGAGCTTACTAAGGACGGAAGTCACATTGAAGATTGGGGAAAATACACTACTGAGACTGTATATACCAAACCTTCAAATAGCATCGTTGCAGATCAAAATGGTCAGCTTTCACTTATACCTAATGGTCAACCTCAAGGTCTTCAGATCCATTTTTATATAAACAGGCGCACTGGAGAAATAAACTATACCCATCAAGACTTTAAGGTTAAAAACAAGGTTGCTGAAGTATTTGAACCAAGGCGTAAGCGAGAGCCAGCAGTTCAAGTTCAAATTGAAACTGATCATGGTTACTATGATTTTACAAATGTCGGTCGAAGAGGCTTGTAGAGTACGGGGTGAGTAATGAAAGTTAAGTGTATAAAGATTGTTAGTCCTATAACTAATGAGGATCTAGGTAATAAAGGGATAGGCTTATGCGTTGGTAATGATTATACCGTCTTAGTTTTTACTATGATGTCGAATAGTGGTTCACAAGTAGTGTTAAGGAATGAAGATAATCATAATGTAGGTGTGTATAGTCTAGATCTCTTTGATATCGTAGACGGAACACTATCCCGCTATTGGAAAATGTTTAGAGATGATTTGGGCTACACTTTATGCCCTGAAGAGTGGACTGGGTTAGATTTCTGGGAAAAATTAGAAGAAAACTACAGGGAGGAGATGGAAATTTTTGAGTACTTTGTTGAAAAAATTGAGTCTGAATGAATGGTATAACTGGGTATAACTGGATGGGTATAACTGGACACCCACCAAAATTTGACAAAAATCACCTTTTAATTAACACTTAAAAGGTGATTTTTCCCTAGGAGGGTGTTATATCCCTACCAGGACAACAGCTCATTTGTGCTGAATCTACGCCCTACTACCACGCACCAGCCGCTGTGTTGGGTGAGCTTTTCTTTGTGGTTATGATAACTACGCTAAACGCAGCTATGAGCACCGTAAACCTTGGGTATTGGATAAAACCAAGCAGCTGGCCAGTATCTTCACCATTGATATCTGTGCCTATGCCATCATGAGCAATCATTACCACCTCGTGCTGGCGTTGTTGACTAAATAGGGAACCTTTCTCGAAAACTGCGATCAGATCATTGAGCACGATACATGGAAGTGATTCT
>NZ_QZCH01000088.1 GCF_003596335.1 Motilimonas pumila
CTGAAAGAAAATCAGCGGTCTGAAATGTGAACAGCATGAGCCTTTGTCGCACTGAAAACTATTTGATCAACAACGCCTGTTCAACTTGTACATTTTCAACTTGTTGCTCGCTGTAATCCTTTAATTCTTTCAGTAAGGCATTAAAACTCGCTTTCATCCCCATACGCAAAAGGGGGGAAAATAATTTTGCAGCAGGTTTCAAGTTAATGTCACAGCACCAATCGACCTGCGTTTTCTGCTTGCCTAAATCGGTAAGCTTTATTGCTACAGAGTTATTTTTTAATGGGAATACGATAGGCGCATTAACGGGTTCAACGCTAAAGCTTATTTCAAATGCTTGTGGCGCCATATGAGTGATCTTTTCAATCGCGGCTAAGCCATTTTCCTTTTGAGTAAACTGGCACACCCGGCCTTCAAAAGGTGCTTGTGCGTCACTTAACGCATAAGAGTGTTTAACAGGGCTTGCCCAACGATGAACATGCGCAAAATCTTGCGCTAAAACTTTCCAAATAAGATCAATTTTTTGGTTTATTACAATCATGTTTTGTACTTGCATCATCATTCCTTAGTCTTTGCGAAAACAATCATGAACCGATTGGTTCAAAATAAATCTTGAACCGAATGGTCTAACATGTCAATATTTCGTCAACATTTTTTAAAAAGCACTCACCATGAGCGGAAAAAAACAGTTTAACGAGCAACAAGCTTTAGATGCTGCGATGCGAGTATTTTGGGAGAAAGGCTTTGCCGCCACTTCAATGGCTGAGCTAGAAGCAGCAACAAAACTCAATAAATCAAGTCTTTATAACACTTTTGGTAATAAAGAGGCGCTTTATGGAAAAAGCCTGGAGCATTTTCGAACCCAATACACAGAGCGGGTTTTTCAGCAATTAGCACACCCTGACCTAGCGCAAGCATTAAACGATGTGTTTAGCCGTTTAATCGCTGGGTTTGAAAGCCCTAATTGCCCTAGCGGCTGCATCGCCACCATGGCGGCGCTGGAAATGAATGAAACCAGTAAAGACATAGCACAGTTAGTTGCCAAAGGCATTGACGATACCTTGCAAGCGTTAACACAAAGACTATCGCAAGGCATAGCGGATAAACAACTGCCGCCAGAAACCGCCCCTCAAGAGTTAGCGTCTATGATAGTCGCTGTAACACGAGGCGTGATAGTGCTCAATATGGGAACAGGCAACAGCCTGGCGGGTCATCAAGCTTATCGCCAGTTGCTAAGACAGCTGAATATTCAAGCATTGCCTAAGACTTAAACCATTGACTTCAGGAAAGACGCCCATGACTGACAACGCTCCTTTTTATCCAGTACAACCGCACGGACACGTAAAACGCCTATTTAAGGATATTTACATGGTCACTGGCAGCGTAGCAATGAAGCTACCTCACCCCAAAATTGGCCCTTTAACGCTGCGCTTTAGTCGTAATATGGTGATCATAAAGCAAGGTGGTGAACTCACCTTAATTAACTCTGTACGCTTAAATGGGCAAGGGTTAGCACAACTTGATGCCCTAGGTAAGGCAGGGCGGGATCGCACTTTTTCAACGAATATGATCTAATAGGCTCAAACCCGTAAATCGATACGAATTTTGAGCCTG
>NZ_QZCH01000089.1 GCF_003596335.1 Motilimonas pumila
ACGAGTCCCAATATCAATGGGCAATACTGGAATATCAACGGCTCACGCACAACGCTGGACTAGGGAAATTATGAGGGGATCCGTCAGCGCTTCAATAACCGGCGCAGCTTTGCTGCGTCCGGCGCCGAAGGCGCGAAGTTGATTGACTTGTTATGAGTAAATCTTACGGGAGCACCACTTTATTGGCTAACTCTTTTTTGTCTGTCCAGCAGCTACTGATGTTTTTTTGCTTACACCTAAGATAAGCCTTTTCTCCTAGTAGCCTTTTTGTTTTTTGGAGATTCTCCCATTGAACGTTCTCACCGCGTTTAGTGTTGTCTCTCCATTTAAGGAAATAAATTTTATCGGCCTCTTCTACATCGGAACGGTAGCTTGCGACATCATGTGGCTCAGCTTTTTGAGCTACGACTGCATTCTGAGGGATAAAATTGTTAAACTCTTTAAAGAAGTTGAAAGGTTTGAAAGGGTTATCCGGGTCATACTCAAGGCCCAGAGCCTCGCATAGCTTTTTATAATTTTCGCGATCTAGTTGAGGGTCAATATTAAAACCTTTTTCAACAGCTAGCTCAAAACTAAAATTGGCAGTTTTAACGCCAAATAAGAGAACAAATGGGTTCTCGTCTATGAAGAAAAAAACATCAAATACCGCTTTACCAGATTTATATTCAAAACGATATCGTTCAATTTGTTGTGTAGCCATACTCTTATAGAGCTTGGCTAATCCATCCAGCTTCACAGTTTCTTCCTTTTATTCATAACGCCCACATTAAGCGGACTAAAATTGTGTGCCAAACTTGTTGAGGAACGAAACATGGCACGCTGTTTTAGTTCCGACTTAAATTGACTTGTTATGTTCTATTCCCAGAGGGGGTTCTCTATAATGACTTCAAAATCATTTTCTATTAATAATTCAGAAAAATGGTTCACATGTGCTGAGCCACACACAACAAGAACAGGAGTTTTTGTAATTTTTTTAATACGTCTTAGCCACTCTGCCTCTCGCGCTCGAAATCCAGCTTCCATTCTTGTCTCGAAATCAACTAACGCCGCACTCTCACGAATCCCCTCATAATTTCCAATAAAAACAATGAGTAGACGCGCATCGCTCATTCTGATCTAATGAATTTCGCCAAAAACACACCTTATCAAATGAATTTAATAGGAATTCCTAACGATGCGCGATATTCAAATTCTACAGCAAACACTGACAGAACAATGCCCTAATATTCACAAAAAACGACTGAGCTCTCTGATACTTGCCACTAAAAGCGTGCTCAATGGCGCTGATTTAACCTTAACCAAGCTTGGCAGAAAACTGGATTCCAACACCACGGTTAAGCATGCCATTAAGCGTGTCGATAGGCTGCTCGGTAACCCACATTTACACCGCGAAAAAGACTCCATTTATAAGTGGCACGCCCACTTAATTACACGGGCTAATCCCTGTCCTATTATTCTTGTTGACTGGTCTGATGTGCGTGAGCAACTTCGTTATATGACCCTTCGGGCGTCCATCGCACTCGATGGCCGAGCGGTTAAGATTTACGAACAAGTCTTCGAATATAAGCACTATCATTCACCG
>NZ_QZCH01000009.1 GCF_003596335.1 Motilimonas pumila
TTAAAAAAGCTGGTTGGTGCGATGATTATAGAGCGCAAGTCTTCTTTGGGCTATAAATTAACCAAAGTATGCTCGCGCCCTGCTATACCTTGTGCGATCAGCTCTTTTGTTAATAATGAACTTTTTCTTGCTTGTGCAAGATTAACATCTGGGAATCGGCCTAAATTGAAATTCGCTCGTTTTCCATTTGTTGGACGGTAATAGTTAAGCTGCCATTGTTTAGAACCACTTGGAAGTACACGTAGTTGTAGCCCTTGCCCATCTGAAAGACGATATTCCTTTTCTTTAGGCTTTGCGTTTTTAACTTCTGTTGCTGTTAGAGGTTTCGTGATTCTAGGCATCGTAGTAACCATTAGTTAGTATCCATAATCTATGGTTACTACAGTGGTTACTAAAAGTCAAAGATACGGTGGGATACTATGGGATGTTAAATGACGATAAGTTATTGATTTTTCGTTATTGCAGATATAAAAAAAGACGTCCTGGGACGTCTTAATTCATTGGATTGGTGGAGCTGGCGGGAGTTGAACCCGCGTTTAAACTCAGAGCTTAAAACGCTTTAGGTGCGTAACCGGTAATTTCTTTTACTCCAAGCTCTTTGCCCAGTTTAGTCATTGGGTGAACGACAACTAAACCCTTTACTGACTTTTTGAGTTTACCCATGTCTGCTTGTTCGGCTTTGGTTAATACACGGTTAAATGGCAATTTAAGTACTGCGCTGCCTTGTTTGCCAACTTCAAATTGCTGCTTGCCTTTAAGGCCTTTCAGCTTTTTATTTATTTGTTCAATTTCAAGTTTGAACTGGCGAATAATAGGCGTGTCTTCGCGCTCAATTGCGGCGTTAAGCTTATGACGGCATTTGTCTAGGCGGTTGTTCAGCTTTTGTATTTCTTTATTGTGGCTCATGGTGATTCCTTAACGCGGGCTTAGCGGCGGCGTTGTTTCTTTAATTGTTGGTTGAGCTCAAAATCCAGCTCTTCGGGATCTATGACTAAGCCGTCTTCGCCTGGTTGCGGAAATATGACCACCGCAAGTTCGTCGTCCAGTAACCCTGGGGTCCATTTCTGTAACCACTTTTCTAGGGCTATGCTTTTTGCTTTACAGTCTTGCCAGTCACCGGTTGCCCATTGCTCGGCAAAAGCTTGGTCAGGCCACACCGGTACACAGTCTTCGTCGTCGGTATTGAGCATCACGCAGCCGTGTTCGTCGGTCAATATCCATACAGCTTGTTCTGCAACACATTGCTTAAAAAGGTATTGCATTCTTTGTTCTGGATTCATGCCGTTTACTTTGGCAATTTGCTCTGAGTCTAATGCCATGATGGCTCCTAATGACGGCTAAGGCGTTAAAATATTTACAACCTTAGCAGAGGCAAGGTTAACTGCCTGTTTAAAAATGTAATTAACTGTATTCTTGCTCAAGGTAGCTAACGATATCTGAAGATTCGTACATCCAGGTGGTTTTGCCGTCTTTTTCAATGCGCAAACAAGGTACCTTAAGGGCTCCGCCACCGTTCACCAAATCTTGTTGGTGTGGTGCGGTTTTGGCGTCTTTTAACGCCACATTGAGGCTTAAGCGTTTCATGCTACGACGCACTTTAACGCAAAATGGACAGGCTTCGTATTGATACAAGCTGAGGTTTTGCGTTTGCTGATCAATTTGATCTTGCAATGCCGGATCACGCTTCACCCCCTTTGGGCTAAAGACAAAATTTCCAGCTAAGATTAATCGGCCCAATAGCCAGCGAATAATTTTCATATCGACTTCCTTATGTTCGCGCGCATCTTACCAAGGGCGCTCAATCATATCCAGATATAAGGCTTCTACTTTTGTTCGCGCCCAAGGGGTACGGCGCAGAAATTTAAGGCTAGACTTGATACTCGGATCATGGGTGAAACAGCGAATATTGATGCGCGAGCCTAATTCTTCCCAGCCATAATGCTGTTGAAGTTCTGTAACCATTTTCTCAAGAGTGATGCCGTGCAGAGGGTTGTTGGCTTGGGTCATAGTGATCCTAGTGGTCGTGAAGGGCTCAACGCTTAACTGAGTAGCATAAGCCCATAATGCCAGTTAATGTTTGGCTGTTTATGCCGGAAATTCCACGTGTTGCTGGCTTTCCAACCAAGTAGGATATTTTACCATGATGCTCTTAAATAAATCAGACTCTTTGAACTGATTTAACCACGCTTTTACATGGGGATAGGGGCTTTGTTCAAACCACGGCCAATTTACATGCGCAAATTGGCGAATAAACGGCAAAATGGCCATGTCTGCCAAGCTTACTCTTGGGCCCATTAAGTAGCTATTTTGGCTAAGGCGTTGCTCTAATTTGGCCACAAAGCGTTCACCTTGTTGACGATATTCTGCTTGCGTTTGCTCAGGAAAGCGATCGTGGTATTTGTATTTATCTAAAGCCTGCTTAAAGTCGCCGTCGTTTTCAGTAATCAACATGCGCATTTGCGCGCTATCAAAACCGAGCCATTGGTCTTTATCTTGTTGGCGTAAAGCCCAAAACATAATGGCAAGGCTTTCTTCAATCACTTGTTGTTCTGCAATTTGTAGCACTGGCACCGTGCCTTTGGGTGAAATTTGCAGCATATGCTCAGGTTTTGCTTTTAGCACTATTTCTCTTAAGGCCACTGGCGTGTTGGCGTAAGCAATGGCCAAGCGTGCGCGCATGGCATAAGGGCAGCGACGAAATGAATAAAGTACCGGAGTCATATTAACCTCAACAATTTTTGCGCAGACCATACTTGACTGGCGTGACGAATTCAACCTTGAAGACGGTGCCAAGCAGCTATTTAGGGGTGCGTAAGCTCGGCTTATGCGTTGCGGTGAAGGGTTAACGCCAAACGTGCTGAGTGTGTTAAATCAACCCGTTTATTTTGGAGTTATTTGATGCAGTAAAGACATAACGTTGACCTATTTATTGCTATGGCGCATTTTGGTAAGTTTGTTTGGACGTCATGGTTTATATTGTGCGCATCAACCCCGTTAATCACTCCTATGAGGCGCAATATGAAACGAATCGCAATTACCCTGACGATGTTAATGGCGCTTGCCAGTGTGCCGGCTACTGCGCACCATGCTGACACCGGACATAATCATACCCAGCAACAGGGTCACACGCACAGTCAGCACTATGATGACAATCGCAAAGGGGAAATTGCGGGGGCCTTAATCGGCGGCGCGGTGCTTGGCGCCATCATTAGTAACGCCGCAGATGATGACGATGATTATCGCCGCCGCGGGCCTCGTCGGCATAAGGTGGTTCACCATGTAAATCATAAGGGAAAGCATCATCAAAAGCGCAAATTCAAGCGCAAGCTAAAAAAGCACAAGCGTAAGCATAAAGTGTCTCATCGCCGATAATGTTATAGCCGGCGCGTGTTAATGTCGTTCACGAGAGTGTTCGAGCTTGATAAAAAATAGACATCGGCATATCTTCAAGCAGAGCAGGCTGCAGTTGTAGCCTATTGATGATAACTCTTCGCTAAGGAGCCGCTGTGGCCGGGGTCAGTTTATTAGCGCTATTGGATGATATTGCCACCGTGTTAGATGACGTGGCGGTGATGAGTAAAATGGCTGCTCGTAAAACCGCAGGTGTTTTGGGCGATGATTTAGCCCTCAATGCTCAGCAGGTTTCTGGCGTGCGGGCCGAGCGTGAAATCCCTGTCGTGTGGGCGGTGGCAAAGGGGTCATTTCGTAATAAATTGATTTTAGTGCCTGCAGCACTGCTTATCAGCGCGGTTGCTCCTTGGTTGATCACTACTATGCTGTTACTCGGCGGTTTATTCCTGTGTTTTGAGGGTTGTGAGAAAATTTTTCACACGTTCTTTCATCACTCAGACGACCAGTCAACGAAGCCTGAGCTTGAATTGGAAGACGTTGTTGCCTTTGAACAAAAGAAAATTGCCGGGGCCATTCGTACCGACTTTATACTCTCGGCTGAAATTATCGTAATCGCTCTTGGAACGGTGCAAAACCAAGATCTTATCACGCAATTTCTGGTGGTTGCTTTGATTGCGATTGTGATGACCGTAGGTGTGTACGGCTTAGTGGCTGGCATTGTAAAATTAGACGACGCCGGATTGTATTTAGTCGAACATTATGAAAATGGCAGTATGCGGGCGAAAATGGGAAGGCTATTGGTAGAGGCTGCGCCATATTTGATGAAAGTACTTGCCGTTGTGGGTACCATCGCCATGTTTTTAGTGGGCGGCGGTATCGTCGTGCACAGTATTGATGCGTTGCATCATTATTTGGTGGCAATAATGAACTATTTTCCTGCTTCTACCATGGTGCAAGCACTGTTACCAAGTCTATTCAATGGGCTAGTGGGTTTTTGCGCAGGCGCTATTGTACTGATTGTGGTGACTCTGGCGTCATACATTAAAAAGCGCATTTAATGGGGCGCATTAATGATGACAAACCAAGCTTCAGTGATAACGCGGTGAATCAAGAGCAAGAACTTATGGCACAGCTCATCGCTGAATTTCTACGTTTTAAAGACGTTGCGGTGGGTATAGACGGGTGCAAAGCCGGTTGGCTTGCGGTGATTAATAACAAGGGGCATTTACACTATTTTGTTACGGCCACGCTAGACGATTTGGTGCGCCGCATACCGGCCAAGGCCGCCATCTTTATTGATATGCCGGTGGGCCTGGTCTTGCCAGACGAGCAATACCGAGCGTGTGATAGGCAAGCTCGCCAAGCGCTATCACCTGCGCGCAGTGGCAGTATATTTCCTGTGCCATGTCGCCAAGCTGTGTACGCCAAAGATTACTTGAGTGCGTGTGACATTAACCAAGCGGCAACAGGCAAAAGGTTGTCTAAACAAACTTGGTATATTTGCCATAAAATCGCCGAACTCGACCGGTTATTGCAAGGCCATCCGCAACTTATACCCCAAGTGCGAGAGTCTCATCCAGAGCTGTGTTTTGCCGGTCTTTCACAGGGGCAAGCTTTAAGTCATAACAAGAAATCGGCCTTGGGGTTAGCGCAGCGTAACAAGTTGTTACGACCGTTTGATAGCCGTGCGCTAATGGCGAACATTTTGGCCAATACCAAACGCAAAGACGTGCTAAAAGACGACATAGTGGATGCTTTTGTACTGATGCTCAGTGCAAGTTTGCCTGCGTATTGGTCTACTTTCCCAAGCTCTAAGGCGGCTAAAGATAATGAGCCACAAGCTTATCCACTGCGAGATGATAAAGGCTTAGCGCGGCAAATTTACTTTATCGCCATGGAGCGACAGTCGCCGCCGCATCCGCTTTAAGCATTACACTGATTTACATTGCCGACTATGGTGTAACCCGCTGATATTAGCCATACTATTTACAAGGTTAATTACAGGGAAACAATCATGGCCGCGTCACTTTCTAAGCAAACTGTGTTATTGCACTGGCTAACCGCCTTGTTATTTATTGGCGTATTAGGCTTGGGCTTATATATGGTCGACTTACCCAAAAGTCCGGACAAGTTTGAGCTTTATGGCATCCATAAATCCGTTGGCTTTATCGTGCTATTAATTGCCATTGTGCGTTTAAGTTGGCGCATGTTTGAAGGGCCTGTTAATAGCATCTCACCGCTGCCCCGTTATCAAGAAATACTTGCTAAGAGCATTCATCATTTATTACTACTGGGCACGTTACTGATGCCTATTTCAGGCGTTTTGATGAGCATTGGAGGAGGCCGTGCGGTGGAGGTGTTTGGCTATGAAATTGTTGCGGCAGGCGATAAAATTGAGTGGCTGGGCAGTATCAGTCATAGCGTGCATGGCATCGCCGCAGATATCATCATCGTCGCATTGGTATTGCATATTGTCGGCGCGCTCAAGCATCAATGGATAGATAAAGACGGCACCGTCAGTCGAATGCTGGGTAAGAAAGTATAAAAGCAAGTAGGAGGCCTATTGGCAGATAAATGGGCTTCTTTGACGCACTAGGCTTAAGGCTGGTTTTTATAGCTCTACGCTGGGCTTGAATATTTTTATCATTATCATCAATAATGTAGGGATAAGCCATCAAGCATCTTAGCCAATACTGATATGACATACCAAGAGTTCAATGATTTTTGTCGTCATTTGCCGGCAACCACATACGTAGTGCAATGGGGCAATGCTCATGTTTGGAAGGTAGGCACAAAGGTGTTTGCCATTGGTGGTTGGGAGAAAGACAACCAGCCTGCTTTTGTCTTTAAAGCGTCAGAGCTTAACTTTAATATTTTAAGTGATGAACCCGGTTATCGCCCTGCGCCTTACATGGCCAGCCGCGGCATGAAATGGATCCAGCAATATCGTGCGCAACCTGATGACGAGTCGTTGCGCTATTATTTGACGCAGTCGCACCGTCTTGTCTCAGCAGGATTGAGCAAAAAGTTACAAAAATCCCTCGGTTTATTGCCTGAATAATTTGCTGTAGCCGTGTTTAGACGAGCCAGTTCAGTGCTAAAAGAAAAAGCAAACAAGGCGATGACACGCTGCGCTAAAACTCTTAAATAAAACACCTCGATAAAACGTTAACACCTCACTCAGATTGTTTGTTATTTTGTTCTAAACTTATTTAACGTATTCAATTTAAAGAGACTTTTACCTTGAGCTCATCGTTATCTTTTGCCCGCTTTTACGCCCATGTGTTGGCCATTATTTGCTTTTGTGCCTTTTTTGTAAGCTCTAGCATGGCTGCAACGACACCTCATTCGGAGCAAGTGCAAGGTGAACTGGCGGAATACGAGCGCCTGATGGTGCAAATTCGCAGTGAACAACCGGGGCAAACTGGCTACGCGGCTAAAGCATTGAATAAACACTTAGCGCTGACGCAGCAAGCCTACCATTTACTGTTGTGGCAGTGGGCAGACTATTTATTGCAACCCAAGCAAGCACAAGAGCTTAGGGCGTTAAGCCCTTTGGTTATCAGCAAACTTAACAGCGCCAGTGAGGGGGTAAAAGCGGGCATCGCGCAAGACTTATTGGCCGCCAATTCTCTGGAAAAACAGATAAGCGAAGGCAAAAAACGCTTGTTTAATTCAAATCAAGCGCCAGCAAAGACTCGTTTAGAGCAGTTACAATGGCAACTTTATTTGCTGCGCCAGCACCAAGAGCAAGGCTATTTGGCTTTGTATAATAACAGCAAACGTCTTGGCGCCTTTGGGCAAAACGTGAGCGGGGATATGGCCAAGGCACAAGGCCTGCTGTTGCAACAAGCAGACATTTTAGCTGGCTTAATCGGTATTAATGAAGACAAGCTACTCAAGCTTGAAAAAAGCTTGTCTGTGGTGCGCAGTGAATCTGCAACGGGTAAGAAATTGATTGCCGATATTGCGTTAAAAAATCTGGAAATTCAGGATTACGCTAAGCGGTTACAGCGTGTCGTGGAAATGCTGTCAAACGAAGACATAGCTACTGCCTTGTATAAAAAAACCATCATACAAGCCAAGAAAAGCCTCAGCGCAGACATGTTAGACGAGCGGGTGGTGTCTCACCTTATTACCGAATGGTGGCATGGGGTAAAAAAATGGTTTAAACATCAAGCGCCCACTATTATCAGTAATTCGGTGACGTTTTTTGGCATTTTATTGTTGGCGTATGTTGCGGCAGTGATCGCCAGAAAAGCGGTACGCGGCTTGTTTCGCCGCGCTCAGCCTAACATGTCGCAGCTGGCCAAAAAGTTTATTGAGTCAATGACGCTGCGAGTTATCGTGTTTATTGGATTTCTGTTTGCCTTAAGTAACTTAGGGATTCAAATTGGCCCAATATTGGCGGGCTTAGGCATTTTAGGTTTTATTATTGGCTTTGCGCTGCAAGAAACCCTGTCTAATTTTGCTTCAGGTTTAATGATCCTTATTTACCGGCCGTTTGACGTGGGTGACAAGATCCGCGTCTCAGGTTTAGAGGGCAGGGTGAGCAAGATGAATTTAGTGAGTACCACAGTGTTCACTTCGGCTAATCATCATCTTACCGTGCCAAACAATAAAATTTGGAAAGACACCATTCATAACATAACCTCGCAGCCGCAAGTGCGACTAGACGTATTGTTTAAAGTGCCATTTAGCGCTGACTCACAAGCCGTGTTGACAGCCATTAAGGAAGAGGTGAGCACTAATACAATCATCTTGCAAGACAAAGGCTCACAGGTGCGTATTTATGAGTTAGGTGAGTCAGAAGTGAAATATATTGCGCGCTTTTGGATCGCCTCTGACTTAATTGACGAAGCCAAGTGGCAAGTATCTGAAGGGGTGAAGCGCCGATTTGATGACGCCGGTATTTCCGGTAACATCGTCGACAGTTATTCGGTGAGACCCCGGCAAGGAAAGTGATAACGCCTCGTTGTTATGAATCACGCCGCAACTCTTTAACTTACAAAGCAATCAATGTAGCGAGGGTTACAAAGTTGATGAGGTGTATTTAGCCTAAGGGGATGCCTAAAAACAGCCTAAATAAGGCACCGCTTAGAGGCCGTGAAGATTCAGCCCCAAAGGCGTTGTGATCTAGCGGTGACCTTAATGCGGTATATTTATGATTTAATGAACTATTTGGTAAATTCAATGGAACAAATTGGCGCAGTATTAGCCGACGTGTATACCCCTTTGCTCATTGCCGGTTGTATCACGCTCCTTATTAAGCAATATCGGCAATCCGCCTCTTGGCGCTGCACTTTACTGAGTGTGCTTGCTTGTGCCGGCGCTTATGTTTTTATGTTACTTGATGAAGCGTTGTCTATCTGGCCAAGTTTTGGCGCTGATTACAGTACACACACCGCCATTGCTGTCGCCTTAGTGTGTATTATTGTCTGTATGCTGCCAGCATG
Source organism: Motilimonas pumila (assembly GCF_003596335.1). GTDB lineage: Bacteria > Pseudomonadota > Gammaproteobacteria > Enterobacterales > CBDFNC01 > Motilimonas > Motilimonas pumila. The sequence continues at coordinate 8,808 of NZ_QZCH01000009.1, forward strand.
GCCTTTGCCCCGGCGTTTACATACCGCGTGGAGATGGCTGACGGTGGGGAGCCTAGTTGCATATATGGTTTTGATGAAGCTGATGCACTATCACACGTTTTTAGACATGGTGACCACTGTATTAGTCATGTTGCCTTGGTTGCTATTAACGTGGCGGCGTGGTTTGGTGCAAAGCAAGGCTTGAAACTAAAACGCGAAGTTAAACAAAGCGATAATAAAAAGCCAGCTCTCGCTGGCTTTTTCAGTTAATCACTTTATCAACGGCCTTGGCGAGTCGATTTTGGCTTGCCTTTGGCCTTAGGTTTACCCTTACTACCGTAAGGTTTTTGGTAAGGCGAGGCTGCTTTTGCGCCGGCTTTTTGATTACTGCTTGGCTTGTGCTTACCCTTAGCGCCTGCTTTTGCTGTGCCGCCTTTACGAATATCGGGTTGGTTAGGGTGTTTGGTGGCAAAGCGCTTGGTGCCATGGCGCCCAGACTGTCGACGTGTACCGCGCATGTTCATGGCGCGCTCGTCGTCTGCAGAAGGTACTATACAATGGGGTTTATCTCCGATTAAATGGGCTTTGCCCATATCAGTAAGGGCTTCTCGCAGTAACGGCCAGTTTGCGGGATCGTGATAACGCAAAAATGCTTTATGCAGCCTGCGCTGTTTATCGCCTTTTGCCACAAACAGTTCTTTGCGCTTTTTGTACTTCACCCGGGTCAATGGGCTTGTTTCGGCGTGATACATGGCCGTGGCATTACACATGGGCGAAGGGTAAAAGTTTTGTACTTGGTCGCACTGAAAATCGTTAGATTTCAGCCAGGCGGCCAGGTTTAACATGTCTTCGTCGGTACAGCCTGGGTGTGCAGCGATAAAGTAAGGAATCAAATACTGCTTTTTACCCGCCATGGCAGAGAATTTTTCAAACATTTCTTTGAATTTATCATACGCGCCCATGCCAGGTTTCATCATCTGATCTAGGGTGTCTTTTTCTGTATGCTCTGGGGCAATTTTTAAATAGCCTCCAACGTGATGGGTCACCAACTCTTTGACGTATTCAGGTGACTCAATGGCCAGGTCGTAACGTACGCCCGAAGCAATCATGACTTTTTTAATGCCTTTTACTTTACGCGCGCTTCGGTAAAGGTCTACCGTGTGTTTATGGTCAGTATTGAGCTTCTCACAGATTTTAGGGAATACGCATGAAGGGCGACGACAGTTAATTTCAGCTTTAGGATCGGAGCAACCTAAGCGATACATGTTGGCCGTTGGTCCCCCCAAGTCTGAAATCGTACCGGTAAAGCCGGGTACTTTATCGCGAATATCGGCCATTTCATCCAAAATAGACTGTTTAGACCGGTTTTGAATGATCCGTCCCTCGTGCTCGGTGATACTGCAAAAACTGCAGCCGCCAAAACAACCTCGCATGATGTTTACCGAGGTTTTGATCATGTCGTACGCCGGAATTTTTGCTTTGCCATAACGAGGGTGAGGTACCCGAGCGTATGGCAGTCCAAACACGTAGTCCATTTCTTCTGTGGTGAGTGGAATAGGCGCTTGGTTAACCCATAACTCTCTGTCTGCGTGCTTTTGTACCAGGGCTCGGCCAGAATACGGGTTGGTTTCTAAGTGCATTACACGGCTGGCATGAGCGTATAGGATGCGATCGTTTTTCAGTTTTTCAAATGAAGGCAAACGCACTGCCGTGTTATTAGCGTCATGGCGAGAGGTTTGCATGCGCACCACTTTAGCGGGCTCGGCCTTTTTCTCGGTAGCACAAGCGGACGTTTCTTGATAAGGGTTTTGCATCACCATGGCTTTACCTGGTTTATCGATGCGTGAAGAGTCCACTACTTTAAAGTGATCCGGTAATGTCTTACGCAGCACAGCAGTGCCGCGAATATGCTGCATGTCTTCGATGGTTTTGCCTTCCGCAAAGCCATGGGCTACGTCAACTAACGCGCGTTCGGCGTTACCAAACAATAGAATGTCTGCTTTGGCGTCGGCAAGTACGGAGCGACGAATTTTATCTGACCAGTAATCGTAATGCGCAATGCGGCGTAAACTGGCTTCAATGCCACCCAATACGATAGGCACAGATTTGTAGGCCTCGCGACAACGCTGGGAATAAACCAGTACCGCGCGATCAGGCCGCTTACCGCCTTCGTTATTCGGGGTGTAGGCGTCGTCGTGTCGTAGTTTACGATCAGAGGTGTAACGGTTGATCATGGAGTCCATGTTACCGGCAGTGATGCCAAAAAACAGATTAGGCTCACCAAGCTCAGTAAAAGCCGTTTTATCTTGCCATGCCGGCTGGGCAATAATGCCCACACGAAAGCCTTGGCTTTCTAACAATCGGCCGATAACCGCCATGCCAAAGCTGGGGTGATCAACATAAGCGTCACCTGTGACCAAGATGATGTCACAGCTGTCCCAGCCAAGTTTTTTCATTTCTTTGCGACTGGTGGGCAAAAAAGGTGCTGGACCAAAACATTCTGCCCAATACTTTTTGTAGTCGTAAATTTTCTTAATTGCTGGGTACATGATAACGCCTCTAAAATCAGTGGCGCGATTATACCGATCCCAACCGTTTTTGTAATGCTCGCGGCAGAGGAAATTTTGCGTGTCCATATCAACACGGTGCACAGAGAAGATTGAAGAAAGTGTTATGGAAACAAAAGCAATTAATTAACAGAGGGTTAAGTTAATGCTAAAGCAATTGTTGTGGGAGATAAAATGAAAAAGGAGAAAGCGCAGGGCTTTCTCCGTTAGCCGTTAATTGCCTAAACCTGTGCCTGTATCTTTTTTATTGATAAGTTCAATAGCATAACCGTCAGGATCGCGTACGAACGCTATCACGGTTTTACCGCCTTTTACCGGGCCTGGCTCGCGTGTAATGTTACCGCCGGCCGCACGAATCGCTTCACAGGTCGCATAAATATCTTCTGCTTCAATCGCAATATGACCATAAGCGTTGCCTAAGTCATAAGACTCAGTGCCCCAATTGTATGTCAGCTCTAGCACTGTTGTATCTGTTTCATCACCGTAACCAAGAAATGCCAAGGTATATTTGTATTCTTGGTTTTCCGATTGGCGTAATAGCTTCATGCCAAGCACTTCGGTGTAAAACTTAATCGAACGCTCTAAATTGCCCACTCTTAACATTGTGTGTAATAAACGCATGTTAATTCCTTTGTTGTTATGATGTTTTTTCTTTAAATTCGCACAAGTCTTCAATGATACAGGCGTTACATTTCGGTTTTCTTGCGACACAAATATAGCGGCCGAGTAATATCAACCAGTGGTGCACATCCACTTTAAATTCTGCTGGGACCACCTTGAGCAGTTTTTGCTCAACCAGGTCGACATTTTTTCCCATGGCAAACTTGGTACGGTTACTGACTCGAAATATATGGGTGTCAACGGCGATGGTGGGCCAGCCAAAAGCTGTGTTGAGTACCACATTGGCTGTTTTTCTGCCGACCCCCGGCAGTGCTTCTAATGCTTCACGACTTTCTGGCACTTCGCCACCGTGTAAGTCTAGTAACATGCGGCACGCTTTAATGACATTTTCAGCTTTCGAGTTATACAAGCCAATGGTTTTAATGTATTGCTTTAGTCCATCGACGCCAAGGTCGTAAATGGCTTGGGGAGTATTCGCGACAGGGAATAACTTGTCTGTGGCTTTGTTGACACTGACATCTGTTGCTTGGGCTGACAGGGTAACAGCAACCAATAATTCAAATGGGTTTGAGAAATTGAGCTCAGTGGTTGGCTCAGGGTTATCATCCCGCAATCGTGTCAGGATTTCTTTTCGCTTTTGATTATTCATGATTTAGCCTCGATGGTCGATGACATTTTTAAGGGCGATTAAAAAGCCCATAATGACAAACGCTCCGGGGGGTAAAATAGCAAATAAGAAACTGGTGTCTGTGGTAAAAATGTGGATGGTGATGTCTCCGATCCAATCTCCAAACAAGTTGTTAGCGCCGTGAAATAAGGTGCCGTTACCTAAAATCTCACGAATAGCGCCAAGTACAATCAACACCAAGCTAAAGCCAATGCCCATCATTAAGCCATCTAATGCCGCTAACTTGGGCGGGTTTTTACTGGCAAAAGCTTCTGCTCGGCCAATGATGGCGCAATTTGTCACAATCAAAGGGATGAAAATGCCCAAGCTTAAATACAGCTCATAGGTAAAGGCGTGCATCAGTAGCTCAATCGCTGTTACCAAGGCCGCAATGATCATTACAAAGATGGGAATGCGAATTTCATTTGGCACCCATTGGCGAATTTTAGAGACTGTGATGTTAGAAAGTAAAAGTACCAAGGTGGTGGCAATGGCCAAGCCCAGCGCATTGATAAAGGTATTTGAAACGGCAAGCAAGGGACAAAGCCCCAGCAACTGCACCAGACCAGGGTTGTTTTTCCACAATCCTTGCCAAATAATGTCTTTTGACTGCTCGGATAATCCAGCTTTATGCTCGGGTTGTGAAGGTGTGTCTTGTTCATCAACGGCTGGGTTTAATTCTGTTTCACTCATGATTAACTCTCACAATTCGCAGCTTGTTGATACAGGGTTGCTTGGTGCTGTTGATAATAAAGCACCGCGCGTTTAACCGCTTTGACCACGGCCCTTGGTGTGATGGTTGCCCCAGTGAAGGCGTCAAAATCGCCCCCGTCTTTTTTAACTGCCCAGCGTGGGTCTTTTTCATTGTCTACCATTAAGCCATTGAACCGGGTGATCCAATCAGACTTGTGCAGGTCAATTTTATCCCCCAATCCCGGGGTTTCTTTGTGGTTAAGCACCCGCACTCCCGCAATACTGCCGTCATAATGCAGCGCTACCAATAATAAGATATTACCGCTATAACCATCTGGGGCAACGGTTTCAATGGCGAGGCCGACAGGTTGGCCTTCGCGCGTTGCAATCCAAGTTTTTTGTGCTAGTTCCGAGCCTAATAAATGGGTGTCTTGTGAAAGAAAACAAGAATTGAATAAATCGTTATCATAGCTGTCACTGGGCAATAATTGCTCCATGGTGCTGAGCAGCTTTTTGGCTTCTTGCTTGGCAATGATTGGCGCTGTGAGCGCGGCAACTATTGCCACAATCGCAGTGCAGGCAATGGCAAATACCCCCAAAGTAGCGCCGTGTTTACTCATAGACTTTATCATTGCGGTTTCCTGCCATATGGGTGCGGCTGAGTATAATAATCAATCAAAGGCACCGTCATATTTGCCAATAATACGGCAAATGCTACCGCGTCTGGGTAGCCACCCCAAGTGCGAATACAGTAAGTTAATATAGCAATTAAAGCGCCGAAAATTATACGGCCCTTCACTGTGGTAGAAGCTGTCACGGGATCCGTCAGGATAAAAAAAGCCGCAAAAATACTGGCTCCAGAAAACAAGTGAATCATGGGCGAGGCGACGCCATCAGGGCTGACCAAATAAAAAATGCTGGAAATGATAAACAAGGTGCCTAAAAAACTGGCAGGAATGTGCCAAGCCAAGGCGCGTTTTTTCACCAAAATGAGCCCTCCCACAAGAAAGGCTAAATTTATCCATTCAGAGCCGACACCAGCAAATGCCCCGAATACCGGCTTAGTCATGCTCTCACTGCTGGTTAGACCTTGACTAAGGTCGGTTTTGAGGGTGTCTAAAGGCGTTGCCATGGTGACGCCATCTACCGTACTGCGAATTTGATTGACGCTGTAGCCGTCAAGAGAGTATCCGGTAAAAATGGTGTTCAAACTGTCGAGTAAGCCTAATTCTAAGTTAAGAAATTGCGTCGGCGGCAGCCAGCTCGTCATTTGTACCGGAAAAGAAATCAGCAATAGAACATAAGCCACCATGGCCGGGTTAAAAATATTCTGGCCTAAGCCTCCATACAGTTGTTTTGCCACTAGAATGGCAAACACCACACCAATTGCGGTGATCCACCAAGGTGTTAAGGGCGGTAAGCTTATGCCTATTAAAACCGCGGTTAACAAAGCTGAATTATCTTTAAGAGTAAAGCGAATGGGTTTGCGGCGAACGCGCATCACTGCGGCTTCTGTGGCGAGTGCCACGATGCTAGCCAGTAAAACCTGTATGATATTGCCCCAACCATAGACGTACCATTGCACTATCATGCCGGGAATCAAACATGCGATCACCAAGGCCATTAGCTGAGAGGTGCTGAATGTGCGCCGAGCAAAAGGTGATGAAGCTATGATAGGTCGCATTAGTGATCGTTTTCCTGTTGTTGAGCTTTTTTGGCTTTTGCTTTGGCAATGGCCGCCGCTACGGCTGCGCTTTTAGGTTTTGGTCTGACGTCTTCTTTGACGACAGCCATTGTCTTATCCTTGTGGCCAGAGTCATCAACAGCCTTGTCCTTTACGGCTTGTTGCAGCGCCTTTTTAGCCTTTGCTTTGGCAATGGCAGCTGCAACAGCGGGGTTGTTACTGGCTTTTGACTCTTGCGCCTTAGCGGTTTCATTTTCCGCTTTATCTACAGCATCACTTTCGTGTTGTGTTTCTGCCCCTTTTGCTTGGGCTTTTTTGGCTTTAGCTCGGGCAATGGCAGCGGCTACAGCAGGATTCTTACTGGCTTTTGACTCTGGAGTCTTAGCGGTTTCATTTTGTTCTGTATCTGCAACATCACTCTCCTGTTGTGCTTCAGCTTGAGCATTATTAGCTTGGGCTTTTTTGGCTTTAGCTCGGGCAATGGCAGCGGCTACAGCAGGATTCTTACTGGCTTTTGACTCGTGAGTCTTAGCAGTTTCATCTTGTTCTGTATCTGCAAAATCACTCTCCTGTTGTGCTTCAGCTTGAGCATTATTAGCTTGGGCTTTTTTGGCTTTAGCTCGGGCAATGGCAGCGGCTACAGCAGGATTCTTACTGGCTTTTGACTCTGGAGTCTTAGCGGTTTCATTTTGTTCTGTATCTGCAACATCACTCTCCTGTTGTGCTTCAGCTTCAGCTTGAGCTTGAGCATTATTAGCTTGGGCTTTTTTGGCTTTAGCTCGGGCAATGGCAGCGGCTACAGCAGTATTCTTACTGGCTTTTGACTCGTGAGTCTTAGCAGTTTCATCTTGTTCTGTATCTGCAACATCACTCTCGTGTTGAGTTTCAGAATCATTGGCTTGAGCTTTTTTGGCTTTAGCACGAGCAATAGCCGCCGCAACAGCGGGGTTTTGGGATGTTTTAGCCGCAGTCTTCCCATTATCCTCGTCTTCTGCCTTGTTGTTTGCTTTTTTCGCTTTCGCTCGGGCAATGGCTGCAGCAACAGGACTGATGGCCTTATCTTCTTTTACAGCTTCTGATTGGCTCTGCTCATTCTCCAATGCTTGTTTTGCCGCTTTTGCTGCCCGCGCTTGTTCTTTACGTAGTTTTCTCGCTGCGGCAGGATCGAGGGAGTCATCATCGCTTGCCTTATTTTGTTTTGCTCTTGCCAATGCTTCAGCCACCGCATCCTTTTGCGTATCGGCTGCTGTATTGTCGGACTTTTGTTGTAACTGAGCTTTGCGCTTTTCTGCCGCGGCTTTGTGTTTTGCTTCTCGCTCTTGTTTATCTCGCTCGAGGCGTTCGGCTCTTGCCTCATGCCGTTTTCGCGCTACTTCGGCTTTATCGGCTTCAACGGTCTGGGTTTTAATTTCCGCTTTGCCAACACGATAATATTGGACCAGAGGGATCTCACTTGGGCATACGTATGCACAGGCGCCACACTCAATACAGTCAAATAAATTATATTCTTCTAGCTTTTCATGGTCTTGCGACTTGGCATACCAGTATAGTTGTTGTGGTAATAAGTCAACTGGGCAAGCTTCGGCACATTCACCGCAACGAATACACGCTCGTTCTTTACCGAACAGGGGCAGTTCTGCTTCTGTTGGCGCTAAAATACAGTTGGTTGTTTTGATAACCGGAGCATTAAAATTGGGTAAGGTAAAACCCATCATCGGGCCACCTATAATCACCCGAGGTTGCGATGTGGGCTTGAATTGATGTTGCTGTAACATAAATGCAACCGGTGTGCCCAGTAGTACGTGGCGGTTGCCAGGGTGAAGCATGGCTTGCCCTGTCAGGGTGACAATACGCGAAATAAGCGGCTCATCGTCAAACACGGCGCGCTTAATCGCTAATGTGGTACCGACATTGTGCATTAATATACCCATGTCAATGGCATAGCCATTTGCTGGTACTTGCATGCCGGTTAGCACTTCAATTAATTGTTTTTCACCGCCGGTAGGGTACTTGGTCGGTACCACTTTAACTTGTCGAGTGTCAGTAGCAAAAGCTTCGAGTGCCTTAGCGGCTTCTGGTTTGTTATGCTCAACGGCGATAATTGTTTGACCACACTGAGTGATTTTCTCAAGGACTTCAATGCCCTGAAAAAGCTCTTGCGCATACTCACGCATTAACACGTCGTCTGATGTGATATACGGCTCACACTCAATACCGTTAATGATGAGCACTTCGATATCGGCTTTACCCGATAACTTAAGATGAGCGGGAAAACCGGCGCCGCCTTTACCGGCAATGCCAGCCTGATGCACTATGTCTATTAGTTGATGCTTATCCAAGCTGCTGATGTCATCTCGGGGTGAGCGCGGTTGCCATGTATCTAAGCCATCGGTGTTAATGACGATGGCTTGTTCAAAAATGCCCGACGCATGGCAGCTTGGCCTCAGCTCAATCGCCGAGACCGTGCCAGAGCTACTGGCGTGCACGGGTAAAGCCCGAAAATTATTGCAAGCCGTTAGCGGTTGACCTTTTTGAACAAGGTCACCCACTTTTACCAAAATATCAGCAGACTCGCCAAGGTGCTGACTGACAGGTATGACCAATTGCTCTGGGATGATTGCTTGGCCGATTGCCGTTTTATTAGAGTAATGCTTGCGCTCTGCAGGGAAAACGCCGCCAGCGTATCGCCATAACTTGCCACTGCGAATTCGGTTTAACAGCTCTTTCATTCGCCTTGTACCTGCGGATTAATGTTTTTGACTTCAATAGCATTTAACTGCCATTGCCAAGTTTTGGTATTGGCGGCAATCGGGATCATCTCAATACAGTCTGTGGGACAGGGATCGACGCACAATTCACAGCCGGTACATTCGTCAGCAATGATGGTGTGCATTTGACGCGTTGCACCCAGTATGGCGTCTACTGGGCAAGCTTGAATACATTTGGTGCAACCGATGCATTCAGCTTCGTGAACAAAAGCCACGGCTTTTGGTTTTTCTTCTCCTTCTAACGCGGTCGCTTCTACGCCCATCAGATCGGCGAGTTTAGCTATGACGGCTTCACCTCCGGGCGGGCATTTATTTATTTCGTCGCCGCCGGCAATCGCATTCGCGTAGGGCTTACAACCTGGGTAACCACATTGGCCACATTGAGTTTGTGGTAAAATCGCGTCGATTTGTTCGACGATAGGGTCTGACTTCACTTTGAAGCGAATGGCGGCAAAACCCAAGATCACACCGGATATAACGGCAATGATACCAATAGCGATGATGGCGTAACCTATGTCCATTTATATACTTCCGATTAAATGTTGACTAGGCCGGTAAAGCCCATAAAAGCAAGGGACATTAAACCTGCGGTTACCATGGCTATCGCAGCGCCTCGAAAAGGTAAGGGCACATCTGCAGCGGCTAAGCGCTCGCGCATGGCCGAGAACAGTACCAACACCAGTGAAAACCCCACTGCAGCGCCAAAGCCATACACCAAAGACTCAACAAAATTATGGCGCTCGTTCACATTTAACAGCGCTAAACCCAATACGGCACAGTTGGTGGTAATAAGGGGCAGGAAAATACCTAACAAGCGATATAAGGTTGGGCTGGTTTTGTGTACAACCATTTCAGTGAATTGCACCACAACAGCAATCACTAAGATAAAACTTAACGTGCGCAGGTATTCAATGCCCAGCGGTTGCAATACGTACTGATTGACCAAATACGACACCGCTGCGGTTAACGTGAGAACAAAAGTGGTCGCAAATGACATGCCGACGGCAGTGCTTATCTTGCTCGACACCCCCATGAAAGGGCATAAGCCAAGAAACTTAACCAGTACAAAGTTATTAACCAGTACCGTACCAATAAGTAAAAGAAGGTAGTCGCTCATTAGAAATAATGTATTCCAGATTTAATCCTATATTAGCAAGTTTTACAGGCTGAAATAAGTCATTAAATGAGGAATTTAACGCGGGGCCATTTAGCTGCTGTAATTGTAAACAAAAGCCCCAGCATGGCTGGGGCTAATTGAGCATAAATTACTGATGGATCAGGCGTTAACCTTGGCAAGGGGAGTCGGGCGCGAAATTAAAAAGCCCTGCAAGCCATCGACGTACATGTTTTCAAGTAATTGTTTTTGCTCTAGGTGTTCAACGCCTTCTGCAATTACTTGGCAACCCATGCGATGGGCGACGTCGACGATCATGCGCAAAAACTGCTGGTTCGCACTGTCACGCTCAATGTTACTGATGAGGCTGGCATCTACTTTAACAAAATCAGGCTTGAGTTCTTTAAATAGCCTGAACGAGCCTATGCCTTTACCAAACTTACAGATAGCACTGCGACTGCCGGTACGTTTAAGCATGTCAAAAACGCGCTTACTGGCCACCAAATTGCGATCTAATACATCTTCATCGAACTCAAATACTAGGGCTGCTGCGATGTTAGGCTCACGCAGCAATAATCGTTCTAACCAAACTATGAAAGCGCTATTTTGCAGTGAAGTGGCAGAAACGTTTACCCCCCAGCGCGCATTGCCGTCCGTTTTGTGGCGACATTGACTGATCATGGTTTCTAAAATGACCTGCTCAAGTTTCACAATCAAGTCTAAACGTTGTGCCATGGCAAATACGGTGTCCGTTGGGATCATGGCATTATTTTGACCCACAAAGCGGGTGAATATTTCTTGGTAGCCTTTCATGTTGCGGTGGATTGCTTGAATAGGCTGGTTCAGCAGCATCACCGCGCGATTGTCGATGATAGACTCTATGACCTTTTTCCAGTGGAGTTGCCCGAGGTTTTGGTCTTGATTGTCATTTTGCTCAAATGCCCAAGCATTGACCGATTCTGTTTGCGCCTTCGACAGGGCGATGTCTGCCCGGGATAACACTTGCTCAGGCAGCTGGCCAGAAGAGACCGATGATAAACCGGTATAAGCAACGGTATCGTAGTTGTTTAACGACTGGTACTCATCAAACAGGTGCTTAAGGTGTTTCGCTAATTTTTGCGCATCACTCACCGACATAGATGGGGCTAGGATGGCGAAATCGGAACCGGAAATTCGATAACATTGTGTTTCTGCAAATCGTTTCGCAACTTGAATCAAGATGCGGCTGATGTCAGACAAATAAGCGTCGCCTTGCTGATAACCGCTGTGTTGGTTAATTTTATTTAGCTCAGACGCTCTTACCAACGCCAAGATGGCGGTTTTGTTTTCGCCTTCGTTTGACAAAATATCAGTCAAATCTTTTCTAAAGCCATGGCGATTGGTCAAACCTGTGAGGTTGTCCATGCTGACTTGTTTTACCAGTAACTGTATTTTTTGATGTTGCTGTTGAATTTCTTGGTGGAAACGTTGGCGTTGTTCCAGCAATTGCTCAGTGACTTGAGTAAAGGTGCTGGTTTGCGGGGTATCGCTGCTGACTTCTGCGATTAAACGTTTCTCGAGGTTCTTCAATAAGCGGAAAATGGCCCAATTAATGATCAACGCAGACACGCCGAGCAAGACCACAAGTTGCCACAAAAGGGCGGTGATGTTTGCAGAAATGTTACTAAAACTGCTGGTAAAGTTAAATGTGTAGTCGCTAGAGTTAACGGCTTGCTTCGTTGTGGCTTCTGGAAACAACAATTGAAATGCCGGGCTAAGGCTAGCGCTTGCATTGGCAACAAAAGCGGCGTTGGTAGCGTTATCAGAAACTTGCAAAGCAACTAATTGCTGTTGCCTGGCGATATTGTCAACCGTGATTTGGCTGAGTCCACTGCTGGCGATAGTTAAACGAATCTCATCCTTAAGATTGTTATTGATATCGGCAATAATGGGGGAAAAGTGCAGTTTAACAGCAATGATGACAGCAATTGCAGCTAACAGCATAACCACATTCGTGATGATCAGACTATTTTTATACTCTTTCATAATGGCATCCAAGCTCTATTGAGGCAGATTCATCCCTGACCCGATGTATTTTTAGTCTAACACGATTGTTATCCATCAGATATGGATTAGCAATGAGTTTTAAATTTTTGTTTAAAAATTGTTAGACAGATAAATGTCTTTGAGAGAGATACAACATGATGAAATTGGCTCCTCCTGCTGGATTTGAACCAGCGACCTGCGGATTAACAGTCCGTCGCTCTACCAACTGAGCTAAGGAGGAATCATATTTTTATAGTATGCGTGTAAAATTTGGCTCCTCTTGCTGGATTTGAACCAGCGACCTGCGGATTAACAGTCCGTCGCTCTACCAACTGAGCTAAAGAGGAATCATATTTTATAGTCTTATTTGTTGAGTTGGCTCCTCTTGCTGGATTTGAACCAGCGACCTGCGGATTAACAGTCCGTCGCTCTACCAACTGAGCTAAAGAGGAATCATATTTTATAGTCTTATTTGTTGAGTTGGCTCCTCTTGCTGGATTTGAACCAGCGACCTGCGGATTAACAGTCCGTCGCTCTACCAACTGAGCTAAAGAGGAACTACATTCAACGAGGCGAATGTTAAGACCCTGACACTTAGCTGTCAATACCAATTGCAGATAAAAATGCTCTCAATGGTTTGTTTGCTGAAATTATGATCAAGTTGCTCAGAGATTGACTGTCAGGCGCTGTTTTACTCAGTAAACATGATATTTTGAGCGTTTGAAGGCGAAATTTTAGAAAACCGGTGTTTTTGTGTGTTTTTTAAATGGCAGCAAAACTCCTGATTAGCAAAATGATAAAAACTGGCCTGAAATCACATTTATTTGATATTTGTAAATAAGGTTTAACGGCGGGGTAGTTATGCACATGCCCTTAGGGCCCAGTATCCACGCGGTTTGAAAAAGTTATCCACTATTTTTGTGGATAAGTGTGTGGAATGGCAGCGACTAAATGCCGCTATGCCCCGTGATGCATGACTTTGCGACAATTGAGTGAAATTTTTAATATTTTATTATATCTATATTTATCAGTAAGTTACAAAAGTCAATTGGCTGGAGTCAAAAAATATGAGTAAATTTTTTTCGTTATTGCCCCTTGACAAAATTGCTGTGAGTTAAATCTTGCTAGGCATAAAAGTTATGTGGATGAACAATAAATGTACAGGGTGATTTTTAACCAAAAGCGCCCCCTGTCAGGCTTGCTTATCGGTTTATGTCTTGGCTTTGAACTGTTGAGTTTTTTGTCAGCTTGAAATGCACGCCTTTACACATCGTATTTCGAGTCACGCACAATTAAGTTGCTATTTATGGCTTTTTTGTGACAGTTAGAATGCTTAAAAGTCGCATGCTATATATGTTTAAAGTATAACAAGCCAGATTTTACTGTTAACTCGTAAAAACGATCTTTATTATTGATGACAATTCGACTTATCTATAGGTGACAAAATGGCCAAACCCTTTCAACTCGTCAGCCAATTTAAACCCAGTGGTGATCAACCCGGTGCGATTGCGCAGCTGTTAGAAGGCTTAGAAGATGGTTTGGCACATCAGGTGCTACTTGGAGTCACTGGCTCGGGTAAAACATTCTCTATCGCGAATATTATCGCTACCGTTAATAGACCTACTATAGTGCTAGCGCCCAACAAAACGTTAGCGGCGCAACTTTATGGTGAAATGAAAGAGTTTTTTCCCAATAATGCTGTTGAATACTTTGTTTCTTATTACGACTACTACCAACCAGAAGCTTACGTGCCGAGTACCGACACCTTTATTGATAAAGATGCCTCGGTCAATGATCACATAGAGCAAATGCGTCTGTCTGCTACTAAGGCTCTGATGGAACGAAGAGACGTAGTGATTGTGGCGTCTGTGTCCGCCATCTATGGTCTGGGCGATCCGCAATCTTACCTTAGCATGATGCTGCATTTGACGGTGGGTGATACCATCTCGCAACGTGATGTATTGCGTCGCTTAGCAGAAATCCAATACACCCGGAATGATATGGACTTTGCGCGCGGCACATTTCGAGTGAGGGGAGAAGTGATTGACATTTTTCCAGCTGAATCGGACAAGCATGCGGTAAGAATCGAGCTGTTTGATGATGAAGTAGAGCGCTTAAGTTTATTTGATCCACTGACCGGCCAAAGTGTCGACTCCGTGCCGAGGATCACAGTTTACCCAAAAACGCATTACGTCACGCCACGAGAAACCATCCTCACAGCGATTGATAATATTAAGCAAGAGTTAGTAGAGCGTAAGCAGCAGTTACTAACGGCCAATAAATTGATTGAAGAGCAAAGGATCAGCCAACGTACTCAATATGATATTGAGATGATGCAAGAATTAGGCTATTGCTCTGGAATTGAAAACTATTCACGTTATTTGTCTGGGCGCATGCCAGGTGAAGCGCCGCCAACACTGCTGGATTATTTACCAGCAGACGGGTTAATGGTGATTGATGAAAGTCACGTTACCGTGCCGCAAGTTGGTGCCATGTATAAAGGTGACCGCTCTCGTAAAGAAACATTGGTTGAATATGGCTTTCGTTTACCGTCTGCATTGGACAACCGACCGCTCAAATTTGATGAGTTTGAGCGGATCGCACCGCAAACTATATATGTTTCTGCGACTCCGGGAAATTATGAGCTAGAACAAACCAATGACGAGTTTGTAGAGCAGGTCATTAGGCCAACGGGTTTGTTAGATCCAGAGATAGAAGTGCGACCGGTTGGCACCCAGGTAGATGATCTATTGTCTGAAGCGCGCCAACGTAGCGCCATCAATGAACGTGTACTGGTTACCACGTTAACCAAACGTATGGCGGAAGACTTGACCGAGTACTTGGCTGAACACGGCATAAAGGTCAGGTATTTACATTCCGATATCGACACGGTTGAGCGCGTTGAAATCATTCGAGATTTGCGTTTAGGTGAGTTTGACGTGCTGGTAGGCATCAACTTACTGCGTGAAGGCTTAGACATGCCAGAGGTCTCTTTGGTTGCTATCCTAGACGCCGATAAAGAAGGTTTTCTGCGATCGGAGCGATCTTTGATCCAGACGATAGGCCGCGCTGCGCGAAACATCAAAGGAAAAGCCATTTTATATGCCGACTCGATCACCAAATCCATGAAAAAAGCGATGGATGAAACATCGCGCCGTCGTGACATACAAGCACAATTCAATAAAGACAACGGTATCACCCCAACCAAGCTAAACAAAGCTATACCCGACATTATGGCTTTAGGCACTGGTAAGTCTAAAGTGGCGAAGGTAGCAGAAGATAAAGCGGCGTATAAACTGCGCGACCCGAAAGCCATTTTGCAGCAAATCAGTGAACTTGAAAATGCCATGTTCGCTCATGCTAAAAACTTGGAGTTTGAACAAGCAGCGAAGATCAGAGATGAAGTCGCTAACTTACAACAACAATTGATTGCTGTGAGTTAGCGCAGATGATTACCAAAACCTCGCTTAATTTGCAGTCCCTTGTAAGCGTTTTGTCTTTAACTCGGCAAGCAGTAAACTGAACTCTTGCATCGTCATGGACTTTAGGTTTACGGCGTTTTGACGTTGCTTAAAAGCTTGGATCAATTGGTCTGCCATAGTCTGTTCCTCTGCAAATAGGAGGTTAGATTATGACCAGTTTTAAAGGGGGAAGATATTGGTGATAACCCCTATAGCAAAGGGGAAGCCAGGCTTTGCGGTGATATATAGAAATATGAGACAAAAAAAGACGCCAAGGGGCGTCTTTTCATATGCAGAGCTAACAGCGATTAAGCTTTAGCTGCAGCAATAATAGCAGAGAAATCTTCAACTTTAAGTGAAGCACCGCCTACAAGGCCGCCGTCGATGTCTGCTTGAGCAAACAAGTCTGCAGCTGTTGCAGCGCCTACGCTACCACCGTAAAGGATTTGTACTTTTTGCGCAACTTCTGCGTCTTGTGCTGCTAGCCATTGACGGATGTGAGCGTGAACTTCTTGTGCTTGCTCTTTAGAAGCTACTTTACCTGTACCGATTGCCCATACTGGCTCATATGCGATGACAGAGTTAGATAAAGATGCAACACCGTGTGCGTCGATAACAGCTTTTAGCTGAGTTTCAACAACGCTTGCTGTCTTGTCAGCTTCACGCTCTTCTAGCGTTTCACCGATACAAAGAACAGGTACAAGACCGTTTTCTTGGATGACTTTGAATTTAGCCGCAACTACTTCGTCAGTTTCATTGTGAAGTGTACGACGCTCACTGTGGCCTACTAGGCTGTATTTAGCGCCAAACTCTTTAACAGTAACCGCTGAAGTTTCGCCAGTGAATGCACCTGCAGTATTTAAGTCACAGTTTTGTGCGCCAAATTCAATTGCACCGTCTTTTACTAGGCTTTCAACTTGGCCAAGGAAAATTGCTGGAGGACATACTGCCACTTCAACACCTGTAGCGGCTGCAGCTGCTGGTGCTAAACCTTCAAGAAGTGCGTTGATAGACTCTTTAGTACCGTTTAGCTTCCAGTTACCCATTACAAGAGGTGTTCTCATTATTCATATCTCCAATCATTGTAAAAATTAAGCAAATTATAAAAATAGCTGACGTCATTAAACAGCGATTTGAACAATATTATCGTAATAAATTTTCATAAATGCCGCTAATGTGATCTAAGTCACTTTTTAAGGGGCTGGTTGTCGTAATTTTGCCCACGCCAAGCCTAAATATTCATGCATAGCTAACGTTGAACGTTGCAAATAATAGGCAGAAGGAATGTAGCGAGTGGCGGGCTGACTGCCTAAACTGGTGCGTTGCTTGTAATCTGCGGGTGCAGGAACCAGGTTTACACCATGGTGTTTTGCTAAATGCATCGCTCTTGGCATATGCATCGCTGAAGTAACCAAAATCGCGTCTTGCTGATGGATGAGTTGCTTTAAACGCTGTATTTCGTCATCAGTATCTTTGCTGTCATCGAAACGAGTAATCTTAGCCGGCTTTATCGCGAAACTTTGCGCCAATTGCGCCATTAGCGCAGCATGAGACTGGGTGTCGCCAAAGCCAGAGCCAGACACGACCAACTGCGCGTGGGGGTAAAGTTGTAATAAACGGTATGCTTCGCTAAAGCGTGCCAAGGCGGTAGCAGACAGCTGGCCGGTAATGACAAGCTGTGGATCGGCTAAGCCATAATTTCCCAGTACCATAATATAGTCAGGTGAGAAGTCGCGCGGTTGGTCAGCCAGGTGATAACTGGGGTATTGTCGCTCCAGGTGGCGAACTAACGCGCCGCTAACAGGCTCAGAACTGAATGCGATTAAGCAGCCAAAGGCTAATGAATAAAGCATCACTGTGAG
The DNA here is from genome assembly GCF_003596335.1 of Motilimonas pumila. GTDB lineage: Bacteria > Pseudomonadota > Gammaproteobacteria > Enterobacterales > CBDFNC01 > Motilimonas > Motilimonas pumila. The sequence goes on from NZ_QZCH01000009.1 coordinate 26,249, forward strand.
TAATTTGTTGGCCCCACGCCAGGCAAAATAACCGGCAATAGCAAGTAAAATTAGGCTAAAGGGCAGAGGCATTAACAAACTACCTAGCCATTTTTTAATCAAAAACACAATTTCTCGTCCTTAAACATCGTATTTGAGAATGAGTTGGCATATTAACAGTTTTAAGCGTTACCGGCTTGTGCCAGAATATCCGGCCGCTGCAAAATTCGCAGCACGATAACGACCTGAATGATACAGGTAACGAATTAAAACCTGGTTGTCACACTATCAGCCACATTGCGCCAATTTTTATGACGCAAAAATGGTCGCTGATGGCGCGGTTACAATAGGAATATCATGACAATAAATAGTGAAGCCGTTTCACAGAAGAATATCCCAGAGTTGATCGGTTGGGTGCAACAAGAGCATTTCAGTTTGTCTTTGCCCAGCGACCGCCTTGCCTATTTGATTGCGATTGCTGCTGTCGCCGAACAAGAAGTGGCTGCGGAACTTTCTGAAGCTCAGCTGCAGGATGCGTTTCGCTTGGTGAGCGATATCTTTGAGCAGGTAGATGAGACTCAAACAGAGCGGGCCAATAACGCCATCAATGAGTTTTGTCGGCAGCAACTGCTTAATCGTTTTGGCGCCGATACCCTCGAGACGTCAAGCCTTTATCGACTCACGCCGTTAGCGCTCGGGATTGTCAATTTTTACGTCGAACAAAAAGCTTATACCAACGTCAAGTTATCCATATTACTGACGCGGGTTGCGACAGAGATAGACAAGGTGTTTGACGCTGCGCAACACGGTGGCGATGAGAACTATTGGGAAGAGCAGGTGTTTAGCGTGCTTAAATATTCCGTAGAAGACACCTTTGAGCGAATTGATTTAACTCAGCGAGCGATGGACAGTCAGCAGCAGAGTGTGAAAGACGATATTGCCAAACTGTTACATCAAGATTGGAGTCAGGCCATTTCGGCTTGTGAAAAACTATTATCTGAGACGGGATCTCATCTAAAAGAATTGCAAGACACCCTGACTTCAGCCGGCGATCAGTTGCAATCAGGCTTGCTAAATATTCAAGAGACGGTGCATGGTCAAAGCGCGCTTAATCACATTGAAGATCTCACTTTTACCTTGCAGGCCAGGCTGGATGCCATTATTGCATGGGGTCAACAGTCTATCGATTTGTGGACCCGTTATGACAGACACGTTCACAAATTTATCCGTACTTCCATTGATATGGATAAAAACCGTGCCTTTAGCCAACGATTACGCGAATCTGTGCAAAATTTCAGTGAACATAACTGGCGTCTGCTAGTAGCGCAAGACGACAAGTTGCTGGAGCTCAGAGATGAAACCTTAGTGATGGACGAGCAGGAAGTCACTGGCCAATTGCCTCAGGAAATGGAATATCAAGAGCTTGTCGATATTCAAAATGTGGTGGCAGCACGAATTGAGCTGCAATTAAATGAGCTCAAACAACAAGGTAAGCCACTGGCTATTGCCGACTTATTGCGTGACATGCTGGCCGATTACCCCAGCGTGCAACATTTTGATATTGCCAGATTAATGATAGATGAAGCGTGTAAATTGGGTTTATCAAGCGCCGAAATTCAGCATACAGGAATGCAGGCGCCGTGGCAGCCCATTAACCAAACGGGCGCAAAAGTACAAGCCCATGCAATTGATACATATGAAGAATAATTTGTTATTACTGACTCTAGGAGTGATTAGCTGATGCAGCTACATGATGCTCAAGCGCCATCTGACTATCTACCGAGCGATTTAGCAAGAGCGATAGCCAACCCTTTATTTCCCCAAATTGATGCCTTACTTCGCAGTGGCCGTCATATCAGTAGTGACGATTTTCAGTTTCATCAGTTTTTATCCGATGCTTATGATGCTTTGGATTTATTTTATCGCCGCTATCAAGTCGAGCTAATAAAAGCGCCGGAAGGATTTTATTACCTGCGGCCCAAATCGACAGCCTTGATTGGTACCAGCATGCTAAGCGAGTTAGACATGCTGGTCGGTAAAGTACTGTGTTACATGTACTTAAGCCCGGAGAGACTGGCCAATGAAGGCGTCTTTACCCAGCTTGAACTGCTTGAAGAGTTGTCGAATCTGGCCGATGAAACACAGCTGTTGCGCATGGTTAATCAGCGCAGCGGTGGTTCTGATCTTGATAAACAAAAATTAAAAGACAAGGTGAAAGGCAGCTTACGACGGTTGAAAAGGCTCGGCATGCTGACCTTTATCGCTGGCGTTGAAAAGTTTTCACTGAATGAGTCTGTCTTTCGATTTGGCGCCGATGTGCGCACCGATGAAGATCCGCGAGCAGTGCAGTTAAGGTTAATTCAGTCTGGCGAGGCCATCGTGCACGATGCGGATTTACCCCAAGCTGATGCTTTGCAAAATAATCAAGACAGTGACAACGAAGAACAATTAGGGCTAGAGGTATAACATGGCAAACCGCGGTAAGTTTCTTTCTTTAACCATGGTCAACTGGAATGGTTTTTTTGCCAGAACCTTCGAATTAGACCAATTAGTGACGACATTGTCAGGCGGTAACGGGGCTGGTAAATCCACCACTATGGCGGCGTTTATCACGGCCATGATCCCAGATCAAAGCTTGCTCCATTTTCGAAATACTACCGAAGCTGGCAGCTCAAATGCTTCTCGAGATAAAGGCCTTTACGGTAAGCTAAAATCCGGCCCTTGCTATAGCGTATTGCAAGTCAAAAACTCTCATGACCAATTAATTTGGTTAGGCGTTCACTTAGAGCAGATAGCGGGCCGTGATAAAAAAGTGAACATAACGCCTTTTGCAGTGGTTGACTTACCAGCAGAGGTCAAGCCTACCGAGTTGTTACTGGAAACACTTGCCACTGGCCAAGCCAGAGTAAGGCCATTGAATGAATTGCGCCAAGCGGTTGCTGACATTGAAGGCACACGTGTGGCAAAGTTTAACTCCATCAGTGAGTACCATAACTTTTTGTTTGAGATGGGTGTGATTCCTAAGAAAATGCGCGATCAAAAAGATCGTAGTAAATTCTACCGTCTCATTGAAGCTTCCCTCTACGGCGGTATCTCCAGCACGATTACGCGCTCGTTAAGAGATTACTTATTGCCAGAAAACAGCGGTATACGTAAAGCTTTCCAAGACATGGAAGCGGCGATAAAAGAAAACCGATACACCTTAGAGCGCATTAAACAAACCCAAACCGACAGGGATCTGTTCAAAAACCTGTTGACTGAAACCACCCATTACGTGGCGGCTGAATACGTACGCCTTAATGGTCAAAAGCAAGCTTTATCCTCTGACGCGCTCGGGCAAAGAGAAAAACTGCAACATACCAAGCAAGTATTAAAAGAAGAGCAACACCGGATCCTCTTTCTGCAAAATGAATTGACCCATTTAGGGCAAAAAGAAGAGATGCTGGAACAAGAGTTAGAGCACGCCAGCGATATTTTGCAGCGGGTGTTACAAGGCGTCGCGTTAAGCAATAAGATAACGCAATACCAGCAAGATATTGAGTTAACTCAAGCACAACTTGAAGAGCAGCAAGAAAAGTGCGAAGAAGCCAATATGCTGTTACTGGAAAGCGAGGAGAAAAAACAGCTCAGCGAAGCGGAAGTCGACTCCCTTAAAACCCAGTTAAGTGATTACCAGCAGGCGCTGGATATCCAGCAAACCCGTGCAATTCAATATAATCAAGCCGTTACTGCGCTGTCTCAGGCACAAGCACTGTGTCAGACACCGCAGCTGGTTCCAGAGCTGGCTAATCAAGAGTTAAAGCAAGTAAAACGTAAAGAGGCCGAGTTAACGGAACAAGTCTTGGCCGCGAAACAAGCCTTATCGTTGGCGAATGCTGCGCTTGAAAAGTATCAAGGTGCGTTTAATGCGGTGGCACAAATTGTGCCGCAAGTCAGCCGCTCAGCTGCCTTTGAACACGCTCAACAAGCATTACAACAGCGCCAGCAATATCAAACAAGAGTACATAACCGCAACAGCATCCACACCGCACTAAAAGATGCGCAGCGCCAGGCTCAGCAGCAGAGAAAAGGCCAGGACTTAATTGCTGAATTGCAACAGTTAAGCGCGTTAAGTTTGGTTGACTCGGATGCTATTGCGCCGCAGCAAGACGCGTTAAATGAACAGTTGGCAATGGTGGAGGCGCAACAAGCCGAGCTGGTTGATACCTTGGCCACCAATAAACAACGTTTAGTCGCGCTGGAGCAAACTAACAGTTCGCTGACTGAATTTGCCCCTAAATGGCTAGTGGCGAATACCGAGAAAGAAAAGCTTGAGCAAAGCTGTGAGCAAGCGTTAAACAGTGCGTCAGACGTTAGCCAAGTGATGCAACAAACGTTGGCGAAAGAACAAAGTCTCAAACATCGAAAAGATGTGTTAAATGAAGAAAAGTCACAACTCGAAGCTCAAATTCGCAGTTTGCAAAATGCCGGTGGCGAAGCAAATGAAACCTTAAGCAGCATAGCGTTTGAGCTCGGCGGCGTATTGCTTAGCGACGTGTACGACGACATACCGCTAGAAGACGCCCCTTATTACTCTGCGCTATACGGCCCTGCACGTTACGGCGTGGTTGTCAGAGACCTAGACCAAGCGATAGCCAAGTTGGCTGAAATAAGCGAATGCCCGGAAGATTTATATTTGATCCAAGGGGATCCTGATGCCTTTGATGAACAGCTTAACGATGCTCAAGAGTTGGACCAAGCCCTGCTGATCAGAACTGACCAGCGTCAAGTGCGTTATTCACCATTTCCTGCCACGCCATTATTTGGTCGCGCTGCTCGTGAAGCGCGGATCGCGCAGTGTGACAAGGCGCGAGATGAGCTTATTGAAGAGTTTGGCACTGTGTCGTTTGAGCAGCAAAAGCTATTGCGCTTATACAATCAATTTAATGACTTCATTTCTAGCCACCTCGCCGCCGCTTTTGCCGAGGATCCACAAGCAGCCATTGCTGAAAACCAACGACTGGCTAAAACATTAGCTCAACAAAATCAGCAAAGTAAGGGCCAGCAACAAACCTTAGCCAATCAACTTAATGAGTTAAAGCACAGTCTACGACTGCTTGGTCAAATTGAGCCGATTGCTGATACTGTATTTGATCAAGAGGTCTCCTCACGCCTGATAGAGGCAGAGCAACAGCAGCAGGGGTTAATAGAGGCTGAGCAGTACCTTAAACAGCATCAGCAAGCGCTTGCCATTCTTGCTGAACAGGTCGATTACCTCAAGCATGATCCCGCAGACATTGACGCGTTAAGCCTTCGCGTGACGCAGGCGGAAATGGCTTTAACCGAAACTAAACAGCAAAGCTATGCACTCGAGCAGGTGCAGGCAAGATTAGCCCACTTTGCTTACAGCGACGCGCAATCGTTATTAAGTGAAACCAGTAAAATTAACGATGAACTGAAAAATAAACTCGCTCAAGCTGATACCTTACGCCAGCAAGCGATCAGTGCAGAAAAGCAAACTCGTGAGCGTTTCAACCAAGAACAACAAACCAAGGTAGCACTTGATGCTGGGTTAAAAGCCAAGTTGCAAACGTTAACAGAAAACCAAACCGAATTATCTGCCTTGGGCGTGGCCATTAGCGCTGACAGCGAAAGCACGGCGAAGGCAAAAAAAGCGGATCTGCAACAAGACTTGGTCGCAACCAGACAAAAGCGTACCAGCAGCGATGCCCATCTGACGATCACTAAGAAAGAAGTCACGACCTTAGGTGCTAGCCTAAAAGCGGTACGTAAAACATACCAACAAGCCCGAGCGGCATTAGTGAAGCACAAACTGGGTTGGAGTACAGTGAAAACGCTGGCCGCTGATAATGATGTTGCGAGACGTTTGCACCGACCTGAATTGGCGTATTTAGATGCGGAAGAGCTGAAGTCAATGTCTGATAAGGCGCTGGGCTCTTTACGCGCTGCAGTGGCACATGATGAAGACTTAAGGGATGCATTGCGTTTTTCTGAAGACAATCGTCAACCTGAGCGCAAGGTCATGTTTTATGTGACCGTGTATCAATATTTAAAACAACGTATCCGACACGATATTATTCGCAGTGACGATCCTGTTGAAGCGATCGAAGAAATGGAAATTGAACTGGCGCGACTCACTGATGAGTTGAAACAACGAGAAGGTCACTTGTCTATTTCAGCCCATGAGGTCGCGAGCAAGATAAACAACACCATCCGACGCGAACAGAACCGAATTCGGGCGTTAAATCAAGGCTTACAAAGCATCGCCTTTGGTCAAGTTGCGGGCGTAAGATTGAATGTTTCTTTGCGCGAGGCGTATTCCTCTTTGCTTAATGCATTAGCAGAGCAGGGCTCTCAGCACCAAGATTTGTTTGGTAACAGTGAGCTTAGTTTCTCAGAAGCCATGGCGAAATTGTTCCAGCGCTTAAATCCACACATCGACCAAGGTGAGCGCAGTCACCAAGTGCTTGGTGAAGCCTTGTTGGATTATCGTAACTACCTTGAGATGCAGATTGAGGTGTGCCGTGGCACTGAAGGCTGGTTAAGAGCGGAAAGTGGTGCTTTATCAACGGGTGAAGCCATCGGTACTGGCCAAGCTATCTTATTGATGGTATTGCATTCATGGGAAGAAGAGTCGCGTCGGTTCCGTGCCCGTGACATTTTACCGTGTCGTTTACTATTCTTAGATGAAGCTGCACGACTCGATGCTCGTTCAATCAATACCTTGTTTGAATTGTGTGAAAGGCAAAATATGCAGCTTGTGATTGCAGCTCCTGAAAATATCAGTCCAGAAAACGGCACAACGTACAAGTTGATCAGAAAAACGCATGGAAATCATGAACATGTTCACGTTGTTGGTTTACGCGGCTTTGGATATGGTAAACAAGAGGTAGAATTAACCGTCTAATATTTGTCCGTAAGTGAGGGTGAGGTGGCTGGAATTTTCGATAACGAATACATCCAACAAGCCGCTCGCCAGCTTATGTTAGGCGCTGAGATACAATTGAATCACAGCGCCTTACAACCCCTTAAACACCTCTTTTCACAACATAAACTGTTCGCCATTGTCCGCGGTGACCGGGTATCGTTGACTCCTCAAGGCAAGCAATACTTCAGGCAGCAAATGCAACAGGCCACTACCGTAGAGCATGATGATCCTGAGGCCGACCTACTCAGTTTGCATATAGCGCTGCCTGCCATTGTTAACCAACAAGTGATCGCTTCATTGTTACAGCGGGATAGGCTCAGCTCGTTAAGCCAAGCTACACAAGCATTGTTAGCGGATACGCAATTGACTGCCAGCACCGACGACATACTGAGAATAAGAGCGGAAACGGCTTTTAGCTTGTATTTAACTGACGGCAGTTTATTGGACCTAAGCGCCATGTTGAAACTCTCCAATGAAGTGGCACTTAGTCAACGTATGTTAATGGGCATCAGCAAAGTTTTGCCAGCAAACACCGACTTTCAATACGTGATCACTGTGCAGCAACTTGGTGCATTTATCGAAATGCCAATGAAGCCACAATGTATTTATTTGTATTGCCCAGATGAGCAATCGGCACTGGCCCATGACTTTCTCAAATTATTGCCAGCCAGTATCAAGTGGTACCACTTTGCCGATTTGGCCCAAGACAGTATTAACCAAGCTAAGCAATTAGCAGTAGACACAGGAAGGCCCTGTAAACCGCTGATACCAAGACATTTTAAGCAAGCTATTAGGTTTTACGCCAAACCGGTCGCAGACTCGGGTAAATCAGCCTGGCAGCTGAGTACATTGTCGCCTGAGTTGGCTGCACGGTTAGCGCCATTAATCGAAAATGAGTTATGGTTAGAGCAAGAAGTATTGATTTATTGTTTGTAGGTTTCAGCGACAAAGGCTAGAGCAAAGGGGCAGTGTTGCCTGCAACTGAACGCTGCAGGCGAATGGAGTTTACCATTTCTTCTTGGGTTGAAAGAGTACGTCTAATTCGTCGACTTCTTTGTCTTGACGCTCTTTTAAATCAGAATCACTGGCTTGTTTAAGCTGCTTCAGTAAATCCTGTTTCATTTGCATCATTTGTTCTAGCTTAGATTGCAGGTATTCGTCGCGGTCTGGCAGCGAGTTTAACGTTTCAATCGCTTTATCTAACAATTGCTTAGAGGTACCAAATTGGCGATTCAGTTTTGCGCCGTTGGCACGGGTGAGGGCATTCTCAATATTAATTTTTAATTGCATGAGTTCTAAACGGCGGTTTTCAGCCACAAAGATAGGTGTTTGCACTTTACCTTTTGAGTGCTCTGAGCGCACGATAGCACGGATTTTTTTGACCACTTGAAGCATCATAACCGCTTGTTTGTCGTTGTCCGGCATGCGTAGGCTGGCATCTGAAGGTTGAGTATAATTCTGAGCGATTTGAGTTAACTGGCCATTTATGTCCTTGATCCTTTGATTAACTTGTTTCAGTCCAGGATCGACTTGTTGGATCGACGTCAACGCGTCGAGAATACGATTATGCAAGATGATCAGTAATTCTTTACTAAACGGGATTCGAGATGCTTGTAGCAGCATTTCATCGGTTTCAGTAATGATGGCCTTTTGTTTAACTATGGTAGCGCGCTTTTCAGCTTCTACTTTTTGTTTGTATTGTTGGATTATGTTGTAACCAATGATCAGAAAAAGTAAAACACCGGCTAATAAAAGTATCAAAGGAAGAACCATACATCCCTCAGTTCGTGGTTAAATAAGTGTCGTGGTTAAATAAGTGGCAACACCCATCATAAAGTATGAATAAGTCATGGTAAGGTAAGCATAAACTGACTGCCGCCCAACTCACCGCCATTTTTTAAAGATATGTGACCTGTATTGTCATTTATCTGGTGGGCCGAAGCGATCTTCTTCGCCAAGAATAAACCAAGCCCGGTTCGTCCTCGGGTAGAATCAAAATCTGCCAATTCGTTTTCCCCTAATTGTAACATCTGTTCTGGGTAGCCAGGACCATTGTCTTCAACCAGGATTTCCAGCTGCATATTATGAATTTTAGCCGATATTTTGATTTTGTCTTTAGTGTAACGTAATGAATTCACAAGAATATCATTCATTAAATAGGTAATAAGCTCAGTATCCATGTACCAGGTAAGGTCAGGATCAACGTTTAAATGAATGTCTATTTTTTTGTTTTCAGACAAAGTTTGATTGCGTGTTATTTGCTCTTCTAATAGTTCAAACACAAATTGCTCTGAAATATTGATAGGCAACTTTTGTTTTTCATAGCGATAAAGTGCAAGCAATTGCATTAAGCCGCTGTTTAAGCGCGAGGCTTCGTAGTGTAAAGTCGCAATTTGTTTGGATTTTTCTGGGGATGTGTCTTCGATGTCTGCCGCCAAGGTTTCAATTGACTGCAGTAACATGAACAATGAGTTTTTCATGTCGTGTACTGCGGTAACAAGTACCGCAGCGAAGTCTAAATTGTCATCTTGGGCCATAAAACACCATAAAATTGACTAAAATTAACGGCTTTCAGCTTACCTTTTGCTATCTTTGCGGTAAAGTTAAAAAAGTCTCTTTCCCTTTGTAGATTAAAATTAGCAGAATAATATCAGGTCGCATGGTGAATTCATGAAGTTGCAACAGCTGAGATATATTGTCGAAGTGCTTAATCATAGTTTAAACGTATCAGCAACGGCTGAAAGTTTGTATACGTCTCAACCGGGCATCAGCAAGCAAGTGCGGATGTTGGAAGATGAGTTGGGGGTACAAATCTTTGAGCGAAGTGGCAAACACCTCACTCAAGTGACCCCTGCGGGTAAAGATATCATCCGCATTTCAGCGGAGATCCTTGGCAAGGTGGAAAGCATTAAATCGGTGGCGAGCCAACATACTCACCCCGATGAAGGTAACCTAAATATCTCTACCACTCATACGCAGGCTCGCTACGCCTTACCAGACGTCATTAAAGGCTTTATCCAGCGCTACCCTAAGGTGTCCTTGCATATGCACCAGGGGACGCCTTCACAAATCAGTGAAGCAGTTGCCAAAGGCACCGCGGATTTTGCCATCGCCACCGAAGCATTACATTTGTATCACGATTTAGTGATGCTACCTTGTTATCATTGGAATCGCAGCGTAGTGGTGCCGAAAAATCACCCCTTGGCGAGTAAGTCAAAAATTTCGGTGGAGGATGTGGCACAATTTCCACTGGTCACTTACATTTTTGGTTTTACAGGGCGCTCAGAGCTTGATGCCGCTTTCAACGCCGCCGGTTTACAGCCAAAGATTGTGTTTACCGCCACCGATGCTGACGTCATTAAAACCTATGTACGCTTAGGCATTGGTGTTGGCGTAATTGCCACCATGGCAATCGATAAAGACCAAGATGACGATCTTGTGGTGCTTGATGCGAGCCACTTATTTGATTCCAGTACCACCAGTATTGGCTTTCGCAAAGGCACTTTTCTTCGTGGCTATATGTATGATTTTATGGAGCGGTTCGCGCCTCACCTCACCCGAGATGTCGTTGATAAAGCGACCATGCTGAAAAGCAATGTAGAGATCGAAAATATGTTCAAAGACATACAACTGCCTGTGAAATAGCCAATGAACAGGCTGATGACTCGTGTGCCTGTTTCATCAATTCAGCGACGGCGCCAGATTATCTCTCGCGCTGTTGCTGGTATCTTTTTGACATTATTTTCTCACTCTCTGTCTGCCAGGCAAAATTTGTCTGTTGCCACCGACCAATGGCCCCCATTTCGTATTTTAACCCAACAAAACCAATTCACGGGCTTTGATATAGAATTGCTACACGGTTTGTCAAAACACACAGGTATTGATTTTAGTGTGCAGCGGTTTCCTTGGGCGAGGGCGTTAAAACGCATGGAATATGGTCAAGTGAATATGATGTCCGGACTGGCTTTTACTTTTGAGCGTTCACAGTATATTGACTATGTGAAACCGGCCTATTTTTATTGCAATCCTGCTTTCTACATTCCCAAACACAGTGACTACGACATTGAGAGTTACGACGATTTATACCACCACAGTGTTGGCTATGTTATTGATTCAGCATATTTTGAGCCCTTTGACAGTGATCAACAAATTTTTAAAAAAGGCCTTGCGACTGAGCGACAACTCATCAACATGTTGGCGAAGGGCCGCATCGCGGTAATGGTGGGCACAGATTGTCAGGTCGATTACGAAATCTCGGATCTGAAGTTATGGCATAAGATAAAAAAAGCGCAATATGTGCCTAATTCTCACGTTGCACTCTATTTAGGTATTTCAAAATATTATGCTAACGAAGAACTCAAACAAAAATTGAGAGAGGGCTTATTAACCATGTTCCGTAATGGCGAAATTTCAGCGCTAAAGTTGAAGTATTTTGGTATATCGCAACATTGAGCCCAAACATAAAACCTGTTTGTTACAGGCTAACCTGTCGGCATAAGCTATCGATAATGGCTGCTGTTGCTCCCCAAATCAGCTTTCCTTGATAGGGTATCCAGGTGATACGTTGCGGGCCATAATGCATTTTATGCTTACTGTGGTGCCTGTTTTGCATCGCGTGCTGCAGTGGCATAAAGAAAATGTCTGCTACTTCATTGCGGTCTGGGACTAATTGAAAACCCTGACTGAGCGTCGCGACAACGGGAGTGACTTCAAACCCGGTAGCGGTATAGAAAGGCGGTAAATTTCCCAATACTTGGATATATTGCTGCTTTAACTGAATCTCTTCTTCGCTTTCTCGCAAAGCTGTTGCCGTCAGTGAGGCATCACTGGGTTCAAGCTTCCCCCCTGGAAACGCAATTTGTCCGCCGTGGTGGCGTAAATGAAAAGCACGCTGAGTCAGGAGAATTTGCCACTGTTGGCCGTTTTTTACTAAGCCAACTAAAACGGCAGACTGCCTTGCTGCTTGCTGCCATCGTTGATTTTGTGCAGGATCATCAATGGCTTGATTAAGGTGTAAGCGATAACGACTAGTGAGGTGGTTCATCGGCAAGTACCGGCAAAATTTTACTAACTTTATCAAAGGTTTCTTGGTATTCATCGTCCACAAGCGAGTCTGCAACTAACCCCCCGCCAACCCAGCAATGGACTTGACCTTGGTGGCAAACTAGCGTGCGGATAGCAATGTTAGTATCCATATTGCCATTGGCACTGATGTAACCTAAGCTGCCACAGTAAAAGCTGCGTTGATGAGGCTCAAGCTGGTCGATAATTTCCATCGCACGGATTTTCGGGGCGCCAGTGATCGAGCCGCCTGGAAAGCATGCTCGCAATAAATCCTCTGCTTCATAAGCGCTATCAAGCTGCCCGGTGACAGTGCTAACTAGGTGATGCACCGCGGGGAAACTTTCAATGTCAAACAGGCTTGGTACGGCGACGCTACCAGGTTTGCTCACCCTACCAATATCATTGCGTAACAAATCCACAATCATCAAATTCTCGGCTTGGTCTTTTTCTGCTTGTTGCAGTGACAGTTTCAAGGCGTGATCTTCACTCGGAACTTTTGAACGGGGTCGAGTGCCTTTTATGGGCTTTGTTTCAATGTTTCCTTGCTCGAGTTTTAAAAATCGTTCTGGAGAAATTGACAATATACAACCAGAGGGTAAACGCATAAAACACGAAAAGGGCGCTTGGTTTTGATTGAGTAATCGTTGATAGGCTTCAAATTCATCACCAGTATATTGCGCCGAAAAGCGCTGGGCTAAATTAACTTGGTAGCAATCACCGCTGAGTAAGTAATCTTTCACGGATTGAAATTTATTGGCATAACTGGCTTTGTCCATATTAGACAGCCAAGGCGTGGTTAAACTAAATGGCGATCCTGTTGTGCCTTGTTGCACTAGTTGATGCAACCAGGTCTCGATTTGTTGGGCTTTTTGTTGGCATTGCTCGCCAATCGTGACCAAGGTTAATTGATGGCTGCGTAAGTCATGCAATAATGCCCAATCATAGATGCCAACCGCCATATCTGGCATGGCTATATCGTGCTCTGCTTGTTGTGGAAGGGTTTCAAAGCGTCGCCCTAAGTCGTAGCTAAACGCCCCTAGTACGCCGCCGTAAAAAGGCAGCGATTGTTGGTTTACATCGGGCAAAACCGCATGACGCAGTGCTTTTACTAAGGTCAAAGGATCTTCTTTACTGCGGCGCGTTTGCCATTGGCCCTCAACGACCTGACGAACTTCTGAGTTTTGGCCAAAAGTGGTAATCGTCGCAATAGGGTTCGCCGTGAAAATCTCAAATTGACTGTCTTGATGTTGGCTCGGGCAGCCCATTAGTACTGACCACTCTAATGCCGCTAATTGAGATTGGATAATTTGCAGGCTTTGTTGGCTAAAAGGCAAGGTTTTGTTAATAACAATCGACATTTATTCGAACCGTAGCAGAGTTTTTTTAACATGCACCGCTGGATGCAAGCGCCGCGCAAGAGTATCATAAGGCCCACAACAATAAAGATAAATTATCTATTCACGCCTATCTGGGCACAAGGAACAATGAGGCATTGTCGTTATGACCGTGATAAAAAAAGAGCATCTAATTGAAAGTGTAGCGGATGCGTTGCAGTATATTTCTTATTATCATCCCCTTGATTTCATCCAAGCCTTAGACAAGGCCTATCAAAAAGAACAAAGCCAGGCAGCAAAAGACGCGATGGCCCAAATCCTTATCAACTCACGTATGTCGGCCGAAGGCCGTCGTCCTATTTGTCAGGACACGGGTATTGTGACGGCCTTTGTAAAAATTGGTATGCAGGTACAGTGGGACACTGACTTAACCGTGCAACAAATGGTGGATGAAGGCATTCGTCAGGCTTATAACAATGCTGACAACCCCTTACGTGCTTCGATTGTTGCCGATCCTGCTGGTGGCAGGAAAAACACCAAAGATAATACGCCGGGCGTAGTGCACATTGAAATGGTGCCAGGAGACAAAGTTGAAGTCATGGTCGCAGCTAAAGGCGGTGGCTCAGAGAATAAGTCTAAAATGGTCATGCTTAACCCTTCTGATGATGTGGCAGCTTGGGTCGAAAAAACGGTGCCGACTATGGGAGCCGGTTGGTGTCCGCCAGGAATGCTTGGTATTGGCATTGGTGGCACAGCTGAAAAAGCGGCGGTAATGGCAAAAGAGTCGTTGATGGACCCTGTGGACATACACGAATTGCAAGCCCGTGGCGCAGAAACAGCAGATGAAAAACTTCGCTTAGATATCATGGAGCGCGTCAACAAGTTAGGCATAGGTGCGCAAGGGCTAGGTGGCTTGACAACGGTACTGGATATCAAGATCAAAAGTTGCCCGACTCATGCGGCATCGAAACCTGTGGTGATGATCCCGAACTGCGCAGCAACCCGCCATGCTCACTTTACCTTGGATGGTTCTGGCCCCGCCAACCTGAAAGCGCCAAAATTATCTGACTGGCCCGAAGTGACGTTTGAAGTGGGAGACAATGCGCGCCGTGTTAACGTGGATACGTTAACAAAAGAAGAAATGTTGGAATGGAAGACGGGTGAAACCGTGTTACTTTCGGGTAAAATTTTAACCGGCCGTGATGCCGCACATAAGCGCATTAAAGAGTTAATGGACGGTGGCGAAGGTTTGCCGGCAGGTGTGGACTTTAAAGACCGTTTTATCTATTACGTTGGCCCGGTTGATGCTGTTGGCGATGAGGTGGTTGGACCTGCGGGCCCAACAACGTCAACGCGGATGGATAAATTTACTGACTTTATGCTCGAGGAAACGGGCTTAATGGGCATGATAGGTAAAGCAGAACGTGGACCGGCAACCGTTGAGTCGATTAAACAGCATAAAGCCGTTTACCTGATGGCGGTTGGCGGCGCAGCATATCTAGTGGCTAAAGCTATCAAGCAAGCCAAAGTGGTTGCGTTTGAAGATCTGGGTATGGAAGCCATCTATGAATTTGAAGTTGAAGACATGCCTGTGACCGTGGCGGTAGATTCTAATGGGGTGAATGCCCATACCGAAGGGCCGGCTATTTGGAAAGCCAAAATAGAAGACATGTCAGCCCTAAACAAGTAAGCCAAACAGCCACCTTCGGGTGGCTTTTTAATAGGTAGAATTACCTATCCGTCCGAGTTTGTTTGTCATCATATTTATTTAAATAAGGCGTTTAATGTGTTGGGAGTCACAAAAAATTTAGTGAGTGAGTGTGTACTAATTCGTTTGGGAATAAAATCCCAATTATGAACTCGATAATCAATGCTGCTCTGCACAAAGCAATACTTGTATTACTTAAACCGCTCGTGAATATTTTATTACGAAATGGCGTGGTTTTCAGTGCTTTCTCTGAATTGGTCAAAAAATCTTACGTCGATGTAGCGTTCGATGATTTCACTTCTAACAATAAAAAACCAACGATATCGAGTGTGGCGGCACTTACTGGTTTGACACGCAAAGAAGTTAAGCGCTTGCGCGAACTTGAGGAAGCCCATCAAGATCAAACTGGCCAAAAGTTTAATCGCGCTACCCGGGTAATTTCTGGTTGGTTAAATGATCCCGATTATTACATCACCCCGATGAATGCTGCAGAATTAACCTTAGAGGGTGAAAAAGGCTCGTTTGCCCAACTAGTTAAGAAATACAGTGGCGATATACCGGCCAAAGCTATGCTGGACGTGTTGCTGTTAGCGGGTAACGTTGTACAGTCTGAACGAGGTGTGAGTTTAATTAAGCATGCTTATATTCCTCAAGGTGATGAAGAAGTTAAACTGAGAATATTAGGTCAAGACAGCTCAGAATTGATCGCCACTATAAATCACAACTTAACTTGTAAAGAAGGCAGAGCTCGCTTCCAGCGTAAAGTCTCTAATCGTCTGATAAATCCTGCAGATGCAATTAAATTTGAGCAATACAGCAACAAACGCTCACAGCTGTTACTCGAAGACTTCAATCAATGGCTTGTAGAACACGAGGTACCTTTGGGTGAAGATGAATCACAATGCCAGCAGGTGACGGTAGGCATCTATTTCTATAAAGACTGTAAGGACACCCATGTATAAAATGAAACTGTTGAGTTTAGCCAGTTTACCCTTGTTGACGCTTGGTCTTTTTGGCTGTGAAGAGGGCAGTGCTAGCCGAGGAGGGGGAATAGGCGGAACAGGAGTATCGGTTGCAAGCCCGGATGTGTCGGTGGTAGGCCCTGTAACAGCATTTGGCAGCGTTTATGTGAATGGCGTAAGGTTTGATACTAACAACAGCAACTTTTTTATTAATGGGTTAGCAAGTTCAGAAGATGCACTCAACCTTGGCATGGTGGTAAGAATTGAAGGTGAAGTGAAATCAGATGGCACAGGTACGGCCACTGAAATACACTTTGATGGAGAACTTGAAGGGCCTGTAACAGAGGCTGCACAAGTCGATCCAAACGAAGCAAATTTGATCCGTTTGTCAGTGCTTGGGGTAAAGGTAAACATAAGCTCTGCCACGCATTTCAATGCTTTGTCGTATGACACCTTGCAACAAGATCTCAGCATAATAACGGCGGGAAGCTTGGTTGAAGTGAGCGGTCAATATGATGCCGACGGTGTATTGCAGGCTAGCTACATTAAGTTTGACGATGACGTTTTTAGCGCCAATGAAACCGAAGTCGAAATTCGAGGTAAATTAATAGCCAGCAATGATGGCAATGACACCTGGTTATTAGCTGCCGGTGGTAAAGAGTTTGTTTTAGATACAACTGGCGTTGATTCAAGTGACTATCAAACAGGCCAAATGGTGCTAATTGAGGGAGCTCTGACAGCCCTAAACAGCAATATTATTTTAGTTTCTGAAATTGAGCTAGTGGATCTTGGGGAAGACAGTGATATCGAGATACAAGGCCTGATAACGGAATTAACTAGCCAAACAGATT
The DNA here is from genome assembly GCF_003596335.1 of Motilimonas pumila. Lineage (GTDB taxonomy): Bacteria > Pseudomonadota > Gammaproteobacteria > Enterobacterales > CBDFNC01 > Motilimonas > Motilimonas pumila. Next base: position 43,075 of record NZ_QZCH01000009.1, read on the forward strand.
TTATTGTCGATGGTATTCACGTCAATGCAAGTGAGGCGGAAAGGGACTATCAAGAAGATCTTCAGCTCAATAGCCAAGTCGAAGTAGAAGGTACAATATCAAGTGGTGTCCTTATCGCGAGTGACGTCGAGTATATTGATGGTCCAAATTTTGATGAATACGAAATCATGGCTTTTGTTTCATCTGTAGATGCTGAGCAACAAAGCATCGCGTTAGATATTAATGGAGATACATTTAGCTTCAATACTAACAATCGAACTGAATGGGAAGATGAGCGCGATGATGTGCGAAGGGTCAATCTTGCATCCCTTAATAATGGCGATGCTTTAGAGGTAACGCTGCAACAACCACAAGAGGGTGTATGGCTGGCCTCTGAGGTAACTAGAACTGAAGATGAAGACGGGATTAATATTACCGCCCCTGTTGATCAGGACACGTATCAAGCAGATAGCCAAACGATTAATGTATTGGGGCTCAAATACACCTTAGATGCAGATGTAGAGCTCGACATTGATGAATATGAATCGCTCGCAGCCGCGTTTAAAAATCCGGAATTTGAGTCTATTCATTTGGTAGATATTGACAATGATGGCGATATTGACGAACTGTCGCTGGACGATTAATCACCTCATACGCCCTGAACATTGAGTCCAGGGCAAGACCCAAAATTGTTAATAAATTGCTAAATTTTTAGAACGAATTTTGCAATTTACAAGGCTTTCGCCATCAAAATGTAATAAATAGCAGTAAAAAGCGGTTTTCGCTATCTGAATTTAATCCCTGATGGTATAAACTAGCTTGGAATTTAGTTAATAAAATATGGTAGGGATTACAATGTTTGAACAGGTCACTCAAGCGGCTGCTGATCCGATTCTTGGCTTAACAGAAGCCTTTAAAAAAGATGAACGCAGCAACAAAATCAACTTAGGCGTAGGTATTTATAAAAATGAAGCAGGTCAAACCCCTGTTTTGGCTACGGTTAAAAAAGCTGAAGCCCGTCTATTAGATGAAGAAACCAGCAAAAGCTATCTGACTATTCAAGGTAGTGCAGAATATGGCGCTGCGGTTCAAAAGCTATTATTTGGCCAAGACAGCGACGTGGTCACGCAGCAACGTGCTTGTACTGCGCAAGCGCCGGGTGGCACAGGTGCTCTTCGCACTGCTGCGGATTTTGCCGTCAAACACCTACCGTCTAACAAAATCTGGGTCAGTAATCCGACGTGGGCAAACCATGGTAACGTGTTTAAAACAGCCGGTTTGGAAGTCGTAACTTACGATTATTACAATGCCGAAACCAAGGACATGGACTTTGACGCCATGTTAACGTCATTAGCGCACGCCCAAGCTGGCGATTTAGTGCTTTTTCACGGCTGCTGTCACAACCCAACCGGTATTGACCCTACGCTAGAGCAATGGGAAGTACTGGCTAAGCTATGTGCTGAAAAAGGCTTATTGCCTTTATTCGATTTTGCTTACCAAGGTTTTGCTAAGGGCGTAGAAGAAGACGCGCAAGGCTTACGAATTTTTGCTCAGCACAATACCGAGCTATTAGTTGCGAATTCTTTTTCAAAGAACTTTGGTTTATACAATGAACGTGTTGGTGCCGTGACTTTAGTTGCGAAAGACACGGCAACGGCTGAACAGGCATTTAGCCAAATTAAGTCAGGCATTCGTTCTAATTACTCAAACCCACCAGCACATGGCGCGGCGATTGTTACCATTATTCTCAACGATGCAGCGCTTTACGCAGAGTGGGATAAGGAAGTTGCGGACATGCGTGATCGTATCCAAGAGATGCGTGAGTTGTTTGTGGCAACGTTGAAAGACAAAGGTGTGGCAGGTGACTACAGCTTTATCATTCGTCAAAACGGCATGTTCTCATTCTCGGGCTTAAGCCCTGAGCAAGTCGCGCAACTAAAAGATGAGCACGGTGTTTACATTGTAGGCTCAGGCCGTATTTCTGTGGCAGGCATGACTAAGTCCAACATGGACGCATTATGTACCGCTATTGCAGCTGTCGTGTAAACGATTAACTGCCAATCACGAAACATTGTGATATTTGTATAAACGCCGCTTTCGCGGCGTTTTTTTATTCAACTCTTGATTAGTTAAACTTTTACTCTTTTTTACTCGCGCCTTCAGCGATCAAGCTTGGGGGAGAAATAACGCCAATTAGTCGCGATCGCACAGTCAAAATATGGTCGTAATCACGTTAATTTCGTTAATAAATGCGACAAATTCGTTAATAACGCTGGGTTTAATCCAGGGTCATCCTACTCCTGAGTTGTTAAAGTCTATATATTACAGTAACTTGAGTTGAAATGTATGCGCTCAGGTGACAGTCATCACACTAACTGACACTGACGCGCGGACAGGGCTTTTCCTGCTTTGCTTCATGGGTACAATATGGTAAAAAACACGCCGCTAGTCATAAAATTTCACATGGACGTTGCTTGAGCTATCGGGCCTGTACAACAAATGTACACTGATAACACGCTAGCCTTTTTGTCAGTGGATTGACGGTGTTTTATTTTTTTTTATTTTTTTGCGAGTAATAGTTTAGGTCGCTTTTCTTAGTTAGTGACTCAACAATTGTAAGGATGGTTTACACATGAAATACGGTTATTTCGATAACGAAAATCGGGAATACGTCATCACTCAACCTGACGTTCCTGCTCCGTGGACAAACTACTTAGGTACAGAAAAGTTCTGTACTGTTATTTCACACAATGCCGGCGGTTATTCATTCTATAACTCTCCAGAATACAATCGTGTGACAAAATTCCGTCCGAATGCGACGCTAGACCGCCCTGGTCATTACGTTTATCTACGTGATGATGAAACAGGTGACTACTGGTCGATTTCTTGGCAGCCAGTTGCTAAGAGCCTTGAAGAAGCAAAATACGAAGTTCGTCACGGCCTGTCTTACTCTAAATTCAAGTGTGAGTACAACGGTATTACTGCTACGAAAACCTTGTTTGTACCAAAAGGTGAAGATGCGGAAGTATGGGACGTTGTGATCAAAAACACAGGTGACAAGCCTCGTACAATTTCTGCATTCTCTTTTGTTGAGTTCTCTTTCTCTCACATTCAATCAGATAACCAAAACCATCAGATGTCTTTGTACTCTGCGGGTACGTCATACAATGACGGCGTAATTGAATATGACTTGTACTACAACACCAACGATTTTGAAGGTTACTACTACCTAGCGTCTACTTTTGACCCAGATTCATACGACGGCCAACGTGACACTTTCCTAGGTGCTTACCGCGACGAGTCTAACCCTATTGCGGTTGAGCAAGGTAAATGTTCTAACAGTGCGCAAACGTGTTACAACCACTGTGGTTCTTTGCACAAACAGTTCACTATCGCACCTGGCGAAGAAGTACGTTTTGCTATCGTACTGGGTATCGGCAAAGGTAACGGCGAGCGTCTACGTGCTAAATACCAAGACTTAGCCAACGTTGATGCTGCATTTGCAGGTATCAAAGAACACTGGAACGAGCGTTGTGACAAGTTCCAAGTTAAATCGCCAAACGCTGGTTTAGATACGATGATCAACGCTTGGACCCTTTACCAAGCTGAAACCTGTGTTGTATGGTCTCGCTTTGCTTCATTCATCGAAGTAGGTGGTCGTACTGGCCTTGGTTACCGTGATACTGCGCAAGACGCAATCTCTGTACCTCACGCGAACCCAGCAATGACTCGTAAACGTCTAGTTGACCTTCTACGCGGTCAAGTGAAAGAAGGTTACGGTCTACACTTGTTCGATCCAGATTGGTTTGACCCAGAAAAAGCAGATGTTGAGCCTTCTAAATCACCAACGGTAGTGCCAACACCGTCTGATGACGACAAAATTCACGGTATCGATGACACTTGTTCTGATGACCACCTATGGATTGTGCCAACAATCGTTAAATACGTGCAAGAAACGGGCGAAGAAAGCTTCTTTGAGGAAGTGATCCCTTACGCCAACGGTGGCGACGCAACCGTATACGAGCACATGAAAGCAGCGCTTGATTTCTCTGCCGAGTACGTTGGCCAAACGGGTATCTGTAAAGGCCTTCGTGCAGACTGGAACGACTGTCTAAACTTAGGCGGTGGTGAGTCTTCAATGGTGTCTTTCCTACACTTCTGGGCACTGCAAGAGTTCATTGACCTTGCTAAATACCTTGGTAAAGACGAAGACGTTGCTAAGTACACAGCCATGGCTGAAGGCGTTAAAAAAGCGTGTGAAGAGCACCTTTGGGACGACGAAGGCGGTTGGTACATTCGCGGTCTAACGAAAGACGGCGACAAAATCGGTACAGCGCAACAAACTGAAGGTAAAATTCACCTTGAGTCAAATACCTTAGCGGTATTATCAGGCGCGGTATCTCAAGAGCGCGGTGAGCGTGCAATGGACAGTGTAGATGAGCACTTGTTCTCTGAATACGGTTTGCACCTAAATGCACCATCATTTGCTACACCAAACGATGACATTGGTTTTGTGACACGCGTATATCAAGGCGTGAAAGAAAACGGCGCTATATTCTCACATCCAAACCCTTGGGCTTGGGTAGCAGAAGCGAAACTTGGTCGCGGTGATCAAGCGATGAAGTTCTACGACGCGCTTAACCCATACAACCAAAATGACATTATCGAAAAACGTATTGCTGAACCATACTCATACGTGCAGTTCATCATGGGTCGTGACCACCAAGATCACGGTCGTGCAAACCACCCATGGTTAACAGGTACGTCCGGTTGGGCTTACTTCGCGGTTACTAACTTTATTCTAGGTGTGCGAGTAGGTTTTGATGGTCTAACTATCGATCCATGTATCCCAACTAACTGGCCTGGCTTTGAAGTAACTCGCCAATGGCGTGGTGCGACATACAACATCAAAATTGAAAACCCAAGCAGTGTAAGCAAAGGCGTTAAGTCTATCACTGTGAACGGTAGCGCAATTGAAGGTGCTGTGGTTCCTGCTCAAGCTGATGGCAGCGTAAATGAGGTAATCGTGGTACTGGGTTAAGCCCCGACCACTTTAGACTGAATGTTAAAGGGGCGGGCAGCGATGCTACGTCCCTTTTTTGTTTTTGATAATGAAATGATGAGTGTAGATAAATGATTAAGTTCGGAACAGGTGGCTGGCGCGCCTTTATTGGTGAAGAGTTCACTAAAGACAACGTCAGATTAGTAGGCCAAGCTTTAGCTAATATCATTGCCGCAGAAAACGCCGGTGAAAACGGTTTTGTAATTGGTTTCGATCGCCGCTTTTTATCTGACAAAGCATCTGCGTGGTTGGCGGAAGTCTTGGCGGGTAATGGCGTAAATGTCAGCTTTATTGATAAGTATGTACCGACACCTATCGTGATGTACAAATGTCGTGAAATGGGTTGCCAATACTCAGCATGTGTGACTGCGTCTCATAACCCAGCTGATTACAACGGCATTAAGGTATTTATTGAAGGTGGCCGTGATGCAGATGAAATCATCACTGAAAAAATTGAGTCACAAATTGCCAATTTAACATTAGCCGACGTTAAATCCATCGACTTTGAAGAGGCGGTTGCGCAAGGCAGTGTCAAAATTATCAACCCAATGAATGAGTTTGTAGACTCAATTTTGAACTACTTGGACGTTGAAGCGATTAAGCAAGCAAACTTAAGAGTTTTGATTGATCCTATGTTCGGTGTTGCAAAAAATGCGTTGCAAACAGTATTGATCACTGCGCGTTGTGAAGTAGACGTGATCAACGACGGTGAAAACCCAGGCTTTGGTGGTTTAATGCCAAGCCCAAGTGCTGCTACCTTGTACCGCTTGAAGCATGAAGTAGCCCACGAAGGTTACGATATCGGTATTGGTACCGACGGTGATGCTGACCGTTTAGGCATTATCGATGAAAAAGGTAACTTCATTCATCCTAACGAAGTTTTAATGTTGCTTTACTACTACCTGCTTAAGTACAAAGGGTTAAAAGGCTCAGTAGTACGCAATATTGCTACCACGCATATTCTGGACAAAATCGCCGCAGATCACGGTGAAAAAAGCTTTGAAGTACCTGTTGGCTTTAAGCATATTAGCTCACAAATGGAAGCTGATGACTCACTGATTGGTGGTGAAAGCTCTGGTGGCCTAACCATTCGCGGTCACATCAAAGGTAAAGACGGCGTATTTGCCTCTAGCCTATTGGTAGAAATGATTTGTGTTACAGGTAAAAAGCTTGGCGAGCTGCTCGAAGAAATCTATGCCAAGTACGGTTACGCTTACACTGCAGAAGGCGATTGCACTTTCAAACCTTCGCAAAAAGAAGTGCTTTACAAGCGTATTTATGAAGATAAAGAATTACCTGATTTCGATTATGAAATTGATAAGGTAAGCTACGAAGACGGCGCCAAAGTTTACTTTAAAAATGGCGGCTGGGTCATAGCGCGTTTCTCTGGTACAGAGCCGCTTTTACGTATTTTCGCAGAGATGGAAGATCAAGCAACGGCTGAATCAGTGGTTGCACAAGTTAAACAATTCTTGAATGTTTAACTGAGCGAAAACTGCTATAATTTAAGCCCTGCTAACGCGGGGCTTTTTTTTGATATTTTTACATTCTTATTTGAAAAGCTTAAGTTTTTTCAGTCTTGATAAAAAACTTGTTATAATGCAACCGTCTTATTAAATGAGTAACAATCAAACATAATGGTAGACGCGATTAATCGAAGCCTGTCTTTCTTAAAACAGCAACCCCAGCTTAACGTCCGCAGTGAAGATATCAATTTTCTCTACGACGCTGCTGACTTTCGGTGCCACATTATTCAGCATATACAACAGGCTGAGCAACGAATTTATTTAACCGCTTTATACCTTGAAAACGATGAAGCAGGGCAAGAAATTTTAGCCGAGTTACATCAAGCACAACGCCTGCGCCCTGAGCTAAAAATCGTGATCTTAGTGGACTTTCATCGTGCCCAGCGGGGCTTAATTGGCCATGATGCCGGGGATACCAACGCCGACTTTTACCGCCAATACTGTGAAGATAATCAGTGCCATTTTGATATCCTTGGCATTCCAGTGAAAAGCCGCGAATTATTTGGCGTGCTGCATCTAAAAGGTTTTGTGTTTGATGATACAGTGCTCTATAGCGGGGCCAGCCTCAACAATATTTATCTGAATAAGAAAGAACGATATCGATACGACCGGTACTGTCTAATTAAACACTCTGGCTTGGCGCAGTCTATGGTTGAATACATAGACCAATTGAGGTTGGGTGACTTTGGTGTGGTGCCATTAAATCAGCAGCAAGTGCCTAAGATTGCAGAGATAAAACCCGAACATAAACGTTTGAAGCGTTTTCTTAAGCGTCAGCAATACCAATTTAGCCCGCAAGTGCGTCAACACAAAGATATCGGCATCACGCCATTACTCGGCTTTGGTGGCAGAGGCAATTTACTCAACAAAACAATCAGGCAATTACTGCAAAGCTGTCAGCACTCAGCGGTATTATTCACTCCGTATTTTAACTTTCCCGCAGCCATCTCACGTGACATTTCAGCAATGTTAAAACGTGGCGTAAAAATCACCTTAGTCGTAGGTGATAAAACGGCCAATGACTTTTATATTAGTCCGGAGCAAGATTTCAGAACCATAGGCGGCTTACCGTACTTGTATGAAACCAATCTACGAAAGTTTGCCCGTCGTCATCACAAATCTTTGCTTGAAGGCATGCTCGATATCCATATCTGGAAGCATGACAATAATAGTTTCCATCTCAAAGGCATTTACAGCGATGACAAATACATGCTGCTAACGGGCAACAACCTAAACCCGAGAGCTTGGCGACTGGACCTAGAGAATGGTTTATTGTTGCACGATGAAACGCACCAGTTGGCTGAAATGCAGCAGCGTGAACTGGCTTTAATATTAGAAAACTGTCAAAAAATATCGAGTTATCAGGATATTGAAGATATTAAGGATTACCCTGAGCGGGTTCAAAAGCTACTGAGTCGCATGCGTGTGATCCGTGCTGACAATATGGTAAAGCGCATCATTTAGTAAGCGCCCGTGCACAAGCTACACATCTCAAGGCCGACGTACGTCGGCTTTTTCGTTTCTCACAGCTGATCAAAATGGTGCATTGCCTCGTAATATCAATCAAACGAGGAGAGTGTAATGGAATTAGCTTTGTTTCCCCTTTCGGTGTTTTTACTGCCAGGTGGAAGAACCCGATTAAGAATATTTGAGCCAAGATACTTGCGATTAGTATCCGAAGCTATGTCTAGTCAGCAAGGCTTCGGCTTGTGCTTACCTACAGATGAAGACGGCATTTATGAGCTTGGCACCCAGGTTGAGATATACGATTTTGATCAGGGTGATGATGGCTACTTAACCATAGACATTGTGGGTAAAGACAGGTTCATCATCGAAAATGTTTCACAAGATGCAGACGGATTAATGCACGGTGAGGTTGCGCTTGTAGACAGTTGGGACATACGCGAAGTCCCGGACCAGTATCATTTTATTGCCGATTCACTTGAGAAGGCACTGGATGCTCACCCCTTATACGACAACAGTAAATCTGACAGACAACTGCAAGATTTGTCATGGGTTTGCCAGCGTTGGCTCGAGATCCTTCCTATTGCTAAAGACAAAAAATATTATCTCGCGCAGCAAAACGATCTCAATGCTGTGGTCGACTTTGTTTGCCAAGTAATCAAGCAATAAAAATCGGCAAAATATTGAAAGTTTTGATCCAAACCTCTTTCAATGGCGTAAGTTATCTATAAAGTTCGTCTTATAATTAAGGAAGCCTACAACAATGATGAGTGTATCGAGCAACTCGACGGACAAGAGATTGAATCCAATAGACGTTACTAATTTGAGTGATGAAGACCAGCAAATCAATACATGGATGCGTTTGGTCGCTGAGCAACAAGACAAAGCAGCTTTTGCACAACTATTTAAATGGTTTACGCCAAAGATAAAAGCACACGGCATGAAGCGGTTTCGTCAAGAAGCACAAGCGTTAGAGCTGGTACAAGAGACCATGCTGCTTGTTTGGCGCAAGGCAGCATTATTCAATCCAGACAAGGGCAAAGCGACAACTTGGGTATACACAGTGATGCGAAACCATTGCTTTGACATGCTAAGGAAAATGCAAAGCCAAAAAGAAGATACCATGAGTGACGATTTATGGCCGATGTTAGAGTGCGACCACAGCAGTGGTGAGCAGCACGATCATCTTATGTCCAGAGAGTTGTTATCCCATATTGAGAGCTTGCCACAACAACAAAAGCTTGTAGTGGAAGCCATTTACATCAAAGAAATGACACAACAAGAGCTTGCGACACATTTAGGGGTCCCCTTAGGCACCGTGAAATCACGACTGAGGTTGGCTATGTCGAAGTTGAAGTCAAAATTGGAGGCTAGCCATGATTAAGCACCATCCATCAAATGAAATACTATTGCTACACACGAAAGGCGAATTACCGCTATCACTGTCTTTAGCTGTGAGTGCGCACATTGAGCTGTGCCCAGAGTGTCAAAAAATCCAACAGGCTTTGACAGAGCAAGAATCAGACGCCGCGTGGACAGTCCCTTGTAAGCATAGCTCTGGTAGTAATTCTGTCGACGCAGCAGTAGAGACATTAACTGCCGACTCTTCTTCCTTTAACGAAGACTTGAGTGACATGCTGTCTAGTATTATGGAGCAAGCGCCGGAAGAAGTACTTTTCGAAGCAACTGCGCCAACCTCTACCAAGGTAGCAGGCAAAAATTACAACCTGCCTAGAGCATTTCGTCAATTCGATCAACTTAAGTGGTCTGGCATAGGTGCTGTGAGTCGTGCTCGTATTGTCAGTGAGGCGGACGATGTGCGTGGCAGTTTGCTACATATAGACCAAGATGCTTCCATTCCTCAACACAGCCACAAAGGTTACGAGCTGACACTGTTGCTTGACGGTACTTTTGAAGATGAAAACGGCAAGTATGAACGCGGCGATTTTATTTGGCTGGAAGGCGACCATCAACATAGCCCCTATACTAAAGAAGGTTGCTTGTGTTACGCGGTACAAAATGCGCCTCTGCACTTTGTATCCGGTGTCAGCAAGGTACTCAACCCCTTAGGCAAGATGCTTTACTAACATTGAAGCGCCGAAAGGCGCTTTTTTTGCTTTTATACCCAGAAAAAAATAACAATTAGATAACAAGAGCAATATCATGAACCATTTTGAGCAGAATAAAATAAAAGTGGGGATCAGCAGCTGTCTGATCGGTTTCAAAGTGCGCTTTGACGGTGGTCACAAACGCAGTGGCTATTGTGAGAAAGTGCTGTCTTCATTTTTTGATTTCCAGCCAATTTGCCCTGAAATGGGCATTGGCTTAGGTACCCCACGTAAAACCATACGCCTGGTACGTTCGGCAGATGAAGTCATTAAAGTCGTGGCCAGCGATGGTAGTTTTGATGTGACCGATAAGTTAAGAGACTTTGCCCAGCAGACAAGTGCGGATTTAAATCACATCAGCGGCTACATTTTTTGTGCTAAGTCCCCTAGCTGTGGCATGGAGCGTGTGACAGTGTACAAAGAAGGCGGTAATCAAGGTGCACGCGATGGTATTGGTTTGTATGCTCAGCAAATTATGCAGGACCATCCTTTATTGCCAGTAGAAGAAGATGGCCGCCTTAATGATACTAAGCTGAGAGAAAACTTCATTACTCGCGTACTTGCCTTTCATAAATGGCAAAGTTTGATGGCTGACGGTGTTAGCAAACATGCTTTGACCACGTTTCATGCCGAGCACAAATATTTGTTGATGGCCCATGATCCTAATACCTATAAAAGCCTTGGTCCTTTGCTAGGGCAAAACGAGCTAGCCCTTGAGCAAACTGCCGAACAATACATCAAAGGCTTTATGGCAGCCCTAAAGCACATCCCAACAAGAAAAGGGCACACCAATACCTTACAGCACTTACAAGGGTATTTTAAAAAGCAGCTTAATAGCCAGCAACGAGTCGATTTGGCCGAGCAGATAGATAAGTATCGACAAGGTTTGTTGCCACTCATGGCACCGATTACCTTGATCAAACATTATCTTACCCAGTATCCAGATGATTATTTATCGCAGCAAGTTTATCTCAACCCTCACCCTGAAGAACTTAAACTCAGATATGAACATTAAAGTAAGGGATATTCGTTAGATGCAATTGATGTGGTTTAGGAAAGACTTACGCTTAGAAGATAACCCAGCATTATTTGCTGCGTGTCAGCAGGGGCCTACAACGGCAGTGTATTTTGTCACGCCGGAACAATGGCGCCAGCATCACTTAGCACCGATTCAAGCTGATTTCATTTTTCGACGTTTAGCCATACTGACTGAAGAATTAGCACAACGTGGTATTCAACTGCTAGTAGAGCAGGTTGATAGCTTTTCTGATATTGAGCCTAAATTAAGGCAATTATGCCAAATGTATCGGGTGGAACGCATCACGGCCAACGCCGAGATTGAAGTGAATGAAGTTAAGCGCGACGAAAAGCTCATCGCCAATGGGTTACCACTGCGTCTATTCCACGATACTTGTGTTCTCACTGCGGGCAGCGTGGCCACTAAAGATGGTGGCATGTACAAGGTGTTTAGTGCGTTTAGGAATAATTGGTTACAGCAGGTGAGGCAACTTGAACTCAGGCCATTACCTGCACCAAACGCAGTCGCGGGCGCCATCACTGCCTCCCAACCTGAAGCGTTTAATTATCCGACGAAAGACAGCAGTGCGTGGTCTGTTGAAACCGAGACAATTTACCGTCAACTGAATGATTTTTTAGATTCAGGCATTTTACATTACCACAACCAAAGAGATATTCCGGCTATTGCGGGTACTTCACAAATGTCGGTCTATCTCGCCCTCGGAGTAGTCAGTGTTAAATCTTGTGTTCATCAAGTACTGATGCGTTACCCGTACGCGTTAGACGATAAGTCGAGTGGCCCCTTTTGTTGGCTCAATGAGTTAGCTTGGCGGGAGTTTTATCGTCATTGGTTACAGCTTAAGCCGGATTTATGCAAAGGCGTTAACTTTCAAGAGCTCGCGGCCGGAATTGTCTGGCAACAAGATGAGGTAGGCTTGCAAGCTTGGCGTGCAGGTCGAACAGGTTATCCCTTAGTCGATGCTGCAATGAAGCAGTTGGTGCAAACAGGTTGGATGCACAATCGGTTACGCATGGTGACGGCCAGTTTTTTGACCAAACATTTGCTTATTAATTGGCGCCTTGGCGAGCAATTTTTTATGCAGCATTTGATTGATGGGGATTTAGCGGCTAATAATGGCGGTTGGCAATGGGCGGCCAGTACAGGTTGTGATGCGCAACCGTATTTTAGAATTTTTAACCCTACCACCCAGAGTGAAAAATTTGATCCCCAAGGTCACTTTATCCGTAAATATTTACCGGAGACAGCGGTTTTTGATAACAAAACGATACATTTGCCCAAAAATGAAATTGTTGATCACAAAGCTGCAAGAGTCAGAGCGTTAGACAGATATTCGGTGCTTAAAAAAGGATAAATATATTGACTTCCCCTGTAGTGAAAAACTTTTGTGAACTCTATCAAAAGCTCAATAAAGACAATGTAGATCAAGTCAGTGATCTGTATTCTGAGCACACTACGTTTATCGACCCCATGCATGAAGTTCATGGGCTGGCAGCCCTAAAAAGGTATTTTTCGAGCCTTTACCTCAACCTTAATTCTTGTCAGTTTGTGATAGAGCAGGTGATAGAGAGCGATAACAAAGTATGCTTGGTATGGGTGATGAGCTTCAGTCATGCCAAAATCAAAAACGGTAAAATGATAAAGGTACCAGGGTGCTCCCATCTCGAAATTGACCAAGATGGAAAAATCAGTTTTCATCGTGATTACTTCGACGTTGCTTGCATGATCTACGAACATGTTCCCATTTTGGGAGGGGCCATTCGCTATATTAAACGCAGGGCGGCATCATGAAAACAATCGTAATAACAGGTGCCACCTCAGGTATTGGCTTAGCTTTAGTGAAAGCTTATTTGTCAGAAGGACACCAAGTTTTTGCATGTGGGCGTAATATGGCAAGTCTAGATGCCCTTGCTCACACCCGATTAACCCCTTTGTCCTTTGACATCGGTGACAAACAAGCAGTACTAGCTGCCTGCAGCCAACTGCCAGCAATTGACATTGCGATTTTAAACGCAGGCAGCTGTGAATACATAGACGATGCCAAGCATTTTGATTCAGCTTTGTTTGAGCGTGTCATCCACACTAACCTGATTGCGCTGGGTTATTGTTTGGAGGGCTTATTGCCAAAACTTGGCAAACACTCCCAATTGTCATTGATGGGGTCGAGCGCAAGTTATTTACCTTTTTCACGGGCACAAGCATATGGATCAAGTAAGGCTGCGGTCGGTTACTTGGCTCGTTCATTGGCGCTGGACCTCAAGGCACACCATATTGAAGTGAGTGTGATTTGCCCTGGCTTCGTTAAGACCCCTCTCACCGATAAAAACGATTTTGCCATGCCAATGTTGATAACCAGCGAAGAGGCGGCTCAGTATATTTACAAAGGTATTAACAAACACAAAAAAGAAATCCATTTCCCTTATAAATTCACCTTACTATTAAAATTATTAGCCATGTTACCCAACTGGTGTTGGGAAAAATTGGCAATGAGGATGAGCACTTAATGACAAAAAAAATCGCCATCATTGGCAGCGGTATTTCTGGCTTAACTTGCGCCCACTTATTACACAAAGAGCACGATATTCAGGTTTTTGAAGCAGGGGATTACATCGGCGGTCACACGGCAACCAAGACCATTCAGCATCAAGGTAAAGATTGGAAAATTGACACAGGATTCATCGTTTTTAATGACCGAACCTATCCAAATTTCGAAAAGCTTCTCGCCCGTATTGGCATAGAGCGTTTAGCAACAGAGATGAGTTTCAGCGTTCGAAACCAAGACTCCGGCCTTGAATACAACGGCAACAATTTAAACAGCCTGTTTGCGCAAAGAAGTAACCTCTTCAAACCTAGCTTTCTTAAGTTGATCAAGGATATTCTTAAATTCAACGGCGCTTGCACCTCTGCTTGGAAAAATAACGAAATCGATAAGGTCATGACATTAGGTGAGTTCCTTGAAGTAGAAGGCTTCAGTGATTACTTTGCTCAGCACTACATCTTACCTATGGGAGCGGCAATCTGGTCTGCAAGTTTAGACGACATGAAAGCCTTTCCGCTGTATTTCTTTGTACGCTTTTTCTACAACCATGGTTTGCTGTCGGTCAATAACCGTCCGCAGTGGTATGTCATCCCGAATGGGTCAAACAGCTATATTGCCCCTCTCATTGAAGGGTTTAGGGAAAAGATCCACCTCAACAGCCCGGTCACGGCCATCAAACGTGAGCAAGATTGCGTGTGGCTGACGGTGAAAGGGCAGCAACCTCAAGCATTTGATGAAGTGATTTTGGCATGCCACAGTGATCAAGCATTAGCGATGCTCGAAGACAGCAGCGAACTTGAAAAATCGGTGTTAGGCCAAATACCTTACCAAGAAAATGACGTAGTACTGCACACGGACACCCGCTTTTTACCAACAAAAAAGCTGGCTTGGGCAGCGTGGAATTATCACCTAAACTCAGATAACAAGCGCCCTGCAGCGTTGACTTACAACATGAATATATTGCAGCGATTACCCAGTGACGCACCGACATTTTGCGTCACGCTGAATCAAAATGAGCTTATAGACCAAGATAAAGTCATCGCTAAATTTCGTTATGCGCACCCTGTGTTTAATACCGCGAGCATTGCCGCTCAGCAACGTAGAGCTGAAATATGTGGGCATCAACGTACGCATTTTGCTGGCGCTTATTGGTACAACGGTTTCCATGAAGATGGCGTTAGAAGCGCGTTAGACGTATGTAAACGTTTTGGCTTACAGTTATGACGGATATTGGGCAACAACCGCAAGCCGGTGAGTTTAACTCCTGCATCTACACCGGGGTTGTTAGGCATCGGCGTTTTGCGGTAGCAAAGCATGAGTTCAGTTATAAAATGTTTTTATTGGCGTTAGATCTTGATGAGTTGCCAGCGCTGCAGCAGGCAAGCCGTTGGTTCAAGGTCAATCGTTTTGCTCCCTTGTCTTTCCGTTGTTCAGACTATTTAACGGGCAAGGCCAGTTTGACGCGCCAAGATATATGGGAAAAGGTCAGCCAGTTGGGCGGGGCACCTTTAGACGGCAAGGTTATATTCATAGGCCAAATGCGCTGTTTTGGCATCTACTTTAGCCCTATCAATATGTACTACTGTTATAAAAACGACGATGAACTTGTCTATTTACTTGCAGAAGTAAGCAATACGCCTTGGAATCAAAGGCATTATTATTTGATCGATATTGAAAATCAGCCCGTATCAGACAAAGACTTTCATGTTTCGCCATTTATGGATTTGGCGATGAAATATCATTGGCGAATTAAAGCGCCGGGTAAGCAATTGTCGTTACATATAGAAAATCATAATGATACCAAGGTGTTTGACGCGAGTTTAAATATGCAACGTACAGCACTCAATAACGACAACTTGCGCCGGTCAATATTATCGATACCTGCGATGACAGTAAAAACCGTTTGCGGTATCTATTGGCAAGCTTTGAAACTGTATTTAAAAAAGGTGCCTTATATTGCACCGCCCGAGGAGAAGGAAGCAGACAATGTCCGTTGAAACATCCCAGTTCCACATGACGACTCAAAACCTGAGTCAGACAGATAAGCTTGCTAAAAAGTTTCTGTTTTCAGTGCTAAACAAAATGCAAGACGCATGCTTACTGATTGAAGAATCCGGCAGCGAAGTGGTGCTTGGCAGAGTGAACGCCGAGCTGAAGGCTAAAGTTGTAATCCTGAACCCTGCTACCTACAAGAAAGTCCTGCTGGGTGGCAGCATTGCTGCAGGTGAGGCTTACATACAAGGGTGGTGGACCAGTCCCGATCTAACCAAAGTTATCCAAGTACTCGGACGTGAGCAAGGTGTGCAAGATAAGCTAGAGAAAAGCTTTGGAAGACTGATGAGCATTCCGAGTTGGTTCTACCATAAAGCCAGAAAAAACACTCGCGAAGGGTCGAAGAAAAACATTTTAGCCCACTACGATCTCGGCAACGAAATGTACCAGCAGTTTCTCGACAAAGAAATGATGTATTCAAGTGCTATCTATCCGTCTGCTGACGCCGATCTAGAGCAAGCACAGCTGCATAAATTGCACACCATTTGTGAGCGTTTAGAGTTGAAAGAAGGTGAAACCTTATTGGAGATTGGCACAGGTTGGGGTGGACTTGCCATTTACGCGGCCCAACATTTCGGGGTAAATGTGACCACGACTACCATTTCAGATGCCCAGCACAGTTACGCGGAACAACGGGTAAAAGCATTAGGTCTTGAAGATAAAATCACCTTACTGAAACAAGATTATCGAGAGTTAACCGGTCAGTATGACAAGTTAGTTAGCATTGAAATGATTGAGGCTGTTGGCCACGAATACCTGCCTAGCTTCTTTGAAACCTGTAACAGTCACTTAAAGCCTCATGGCAAAATGCTGATTCAAGCGATCACAATTTCAGATCAGCGTTATGATCAATATCGGTCTGGGGTTGATTTTATTCAACGCTATATATTTCCAGGTGGTTGCTTACCTTCGATTCAAGTTATGACCCACAACTTAGCAAACAAGACAGACATGGTGATGACTTCCCTTCATGACATTGGCCAAGATTACGCCAAGACCTTAAGAGATTGGTTCAACAGGTTTGACGCATCGCTTCCTGATATTCGCCAGTTAGGCTACGGCGACGATTTTATCCGTTTGTGGAAGTTTTACTTGTGTTACTGCGAAGGGGCTTTTTTAGAGCGCAACATCAGCACGGTGCATCTGGTGGCAGCAAAGCCAGGCTTTAGGCCTAACTGCTAGTGCTATGGGGGGCTTATGGAGACACACTTGCTAAGACGCATTTCATATCAAATACCGCAGCAATGGTTCACCTGGCTCAGCTTTGTCTGGTTTCAGTTGGTATGGTTTGTTGCGATCGTAGTAGGGGAGCCTGCTGAGTATTATCTAGTAGGCTCGCTCATACTGCATTTTCTACTCAGCCCTTCTAAGCGCGTAGACGCTAAGATTATGCTATTAGTGAGCGTCATAGGCATTAGCACTGACGCTCTGCTGGCAGCCAATCAAGTCATGGTGTTTGACGCTGCCCCTACAGACATCATGACACTTTGGTTAGCCATGTTATGGGCACACTTTGCGGTCACCCTCAACCATGGCATGTTATGGTTGTCCCGGTTGCCATTAATTTGGCAAGTTGCCTGTGGTTCAGTGTTTGGGCCTATCAGTTATTTCTCCGGTGCCAAATTAGACGCTATCGCATTGCCAAACGGAAATTTGACCACAATTTTAGTTTGGAGTTTGATCTGGGCTCTCACCACTCCCGTATACTTAGCCATAGTGCGGTATTACAGGGAGCATTCACATGACTTATCGATTCAACCTAAACAGCAGTGACGGCGACAATGGCAGCGACAAAGTCATTTATCAGCAAAAACCAGTAAGCGTTTCAGTCTACGCAAATCACAAAAGGTCTTGGATTAACCTGACCCTCTGTTACTTCCTTGTTGCCTTTGCCATTTACATGACGTCGATGGCGGTGATGGCAAGTGGAAAGCAATCAAATGACACAGTGCCTATGGCCATAGATGAGTTAAAAGCTGTGGGGCAGGGTGAAATGCAGTGGTTATTTATCAGTTTGTACCAAGCAAAACTCTACTCTGTAGATGGCCAATACAAAGCGAAGAGTTACCCCCATGCCCTTGATATTACTTATGAAGTCGATATTGACAAAGAAGATTTAGTGAGCGCAACGCAAGACCAATGGGGCAAGCTTTCATTCGAAGGCCAAAAGTACCAGCGATGGCTAGGTCAGCTAAGTAGCATTTGGCCCGACATCAAAAGTGGCGACAAGCTCACTTTTGTTGTCACCGACAACTCCCACAGTCAGTTTTACCACAATGGAGAGCTGCTGGCGTCCCTGGAACAACCCGGTTTTGCAGACGCATTTCTTGCGATTTGGTTATCTCCAAACACCAGCCGACCGGCTCTGAGAAAACAGTTATTAGGAATTAACAGGAGCAAGCAATGAAAAATTGGTTGAGTATCATCATTGTCACCTTTTTGTTGACAGCGTGCTCCCATCAACAGTTAGAGGATTACGCTGGCAGTTCACCCACAATGAACGTTAAAAGCTTCTTTGAGGGCGAGTTAGAGGCTAAAGGCGTAGTCATGGACAGAAGCGGGCAAGTTCAGCGCCGTTTTGTGGTCACCATGTTAGGCACTTGGCAAGGAAACAAAGGCAAACTCGAAGAATGGTTCGTATTTGATGACGGTGAAAAAACCACTCGGACATGGCATTTTGAAAAACAAGGGACTGGCGTTTATGTTGGCCGAGCCAGTGACGTCGTTGGGCCTGCTCAAGGTAAACAGATAGGTTTTGCTTTACAATGGAAATATGAATTAGACCTTGAAGTGGCGGGTAGTCAGTATCGGGTGGAGTTTGATGATTGGTTGTATCAGGTAGACGAGACTACCGTCATCAATAGAAGCTACATTAATAAATGGGGCTTGCAGGTGGGAGAAGTGATTTTGGTAATAAATAAAATATAAGTACTGCATTAGCGGGCGCTGAGAATAAATTCTTAGCGCCCTTGCTTGCATTTAGTTACATGATTTTTCCACTGCAACAGCCACCGCAACGCTCGCTCCCACCATAGGGTTATTTCCCATACCGACAAGCCCCATCATTTCTACATGAGCAGGTACGCTTGATGAGCCAGCAAATTGAGCATCGCAGTGCATTCTGCCCATAGTATCGGTCATACCATAACTTGCTGGACCTGCTGCGACATTGTCCGGATGTAATGTTCTGCCGGTACCGCCCCCTGATGCAACCGAAAAATAAGGGCGGTTAAGCAGTTGCCGTTCTTTTTTGTAAGTGCCAGCCACAGGGTGCTGGAACCGGGTTGGATTGGTTGAGTTACCTGTGATAGAAATATCTACTTGTTCATGGTGCATGATTGCCACCCCTTCCATTACGTCATCAGCGCCATAACAATTGATTTCTCCGTTCACGCCTTTACTGAAACGCTTTTGTTTGCTGATTGCTAACTCACCCGCTTCATAATCAAAGGTTGTCTGCACATAGTTAAAGCCATTTATGCGGGAAATTAAATAGGCGGCATCTTTGCCTAAGCCATTTAAAATGACACGAAGTGGGGAGGTTCTGACGCGATTAGCGCTTTGCGCTATTTTGATGGCGCCTTCCGCGGCAGCAAACGATTCATGGCCTGCCAAAAAGCAAAAGCATTGAGAGTGTTCGGATAATAAACGCGCTGCTAAGTTGCCATGACCTAAGCCTACTTTTCGTTGCTGAGCAACCGAGCCGGGAATGCAAAATGCTTGTAACGCTTCGCCAATCGACTCCGCGGCTTGTTCGGCGCGAAAGTGTTTCCGTTTGATGGCTATTGCTGCGCCTAAGCTGTAAGCCCATGCCGCATCTTCAAAAGCAATGGTTTGCGTTTCTTTGACGATACTATAAGGGTCAAAGCCAAAACCTTGACATAGCGCTCGCGCCTGCGATAAATCTGTTAACTGGTATTTATCAAGTACTGCCTGTATTTGAGGCATGCGACGTGTTTGGTTTTCAAAAGTAATCATGGTGTAATCCTCTTAAGACTGGCGTGGGTCAATATAGCTTTCTGCTTCGTCAAAGCGGCCGTATGTATTCTTACACTGAGCCATGGCTTGATTGGCATCTAGGCCTTGGTTAATGAGTGTCATCATTTGGCCTAGCTGAACGTATTCGTAACCGATCACTTCTTTGTCTTCGTCTAAGGCAAGTTGCGTAACATAGCCCTCTGCGAGTTCTAAATACCGAACGCCTTTAGCCTTGGTGCCGTAACTGGTACCGATTTGTGAGCGCAAGCCTTTACCGAGATCTTCTAAGCCTGCGCCCACCGGCAGGCCACCTTTTGAAAAAGCAGTTTGGGTTCGCCCGTAAGCCATTTGCAGAAATAACTCCCGCATGGCAACGTTAATGGCGTCGCAGACCAAATCAGTGTTCATTGCTTCGAGTAAGGTTTTTCCAGTCAAAATTTCCGCCGCCATTGCTGCTGAGTGAGTCATGCCTGAACAGCCAACGGTTTCAATAAGACACTCTTCTATGACGCCATCTTTGACATTCACTGTGAGCTTCGCCGCGCCTTGCTGGGGGGCGCATGTGCCAACGCCATGGGTGACACCAGAGATGTCGTTGACTTGGGTAACATTGATGAAATTGCCTTCGATAGGCACGGGTGCGTTGCTGTGATGAGGCCCGCGCGCTAGCGGACACATATTTTGAACTTCGGTGGAATATTGCATGAATACCTCTTACCTGTGCGCTCGGTAAGAGAGGGCAACAAACACCTGACCTTACACGAACGAAAATCGTGAAATATGTCAGGAGTCATCAGCCACATGGCGGTTATAAGGTGGAACCCCATCACCTATATTAATATCATAAAACCTGACGGCAAAAAAACCAGTCAGGTTTTGTATCATACCAATAAGGGATTACCCCTATGTTAGAGTTGGTAGCCTTGCACTTGTCCATCAAGCATTAACGGTACCCACAATTTTCCCTCTTTAATACTGATATCTGCAGCACCTGTGGGCAATTGTAGCAGCAGGTTTATTTGCTTACCTTTTAACTCAAATACTTCGCCTGTGATCCAATCGCTGACGTAATGAGCCTGGCGGTAATGGGCCAAGCCGTCCAAATTGCCTAAGTATTCACTGGCAGATCGCCGCTTTAGGGCTTTAGTTACAGGATCTATCCTGTAAAGACTGCCGTTCTGTTCGGTTGAAAAATCTGCTTTGATGTTTTTTCCCCAACTGGCCACCATCAGCTGGTCTTGGTGCCAGCTAACGCCATTAGGGTGGGGTAATCGTTCGTTGTTAAACCAAGGGGTAACAACGCCGTTATTCAACTTGTAGATGGTGCCCCCCATTAAATCACTGATGTAAACGTGGCCACGAGCATCCACCGTAACATCATTAAGAAAGTGCGCACCATCAACGGGTATTTTGTCGATGATTTTACCGCTTGTGATACTGATGACGACAACATGGTCAATATCAGCGACGTAAAGCGTATCACAACTGATCGCCATGCCTTTTGGTGCATTGAGGCCTGTGATCCACTGTTTTTGCAGTATATTGCCTTGGAGATCTAACAAGCTGATGTAACCTAAGCCATTTTTTTCACCACCTTCTCCGTTCATGTTACTGACAAATAAGCGGGTCGCTTGCTTATTGCTTATCACAGACTCTGGTTGGTCAAAACCGTCAACTTGCCATAATAACTCCGCTGTTGCTGCCATAGTTAATGGCGCAGCCAGGACAGTGGCAGTAAATAAAATAGATCGCAGCGATTGTTTGAATAATTGCATAGCTTCCTTTCCTAATCGATTGAGTGTAAACGCGGTATCTACTCTAGAAAGCTATCAAAATGGTGCAAGCTTTGGTTTAATAGTGCATTAAATATGATACTAAATCAGAGGGTTAGGCTCAAAATTGGATCAAAGTAAATACCTATGCGGCATTTTTGATGCGTTACAACGAGTGCTCAAGCAACAAGGCATCACTTATAAAACGCTGGCAGAATCTCTCAGTATCAGTGAAGTGACGGTAAAACGTGTATTTCAAGACCGTGACTGTAAAATGAGCCGCATTGTGCAAATATGCGAAGTCATAGGCGTGCCTTTTACCGATGTGTTGGCGGTGGCGGAACAAGCGCCACCAAAATTGGATAGTTTGCCGGTGCGAGCCGAGCATGCATTATTAAAAACGCCGGGTTTGTTGCCTTTTTTTATGCTGCTGTTAAATGATTTCTCCGTAGCAGCCATTTGTCAGGAGCAAGGCATTAGCACCGCTGACAGCTATTTGTACTTGCGTGAGCTGGAAAAAATTGAACTGATAAAGTTAGGTCAGGGAGATGAATTCGTGTGGCTGATAACGCGACCGGTAAAATGGTCGGTGGCTGGTCCGTTTCAACGGGTATTGATCAGTGTGAATCAGCGCTTTGTTAAGACCTGTATCGAACAACATCACGACGCACCCATGGCATTTCAATCCGCAGCGAGAAAAATCAGTGAGTCAACTAAGGAGAAATTTGAACAAGCTTTGGCCGAGGTTTACCGAGACTTTCAAAAACAAGCAAGTTTGGACCAACTGTATTACGATCAGAGTGAGTTGCACAGCCACAAACTATTACTGGCTTTTTCAACATTTGAAATTAGAAATTTTTGCCAAGTACCTGATTTTAAACAAGGCTAGAGGATTGGGAGGAATAAAAGATATGTACAATAAAGAAATGGTTGCGGGAGCTGGATTTGAACCAACGACCTTCGGGTTATGAGCCCGACGAGCTACCAAACTGCTCCATCCCGCGACTGAAAGGGTAATGCTGAATTGGTTGCGGGGGCTGGATTTGAACCAACGACCTTCGGGTTATGAGCCCGACGAGCTACCAAACTGCTCCACCCCGCGACTGTAATTCATTGATAAAATTGGTTGCGGGAGCTGGATTTGAACCAACGACCTTCGGGTTATGAGCCCGACGAGCTACCAAACTGCTCCATCCCGCGACTGAATTTCATCTTATTTATCAAACGTATTTACAACCATAAATGGTTGCGGGAGCCGGATTTGAACCAACGACCTTCGGGTTATGAGCCCGACGAGCTACCAGACTGCTCCATCCCGCGCTTGATAAATGTTCTTAGATTGGTTGCGGGAGCTGGATTTGAACCAACGACCTTCGGGTTATGAGCCCGACGAGCTACCAGACTGCTCCATCCCGCGTCCGTCTAAGAGCGGCGAATACTATAGACTTGATCTGACTTATGCAAGCAGATTAAACAATAAAAATTTCGAGTGCTGTTTTATTATTCAAATCGTATAACTTGTCTACATTTAGGATTTATCTGTGCCTACATCAAGACTTTAGGTATAATGCGCGCCAATCGCAACCATGTCAGGTTGCTGCCGCTTAGCTTTATCAAACATCGGAAAATTGAATGTCTACCACTACTTCATATGATTATTTTGTTACTTGTGCCCAAGGGCTTGAACCCCTTGTAGAGGAAGAACTTAAGTCTTTCGGTATTGAACAAGTAAAAGCCGTTCGCTCTGGTGTTAACTTTTCTGGCTCCAAGCAGCAAGGTTATCAAGTGTGCTTATGGTCTCGTTATGCATCACGTGTGCTGCTCAGATTAAGTGAGTTTAAAGTACATGATGTAATGGATTTATACCTTGGCTGTAGTTACGTTGCTTGGGAAGACGTGTTTGATATAAAGAAAACGTTTGCGATTGACTTTTCGGGTAAGAATGAAGAAATCCGTAATACCCAATTCGGGGCATTAAAGGTCAAGGACGCAATTGTCGATCGTTTTCGTAAGAAGCTAGATGATAGGCCTAATGTCGAAAAAGGTAATTCCCAGGTCCGCATCAACGTCCGTTTATTTAAAGATAAAGCCCACGTATACCTTGATTTAGCTGGTAGCCCTTTGCACCATCGAGGTTATAAAACAGAAACAGGTGCCGCGCCGTTAAAAGAGAATTTAGCGGCCGCTATTGTTAGACGCAGTGGCTGGCAAACGGACACCCATATGTTAGATCCTATGTGTGGCTCTGGCACCTTGGTCATTGAAGCGGCTTTGATGGCGACAAACCGTGCCCCTGGACTGCTGCGTGACGGTTATGCGTTTGAGCATTGGAAGGATCATGACGTTGAACTTTGGACCAGCATGCTGGCACAAGCTCAAGTACAAAATAAGCGCAATGAAAATAAGTCTGACACGCGTTTTTATGCCAATGACAAAAGCCGTCGTTTGATCGAGATTGCGCGCAGCAACGCCCAGCGTGCCGGTGTCGCTGACTTAATTACCTTTAGTGTAAAAGATGCAACAGAGCTGGGAAATCCCCTCGATGGCCAAACTGGTCACATCATATCTAACCCTCCGTATGGTGAACGAATGGGGGAGATGACTGGCGCAATCGAATTATATTCCAATCTGGGTAACCGTTTTAAAAAGAGCTTCCCAGGCTGGCAAGTATCATTGTTTTCGACCGACACCGAACTGCTCAGTTGTATTGGCTTAAGGGCAAGCAAGACCTACAAGTTGTTCAATGGGCCATTAGAATGTGTATTAAAGAACTACAGCATCAGTGAACGCAGTATGGCCAGCGATAAACCGGCCATCTACGCCACGGATTTCGCCAATCGTTTAAAGAAAAATCTGCAGCAAAGACGCAAGTGGGCCAAGCGAGAAGGGGTAGATTGTTTCAGGCTCTATGATGCTGACTTGCCAGAGTACAATGTGGCGATAGATCTCTATGTTGATCATTTGGTCGTGCAAGAGTACGCGCCGCCTAAGAACATTGACCCCGCGAAAGCACGGCGTCGAATTTTAGACGTGGTGGCAACGGCAAGGCATGTGTTAGAGATTCCTGAAGATAAATTGTTTTTGAAAGTACGTGAAGTACAAAAAGGCAAAAGCCAATATCAAACCTTAAACAAAAAGCAATCACTCCTTAGCGCGAGTGAATACAACGCCCTGTTTGAAGTGAACCTTAGCGATTATTTAGACACCGGCTTGTTTTTAGACCACAGGCCTACGCGGAAAAAATTGGGCGAACTGGCGCAAGGTAAACATTTTTTGAATTTGTTTTGTTACACTGCTTCGGCTTCTGTACACGCGGCCCTTGGCGGCGCAGCATCCACCACTAGTGTAGATATGTCCAATACCTATATAGACTGGGCAAAACGCAATTTTCAACTAAATAAAATCAAAGGCGCACATCACTTTGAGCAAGCAGATTGTTTGAAGTGGCTGGATCATTGTCAGCATCAATATGATTTAATCTTTATCGATCCGCCTACATTCTCTAACTCAAAGCGCATGCAAGGCACGTTTGACGTGCAGCGTGATCACGTTGAGCTGCTACAAAACGCGCGTAAAAATCTTACAACAGGCGGTGTGTTGGTTTTCTCTAACAACAAACGCGGGTTTAAGTTAGACCATGATGCTGTGAATGAGTTAGGCTTTGAGATCCAGGACTTTAGCAAGCAATCGATTCCTGAAGATTTTAAACGCAACGATAAAATTCATCAGTGCTGGATTTTAACTCTGTGCCGTTAATTTTATACTCGGCAGACGGCTGTCACCTCTGTGAGCAGGCGAAAAGGTTGCTCGCTCAGATAGGGGTGGAGTATCGCGTGGTAGACATCGCACTTGACGATGACTTGGTCGCTCGTTTTGGCGTGCGTATTCCGGTGATTGTTAAAAGCAATGGTGAAGAACTTGGGTGGCCGTTCTCGGCTGAATCCATCGCAATATTTATGGAATAATTAGCAGTGGCATTAATTACGTTACAACAAGCCGACTTGGCCTTTGGCGATACGCCGTTACTTGACAAAGCAGAGCTTGTCATTGAGCCGAAAGAACGTGTCTGTTTAGTAGGCCGAAACGGTGCAGGCAAGTCGACTTTATTGAAAGTATTAGAAGGGCAAATCCAACTTGATGATGGCCGCATTGTTAAAAATAACGATGTTAAAATATCGCGCTTAGAGCAAGATCCTCCTCAAGTGGAAGGCGTTACTGCGTATGAATATGTTGCTGGAGGCATGGCTGAAGTTGGCGCGTTAGTGGCTGAGTACCACCACATATCTGCCAGCTTGGGTGATAACCCCAGTGATAAAGTACTCAACCGCATGCAATACTTACAAGAAGCGTTAGATCAATGCGACGGTTGGCAGTTAGACAGCAAAATTAATCAAACCCTCGAACGATTGAACATCGAGGCTGATATTTGCTTAGATCAACTCTCTGGAGGCTGGCAACGTAAGGTGGCGTTGGCAAAAGCGCTTGTCAGTGAGCCTGATTTACTCTTTCTCGACGAGCCGACCAACCATCTCGACGTAGCCACAATAGAATGGTTAGAACAATTCTTGATGGGGTTTTCCGGCAGTATTGTATTTATTAGCCATGATAGGGCATTTATCCGCCGCCTAGCGACACGCATTATCGACATTGACCGAGGTAATCTCAGCTCTTGGCCTGGAGATTATGAAACATATTTAGAGCGTAAAGAAGAAGCGCTCAGGGTTGAAGAAGAGCAAAATGCGGAGTTTGACCGCAAACTGGCACAAGAAGAAGTGTGGATCCGCCAAGGCATTAAAGCGCGTCGAACGCGCAATGAAGGGCGCGTGAGAGCCCTTAAGAAAATGCGTGGTGAGCGCTCAGATCGCGTTAATGTGATGGGCAAAGCCAAAATTAACGTGGATGAAGCATTGCGTTCAGGCAAAATTGTGTTTGAAGCAGAAGATTTAAGTTACGAATTTGAAAATCAAATTATCTTAAAGCATTTTGATTTCACGGTGTTACGCGGCGATAAAATTGCGCTGATTGGCCCAAATGGCTGCGGTAAAAGTACCCTACTCAAAATTATGCTTGGGGAGCTTGAGGCTCAACAAGGCCACTTTAAGTGTGGTACTAAATTAGAAATCGCCTACTTTGACCAATACCGTGATAAATTAGACCCAGAAAAAACCGTCATGGATAATTTGGCAGAAGGCAAGCAAGAAGTAGAAGTAGGGGGGCGAAGCCGCCACGTACTCGGCTACTTACAAGACTTCCTGTTCCACCCTCGACGTGCAAGAACGCCAGTTAAGGCACTTTCTGGCGGCGAAAAAAATCGCTTGTTGTTGGCCAAAATATTTTTGAAGCCAAGCAATTTATTGGTGTTAGATGAGCCAACCAACGATTTAGATGTCGAAACCTTGGAACTTTTGGAAGAATTGCTTGCCAATTACCAAGGTACATTGCTGTTGGTAAGTCATGATCGACACTTTGTGGATAACACTGCCACCCATAGTTGGGTATTTCACGGGGAAGGTGAAATTGAAACCTTAGTGGGAGGCTATGCCGATGCAAAAGCCAGTATGGAGGCAAGAAAAGCTAGACACACGACGACTGAGGTCAAGGAAGTTGTCAGTCAGCCTGTTGCGGTAGCGAAAAAAACAGAAAAACCGCGTAAGTTAACCTATAAAGAAAAGATTGAACTCGAAAAACTGCCTGCATTATTAGAATCACTTGAGGCAGAAATTGATGGGCTACAACAAGAGATTAATTCTGCTGAATTTTTTAGTCAGCCTGCCGATTACACGCAATCACAATTAGAATTATTAGCTCAACAGGAACAGGCGCTAGACGATGCGCTTAACCGTTGGGAAGAATTAGAAGAATTACAATAAAAGGGATGCCTTTAATGAAGTTTCAACAGTCATTGTTAGCCAGTGCTATTGCTTTAACATTTTCTTCGGCCGCAATGGCCACCGCCCAGGAGGCGTATTATTTAATTGAAGAAGTTGAGGTCAACCAAGCCGGTGACTTTATTGACGCCAACTTTGGCCCGTTTGCCCAAGCAATTTCTGACGATGGTTATTACATAGGTGCGTTCAGTACTCGTTCTAGCATCAAACAATATGATTATGGTTTAAGGTTTCAATACGAACGCGAATGTTATTTCGACACCACTGTGTGTGAAGCTGATTGGATTGGTTCAAATAACGAGTCTAATCCAGCATATGAAAATGGCTTGAAATTCTGGCGAAATGCCCAGAGTTTTGCCGACGAAAATGGCTATGACAGCCAGTTTTTCACTTATCTGATTGCAGGAATGGCTGAGCCTTCACAAGCTTATTTGCCCTTTGACACAGGCCGTTCATTTTCAACCGACCAAGTTGTGACTGCGGTGAATAATAATGGTGATATAGCGGGTTATGGCTCTGCACCTTATAGTGCTTCTGCTCCCTATGTGCGTGACTTCGTAAGACGAGGTTTTTATCAAAGCGCCGCCGGTGATTTTTGTGAGTTAAAACCAAGCCTGGAACTGACCAATGGTGGTTACAGTGCTGCGTATGACGTAAGAATGGTCACATCAGAAGATGGTACGATAAAAACCCTTGTTTTTGGCAGTGCCAGTGTGAGCCGCCCAGATAATAACGATGATGCATTTACTCGTTGCTTTAATACCAATGACGAAGATAGCAGAAACGATTTAAACCAGCTGACATATTGTCCAGGGTTCAATACACAGCCATGGGTGTGGGACGTTACAAATGGCTGTGCAGGCGGTAGTCTGGAAGGCGAGTCTATGGTGGCTGATCCAACGAATGCTTGGATTGAGAACAGAGATGACAGGTTAGGCACGATTTATAGCGGTGTGTCATTATCAAGTAATGAAAGCGGCATTGCGGTCGGGTTATCCACGCTTTACTATCGCAACGATGAACGAGGGTCTCGTGAACGCGCAGTGGTATTAAAACCAACTAGTAATGGCAGTTATGGTGTAACGCCTCAATATTTAGAAAAAGTAGAATATGATATTTCGACCGATTACGATGATCGCAAAGATTATATTCGTCATACTTGGGCTGCAGATATTAACAACAGTAATTTGGTTGTTGGTAACCGAGCTTACGAGCTAATTAAAGGCAGAAACCGTCCATCAGAGTTTTTTGTTTACAATTTGACCAATGATACTTATACAACGCCGTTGAAGGACAAATCGGTTTTAAATAAGAAACAAAGATTGGAAGGCCAATCTGATTATTTAAATGGTGCAAGCAGCCAGGCAACTGCCATTAATAACTCCGGACTTGTCGTTGGTTTTGCTGATGCCCCCGGTGAAGAACAACCTGTTGTTAATGGTAACCCAAGACGACATGCGGCATTTGTACATGATGTGTTAACCCAAGATTCCTGGTTACTTGACGATCTTATTTGTTCTCGCAATGACAGCGGCGTAGTAACAGTGCCTTACATTCGAATCTCTGAAGCTAAAGACATCAGTGAAAATGGACAAATCGTAGCGACTGCGTATAAGTACCCGACCAAAGAAGATTTTGCTAATTTAGTTAATGCACAGCCTATTATTGTTAAGCTAACACCAAACCCTAATGCTACAGGCGGGATTAATGAACAGGTAAACTGTTTTGAAGCGCCCGAAGCGGAAGAAGATGACAAGCCTTACAAACGCTCTGGCGGTCATTTCAATTGGTTATTCTTGTTAATGATTCCTGCTCTGTTGTACAGACGTTTTAGCAAGGAAAGTTAAACCTGCTGGCCTCTTAATTGTTTGAGGGGCCATGGCTTTTGATTAACCAGGTTGCTTCCATGCTTCCGATAATGAGCCTTTACCCAAACAGTCATCATTGTTTCTTTGGTATGGGCTCACCTCTCTGTCTTTTATTTTCTCAGTCAAAATTAAGCTTGCAGTCCATTTTTTTTATGCGGCTGTGGTTTTGGTCCACATTTATCTTCGATTTTTCATGGCTTGCGCTTTTTAAATGGCAAAGAAATTGTTATAAATCCACCTAGTACTGCAAGATAGCAATGGAGTGTTATGAAGTACCTTGCCAAGCTGGGCCTGCTTGTGGCGACATTCATCTTTGGCTTTTATTGCCATATATTTTTTTCGGCGCCAGAAATTGAATATGTGCAACAAGCCGAGCCACTTACCCTAAGCCAGCACAAACCGGAACAGACCAAAGAAATTTACAAAAGTGCGTTAGCGGGTAACGCTCAAGCGCAATATGATTTGGGTCAACATTTGTTATTAATTGACGCCAAGCCAGCGGCGTACCTCTGGCTAAAACGTGCGGCTCACCAAGGCGTGGTCGCTGCGCAGGTCGAAATGTCCCATTATTATTTAAAACGTTACAGCAACGTCTCCGATCAAGAGAACGCCATGCACTGGGCTGAATTGGCGGCCATGAATGGCAGCAGCGAAGGCATGTATCTATTAGGTCAATTATTCTTAGACAAGGCGCAGTTTAGTTTAGCCGCAGATTGGTTTAAGCAATCTGCCGAGTCGGGCAACGTTGATGCCATGTATCAATTGGCACAAATTTTTCGTTACTGTGAGTGCCAGCTAATGGATGATGCGATAGCTGCGCATTGGTTTAATCAAGCGGCGAGAAATGGACATGCTCCGGCGATGATGGCCATTGCCACTATCGTTGCGGAGCAATCTGACATTGACTTTATGATGCCTAATGAAGTCGATGAATTACAGTTCTTATATACCACGGCCGCTAAGCAATGGCACCCCAAAGCCCAACAAGCCCTGGCGGATTTATTATCAGACACGGATCATGACCCGGTGATGGCGTATGTTTGGCAATCGGTCGTTCAACAAAATAGTCAAAATACTCCTGAGCTATCAGGCATTAATATGAATCAGCTACAGCGCATCTTGCCCCTTACTGAGCGTTATATTGAGCAGTATACTGTGCCAGATAACGGAGCCACGTTTTAATGAATAAACAACCTTTTCAATGGCATTCGCTTAAGGTCTTTATCGCGGCTTTATGTTCGGCAGCTATTATGCTTCCGAGCGCATCAGCGTTAGATTTCACCATGTCAGAAAGTTACCAGCAGGCACAAAATCACGACATTAAAGCCATGCGTCAAATGGCTAAGCTTTACCAACACCAATCGTCTACCATATTACAGCGTCAATTTTGGCTCACTCAATTGGCTGATAAAGGCGATATTGAAGCGACCTATCAGTTGTGTAATGACGTCAACCTCAATGCTGGCAGTGCTTTTTCTTGGTGCTTGAAAGCGGCGAAGGCCAATTACGCTCCCGCTTTTGTCGCTTTAGCGGATCGTTATAATTTTGCCGCAGGCGTGGAAAGATCAAACGCCCATGCGTTATATTGGTATCAATTAGGAGCCGATGCGGGACTCGCGCCGGCCCAGTATCAGCTCGCGATGGCGTATCAAAATGGTGATTTTTTGCCGCAAGATAGTCAACTTGCTTTTGATTTATTTCTTAAAGCGGCTGAGCAAGGTTATGACAAAGCGCAATTGCGGCTAGGTGAAATGTTGCTTTATGGTCAAGGCATTAATCAAGACTATACTCAAGCTATGATTTACCTGCAACAAGCTGCACATTCCGGCAATGTTCAAGCGCAATTTTCATTAGGAGTAATGAAGTATCAAGGGCTCGGGCAGACACCGGATACTGTGTTAGGTTTTGCTTGGGCTAGCCTAGCGCATCAGCAACTTTCTGGATTTGAACAAAGGCAGAAAAACCGCCAACTAAATGAGATGAAACGCGCCCTTAGCCCAGGGCAAATGACGGCAGCAAAAAAGGTACTGACAGAGTTGAGCCAAGAATATATTTTATAGTCGATAGACTTAAATTAAAAATTGTAGCAACAGGCAAAGATTTAAAGAGTGCCAACCAACTTACGACTTTGGGTCGCCATTGAAGAACTAAACCTTTTATGACTGATCCTCAATCATAGTCAGACACGTTTATCTCATTTTGGGGGTAAACATGCATCAACTCACAGAGCAAGACATCAGTCGGGTCATCGAAATGGCGTGGGAAGACAGAACGCCGTTCGAGGCTATCGCCTATAATTTTGACATAACAGAGCCACAGTTGGTCCGCTTAATGCGTAATCAATTGAGCTTAAGAGCCTTCAAACGCTGGCGCCAACGCCATCGCGGTCGAAAAACTAAACACCTTTCGCTTCGCGATAAAAGCGTCAATCGAAGTCACTGTGCGACACAATACAAGCATAAATAACGGTTTGAACTATTTATATGTTGTTATTTCACGGTTAATTGAGAGCGGCGTAATGAAAGCGTAAGTGGCTTTCTATAAAAGATGCAACGAAGTAAAGACTGTGGTCGTAACCTGTCTGGATGTTAATTTGCGCCTTGATATCAAACTGTTTACACACATTAATAAGCGCATCGGTACCAAGCTGCAGAGGATACAAGGCGTCTTGGTCCCCCTGATCTATCAAGATTGGCAGCTTGTGAACAGAAGCTGGGTTATTTTTCAACAATTCTACCGCATCATAATTAAGCCAAGCAATGTCACGGGAACCCAAAAACTGGCTCAATACCTTTTGGCACCATGGGTGTTTACTGGGATGACACATAGGGGCGAACGCAGACACTGAGCAATAATCACTGGGGTGCTTAATGGCAATGGTAAGCGCACCATGACCTCCCATTGCATGTCCCATTAAAGACTGCTTACCAGTGACATTGAAGTAATCTTTGATAAGAGTGGGTAATTCTTGATGTATATAGTCATACATTTTGTAATGAGAAGACCAAGGGCTTTGGGTGGCATTAAGATAAAACCCTGCCTCAAGATCAAGTGAGTCCTCAGGTAAATCTGGCACCTGAGCCCCTCTTGGGCGGTTATCCGGCATCACGATCACGATGCCGAGATCCGCTGCAATCCGCTGTATACCAGCTTGAGCCGCCAAGCTTATCCGAGGGTTAATGGATGCTGTTAACCAGTAGATGACAGGAGCAGGCGATAATTGGATTTTAGGAGGTAAAAATACGGCGAATTGCATATCGCAGCTGAGCGTATGAGCATGATGGCTATAGGTTTGCTGGCGTCCACCAAAGCAAGCCTGATCTTTAAGTAAAGTCAAAAGTTCTGTCATCGTTAGTCCTACAGCCTCAAGCATGAATAGGTGATTTATTAGCTCCAGCAGCAAATCGCCGGATACTCACTTTATGCAACAACCTTAGACGTAATAAACAAAAATCGCTCCCAAAACTGGCAACCTTATCGAATATTTGTATGATATGCGTTCAATAACTAGTGACAGAGAACAACGTGAGTTTTCAAAAAGATATGCTGACATTTGTCGAAACTGCTTTGGCTGACTTAATTCAAGCTCAGCAACAAGGTAAGGTTTCAGCAACGCCCGTTAGTGAAGGCCATTATTTAGCCGTGTGGTTAACCCGCGCGATAAAACAACAACGGTTTGCCAGTAGCATTGCCAAATATCTACTGGGGTGGCAGAAACAGGCCCGTAGCCAAGGGACAAAAGCCGAGTTAAAAAAGCAATTTCAATCGATTCTTGCAACCTACCAACATCCAGGTTTAGTTAGCAATGATTCACCCATTAGCCGCGAACGCATTGAGGCCTTGCTCGACGACTTAGCCGACCAAGGTTGGCAAGTTGTGTCTGAGCATGCTGTCGATCGAAAGGTAACCCACTTTACCGCAGGACAAGCTTCGCTTGTGATTTGCCGAAATAACCTTGAACAAGCACTATCCTCAAACCTTGTTGAGCCATTAGTGTTGTACGTAAGAGGGCCGGTACCTGAATTGGTCCAACAAGCTGCCCATCGTGGCTTACTTTTATTTAAGACCAGCGATTACAAATCCAAAGTAAAATACCACGGAGAATATCGAATCTTCCCCCATAATGAAGGCCCGAAAGTCCCGGAAATTATCTAACAAAATCGGCAAAAACTATTTCCCTTTATATACTTATATCAATTTATAAAGGGGAGCACAGATGAACGAATTTCTAGTACATGGGGCAACGGTGTTTATGGGCTTTTTTGCCATCATGAACCCAATAGCAAATGCGCCCATCTTCTTAGGGCTAACGGCAGGCTTAGACCACAAAAGTAAACGACAAGTTGCCTTACGCTCAGTATTTGTGGCGCTAGTATTGATCGCCATTTTTTCAGTGGCAGGGAAAATGGTGTTTGAGCTTTTTGGTATTAGCTTACCCGCGTTTCGGGTAACGGGCGGCATTTTAGTGGCGCTCATTGGTTTTCACATGTTGCATGGAGAAAGCTCAAAAGTACAACAAGACAATTGCGATGAACAGGGCACCAACTTGAGCATTGCAATTTCACCGTTGGCCATGCCCATTCTAGCAGGCCCTGGTACCATCGCTACCGCCATGAGCTTTTCTGCCCATGGTGGTGTCAGTGAAATGTTATTAACGATCGGTGCGTTTGCTCTTTTATGTATTGTGACCTACTTTGCCTTCATCTTTGGTGAGCGCTTAGTGTCTTTACTGGGCGAGAGTCTGATGAATATGATCACCAAATTAATGGGCCTCATTTTGGCCGTGATAGGCATTCAAATGTTGATTGATGGTTTGATAGGCGCCTTTCCGATACTAGCCAAAGGCGTCGGCTAACAAGGCCAAACTCGGCCAGGGAAGTAGCTGCTTCCCTGGCGCTCAATCACTGTCAAAGCGCTTTATGTTTATGCACTAAGTTATAATCTGCCAATGCGGCGTAAGCACTTGGAATAATAAACAGTACCAGTAAAGTAGAACTAAAGATGCCAAACACAATGGAAATAACGATAGGCTTAACCACTTGTGCTTGTAAGCTGGTTTCTAGTAATAAAGGCAAGAGTCCTGCCGCGGTGGTGAGCGAGGTTAAGAATACGGCGCGGAATCTATCTCGACTGGCTTTAATGACCGCTTCTTGAACGTTATCGCCAATATCAACGTGATGGCGAATATACTGAACCAATAATATCGAGTCATTGACGACGATGCCGGCCAAAGAAATGAACCCCAAGATGGAAGGCATAGACAGGTTATGCCCGGTCAATAGATGACCCCAAAACACGCCTATTAAAGCTAAAGGGATCGCCAGCATCACCACAGTAGGCTCTAAATAACTTCTAAACTGAAAGCTAAGAATGGCAAACAAACCAAATAAACCTATGGTAAAT
Source organism: Motilimonas pumila (assembly GCF_003596335.1). Taxonomy (GTDB): domain Bacteria; phylum Pseudomonadota; class Gammaproteobacteria; order Enterobacterales; family CBDFNC01; genus Motilimonas; species Motilimonas pumila. Next base: position 77,750 of record NZ_QZCH01000009.1, read on the forward strand.
CCTTTTTGTAATGACGCCCCGGTTTTTTCTGTTTCTTTTGCTGCACCTTCGTAGTCTATTCGCAGGCCGGGAATCTGTGTAATAAGCTGTGGCAAGAAGTCACGGCGAACCTTAGTGAGGATTTCAGCACCATTAGCGATATGGTTATCAACATCAGCCATCACAGTGACGGTTCTTAACCCGTCAATCCGTTGGATCTGAACAAAGGCACGCTCATACGCCAAATTAGCCACCGCATTAAGAGGGATTTGTTGACCTTCTGGCAGCATAATTGGAAAGTTAGCCAATGTTTGCATGTCGCCAGCTTGGCGTTCATTTAGCTGAACTTGGATTTCAATGTTCTCCGGACCTACTTGGATTTCATCTGCAGTTTGACCAAAATATGCGGCTCGTAGTTGACTGGCAATCATCTGGCCGTCGACACCATAATTTTCGGCGCCGGGTTTTAAGCTAATACTGACTTCTTCTTTGCCTGGGCGCATGTCATCAAGGATGCCGTTTACACCGTTAAATTGTGCAAGATATTGTTGTAAGGCGAGGGAGGCTCGCTTAACTTGCTGTAAGTCGTCATGTTGCAAGCGCACCTCTATGTCACGACCGGCTGGCCCCATAGCAGGTTGTTTGAAAACCAAAGAGATTGGCATGCTGAGCTCACCCGTTTCATCCCGCCACGCTGCGATAAAATCGTTGATTAAAGTTTGCCTAATTTCAGCTGAGAGTAAATCCAATCTCACTGTTGCGATATGAGGGCCTGATTCACCAGCGTCAGCATTAAAATTATAATGGGCGGTAATATCACGCAGCAACGGACTAGGTTCATTATTAGATTGGCTCAACTGTTTTGCTACGCGTTTGGCACTGGCGATAATTGTTGCGGTAACTGTTTGCGTTTGTTCAAGTGTTGCCCCAGGCGCCAATATGACCCTCGCTTCTGCAATATCTCCGTCTAATTCTGGAAACGGCACAAATTTAACCGCACCACCGGCCACGAGCGCAACCGAGGCAAACAATAAGCCAAAAGTAGCGCCAATGCTTAAATACCTGTGGCGGACCACCACCGTCACCATGTTAAGCAGGGTTACATTTTGAAAATGTTCAAACCGCTTAAGGAAAGCCAGTTTAAACGGGTGCGGATGAGCAGAGCCGGTTTTTTTTAAAGAGTGACTGAGGTGATTAGGTAAGATCAAAAAAGCTTCAATCAAACTGATGCTCAGTACTAATATAAGCACCAAAGGCACGGCCGACAAAACTTGGCCCATTTGACCGTCAAGCCATAATAAACTGCCAAAAATAAAGATAGTGGTTAGAAACGACGAGATAACGCCCGGCGCCACCTTTTTCACCCCTGCTACCACAGCGTCATCAACCTTGAGGCCTTTTTCAATATGGGCAGCGATGGACTCCGCGATAACAATGGCATCATCCATCATAATGCCGATTGCCATTAATAGCCCCACTAGGGTCATGATATTGATGGAAATGCCCAGTACACTCATTAAAAACAACCCGCCCATAAAAGCCACGGGCAAGCCTGCAGATACCCAGAAGGAGTATCGTAACGAGAAAAATAGCCACATACTGGCAAATACTAGAATGATGCCTTGCCAGCCATTATTGAGAAGCATAGTGAGACGGTCTTGCAGCAAAGATGACATATCGTTGGTTAACGTTAAAGTGATGCCCGCAGGAGCACTGAGCCTTTCTGCTTCAATAAAATCGATGACCTTGGCTTTTATCCGCAAGGCGTCATCGGCTTTATTTTTCTTAATGTTGATGATCGCGGCGGGTAAGCCGTTAAAAAGAATTTGCTCTTCTTCTATTTCAAACATGTCTGTGATGGTTGCTATGTCTCGCAAACGTACGACGCCGCCATCTGGGTGGGAGGAGACTATGGTGCGGCCAAGATCGCTAGGCGTGACTTTTCGCTCATCAAATCGTAGCAACAGATTTTTGTCAGCCAGCTCGATATTGCCGGCTGGCATTTTCACATTTTGCCGCCCCAATTTGTCAGCTATGTCATTGATAGTTAGATTAAGGCGCCTTAAATCGCTTTGATTAACCTCGACCCTGAGCTGATGGTCTGAAAAGCCACTGATGCTTACCAGACTGACGCCGGCATCAATCTTTAGTCGTCTTTTAACATCTTCTGCATAGGCTTTTAAGTCTGGCCAGCTGGCATCTGCAGCAATGGCGATGTCGACGACGGGTTCAGCCCAGTCTAGCTCTTTCACCGTTGGCGGCTCAATCTCAGCGGGAAAATCGTTGATGCTGTTGATTTCAGTTTGTATGTCGACTAATGCACGGCCTATATCGGCTTGCTCACTCATTTTTACTATTAATGACGCCATGCCTTCACTGGCTTTACATTTGGTTTCTTCTATATTACTTAAACCGTCGACCGCATCTTCCATCCTTAAGCACAAACTTTCTTCTGCTTCAGCCGGAGATGCACCCGGGTACACCACAGATGCGATAATATAGGGGGGAGAGAACTCTGGAAATGTTTCTCGTTTTATGGTGCCCATGGTGGAAGCCCCCAGCACAAAAAACGCTAACATAAGTAAGTTGGCGATGGTGGGATGACGTGTAAAAAACCGTATCATTCGCCGCCTTCCTCGTTATTATTTACTGTCTTCAGGGCCATTCCGGGAACAGCGGGGATCAAGTCATTCAAAATGAGCCGTTCTTGTGGGGCATGTGTTGTTGAAATAACGACGCCTTTTGAAGAGCGAAACAACACTTTTACTGGTCGGATGACCAACTGATCGTGTTTATCCATTAAGTAGATTTTATCACCGTGTAAAGCCCGCTCAGGGATCTCAAGCTGCTGGCTTGCGTGTCCTTCAATAGTAGCGATTACAAACATGCCTTTCGATAAGGGAGGTTTAAGGTGGGGATCTATTTGTCGGTAAGCTTGTGTCACTTCGAGGAAAAAACCAACGGTTGCTTGATCCGGGTTGATAGTATCGGCGATACGCGTCACCTTAGCAGGCCAGACATAATCTTGGTTGCCTGCCCGCATTGCTACCTCAGCTTTAAAATTGAACTGGGTGACGTCAGGCAATTGATTATTAGTGGGAACTTTTGACATGCTGGCAATAAGATCGTGTGTGTCTTGTAAAGAAACTTCCGCTTTTATCTCTACCGCGCCAAGTTGATGGGCAGAAAAAAGTAAATTTCCCACACTGACCGCCTGGGACGTTTCCACCTCTACCTCTGCAATCCTAGCGTCAAATGGAAGCACAATTTGAGTATTAGCCAGCTGCCTTTTAGCGTCTTCAAGCTGCGCTTGATGAAGGTTAATTTGAGCTTTTGCCACCGCGCGATCCCCTGGCAGCAGTGCCAGCGCACTTTGTAGATCCTGCACAGCTTTTTGTGTTCCCAGTAACGTTTGCTTTTGGCTCTCAAATTCTGAATTTGAAACCAGGCCTTTTTGTTTCAGGGTTTTTTTCCTTCGGTATTCTTGCGCCACCAATGCCAATTGTTGTTGTTCAATCTCTAAGCTGGTTTCAAGGTTGGTTTGCTCTTGCGTCAATTTTTCAAGTTGAGCTTGGCTAGACTGAATATTTGCTTGCGCTTGGGCTAACTTTAATTCGTACTCTAACGGATCTATGGTGAGCACTAAGGTTCCTTGTTGAAGGAATTGACCCGTTTCAAGTTGAGGGTGACGAAAAAGTACTTTTCCGCTGACCTCTGCCAAGCTTTGCCATTGGTGTTTCGGCGCTACACGGCCGTAGCCAATAACTGAGGGGGCGACGTTTGTTAGGGCGAGGGGCATAACTTCTACCAACTTTGCCGTTTCAGCTTGCGGTGAGATGGGTGGCGAAGGCTTTAGCTTAATGGCCAAAAGCAGTAGAGTAATCCCACCGAGTAGGCCAAAAAATGCAAAGCGTTTACGGGTGAAATCCATCTCTAATAAGCCTCAATCGGTAAGTTTTAACATGCAGGTTTCTATATAACATATAATAACTTAGCACACACGGTAAGGCCGGAAATTGATTTTAGGACAAGAATAGTTATGGTCGAGCATTTAGGCACGGCTTTGAGCAGTGAAATTCTCACAACCTGTGTGTAATTTATAGTAGTTACGAGATTTGGTAGATTAATCTGTGTATAAAAGGTATGCAGGATTTAAGTTACTCACAAATTCTGTGGGTAAGTCTGTGGGTGTTAATGCTAAAAGGTGTGAAAAGCGAGATATAGATTTGAAGTTAAAAAAAAGGCCTTGTTAAACAAGGCCTTAATGATTTTATTGTTGTTGCGATGCTTGTATTGCCGTTAAGGCGATGGTGTACACAATATCGTCAACTAGTGCGCCACGAGACAGATCGTTTACAGGCTTTCTCATGCCTTGCAGCATAGGCCCAATACTGATCAATTCAGCACTTCGTTGAACAGCCTTGTAAGTAGTGTTACCTGTGTTCAAATCTGGGAAAATGAAAACGGTTGCTTTACCTGCCACAGGGCTATCTGGCGCTTTACTCTTAGCCACGTTTTCCATGATCGCTGCGTCGTATTGTAACGGCCCATCAATAATTAAGTCAGGGCGGCGCTCTTGCGCGATTTTGGTTGCTTCACGCACTTTCTCTACATCTGAGCCTGAGCCCGATGAACCGGTAGAGTAACTGATCATCGCCACTTTTGGCTCTATGCCAAACGCAGCTGCTGAATCAGCTGACTGGATGGCGATGTCTGCCAACTGTTCAGCGTTAGGATCAGGGTTGATGGCACAGTCACCGTAAACTAATACTTGGTCAGGCAGTAACATAAAGAAGATGGACGAAACCAAGTTCGCGCCTGGCGCAGTTTTAATCAATTGTAGCGGCGGACGAATTGTATTTGCCGTAGTGTGAACCGCCCCAGAGACCAAGCCGTCGACTTCGTCTTGTGCCAACATCATGGTGCCAAGTACCACGTTATCTTGTAATTGCTCTCTCGCGACTACTTCAGTGAGTCCTTTGCCTTTGCGAAGCTCTACCATAGGTGCCACGTATTTTTCGCGCACCGTAACGGGGTCAATAATTACCACGCCTTCAGTCAACTTCACCCCTTGTTGTTCAGCAACAAGTTGTATTTTATCTGGATTACCGAGCAGGATAGGAGTTGCGATACCGCGTTGTACACACAGTGAAGCAGCTTTTACGGTGCGAGGTTCATCACCTTCAGGTAGCACAATTCGGCGGTTAACAGCGCGAGCCAACTCAGTAAGGTGATAACGGAACGCTGGTGGTGACAATTTACGTGGCAAAGTAGAGCCTTGGGTCAGTGTTTCAATCCAGTGCTTATCAACATGACCGGCCACGTAATCTTGAACTAACTCAATGCGCTCGGCGTCGTCTGTCGGAATTTCCATATTGAAACTCTGCAACCGAACCGAGGTTTGCCAAGTATTGGTTGATATCATCATGATCGGCAAGCCAGTGGTTTCCATCGCGCGTTCACACAAACGCATCACTTGTGGCTCAGGTCGGTAGTTACCGGTTAGCAGTAGGCAACCAATTTTGACACCATTCATCGAAGCCAAGCAAGCCGATACGATCACGTCGCTGCGATCGCCCGATGTAACCAACATCGACCCCGGTTTGAAGTGCTCAACCATGTTGGGTATAGAGCGAGCACAGAAAGTGACGCTTTGCAGACGGCGAGTATCCATGTCACCTTTGTTGATGATGATGGCATCAAGGTGCTCGGCTAAGTCTCTTGCTCTTGGCGCCACTAAACTTGGGTTCCAAGGAATGCAACCTAGAATGCGCAGCGGGCTTTTGCCAAACATTTGCAACACTTCTAGGTTGGTATTGGTTTTCGAACTCGGCATTTCAAACATTTCAGTAAGATCTGGTCGAGTACGGTCTTGATCATCAAGGGGCGCTCCTACTTTATTGATGATACAGCCGATGATACGCGTATTCTTATGGCCACCAAAAGCTGATACCGCAATTTCGATACGCTCTTTTAACTGTTGACTAGAGTCGTTACTTGGGTGCGTGACAAATACCATTTCGGCACCAATGGCTTTAGCAATTTGGTAGTTTAATTCATTGGCAAACGGATGTTTGATCGTTGGCACTAAACCTTCAACGACGACAACGTCAGCTTCAGAGGTGCCGGTTTTAAAACGGGCGACCACTTCTTCTAGTAAATCTGAAGTCTGGTTACTGGAAATAAGGTTTTCAGCATACTGCATGGTAAAAGGCTCAGGCGGCAGTATGTTGGTAGCGTTACGAATAATCGTTGTACTACGCTCAGGGCCGGTATCACCGGATTTTGGTTGTGCAATTGGTTTGAAAAAATTCACCACGACACCGTGGCGTTCCATGGCGCGAACCATGCCAAGACTGACTGAAGTGACACCAACACCTGAGCCAATAGGAATAAGCATTATTGTACGAGACACTCTAGTACCTCTTTTATTTTGAGTTCAAAAAAGGGGAGCAAGCTCCCCATCAATTTTGCGCAATTAGCCTTGCACTAAGCTTGCTGAATCCTTAGCGATGACCCACTCTTCATTAGTAGCGATAACCATAGAAATGGGTGAGCCTTCTTGAGTGATGATGCCTTCACCGCCAAAACGCGCGCTCAAGTTTTTCTCTTCATCCACTTGATAACCAAAAATGCTTAAGTGGTTAAGCACCTTCTCGCGAATGGAATTGGAGTTTTCACCGATGCCGCCTGTGAAAACCAGGGCGTCAATACGACCTAAAGGAACGGCGTAAGAAGCGATATATTTAGCTAAACGGTAACAGAAAATTTCCAACGCTAAGGTGCAGCCTTTGTGACCTTCCGCGTAACCTTTTTCAATGGCGCGGCAATCACTTGAAACCTCAGAAATACCCATCAAACCACTTTGTTTATTCAACACATTATTAACTTCGTCTAGGGTGTAACCCAGTTTATTAACCATGTGTTGAATAATGCTAGGGTCAATATCACCAGAGCGAGTGCCCATTACCAAGCCTTCAAGGGGGGTTAAGCCCATGCTGGTATCAACACTTTTACCGCCTTTAACGGCACAAATGCTGGCACCGTTTCCTAAGTGCGCGGTGATCACGTTGGTCTCTTCTATTGGTTTATTAAGCGCCGCGGCGGCTTGCTGACTCACAAATAGATGACTGGTGCCGTGCATGCCGTAACGGCGAATACCGTGCTCGCGGTAAAGTTTATAAGGCAAGGCGTATAAATATGACGACTCTGGCATGGTCTGATGGAACGCGGTATCAAAAACTGCGACTTGTGGCAGCGATGGGAAAGCAGATTGTGCCGCACGAATACCGATTAGGTGCGCTGGGTTATGCAATGGTGCAAGCGCCGCGCATGCTTGAATACCTTGTACGACAGATTCGTCAATTAATACTGATTTAGTGAATTTTTCTCCGCCGTGCACCACGCGGTGACCAACGGCAATCAGACTCTCAAGAAGCTCTGGCTTTTTCGATAAGATTTTAGCAACAATAAATTCGATGGCTTCGCGGTGTGCAGAGAAGGCACCCAAAGAAGCTTCTTCTTTTTCGCCATCAAGTTTCCACTTGATGCGCGCTTCTTCGAGGTTGAAACATTCAGCTAGGCCAGAAATATACTCGTCGCCGTTATCAGCATTAAGTACCGCAAATTTTAGAGAAGAGCTACCACAATTAAGAACGAGAACGAGTTTGTTCATGCAAAAGTCCTAAAAATAACATTTTGATTACAAGTGATCGCGTAAACAGACTATGGCAATCACTCGGCTTAATGTATCCTTAATACTAGCCGATAACTTAGCTAGTGCTGTGAATAGGTAAAAACCTGTTACGTCCTGCAACTTCACAATTCTCATTGCCAGGTGTTAACGTCTGGTAATCGTATTGCGAGTTAAGTGTAATAAGAATACAGCTAATGTAAGAAAATAACAAAGTGAACCTAGTGTGATGTTAATTAAAATCAATTTTCTAGCAAATCACGGGTGAATTATGCAATTTTAGGTATATAAAAAGCAATGATGAATGTTTTTGGTAGAAAATTACAAGATGGCAAAGACTACATGAAATTGTGGCCGAGAAGAAAAGAGCTTAACGGCTTATTTCCTGAGAACCGCATTATGCAAGTCACTCAATTTGCAGAACATAGTATGCCAGCGTTAGCCGTACTAACCTTGCTCATCCAATACCAATTTGGCGCGGATATGTTTTGGCCCACCAGCGTGGTTATGGTAGTTTTTATGCTCAGCTTACCACTTCAGGGGCTATTTTGGTTAGGTAACCGGGCTAACACGCGATTACCACCGAGTTTAGCAAATTGGTATCACGAGCTATTTGCAAAGTTACAACAAATTGAAGAGCCTGATATTGATTCCGTCAACAAGCCTAAATATCGCGATTTAGCCTTGGTGCTCAAGCGGGGATTCAAATCTCTCGATAAAGCATTTATTAAGGATTCATAGCCATAAAAATGGCCATTGTGCCAAAGCCAAGGTGTGAAAACGTGATCCTTTTTGTTTTTTCTTCGTTCTAACTGAGATTAAATGATAGGCGGAATATTGGCGCGAGGCAGATATGCAAATTAGAGGTATCATTTTCGATTTAGACAACACTTTAGTGCTGTCGAAACTTAACTTTGAACAAATTCGACACGATATTCGATGCCCAAAAGGAGCGGATATTCTGGATTTTATCAGCACTTTGCCTGCGAGAGAGCGAAGCGTAGCGGAGCAAAAAGTGCGCGAGCATGAACTTGATGACGCTCAGCACGCGACCTGGTTGCCAGGCGCAAAGCGTTATGTCGATTTACTCGCCAAAGCAAACATCCCTATGGCCATTGTCACCCGTAATTATTCTGCTGCCGCAGATGTTAAAATGCAGCGCAACCGAATTCCAATACCTTTGTTACTCACCCGTGAAGACGCACCCGCGAAACCCAACCCGACGGCCCTTTTACAAATAGCTAAGCATTGGCGTATTGACCACCCAGAAATCATGTACATTGGGGATTATAAATACGATGTCGATGCGGCAAACAATGCTGGAATGCTGTCTTGTTTGTACTGCCCAGGAGCGCTACCAAGTTACAGTGGTGATGCGGATATTGTTATTAGTCATTTTGATGAATTAATTCTAAAACAAAGACTTACTTCTCAATAATAAAGGCTTTTGTTGGCAAAATATCGATTTTGATTAACAATTATCGTCACCTGATAGCTAACTCAATTTTCAATGAAATCACGCATTTTTCTCACTCTCTTGTGGTTATCGTTTAACGTGTACGCTGAAGTATTTCAATGTCAGCATGAAAATGGCAGCGTTGTATATCAAGGTATGCCATGTGAAAGTGAGCCCTGGCACCATGCTGCAGGCTCTGATCAAGACCTTGAAAAAGGGTTAACAGAGCTGGCAGAGATTTCAGGGCGAAGCAAACAAGCCTTAGGTCAACTTGGCGTAAGAAAAGCCATCGAGGCGCAATACGCCGAAGTCAGCATTAAAGCGTATCAATCTAGTCAACTGTTTGATTATCCAGCACAAGTCTGCGGTGGCCAAGTCGCGGCTCAATTAATGCAATTCCATCAAGTTGCCCAAAATGAAATTGCCCTCGGTAAACACTATTACCGTGATGGTATTAATGTCCGTATTGGGAAACAGCAGTTTCAGCACAGTGCACGCCAACTGACTGACTCTCTAAATCAAACATTGTTACAGCAACGCCAGCAATATCAATTGTTAGCACCCAATGAAATGCACAGCAAGTGCGTAGAAGAACAAACCGCGTTGGCTGAATTATTACGCCAGTCTACTTTTTGATGCTTTAAGAGTCTTTATTGCATTGCGAAGGCTCTTGTAGCACCTTCAGCAATAATAGGCTGCTGTCTTGATAACTGGCGTGACTGCTACGGCACAGTTGCGCTGCTGTATCGGTTAACTCACTGCCATTGCTGCGCGCCAGTGTAACTTGGCGGCACACTTCACTCTGGCTCACCCGGGTGTAAAACCCCGGGGTAGACATGACAAATACGTCGCCCGGTTGCGTGGCCAATGACTCGTATTGATAAGCACAACGATCTCGCGATCCCAAACTCTGGCTATGCTCTGTCGTTAACGGCGTTTGGCCTACAGGTATCCAATTTCCATCTCTAATTAATCCTATTTGGCAGTGACCTAAGTGAATAATGTGGGCTTGCCCTTGATGTAAAACCAGGCTGGAGAAATGCGTCGTGTAATGTCCTTTAACTGCGCCATAGCGAAATAGCCAGGTATTGAGAGCGGTGATCACGCGATCGATACTTTGTTCGACCGTCCAACTTTCGGGTGTATCTAAATAATCAGTGATAAAGTGCGTAGCACTTAATTGGCTGGCTTGTTGCCCTGCTAAATTATTATTGATGCCATCGGCTATGGTTGCAACAATCCCTTTATAGTGCTGGGTCCAAGACTTGGGTTTTATTGCAGCAAAAGCATTCATATTTAGGCCGCCTTTTTTGCCAAGAGAGAGCCCCGCTATTATTTCATTTTGTTGAGTGTGACCACAGGCCTTATCTAAGGCTGGGATATGGATAGTGCGCTGTGGTGGTTCTATTAATTGGTCAATAACACTGGTCATCTTTCTCTCCTGATGTGGACTGGCAGGTACGCGTTAGAGCAACGCAAATGAAACGCATTGAATCGCCACCATGCATCAAGTAACGCAAAGTTTGGGCCAGAAAGTTAGACATGGCTAAAAATAAATGATTGATGTGCTTAAGGCGCTAGGGAAGGGAGCGCAGCAGAAATTTTAAGTAACATAAATCGAGGGAACCTAATTCGATAGAGTTTGCTTGTGTGGCTATTGCACCGTTGCAGTGCTTTATTTAATTACTTGCTTGGTTGTAGCGCATTCAGCGCCAGTGGCGATCAACCTTCATATAAGCATCAATAATGGTAGCGATGTGCTGGTCATCGGCGTGTTGCATGCGATGATAATGTGCCAATAATCGTTGCTGATACTGTTCGCTTAAACGTTTGTCAGCTTGCCACAAGTGACAGCCAGTGTTGCTTATTGCTTTTTGGCTGGTGCCACTAACATATAGTAACTCGTAAAAACGACGATTTTCTTGCAATAACTGTTCTCGCTCTAAACCATAACCTTTTTGATTGAGCGCTTTGCGCAGTGGCCAAAGTTGGTGAACGGGGCACAATAAAAAATCTATATTCGAGCTTGGCGTTTTTGACAACATTTGATTAATCAAAGCAAGTGTATTGACGCCACCTACGCCAGCAATGATGACCAAGTGAGATTCAGCTGCAGAGAAAGAGATCTGACCAGCATCTTGGCAATGGGTATGCCAATGTGTGCTACTAGAGGCAAAGTGGTGCTCTAGCCGAAGCTGTAGCGATGTCATAATAGACGGCACTTGGTCGACAAAATGTAAATGGCATGCAGGAGAGCGATCCAATAAATTGATACCCACTTGACCGTGATCGCAACACATGTCCCAAATATGCTGATAGTGCTTTTGCTCTTGAGCCCGCCAAGCCATATCAACAATTTGCTGCAATCGTTTACCCATTTTTACCGTCACACTGCCTCCTCATTTCGGCCGCAGTGTATTACAACCTGATTATAAACCCAATAGCTGTCGAATATTTCGACAAATTTATCCCGTATCTGTGCTTTTTTTGACCTAACATGAAAAACAACTCACATTGATCTTGATCAACAATATTTAAAAAGTTTAAACTTTCAGAAATTTCTGAAAGTTCGTTAGGTGTCATATGGAAATCTCACCCAATATCCAAGCATTTGTTTTTCACTTCGGTGAAATGGGCAGCCGTTGGGGCTTTAATCGCACAGTAGGGCAAATGTACGCATTGCTGGTGGTGAATGAATCGCCGCTCTCTGCTAATGACTTAGCCAGTGCGCTCAACATTTCCCGTGGCAACGTTAGCATGGGACTAAAAGAGCTGCAGTCATGGCGTTTAGTGCAAGTCAGTCACATTCCAGGTGACAGAAAAGAATATTACCGCGTTACGGGCAGCATTTGGGACATGGCGAATACGATATTTGAAGAACGCAAAAAACGTGAGGTAGACCCAACGTTGTCTTTATTACGTACTAACTTATTAGTCTCGGCGAATAATCCGCAGGAAGAATACGCGCAGCAAAAGATGCAAGAAATACACGACTTGCTTGAGATGCTGACGCAATGGGCCGGTGAGCTGCAAAGGTTATCGCCAGAAAATCTCAGCGCGCTTATGAAATTGGGCGCGGGTGTGAGCAAAATGCTGTCGGTGAAAGAACAACTTTTTCCAAGCCAAACCAAAGCACAAGGTAACGACTTTGAACGCTAATGTGCTGTGCGGCGAAATGAGAACAAGAATTTTTGTTTAGGAGTAATCTCTCATGATTAATGAAACCCTGGTAGAGCTTTCGCGGTGGCAATTTGCCATTACCGCGCTCTATCACTTCTTATTTGTGCCATTGACCATAGGTATGACCTGGATCCTGTTTATTATGGAATCTGTTTACGTCATGACAGGGCGTGAAATATACCGTGATATGACCAAGTTTTGGGGCAAATTATTTGGTATCAATTTTGCCATTGGTGTTGCCACTGGTTTAACCATGGAATTTGAGTTTGGCACCAACTGGTCTTACTACTCGCATTATGTTGGCGATATTTTTGGCGCTCCGTTAGCCATAGAAGGCCTGATGGCCTTCTTTTTAGAGTCCACTTTCGTGGGCATGTTCTTTCTCGGTTGGGAGCGCTTAAGTAAACGTCAGCACCTTGCCGTGACCTTTTTAATGGCACTGGGCACCAACTTGTCGGCGCTGTGGATTTTGATTGCCAATGGCTGGATGCAAAACCCAGTAGGCAGTGAGTTTAATTACTTAACCATGCGCATGGAGATGACCAGCTTTGCCGAGTTAGTGTTTAACCCAGTGGCACAGGTTAAATTTATTCACACGGTAGCGGCAGGTTATGTTGCCGGCTCCATGTTTGTGATGAGCATTAGCAGTTATTACATCCTTAAAGGCCGGGATTTAGCGTTCGCGAAACGTTCATTTTCGGTGGCTGCCGGCTTTGGTCTCGCGTCCATTTGTTCTGTGTTGCTACTGGGAGACGAGTCGGGCTATGAGGTCGGTGAAGTGCAGCGAGTGAAACTGGCTGCCATTGAAGCTGAATATCATACCCAAGAAGCCCCCGCGTCTTTTACTTTGGTCGGTTTGCCTAATGATGAAACCATGGAAACCGAATACGCGATCAAGATCCCTTATCTAATGGGTATCATTGCAACGCGGTCACTTAATGAAGAGGTGACAGGTTTAAAAGATTTACAAAAAGAGCATGAAGTTCGTATTCGTAACGGCATGGTGGCATACGAATACTTGCAAAAACTGCGCTCTGGCGATGATACCCCGGAGAATGTGGCTCGTTTTGAAGAATTAAAGGTCGACCTCGGCTATGGCTTATTGCTTAAGCGTTATACCGCCAATGTTGTCGATGCAACCGAAGCGCAAATTCAAATGGCAGTGAAAGATTCAACGCCGCCTGCAGCGCCATTGTTTTGGGCCTTTAGGATAATGGTAGGCTGTGGCGTTGTTATGTTTGTGCTTTTTGTACTGGCGTTTTATTTCAATGCCAAACGAGTGATAGAGCAAAAACGTTGGTTACTCAAAGCCATTTTCTTTGCTTTACCCCTGCCTTGGATTGCGATTGAAACCGGTTGGTTTGTTGCTGAATTCGGGCGGCAGCCTTGGGCTATCAGTGAAGTGTTGCCGACGTTCCTTGGGGTATCGGATTTACAAGTTAACGACGTGATATTTACCATGGTGGCATTTCTGATTGTCTACAGCATTTTATTGACCATAGAAATGTGGTTAATGGTGAAGTTTGCACGCCTAGGGCCCAGCTCTTTGCACACAGGCCGTTACCATTTTGAGCAGGACTCAGCAGAGCCAACCCCTACACTTAGACAAGATGCCTACTAGGAGCCATTATGTTTGATTACGAAAACTTAAAACTGATTTGGTGGCTGATCATCGGCGTGTTAATGGTAGGTTTCGCTTTTACCGATGGCATGGACATGGGGGTAGGTGGTCTGCTGCCTTTTGTCGGTAAAACTGACAATGAACGTCGCGTAGTGATCAATACGGTAGGCGCCCATTGGGACGGTAACCAAGTGTGGTTTATTACCTTAGGGGGCGCGCTTTTTGCTGCTTGGCCTATGGTTTATGCCACGGCCTTTAGCGGCTTCTATTTTGCGATGATGTTGACTTTATTTGCGTTGTTTTTGCGTCCGCTTGGTTTTGATTACCGCAGCAAGATAGACAATAAGCAATGGCGAAATCGTTGGGACTGGGCGCTGTTTGTTGGCTCTATGGTACCGCCGTTAGTATTTGGTATTGCGTTTGGTAACTTGCTACAAGGCGTGCCATTTCAGTTTGATGAATTAATGCGGGTCAGTTATACCGGTTCATTCTTTGCCTTGTTTAACCCGTTCGCTTTACTTGCAGGAGTGTTAAGCGTCGCCATGGTACTCACCCACGGCAGTAGCTGGTTGGTAATGAGAACAGACAGTTTAGTCGCTGCCAGAGCGGCCAAAATTGGCCAAGTCACGGCTATAATCATGGTCGCCAGTTTTATCGCTTGTGGCTTCATGGTGGTATACAGCATAGATGGCTTTGTGGTCAGCAGCGGACTTGAGCCGGGCGGTATTGCAAATCCTACCTTGAAAACCGTGGCGACTGCGAATGGCGCTTGGCTGAACAACTTTAACACGATGCCGATCCTTTGGTTATTGCCTGGCTTAGGCATTGTGATGGCTTTATTGGCTGCATTGATGATTCGTTTAGGCAAGGGGGCGCTGGCATTTATCTGTAGTGGCTTAGCGGCTTCAGGCGTCATTTTAACGGCTGGCAGCGCGATGTTTCCATTTGTGATGCCTTCCAGTAGCGTTCCAAATCATAGCCTTACGATGTGGGACGCGGTATCCAGTGAATTAACATTAAAGCTGATGTTAGTGGCCGTTGTGGTATTACTGCCGGTGGTACTGGCATATACCATTTGGTGTTATTACCGCATGTGGCGCACCGTCACTGTGGCAGAAATTGACCAAAACAGTCATTCAGCGTATTAAGGAGTTTTTATGTGGTATTTCAGTTGGATTTTAGGCGTTTTATTGGCTTGTGCGTTCGGCGTCATAAATGTGATGTGGTACGAAATGGAGCAGCACGTGGACAACGTCGCTAAAGACCAAGATCCAGAGAACTAACAAAACATCGACCAGCTTCTATGCTTATAGAAGCTGGTTCCCCGCATTCCCGCTCAAATAGCCTATAGCACAGGTAAATTGGGCCCATCTCTTAGCGTTGAAAGTGAGGTTGACTTGAACCCCGGCGACTCAAGCGTTACAGCAGCAGAAAGTAAGCAATGGCTAAAGCAGCAAAAGCAACACAGTGAAGGTTTATTGAGTAAAGGCGTCGCTTTAGGTTGTTGCCACGGCATTTTAGTAATCGGACAGATGGCATTACTTGCACACATGCTTGACGGCGCCATTTTCAAACAGTGGGGGCTGCATGAACTCGCTGCCTATATGTGGGCCATGTTGGCTATCATCCTGGTGCGAGCGGCTTTGAGCTATGGCTCATCGAGATTATGCTATCGCGGCGCAGTGGCCATTAAGTATCAACTTCGTAAAGATTTATTGGCTAAGATATTTCATCTCGGGCCAAGTTTTGTGGCGCAAAAAGGGTCAGCAGAGAGTGCGCAATTACTGCATCAAGGCGTAGAGTCACTACAAGATTATTACGCGGGTTATTTGCCTGCTATTGCGTATTGCTCAGTGATCCCTCTGGCGATATTAGCCATTGTTATTCCCTTTGATTGGGGCGCGGCACTGATTTTTCTTTGCACTGCGCCTTTTATCCCGTTTTTTATGATAATGATTGGCAAAAAAGCAGAGGCGCTCAACCATCAACACTGGGCTAAGCTGCTTCGTATGAGCAGTCATTTTTTGGATATTATCCAAGGTTTAACCCAGCTAAAGATTTTTAACGCTTCACGGCAAGAGATTGCTGCCGTCGCCAGCATTAGCGACCAATATCGTCGCCAAACGATGAGCATTTTAAAAATCGCATTTTTATCGTCTTTTTTTCTTGAGTTTTTAGCTTCCGTCTCCATTGCACTTGTCGCTGTGATCATGGGGTTTCGCCTGTATTACGGCGAAGTGGACTATCTCTTAGCGCTCTGGGTTTTGCTACTGGCCCCAGAATTTTACCTACCGCTGAGAAACCTAGGCACTCAATATCACGCCAAAATGGCGGGAGTGAGTGCGGCACAAGATATGATTGCGCTCTATCAAGATGCAGCAGTATCTGAGCAAGCGCGAGAGTCTGAAATAACTAGCGGGCAGCCGGTCGGCAATGAAAATCAGGCAGGGCCTTTTAACGCGCCTTTTGATATTCACTTTGACGAGGTTTCTTTTGCATATGACAAGCGAGACAAAGCACTTGATAAGGTGACGCTGTCTTTTGACAATAAAGGCTTGCACGCCATTGTTGGTCCAAGTGGGGCGGGTAAGTCGACTTTAATCGAGACCTTAATGGGCTTTCATCAACCGCAACAAGGGCGAGTGCTTATTAATGGCGTTGCCCTTGAACAGGGCAACAGAGACGCTTGGCTTCAGCATTGCGGTTGGATAGCGCAACAAGGGCACATTTTTTACGGCGAGCTTGGTTTCAATGTCGCGCTTAGCGAACAATATAATCTCGCTAAAATCGAACAGGCGCTATGCCAAGCCGGTCTGGCTGAATGGGTTAAATCCCAGCCACTTGGGTTAAACACTCAAATAGGGGAAGCGGGAGCGGGCTTATCTGGAGGACAACGTCAAAGGTTGGCGTTAGCCAGAGCATTTTATCACCAACCTGATGTGTTAATTTTAGACGAACCCAGCAGTCATTTAGATAAAGACAGTGAAGCGGCTGTGTTACAAGCCATTAAGCGATACGCCGAGCATCATCTTGTGATCGTAATTGCCCAGCGCTTGCATACCGTTAGCCAAGCAGACTGCATTTATGTGATTCATCAAGGGAGATTACAACAACAAGGTAGCCATTCATTATTGTGTCAGCAACCCGGCCTATACCAACAAATGTTGCATGCGGGAGGTCGCCATGAATGAGTTTCTTAGGTTATGTGCCTTAATGCGGCCACAGTTAGGCTGGATGTTACTTGGTGCCTTAGTATCTTTGCTCAGTTTGTTGGCAAATATCAGCTTACTCGCAGTGTCGGGATGGTTTTTAACCATCATGGCCATGGCGGGGCTGACGGGGGCCAGCATTAATTACTTCACGCCCGGCGCCATTGTTAGGTTTTTGGCCATCGTCAGAACCGTTGGCAAATATGCCGAGCGATTAGTGACTCATCAGGCAACCTTCAAGGTAATAGCCCATTTAAGGGTGCATTTTTATCGCCAGTTAGAGCCCTTGATTCCTTATCATCAGCTGCAACTTCGCTCTGGTGATTTAATGTCAAGAATGCAGCAAGATATTGATCATATAGATAATTTCTATCTTAGAATATTGTTGCCTTTAACCTTAGCATTGATCAGCGTGCCTTTAGTTTGCAGCGCGGTGGCGTATTTTTCGCCGTTACTGGCACTCTGGGTGGCAGCAGCATTGTTGTTGCTTGGTCTGGGCATCCCGTTTCTTAGCTACCTTTGGTGCAAACGCAGTGCGGTGCAACAAGTTGCGCTAACAGCAACACTCAAGCTGCAATTGGTAGACAGTGTCAGCGCAATAAAAGAAGTGTTGGTATATCAACTCACTGGCAGTTATCAACAGCAAATTAATCGTGTCAGTCAGGAGCTATATCAAGTAGAGCTAGCCTTACATCGGCGACAAACCTTGTTTGAAAGCATGAGCTTCATTCTCATCAACATGATGGTGTTAATCAGCTTACTGATTACCGTACCTTTGGCGCAGCAAGGTCATTTAGCCCCCGAATATATCGCCAGTTTAGCGTTACTTATTTTGGTGTGTGTTGAGACAGTGTTGGCTTTGCCACTTGCGATGCAATTGTTGCCCGCCACTTTAGCCAGTGCTCGGCGATTGTTTGAAATTATGGATAAATCTGTCCCTCAAGAAAGTGAACACCCAGAAGGTTCGGCGGTTGAAAACGCTGTGCTAGGTGAGGTGGCATTCAAACGCGTCAGTTTTTCTTACCCTGATGCCAAAGAGCCGGTACTCAAGAATATCAACTTGAGTCTGCAACCTGGGGAAAAAGTGGCCATTATCGGTGCCAGCGGGGCGGGAAAATCGACCTTGGTAAACTTGCTGATGGGGTTCTGGCCTATTGAGCAAGGACAGTTAACGATTGCCGGTGTGCCAATCGCTAAGATAAAGGCGCAAGAGCTGCGTCAGTACACGGCATTAATGAGTCAATCAGGCCATGTTTTTAAGTCAACCATTGCCGATAACTTACGCTTAGCTCAGCCGAACATGACTGAGACTCAAATGCACAGTGCCCTTGATAGTGCAGGCTTAAAGGCGTGGATAGCATCTTTACCTGATGGCGTGAATACTTGGCTTGGTGAAACGGGGTCCGGTTTATCCGGTGGTCAAAAGCAGCGCCTTATGCTCGCGCAAGCGTTATTAAGAGAGAGCCATGTGCTGGTATTAGATGAACCCACTAAGGGGCTAGATCCCCTTACAGAGCAGAGCATAGTGAACAAGTTGTCACTGCATTTAGCGCGTACCCAACAAAGCTTAATCATGATCACGCACAAACCCGTAATGCTTCAGCAAATGGATAACATTGTTGTGATGGAGCAAGGACACATTGTCGCTCAGGGTAAACACGGTGATTTACTCGATAGCTGCGCCTATTACCAAGACTTACTGGATTATTTTTGATCCCAGCCTGCACAGGTTTAACAGTGCTTTGTTGCAGATATTGGCTTGAGCTTTACTTAGGTTTGCTTAGGGTTCAGTGATATTAGGCGCGTTTTAACCGGACAACGCGCATCACTTCAACGTCAAAGTTTGCCACTTTTTCTGCGTCCGGGTAATAAGTAATATTGACCCTGGCGCCTTTAAGGTTTTGATAAGCGTGTTTACGCTTAAATTTAAACGGGGCATCACAACCCTTAATCATCACAGTGTTAAGATGCCAATCTTCCAGCTCTCTTTGGGTGTGGCTAACGACTTTGACATCTTCGCTGTGGGTAAGCTTAGGGTGTTTATGCAACAGTTGATTGACAGCTTTTATTTGTTTCATCGCGACAATTAGTATAACTAAAGAAAGATAAGCTTAAAGCGCCGCTGATGAAATCGCAAGAGTAACGACAGAAGCACAAAAAAGCCACAAGTTACACTTGTGGCAAAATAAAGGGCATAGCAGTTAACTAAGGCAAGAGGGCTTACTTGCCTTAGCAGAGGGTTACTTCTTCATAGTGCGTTTACGCTGGTAGAATCCTAACCCGGCTAAAGCTAGGCCCCATAGCGCAATAGAGCTTGGCTCTGGGATGCTGTAAGTTACTTCACCGGTACCAGAACCTATAAAGCTTTGAGCGTTGCGTATGCCGTTAGCAGCCCCGACGGTTTGGAAGCTAAACGAAAACGTGATTGGCTCTAGCACAGGTGCATTTGGAAGAGGCATATTATCGGTACGTGTAGTGCCATTGGGCGCTCCTTCATCAAATACGCGCGCAGACAAGGCGGTAAATACTAATTCTGATTGACCTGTGTTAGAAACATTTAATACACCGGTTTGAATGGAGTCAATACCTAGGCCCCATTCTTTTTCACCTGTGCCAGGCTCTTCTGTTAGTATATCGAAGAAGCTGTACTCAGTGGCAATGTCATAACTCACGGAATCTCCCGGTGCGGGATCTCCATTGACTTGATTTTGATCTAGCACCATACGGAAATCTAACGCTAACCATTCACTGACGAACTCACCAAGTAATATGGTATAAAATCCGTCATCGTCTTTCGCAAACGCTTTATAACTAGAAACTGGGCTACCAAACTCATATTCACCGAAAGTAGAGTCAGCTTTATTATCTTGAGTTGTTGCGCCACCTGTTACATATTTACCTGCTACATCAGATGTATAGTCATATCCGCCGGGAAAGTCACCAGGGCTATATCCATCATTCTTAACGCCATCTCGTAATACGCCAAACGTCATTGACTGGCCCGTTGCGTCATCGAAGCCATCATTATCAGAATCTAGCAGACCTGGACGATTAGAATTTGGATAATTTGCAGGGTCAGTGTTTAAACCAACATCGTTGAATGTTTGCATGGGGTCATAGAAGAAGTTGACGCCGGTAAATTGCAGCATCACATCCCTTCCTGCTGAAGCAGAAAACGCGGTGGAGAGCAATGCTGCTGCAACTCCCGCTGTAATCAAACTTTTTGTATGCTTTTTCATTTTGTTGTCCTCGAAAATATGTTGCGTGTTCACATACCAAAACAACTAAATATGCTCAATATCAATAAAGCAATCTACATACCAATTTGACATTTATTTGTTAACCTAATAAAAACAAGCGCATAGCGTGTTATAGTGATAACTTGATCATTTATCTGTAAATTAAATCGACATAATGAATAAGTATTAGTTGATGAGTTTGTAAGTATTAATGCTTGCTAAGCCGGTGGGAACGTTCTCAATATCGGTATTATCCAGTTATTAAAATAATGGGTTGGATACTTTAGATCGGTTTAAGCGTATCTATTGATGGTTTGACTAAAGTTTAAGCGTTTATTTGCCACGCTGTTTGCTGCTGGTAGGTTTTAATTTGCAAATAAATCGATTAAAAATTAAAAGGTCATTATCTATTTGGTCTTGGATAAACAGAATAGGGCAATGTGTCAGGATATTTTACATCTGTTTTTACAACAATCTTTACAGCAACTTAGCGCCACTGATCCTGGTCTGACTGGCTTAGCCAATGGGGTTTGTATATGGCAAGCAGCGCAATAGACATGCCATTAAGCAAAGCTTCTGGAAAAATAGGCAAGGGCCACAAAGATAAAAAGTCTTGCCAGATAATATCAGTGGAGTAGTCACCCGTTACTAAGAAATAGCTGGCAGTGAATAAGTGCCTGGCGAGCATGCTAATGCCGCCGGCAAAAAAGCCACAGACAAAAACATAAATGAAGTAATTAGATGGGCAGTGCCTAAGATACAATGAATACACTGTTTGACTGATTAATACAGGTAAAGCAATACTGGCCAAAGCATGTAAGCCAATGTAGGCAAGAGGTTGCTCACCATGGCAGGCAAGCAAAATAAGGGTAGCCAAAGCACTGTACGCGGCTAAACGCCAACCAAGTAGTAATGTGAGTGTTGTTAATCCCAAAAAATGGATGTCTAAGCCCGGGTGTAACCCGGCTTTTAAGATCCAAAGGGGAATAAGGCAAATTGCAGCAAGCAAACATAAGTGTTGTTTGCGTTTATCACTTACTAACGAGGGAGACTGGCGAAATTTGAAAGACCATAAGGTTAGCACTAGAGCAATGACCATGGTTAGCCATTGCCAGGTAGTAAAAGAGTGGGTTACGGCTGTCCTTAGCTCGTCTGGCATATTGCGTTTGTGTCGTTATTAATCAGAATATGACGTTGTCGTGGTATTCACTTAGCACATCTTTGACCAAGTTCATCACATCACGTGATGGTGGATGTACGCCTTCTAATGGGTACTCTTCGCCCATGGCAATCCATTTGTGACGACCCAATTCATGGTAAGGCAGTAGCTCAATCTTTTCGATGTTTTTCATGTCTTTGATAAACTCGCCTAAATCTCTCGCAGATTGCTCATCGTCGGTATAACCGGGCACCACGACGTAGCGCAGCCAAGCGGTTTGGTTTCGCTCAGCTAAGTGTTTTGCAAACGCTAGGGTGTATTTATTACTGACGTGGGTAAGATCAATGTGACGATCATTGTGCATTTGTTTAATGTCAAGCATGACCAAATCGGAAACATCCAGCACTTCGTCTACAAGTGGATCGAGTTTACGGACAAAGCCATTGGTGTCCAAACAAGTATGAATGCCTTCTTTCTTCGCTTGGGTGAACAAGGCTTTTACAAAAGGTTGCTGTAACATCACTTCGCCACCGCTTGCGGTAATGCCACCGCCGCTCGCGTTCATAAAGTGACGGTATTGCACTAAGTCTTTCATTAATTCATCAACGGTGACCTCTTTGCCACCTTCTGTGTCCCAAGTATCACGGTTATGGCAATACTTACAACGCATTAAGCAACCTTGTGTAAAAACGATAAAGCGAATGCCTGGGCCATCGACCGTACCACAAGTTTCTACCGAATGGATACGGCCGGTTACTTGGTCGAAATCGATACCAACAGGGGGCTCGTTTTTAATATCAATAAGAGATTGTTCAGCGGTCATAGTGGCCTTATTACTGGATAGCTTTAAGTGGGCGTGTCTACCCTCAACAATAGCTTAATTCTAACGAAAATACTGCATGGGTAAAAGCTTTAAAAGGCAATTGTCGGTGCCTTTTAAAGCCGCTTTTCTAACCTAGAGATAAAAAAAAAGCCTTGCAAATGCAAGGCTTTATCAATAATCACTGCGACTTATAGTGAGCTTGTAAACGTACGTGTAATTACGTCGTTTTGTTGCTCTTTAGTCAAAGAGTTAAAGCGTACCGCGTAACCAGAAACACGAATGGTTAGTTGGGGATACTTGTCTGGGTTTTCCATCGCATCCAGCAGCATCTCGCGATTCATTACGTTCACGTTCAAGTGCTGACCGCCTTCTAAATCTGGCGTGTGCTTGAAGTAACCGTCCATTAAACCTGCAAGGTTTGAACGCTGTGAGTTATCATCTTTACCCAGCGCGTTAGGCACGATTGAGAAAGTATAAGAAATACCGTCTTGAGCGTACGCAAATGGCAATTTAGATACCGACGTAAGTGAAGCCACTGCGCCTTTCTCGTCACGGCCATGCATTGGGTTTGCACCTGGCGCAAATGGTGTACCAGCACGGCGACCGTCTGGCGTATTACCTGTTTTCTTACCGTATACCACGTTAGAAGTAATCGTCAGGATAGATTGCGTTGCACGTGCGTTACGGTACATAGGACGTGCTTTGATTTTCTTCATGAAGCTTTCAACAAGCTCACACGCAATGTCATCAACACGCGAATCATTGTTACCGAATTTAGGGTAATCGCCTTCAATTTCGAAATCTACCGCGATACCGTCTTCGTCACGAACTGGCTTCACTTTCGCGTATTTAATCGCCGCTAAAGAGTCCGCCGCAATTGAAAGACCTGCGATGCCACATGCCATTGTGCGTGATACGTCACGATCATGCAGCGCCATTAGGGCCGCTTCGTAACTGTACTTGTCGTGCATGTAGTGGATACAGTTCAACGATGTAACATATTGCTCTGCTAACCAATCCATAAAGTGATCAAGGTTGGCTGCCACTTCTTCGTAGTCCAGTACTTCTGCTGTAATCGCAGGAATAGACTTAGGACCTACTTGCATTTTTAGCTTCTCGTCTACACCACCGTTGATGGCGTAAAGCAATGTTTTAGCAAGGTTGGCACGTGCGCCGAAGAACTGCATTTGCTTACCAACAATCATTGGTGATACACAACACGCTATGGCGTAATCGTCATTGTCAAAGTCATCACGCATTAAGTCATCATTTTCATATTGAATTGAAGACGTGTCGATAGAAACTTTGGCACAGTATTCTTTAAAGTTAGACGGCAAGCTTTCAGACCATAAAACCGTAATGTTTGGCTCTGGTGAAGGTCCCATTGTGTACTGAGTATTCAAGAAACGGAATGCACTCTTAGTCACAAGAGTACGGCCGTCAGTACCCATACCACCGATAGACTCAGTCGCCCAGATAGGGTCGCCAGAGAACAATGTATCGTATTCCGGTGTACGTAAGAAACGCACCATACGCAGCTTCATTACTAAGTGATCAATCAGCTCTTGCGCTTCTACTTCGCTAATCTTGCCCGCTTGTAAATCACGTTCGATGTAAACGTCTAAGAAGGTCGCAGTACGACCAAATGACATCGCCGCGCCGTTTTGTGATTTAACTGCAGCTAGGTAGCCAAAGTAAGTCCACTGAATGGCTTCTTGAGCCGTTGTCGCAGGGTTTGAAATATCGTAGCCATATTTTTCGGCCATTTCTTTCATTTGACCAAGGGCACGGTATTGCTCGAAGATTTCTTCACGAAGTTTGATGGTATCTTCAAGTTGGTTACCAGCCACCAACTCCGCTTCTAGTGACTTATGCTGCTTCGCTTTGTCAGCCATCAGGAAGTCAATGCCGTAAAGTGCAACACGGCGGTAATCACCAATGATACGACCACGGCCGTAAGCGTCAGGTAGACCGGTTAATACACCAGACTTACGACATTTCATGATGTCGCCAGTGTAAACGTCAAACACGCCTTGGTTATGAGTTTTACGATAATCAGTGAAGATTTTCTTCACTGTAGGGTCTAGTTCGCGGTCGTAAGCAGCAATACCGCCTTCAACCATACGAATACCACCGTTAGGGATAATTGCACGCTTCAGTGGCGCTTCAGTTTGAAGGCCCACAATCGTTTCTAGGTCTTTGTTAACGTAACCCGCATCATGAGAAGTGATGGTAGAGATCACAGAAGTATCAAAGTCAACCGGCGCATGCGTGCGGTTTTCTTGCTTAATGCCTTCCATTACTTTTTCCCACAGTTTGTCTGTGGCATCAGTGGCACCGGCTAAGAAGCTATCATCACCTTCATATGGAGTGTAGTTCTTTTGAATGAAGTCACGAACATTGACTTCATTTTGCCATTCACCTGGGGTGAAACCATCCCAAGCTGCATTGTTTTGTTGTTCTGCCATAACGGTATTCCTACTGTATGATTATGAATCGAAACTGAAATTCAGTTGCTAATTTTTTAACTTCTGCTTTTGAATAAAACCAAAGCAGAGTTGTAAATTCTTCTCAGCACCTAGCCCTTTGTTACGTCAGTCTGGTCTGCGTTAGCTAATACAGGTAATAATAAATCACCACAGCGCACTAAATTAAACATCAAAATATGCATTAAGTCATTAACAGAAACGATATTTGATGATTGGGTAACAGACTGGAAACAAGAATAAAAAGTAGAAAGGGTGGTGCGAATAAAATAAATAACAAGTAAACAAGGTGCTTGGCGATACATGGTGAAGGCCGTGTTGCTTTCAGTTTGGGTGATGAAAGCTGGATGCTGTCTCATTTTTTCCACTCTGAAATCCTGTTATTTATTTTCTATATTGAAAATATAGCAGAGCACTCGACGCTAAAAATTGATCTAAATCAGTTTTGGCGGTTTTGTTTTGTAATTTTACTACATTTTTGGTTTCAACAAATAATGATGAAAAAATCGCCTTTGTTTATCAGCAGGCTTCGTAATCTAAGTTGAAGTTACTGATAAAAAAGACGATTAATGTATTTTAAGTGTGCTGCATTGGTTTTTTACAGCGGCTTTTTGCTGGTTTCTGCTATTTTGGCTTGCTGTAATTTTTCGTAAGCTTGCAACAGTTTTTGATGCATTGGCAGGTTTTTGAGCTTGGCACTGATTTTATGTAGACCATGGCTAGGGGCTTGTTGGTCGATCAATTCAAATGCTTGTGCTACCAATGCCGGACCATACATGCGATTGAACACAGGTAAATACTGCTTGCGTTTACGAGTATTATCCATGTTCAGTTGTAAGGCTTGATTCAAGCAGTCAAAAAAGCGCTGTCTTTGCTCTGATAAGGTTGATTGGCCGTAATCCAGAGTCCACTGGATCCATTCCTGGGCTTCTTCGTGTTCGCCTAAGCTTAAAAGAAGTAGGCCTCTGAGCTCTCCGACCCGTAGAGTTTTCCAAGGGCTGTCTGCACTAAAGGCAACGCCAATTAATTCGAAAACACGCTCTTGTTCGCTGTAATCTTGCACGTCAAGGTAATCTAAGACCTGATTGACAACATCTTGGTTAAACCAATCTTTGGATAACTTAAAGATCAACTTTCGCAGTTGATTGCCGCCCGAATTATTGCGCCATACGAGATCTTCTACAGGATAAATCTCAGACAAACCAGGCGCTAAGATCCGGCAAGAATAAACGTTAAGGTGCTGGTAGTCAGCAATGTATACCGGCTGTCCTAAATCATCAAAAGCTTTCATTAAACTGGTAAATTCGTCAGGGCTGCTGCCCGGGCTGTCCCAATGAACAAAATCATAGTCCGGCTTTTTCTTAAATAAATCCCAAGATATCAAGCCTGCGCTGTCGATAAAATGGGTTTCAAGATTATGGTGATCGGCCACTTCTTCATCGTCAAAGCTTGGCGGGTAAAACACGTCAAGGTCTTTTAAGCTGCGACCTTGAAGCAGTTCAGTTACCGTACGCTCAAACGCCACTTCAAATTTCGGGTGGGCCCCAAATGAGGCGAAACATGTGCCATTCGCAGGATTCAGTAACACCACACATATTACCGGGTACTTTCCGCCCAATGAGGCGTCATAGCTGTAGATAGGAAAGCCTTGCGCTTCAAGTTTATCAATAGAAGCTTTTATGCCAGGGTATGCTTTGATGACTTTAGCCGGTATTTCAGGAAGGCTGATGCCATCGGCGATGATCTTGTTTTTTACGCTTCGCTCAAACAGTTCAGACAAAGCTTGTACCCTGGCTTCAGTACGAGTGTTGCCTGCCGACATACCATTACTGACGTACAAGTTCGCCACGATATTCATCGGAATGTACACGGTTTCTTGATTATCTTGACGCGTAAAAGGCAAGCCACAGATGCCACGCTTATCGTTCCCTGAGTTGAAGTCTACCAAATGGCTGGCCATGAGCTCTTGATGAGGGTTGTAATGCTGGTGCAAATACTCATCTAAAATACCTTCTGGTAGGGCATCATCTTGAGTCAATGGGAACCACTTTTCATTGGGGTAGTGAACAAACTCACCTTGAGCCACGCTTTTACCAAGGTAAAAATCAGCCCAAAAATAGTTACAACTCAAACGCTCAAAAAATTCTCCCAGGGCACTGGCCAAGGCGGCTTTTTGGCTGGCACCTTTACCATTGGTAAAACACATTGGACAAGCTTTATCACGAATATGCACGGACCAAACATTGGGTACTGGGTTAAGCCAAGAGGCTTCTTCAATATCAAACCCAAAGCGTCGCAATTTGTTTTGCATGCTCTCAATGGAGTCTTCAAGGGCGGCGTCTTTGCCAGTAATAAATGTGAGTGCGGCGTTTGTTTCTAATCGTGACATCGTATTTCCGTCTGTGGCACTGTAATAGGGGGCTTAAGAATAGCACAGGGGTATAAGTAGGCGCTATTGCATGAATTTTTTCTTTATATTGATTTTGTGTTAATTTAACGACCTGAATTTACTGGAGTACAATATGATCCACAACCTTGTTATGCGTCGCTTGCGCTACGCTTTAAACCTTCGCGAAGACGATATTCAAAAGATGTTTGCCTTGGTTGACCATAAAATCACCCAAAAAGACATTCATGCCTTACTTAAGAAGGAAACCGAAGAAGGTTACGTGGAATGTAATGATCAACAGTTAACCGCATTTCTGGATGGCTTGATCATCAAGCAGCGAGGACCAAGTGATAACAAACCTCAGCCTGCGACTCGTTTAAATAACAACCTGATCTTGAAGAAAATCCGCATTGCATTAGAGTTAAGAGAAGAAGACTTACTGGCATTAATGCAAGCCGTTAGCTTTCCGTTATCCAAATCAGAGTTAAGCGCCTTATTCAGAAAACCTGGCAGTAGAAACTACAAACCTTGTGGTGATCAATTATTGCGCAACATGTTGCTTGCTATCTGTGAAAAATATCGCCCTAGTCAAGACTAAGTGCGCCCCTTGGCAAATATATACGGCTGGTGGTGTGAATAGTGCTGCCAGTCATTAAGTGACGCTTAACCCGTTAAGTTGCATTTAACCTGACCATTTAATACCTTAAGGCATTCCTGCCTTTTGTGTTTTTCTATTCCACTTTTTCGTGCATCCGTTTCATCGTCAATCTGATAAAGGCGAGCGCCAATAATACAAGGGCATTTCAACCCTTCTACACTGTTAATTTTCTAGCTCTCTACTAAAGTTAATGTCTGTTGTTTATGACTTTTTACTTTGATGGCCACTTAAGTGCCGTTCACACACAAGGAAGGTAAATGAAAACCATTGGCTTAATCGGTGGCATGAGTTGGGAAAGTACTTTGGATTATTATCGCAATATTAATCAAGGCATCAAACAAGTATATGGCGGCCTGCACAGCGCAAAAATTGCCATGGTGAGCCTTGATTTTGCGAGCATCGAAAATCTGCAGCAACAAGGAGATTGGCATGAGGCGGGGCGTGTATTACAACAAGCCGCTAAAGAAGTCGAAGCCGCAGGGGCTGATTGCATATTAATTTGCACTAATACTATGCATAAAGTCGCCGAAGACGTCAGCATGGCGGTAAATATTCCCTTGTTACATATTGCCGATGCGACCGCTGAATGTATCGTGCAAGACAAACTCACTTGTGTTGGATTACTTGGCACTTCTTTCACTATGGAACAAGACTTTTACAAACAGCGCTTAATCGAAAACTATGGCCTTAACGTCCTTGTGCCTGAGCAAGCTGATCGAGAATTAGTGCACCAAGTGATTTATCAAGAGCTGTGTTTAGGTGACATCAATCCAGCATCTCAACGCGCTTATATCCGCATTATTTCTGATCTTGCCGCACGCGGCGCCGAAGCGGTTATTCTGGGCTGTACTGAAATTACCTTATTAGTGAAGCAAAGCGATTGCGATGTACCGCTGTTGGACACAACGGCGATACATGCTGCCTGCGCGGTGAAGTTTGCCATTTCATGATGTGGCAAACTTCACGGTTTATGTCATGGGGGCGAACACTTTTCAATTTTGTTGACATAAAGCAGAGACAGACCTAAGTGGCTCAACGTAAATTGACGTTTGAACTCGTAACTCAGCAACGAGTTAATCAATAACTCAGTCTACCTACAATAAGGAATGGGTATGAGCCAGCAGTACAACAGCCATATTTCTCGTCATTACGCAGCATACCGACCGCCGCTGCACCAAATGATTTTAAATAAGCTCATACCGCTAAATAGTCATTTCAAACAAGGTTTAGACGTAGGGTGTGGCACCGGGGTAAGCACTTTGGCTCTGACGCCTTATTGTGAGCGTATTTTGGCTATTGATCCTAGTGCAGACATGATAGCTCAAACGCAAGCAATCAAAGGCGTCGAATATCGGGTGGCGACGGCTCAAGAGTGCTCATTAGAAGAGCATAAGGCGGATGTCGTGACATTTGCAGGCTCATTATTTTACGCACAATCTGAGTCACTTTGCATTGCTTTGAAACGATTATGTCAACCAGATGCCAAGGTGTTGGTGTATGACTTTGAAGTCCATTTAGACGCTTTATTACAACGATTTGATATTCACACACCGCCCAGTGAAGGCGGATATGATCATCAAGTCAATTTTGACAACCACGGGATTTTTGCGCCGTTACAACAAGGCCAAGAAACGCTATCGATTGCTGTTAGCCACCAACAAATTGCCCATGTTTTGTTGGCGTCTGAATCGCGTTATCAATTATTGCGCGACGCTTTTCACCTAAGCGACCCATTTCAAGCTGTGGTTGAGAGGCTAATCACATGTGAAGCGCCGCAAACGCTCACAGCAGATATTTTTTATAGCTGTTATACGTTTTCGCAACGTTAACGCGTTAAGCCGAATTCAATTTTGTGCGATTCACACCATGGCGTTAGATTAATGCTTGGTGATACTGGCTCAACGCCGTATATTGTTGAGCCTTATCGTTTTTTAAGGCCAGTACTGTGCTTCAACCTGAACTTTCAAAGCCTCTCACTGAGTTTTCTTTAGCCCCAAGTTGGTTTGGCAAAATTGCCGCCCGTGTTAAGCCTCAGCAATGCCTTAGCTTTAATGCCAAAGGAGTGGTGGTTTTCAGTGACGACACTTACTCGACCCCGATATACGTCATTAATTGGCAAGACTTGCTCGCTCCGGTTTATTTCCAGCAAGCGTGGTTGGGCTGTCGCTGTTACTTAATGACGAATGAAGGTGAAGTCACGGTAAAGTGGCAAGGTTATAAAAGCCCGCAGCGATTTGAAGCCACCATGTTAAAATTTTGGATTGCATCGCACCAAGCAGGTTTAGCCCAATTGGTTGCTAAAGTAACGCCTTATTATCAAAGGCGATACGTCAGAAACAGCCATTTTTCTAAGCTGAGTTACGCCGTAAATGCCGCTCACCAACGTTGGCTGCCAGTTTATAAACAGCCAAACCTGCCGCAAGATTTAACGACGTTATTGTCGCAGCTGAGCGCGATGGTAGAGTGGCAAGCACAAGGTGTTGACGCGTTACAGCAGAGGTTCAGCGAGCACCAGCTTGCAGTGCATCAGTCCCTTTTTGATAGTGTCGAAAAGCAAGCTTTAACCTTAGCTCAGCGTCAAGCGTGCGTGATGGACGATGATAATAACTTATTGCTCGCTGGGGCAGGCTCTGGAAAAACCAGCGTGATGATTGCGCGCATGGTTTACTTGATCAGAGGCCAGCAAGCCAGTGCCAATCAAATACTCTGTTTGGCTTATGGCAAACAAGCTGCAACAGAAATGCAAGAACGGCTTGCTTTACACGCGGATTGCAAAGCTGTGACGTGTAGGACCTTCCACAGTTTAGCATTGCATATCATCCATACAGCTACTGGCCGCTCCCCTGAAGTCAGTGAATTGGCATTAAGTCATGATGCAAAAATAGGCTGGCTAAGTAATAATTTACAACAAATTCTTACTGCGCAAAGTGGTCAAAAAGCACTCCTACCCTATTTTTGTTTTTGGTTAGATACTCAGTCTGCGCTTACCCTAAATGGCCTAGAAGCCAGTTGTCCTATACAACGTAAAGTGGCTAATTATCTCTTTAGCCAAAGTATTCGTTTCGAATTAAATGCAAGTGGTCCATTCAACGATGGCCAATTGGTCGATATTTTCTTGCCAACCCATAACGCCTATATTGATTGTTGTCATGCAGACAGCGCACGTTTAGCGGTATTGAAAGCGCGTCAATCACAGGCCAAAGAGAAGGATATCAACTATTTGGTGTTGATCTTAGCCGCTGGCGATGAAATGAAAAAGCTCACCAGTTTAATCTCTAAGCTGAAAAAGCAGTTAGCTCAGTGGCAGGCGTTATTACATGAGCCGATATGCGAAGACTTTCTACGCTGGTTATTTCAAAGCGATGCTTTCCACACCTTAACCAAGCAACTCGCTGATGAATTGTCGGCGTACGATCAAGCTTTGCAAGCTGAGCGGCTTGATGACATCAAGCAAAACGTTCACACAGATCCCGTTGCAACCACTCGCTTGAAATGGTTAAAACAGCTTCAGGTTCGCTACCAAAAAACGCTCAAGCAGCAAGGGCAGGTTGATTTTGATTCTATGATCAATCAAGCGACGCAACTGGTCACTAAGGGGAAATTTTCCAGCTTGTGGTCGCATTTACTGGTTGATGAATTTCAAGATATCGCACCATCAAGGGCCAAGCTATTACAAGCTTTGCAGCAAAATCACGGTGATGCGTCCTTATTTGCCGTCGGAGACGACTGGCAAGCTATCTATGGATTCAATGGCGCTGATGTGCGTTTAACAACAGAGTTTGAACGCTATTTTGGTAAAACACGGCAACACTGCCTTGATCAAACATTTCGTCTGAATAATCAAGTGGCCAATGTTGCTACGCGTTTTGTGATGGCTAATCCGCAGCAAATCAACAAACAAATCACCGCGAAACAGCAAATAGAAGGACCACAAGTCTTTGTGCATCAGTTTTCATTGCCAAAAGCGCAGTCACTATCAGACGAAGTTGACAACAAGCAACACGGTCAGTTGAAGGCCATTAAACGGTGCTTAAATCTGGTGAAGAAGCAGCATGGTAAAGCGGCATTAACCATATACTTGCTGGCTCGTTTTAAGCATCAACTGCCAAATACGGTAAACATTGAGACCTTAAAACAAGCGTACCCACAGTGGCAATTTTGTTGTGATACTGTGCATGGCGCTAAAGGTAAAGAAGCGGATGTGAGTATAGTGCTGGCAATGAATCAGGGAAAATTTGGTTTTCCTGCTGCGCAACAAGGCGAACCACTCATGGCGCAATTGTTACCTTTGCCTTCTGGTGCGCAAAGTGAAGAAGAGCGCAGGTTATTTTATGTGGCGCTAACGCGTGCCAAACTGCAGGCGTATTTATTAGCGGATAAACTCTCGCCAAGTGAGTACGTACAAGAGCTCTTATCCGGTGACTATCCTGAAGTGGCGACTTGTTAAGTCACTAGGCTTGCTTCTGTCACCTTGAAGTGACCCCTTAATACATCACTTTACGCCCTTCAACCGCTTTCGCCCAAGCGTCTAGATCGTCCTTACTGGCACTCGTGAGTGGGTTACTTCTGATGGTTAACGCAGCGTAAGATTTATCTTGAGCGGGCAGGGTGACGGACTGTAATTGGTTGTTATTCAGATTTATCAGCGACAGGGTTTCGGTTGTGGGCAGTTTTAACTGAGTCAGTTGGTTATGGCGTGCGGTCAAGGAACTGAGCAGTGCATTATGACTGACATCTAAAAATGCCAACTTGTTATGTGACACTTCAAGGTCTGACAAATACTGGTTACCACGGGTATCCACTTCGCTGAGTTGGTTTTTAGCCAAGTCCACAGATTCCAGTTGCGGGTTATGACTTAAGTCTATTTTGTAGAGATCATTTTTGGTGAAATTTAGCTTAATCAAATCGATGTTTTGACTGATGTCTACGCTTTCAAACAGGTTGTTTTTAAGAGTCAGATTTTTTAGCTTCTTGTTCTGTGAAAGGTCGATGTCGTAAATAACATTATTGGTAAGATCCAATGACTCTAGCTGGGTAAAGTACTTTAACTCAGCCACGCTACCAATGTCTTTTTTGACACAACTTAATTGTTTCACTTGGTCGGTATTGGTTTGATTAGTGCTCAATACGCAACGTTTAAAATTCTCATCTTCAAATTCGATGCGAGCAATATCGATGCCGGCCATCGCGGTTGAACTAAAAATTGAGAGACTGCAAGCGAGCGCAAAGCTATTCGCGCTAAAAAATGTCTTTGTCATTGTTTTATTATTTATAACCATGTCTGTAAGCCGCCAGATTATAAAGTTGGTTAAATAAATAACAAGTTAGCGAATAAATCAGCAGCAAAAATCAGCTAAAGGCATGATTAAAGTATGAAGCGAATATAGCGTTATAAGTGATATTTTTACGTTTAGAGTGATGGCAGTCTGGGGGCTGTCTCACATTTACTCCTCGCCTGCCTCTCGCGAATGCTTCTTCATTGTCGCTGTGCTTACGCATAACAGCTGGTTGAAAAAGAAGCGACCTTCGAAATCATACGGCCGAGGAAAGCCAATTTTTGAGTGGACAAAGCGGAAGGAAAACCGGTTTTCTTCTGCTCGCAACGTAACCTCAACGTCAAGAAAGTCGAAATAACATTGCATCTCGTTAAAACAGGCTTTGTAAATACTCTCTTTGATACAAAATATCAGTGCTGCCGGTAGACCTAACTTGGCTGCTTGGTTTTGTTCTGCTGGCGTCATGATCTGGGCCACTAAAGCCGGTTCAAGGGCGGTGTTAAACTCTATGTCTAACCCGACGCCATAATACGGCTTCGCCTTCGCGCAGATAGCCCCCGCAAAGCCTTGCCATTGTGGCCCACTGTTTCTCTGACAGTGGCTAATACTGACGACCAGTGAGGGGTCGACGACGGGTTGGCGCATGTGGCCGACCACGATGTCACCGTGATTGGCCCCTAAGTGTTTAAGGGCCAGCTTTAATGCATGACGACCGGCGCGAAACTCGGCTTTTCGTTTGGCTACAGCGTTGGCGATGCAAGCTTCTTCAAGACTTGATAATGGCAACAGCCACATTTCTGGTGTCGCCTGGGCGAAAGTTGCATTTGCGGGCAGTAACGTCGGCCAGGGTATGGTCAGTTGTGTCATGAAGTGATGGCTCAAAACTAGGGGACGTGTAAGGTATTGAATATTTTGTTGAATGTAAAGCTTGGCATGGTTTTGTAGAGGAAGGGGTTCACGAACAGACCGGCTGGCCTGTTCGTGTTTAGTCAAACTAATATGGCGTATAGTTAAACTTTTGCCCACCGAGTGCAGCTTCGTACATTAAGCCACCTTTTGCATAAGTAAAAACGGCCATGCCATTCACATAGTGACCTGTTTGGTGTTTTTCATCTGTACCAGCCGTATTACCACCCGTACTTGCTTTGGCACTGGCACCGACGGTAATTGCTACGGCAGATGCTTGGGCACTGAACTCAAAGTTGCCACTGGTGAATTTGTCGTACGCTCGTTTGTCTTGCAGAAATACAATCTGGCTATAGGCTTGTCCACCCGCTTGAAAACCAAATGACAATTGCACCAAATTGGTTTCGCCCATGCGTTTACCAGATTTAAACACCACGCCTTCGCCATAAGCACCGCCAATGCCAAATCCGCCTTTACCCACGGTTGGAAAAACGGCATAGCCATAAGCGTCGCCAAAGAAAGCATTAACGTCGGGTGAACTTCTAAAATCTTGAATGGTGTTACTAACATCGTCGGCAGCCGCTTGAACGGAAAATAAAGTGGCAATGCTGAGAACGAATACAGAGAAAAGTTTTTTCATGTTTAAGCCTATATTGTGAACGCTGGCATAAGGTTACTTTAGATTTTGCCACAATGACAACTAAAAAAGCCGCACAACGCGGCTTTCATTTTCAGGTAAGGCATCTTTAAACAGTAGCTTAAATGCCTAACTCATCTAATAAATCCTGTGAAATATCGACTTTAGGTGCGGCTTCATTTTGGCTTTGTGCCGACTTATTTTGCTCTGAGCTAATAATATCATCGGGATCAATGTCTTCTTGAGGCTCGAAGTCATGAAGCTTGATGAATTCAGTTTTATCCATCGCCAATTCGAGGTAAAAAATGTTGTTCTTTTCTGTCGTGAATGTCACTCGGCGAGCTTGTGGGCGATCTAGGTTAGTATCAATCGACACCATCACTTGCTTATTAATGGTCAACATTTTCGGTTGGTTTTGGGTGATAGAGGTGTGCAGCTGTTTGCCTATGTTGCCGGTAAAGTCGCCCACTATTTGGTTCATTAATTCACCCATGACGTTGCCTACATCATCTGAGGTGTGCAAAGTGGCGAGCTCTTCTTTTGGAAAGCCCATGTTAACCATGTAGTTTTGGTACATTTCCATCGCCGCTTCAGCCGTGAAATTAATGATAACAAGGCCAGAAAAGCCGCCATCAAATAATACGAAACAACCAATATCGGGTTTAAGACAGGTTTTATTGATTTTCTGAACCATGGCCGAGAAGTGAATGTCTTTGGCCGTTGCTGCGTTGAGTACACCTTTCACTGAGTTACACAATACCAACAGGATGTCTTCGGTAGTGACGGTTTTTGTTTTATTCATTGGTTTTTCCATTGTGACGGTAACAGTATTTCTTTATGAGTCTTTTGATATCGGCAGTAAAGCGTAAAGGTTGAATCAAAATACTGTTATTTCTAATAAAAAAGTATAGGGTTTATTAAAGTCTAGACAGAGTAAGTGATTTTGCTAATCAGTAATGAGACTTAAGACCATTTTGCGGTAAGTTTAGCGATTTTTTATATTGCCATTGTGAAACTCATCAAGCAGCGAATGTTTCCCATTTATGGCGCAATTTTGTATTCTGTGGGCAGTGAGAAGGATAACTAAGTCTATGAAATCAAACTTAAGCCAGTGCCAAGTCAACATGTTAGCGAACGTGGTGTCGAAAGATAATACCTTACGATTTTTTGCTGACGGCCAAGCCGTGTTAAACCTAGATGTGCTGACAAAAAAATCTTGGCAAAACGGCCAAGGCGAAACACAAAGCAAAGATGATTACTTTTCCGTGCGCTTGTTAGGGGAGGTGGCGCAGTCTTTGTTGGCTCCTGTTGCTGCAGGTGACTCGGTATATTTGCAAGGCAGCTTAAACAAGGTAATAGATGCAAAGCAAATGACGTTAGTCAAAAAGCCCAATAAACTCTACTGGAACCGGGCTTATCACCAAGGTGAAGTGACCGCCATAAAGACGCTAACCAGCGTCAATAATAGCGCATATCTGCAATTGGCAGTGGGAACTGACAGTGATGCTTTGCAGGTAAACTTAAGAGGAAAAACGGCGTCGATAATGCAAAACCAATTACAACTTGGCCAACATATTATCGTTGAAGGGGCGCTAGCCTCACGCTCTGTTAAAACCAACAATGGCTACGATCGTCAGGTTTGGCTAGACGGCCACACCGCAGTGACCACAAGCTAAGCGAAACTAGGCTTTACCTGGGTACTTTTTGGTTAATCCCTGATACACCAACTCAGCAAAGTCGGCCGCGTCACTGTCGAGTTTATGAATAATGTCCATCAATACTTCGTTGTCTTCATGGCCATGCCATACCTTGATGTAACTGCCCGTTTTGTAACCGTGATCTTGACGGAACAAATTGAGCGTGTTTTTACCGATATACGCTCGATAGAGTTGATCAAAGCTCAGCTCTATTTGCTCCATGCAACCTGCAAATGCTTGCGCATCAAACACTTTATGAGAAATGGCTGTACCTGCGAGTACCTCTAGCGTGGCACAGAAGGAATCAGCTTTTTGGGGCGCTGCCAGTTCATCAGCCAGGGTGCGCGCAATTTGGTCAAACTGTGTTTTGCCATCGATGCGTGAACTCAAGCCAAAATGAAAGATATCAACCAGTTCTAGCATGACTTGCTCGGTATCTGGCACTTGTTTTTTCCACCATTTCCAGCCGAAATGGTCGAGCATTTCGGCACACTCCACCCAAATAGCCCGATACCATTCATAATTTTGCCTGAACCATTGCGGATGAATTTTAAGATTCATGTTGTGCTGCAGCTCGAGCATTTGATGTATTTGGCTTTCAGTGGAACGAGAACTCATTGTTAAAACTACCTCTTTAACACGTTTGAGTGAGTATTTTGCAAAAAATGTTGGTAAGCCCCCTATATAAACAGTAATCTGGATTGCAAGCAATAGTTAGAACAGGGAGTTTTAATGTTTTCATTGTTTCAGCAAAAAAATCTGATAACTGAATCACAACAAGCATGGATAGAAATGTGTTTTGGTTTATTCGTACAACGCTTTGGTTTACGCAGCCCCACTGAACGCCAATTGATTTTACCGACGCCGGAATATTTTCCCCTTCAAGCGGATTCGCCACTGGCACTAGCACAAGCGTGTTTAACTCAAGTGACCCAATACATGGGCGTAGACGTGCAGCCGTTTCAAGTGCGTCCACCTGAAAATTATCAGCCGTTATCACCCACGCCGTTAATCGGGCCAATAGAGATAGGCTCTAATCAGGTTGCGTTGAGCCAAGTTTATTACATTGATTTTCACCCTGGTCAGTTAAAAAACCCCAATGCTTTAGTGGCCGTAATGTGCGTGCAGGTGACGAATGCAATCTTAGCATCTCACGGTTTTGAAATTGAAGGGGGCGAAGATGTGCGCCCTGCGGCTATTGAGGTACTGGCTGGCTTTTTGGGTTTTGGTGTGATGATGAGCAATAGCGCGTTTACGTTTCGTGGTGGTGGTTGCAGCAGTTGCCATAACAGTAAAGTGGGGCGTCAAAGTGCGTTATCTGAAGAAGAAACCTGCTATATCTTAGCGCTATACTGCCATTACCAGAATGTCGACGTAAAGTTGGCATCGCCGCACCTTGAACGCCATTTACGGCCCTTATTAAAACGAGCAGCGAAGCAAGTAGCGGCTTACCCAAGAACGCAAAGTTTAGGCATCACTGCATAAACTCAATATTCAAAAAGGACAATAATGAAAAAGCACTGGTCGATAGCGCTGGCTTCTTTACTCTTAGTGGCATGTTCCGATAATGAAGTGGGGGACGTGTCGTTAGGTTTATTTACCCTAAAAGATATCAAGCTTGATCAAATGGTTGATCCTGTCGTCACTGGCGTGACTTGCCACGTGGCTTCTATCGAAGCGAACTTGAGCTTGTCTGATCCCAGTGACAGTGCTATATCGTGTCGTCAAACGGGAGAAATAACGCCAGCGATGATCGCAGAGATAGACAAGTCTAAATCGGGTGAAGTGGTACTTAAAAAATCAAAAAGTATTTTTTTTAAAAATATGAAAATTCGCCGTATCTACGATGCAAAAAACCAGACCTTGATGTATTTGTCTTATTCCACCAAAGAGACGTCGGGCAGTTTTAAGCACAGCTTGTCGACAGTGCCATTATGGGGCACTAAGGCCTATAAAGCGCAATAAATAAGTGAATTCTTCATTGAAATCTAGCTGGTATTATTTGTAACAGATATTACCAGCGTGTGTGCTTTAGCGGTTATGAATTTAGCATTTCTATTAACTTTGAGCCTGGGCATGTAGTCTGATGCAGTTGGATTACATCTCAAAGCAGCCAAGGATTACAGAAATCAGTGTCGTAAAAATGTCGCAAATTTCACGACCGCGCATCTGCATGGCGACTATCCGTTATGGCAAAAAAAGACAAGCGAGCGAAGACATGCGTAAATTGTCATGCGAGTGCTGTCAACTCTCTACGCGTTGCTATCAAGTGAACGTATCCTTCTATTGTCACGTAACTTAACCTAATATTAAGTGGGGTAGGCAGTAAGG
The DNA here is from genome assembly GCF_003596335.1 of Motilimonas pumila. Lineage (GTDB taxonomy): Bacteria > Pseudomonadota > Gammaproteobacteria > Enterobacterales > CBDFNC01 > Motilimonas > Motilimonas pumila. The sequence continues at coordinate 116,489 of NZ_QZCH01000009.1, forward strand.
AGTGCGAATTTGCTGAAAGGTTTACTGACTAAAGTACTCGTATTTGGCGTTATTTGCGGCCTATCATCTGCTCACGGCGCACAAGAGCGTACAGCTTCTCTTGCTGGACAGCTGGCGAGCACTGAGCAGCACCTTGGATCTGTCTGGTTGTTTATCATCGCTTGGTTGCTGTGTTTTATCATCTTTTTACTGCGCCGGATTAAATCCCTCAAACATGAAGTTCGTCGCCTGATAGATACGATTAGCAAGCAACAAAAGAAATTAACCAACTTAACCCAAATCAATAGTCATACTCGGCTGTATAAATTCCGTTACGGCGAACAGCGTATCAATGATGAAGTGGCTTATTGCCTGCGGCAAAACGCCAGCGATCAAGGTCCAATAAAAGACGAAGTGATATTATTTTATATCATTTTAGATAAAAGCGAGCAGCTTCGAGAAGGTTACGGTAAGCACCGCTATATGTTGTGCCAACAGCAATTTGCAACTTTATTGCAAGCCAGCTTTCGTCATACAGACATCATAAGCCATTGGCAGGATGAAGAGTTTGTAGTATTGACCCGTGGGTTAAAACGTCAACAAGCTTGTCATTTGGCACAGCGACTTCAACATGGGATTCAAGATTACAGTTTCGATTGCGACAAAGGCCCCAGCTTACATTTAACATGCAGCCAAGCTTACATTCCTTTTCCATTATCTCTACCAGCAGAAGAATTCGACTGGCAGCAGTTGTTGTTATTAGCGAAATCCTTGGCGATAAGCATCAGTTATCAACAAGCGGGCCATTGGTTTGGTTTAACCACAGCCACCTTGCCGACCGGTTTATCACAATATCAGCAGGTATTAACCGCCATTAGCGAAAAACAGCTTGATTACGACACCAGTCTCAGTACCATCGCAACCATTGATATTCTGCTAGATTGAACATTATGCAATTGCACGCTCTACACCGCCTTTATGAACAGCGAATGGCTATTGTGACACGGCCATACAAGGCCCGGGGCGCAAACGTGAAACGCTGTCGCTATTGCATGGTTAACAGTCATTTATGCATCTGTGACCTGAAACCAAAAATAGATACCCAAGCTGCGTTTATGTTGATCATGTACGATGATGAAATTCTTAAACCCAGTAATACTGGCAGGCTGATTGCGGATCTAGCGCCGGATACGACGGGCTATATATGGTCAAGACTTGCGCCAAATGAAGCCATGTTGGCGCAACTGAAGAACCCAAAATATCAACCCTACGTGGTGTTTCCTGGCGAGTATGCGACGCAACAACAAGTGGTCTGCAAACCCAGTATTCAACAAGGTAAAACGCCTTTATTCGTGTTGCTGGATGGCAGTTGGTCGCAAGCAAGGAAGATGTTTAAAAAAAGCCGTTGGCTCCACCAATACCCTGTATTGTCATTCGCGCCCGATACCGTATCGCGCTATAAAATTCGTGAAAGTGCGCTGGATAATCAATTAGCGACAGCCGAGGTAGCAGCCTTGGTCTACGCCAGCTTGGGCGAAGCGAAAAATGCCATGACTATGGATCTGTGGTTTGATGTGTTTAAAGAGCATTACCTAACAGGCAAAATGCAGCGACAATTACCTGAACAAGGTGCCAGATACGCCTTAGCGCAGTGGCAAAATACCAATGCGACCGCGACTTCCTAATATCCTAGCTTGGAAAATTACCCCTGGTAAGCCTTGCGATTTTCAGGCTGGCATTTATTGACTTCGCTTTACCCGTGTCACAAAAAATTCTTTTGTATGTCATTTATGTAAAATCAATGGCTTATCAATTTGATTAATTTTTATCCAGAAATGCCATCTTCACTGACTTGCTCCACCCCTTAGGTCGTCTAAGGTTGATGTTACGGCCTTTTTTAGCAGCGAGGTCCAACATAGCCAGGCTGACTTTTTGTTAGCGCAGAGTTTGCCGTGGCAGCCGACGAATCCGTGGAGACAAAACTATGCACGCAACTCATAAAATCGATGATGCGCTTATCATGTGTCATACCCAAACTCAAACTAAGTCAGGTTGGTTACAAACCTTCGTGATCCCTAACTCTTCCGTTAAAGTGCTACAGATTTGTACTCATGACAAAGTGCAAGATTGCACCATGAGTTGCTTAAGCTGCTTTTTTGTTAGACGCCAATACCGTAATGGCAAACAATATGGCGTCATAGATAAAGACCATTTTGATATACATTAGCAGGCAGCCCGTGAGTATACAGGTGTAAAAAAAGGGCCTAGAGGCCCTCTAATGTGAAATCATTAACAAAGTTGATTAGGTGCGACTCGTGACTTCAAGTAGGTGAAAACCAAAGTCAGTTTTAACCGGCCCTTGAACAGTATTAACCGGCGCACTAAATACCACTTTGTCAAACTCAGCGACCATCATACCTGGACCAAACTCACCTAAATCACCGCCTTGCGCACCCGATGGGCACGACGAGTGCTGTTTCGCGAGATCGCCAAAGTCGGCACCGGCTTCAATTTGTTGTTTAAGTTCATTGCACTGAGCTTCAGTGTCAACCAAGATGTGACGGGCTGTTGCGACTGTCATAGCATTTCCTTTGAGTTGTTGCGTTTAGTTCTTTTTACAATACGCGGCGATGATGACAATCATGGTGCCATTCACGCGACCTTGTATATGTTCAGGGTTATTGGTTAAGCCAATATTACGAACAGGTGTACCACGTTTTGCGGTGAAATTGGCACCTTTTACTACCAAGTCTTTGACTAAGGTAACACTGTCACCTGCTTTTAATTCATGGCCATTTACATCTAAGGTTTTTTCTACGTCCTCTGCGAGACCGCTTTTGGCCCACTCAAGCACATCGTCCTCAAGGTAAAGCATTTCCAATAGGTCTTGCGCCCAGCTTTGCTCTTCAGACAAAAACGTCAGTTGACGCCAAGCCATCACTTGCACTGCGCTTTGTTGACTCCACATGCTGTCATTTAAACAACGCCAATGGTTCGCATCCGTCGTTTCTGGCGCGTCAATTTGGCCTAAACATGTCTCACACAGGGTTATTTCATCGTTGCCTAGATTACTAGCTGGTGTCACTTTATACAGGCTAAGCTTATTATCGCTTGCGCATAAATCACATTGAGTGTTCACAGGTTAATTCCTAAAGCAGAAAGTTAAACCAAGCATAGCAACTATTGCCCTTGATATGCTTGATCTGAAAAGTGTTTACGACACAGTGAAACGTATCTATCGTTGCCACCAATCTCGATTTGCTGGCCGTCTTGTAGCACTTGCCCATCAGGGCTGACTCGTACAACCATGGTGGCTTTGCGGCCACAATGACAAATGGTTTTGAGCTCTACCAACTTATCAGCCCATGCCAGAAGATATTGGCTGCCACCGAACAGTTCGCCTCGAAAATCGGTGCGCAAACCATAACAAAGGGCAGGGATATGGAGTATATCTACCACCTCGGTGAGCTGTTTAACTTGTTGTTTGGTCAAAAATTGGCATTCATCAATAAGTACACAATCAATCTTGCCTTGTTGTTGTAACTCAGTGATGCATTTGAATAAGTTTGTGTCTGCTTCAAATACTTCTGCATTGGCTTGCAAACCAATACGGGAACTGACTTTACCAACACCTTGACGATCATCAAGCGCGGCAGTAAAAATAACGCTGCGCAAACCACGCTCTTCATAGTTATAAGCAGATTGCAGTAGAGCCGTCGACTTACCGGCGTTCATGGTTGAATAATAAAAATACAATTGCGCCATGCTGGCCTCCCACAAAATCGGCCGATATTCTACTCTGGTTATGCTGGCCTTGTATATGTGGTTTTTTATTAATATCAAGCGATGCAGCGCCCTTGGTGTTCAGGTATAATGCCTTGTCCATTTTAAAGAGAGTAAGTCATGGCGCAAACAGGCGTATTGAATCAACTGACCGTTGTAAAACAAGTCCCTTTTGGTGTTTACCTAGATGCAGGCGAGCTGGGCGAGGTATTATTGCCGAGTAAGTTTGTGCCGTCGGATTGCGAGCCTGGCTCTCAGGTAGAAGTATTCTTATACACAGACTCCGAAGATATGATCATCGCTACTACGGTTAAACCTAAGGCCATGGTTGGGGAGTTCGCCTATTTACCGGTGATCGATGTTTCTCGCCATGGCGCATTCATGGATTGGGGCTTAGACAAGGACTTGCTGGTGCCGTTTAACCAACAACGTGTGCCAATGGAGTCGGGCAGAAACTATGTGGTGCACATTTACCGCGATCAACATTCTGAGCGGATTGCTGCCAGTGCAAAACTGGACCGCTTTTTAGATAAAAAAACACCGCGCTTTGCGCGAGGTGACAAAGTCTCTGTGCTGATAGCTCAACGCACCGACTTAGGTTACAAGGCTGTGGTAAATAACGCATTTTGGGGTGTGATATACAACAATGAAGTGTTCAAGCCGATTCGTGTTGGCCAAAAGCACACCGCCTACATTAAACAAGTGCGCGAAGACGGTCGCATTGACATTAGCTTGCAACCTGGCCAGCAAGCACAAATGGACGATGTGAGCCAAGCCATACTCAATCATTTAGAAGCCCATGACGGTGTCAGTAGCTTGAATGACAAAAGTGACCCAGCCGTGATTTCAAAAGTATTCGGTGTCAGTAAAGGGGTATTTAAGCGGGCGATTGGCGGACTATTTAAAGCGGGTTTAATTGAAATCAGCAAGCAAGGTATTCGTCTAGTACAAGACAATGCAGAGTCAGACTTTGACTAAAGCCATGGCGTTTTGCTTGACTGTTCGCCAAACTGACATGTGTATTTTGGTGCAAGGCCGTCATTAACTGAGCTCGTGTAAAGCATCAGCCTCGCTTTAGGTTACTGGTATTGCGAACTGTGGCGTATCCGCGCCACACATTCTTACAGCGCTGTACCAAGTTTTCAGGGAGTTGGCGGCTGAAATGCAATTGGTACCGATTGCCTTTTTTACTGGCATAAATGTCGCCACTGACGTGTTGCTGGCTAGCAAAGATGGCTTGCAATTCTTGCTGAAAATATACAGGCATTAACCCTCGTTTGTTTACGACTTGGCCATTTTGTATTTTTACCCACACCGCGGCAGTGATCCTAAGTAACATAATGCTCTCTCTAACCTATCTATTGCTAAGCATACCACGAAGGCTTGTGCTGGCAATGGGGATAAGTCAGCTTATGTTAAGCGAGCGCTTGATCTTGAATATGTAATACCTTATCTCGGCCGCTGGCCTTAGCTTTATACAGGGCTTTATCTGCCATTTTATACACTTGGTCGTGTGTCATTTGTGGGCGGTATTCACACAGGCCAATTGAGCATGTAACGCCGTAGTCTAAATCGAATTCAGATTTGATGTGCTCACGAATACGGTTGCAGACCACAAGGGCGGCATCGGTATTGGTTTGCGGCATCAAAATGGCAAACTCTTCGCCACCCAATCGACAAAAGCAGTCAGTTTCTCTTAATAGCGTATTGCAGCTCTGAGCAACACGCTTTAGCACCTCATCACCAATAAAATGCCCGTGTTTGTCGTTCACTTGCTTAAAGTGATCAAGATCTAAAATGGCGAGGGTAAAATAGCTGTTGCCATAACGCTTAGCGTTGTTAATCATCTTTTTAAATTCAGTATCAAAATAGCGTCGGTTAAAGCTGCCAGTCAGTACGTCAGTTGAGGACAAGGCTTCTAGCCTTTTGGCATGGTTTTTCTGCTTGGTGATGTCAATAAAGTTGATCACAAAATAGACTTGTTTATCAAGCTGACTGTTGCCTTTTACGGTATTGATTTCAAGCCAAAGCATGATCTCTTCACCGCTGTGGTTATACGCTTTCACTTCTCCTTGCCAGCGGCCGGCACTGTTGATGCGGGTGGTGATAAAACTCCAAAAATCTTGTTGTCCTTCCGTGCTGACCAGCATATTAGGCTCTGCGCCTACTACAGCGTGACGACTGAACCCTAATAATTCGGTAAATGCTTGATTGACACCGACAATTTTTCCCTTACTGTCTAAGATGATAACCGATGACATGGTGCCAAATGCGCGCAACAATAACTTTTGTGTTTGTAATTGGTTGACCCAACGCTGTGCATTAATAAACACCACCAACACAATAAAAGCGATGGCCAATAATCGAAAATAAAAGTTACGTAATGCTTTTGCCACGTCTTTTTCTGCGAGCGCGTTGACGTACTCGTCTTTAATTTGGGCCGTGAATAAGACTTTTGAATGTAACTTATCGGTTAAGTGCTCACCATTTGAAAAATCAAACCAGGTGTAAACTAACTCACTGCTTGCGAGTTTCGCCTTACCCTGAGGCTGCTGCAAAATACTCGACCACTGTGACTGCAATTGCTGCTTGAGTTGTGTCTCTTGTAATTCGCAACCGGTTTGCGCAAATAAACAGCTGCCATTGTGCGAGCTCACCATAAAGGGCAAGTCTGAGATAACGTTTAACAACCGAAACTGCTGATAGAAGTCGGCCATGTTCATATTAATGATGATGTAACCGTAGCGTTGGCCATTAAAATCTACCGAGCTTATTAATCTTCCCGCTTGCTGCAATGGGTAGACGTATTTGCCATTTTCACGTTCAAAATCGAACGCGCTAAGTGCAATTTGATCTTGCTGTAATTTTGCCGCTAATTGCATGTAGTCGCGGCTTGCTTTATTTTGCAGCTTATCAGCGACGTCGACTAAGCCCGTTTCAGGGTCGTAATTCACTCGTATTTGTTCTTGACCGTTAATGTCGACGTAACGTAATTGTGTGTAAGCGTTAGAGTTTTTAAGCAATAAGCTCCACCTGTCCTCAATGCGTTGTTTAATTGCTTTAGGTTGACTTATGGCAAAGGCGCGAGTCAGTTCAGTTTTTGACAATACCCGGGCTAAATCTTCAGCGTGGTTAAATTTCTTGTCAAACAACACAAAAGCGGCCTCTTCTGTGGCATACGCAAGTTCTAACTGTACTTGTTTTTCTTCATCGAGAATATCATGTTTTTCAAGCAGGTAGTACCAGGTAGACGCGCCGGTCATGATTGCAATAAACAGCACAAAACCGACCCAAAACCACAAACTTTTGCTTTGGCTGTGGGACAAGGTGGTGAGTTTGCTGTCGAGTGAATATTTGGCCACGTACTTTCCTCGTTATTGAGACCGCTCTAGTATACTGACCAAGAAAAGAACAAGAATGACTTTTCAGTGACTCACGGCCACTAAAATTAAACACTTCCTGAGGATCTGATGAATTAAGGGGCGATTAGTCGATAAATAAGTGCTTTGAGCGGTTTTATCTTGGCATTCTCTAAATATTGATGGCCAGTGAACGGTCCCTTATTGAATAATTTTTAAGGTCTTGGATTTAAGGCCGTCGCAAGGCTTGATATACTTTTGCCACTTTTCAATTTGATGCCAAAAAATGAACTATTTTCCACTGGATGAGCATAAAAAAGCCTGGGTATTTAAACGTCATGACTTGCCTATTTCTGAGCCTGATTTAGCCACCATCAAACCGATGGTAACCGGCCGCGCTGGTCAACTTTGGCAAACACGTATTAGCAAACAATCGGATCACCCTGATTTTTTTAAGAAAGGCGATTGGCCGTTTAATGTTAACTCTTGGCACAGCCAGGGCAATTGGGAAACGCAGTGGGACAGTGATAATGCTGAGCTTCCAGATGAGATTTTAACGTCAATAGACTGGCCTGATCATACCACTGTGTATTTTTGCTGCGATAAACGCAATGTGATTGAAACCCAATGGGGCACGTTTAAACGTTGTTGGAAAAACTTCTTATTTATGGACGATGGCAGCCTGTTGATTGCCAAAAAACAACTGCAAGCACTGCAATTTCTCTCAAATGGCGATTATCGCTTGGGTAGCATCAGTTAAACATTGTATTTAGGGTAAGTTTGCATCGCTTTTCGTTGGCGCTGCAAACTGATTCTGAAATCATTCTTGGCTAGCCGTGATAATGCTGCGTTGGATCGCTTCAATATCAACGCTAATGTTACTTTCGGCGTCTGTATGGCAAGCGGTCTGACAGGCGGGTTGCCTTAAACAGTTTGCACCCCGTGTGCATATAAGGCGTGCAGGCGATTCAATACCACGGGCTAACCAATTAATATTCAGTAACTTACTGATCCGGTTTAAGACTTCCCGCATCGGGCCTGGAATAATGGCGCTACCGCCATGTTGTTGACATAGTTGTTGTAACTCACTCACCATGGCATGACTGTCATAGCCTTGTTCGTCTAATACCGGATTTAAATCGATGCCGGCGCATAATACATGTTGATTGCGCGCTTGGTCTTGTACCCTAATTGACTCACAGCAATACAAGCGGGGAGAAGCATCGCGTTGTAAAATAGAGATTTGGGCGCTGGTTTCGCCTTGGCCGAGGGACTCCTGTTGTTGCAACTTACGAAACACCGCCCAGTGCTCACAAGGATCTTGCACCGTGCGCATATTGCCCCACGGCAAAGGGATACCATTGCCGCGATACACCGCTTTAAGTTGACCCGGCCCATAAGCATCAAAATAATGCCAGTGTGGATAGGGGGACACTGCGGTCATTCGCCGCATTACCACTGCGGGCGACACTTCGAGAATATCCGCGATATCGATTTCATAGCCGTGCTGATCCAGTAGCTGCCTAAAGGGGACTTTTGGGCAGAGCAGTGCGCCGGCAAAAAAGCTGCACTCGAAATCACGCCAAGCGTTTAAGATGTTTTGTGCTTCTATATTTTGTTGCACTTGGTTATCACTGTGGACACTGACATTATGCCCGCTTCCTGCCACCATGACGCTCTTTACGCCATCGTTATTGTGCAAAATACTGTGCCCAAGGTGCACCGCAAGGTCGTATTTTAATCTGGGCCGGTTGGCCTTAATTTGTTGGTTGATGTACAAGGTAGCCGGGGGTTCAAAAAACGAACTGATGAGCCTTTGCCCTTGCTCACCAAGAGACTCTGGTGGACGGTCAAACCAGTGCACCGTCAGGCCCGCTTGGTGACACAGTTCCAGTAAGTCATTTACGGATAATGGCATGCGCTTGTGGCCCAATGATTCCGCAGCGCGCTCCAGATCAGGAAAGTGATTTTGATGGTGCTCTTGGTAAGCTCGAATCAGAAGGTGAGCAAATTCTTTACCCGAAGTGCCCGTTTGGGCCAGCAGCTCGGGCAGGGCAATTTGTAAAATATCTTTGCTGAATAAAAAGCTCGGCTCCAATGCCATGCCCAAAATGCCCCCTCGGTTGCCTTTTTCCGGCACGACGGCTTGCACTTCTGGCGTATCGTCTAAAAACCACGCGTAAGGTTTTTGAAATACTTGGGCAACTACTTGCAACATAGCTTCACTGGGCACTCGCTTGCCACGCTCTATCATCGACAGATACGACACAGATGGCGCATGTTGTGCGTCGACTTTAATGCATCTGGCTGATAAATCTTCCAGGGTTAACCTGGCTTGTTTACGCGCATTGCGCACTTTTGTACCCAAAAAATGCGACTGGCGGATCAAACTGGCTGTAGGCTTCATTTGTAAAATTTACACTGTGAAATTTTCTTTGTGAAATTTTAGTCAAAGCTTCTCTAGACTTCCAATATGTAAACAAAAAAACAGCTTTTTAGCACTTTGTTTACATTTGGGCTTATAACCAGGGGAGACGAAGCCATGAATTTAGCCATTGCAAAACAAACCCAGATTGACTCAGGCTTCTATCACTTTATCAACGATGAAGTGTTGCCTCATACCCATTTGACCGCGGAACAATTCTGGCAACCGATGCAAAACCTCATAGCAGAGTTGATGCCAGTGAATCAAAGCTTGTTAAATCAGCGGCAGCGCCTACAGCAACAGATTGACCATTGGCATATAGCGCGAAAAGGTCAGGCCTTGGACCAACAGCAATATCAGGCATTTCTTCGTGAAATTGGTTATCTCGAACCAGAAGTGAAAGATTTTATCATTTCTACTGAAGGCGTCGATCCTGAAATTGCGACCATGGCAGGCCCGCAGCTTGTGGTGCCGGTTCAAAATGCACGCTTTGCATTAAACGCAGCGAACGCAAGGTGGGGCAGCTTGTACGACGCCCTTTATGGCACCAATGCACTGATTAGTGAATCTGAAGAAGGCGTAAACCGCGCCAAGCAAGTTATTAAAGCCAGCAAGCAATGGCTGGATGAGCATTTTCCATTGGCGAATGGCTCACACGCAGACGTGGCCAGTTATGTGGTGTATTACCAGCACTTATTAGCCTTCTTTGATGACGGTTCAGAAACGGGCTTAGCGAAACCAGGTCAGTTTGTCGCGTTTTCAGGACATAAAGATTGTCCCGAAGCCATAGTGCTTAAGCACCATCAATTACATGTTGAACTTTGTATCGACCGTCAAGGTGATGCAGGTAAGTTAGACCATGCCGCTATTGATGACATACAACTTGAAGCTGCGTTAACAACCATTGTCGATTTTGAAGACTCGGTGGCGACGGTTGATGCCGAAGATAAAGTAATGGCTTATAAAAACTGGCTGGGGCTTATCAAGGGTGACTTAACCGCCGAATTTGAAAAAGACGGACAAACCTTAGTTCGCCAACTCAACCCGGACAAAAGCTTCCGTGGTGCGAAGGGCGGTGAATACGCGTTACCGGGACGCGCATTGTTGATGGTACGCAATGTTGGCCACCTTATGGCCAGTGATTTGGTATTACAAGCTGACGGCCAACCCAGCCCGGAAGGCATTATTGACGCGATAGTCACCGCGCTGATTGCCAGCATTAACCTTGACTCAGGCAGCAATAGCCGATGCAGCAGCATATACATAGTTAAACCTAAGATGCACGGCTCCCAAGAAGTGGCGTTCACCTGCCTACTATTTGAAAAAGTTGAGCAGTTACTGGGGTTACCTAATGGCACCTTAAAGCTTGGCATTATGGATGAAGAGCGTCGTACCAGCATGAACTTAAAAGCCTGTATCAATGCCGCTAAAACGCGTGTGGTATTTATCAATACTGGCTTTTTAGACCGTACAGGGGACGAAATACATACTAGTATGCATGCCGGTGCATTTGTGCCCAAAAATGCCATTAAGCAAAAGCCTTGGTTTCAAGCTTATGAAGATAGCAATGTCGCTGTAGGTTTAAACTGCGGTTTTGCTGGGCACGCGCAAATTGGTAAAGGCATGTGGCCCATGCCGGATGAAATGGCACAAATGATGGCACAAAAAAGTGGCCACCCGAAAGCTGGCGCAAACACGGCTTGGGTACCATCACCCACAGCCGCCGTGCTGCACGCTATGCATTATCATCAAACCGACGTTACTCAGGTTCAAACGCAATTACTGAGCCATCTTGCTCAATCTTCTATGAGCGCACCGCTGCGCCAACAAATGTTACAAGTGCCGCTTTTAGGTACCCATGACACCCTTAGCGAACAAGTGATAAGCGATGAGATCAGCAACAATGTTCAAGGCATTTTGGGTTACGTAGTGCGCTGGGTGTGCTTAGGAATAGGCTGTTCTAAAGTGCCAGATATCCACCACGTTGGTTTGATGGAAGACAGGGCAACGCTGCGGATATCCAGCCAACACCTTGCAAACTGGCTGCACCATGGCATTTGTTCTGAGGCGCAAGTTCTAGCGGCAATGACGCAAATGGCCGCCGTGGTCGATAAACAGAATGCGGCGACACCGGGCTATCAAGCCATGACAAATAACTTAAGCGAAAATTTAGCGTTTAACGCAGCAAAAGCACTGATATTTGAAGGAGGAAACCAACCTAACGGCTACACCGAGCCTTTATTACACCACTACCGCCAGTTGGCAAAAAGTCAAACACCAGAACAATAAGACGAATAATTGAAAAGAAAGAGGGAAATTATGAATACTTACCAAACTGAAACGACTCAAGCCAACGCCTTTCTTGCGCAGCAAGGAACATCGTGGAATGCCATTAACCCTGAACATATAGCCCGCATGCGATTGCAAAACCGTTTTAAAACCGGCTTAGATATCGCTAAATATACCGCAAAAATCATGCGCAACGACATGGACGCTTACGATAAAAACCCCGCTAATTACACGCAGTCATTAGGCTGTTGGCACGGGTTTATCGGCCAACAAAAAATGATTGCGGTAAAAAAACACTTTGGCAATACCCAAGGCCGCTATTTGTACCTATCTGGCTGGATGGTCGCTGCGATGCGCTCTGAACTTGGCCCGTTACCTGATCAATCGATGCACGAAAAAACTTCTGTACCGGCGTTGATTGAAGAGCTTTACACGTTTTTAAAACAGGCCGACAGCCGAGAGCTTAATCATTTGTTTCGGGATTTAGATAATGCCAGGCAAGGTGGCGATCAAGTTAAAGAAAAAGCCGCCCAGAAACGCATTGATGAATTTCAAACCCATGTTGTGCCGATTATCGCCGATATTGATGCCGGCTTTGGGAATGAGGAGGCCACTTACTTATTAGCCAAGAAAATGATCGAGGCGGGAGCCTGTTGTATTCAAATAGAAAACCAAGTATCTGATGCTAAGCAATGTGGCCATCAAGACGGCAAAGTGACCGTGCCCCATGAAGATTTTCTAGCTAAGATCAATGCAGTACGTTATGCCTTTTTAGAGTTGGGAGTAGAGCAAGGAATCATAGTGGCGCGCACTGATTCATTGGGGGCGGGTCTTACCCAAAAGATCCCCGTTTCTCAAACCCCCGGAGATTTAGCTGAGCAATACAATCAATTTATTGAAGGAGAAGCTGTCACAGACATGAGTCAGCTAAACAGCGGTGATTTGGTGTTGCGTCAGGGTGAGCTGCTTATTAAACCGACTCGCCTGGCCAATGGGCTGGTTAAGTTTAAGGCCAATACCGGTGAAGACAGAGTCGTGCTCGATTGCATTACCTCGTTGCAACATGGCGCCGATTTGTTGTGGATTGAAACAGAGAAACCGCACATTGAACAAATTGCCGGCATGGTGAAGAAGATCAGAGAAGTCATCCCTAATGCCAAGTTAGTGTATAACAATAGCCCGTCGTTTAATTGGACTTTAAACTTTCGCCAACAGGTGTTTGACAGCTGGCAGCAAGCTGGGCAAGACGTGTCAGAATATGATCGTAATAACTTAATGAGCCAGCAATACGATGACTCTAAGCTGGCTCAACAAGCGGATCAACAAATTCAAAACTTCCAACGTGAAGCAGCTGCGCAGGCAGGTATCTTTCATCACCTTATTACCTTGCCTACGTATCATACCGCTGCGTTATCGACCGATAACCTTGCCAAAGCGTACTTTGGGGAGCAAGGCATGCTGGCTTACGTAGAAAATGTGCAACGCCAAGAAATTCGCCAAAGCTTGGCTTGTGTGAAACATCAAGACATGTCTGGTTCAAACATTGGTGACGACCACAAAGAATACTTCTCAGGCCAGCAAGCGCTAAAAGCGGGAGGGTTAAACAACACCATGAACCAGTTTTCATAAAGCTGGTGTACTGAGCCTTGTTTCAATTTAGCACTTGCTGACGCAGCCGTAATGGCTGCGTTTTTTTGTCGTTATAATTCTTAATGCAAAGAAATGGCTGAGTCTAAGGTTATGATTTACACTCATTTAATCAGAGTGAATCAAGGATAAGCCGTGGCCGTTACTGCAACCATTAAGCCGATAAAAACGCTGTTAAACGTCGCTAACACGGCATGCAAAAGTACCGTGTTGATGGCATTGGCTTTGCTAATACAAGGGTGTGAGCCCAAGCCTAAGACCCCGCTGAAGGTGTACGACATACCTTTCAAACAAGCCGATTTAATTTTCAAAAATGGGCATATCATTACCATGGAAGGCCTGACACCGAAGACCGTTCCCGCCATCAGTGTGGTTGACGGGCGAATTCAAAGCAGTGGTATGCTGGCAGATGTCAGCAGTTATCTCGGCGACAATACACAAGTGATTGACTTGCAAGGCCACACCTTGATGCCGGGTTTTATTCAAGCCCATGGACAATTTTCCACCGTTATGCAGATGATTGACTGGGTTAACTTAGCTGCGCCGCCGATGGGAGAAATAACAGATATTGCGGCTGCGCTAACCCGATTGCAGCAAGTCAGTCAACAGCGCCAGACGGACACAGATGAATGGATCATTGCCTGGGGATACGACCCCGCATTGGTGCAACAGCAACGCCATATTACGCGACAAGAATTAGACCAAGTTTTCCCACATCATAAAGTGATGGTCATTGCAGCGGGCGGAAACGGTGCCGTGCTTAATTCACATGCTCTGGAGTGGGCTGGGTTTATCGATGATGACGTGCCGAGCCCTATTGGCGGTAACCTGGGGCAAACTGAGCCAGAGCCAGATTCTGATGAGCCGTCCACGCTTAACGGCTACGTGGATGGCAGCGCCTTTATTCCTTTATTGGCAAAATTACCTCTGGCAGACCCGCAACAAAAACTTAAACACTTGATAAAAGCCCAGCAGTATTATTTTTCAAAAGGTTACACCAGCGCTATGGCGGGCAGCAGTCACATTGAAGAGATAGAGTTTTTAAGCAAAGCCGCTTCGGCAAACTTGCTGGCACTGGATGTTTTTGCGTTGGCCATGTTTTACGACGAACAGCAGTGGCAACAATGGCAAGGTATTCGCTACTTTGAATTTGGAAAGGCCAAAAAAAATCTCAAAATACAAGGTGTAAAAATTATCTTTGACGGGCCGTTGCAACGAGGTGAAAGCTTATTGTCGTTTCCATACGCAAAAGGAAAAGCAACAAAAGAAGTCAAAACCTTAACCAAAGGCGAATTGCAAACGCTGATGCAATTAGCCCTTGATAATCACGTTCAAGTATTTGTTGAAGCCCACGGTGATGCGGCCGCAGAAATTGTGATTTCTAGCCAGCAGCGACTAGGCATCACCGGGCAACATGATCGCCGCACTGTCATTATGCACAGCCAAGTGCAAGAACAAGAGCAAATGGTCAGGCAATTAAAGCTTGGCATCTCACCCGTTTTCTCCAGTAGTGAATTGTTTTTCTCGGGTCAAACTATGTTGCAATACATTGGCCCTAAACAAGCTAAAAAATTGGCACCCTTAGGTCAGGCACAAGAGATAGGCTTGATATACGGTAATTTTGGTGAGTTTCAACAAATGCCGCTGTCGCCACTGCAACTTTTACTTAGCGCGACGTATCGCCACACCCGTGATAAACGCGTTATCAGTCCCAGTAATCACGTGACCGTTTATCAAGGTCTCAAGGCGATGACCAGTGCACCAGCCTATTTTTTATTTGAAGAGCAGCGTCTTGGCAAGATAAAGCCAGGCTTTGCTGCCGACTTGGTCGTGTTAAATGGTAACCCTTTGCTTGAGTCTGGACACGCACTGGCGCAGATTGAAGTACTTGAAACTTATAAAGACGGTAAACTCGTCTTTGAAAATCACCCCGTAAAAGGTAGGGTAGAGGACTATATTACGCCCATAGTTAAGACGCCAAAAAATGAAGATTGATTTGTCCCAATTTGTCACCGAAAGCCGCAACCAAGCCAGCGAGCAGATTGACACCTTATCCACTTTTGAGATGCTTAAAGTCATTAATGAACAAGATCAAACAGTACCCTTGGCAGTGCAAGAGTGTTTGCCTGAGATTACGCAGTTGGTGGATCATCTGGCAGCCAAAATGGCACAAGGGGGACGGTTATTTTACGTTGGCGCCGGCACTTCCGGTCGCTTAGGCATTTTAGACGCCAGTGAATGTCCGCCGACATTTGGCACCAAGCCAAGTGAAGTCATTGGGCTGATTGCTGGTGGCCATCGCGCGATTTTACAGGCGGTTGAAAATGCCGAAGACGATCCGTTACTGGCGAAAAATGATCTTATCGAACAGCAATTTTCAGCCATTGATGTGCTGGTGGGCATTGCCGCTAGTGGCCGTACGCCTTATGTCATCGGCGCGATGGATTATGCCAAGGAACAGGGCGCGTTAGTCGCTGCCATTTGTTGTAATAAAAACAGCGCAATGGCACAACAAGCTGACATAGCGATGACGCCAGTGGTAGGGCCAGAAGTGGTAACAGGCTCCTCGCGAATGAAAGCCGGCACGGCGCAAAAACTCATCTTAAATATGATCACAACTAGCGTGATGATCAAGCGCGGGAAAGTCTTTGGTAATTTAATGGTAGATGTTGAAGCCACTAACGCCAAGTTAATACAGCGACAAGTAAATATTGTGCAAACGGCCACAGGTTGCGACGAATCCAGTGCAGTTTTGGCGTTAAATGCATCTCAGCGGCACTGTAAAACGGCAATATTGATGATTCTTGCAGATATTGATGCCGCCACTGCAAGGGTGAGATTAAATAAAGCTCACGGCTATTTACGAGATGCGCTTACCGAATAATTGCCCGCTAACTGCGGGCGGATGAAGATAGCGGGCAAAAAATCGGCAAACAAACTCATCAAATGGGTTTAAGGCTTGTATTAGCCCTGGCAATCAGTAATAATCCGTTTCGCTGTTTAGGCAGCGATATCAATGGTGACCCTATGGTCCCCTCGCATTGATACTCCGTGAACTCGGCCAGGACCGGAAGGTAGCAACCGCAGCGGACGACTCAAGTGCCGGGGTGTGGCTATAGGGTTACCACCCAAATCCCTACTGTTACCCCATCAGCTTCGCCAGCAAAGCGTAAACACACTTAAAACTTTTTATTTGCAAATGCAATCCTATTTGCTTACGCAGTTTGCATAATAAGTCACTGTTGCCGGCCAATCAGTAAAGACGCCAAGCACACCCACTTGTTGCGCTAATACATCTAATACTTCATACGTGTCACCTTCATTATCAATCGCATCTGACACGGTTTGATAATACCAGCCGCCATTACCTTGACTAAGTAATCCGGATCGCTCTAAGGTCCAAGTGATAATGCCTAAATCGGCCTCTTTGGCAGCTTTGGCGTATTCAGAGGGCACTATATTATTGTTGGCATCAAGGGAGAGCAGCACCCAAAGTGGCGGAGCAATGACTTTTATCCCATCATTCACTAGTTCATCCATGGTAGGCGACCAGCTTGTAGGATCATGTGGATTAAACGCAGGATCATCATAGCGACCATCAAGAAAAACTGCTTGCTTGGCAAAATCTGGGTTTGCAGTAATCCAATATTTCACATCTTCTAAGTTAAAAGATTGCGGATAAACGTCCTCGGGTTGGATGTCTGCGGCAATATATTCATCCAGTAGTTTTTGCGCGTAGTCTTGCTGCGTAAATCCATCAAAAGGCATGTCGACGTTGGCAGATTTCAGCTCTGGGGTCATTTTAACACCGGCAGCTTTAAACATGGCAATGCTTTCAGCATGAGTCATTAATGTGCCACTACCTGAATATAAATCGGTACGCCAGGGCGCAGTTCCGGCTAAAAAGTCCTCAGCTGCGGTGGCATCGGCGTTACTTGCGTCCATTTTTCCCTGCAACATTTTAAACTCAGCTAAGGTGATATCACTGGTGCAACAGGTTGCAGAGGCTGAAATGCCATTAATAGGATCGGCTGGGGTAAAAGGCACTGAGCATTTACTGGCCAGCTCAGGGATCGCCAAGATATTTGTGGTGGTGGCAAGATCACATTGTGAATGCCGACACACAAGTTCTTTGTCTTTAGTAAAAGTCACGTCGCACTCTAATACGCCTGCGCCCATCTCTATCGCAGCTTGATAAGACTCTTTGGTGTGCTCAGGAAACTGTAATGGCGCCCCGCGATGACCAATTGAAAACTCGCTGCGATAAAAAGGCCCACTCGCGCATTGCTCCAGTTGGCTTTTTAGTGTGCTCGGTTGCATTTTTGAAATTAAATATGAGGGTCTGGGCCCTAAGGAAACATGCGCCGTTTGCGCGGTGGCAGCAGCAATGGCCATATCAGCGGTTTGTTCTACCGTTTTGGCCGAATCACTGTCATTACATGCAACAAGCAACACTGAGCTTGCCAGTATTAATGCGGGTTGAATAGCGGATTGATATCTCATTTAACACCTCTTTAATAAATCATGATATTGAGTTTGTGCTGAGGCAAGTTTTTAGGGCGAATTTTCTTGCGTTAAGCGATTGTCTACGACACTGCAAGTAAGGTTTATGATGCGATGTCATTGACAATAATGAGTAAATTTAAGAATCGAACATGACAAGTTAAATAAGCCTTGATGACGCTTGTATGATGAAAGTGCAGTAAGCTCGAAAAATAATGTAAGTTTCCTATGCTTAAACTAAGTAAGGCGGAACAGAAACGGCCAAAAAAACCACGTAAAACCGAGCAATCAGTGAGCCTTGTCATTGTTTCAGTTAAATAACTTAACAATTTTTACAAAACAATTACTCTATTGCGCTTTGCATGTCCCTTTTGATGTTCACATTGAAATATCGCCCTGTTTTATATGAACTTTTACACCTGTGCTTTAGGTTACCAGCACATTTGTAATGTGGTTTATTAACAACGAACAGTAAAAATTGAGGTTTATCATGAGTTTTATCAACGGTTTGCTGGATACTGCGAAACATCTGCCCGGCGTAGCTAATATGCTCAATAAAGTTGCGTCCAATAAATTGGCCGCAGCGACTCAGTCTCGGCCACATAGCTACAGTTTATGGTCGCCCCTTGATAAACTTGGCGCGGCCCCAAGTGATTACCTTACATGGCATACGGTGACGGATAAAAATTTCTTTGACTTGCATTTACCGCCAGCCAGAGCTGAGTATGTCAGCCAACTGCCTAACAATGCCCCAACTAAAGATTTTCCCTTTGGTGAGATTACCACCTTGTTTGAGCGAAAAAGCGGCTTAAAACAAGGCCGCTCTTCGGTTTTTTTCATGTTTTTTGCGCAGTGGTTTACCGATGGATTTTTTCGCTCAAGTCACATTGATCCAAGGCAAACCACGTCGAATCACAATATAGATTTAGCACAAATTTACGGTTATAACGAAGCCGTGGCTTTACTGCTTCGTTCAAAACATGGCGGTAAGCTACAAAGTCAATTCATAGACGGTGAGGAATACCCAGACGCGCTCGGAGAGTTTGACAACGACGGCAACTGGCAAGTAAAAGAGCGTTACCAAACGTTGCCGTATATCGAAGATAGTCAGTGGCAAGAACAAATCTTTGGACACTTAAATGACCAACAAAAGTCGCACCTCTATGCCACGGGATTAGAGCGGGGCAATACTATGGTTGGTCATATGGCCATCAGTACCCTATTTCTGCGAGAGCATAACAACCTTTGCGA
This sequence comes from Motilimonas pumila, assembly GCF_003596335.1. Classification (GTDB taxonomy): domain Bacteria; phylum Pseudomonadota; class Gammaproteobacteria; order Enterobacterales; family CBDFNC01; genus Motilimonas; species Motilimonas pumila. The sequence continues at coordinate 135,725 of NZ_QZCH01000009.1, forward strand.
TGAACTATCCCAAGCTTACCCCAGCTGGGACGATGACAGGCTATTTCACACCGCCCGCATCATCAATACCGTCATCTTGATGAAGCTGGTGATTGAAGATTATGTCAATCATATCGCTGGCCTTGATGTTTTGATCATGGACCCAACGTTTGCAGAAGAACAGCGTTGGTATCGCACACCTTGGATTGCAGCAGAGTTCAATTTGTTATACCGCTGGCACGGCTTAGTGCCCGATTATCTGCTAATGGAGCAGGGGCAAGAAAGCTTAACCGACAATTTTGAATTGCTCAAAGACAGAGGCCTATCCGCAATTTTAGCGGCGGCCAGTAAGCAGCCTGCAGGCCAAATATCTCTCGACAACGTCCCCAGCTTTTTGCTGCCGGCAGAAATGGCAATGATCAATAAAGGCCGCGAATGGTGTTTACAACCTTATAATGTTTACCGGGAAAAATTTGGTTTAAAAGCCTTAACATCCTTTGAACAGTTAACGGATGATAGAGAGATCACCAGCAAGCTGCAAAGCCTGTATGGCCACATTGACAAGCTTGAATTAACCGTAGGGTTATTTGCAGAAGACGGTGGCAGCAAGTTAACAGGAGAGCTGCAAACAGCCATGGTGGCGTATGACGCCCTGACCCAAATTTACACCAATCCACTGTTAGCTAAAGAAAACTATACTGAGCGACACTTTACGCCAGTGGGCATGAAGCGAATTAATGCCACACACAGTTTTCAAGACTTAGCGGATCGTAACCTCGTTGGGCAACCTCAAGTGCACGTTGCAAGGAAAGCTTAATGGCCACTTCGATACCTAACATCCGACCCGCTAAATGTGAAGATTTAGCCCAAGTACAAGCTTTGTATCGTCAACTAAGGCCCGGCGACTCTGAACTTTCCGTGCAACAAGCAGCGGCAAGTTGGCAAAGTATTATCAGTGACAGCCGGACTTGCATTGTTGTTGCGGAAGTGGCGGGGCAACTGGCATCCACTTGCGCTGTTGGCGTCAATCTCAGTTTGGCCAATGGTGCGAGGCCTTTCGCTGTGATAGAACACGTGGTGACATGCGCCAAATTTCGCCGTCAAGGGTTAAGCAAGCGAGTATTACAATTTGCGATAGATTGGGCTTGGCAACAAGACTGTTACAAAATACTGTTACTGTCGGGTGAGCAATTAACCCAAGCGCATAAGTTATATCAAAGCGTAGGCTTTAAAGCCGGGATTGAAAGAGGCTTTGTGCTTAAACCCAATTAGCCCTTGCTAACTTGGTAAACTAAAGCCGGATAGTCTTCGTATTTTATTTGTCACTTCAAAAGAGATTAGCTGTTTGAAAAAGCTTGTTATTACCCTTTGTGCACTGACGCTCACCGCGTGCTCAACCAGTTTTACTTACAACAACCTAGATTGGTTGGTGTACTGGTACCTTGACGATTATGTCGAACTCACAGACGAACAAAAACAAAAAGTAGACCCAAAACTTAATGAATGGTTGGTCTGGCACCGTGAACATGAATTGACGTTATACTTGGCACATTTTGCTGAGCTAAGCCAAGATATTCAAAACAAGTCATTGAATAGCCAGACTTTAGACAAGCATCAAGCCCTGTTTGAACAACACTGGCAACGATTGAAGGCGCGCATTGTGCCAGATCTTGTCGCTTTAGCTCCGTTGTTATCGCAGCAGCAAATTGACCAAATGTTTGACGTATTAGGGCAGGAAAATACCGTTGCAAAACAAGATCACAACAGGTTATTAACCCGAAATAAAATCCAACAAGAAAACTTATGGCTAGCAGAAAGAACTAAGAGATTAAGCCGTTGGTTAGGGCCCTTATCCAATTCTCAGCGCCAATTACTGGAACAAAGTTATCAGCAATACCAAGATACTCAAGGGCTCTGGATTGACTTTAAAATGCATTACCAGCATACCCTTAAACACCACCTACTGGTGTATTCACAAGTGCAAACCCAAGCGCAAAGCCGTGCCCTTGAAAGGTTGCTACTCAATCCCGATACCTTGAAGGAGCCAATCTTAGTCAATAAAAGCCAAGCCAATGTCGCCATGTTCAAAGGCCTTGTACAGGATCTAAATCAGAATATCACTACCAAGCAACGCGAGCACTTGATTGAGGAACTTGCAGGTATTGCGCAGGATATTGAAGCAATTCTGAACTAATCTGTGAAAGAGTAAATAACGGAAAATGAACCATGACTCAATCTGACCACGACAAAGTGAAACAGTTACTTATTGCCACTCGGTTTGGGGTTTCTGCCACTGAAATCCCGATGATCATAGGCGTAGAACAAGACACAGCTTTAAACATCATCGAAGCGCTTAAAGTCAGCGGAGAAGACATTCACAGTGTGGGGGCAGGGCAACATCCTGCCGAATTAGTGCTGTACTCCATTGGTGAAATTGAACCTTAATTTTCCAACGATAGAGATTTTCACTTAGACCAATGATTCTGCGACAAATGGACTGCAGGTTTGTAAAGGACCACCCGTGCTTGGCTCCAACACATTATCCTCTTCCTGTTCTGGTCAATCACAACGGGACACTTTTAGATGAGAATTTTCAAACCCCGCTCATCCCGCCACGAGCCAACGGGGCATGTTGGGAAGAAGACCATGCTCGAAAGGAAGCCGTAGCAGCACTGTAAGCTGATGAACTTAAAGAAGGGAAAGGATGCCGGCGATCATGATTCAAGGGGCTGACAAGCAGAAAGCTTTCACTGCGATACTACAACGGACTAATCCTTTGTCGGGCTGAGAACTATTTGATAGCAACGCCGTTTAATAACCTAAATAACTTGATCCCATAGAGGTACGATTTTTCAGTTCTTATACAGTTTTGCTGTGTGCGCATTTCTTCGCGTACTTTTTCTAAAAAGGAGAGTAACGCATGGTGAATCCCGTAACTGTGTTTATATACAGTTATAATGGCTGTTTTTGAGTTTGTTGCATTATTCGAGATGATTTTTGGCTCGAATAATACGAAGGTTTTTGTAACAAATTGAAATAATTGCGCTTTTAGGCTTTTCGTTTTTATTTAACGAGAATGTCACTCTCGCTAAACACGTTTCTCGGTTTCTCCGCGCATTTTAGTGAGCGATCGTTTGTAGCGATTGCACTAAAGTGCTAAATTTACATGAATTTTTAATCAAAAGATGTGAGTGCCCGCTTCGCACTGTTTTGTGTATATGCGGAATGCTCGCTAATAAGCTGTTATGTTTTCGTTCGGAGTATCTATGGGCTATCGTAATGATATAAATAAATTGATTAAATCAATCGATAAAAACATATTAAATGATAAATCGATTAACGGCATACAATACGATATTTATCCTTGGCATGGGTATTCTGCAATCTCTTTAATGACTAGAGCAGATTGTGAATTAGATGTAGCATCTTGGAAATATTTTGAATGTTGTAAGTCAACCGGCGAAGAGTTATCAAACGAATTTGATACGTACCTTGAACTTAACGACAGGCACCATTTCCATTGTATGCTTGTAAAGGCGGCTAGTGAATTACTTGAAGCCGACTTGTCATCCTTTGCAGTAGAAAGTCCAGTAAGCGATTTAGGGTTAAACAAACTGTTTCAGGTAAGGGTTTATGACCCAGATGAAACGTTCACTTTCAATTACTGTGAATTTATAGTTGCAAACAATACGCAAAAAACATAACAAGGCGTTTAAACGGAACAAAAACAGTGGGTTACGTTTCGCTTCGCTACACATTTTAACCCACAATTTTTGTCCGCTTAACGCGGCGTTAGTTTGCCTTAATTTGTGTTGGGTTTGGTATTTTTAAATCAACAGGTTAGAAATACGTTTTGTGTTATGAAATAATCATTGGTTCGCACTGTTGAATATGTTTTTAAATCTGCACATTCAGCCAGAGTTATTGGTATTTTCGATAATAGCGTTTTGCTTTTTATAAAACCAAAAGCATAAAACGCATTATCTGAGGTCATAGTAAATTACGGCTTCATTTATTTTCTAGTTTCTGCATTGTCTTGAATGTGCAGTTTTTAGAAAATTAGTTCTGCAGTTTCTGCGGGGCTGAGAAATTTGCAATTACCGAGTTGGTTTCCTAAAACGCTTGGTGGCGGTAGCGTTGTTTTCCGGCAAAAACTAACAAGGCGTTTAAACGGAACTAAAACAGTTGGCTTTGTTTCGCTTCGCTACACAATTTTAGCCAACCATTTTAGTCCGCTTAACGCGGGCGTTAGGCATCAGTCAAAAGTGAGTGCGAGCTTGATGAAAGAAGAAAGATTAAAAATCTGGAGGGCACTCTCTGATCTATTTCTAGATACTGAGATAGATGAATTAACATTTAATTATATCGCTCGTAGCATATCTGAAAGTGAGCTATCGCTATCTGAGGCAGAGGAAATACTTTGGTATGAAGTCTATCCGGTCTTGGAAAGCAATCTTCGAAGTGTTGCGGGAGTGTGGGAGGGGTGGTCTGATGAGTGGCTCCTACAAAATCTACCTGCACCTGTTCGTCCAAGCGCTATACATGGTGGATCTTCAATCGTTAAAGAAATAAAGCAGTGTTGGCAGCAAGTAGCTAAAGCGTATGAAGGACAAAATGCCTAACAAGTTTGTCAACAGGACATTTTTTGCTGCGCTCCATTTTGCGGTGGCTTCCCCACTTTACCGCAAAACTCCACTACACAAAAAATGCCTGTTACAAAGGCGTTAGAAGTCACCAATATGGATAGTGCAGTTATAAAATCAGGTAACACGGCAGCCACTCTTACGTTTAGTGAGCGTGACGGTGATTATTTCACTGTCACTTATGAAAGCCCATCAGTGAAGATCAGAAAAAGAGTTTGGGGTTACACCGATTGTGAATTTCTCGTTAATCTTTTCGAGTTCATTTCTAGAGAATGGAAAGGTTGGGATGGCGCTCAAGAGTGGGCTTCTATTGAAGGTGAATTTGGTATATCGGCTACATGCGATAATCTGGGTCATGTGATGCTCAAAATCACCATCAAAGAATTCGATGGCCCAGAGGTTTGGAGTACTCAAGTAAATTTAGGTCTTGATTCTGGGCAAACTGAAAACATCGCTAAAAAGGTGGGGCAGTTCTTTGCAAACTAAAACTTCTAACAAGTCAAAGCACTCGGACTTGGTAAAGCTGTCACCTTTTTTGTTCCAAAAAAGCCGCCAACTTCACCAAGCCGGTGTTTGAGGCGTTAGCTTTCTTATGGATATTATCGAAATCAATGCAAAAGTTTTAGCTCTTGAATGTGGAGCGCTGTCTTTAGAAGCCGTAGTCGAGTGGGCTGATGAGATTATCCTTAAAAGTGAAGAACCAGACATTAGGCTTTTTGATGTTTCAGTGGCTAAAAATAAAAATGACGCTGTTGTAGCCTTACACGCTTTTGGCTGTTCTAAAGATCCAAAATCGGTTGCTAAAGAAGCGTTTAACTTGTTTGTTCATGCTTTAGAAAATAACCTCACTAGTTACGAAAATGTGTCGCAAAAGCTATATGAAATGTCATTTGAACCAAATGCGCTTTTACCAGATGATAATGCGAAAGGACCAATGATGACATATTGGGATGAGCTAGATATAGCCAACGATGGTATTTACGGTGATCCTGATAAAATAAAAAATGAGATGCTTTCTTTTTTAAAAAAACACGAAAGCTAACAAGGTTTTCAAGTCGGACTCGTGATACAGCTTGCTCGGTTCCACTTCGTTTCACATTTTAGCAAGCTGCAACTCGCCGCTTAAAACGGCGTTGATATGATTCCCACTGTCAACGAGCGCGTGACTATCCCTACCAAAAATGTTCGGCATGGGAGAGAAACTTAAGTGAGTGCACCTTTGGCAAGAAAGTTCGGCGGTTGACCTTGCTGATATTCGCGG
>NZ_QZCH01000090.1 GCF_003596335.1 Motilimonas pumila
GCAATGAGTTGAGCGTCTAGTTTGTCCGTTTTTGCTTTTTGGCCAATGGCGCCCGCAAAGCGTTTAATGTGAATGGGGTTGGCGATAACAAATGGTAAATGGGCTTCGGCACAAGCCACAATAAATGGCATTTCAAGACGACCAGTGGCTTCAATAACGATGCGATTGGGTTGGTGTTTTTTAATGGTTTTGACAGCCTCTTTGATGCCTTTTTCATCGTTGGTAACGGTGAAAAAGATGTCGAGGGGACGAATATAAATATCGAGTTGAAACTTGCCAGTATCGACGCCGACGGTAATATTTTGATTAGTTTTAGAATTCATAATAAGCTAACTCTTGCTTGCAAATGCGGGTTCGAGACCCAGTAGACTATTCGAGTGTTTTGCTTGGAGTCCTTTGCCGCGTTCGTTCTTGTTATCGGTCTCTCAACAGAGGAGCCATCATTTAATCGAACTACGGCAAGGAAAGCGTTAGTTGCTGCTAACACTTGGGTCTCACATTACCCGAAAAGGTTTAGTTTGGTAGGGGAATTATCCATACAAGCACTTTAAACGGAACAAAAACAGTTGGCTACGTTCCGCTTCGCTTCACATTATAGCCAACAATTTTTGTCCGCTTAAGTGGGCGTTAGGTGACAAGGAATCGGAGTATGAGATGCTGTCGAAAAGAACTTTCAAATCCAGATATTGTTGATGGGACGGCTTATTTCGTTTGCGCTGAATGCGGTGATGTTCGTGAAATTGAAAACTATCGTGTTTATTCAGCCGAAGAAGCTCTTAGTTACTTCGAAGACGAATACGGGTTTTTATTACCTAAAGAATATGTGAATTTATCTCAGTCAGAAGAAACTAAAGTAGTTAAGCTGCCGTCTTGCGATAACGAAACCCTGAAATATTATTTTGGTGAAGGGTTCTATGAAATAGGTGCTTTTTCAAACCTGGATCCAAATGCCGAGAATTCCATATTTAGCTCTATGAGTTCTGGTAGGGAATGGGGGCTTCCAAAAACATATGTGCCGCTTGACGGTGATGGCCATACTTGGCTAGCTCTAGACTATAGCGATTCCTTAACTGACCCCAAAGTTATTGTCACAGAGACAGATGATGGTAATAGTCTTGTTGTAGCAAATACTTTTAATGATTTTGTATCAAGCCTCCTCCAATATGAAGAGGTTTATGATTTAGATGGTAATATAATCTACAGTGAATAAAGCACCTAACAAGTCAAAGCACGCGGACGTGGCAAAGCTGTCATCTTTTGTGCAAAAAGACGCACAAAAGCCGCCAACTTCACCACGCCGGTGTTTGAGGCGTTGATATGATTCCCACTGTCAACGAGCGCGTAACTATCCCTACCAAAAATGTTGGCATGGGAGAGAAACTTAAGTGAGTGCACCTTTGGCAAGAAAGTTCGGCGGTTGACCTTGCTGATATTCGCGGGTT
>NZ_QZCH01000091.1 GCF_003596335.1 Motilimonas pumila
GGCGAAAACAAGTCATGGGGATAACCAAACCCGCGAATATCAGCAAGGTCAACCGCCGAACTTTCTTGCCAAAGGTGTACTCACTTAAGTTTCTCTCCCATGCCAACATTTTTGGCAGGGATAGTTACGCGCTCGTTGACAGTGGGAATCATATCAACGCTAAGCTAAACGGTACAAATTGTTGTGGTATTGTGAGCGAAGCGAACCACCACAATTTGTATCCGGCGTAGGCGCTTGCGCCGGAGCGAATTTGAGCGCCTTATAGCTGATTTAGTTAAATTGATAATAAATATCGAACTCATCACTATGTGTTTGCCTAAACCCGTGATTAAGATAAAACTCGTTAGAGGCACTACCCTTTAGTGCACCTAACTTGATTGTTGAGCCTTGCGCCATAACTTTCAACTTGGTGATTACTTTTCCACCCAAGCCCTTGCCTTGGTATGCAGGTAGGATGTATAGATGATCTAGATATAGATGATCACCTTTATCAAGAATTACATAGAAGCCGACTAAGCTACCACCAACCAATATCTTTAAGGTATCTTCTGGGGAAAAACGATCTAAAAATCGAGTTCTTACTCGGTTTTCATCGAATCGACCGACAGCTTCTAAGCTGGCCTTCATTGCTACTGCACGAATCTCCGCTAGCTCTTTTCCATCTTCTAGTTTGGTTGAAATAAACTCCACTTGTTATTTCCTCGGACAGCTAACGCCGCCAGCAACGGCCGCAATGTAGGGGCGAAGCCCCGAAATGGAGGTCCAGCCCACGCAGTGGGCGATGTTGACTGGCCTTGTTAACTGTTACGCGCTTGATGCTTAGCATGGGAATGATAAAAGAACGTCTTTAAGCTGATTTAAATTTGCACCCAGACATTTCCTTGGTGTTTTATTGCCTAGCGCGGGAACCTTTTTTCTCATCCATTCTAGCGCGGTGTCTTGAGTGTGCCGGTACACGACCCAAGCCAGGTCTTCTTTACCCCCACATTCTGAAATAAGCTCATCTTTGAATGTGCAGTCAGAGAAGCATGGCTTGCATAGCTGAGCAAAATCATCCCAGTTGGACATAGCTTGAATTTACTCCTTACAGTTAACGCCTTGCTCTCACGAATCCCCTCATAATTTCCAATAAAAACAATGAGCAGACGCGCATCGCTCATTCTGATCTAATGAATTTCGCCAAAAACACACCTTATCAAATGAATTTAATAGGAATTCCTAACGATGCGCGATATTCAAATTCTACAGCAAACACTGACAGAACAATGCCCTAATATTCACAAAAAACGACTGAGCTCTCTGATACTTGCCACTAAAAGCGTGCTCAATGGCGCTGATTTAACCTTAACCAAGCTTGGCAGAAAACTGGATTCCAACACCACGGTTAAGCATGCCATTAAGCGTGTCGATAGGCTGCTCGGTAACCCACATTTACACCG
>NZ_QZCH01000092.1 GCF_003596335.1 Motilimonas pumila
TCATACACAGGATCTTAAGCAAAAGTAGTTGAAAGGTGTGGAAAAAAGGCCCTCAGTGTGATCTGATTAAATCGCCAAACCCAATCCAATCACATTGCCGAGAGCCATGGACATTATCACCGCATCCGACAAGCTAAAACAACTATTCAGTGAGTCCTGGTTAAATAAAGTGGCCAGACAGCAAGGTTTTATCCAACGGTTACGCGATATCTTACCGTTGCGGTTGGTTGCCAGTCTGGTGGCTTCAATGGGGGATGGTAAAACTGATGCTATTGCAGAGATACACCGCTGTTTTAACGGCATGCATTCGCTCCCTACAGATGGTGTTGCTTATAAACCATTTCATAACCGCCTTCGACAAGCTGGCTTTCCGAAGTTGCTGAAGACGGTTACTGAGCGAGCAATGTTGCTGTTTCGGGAAGAGATAGAGCGGGATATTCCGGAGAAATTTCGCCAGTTTAAACAGATTTTGTTGCACGACGGCTCCTCCTTTGCCTTGCATCGTGATTTGGCCGACCAATTTCCCGGCCGGTTTAACAAACACAGCCCGGCAGCAGTGGAGTGTCATATGACCATGTCCTTATTGGATGACCAGCCGGTCAAATTGAGTATTTCGGCGGACACCGCCTCAGAGCGTCAGTTCTTGCCAATAGCAGAGCAATTGAATGGTTGTCTGTTGCTGGCGGATGCCGGGTATATCAGCAGTGATTACATGTCTTCGGTTGAGCGCCATGGCGGCTTTTTCTTGATGCGTATATCCAACACGCTCAATCCGACCATTACCTACGCCCAGAGTCATACGGGCCGGGAGCTGCCAAAGTTAGTCGGTATGCGATTCAAAGCCCTTCGTCGTCGCCATAGCAGGGCCAGAGGGCTTGACTGCGATGTGGTTTGGAAGGGTTATCAGTGTCGTTTAGTGAGTTTCTGGCATCCAGAAGAAAAGCGCTATTTAAGCTGGCTAACCAATCTATCCAGAGAAGAATTTAGCAGTGAGCAGGTGATGAAATTGTACCGGGCTCGCTGGCAAGTGGAGCTGGTGTTTAAGGAGCTGAAAAGCTATAACAATTTGCACAAATTTGTGACCCGCCAGCCTCATATAGTGGAAGGACTCATTTGGGCAAGCTTACTGGGTTTGTTGGTGAAGCGCTTTATTGGAAGGGTCGCGCAACGGCAAGTTGGTAAATGCCTGTCGAATCTGAAAATAGCAAAGTCCTCACGCGGTTGGTTGGACCCGATAATGAAGTCGTTAGCCACAGCTTACGATTCTCAACTGGCGGTTGACTTGAGTTGGGCGATTGATTTTATCGCTGTAAACTGCCAACAAGCACCACAATCAAAACGCAATAAGGTCAATAGCTTAGATGGGGTTTTTAATGCAATGCTCGCTTAAGGTTCAGTGTATG
>NZ_QZCH01000093.1 GCF_003596335.1 Motilimonas pumila
GCTGACAGCTTAATCACCGAAACCGACCACTAAGGCGACTAAGACACCCCACAAGAAGTTACCAATGCGCTGGGCCACACAGTCTGGAGCGTGCAATACCGTGACTACGGTACTCAAACAGGAAGTGGAAGAGGTACAAAGCCCCCTGCGTTTCCACGGGCAGTACTATGATGCAGAAACCGGCTTGCACTACAACCGGCACCGTTATTACAACCCAAACACCGCCGCGTTTTTAACTTTAGATCTGATTGGACTTGCAGGCGGGCTCAATAACTATCAATATGTGCCTAACCCTACGGGCTGGATAGACCCACTGGGGTTGGCAAATAAGAAAGGGCATGAGTTGTGTCGTGGGGGGAGCTTCGTCAAAAGATTCTATAATTTAAGAGCAACAAGTACTACCAGACATAAATAGCTATGAAATACCTTACAAGCCTCTTAGCAAGGCTAAAAAACAAAGTTTTAAAGAAAGAATAGCAAGTAGCACGATGACTGAAACTGAATATACACACTTCGATTGAGATAGAAGGTTTAATAACCGACGAAACCGAGGAGTAAAGCAGTTTTGGTCAGAAGAACGGAAAAAGATAAGAACCGAAAAACCAACCTCAAGGGATTGGGGTGAAGATCAAATAGAAGCTATTCTATCGAACAAAACGTCAATATTTGATGGGAAACCGAACGACGTTCATCATAAGTATAATGCTTTAGCGTATCCTCACATAGCAGATAATTAACTCAATTTTATCCGGCCACTAAATACGAAAATTTGTATCACTGTTATGGTAGAAACTTTAAAATAAAACTTCAGGAAAGCCACTTAACCCACTTTTTAAGAGGGACTTTAAAATGACAAAAATAGCTATTTCACTAAATAAACCCTGCACAGACTTAAGTATCGCAAAATTTTTACATGTAACCTTAGGGTTATCCTTGACTGCTGCAAGAAAAATAATAGCTAAAGGGAAGGCAGGCTTTTTTTTCAGCGGAGAGTTTTATTTAAATGACCATATTGATGTGGCAAAAAAAACAAGGGAAATATTACAGTTTTTCAAAGATAAAGGTATTGTATTGTTCATAGTACAGTTAGATGATGAGGACTGGGAAGATATATCTGTTAACGATTATCAAATCCAGTTGACTGATCTTGAGAACTTATTGAACGAATCTGACTCTCTTTTTGATTAATAGAATCTAACTGGAAAAGCGAAATATACAGGACACCAAAAAATTTGACAGAAATCGCCCTAACTACCACTTAAAAAGTGACTTTTTGACTAGAAGGGTGTCATAACGGCGTTGTTGACTAAATAGGGAACCTTTCTCGAAAACTGCGATCAGATCATTGAGCACGATACATGGAAGTGATTCT
>NZ_QZCH01000094.1 GCF_003596335.1 Motilimonas pumila
CTGCGGTGATTTCAGTATCTAGGTTAATGGCTGCATTAACGGATAAGTCTAATGAATAACCTTCGCTGTCGGTCACTGTGGCCGTATTACCAGCTGCATCAGTCGCTGCTAAAGAGGCTTCAATGGTCGTATCTGGGTCAGCCGCTAAATCAACGCCCGGTACGTTAATACTGAAGTTACCATCGACATCCACTGGGCCAGTGAAGATTTTACCGTTCACCGTCAGCGTCACTGTGTCACCGGTTTGGAAATCGCCGCTCGCTTTACCCGTGACTGGGATTTGTTGCGCCGCTTCCGCTGCGTTAATGATGTCATCCGCCGTGATGTTTTCATCTAACGTGATGGCCGTGTTGGTCATTTCAGTGTCGACTGAATAACCTTCTGTGTCAGTGACGGTTGTGCTGTTACCTGCCGCATCGGTTGCTGCTAGCGAAGCATCAATCACTTTGTCGCCATCTGCTACCAAGTCTGCGCCCGGTACGTTAATACTGAAGTTACCATCAACATCCACTGGGCCCGTGAAGATTTTACCGTTCACCGTCAGCGTCACGGTATCGCCGGTTTGGAAATCGCCTGAGGCTTTACCCGTGACTGGAATTTGTTGCCCGGCTTCTGCTGCGTTAATGATGTCATCCGCAGTGATGTTTTCATCTAACGTAATCGCGGTGTTGGTCATCTCGGTGTCGACTGAATAACCTTCGGTGTCTGTGACGGTTGTGCTGTTACCTGCCGCATCGGTTGCCGCTAGCGAAGCTTCAATGGTCGTATCTGGATCAGCTGCTAAATCAGCGCCCGGCACGTTAATACTGAAGTTACCATCAACATCCACTGGGCCGGTGAAGGTTTTACCGTTCACCGTGAGCGTCACGGTATCACCGGTTTGGAAATCGCCGCTCGCTTTACCCGTCACTGGAATAGATTGGCTTTGCTCTGCCGCATTAATGATGTCGTCTGCGGTAATTTCAGTATCTAGATTAATGGCTGCATTAACGGATAAGTCTAATGAATAACCTTCGCTGTCGGTCACTGTGGCCGTATTACCAGCTGCATCAGTCGCTGCTAAAGAGGCTTCAATGGTCGTATCTGGATCGGCGGCTAAATCAACGCCCGGTACGTTAATACTGAAGTTACCATCGACATCCACTGGGCCAGTGAAGATTTTACCGTTCACCGTCAGCGTCACTGTGTCACCGGTTTGGAAATCGCCGCTCGCTTTACCCGTGACTGGGATTTGTAGCCCGGCTTCTGCTGCGTTAATGATGTCATCCGCCGTGATGTTTTCATCTAACGTGATGGCCGTGTTGGTCATTTCAGTGTCGACTGAATAACCTTCTGTGTCTGTGACAGT
>NZ_QZCH01000095.1 GCF_003596335.1 Motilimonas pumila
GTCTGATAATCCACTTTGAGCATATGATGCTCAACAATTTCACGCAGCCAGCTATAGGCAGAAAGCTGCTGAAGTTTCGCTGTCTCGATGAGTGAGAACATCCGTTCACGAAACAGGTCTCCTCGATATGAACGCATTACGTAACAGCACTTTCTCATCAGTATATAATTACGAAGAACCCGTTCTGCAGCATTGTTCGTTAACGGACATTCGGAGTCATCCATAAAGCGCCAAACCATAGCATCATCTGCGATGAGATTACGGCACCGACCTCGATATCGTTTTGAACATTGATAACTGCCCACTTTGAGCCCATGAAGCCAACTCTTTCTTAATCGCCTGAGTCGTCGATAATATTGATTTCCGGAAATCTCATTCTCAATATATCGATGGTGGCACCTGAATACGCTATGAGCGATTAATGCGAGTTTTTCTCCGATTTTTTGGTTTTCGGGGCAAACGCTCTCCTCGATAGCGATAACGTTTCTTAAGATATGAGCCCAACATAACTGGCGCTTAGATTCATCAATATATTTGTAAGCTGAGTATTGGTCAGTGACTAAAAGGTGTGAAACTGTCTCACCAAGCAGTCGTTTAGCCGCGTGTTGACTTCTACCACTGTTGATTTGGAAAAAGGCAACGTCATTACTCAGTGCTGCCCACATCCAGTATTTATCATTATTGCGTTGATGTGAGGTTTCATCAGCCATAATCAATTCTGACGCTTTAACTGTTTCATGGATTTGCTTATGAGTATCCGCTAAATATTCAGTTACTCGCCCTTGAGCCGCTGATATCGCACCGGTAGAAAAGTTCAACTGAAAGACATCTTTCAGCATCGATTGTATTTTTCCTATGCTTTGATGATGCTGTGTTGCTTGGATTGCAATAAAGCTGTGTAGATTTGGTCCCATCTGAGCTTCAGGAACATATTCTGGAAGCTCAGCTTGATGCCTATCACCACACCATGAGCATTCACCTTTGAAGACTTGATGTTCAACCAATGTGCACGAAATATCAGGCAAATCGAAGATTTGATGTCGTTTATAGGGTTTTCGATTTGGAATGACACAACCACCGCAGTGGCATGCCTTATTTGGTAAGTATTGCTCAACCGAGGCACTGTCTTCAATAGGATGAAGCAGTCGGCGATGGCCTTTATGACCTGGTTGAGCTCCTTGCTTTTTTCCAGATTTCTTCCGATTAGGCGAAGTATTCTTGGCTTTGTTATGCAAAGGCTGTTGTGATGACGGCACAGAAGAATTTCGACTATTTTGATTTAGTCTGTCTTCAAGTTCTGCCAACTTATTCCATAAAAA
>NZ_QZCH01000096.1 GCF_003596335.1 Motilimonas pumila
GGTTTCTTTGTGTACGTCTAGGCCGATAAAAAGGGTGCTAGGATTATTCATGTCGATCTCCTGTATCTGTTATGGCGGTTACCTAACAGTGTGGCACTGGCCGAGCTAACCCACGATAAACGCAGGAGGTCGACACTGTGCACAGGGAATCATTATGTCTAGGGTAACCTCGGAAAATTATATGGCATTTAACATAGAAGCATTTTTAAAAGATACAAATTCAGATCTTAACTTGGATTCGATATCTAGAATTGTTTCGGAGTATGTCCCCTATGCAAAGGTTCACTTTGATGAAGGTTGCCCTCCATTTATAGATAAGCATATTAAAGTCACTGTAAGTGAAACAGACTTCGGAGAGGCAGGAGATTGGACGGCTGATGTACTTTTAGAAAGTGGTGAGTTGGTCAATCAATGTGCCAAGGAAGCGCTCTTGGCTGACGGAAGTAATCGAATCGATATCAAAGAGATCGGTATGGTGCAAGCTAGAGTTCGCGTCTACTTTCGCAGTGACGATGAGCAAAAGTATACAAATACAATGATTGATTTAATGTCGTTTTTAGAATCAATCCCTAATGCTGCCGTTTACGACAGCAATCAGAACAAGTTCGTAGAGTGAATACCCTAACAAGTCAATGCACTCGGACTTGTCAAAGCTGTCACCTTTTTTGTTCCAAAAAAATCGCCAACTTCACCAAGCCGGTGTTTGAGGCGCTGACGGATCCCCTCATAATTTCCCCAGTCCAGCGTTGTGCGTGAGCCGCTGATATTCCAGTATTGCCCATTGATATTGGGACTCGTGAATTTGATATCGCCTATGGCTCCGGACTTCCCTCCCTAAGCGGGGTAGGGAAAGCACTCTGCGATGTTTTATTGTGTTGGCTTGAAAGTCAAAATGCCACTTCGCTGATATGATTCCCACTGTCAACAAGCGCGTGACTATCCCTACCAAAAATGTTCGGCATGGGAGAGAAACTTAAGTGAGTGCACCTTTGGCAAGAAAGTTCGGCGGTTGACCTTGCTGATATTCGCGGGTTTGGTTATCCGCATGACTTGTTTTCGCCGCTGGAGCCTTGCCTCAGTCTATGAGCGCGTATGTTAACGCATAACGCCGTCGAGGATTACTCACACCGCTGCCGCCGGTGACCCACTTAAGTTGTAAACTTTTCCTGCTAAACCTGCTAAACCTGCTAAACCTGCTAAACCTGCTAGCCGATGAGTTTGCTTTCGGGGTTAAAGCGTTGTGCAATATCC
>NZ_QZCH01000097.1 GCF_003596335.1 Motilimonas pumila
GGTTTCTTTATGTACGTCCAGGCCGATAAAAAGGGTGCTAGGATTATTCATGTCGATCTCCTGTATCTGTTATGGCGTTTACCTAACAGTGTGGCACTGGCCGAGCTAACCCACGATAAACGCAGGAGGTCGACACTGTGCACAGGGAATCATTATTCCTATGTGTCAGTGTTTATTGAGGATATGATTTGAAAATCAAAAGTGTTTTATTTTATGTGCTCCCAATATTGCTTTTTGTTCCTGTATGCATTGAAATTGGTGCTGAGTTAATAACGCAATACTATATGTATATAAATGAATACAGTGGCATACAAAAGCATCTGCTTGCAGATGACATGGGTTTTGGTTTTTTATTAATGCTTGGCTTAATCCCTGAAATAGTTTGTGGCATGTTATTAGGGGCTTGGGTAGGAAAAAAGTTGAATGCTAAATTTAACAAATATCAAGAGATTTCAAGCGTGCATTAAATGTGAATAATTCGAGCTGCAGGAGTAATGTCGATGGATATTGTTAGTTTTATGGATATTGAAGAAACGGATAAGGATTTAATCATTTCCTTTGCTCTCGATATCGGAGATGGTTACATTAAAACTCTTCTTTTACATCGAACAATATTTTGTGAGTTCATAATGCCTGAAGATGAACGAGGCACAAAAGTTAGTCTCGAGGGAAGTGATATTGCGGAAGTACATATAAACACCCTCGAAAGCGTTACATTTAATGAAAACGTAATGAAAATTAAAGCGCGCTTCAGTTCTCACGAAATAAATTTACGAAAAATTGAAAGTAAAGAAGTAGAACAAATGAAAGAGTCTTTAATGCATCACAATTTTGATGATAGATTTAAGATTAAATTCACATAACAAGAGACTATGGCGTCAATAGTTAATTTACCACTTTTGGCGCTTCCCATAACGCTCCATTCCACAGCATTGAATTTAAGATAACAATCATCTTTCTGATGCATGCAATAATCGCTACTTTTTTGGGTTTTCCGGCTGCAACAAGGCGTTGATACGTTGCTTTGAAAACAAGGTTTGATTGAATAGCAGACATCATTGTCATGTATAAAGCGGTTCGGAGTTGATGTCGTCCACCTTGGATTTTTCATTGCCCTTTATAACGACCACCCTCTTTACTCATAGATGCGACCCAGGGCAAGATCGTGAACGTTTTTTGAGCAGTCTATACAGTTCAATTTGACGCCCAGGCACTATCGTGATCTTATAC
>NZ_QZCH01000098.1 GCF_003596335.1 Motilimonas pumila
CTGAAAGAAAATCAGCGGTCTGAAATGTGAACAGCATGAGCCTTTGTCGCACTGAAAACTATTTGATCAACAACGCCATTTAAAACGAGACATCCTATTCCTCTCGAAAACGTAAAAAACCGTGTTACCCACTAATAATGATGAACGAAATGAGAAGTAACAGCCTGGATTTAATCGGGTTGAAAATTATTCCTTGCATTAAGCAGATTACATACTCTGCATCCTTTTTCTTGCCACATACCGGGCATAAAACAAACGACCGAACAAATATATAATTAACACAACACCGAAAACAGGTATTACAATAAATGCCCCTACGAATCTAAAATAGACTGGTTCGACCTTTCCATTCACAATGTAGTACCCAGACCAAAATGTATAGTTATCTGCGTAGTATGTAAGATTAATCAGCCCGTCTTTCGATTTTTCAAGTTCAATGCGTTCGTTGTTAATGAGCCTTGTAACAAGCTCTTCCTCGTCAACAAGGTATACGTCCTCACGATTCTTATACTCCTCCCATTGTATTACAGAGTAAGAATTATTAACTTTTTGTGCAACGGGGAAAAACTTAGAAACACCTTGTTCCCCAACATATTTTTCTGACGTCAACAAATATGGAGCAACGAGGAAAGATAAGTAAAACAAAGAAACAAATACCAAAACACTCACGATCAACCTTAAAATCGATTTTAAAATTTTCAAATTCCTTCCTAAATTAACGAAAAGCATCACGAATGCGTCAACTTCCTGATAAACATAACATAAACCCAAATATCTCAGCCAATGCCTGTTAGCAAAAAAGTCTCCGATACCTTGTGAAGCCTATGTTTATAAAGGGTCAGAGAAAGAGCGAAAAGCTAAGCGCCACAGAAGAACGAGCCTAAAACACTCTGCAACCCACCTTTGACAACGCAGTGCGAAAGACCCGTAGTTACTCGCGACTAATGTGCCTCGCCCTATTTTAAATGAAGTGCAGATCGCCAACTTGCATGGAAACACATGTAGATATAAGTGGCATTTCGTGACTTAAAAAGCATAGATTTTGATGTGGTGGAATGGACTCGTTGCGATACAAACGAAGTGGCACTTTGACTTTCAAGTCAACACAGTAAAGCATCGCAGAGTGCTTTCCATACCCCGATTAGGAAGGGAAGTTCGGAGCCATAGGCGGTATCAAATTTACGAGTCCCAATATCAATGGGCAATACTGGAATATCA
>NZ_QZCH01000099.1 GCF_003596335.1 Motilimonas pumila
AACAGTGTGGCACTGGCCTAGCTAACCCACGATAAATGCAGGAGGTCGACACTGTGCACAGGGAATCATTATGTCTATGTGCCCGTTCATCGAGCTAGAGGATTATCATGAAAAAGTGGCTTATTGAAGTCGAAGAAGCATTATCAGAAGCTCTAAATGCAATTTCAGATGGAGGGATTCCTTCTGGAAATATGTATATGCTGGCATCCATATTTTACTCTAAGCGCCAGAATATGAACAATACTGCGCTAATTAATGAAATGAGCGATGCAACGGATCAAATGGTAAAAGAAGACTGGTCATATGATGAGCGGTCTAAGTATCAATATAAGTTTCACTTTGTTTCTGCCTACTTATTTTGTTTTGTAGTTGCAGGTAAAATTACCGAGATGAAATATGATCAAATAATGGAATTTGTTAATGGGCAAATGGATCTATTTACAGAAGGTTATTCTGAGTAATAGGGCACATAACAAGTCAATTTAAACGGAACTAAAACAGTTGGCTATTGTTCGTTCCTCACAAATTTTAGCCAACAATTTTAGTCCGCTTAATGTGGGCGTTATATGCCTAAGGGAACTGATGAGTAGTCCGCAAGATATTTGTGCTAAATTTGAAACGGAATATTCACCTTGTAGTGATTCCGACAAATTAGGTATTGCTATTGAAACTATCGGTAAACTTCCCATAAACGGTTTAAGGCAAGTCGCTGAAAATGGAACTTGTGGTTGGTATATTTGGTGCGGTGAAGAATGGAGTGACGACCCTGATTTTTTCAAACCGTTGCACGTAAGTCATATTAATAAATACTTACCTGAAATAGAGCCTTATTTAGCATTGCCTCCGGGTCACAGGTTTTTAGTAGCTGGTAGTCACGAAGATGTATGGCAAGATTCAGAGTTAATCGGCATATAACAAGTCATTCAAAAGGACAAAAAACAGTTGGCTTTTGCTCCTTCGTCGCTAATTTTAGCCAACAATTTTTTGCCTCTTAATGAGGCGCTGACGGATCCCCTCATAATTTCCCTAGTCCAGCGTTGTGCGTGAGCCGTTGATATTCCAGTATTGCCCATTGATATTGGGACTCGTAAATTTGATACCGCCTATGGCTCCGAACTTCCCTTCCTAAGCGGGGTATGGAAAGCACTCTGCGATGTTTTATTGTGTTGGCTTGAAAGTCAAAATGCCACTTCGCTTGTACCGCAACGAGTCCAT